>JAYRJQ010000006.1:0-236239 GCA_041906185.1 Burkholderiaceae bacterium
TCACGCCAACGCTGGGCAGCAGCTCGGCGACCGTTGGTACCGATACGGGCTCGTCCGTCGAGTACTACGACGGCAGCAACTGGGTCTCGGCTTCCGGCGGCATCACGCTCGCCGCCGGCACGACCTCGGTGCTGGTGCGCACCTCGATCAACAACGATGCCACGTACGAAGGCTCGGAGAGCTTCACACTGTCGACGGGCGCCATCACCGGCACCGTGAGCAATGCCGGCGGCGCGAGCGGCACCGGCACGATCAAGGACGACGGCAGCAGCACGAACGTCTTCAATCCGGGCGATCACACTGCCACGCCTTCGACCGGCCCCTCCAACGACGATCGCCCCGTGCCGACCGTTGCCGTCAACAACGTCACCGTCAGCGAGGCCTCGCCCTACGCCGTCTTCGAGGTAACGCTGAGCCAGGCTGGCGCCAGCGCCATCAGCTTCACGCCAACGCTGGGCAGCAGCTCGGCGACCGTTGGTACCGATACGGGCTCGTCCGTCGAGTACTACGACGGCAGCAACTGGGTCTCGGCCTCCGGCGGCATCACGCTCGCCGCCGGCACGACGTCTGTGCTGGTCCGCACGTCCATCACCAACGATGCCACGTACGAAGGCTCGGAGAGCTTCACGCTCTCCACCGGCGCCATCACTGGCTCCGTGAGCAACGCCGCCGGCGCCAGCGGCACCGGCACCATCAAGGACGATGGCTCAAGTACCAACGTCTTCAACCCCGGCGACCACACGGCCACGCCCTCGACCGGCCCGGCCAACGACGACCGACCCGTGCCGACGATCGCGGTCAACAACGTGACGGTCAGCGAGGCCTCGCCCTACGCCGTCTTCGAAGTGACGCTGAGCCAGGCCGGCGCCAGCGCCATCAGCTTCACGCCAACGCTGGGCAGCAGCTCGGCGACCGTTGGTACCGATACGGGCTCGTCCGTCGAGTACTACGACGGCAGCAACTGGGTCTCGGCTTCCGGCGGCATCACGCTCGCCGCCGGCACGACCTCGGTGCTGGTGCGCACCTCGATCAACAACGACGCAACGTTCGAGGGCTCCGAGAGCTTCACGCTGTCGACCGGCGCCATCACCGGCGCTGTGAGCAACGCGTCGGGCGCCAGCGGCACCGGCACCATCAAGGACGATGGCTCAAGTACCAACGTCTTCAACCCCGGCGACCACACGGCCACGCCCTCGACCGGCCCGGCCAACGACGACCGACCCGTGCCGAGCATCGCCGTGAGCAGCGTCACCGTCAGCGAGGCCTCGCCCTACGCCGTGTTCGCCATCACGCTGAGCCAGGCCAGCACGGGGCCCGTCAGCTTCACGCCGACGCTGGACAGCAACTCGGCGACCGTCGGCACCGACACCGGCTCGTCCCTCGAGTACTTCAATGGCACGAACTGGGTCTCGGCCTCGGGCGGAATCACGCTTGCGGCGGGCACGACCTCGGTGCTGGTGCGCACCTCGATCAACAACGATGCCACGTACGAAGGTTCGGAGAGCTTCACGCTGTCCACCGGCGCCATCACCGGCACCGTGAGCAACGCTGCTGGCGCGAGCGGTACCGGCACGATCAAGGACGACGGCAGCAGCACGAACGTCTTCAATCCCGGCGACCACACCGCCACGCCGTCCACTGGCCCCGCCAACGACGACCGACCCGTGCCGACCGTCGCTGTCAACAACGTCACCGTCAGCGAAGCTTCGCCCTACGCCGTCTTCGAAGTGACGCTGAGCCAAGCCGGTGTGGGCGCCGTGACGTTCACGCCGACGCTGAGCAGCAGCTCGGCCACGATTGGCACGGACACCGGCTCGACGCTCGAGTACTACAACGGCACGAGCTGGGTTTCCGCTTCCGGCGGCATCACGCTCGCGGCGGGCACGACCTCGGTGCTGGTGCGCACCTCGATCAACAACGATGCGACCTACGAAGGCGCCGAGAGCTTCACGCTGTCCACCGGCGCCATCACCGGCACCGTGAGCAACGCTGCTGGCGCGAGCGGCACCGGCACCATCAAGGACGACGGCAGCAGCACCAACGTCTTCAACCCCGGCGACCACACCGCCACGCCGTCGACGGGTCCGGCCAACGACGATCGCCCGGCGCCGGTGCTCACGCCGCCCACGCCCGCCGATCCCGTGGTCGCAGCGCCCAGCCCTGCGCCTACTCCCGCGCCCAGCCCGGTGCCCGCCCCTGCGCCGAGCGCCGCGAGCGCCCTGCCGGCGCCCGTGTTCGCGGTCGTCGCGAAGAGTGGCATCGAGGTGCCCGACGCCGCGGCACGCGAGAGCGCGCCCTCCCAGATTGCCGACACCCGCACGCAGGCCAGCGGCTTCCAGATCGCCGTGGTCGAGGCCCCGCAGCCCCGCCTGGCCGCATTCCAGTCCATCACCGACCAGTTCATCGAGAACCGCCAACCCAGCGCCTTCACCCTGCCCTTCGACACCTTCGTCCACAGCAAGGCCGAGGCCGTCGTGCAGCTGAGCGCGGTGCAGGCCGATGGCCGTGCACTGCCGGCCTGGGCACGGTTCGATGCGCGTGCGGGGACCTTCCAGCTCACGCCGCCGGCAGAATTCGAGGGCGACGTGCAGATCATGGTGATCGCGCGGGACAATGAAGGCCGGGAGGCTCGGACCATGTTCAAGTTCCATGTCGGGAAGCCGCGTGCCCTGCCGGGCCGTCTGAGCTTCAGTGAACAGCTGCGGCAGGCGGCCGGCGACCGGCTGCGGCAAGCCGCCCGCGCGGCATGACCGCAGGCGGCTCGCGGCAGGACGCCCTGCTGACGCTCGGCGCGCTGGCCGCCCAGGCCGCGAGCGAGCGCGAGCTGGCCTTCCTGCTGGTCAACGACAGCCTCTCGCTGCTGCCCTACCGCCAGTCGGTGCTGTGGAGCCCGGACCTCACCGTCGACACGCTGTCCGGCGTGCTGAACGTCGATCGGCAGGCGCCCTACGTCATCTGGCTGGAGCAGCTGGCCCGGGCGCTGGCCAACGGTCCGCCAGACCCGCGCCGCCTCACCGCGGACGACGTACCGCCCGCGCTGGCGGCCGACTGGTCGCAATGGTGGCCGGCCCACGCCCTGTGGCTGCCGTCGAGTGGCGCTCCGGCCGAGGCCGGCGCCCAGCCCTGCTTTCTTCTGGCCCGCGACACCCCGTTCAGCGACGAGGAGGTGGCCCAGCTCAGCCTCTGGTGGTCCATGTGGCGCACGGCCTGGCGCGCCGCCGGCGGCCAGCCCCGCAGCTGGCGCGACTGGTGGCGGGTGCGCCCGCGCCGGGCCCGCGCGTCGACCGATGCCCTCCCCTGGTACCGGCGCTGGCGCTGGGCACTGGCCGCCCTGGCCGTCGCGCTGCTGCCCGTGCGCCTGACCACCCTCGTGCCCGGCGAGCTCGTGCCAGCCCGCTCCACGGCCCTGCGCGCGCCGCTGGATGGCGTCATCGCCAGCGTCGCCGTGCAGCCCAATCAGGCCGTCAGCGAGGGGCAGCTGCTGCTGAGCTATGACGACGCGCTGCTGCAGAGCCGCCTGGAGGTCGCGCGGCAAAGCCTGCAGCAGGCCGAGATCGAGTACCGCCAAGCCACGCAGCAGGCGCTCAGCGACGCGCGTGCCAAGTCCCAGCTCGCCCAGCTCACCGGCAAGATCGGCGAGAAGCGTGCCGAGCTGGCCTACCTCGAGACCTCCACGGGCCGCTCGCGCCTGCTCGCCCCGCACGCCGGCGTAGTGCTGATCGACGATCCATCCGAGTGGTCCGGCCGCTCCGTGGCCGTGGGCGACCCGCTCCTGCGCCTGGCCGAACCCGGCGCGATCGAGGTGGAGGCCTGGGTGCCGCTGGCCGATGCCCTGCCGCTGGAGGAAGGCGCCCCGGTGCGGCTCTACCTGAACGCCAGCCCGCTGGACCCCGTCGAGGCGCGGCTGCGCTACATGGCCTACGAGGCCGTGCCGCGGCCCGACGGCGTCTATGCCTACCGCGTCCGCGCGCGCCTCGACGCACCGACCTCCCACCGCCTGGGTCTCAAGGGCATGGCCAAGCTCCACGGCCCCTGGGTCCCGCTGGCCTACTGGGCCCTGCGGCGGCCGCTGGCGGCCCTGCGGGTCACGCTGGGGATCTGAACGTGGCGAACGCCGACTGGCCCCTGCTGCGCGAGGAGCTGGCCCTCCTGCCCGGCCCGGCCTTGCCGGACGGCCAGCCCAGCTGGACGCTGCACGACCCTGTCCGCAACCAGCTCTTCCGCCTGGACTGGGCCAGCTTCGAGATCCTGCAGCGCTGGTGGATGGCCGATCCGGCGCTGATCCAGGCCGACATCGAAAGCCACACGACCCTGCAGCTCTCGCCGGAGGATGTCACCGGCATGGCCGAGTTCGTGGAGCAGCACCAGCTGCAGCAGGTCCGACCGGGGCAGTCCGCGCGCCTCGCCCGGCACTGGGCGCAGGCACGCGGCTCGGTGTGGCAGTGGCTGCTGCACCACTACCTCTTCATCCGCATCCCGCTGTGGAAACCTGATGCTTGGCTGGCTCGCGCGCTGCCGCTCGCCCGGCGCTTCGTCTCCCCCGGTTTTCTGTGGGCCACGCTGGCCGCGCTGCTCTTCGGCCTCGTGCGGGTGGGCAGCCAATGGAGCGCCTTCAGCAACTCGCTGACCGACCTGTTCAGCTGGCAGGGCCTGGCGGCCTACGGGCTGGCCATCTTCGTGACCAAGCTGCTGCACGAGCTGGGCCATGCCTTCACCGCCCGGCACTTCGGATGCCGGGTGCCGCAGATGGGCGTGGCGCTGCTGGTGATGTGGCCCGTGGCTTACACCGACACCAACGAGAGCTGGAAGCTCACGGACGCACGCCAGCGCCTGTGGATCGCCAGCGCCGGCATCCTCACGGAGCTGGTGATCGCGGCCTGGTGCACCGCGCTGTGGGCCGTGCTGCCCGATGGCGCCTGGCGCTCGGCGGCCTTCGTGCTGGCCACCACCAGCTGGATCGCCACCGTCGCCATCAACGCGAGCCCCTTCATGCGCTTCGACGGCTACTTCATCCTCTCCGATGCGCTGGACCTCCCGAACCTGCACGCGCGGGCCTTCGCCCTGGCCCGCTGGCAGCTGCGCGAGCGGCTGTTCGGCCTGGGCGATCCCCCGCCGGAGCACTTCCGGCCCCTGCTGCATCGCGGCCTGCTGGCCTTTGCCTGGCTGACCTGGCTGTACCGGCTGGGGCTGTTCCTCGGCATCGCGCTGCTGGTCTACCACCAGTTCTTCAAGCTGCTGGGGACGCTGCTGTTTCTCGTCGAGATCGGCTGGTTCGTGCTGGCGCCGCTGCGCAGCGAATGGCGGGCGTGGCGGCAGCTGTGGCCCCGCATCCGTGCGGCCGGCCGCTGGCGCCTGCCGGCCGCGGGCGCCGGCGTGCTGGTGCTGCTGTTCGTGCCCTGGCCCAAGGTGGACACGGCCACGGCGCTGCTGCGCCCCGAGCAGGTGTGGGTGGCGCAGACACCGGCGGCGGCTCAGCTGCTGGAGGCGCCGCCGGCCTCGGGCGCCGAGGTCGCGGCCGGCCAGCGGCTCTACCGCCTGTCCGCACCGACGCAGCAGATGCGCCGCGAGGCGCTGCAGGCGCGCCTGGAACGGCTGCAATGGCAGGCCGGCGTGTCCGGCTTCGACGCCGAAAGCCGCCAGCACCTGCTGAGTGACCAGGAAGGCCTGCAGGCGGCCCAGGCGGAGCTGGCGGCCCTGGACGCGGAGGCGGCGCTCTATGCGCCCGTCGCGCCCTTCGCCGGCCGCTGGCATGCCGCCAGCACCGAGCTGGACGGCCAACCCTGGCTCGGCGCCCGGCAGCGCCTGGGCACGCTCGTGGCGCGGGACACGCGCTGGCTGGTCGAGACCTGGGTCGACGAGGACACCGCGCGGCGCATGCAGCCCGGCGCCTCCGGCCGCTTCATGCTGGACGGCCAGGGCCACCGCAGCCTGCGCCTGAGGGTGCTGTCCATCGACGCCCAGCCCAGCCGGCTGCTGACCCGGCCCGAGCTGGCCGCGCCGCATGGCGGCCATCTGCTGGCCCGGGAAAAAGGCGGGCAGACCTTTGCGGAGACGCCGGTCTTCCACCTGCTGCTCGTGGTGGAAGAGGATCCCGGCCCGCTGGCCGGCCACACCTGGCGCGGCTGGGTGTCCATCGACGGCCCCTGGGAGGCGCCCGCCGCGCGCTACGTGCGCCAGCTCGGCGTGGTGCTGCTGCGCGAGCTGTCGTTCTGAGCGCTGTCGCTCCGAAGGCTGCGGGGCACGCCCGCGCCACGGGGGTCAGTGCTTGCCCGTCGACCCGAACCCGCCTTCGCCACGATCACTCGCGCCGAATTCATCCACCACACGGAACTCCGCCTGCACCACCGGCACGATCACCAGCTGGGCGATGCGCTCCAGGGGCTGGATCACGAAAGCCGTCTGGCTGCGGTTCCAGACGCTCACCATGAGCTGGCCCTGGTAGTCGGAATCGATCAGGCCCACGAGATTGCCCAGCACGATGCCATGCTTGTGGCCGAGGCCCGAGCGCGGCAGGATCATGGCCGCCAGGCCCGGGTCGGCGATGTGGATGGCCAGGCCCGTGGGCACCAGAAAGGTCTGGCCGGGCTCCAGCGTCACGGCGGCGTCCAGGCAGGCGCGCAGGTCCAGGCCGGCCGAACCGGGCGTGGCGTAAGCCGGCAGCTGATCGGCCATGCGGGCGTCGAGGACTTTGAGATCGATGGTGCTCATGGGAATCCGTGAAGAGAGAAAGAGGGGGTCAGGTCTTGCCACCTGACCGCCGGGCGTGTCGCGATCAGCCGAGGCGGCGGGCGATCTCGGCCACCAACTGGCGGGCGAGCGTGAGCTTGCCGGCGCGCGGCAGCTCGGTCTCGCGCTCGGCCTCGACCAGCACGAGGCTGTTGTCGTCCTTGCCGAAGGTGGCCGGGCCGAGGTTGCCGACCACGAGCGGCAGCTTCTTGCGCAGCAGCTTCTCGCGGGCATGCTTGACAAGGTCCTGGCTCTCGGCCGCGAAGCCGACGCAGTAGGGAGCGTCGGGCAGCGCCGCGACGGTGGCGAGGATGTCGGCGTTCTCGGTCAGCTCGAAGGTCGGAGCGCTCTTCTTGCCGTCCTTCTTGATCTTGTGCTCGTTGAGCTCTGCAGGCCGCCAGTCGGCCACGGCGGCGGTCGCCACGAAGACCTCGTGCTGCGGTGCGCGCGGCAGCACGGCCTCCAGCATCTGCTGTGCGCTGGTGACGTCGATGCGGCGCACGCCGGCCGGCGTGGGCAGGTGCACCGGGCCGGCGATCAGCGTGACCTCGGCGCCCGCCTCCGCGGCCGCGCGGGCGATGGCGAAGCCCATCTTGCCGCTGGAGAGATTCGTGATGCCGCGCACCGGGTCGATGGCCTCGAAGGTCGGGCCCGCGGTGATCAGCAGGCGGCGGCCTTTCAGCAGCTTGGGCTGGAAGTGCGCGATGACGGCGTCCAGCAGCTGCTGGGGCTCCAGCATGCGGCCGTCCCCGACCTCGCCGCAGGCCTGGTCGCCGTGGCCGGGGCCCAGCACCTGCGCGCCGTCGGCCTGCAGCTGGGCGATGTTGCGCTGCGTGGCCGGGTGCGTCCACATCTCGCGGTTCATGGCCGGCGCCACGAGCAGGCCGCAGCGCTCGCGCGGGCGCGCCAGCGCGGTCAGCGAGAGCAGCTCGTCCGCGCGCCCCTGCACCAGGCGGGCGATCATGTCGGCGCTGGCGGGCGCCAGCAGCATCACGTCGGCCTCGCGGCTGAGGTTGATGTGGGCCATGTTGTTGGCCTCGCGCGCGTCCCACTGGCTGGTGTAGACCGGCCGGTTCGAGAGCGCCTGCATCGTGACGGGCGTGATGAAGGCCTCGGCGGCCTCGCTCATCATCACCTGCACGGTGGCCCCGGCCTTCACGAGCAGGCGGGTGAGCTCGGCGACCTTGTAGCAGGCCACGCCGCCGGAGAGCGCCAGCAGCACGTGCTTGCCGGCCAGTTGGAGTGCGTCAGACATGAACGGGGACTCTATCAGCCGGGGCGCGCCAGCGCTTCAGCGTTTCTTGAAGACCAGATCCCAGACGCCGTGACCCAGCTTCAGGCCGCGGTTCTCGAACTTGGTGAGGGGGCGGTAAGCCGGCTTCTCGGCATAGCCCGCGGCCGTGTTCTGCAGCTGAGGCTCGGCCGTCAGCACCTCGAGCATCTGCTCGGCATAGGGCTGCCAGTCGGTCGCGCAGTGCAGGTAGCCGCCCGGCGCCAGGTGCTCGATCAGCTTGGCCACGAAGGGCGTCTGGATCAGGCGGCGCTTGTTGTGGCGCTTCTTGTGCCAGGGGTCCGGGAAGAAGATGTGGATGCCGGCCAGGCTGGCCTTGGGGATCATCTGCTCCAGGACCTCGACGGCGTCGTGCTGGAAGATGCGGATGTTGGGGATGTCCTGCTCGCCGATCAGCTTGAGCAGCGCGCCCACGCCGGGCTCGTGCACTTCGCAGCCGATGAAGTCGTGGTCGCTCAGCGTCTGAGCGATCTGCGCCGTGGCGCCGCCCATGCCGAAGCCGATCTCCAGCACCACCGGCGCCTTACGGCCGAAGACGGCCTCGTAATTCAGCGGCGTGGCAGCCTGGAACGGCAGCACGTAGCGCGGGCCCAGCTCGGCCAGCGCCTTGATCTGGCCCGTGCCCATGCGGCCGGCGCGCACGACGAAGCTCTTGATGGCGCGGCGCGGGGCCTCGCCGTCGGCGGGCGTGGCATCAGGGGAATCGGGGGGCGTGAGGTCAGGCGGCGTGGTCATGGGAATTTCCGGGCGAAGGGCCGGGATTTTACCGGCGCCCCGCCCGAACGCCGCACGGCCTGTCAGCCGATCACGTCCATCACGATGGGCGCGGCGGAGACGGCGGTGCCCGGCTCGGCCAGCGTCACGGCGGCCTGGTAGGCCGCGATCACGCGCTCGGCCTGCGCCTCGTTGGCGGCATGCACGAGGGCCAGCGGTTCGCCCGCGCTGAGCGAGGCGCCCACATGGCGGACGGCGGAGAGGCCGACGCGGAAGTCGATGGCGTCGCTGGCCACGCGGCGGCCGCCGCCCATCTCGACGATCAGCAGGCCGATGTCGCGGGTCTTCATGGCCGACAGCACGCCGGCGCGCGGCGCGGGAATGGCCTTGATGACGGGCGCGGCCGGCAGGTTGGCCTGCGGGCGCTCCATCAGGTCGGCCGGGCCGCCCAGGGCCACAACCATCTGCGCGAACTTTTCGGCCGCGGCGCCGCTGTCCAGGGCCTGCTGCAAGCGGGCACGTGCCGCGGCGGTGTCCGCGGCCAGGCCGCCGATCACCAGCATCTCGGCGGCCAGCGCCAGCGTGACCTCATGCAGGCGCGACTCCTGACGCTCGCCCTTCAGGTAGGCGATGGTCTCGGCGATCTCGAGCGCATTGCCCACCTCGTCGCCCAGCACCTCGTTCATGTCGGTGATCAGGGCGCGGGTCTTGAGCCCGGCGCCGCCGGCCACGGCGACGATGCTCTCGGCCAGCTCGCGGGCGAACGCTGGCGTGCTGGCGAAGGCGCCGTTGCCGCACTTGATGTCCATGGACAGGCCCTGCAGGCCCGCCGCGAGCTTCTTGGACAGGATGGAGGCGGTGATCAGCGGCACGCTCTCGACCGTGGCGGTGACGTCCCGCGTGGCGTAGAAGCGCTTGTCGGCCGGAGCGAGATCGCCCGTCTGGCCGATGATGGCGCAGCCCAGCTCACGCACGATGCGATCGAAGCGGGCCGGGTCCGGCGTGGTCGTGTAGCCGGGGATGGCCTCGAGCTTGTCCACCGTGCCGCCCGTGTGGCCGAGGCCGCGCCCGGCGATCATCGGCACATAGCCGCCGCAGGCCGCGACCATGGGCGCGAGCATCAGGCTGACCTTGTCGCCCACGCCGCCGCTGGAGTGCTTGTCCAGCACCGGGCCGGGCATGTCCTGCCACTGCATCACGCGGCCCGAATGCATCATGGCGCGGGTCAGGTGCACGGCCTCCTCGCGACCCATGCCGCGCAGGAAGACGGCCATGCCGAGCGCGGCGACCTGGCCCTCGCTCCAGCTGCCGTCGGTCAGGCCCTTCACGAAGGACTGGATCTGGGCCTCGTCAAGGGCGTGGCCGTCGCGCTTGGCGCGGATGATTTCTTGGGCGAGCATGGTCGGGGTTCAGTAGACGGAGGTGACGGCCTGCGAGGCCTGGCCGGACAGCACGGCCTCGATGTCCTTGAGCAGGCCGCTGGCGCCGAAACGGAAGCGGCGCGGCTGCAGGGCGTCGGCGCCGAGGACATCGGCCGCCTGCTGCAGATAGGCCTGGGCATCGGCCACGGAGCGGATACCGCCCGAGGCCTTGAAACCGGCCGAGGCCATGCCCGACGCGGCGATCTCGCGCAGCATCACGCGGGCGGCCTCGGGCGTGGCGGAGATGGGCGTCTTGCCGGTGCTGGTCTTGACGAAGTCGGCCCCCGCCGCGAGCGACAGGCGCGTGGCCTCGGCGATCAGCTCGGGGTCGGCCAGCTCGCCGGACTCGATGATGACCTTGAGCGTCAGCGGGCGGCTGGCGTGGCGCACCTCGGCGAGGAACTCCTCGACCTCGCTGCGCTGGCCGGCCTGCAGGGCGCGCCAGGGCAGCACCACGTCGACCTCATCGCCACCGGCCTGCGCGATGGTCTCGATGTCGGCAATGGCGCGGGCCACGTCCAGCGCGCCGTCCGGGAAGTCGGCCACGGCGGCCACCTTGATCTCGGCCGGCAGCATGGCACGCGCCTGCGCCACGAAGCGCGGCCACACGCACACGGCGGCCACGGGGCCGAAGGCGGTCTGGGCGCGCTCACACAGCGCGGTCACGTCAGCGGCGGTGTCGGCGTCGTTGAGGCTGGTCAGGTCCAGGCACTGCAGGGTCAGGCGCGCGGCCTGGGGCAGGTCCAGGCGGTCGGTTGTCGTTGTCATGCGGGTCTCCCCGGGCGACCCCAGGGCCGCCCGTCGTGGCACTCAGGCCTGGATGGATTCGAGCGCGGCCATGCCGGCCACGACCTGGGCCAGGAAGGCCGCGGCACGGGCGCCGGAGGCCTGGGCCTGCTGCAGCGTCAGCGCGTGGGTCAGGGCCTCGTCGGACAGGCCGGCGGCCATATTGGTCATCAGGGCCAGGCCCATGACGCGCAGGCCGGCGTGGCGGGCCAGGATGGTCTCGGGCACGGTGCTCATGCCCACGGCGTCGGCGCCCCAGGCGGAGAACATGCGGATCTCGGCCGGCGTCTCGAACTGCGGGCCCAGGGCCCAGCAGTACACGCCCTCGCCCACGATCAGGTTCTCGGCCTTGGCCACGGCCTTGGCGTGCTGGCGCAGCTCGGCGTCATAGGCCGCGCTCATGTCCACGAAGCGCTCGCTGCCGGGCTCGCCGACGATGGGCGAACGCTGGGGGGCGTTGATGTGGTCCGAGATCAGCATCAGGCTGCCCGGCGGCATGTGCGGGCGCAGCGAGCCGGAGGCGTTGGTCTGCACCAGCACCTTCACGCCCCAGGCCTTGAGGCTGCGCAGCGCGCCGGCCATGCCGGTGCAGTCACCGCTCTCGTAGGTGTGGGCACGGCCGCGCAGCATGATGACGCGCTGCGCGCCCATGGTGCCGACGACGACCTCGTTCACATGGCCCTCGACCTTGGGCTGCGGGAAGGCCGGCAGCTCGGCATAGGACAGGTGCTGCGCGCCCTGCACCTGGTCCACGGCGCCGGCCCAGCCGGAGCCCAGCACCACGGCCACTTCGGGCGCAGCGCCGAAGGTGGCTTGCAGCTTGGCGACGCTGGCGTCGATCTTGGGGTTGAGGGTGTTGCGGTCGATCATGGTTCTTCTCCGTGTGTCGTGGGTCTGGCGCGAATCGGGCGCTCAGAACTTCAGGTGGTCGGGGCCGAAGCTGGCGGGCAGGAGCTGCTCCAGCGTCCAGTGCGCCTTGATGCCCGTCGGGTCCGCGGCGATCACGATCAGATCGCCGCGGTTGAATTCGCGCAGCTTCTGGCGGCAGCCGCCGCAGGGCGTGATGACCTCCGGGCCGGGGCCCATCACCAGGACCGCGCGCGCCTCGCGGCCGCCCGCCATGACCATGGCCCCGAGGGCCGTGGTCTCGGCACACCAGCTCTGCGGGTAGGCGGCGTTCTCGATGTTGCAGCCGGCATGGACGCGGCCGTGCTCGTCCAGCACCGCCGCGCCGACGGCGTACTTCGAGTACGGCGCATGCGAATGGGTGCGAGCGCCTGCGGCTGCGGCCAGCAGCTGCAGCAGCAGGGCATCGTTCAGGGGCACCATGGCAAGTCCTTCAGGTTCGATCGGCGGGCCGCACGGGCCCGCGCCATCAGCGTTCTTTGACGTAGGGGCGGCCCAGCGCCTTGGGCGCCAGGGCCTGGCCGATGAAGCCGGCCAGCAGGATCACGGTCAGCAGGTAGGGCAAGGCCTGGATGGCCTGCACCGGCACCTCGCCAATGCCCGGCAGCTTCACGCCCTGCAGGCGGATGGCGACGGCATCGAGGAAGCCGAACAGCAGGCAGGCCGCGGCGGTGGGCAGCGGTTTCCACTTGCCGAAGATCATCGCGGCCAGGGCGATGTAGCCGCGGCCAGCGGTCATGTTCGGCGCGAAGGACGCGTTCTGGGCCAGCGTCAGGTAGCAGCCGGCCAGGCCGCACAGGAGGCCGTTGAGCATCAGCGCGCCGTAGCGCAGGCCCTTCACCGACACGCCCGCCGCCTCGACCATCGCCGGGTTCTCGCCCACGGCGCGCAGGCGCAGGCCCGGGCGGGTGCGCTCCAGGAAATACCAGACGGCGAACACCAGCGCGAAGGCCGCGTACACGAGCCCGTTGTGGCTCAGCAGGCCGTGACCGAAGACGGACGCGACCCACTGCCCTTCGGCCGGCTCGGCAAAACCGGGCACAAGGCCGTGCAGGCGCACCTCGGGCGACACCGGCGGCGTCTGCCCGCCCTGCGCGAACCAGGCGATGCCCAGCACGACGGTCAGGCCGGCGGACACCATGTTGATGGCCACGCCCGAAACGACCTGGTCCCCGCGGTGGCTGACGCAGGCGAAGCCATGCACCATCGACCACGCACAGGCCACCAGCAGCGCGGCACCGACGGCCAGCAGCGTGGAGCCCGTCATCGCGCCGACGGCTGCCGCAGCGAAGGCGGCAGACAGCATCTTGCCCTCGAGGCCGAGGTCGACCACGCCCGAACGCTCGGACAGCAGGCCGGCCAGGGCGGCCAGCAGCAGCGGTGTCGTGACGCGCAGCGTCGAGGCGATCACCGAACCGATCAGCACTTCATCCATGTTGGGCCTCCTTGCGCTTGAAGGCGGCGTAGATCCGGGCAAACAGCGGCGCCGAGACCATGGCCATCGCGCCGGCGAACAGCACGATCAGGCCCTGCACCGTCACGACCATCTCGCGGGAGAAGCCGGGCACCTCGAAGGACACCTCGACCCCGCCCTGGTAGAGCACGCCGAACAGCAGCGAGGCCATCACGATGCCCACCGGGTGGTTGCGCCCCATCAGCGACACGGCGATGCCGGTGAAGCCGGCGCCGGCCACGAAGTCGAGCGTGAGCTTGCCCTGAACGCCGGAGATCTCGTTGATGGCCATCAGGCCGGCCAGCGCGCCGGAAACGCCCATGGCGACAAGCACCTGCAGGCGCGGGCGGATGCCGGCGTAGTGCGCGGCCTCGGGCGCGGAGCCCACGGCGCGCAGGCGGTAGCCGGCGCGGCTCTTCCACAGGAACCACCAGACAAAGACGCAGGCCAGCAGCGAGAGCACGAGGCTCAGGTTCACCGGCGACGAGGGCCACTCCAGACCGAACTGCGCGGCCAGCGCGTGCAGCGCGGGCATGCGGGCGCTGTCGGCGAATTCCAGGCTCTCGGGGGACATGGAGCCCGCGGGGCGCAGCCAGTTGACCAGCAGGTACACGTTCAGGCTCGTGGCCAGGAAGTTGAACATGATGGTCGTGATGACGATGTGGCTGCCGCGCCAGGCCTGCAGATAGGCCGGCACCGCGGCCCAGGCCGCACCGAAGAGCGCGGCGCCGAGCACCAGCAGCGGCAGCATCACGCCCGCGGGCAGCTTGGGCGAGAGCCACAGCGCCAGCAGCGCGACGCCCAGGCCGCCGAAGGTCGCCTGCCCTTCCCCGCCGATATTGAACAGCCCGCCGTGGAAGGCGACGGCCACGGCCAGGCCGGTGAAGATGAAGGTGGTCGTGTAGTACAGCGTGTAGCCGAGGCCGCGGCCACTGCCCAGGGCGCCCTCGACCAGCACCGAGAAGGTCTGGGCCGGGCTCTGGTGGATGGCCAGCACGACGAGCGCGGCCACGCCCAGCGCGACCACGAGGTTCCACAGCGGCAGCAGCACCAGGTCCATCCAGCGCGGCAGGGTCAACGATTGCGCGCTCATGCCTGCGCCTCCTCGGGCTGGGCCGTCATCAGGAGGCCCAGGGTCTTTTCATTGCAATCGGCGATGGCCAGCTCGCCGGTCACGCGGCCGGCGTTCATCACCACCACGCGGTCGGCCAGGGCCAGGATCTCGTCCAGCTCGCTGGAAACCAGCAGCACGGCGCAGCCCTCGTCCCGCAGGCGGCGCAGCTGGCCATGGATGAACTCGATGGCGCCGATGTCCACGCCGCGCGTGGGCTGGCCCACCAGCAGCACGGCCGGCGTCTGCGCGATCTCGCGGGCGAGGATCAGCTTCTGCTGGTTGCCGCCTGAGAACTTGCTGGAGCCCAGCATCGGGTCGCGCGGGCGGACGTCGAAACGCGCCATGAACTCGCCCGTCTGCGCCTTCATGTGGGCCTGATCCATGCCGAGGCCCAGCGGGCCGGCGCGGTACTGGGCCTGCTCGTGGTAGCCCAGCGCCGCCGTCTCCCACGCGGGGAAGCTCATCACCATGCCGCACAGATGGCGGTCCTCCGGCACGTGCGCCGTGCGCAGCGCGCGGGCCTGCGACGGCGTCATCCAGGCGCCGGGTTCGAAGGACTGGCCGGCCACGGTCAGCCGGCCCTCGTCGGGCGACTGCATGCCGGACAGCAGCGCGAGCAGCTCGCTCTGGCCATTGCCCGAGACGCCGGCCACGCCGACGATCTCGCCCGCACGCAGCTGCAGGTCCACGCCCTTGAGCGTCAGCACGCCCTGCTCGTTGCGGACCTTCAGGCCCTGCGCCTGCAGGCGGATGTCACCGGCCTTCGCCACCTCGGCCTCGCCGCGGCCCAGCGTGACCTTGCGGCCCACCATGGACTCGGCGAGGTCCTCGGGGCTCGTGTTCCCGATGGCCACGGTCTTCACGACCTGGCCGGCGCGCATCACCGTGACGGCGTCGCACAGCGCCATCACTTCCTTGAGCTTGTGCGTGATCAGCAGGATGGTCGTGCCCATGGCGCGCAGCTGGCGCAGGGTCACGAAGAGCTGCTCGGTCTCCTGGGGCGTCAGCACCGCGGTGGGCTCGTCCAGGATCAGGATGCGGGCGCCGCGGTACAGGGCCTTGAGGATCTCCAGGCGCTGCAGCTCGCCCACCGGGAGATCGCCCACCAGCGCGTCCAGACGCACCTGCAGGCCGGTCTCGCGCATCAGCGACTCGAGCTTGGCGCGGGCCGCCTTCTTGGCGCCACCGAGGAAGAAGCCGCCCTCGGCGCCCAGCATGACGTTGTCCAGGCAGGACAGCGTCTCGACCAGCATGAAGTGCTGGTGGACCATGCCGATGCCCTGGGCGATCGCGACCTGCGAGTCGGGGATCTGCACGCGCTGGCCATTGATCTCGATGTGCCCCTCGTCGGCCTGGTAGTAGCCGTAGAGGATGGCCATCAGCGTGGACTTGCCGGCGCCGTTCTCGCCGACGATGCCGTGGACGCTGCCTGCCGCGATGCTGAAGCTGACGCCGCGGTTGGCCTGCACGGCCCCGAAGCGCTTGGAGATCTCGCAGAGGCGGACCGCCGGCTGGGCGGTGCTCATGGGAGCTGTCATGGGTGGAGGGGGAATGTGGCGCTGGGCGGGCGCCACACCGGACGCCCCGCGATTTCCAGGCGGCAGACCCGACCGGGGTCAGGTCTTGCCGCGGGGGCTCATCAGTACTTGCAGGCGTTGTCCGCCATGTAGTCCGCGACCTTGATCTTGCCGGCGATGATGTCCGCCTTGTAGGCCTCGACCTTGGCCTTGATCGCCGGGCTGATCAGCTTGGCGTTGTGCTGGTCGACGGCGTACTCGACGCCGTTCTCGGCCAGGCCCAGGATCTGGATGCCGGGCTTCCATTCCTTCAGCACGTTGTAGACGGCGACGTCCACGCGCTTGACCATGGAGCTCAGCATCGTGCCGGGCTGCAGGTGGTTCTGGTTGCTGTCCACGCCGATGGCGAACTTGCCGGCGTCCTTGGCCGCCTGGTAGACGCCCACGCCGGTGCCGCCGGCCGCGGCGAAGACCACGTCCACGCCCTTGGCGAACTGGGCCTTGGCCAGCTCACCGCCGCGGGTCGGGTCGTTCCAGGCGGTGGCCGTCGTGCCGGTCATGTTGGCCTGGATGTCGATCTTGGGATTGGCCGCCTTGGCGCCCTGCTCGTAGCCGCACTGGAACTTGCGGATCAGCGGGATGTCCATGCCGCCGACGAAACCGACCTTGCCGCTCTTGCTGGTCAGCGCAGCCAGCGCGCCGATCAGGAAGCTGCCCTCGTGCTCCTTGAAGACCACGGCCTGCACATTGGGCAGGTTGACCTTCTCGTCGATGATGACGAACTTGGTCTTCGGGAAGTCCTTGGCGACCTGCTGCAGGGCCGAGGCCTGGGCGAAGCCCACGGAGATGATGGGGCTGGCGCCGCGCTCGGCCATGCGGCGGATGGCCTGGGCACGCTGGGTGTCGTTGCTGATCTCGAACTCGAGGTAGTTCTTGCCGGTCTCGGCCTTCCAGCGCTCGATACCGCGGTAGGCGGCCTCGTTGAAGCTCTTGTCGAACTTGCCGCCCATGTCGAAGATGACGGCCGGCTGCTGGGCCTGCGCGGCGGTGGCGGCCAGGGTCAGCGCGGCAAGGGCCGTCGCGGCGAAAGCGTGCATGGTCTTCATGGTGGGCAATTCCATCTCGACAGAACAGACAACAGACAAAGGGAGAACGGCGGGCCGGCGGTTGCAGCCTCTGCTGCAGCGCGGCGACCTGCCCGACGCTGCCAGCACGGCAACGCCAGCGCATTCTAGAAAGCGGGAGTGTATCGGCGAATGAGGAAAACGCTAAACGTTTGCGCGCCCGCATTTTCCAGCAGTTGATGCAAGCCGGGCACGCCCACCCGCCTGCCGCCGAACCCAGCTCGCGGGCGCCGCCGCCCCGCCACCCCGCCGGCGTGAAAGGCCGTGTGCAGCGGGCTTCAAGGCCGCCGCGGGCTGCCGCCCGCTCCTTCGGGGCCGGTGCCGACGGCAGCCTGGGCCGTGACACCCCGGCATGCCCCTGCATGCCGCGCCTCGCCACCTGGAGTGGCGCCCCTACAAAAATTCACATGCCGAATTTGAGGTGGCTCAAGACACACGCACTAAATGCGATTCTTTCTCATTTAGAATGGCTCATCCTCTTGCAGAGCCCAGCTCGCGTCAGACACCATGATTGCAGCCCCGTCCTTCACGCTGGCCCAGGCCAGCATCGGCCAGGCCCACCGGGTCAAGTCCCTGCACGCGCCGGCTCACGCGCCGGAGTGGCCGCAATGGCTGGAGGAGATCGGCTTCGTCAGCGGCGAGCACGTCTCGGTGCTGGCCAAGGGCCTGCCGGGCGCGGATCCGCTGGTCGTGCGCATCGGGCAGTCCACTTTCGCCCTGCGCCGCGCCGAGGCCGACTGCATCGAGCTCGCCCTTCCCCATGAAGCGCCCGAACTGACGAGCACGCCTGCCCTGAGCCAGCAAGCCCTGGCATGAACCATGTCCCACTGCCCGCCGGGGCGTCCTCCCGCCTGCCGGGACCGCTGGCCTCGCTGAAGGTGTCCTGATGAGCGAAGCCGTCATCCATGTCCATCCGGCCGGGCCTCTGCTGGCCCTCGTCGGCAATCCGAACTGCGGCAAGACCGCCCTCTTCAACCGCCTGACCGGCAGCCGCCAGAAGGTGGCCAACTACGCTGGCGTGACCGTCGAGCGCAAGGAAGGCCGCGTGCAGACGCCCCAGGGCAAGAGCCTGCGCCTGCTCGACCTGCCCGGCACCTACAGCCTCTACCCGCGCTCGCCCGACGAGCGCGTGACCTGCGACGTGCTCGCGGGCCGCGCCGTCGGCGAGAAGCGCCCGGACCTCGTCGTGTGCGTGCTCGACGCCACCAATCTGCGCCGCAACCTGCGCCTGGTGCTGGCCGTGCAGCGCCTGGGCCTGCCCTGCGTCGTGGCCCTGAACATGGCCGATCTCGCCGCCAAGCGCGGCTTGCACATCGACACCGACAAGCTCTCGCGGGCGCTGGGCGTGCCCGTGCTGCGCACCGTCGCCACGAAGGGCGAAGGCCTGGACGAGCTGCGCACGCTGCTGGGCCAGCGCGAGCATTGGCCCGAGGTACCGCCCCAGGGGGACCCGAGCACCGATCCGCAGGACCAGGCGCGTGTCAACGCGCTGCTGCACGAGCTGGGGCTCGATCAGCAGACGCCCGAGCTGCCCAGCGACCAGCTGGACCGCTTCGTGCTGCACCCGGTCGTCGGCCCGCTGCTGCTGGCCGTGCTGCTGTTCTTCCTCTTCCAGGCCGTGTTCAGCTGGGCCGAGCCGCCCAAGGAGCTGATCGAGTCCTCCATTGCCTGGCTGGGCACCGAGATCGGCGGGATGATGCCGGAGGGCTGGCTGCGCAGCCTGATCGTCGACGGCCTCATCGCCGGCGTCGGCGGGGTGCTGGTGTTCCTGCCGCAGATCCTGATCCTCTTCTTCTTCATCCTCGTGCTGGAGGAATCCGGCTACCTGCCTCGGGCTGCCTTCCTGCTGGACCGCCTGATGGGCAGCGTGGGCCTCTCGGGCCGCAGCTTCATTCCGCTGCTCTCGAGCTTCGCCTGCGCCATCCCGGGCATCATGGCCACCCGCTCGATCGCCAACCCGCGCGACCGGCTCGTGACCATCCTGATCGCGCCCATGATGACGTGCTCGGCGCGGCTGCCCGTGTACGCCCTGCTGATCGGCGCCTTCATCCCGCAGCGCACGCTGTGGGGCGGCATCCAGATGCAGGGGCTGGTGCTCTTCGTGCTGTACCTCGCCGGCATCCTCGGCGCCATGGGCGTGGCCTGGGTGCTCAAGCGCTTCACCAGCGGCCAGCAGACGCGCCCGCTGATGATGGAGCTGCCCAGCTACCACTGGCCGCATCCGCGCAACATCGCCATCGGGCTGTGGCAGCGCGCAGTGATCTTCCTGCGCCGCGTGGGCGGCATCATCCTCGTGCTGACGATGCTGCTGTGGCTGCTGGCCAGCTTCCCCGGACCGCCGGAAGGCGCCACGGGCCCGGCCATCCAGTACAGCTTCGCCGGCATGCTGGGCCGTGGCCTCGCCGTGATCTTCGAGCCCATCGGCTTCAACTGGCAGATCAGCCTCGCGCTGGTGCCCGGCCTCGCAGCCCGCGAGATCGCCGTCAGCGCCCTGGGCACGGTCTACGCCCTGGCCGCCACCGGCGAGGACACCGCGCAGGCGCTGGCCCCGCTCATCGCCGAGAGCTGGTCTCTGCCCACCGCCTTCTCGCTGCTGGCCTGGTTCGTCTTCGCGCCGCAGTGCGTGGCCACGCTGGCCGCTGTGCGCCGCGAGACCGGTGGCATGAAGATCCCGCTGATCATGGTGGGCTATCTGTTCGGGCTGGCGTATCTGGCGTCCTACATGACGTACCACGTCGCGAAGCTCTGGTGGTAGGCCCTGAGCGGGCGCCACCTGGGCCTGGCGCCTGACTCGCCGGCGCGGTCCGGACGCCTCCGGACCGCGCGCCCGCGTTCCGAGGCCCGTGCCCAGAACCTTGATGCTGGGACAATCAAGGCCACGGCCTTCGTCGTTTATGCTCCCGGGCCCACCCCATTGAGGAACCGGCCCGATGAAACAAGCCCTGCTGTCTCTGATGGCAGCCTTCATCCCTGCTCTTGCCGTCGCGGATGCCAGCGACAGCAGTTGCGCGGGCGTTGTCTACGGCGCCCTTGAACGGCATCTCGGGATCGACAAGTTCGCACTTGTCCGAGCCGGCAGAATCATCGTCGCCGAAGCCTGCAAGCCGCTGCCGCACGACCCATCGCATCTGTTGGCTGCTTTCGCTTACGACACCGGGGTCGAGTACCAGAAATCCCTGGTGCTTGCCTTGGTCGATGCGAAGGCGCTGCGCGTCATTGCGGACTATCGAGACACCATCGCCGAAGACGCGGTGACGGCCGTGGGAGAACACAGTCTCACGCTGGACACGGCCGCCTACCAGTTGGCGCCGGGCCTGCGAGCCTTCGGGGTCCGCTTCACCAGCTCGGCCGTCGGACCCAGTTGCGCGGGTGCGTCTGAATGGGACGAACTGACGCTCGTCATTCAAGAGAAGGACAAGCTGCAGCCGGTGATGCGCCGAGCCATGCAGTTTCAGGCGGCGTTGAGAGGCTGCATTGGCAAGCCCACCGGGCATGACATCTGGGAGCACGGAAAGCGGACGATCACGGTGGCGAGCACGAGGACCCATGGATTGGCGGACTTGCTCATCACGGAAACCGTCACCATTGTTTCGAGCGTTGATCCCATCCCGGCGGGCATCAAGCCCGGGCCGAAAACTCGCCGCCACCTGCTGAAGTACGACGGC
Source organism: Burkholderiaceae bacterium (assembly GCA_041906185.1). Classification (GTDB taxonomy): domain Bacteria; phylum Pseudomonadota; class Gammaproteobacteria; order Burkholderiales; family Burkholderiaceae_C; genus Roseateles_B. Next base: position 20,718 of record JAYRJQ010000006.1, read on the forward strand.
AAGACCTATCGCTGAGAGCCTCCGGCCTCATCCGTCGCTCAGGCGGTCCCGGGCCTGTCGCGAGCGGCAGGGCTGGCGGGGCCCTGCCTCGCGCAGTACCTCAGCGATTCGCCTCCGCCAGCAGCTTCTCGACCTCGCCCTGCTGCGCGAAGCCCTTGCCCAGCTTGGTGAGCTGCTGCAGCTCCTGGCGGGCCGCGGCCTTGTCACCGGCGGTGAGGAGGAAGCGGGCCAGGGCCAGGCGGTAGGCCGGCACGTCGGGGGCGAGCTGGACGACCTTGCGCTGGATCTCCAGCGCCTTGGCCGGCTGGCCTTCGGCCGCCAGCGCACCGGCATACGTGTCCATCACGGCGGGCTGGTCGGGTGCCAGGGCCAGCGCCTTCTGCGCGAACTCCACGCCACCGGGCTTCTTCTGCGTCGTCAGCAGCCAGGCGAGGTTGTTCAGCGCCCCGACGAGGTCCTGGCGCTTGGCCAGCAGGTTGCGGTAGTGTTTCTCGGCCGCCGGGAGGTCGTTGGAGGCCAGCGCCAGATCGGCCAGGTAGAGGCCGAAGGTGATGTCGTCCGGATGGCTCTTGAGCCAGCTGTCAGCGAAGGCATCGGCCTCGGCAGTGCGGCGAACCTTGCGCAGCAGCGCATGCAGGCGCAGCGGGGACTCGCCCGGGTTCTCGAGCGCCAGGGCCTTGCGCATCGAGGCCAGGGCCGGTTCGGTCTCCCCAAGCTCCTGCTGCACGATGCCTTCGGCCAGGTAGCCGGCCGCGGCCTTGGGATGGCGGGACTGGAGCTCCTTGGCCAGCGCGAGCGCCTCCTTGGGGCGCTTGAGCTGCAGCTCCACCTGGATGGCCATGGCGCGCGCCTGGAGGTCGTCCGGGCGGAGGTCCAGCACCTTCTTCAGCTCGCGCTGGGCCGCCGTGAAGTCCTTGTTGATGATCTGGACGCCGGCCGTGCCCATCTGGCCCACGCCGGATTCCGGGGCCAGCGAGGTGATCTTGCCGAAGGTGCTCAGCGCCTGCCCCTTCTCGCCGGCCAGCATCTGAGCCCGCGCGAGGCGCTCCATGAGCTCGATGTTGTTGGGAATGGCCGCGACGGCCGCCTGCGCCGTGCTGAGCGTCAGCTTGACGTCGCGCCCGGCCAGCAGCACGTCCAGCTGCATCTGGCGCGCCAGCGCGTCATTGGGGTCGACGCGCACGGCCTCGTTGAGCGACTTCAGCACCTGCTCGTGCGGCTTGCCCAGCTGGGCGTCCAGCTCGGCCAGCGCGCGCAGGGCCTGGGAGTTCTTGGGGTTGTCCTTGATGAAGGCCTCCAGGCGCGCACGCCCCTGGTCCGGCTTCTTCTCGTTGACGTCGATGGTCACGAGGCCACCGAGGGCCAGCAGCAGCTTGGGGTCCTTCTTGAGCACGGCCTCGAAGGACTTGCGGGCCTCGACCAGATTGCCCTGGACCAGCTGCACGCGCCCGCGCAGCAGCGGCACGTCGATGGAGTCGGGCTGCTTGCGCTCCAGGCTGTCGATGGCCTTCAGCGCCGCGGCGTAGTCGCGGCGGCCGGCCAGGGCGCTGATGAGGGCGAGGTCGACGCCCGTGCCCTTGTCCTTGGCGGCGATGGTGTTCAGCTCGGCCACGGCGGCATCGGAACCGCCGCTGCCCAGCTGGCCGATGGCCAGGGCTGCGCGGTAGCGCTGGTCATCCGGACGGAGGCTGGCCGCACGCTTGAAATATTCCTCGGCCAGCTTCTGCTCGCCATGCAGCATCGCGGCCTGACCGGCCAGCGCCAGCGCCTCGCTGTCCTTGCTGCCGCTCTCCAGCAGCGGCTTGAGCGCGGCGAGCGCCTTGGCCGGCTGGCGCAGCTTGATCAGAGCCTGGGCGTGCTGGTAGCGCAGCTGCGCGGACTGCGGCGCCAGCTGCACCGCCTTGGCAGCGAGCGCTTCCGCCTCGCTGTAGTTGCCCAGCCTGGCTTCGGCCATGGTGGCCAGGCTCAGGAGGCCCAGGTGCTCGGGCGCGGCGCGGCGCAGGGCCTGCACCAGCTCCTTGGCCCGGCTGTAGTTGCCCGCGGCCATCTCGACCTTGGCTTCCAGCAGCGCCGTGCGGCCGCCCGGGACGCCGGCCTTCTTCATGGCGGCGAGCTGCGCGCGGGCGCCTTCGATGTCATTGCGCGCCAGCGCCTGGCCCAGCAGCGCGTCATGGGCGTCGAACTGGTCCGGCTTCACGGCCAGCAGCTGCTTGAACGTGGCGGTGGCAGCCTCGGGCTCGTTCAGGGCGCGCAGCTGAAGCTGGGCCTTGAAGAGCAGCGCGCTGGCGGACTTGGGGTGCGTCTTGAGGAGCTCGTCCAGGCGCTGGACGGCCTCGGTGAAGGACTGCTGGCTCGAGAGGATCCGGGCTTGGGCCAGGACGGCCTGCTCGGAGCCCGGGTCGCCGGCGACGGCGGCCTCGGCCAGCTGGCGTGCGCGATCGCGGTCGCCGGTGCCCAGCGCAGCGGCGCTCAGCTGCGCGTCGAGCGAGGCCTGGGCCGCCTTGTCGGCCAGCTTCGTGCTGCCGTAGTCGCCCAGCGCCTTCTTGAGCTGGCCCTGGCTCAGCATCACCTGCACCAGCAGCGGCACGACCTGCTCCTGCGGGTACTTGTACTCGAGGGCCCGACGCAGCTCGATCTCGGCATTCACCACCTCGCCGCTGTCCAGCAGTGCCTTGCCCAGCAGGAAGCGGCCTTCCGGGTTGGCCGGGTTCTTCTGGAGGAGGTTCTTCAGCTCGATGGTGGCCGTCTTGGCGTCCTGCTGCTGCAGGGCCGTCTTGGCGGAGGCCATCATCTCTTCTTCGCTCTTGCCCCCGCAGGCAGCCAGCAGGCTGACGCTCAGGACCAGGGGAAGGCTCAGTCGACGGGCACGCAGTTTCAAGTCAAAGTCTCCGATGGTGTGGGGCGGGATGATGCCCCCAAGCGTGAGCAAATGCAGCAGGGTCACCCCCACGTTTCCAGGGGCCGCCCCTGTCAGGCGGGGGGCCTGCCGTGGCCCATTCGCGACGATGCTGCGACTATGCCTTCACTTTTGCACCCGCAAAGCGTGAGCGGCGCGTGAGCCACGCTGGAACGCCGCGGGAATGCTTCAGGAGCAACGCCCGAGCGGGCCCGGCCCCGGCACCCGCCCGTCAGGCCCGCCCCTGGGGGTTCACAGCGGCGGCGCGATGGACTCGGCGTAGTCGTAGAGCGCGCCGAGGATCTCCTGGCTGCGCTCGTCCTCGGCCTGCTCGGCGGCCTCGCCCAGGACGTCGATGCGCTCGAAGAACTGCGGCAGGCTCAGCGCCCCGCCCTCGCCCTCGTGCAGGCGCGCCGCGCAGTGCTGCTGCCAGCGGGCCTGCTCAGCTTCGGTGAGCGAGCCGGGGAAGTTGCGGGCGCGGTAGCGGAACAGCAGCTCCTCGAGCCGGCCGTCCTCGAAGGCGATGCGCCCGCCGCCCACGCGCTCGGCCAGGGCCGGGCCGTCCAGCGTGCGCAAGCGCTGCAGCTGGCGGCGATCCTCCTGGCCGACGAAGCCGCCGTAGAGGTCCTCGTCGACATCCTGCGGCGGCAGCGGCTCCCGCTGGTACACCCGTGCCCACAGGCCGGTGAGCGCCGCGGACTTCTCCGCCAGCAGGGCGGCATGGGCCAGGCACTGCGCCTTGTCCAGGCTCCAGCGCTGGGCCTGGGCGTCGCTCACCGTGGCCAGGTTGCCGATCACCACGGGGGACTTGTTGACGTGGATCGTCTTGACCGGCAGGCGCGTCTGGCCTTCCGGCAGGTCCGCCTGACGCGTGAACAGGCGCGCGCGGATGGCCTCGGCATCGAGGCCGAAGAGCTCGGACGGGTCCTGGGCCAGGTCCCAGACGATCAGCTCGTTCTTGTTGGTCGGGTGGGCGGCCAGCGGCCACACGAGGGCCAGGCAGCCACGCTCCACGCCGTACATGCCGGAGATGTGCCAGAACGGCCGCTGCACGCCGATCTCGGCCCACACGGCGTCCTTGCGGCGCAGCTTGAGACAGAAGTCGAACAGGCGGGGCTGGCGCTCCCGCACGAGGCGCGCCAGGGCGATCGTGGCCCGCACGTCCGAGACGGCGTCGTGCGCCTGCTCGTGCGCGAGGCCGTTGGCGCGGCTGAGGTCCTCGAGCTTGAAGGAGACGCGGCCGTCCTCGTGGCGGGGCCATTCGATGCCGTCGGGGCGCAGGGCGTAGGTGCAGCGCAGGACGTCGAGCAGATCCCAGCGGCCGCAGTCGTTCTGCCATTCGCGGGCGTAGGGGTCGATGAGGTTGCGCCAGAAGAGGAAGCGCGTGACCTCGTCATCGAAGCGCAGGGTGTTGTAGCCCACGCCCACGGTGCCGGGCTGGGCGAGCGCGGCCTCGATGCGGGCGGCGAACTCGCGCTCGGGCACGCCCTCGGCCTGGCACTGCTGCGGCAGGATGCCGGTCAGCAGGCAGGCCTCCGGGTCCGGCAGGTAGTCCGGCGCCGGCTGGCAGTAGAGGGCCAGGGGCTCGCCGATCTCGTTGAGCTCGGCGTCCGTGCGGATACCGGCGAACTGGGCGGGGCGGTCATGGCGGGGCACGCGACCGAAGGTCTCGTAGTCGTGCCAGAAGAAGGTCATCGATTGCATGGCCGCCACGATACCTGAAGCCCGGCCGTCGCCGGGTGCCGGGCGTCAGGAAGTCAACGGAAGGGATTGCGCGAGGAAGCGGTCCAGCTCCTCGAAGACCTGCCGCCGCTGGGCGGGATTCAGGATGCTGTGCCCGCCCTGCTCCAGCGTGACCATCTTCACCGGCTTCCCGCTCGCCTGCAGGGCCGCCAGCATCCACTTGGAATGGTCGTAGGGCACGACGAGGTCCGCCGTGCCATGGACCAGCACGACCGGCACCGTGATGCGCGCGGCCACGTTCACGGGCGAGGTCGCGGCGAGGCGTTCGCGGTCCGTGACGGCGTCGCCCACCTGCAGCTTGACGGACTCCCGCCCCCAGCGCCCATCGTCCGAGGCCATGCGCACGAGATCGGTGACCGGCGCCATGGCGAAGGCGGCGCGGTACAGCGAGGGCGTCTTGGCGACGCCCATCAGCGCCGCATAGCCGCCATAGCTCGCGCCCACGATCACCACGCGCGCCGGGTCCGCCCATTTCTGCTGGACCAGCTCGCGCACGCCGTCCTCGAGGTCGTCTTGCATCTCGAGGCCCCAGCGGCGCAGGCCGGCCTCCAGGTGCTTCTGGCCGTAGCCGGTGGAGCCGCGGTAGTTGAGCTGCATGACGAGGCAGCCGCGGTCCGCCATGAAGGCAGCCCAGATGTCCATCAGGATCGTGTCCCGCGCCTGCGGGCCGCCATGCGGGAAGACGACCAGCGGCAGCTGCTTGGCCTCGCGCCGGCCCGGGGGCCAGGTCAGGAAGGCCTCCATCGGCAGACCATCCCGCGCCGTGAAGCTGTGGGCGGTGCGCTCACCGAGGGGCACGTCCTCCAGGTCCGGATAGAAAGGGGCCAGCAGCGCCATGGTCGGCTGGTCGCCCAGCTGGGCGGTGTAGACCGCGCCCGGCGCGTCGGCCGCGAGGGAGCTCACGACGAAGGTCCGGCCGTCCTTGCTGGCGTCGTAGATCGAGTTGGCGCGGCCGGGCAGCGCCTCGTCCAGGTCCCGCTGCAAGGCGATGTAGCGCGGGTCCCAGTAGCTGCGGCTGGAGTCGCCCAGCATGACCGACGACACGCCCACGGCCTCGCCCCGGGCGTCCCGCATGAGATAGCCGTTGAGGTCGCGGTCCGCCAGCGCCAGCTTGAGCTTGGGCTGGGGCTGCGGCTCGCGCAGGTCCATGGTGAAGATGGCGCGCAGACCCTCGTGGTTCTTCGCGACGTAGAGCACATTCGGATCCAGGCCGAAGCCCAGCGGCTGGAGATTCGTGGCGTCGAAGGGCCGGTTGCGGCGGATGGCGCGCCAGTTCGAGCCATCGACGTCGCACACGAGGACGTCCACGGCGTCGTCGTCCTCCCAGCGGAACGCCACGCGCGGGCGCATCTGGCGGTCCACGAGCCAGCCGCGCACGCCCGTCTTGGAGGGCGCATGGAAGCTGCGCTGGCCGGTGTAGGCGTCCACCTTGTAGAGCACCTTGTCGGCACTGTGCTCCGAGGAGTTCAGGGCCACCAGCAGGTGCCGCCCGTCGTCCATGAAGGCCACGACGTGGTCCTGGGCCGTGTTGTACTTGAGGATGCCGGCCACACCGCCGCGGTCCTTCAGCAGGTTCACCACCTTGCCGCCGTCCGGGTCGAGGCCCACCAGGCGTCGCTCGTCGACGTCGATATTGCCCCAGCCCTCGTAGTAGCGCTTGAAGGGGAAGCTCAGGCTGACGACGAGCCGGTCATTGGAGATCCACTCGATCCAGTTGATCTGGAACTCGAGGTTGTCGGTGGACAGCGCCACCTTCATCTCGCCCCCGGTCAGCGCACGCGTGACCAGCAGCGTGCGGTTCTCGTTGTGCAGCAGTGTGGCGATGCGCTGGCCGTCCGGGGACAGCGCCATGCCCGTCATCAGCGGGCGCCGGGCGAAGGCGCTCGCCGGCGTGCGCTGCCGTCCCGTCGTCGCCGCCGTCGCCGGCGTCGTCGCTGCCAGCACGGCGCCCCAGGGGCTCCCCATCAGCGTGCCGCTCATGCCGGCCGCCAGCATCCAGTCTCGACGCTTCATCAGCATCCTCCCTGTCCAATCTCTTTGACATGGCATGTCTGGCCGGCTTGTGCCGCCGGTCAACGGCCCCGTGGTGACCGCAGACATCCCTCCTGGCGGCGCAGCATAATCGAAGCCCCTTGCCGCCCGAGTCGGCATTCGCCCTGATGCCCCGCATGCCCCACGACAGCCCCGTTCCGCCCTCCGCCACCCGCCCTGCCCCCCGCTGGCGCCGGCCGCTTCTGTGGGCGGCCTCCGGCCTCCTGGCGATCCTGCTGCTGCTGGGCGTGGCCGCCGCCTTCATCTACCCCTCCCTGCCCTCGCTGGACAAGCTCACGGACTACCAGCCCAAGCAGCCGCTGCGCATCTACACCTCGGACGGCGTGCTGATCGGCGAGTTCGGCGCCGAGCGGCGCACCTACCTGCCGCTCAAGGACATCCCCAAGCGCATGCAGGACGCGCTGCTGGCGGTCGAGGACTCGGCCTTCTACGAGCACGGCGGCATCAGCTACACGGGCATCCTGCGCGCGGTGGCCAGCAACGCCGTCAGCAGCCGCAAGCAGGGCGCCTCGACCATCACGCAGCAGCTCGCGCGGGACCTCTACCTCACCAAGCGCCAGCTCTACAGCCGCAAGTTCATCGAGATGCTGCTGGCCCTGAAGATCGAGAGCCAGCTGCCCAAGGAGAAGATCCTCGAGGTCTACATGAACCAGATTTATCTGGGGCAGAAGGCCTACGGCTTCGAGGCCGCGGCGCAGACCTACTTCGGCAAGTCGCTCAAGGACCTGGACGTGGCCGAGACTGCCATGCTTGCGGGCCTGCCGCAGAACCCGGCCTACGCCAATCCGGTGGCCAACTTCCAGCGCGCCAAGCGCCGCCAGCTGCTGGTGCTGGAGCGGCTCAAGGACACCGGCGTGATCACGCCCGAGGAGTTCGACCGCGCCCGTGACGAGAAGCTGCATATCCGCAGCAGCCAGGACGAGCGCCTGCACGGCGAGTACGTGGCCGAGCTGGTCCGCCAGCAGCTCTTCGCGCAGTACGGCGAGGACGCCTACACGCTCGGCCTGAAGGTCTACACGACGCTGGTCGCGGACCAGCAGCAGGCGGCTTACCGCGGCCTGCGCAAGACGCTGCTCGAGTACGAGCGCCGTCGCCCCTGGCGCGGCCCGGAAGGCTTCGTGGAGCTGCCCGACGACGCGGCGGAAGAAGACGCCGCCATCGCCCAGGCCCTGGCCGAGCACCCGGACAACGACGAGCTGCGCGCCGCCGTGGTCACCAAGGTGGCGGGCGGCAAGCTCGTCGCGGCGCTGCAGAGCGGGGACGAGGTCGTGATCAGCGGAGACGGTCTGCGGGCGCTAGGCAACGCGCTGTCCGACAAGGCCCGCCATGAGCTGCAGGTGCGGCGTGGCTCGATCCTGCGCGTGCTGCGCGGCGCGCCCACCAAGGACGCCCCGCAAGGCGCCTGGGCCGTGACGCAGTCGCCCGAGGCCGAGGGGGCGCTCGTGGCCATGGCCCCGGACAGCGGCGAGGTCCGCGCCCTGGTCGGCGGCTTCGACTTCAACCGCAACAAGTTCAACCACGCCACGCAGGCCTTCCGCCAGCCGGGCTCCAGCTTCAAGCCCATCGTCTACTCCGCCGCGCTGGAGCTGGGCATGACGCCCAACACGCTGATCAACGACGCCCCGCTGGTCTACGACCGCTGGGAGCCGCACAACTACGACGGCAGCTACGACGGCCCGATGCCCATGCGCACGGCGCTGGCCAAGTCCAAGAACATGGTGACGATCCGCCTGCTGGAGCAGGTCAGCCCGGCGCGGGCGCGCCAGTGGGCCGGCCGCTTCGGCCTCGACGTGGACCGCCAGCCCGACAACCTCACCCTCGCCCTGGGCTCCGGCGCCGTGACGCCCATGCAGATGGCCGGCGCCTACAGCGTGTTCGCCAGCGGCGGCCAGCTGCGCAAGCCCGTGATCATCCAGCGGGTGCTCGACGCGAAGGGCCAGGTTCTGTTCCAGGCCGCCACCGTGGAGGACGGCGAGCCCGCCATCTCCGCCCGCAATGCCTTCGTGGTCAGCAGCCTGCTGCAGGAAGTCACGACGCGTGGCACCGCGGCCCGCGCCGCCGCGCAGCTGCGCCGCACCGATCTCTACGGCAAGACCGGCACCACCAACGATTCCGTGGACGCCTGGTTCGCCGGCTTCCATCCCAAGGTCGCGGCCGTAGTGTGGATCGGCTATGACAACCCGCGCAGCCTGGGCGACCGCGAGAGCGGCGGCGGCCTCGCCCTGCCCGCCTGGATCAGCTTCATGGAGGTCGCGCTGCGCGGCGTGCCGCCCTCGGACCTGCAGCCGCCCAGCGAGGGGCTGGTCCGCGAGGGCTCGGAGTGGGTCTTCGAGGAATTCGCGGGAGCGGCCGGCATCCAGCAGGTCGGCCTGAGTGCCGAGGCGCTCTCGGCGTCCGCCTCGTCGCCGGCGTCCGCGCCGGCCAGCTCGCCGCCCTGAGGCCGGCCGCGGCACCGGCCGGTGCCGTCCGGCCAACAACCGCTCGCCGGGTCAGGGCCGGGTCAGCGCCGGCTCGAGGCGCTCTGGCCCGCGCGCTGAAGCGAACCGCCCTCCAGCCAGCGCTGCACCGCCTGGACCTCGGCTGCGGCGTCGTCCGCCGAATGCAGCTCCGGCAGCAGGATGTCCGGCAGCACGCCGAGCGTGTCCACCGGGAGCTGCGGCAGGCGTAGGCTGCGCGACGTGGCGTACCAGAGGTCGCGGCGGCCGGATGGCAGGGTGTAGGGGCGCATATTGCTGTAGTCCAGCGCGCCGAAGCTCGGGCGCCCGAGCAGCTTCACGCCGAAGCCCTGGCGCACCGTCAGCAGGAACTGCTCGCAGGAGCTGCCGCAGTCCTTGTCCATGAGCACGGCCACCTTCTGCGGCCGGCGCTTCTCGGCGGCCGGGCCACGCTCGTAGACGAAGCGCTCCGCCTGCACCCGCGCCCAGCTGCCCGCGGGCACCGCCCGCAGCGCCGCCAGCACCGACTGCGCGAACTGCGCACAGGCCGCATCACCCGGGGCGTAGCGGGCGCAGATCTGCTCGTGCGCGCGCTGGTTGGCGGGCGTCGCCAGCCACTCGACGCCCACATTCACCGGCTGCTCCGCGCCCAGCCAGGGCAGCAGCGGTGCGTAGCTGCTGTCGGCGCCGCCGTCGTTGTCACGCACGTCGATGATCCAGTTCGGGTGGCTCAGGAGCACGGACCGCTGCTTGCGCAGCAGCGTCTCCAGGGCCACACGATGGGGCGGCGAGAAGCTGGGCAGATGGATCAGCAGCGAGCGCGGAGACAGCACCCGCAACGACGGCTGGCGCGGCGGCGGGGCGACATCGGGCACCGTCGCCGGGCCTGCCGCCTGGCCACTCGTCGCGGCCGCGCCCTGCGCCTCGGCGGCAAGGCTGGGGCTGATCCACAGATGCCCCTTGCGCCACAGCTTCACGTAGGTGTTGAGCAAGGCCAGGCAGGCCTTGTCGTCGGCGATCTGCGCGGCATCGGCGCGCGCCCGCAGCAGGGCGGCTGCCAGGGCTGGCTCGCCACGCTGCGTCAGCAGGTCGCGAGCGCCGGCGTCGTTCTCCATGAGGAAGCCGGGCACAGCTTCCAGGTCCTTGGTGCAGGCGTCACCGGCCGCGAGGGCGGCCGCCGTGGGGGTCGAGACAGGCGCGACCATCGGCGCTGCCGCGGACTGTGCCATCGCCGGCACGCCAAGGGCGCTGCCCAGGGCCAGAGCCAGCCACCAGGCCGCTCCCGCGCCCTTGCCCACCGGGCGCCACCCGGACCTTGCCTTCGTCACCTGCCTCATGTGCCCTCCTCCCTGCGCCGGCCAGAGCGGCCGTGCGCGGCCTGTCATGGTAGATCGCCGCTGCGCCGTCCCTCGGCACTGGCGCCGTCAGCCCCTCCGGCCTTCTCGGCCCGTGCCATCCCGGCGGCCCCGTTCTTCGCGTGGGTCCTCGCGGGGGTCGTCGCGGGGGGTTGTCGCCGGTGCCGCCCTCAGCGCTTGCGCACCACCAGGCTGCCCACCGAGTAGCCGGCTCCGAAGGAGCAGATCACGCCGGCGTCGCCGCTGGCGAGGTCGCCGCGGTGGCGGTGGAAGGCGATGATGGAGCCGGCCGAGGCCGTGTTGGCAAATTCGTCCAGGATCAGCGGCGCCACTTCCGAGCCAGCCTCGCCGCCCACCAGCTTCTTGACGATCAGCTGGTTCATGCCGAGATTGGCCTGGTGCAGCCAGTAGCGGCGCACGGCGGTCGTCTCGAGGCCGAGCTCACCGAGGTGGGCCTCGATGTGCGCGGCGGCCACGGGCACCACCTCCTTGAACACCTTGCGGCCCTCCTGGCGGAAGGTCTTGTCGCGGGCCAGCGGGTCGCTGTCCTCGCTGCGGTTCATGAAGCCGAAGTTGTTGCGGATGTTGTTGGAGAACTGCGTGGCCAGCTTGCTGCCCAGCACTTCCCACTGCTCCGCGCCGACGGCGTCCTCGGCACGCTCGACCACCAGCGCCGTGCACACGTCGCCGAAGATGAAGTGGCAGTCGCGGTCCTTCCACTCCAGGTGGGCCGAGGTGATTTCCGGGTTCACCACCAGCACGCAGCGCGAGGCGCCGCTGCGCACGGCGTTCCAGGCCTGCTCCAGCGCGAAGGTGGCGGACGAGCAGGCGACGTTCATGTCGAAGCCATACCCGCCGGCGCCCAGGGCCTGCTGGATCTCGATGGCCATGGCCGGGTAGGCGCGCTGCATGTTGGCCGCGGCGCAGATGACCATGTCCACGTCCTTGCCCTCACGGCCGGCGGCGGCCAGGGCCTGGCGGGCGGCATCGACGGCGATCTCGGCCATCAGCGAGAGCTGGTCGTCCGCGCGCTCGGCGAAGCGCGGGTACATGCGCGCCGGATCCAGCACGCCGTCCTTCTCCAGAACATAGCGCTGCTTGATGCCCGAGGCCTTCTCGATGAACTCCACGCTCGAATGGCACAGCGGCTGCACGGTGCCGGCCGCGATGGCCTCGGCGTGCTCGGCGTTGTGACGGTCCACGTAGGCGTTGAAGGCCTCGACCAGTTCGGCGTTGGTGATGGTGTGCGGCGGCTGGTAAAGGCCGGTGCCGCTGATGACAACTGCATGCATGGACAGATCCTGTGGGCGGCGCCTCATGGCGCCTGCTGAAGCGGGCAAGTGTAGCGAGCGGGCCCGGCGGCTCCATTGGCGGCTTCCCCCAGAAGCACTTGCGCGGGGCGGCGGCATTCCGCGTAGAATCAATCACCGGGCCCAAATTTTGGCGCCCGGCTTTTTGTGCCCGCACCTTGCCCTGCTGCAAGGCGTCGCGGGTCCACAGAATCTGACCGGGTCTCCAAGTCAAGCGCTCGCAGCCGAGGCCGTGCACTGCACCAACGCACGCCGCAATGCGAATCCCTTGAACCATGGAAATCTTCGACTACGACAACATCCTCCTCCTGCCGCGCAAGTGCCGTGTGGAGAGCCGCGCCGAATGCGACACCTCGATCGAGTTCGGCCCGCGCCGCTTCAAGCTGCCGGTGGTGCCGGCCAACATGAAGACGGTGGTGGATGAGCGCATCACCGAATGGCTGGCCGCCAACGGCTACTTCTACGTGATGCACCGCTTCGACCTCGACGCCATCGCCTATGCCCGCACGATGCGCGACAAGGGCCTGTTCGTCTCGATCAGCTCGGGCGTCAAGGAGGCGGACTACGCGCTGATCGACCGCCTGGCCGCCGAGGGCCTGGGGGCCGACTACATCACCATCGACATCGCCCACGGCCATGCCGACAGCGTGCAGCGCATGATCGCCCACATCAAGCACAAGCTGCCGGACACCTTCGTGATCGCCGGCAACGTGGGCACGCCCGAAGGCGTGATCGACCTGGAGAACTGGGGCGCGGACGCCACCAAGGTGGGCATCGGCCCAGGCAAGGTCTGCATCACGCGGCTCAAGACCGGCTTCGGCACGGGCGGCTGGCAGCTCTCGGCGCTCAAGTGGTGCGCTCGCGTGGCGACGAAGCCCATCATTGCCGACGGCGGCATCCGCCATCACGGCGACATCGCCAAGAGCGTGCGCTTCGGCGCCTCGATGGTGATGGTCGGCTCGCTCTTCGCAGGCCACGAGGAATCGCCCGGCAACACGGTCGAGGTCGACGGCAAGCTCTACAAGGAGTATTACGGCTCGGCCTCGGACTTCAACATGGGCGAGTACAAGCACGTCGAGGGCAAGCGCATCCTCGAACCTGTCAAGGGCCGCTTCGCCGACACGGTCCGCGAGATGCAGGAAGACCTGCAGAGCTCCATCTCCTATGCCGGCGGCCGCCAGCTGGGGGATCTGCGCAAGGTGAACTACGTGATCCTCGGCGGCGAGAACGCGGGCGAGCACCTGTTCATGTGAGGCCTGGGCGCCGCCGACGGGCCAGCCCCCACGGGGCGGCCCCGGCCGGCGCTGCTCCGTCCCCCCCATTGGAGTGGCGACAGGCGCCCTGCGCGCCAGCGTGGCGCCCTGACAATCGCGGCTCCCCACCGAGACCCGCCCCGAAAGACGCCCGTTCATGACTCCCGTCCAGCCCAGCCCTCAGCCAGCGGCGCACATCGACTACCTGGACGGCTGGCGCGGGTGGGCCATCCTGCTGGTCCTGCAATCCCATTTTCTGCCTGTGAAGGCGTGGGACTCCGGCGCGCTGGGGGTGGACCTCTTCTTCGTGCTGTCCGGCTGGCTGATGGCGGGCATGCTCTTCATCAAGCGCCAGCCGCTGCCGACCTTCTTCAAGCGGCGGATCAGCCGCATCGTGCCCGGCTTCTTCACCTTCGTGCTGATCGCCTATGGGATGACGGCCTGGTGCGGCAGCTGGCCGGGGATCCAGGACCTGCTGGCCTCGCTCTTCTTCCTGCGCACCTACCTGCCTGCCGAGGCCCACATCTGGGGCAGCGCCGTGCCGATCGGCCACTTGTGGTCGCTCAACGCGGAGGAGCACAGCTACCTCTTCATGGCCCTGCTCGTGCTCCTGCCCTTCGCGCGCCGGCGCGAGCACGGAGTCCTGCTGCTCACCGGGCTCGCCTGCCTGGTCGTGGCCTACTTCTATGCGCGTGCCGGCCGCCAGGCACCGCCCTGGGGGCGCCTCGGAACGGAAGTCGCCGCGGCCCCACTGATGCTGAGCGCGGGCTACCGGCTGCTGCGCGAGCGCCATCCGGGCTGGACGGCCGGCTGGATCACGCCCGTGGCCACCCTGCTCGCGGCGCTGTGCTACGTGAAGGGGATGCACTGGTCCGCCCGGACCTTCGCGCCGCCCGTGCTCCTGGCCCTGGCCATGAACCACCTGGCCGAGGCCGGCCCCTGGCTGAGGCAGGCGCTGGCGGCGCCCTGGCTGCGGCAGTGCGGTCTCTACTCCTTCTCGCTCTACCTCTGGCAGCAGGTCTTCTACGTCAGCCGGGGCGCCATGCCCTTCGGCGCGTTCGGGGCGCTCCTCTTCGTCGCCCTGGCGGGCTGGTGCAGCTACCGCCTGGTCGAGCTGCCCGCCCGACGCTACCTGAACGAGCGCTGGTAGCCTTTCGTGTCCGGATGAAAGAGCTGTCTAGAAATTCACGAGGACTGCATCCATCAGTGAGAAACGCCCCCCTGCCTCGCGGGGGGCATGGCTGGACGTGAGCGCGGCAATCCCCACAATGCGCGCTTCCACTTTGGGGCCCTGACGCCGGGCCCATGACATGCGCACGGTTTCCACCCGCCCGGACTTTCGTCGAGACATCAACGGCCTGCGCGCCTGGGCCGTGATGTCCGTCGTGCTCTACCACCTCGGCGTCCCCGGTCTGCAGGGCGGCTTCGTGGGCGTCGACGCCTTCTTCGTCATTTCCGGCTTCCTGATGACGGGCCTGCTGCTCAAGGGCCTCGATGCCGGCCACGTCTCGATCGGCGCCTTCCTGCTGGCCCGCGCCCGGCGCATCCTGCCGGCCCTGCTGCTGCTGTGCCTGGCGCTGCTGGTGCTCGGGGTCGGCGTGCTGCTGCCGCTGGACTACAAGCAGCTGGCCTCCCACAGCATCGCCACGCTGCTGTTCCTGTCCAACCACAAGTACTGGGGCGAAGCGGGCTACTTCGACGCGAGCTCGCATGAGAAGTGGCTGCTGCACAGCTGGTCGCTGTCCGTCGAGTGGCAGTTCTACCTGCTGCTGCCCTGCCTCTTCTGGGCCGCCTGGAAGCTGGGGTTCGGGCGCCGGGCCCTGTGGCGTGGGCTGGGCGGGCTCCTGGCCCTCAGCCTGGCGCTCTCGGTCTGGCTGAGCCACCGGGACCCCACGGCGGCCTACTACGGCCTGCACAGCCGGGCCTGGGAGCTGCTGCTCGGCGGGCTGCTGCACGCCTTGCCCGCCTCCACGTCACTCGGGCCGCGCCTGCGTCGCCTGCTGGAAGCGGCGGGCTTCGCCCTGCTGATCGGCAGCATGCTGCTGATCGACGGCCGACTCCCATGGCCCGGACTGCCCGCGCTGCTGCCCACGCTGGGCACCGCCGCCGTGCTGCTGGCCGGCCGGCAGAACTCCTGGCTGACGGCGCCGGCACCGATGCAGTACCTCGGCAGCCGCTCCTACTCGATCTGCCTCTGGCACTGGCCGGCCTGCGTGCTCCTGAACTACCTGGGGCTCAGCCACCAGCCGGGGCCGCAGCTCGCCGCCTTCGCCGGCATGCTGCTCCTGAGCGAGTTGTCCTGGCGCTTCGCCGAGCAGTGGGCAGGCCAGCGGCTGAGCGGCCTGGCGCCCCGCCCTGCATGGGGCCGGCTCGCCCTGAGCACGGCCGCGCCGATGGCGCTCGCCGCGGGGCTGTGGCTGGCCCAGGGCTGGCCGGGCCGCTTCGATGCCGAGGCCGAAGCCATTGCCGCCACCGATGCCCTCCCGCCGCCCGCCGTCCGCGCCTGCCATGTGCACGAGGGGCCGCGCTCGCCCCTGTGCCGCCATGGCGACGGGCCGCCGGCCGTCGTGCTGGTGGGCGACAGCCACGCCTCTGCGCTGGTGCCCGCGGTGCAGGCGGCGCTGCCGCCCGGCCGCTCGGTGATGCAGATGAGCTACTCCGCCTGCCCCTATGTGCAGGACGCCCGCTTCCAGACGCCCCGGACGACCGCGGCCTACGACTGCGCCGGCTACAACCGCTGGGTGCGCGAGACGCTCCACGCCCTGCCGCCCGACGTCGGCGTGATCCTGGTGTCGCGCTATGCCCTGCGCGCCTTCGGCGCCAACGAGTTCTCGCAGGAGGAGCAGGTGCCCGGCATCGAGCTCCCGGCCCTCGGCCCGGCCGACCCCGACCGCCTGGGCCATTTCGCTGCACAGATCGTCAAGGACAGCTGCGAGCTGGCCGCCGAGCGGCCCGTCTGGATGGTCCGCCCGATCCCCGAGATCGGCCAGCACGTGCCCCGGCTGATGTCCCGGCGCATGGCGCTGGGTCAGGGCGCGGAGCTCGGGCTGCCCTGGTCGCGCTACCTGGCGCGCAACGGCTGGGTGTGGCGCGCCCAGGACGAAGCCCGGCGCCGCTGCGGCATCCGGCTGATCGACCCCACCGCGCAGCTGTGCGATGGCAAGCGCTGCATCACCAGCGCGCAGGGCCGGCCGCTCTACGCGGACGACAACCACCTGAGCGAGGGCGGCATCGCCCGGCTCGTGCCCCTGTTCTCGGCGGCCCTGCAGGACGCGCCGCCTGCCGCCGGCCCGTCCGACGCCGCCCGATCCCCCAGCACAAGTCCCTGAAGCTGTCGCCTGTCAAGCTTTGCAAAAACGCCGGATTGCGTCAGCTTGATGCAGTCCGGCGTCGTCTTTTTGCAGCTTCTGCTGGGAATTCACCGCTAGCCAGCTCCAGCACGCGCTCCAACAATAAAACGAACGGTCGTGCTATTTCCAAGCCAAGGCCGTGTCAACAAGACTGGAGACAAACATGCGGAGTTGGAGACTCTCGGGGGCCCCTGCGCCCTCATGCCGGACTGGTTCACGGTGGCTCGCCGGCCTGGTGACGGGACTGGGGCTTGGCCTGGCCAGCCTCGGCACCCAGGCCCTCGGCTGCCGGAACGCGACGCCCGCCGAGGCGGCCGTCTACACCCTGCCGCAGCTGATGCCAGGCGTCACGTCCCCGCGGGACGGCACCTGCTTCATTGGCGGGCTGAAGATTCCCGGCAGCGATGGCACGCTGCTCAGCGCCAACGTGTTCCTGCCGCGCCAGGATCCGAACGGCGCCAAGGCCCCGGGCGTGATGTTCATCAGCAGCTGGGCTGCGGCGGACTTCTTCGAGTACGTCGGCCAGCAGCAGCGCCTGGCCCAGCAGGGCTACGTCGCCTTCGCCTACACGGCGCGTGGCTTCTGGGGCTCCGAGGGCACCGTCGGCGTGGCCGGCCCCGCGGACGTGGCGGACGCCTCGGCCATGCTGGACTGGCTCGGCGCCAACACCCCCGCCGACCCGCAGCGCCTCGCCTCCGCCGGCATCTCCTATGGCGCCGGCCTCTCGCTGCTGGCGGCCGCGAAGGACAGCCGCATCAAGGCCGTGGTGGCGATGTCTGGCTGGGCGGCGCTCATCGAGCAGATGTACCGCAACGAGGTGCCCAACCCGATCTGGCTGGACATCCTCCAGCTCTCCGGGCAGCTGACGGGCCGCCTGGATCCGCTGGTCGCGAACTACAACAGCCTGCTGCAGAACCCGGACACGCCGGCCGCCAGGATCAACGAGATCGCCACCTGGGCCTGGGCCCGCTCGCCCATGAGCGGGCTGCCGCAACTCAACGCCCGCGGGGTGCCGATCCTGCTGGTGAAGAACTGGCAGGACGACATGTTCTCGCCCAACTCCAGCATGGCGCTCTTCGCCAGCCTCACCGGGCCGAAGAAGCTGCTGCTGCAAAGCGGCATCCACGCCTCCGCCGAGCTGCCCGGCGCCGTGCTGGGCGTGGACCAGCACATCTGGACCCAGGCCCAGCGCTGGCTGGCCCGCTGGCTGAAGAACGAGGCCAATGGCGTGGACACGGAGCCGCAGGTCGACCTGCAGCCCAAGTTCGCGAGCTACCGGGAGCAGCTGTCCACCTGGCCCGCCCCCGAGCTGAAGACCCAGGCGCTGCACCTGCAGCCGCGGGGCGCCGTGCGCTGGGACTGGCGCTGCGTCTGCACCCGGGGCTGGACCGGCGGTCTCGCCGGCACCCCGAGTGGCGACACCGTGAGTGACCGCATCGGCAACGCCCTGGACACCACCGCCAGCAGCGGCCCTCTGCCCGTGCTCTCGCCACTGATGGAGAGCGTGGGGCTCCCGGTGATCAACCACCAGGCGACCATCCTGTGGGGCAACGGCCTGCGCTACGAGGGCGACTGGCTGAAGAGCCCGCTGAAGCTGCGCGGGATCCCGAACCTGCAGCTGCGCGTCAAGCCGTCCCAGGCGCGCGGCCTGCTCGTGGCCTACCTGTACGACGTGGACGCCGCCGGCTTCGGCACCCTCATCACCCACGGCGCCCGCGCCTGGCACCAGGCGCAGCCCGGCCAGGCGATGAACCTGAGCCTGGACCTCGTCGCCACGGCCTATGACGCGCCGGCCGGCCACTACCTGGCCCTCGTGATCGACACCCGCGATCCGCTCTACGGCAATCCGGTGCGTGCCGGCGAGTCCTTCGAGTTCAGCCTGGAGTTCGCGCCCGGGCAGACGCAACGCCTGACCCTGCAGTCGCGCTGACGCACGCCGGGCGCCATGGAGCACCGCCCCCAGGATTCAGCGCCTGGGGGCGCCAAGGTGGCCCCTACAATCGGGCAACCCCTGATTCCTACCGACGGGGCGCCTCCGCAAGGAGACGCCCCGCGGCCATTTCAAGCAGCAAAGCGCGTCATGACCGAACTTGCCAAGTCCTTCGAGCCCGCCGCCCTGGAAGCCCATTGGGGCCCTCTGTGGGAGTCCCAAGGCCTCTACCGCCCCACGCTGGACAAGAGCCGCGACTCCTTCTGCATCCAGCTGCCGCCCCCGAACGTGACCGGCACGCTGCACATGGGCCACGCCTTCAACCAGACCATCATGGACTCGTTGACGCGCTACCACCGCATGCGCGGCCACAACACGCTGTGGGTCCCCGGCACCGACCACGCCGGCATCGCCACGCAGATCGTGGTGGAGCGCCAGCTCCAGGAGAAGGGCCAGAGCCGCCACGACCTCGGCCGCAAGAACTTCGTCGCCCAGGTCTGGGAGTGGAAGGAGCAGTCGGGCAGCACCATCACCCGTCAGATGCGCCGCATGGGCGACTCGGTGAGCTGGGAGCACGAGTACTTCACCATGGACGAGAAGCTGTCCAAGGTCGTCACCGAGACCTTCGTGCGCCTGCACGAGGAAGGCCTCATCTACCGCGGCAAGCGCCTGGTGTCCTGGGACCCGATCCTGAAGTCCGCCGTCTCCGACCTGGAGGTGGAGAGCGAAGAGGAAGACGGCTCGCTGTGGCACATCCGCTACCCGATGGCGGAAGGCTCGGAGTCCCTGGTCGTCGCCACCACCCGCCCCGAGACCATGCTGGGCGACACCGCCGTCATGGTCCACCCGGAAGACGAGCGCTACCGCCACCTGATCGGCCAGCAGGTCCGCCTGCCCATCACCGGCCGCCTGGTGCCGGTGATCGCCGACGACTACGTGGACAAGGCATTCGGCACCGGCGTGGTCAAGGTCACCCCGGCGCATGACACGAACGACTACCAGGTCGGTCTGCGCCACAGCCTGCCCATGCTGACCATCTTCGATCTCGAGGCCAAGGTCAGCGCCCACGAGGCCACCGAGATCCCGGCCGAGTACATCGGCCTGGACCGCTTCGTCGCCCGCAAGAAGATCGTGGCCGAGCTGGAGGCGCAAGGCCTGCTGATCGAGGTCAAGAAGCACAAGCTGATGGTGCCGCGCTGCGCCCGCACGGGCCAGGTCATCGAGCCCATGCTGACGGACCAATGGTTCGTGGCCATGAGCAAGGCCGGCGCCAACGGCAAGAGCATCGCCGAGGAGGCCATCGAGGCCGTGTCCTCGGGCGACGTCAAGTTCGTGCCCGAGAACTGGGTCAACACCTACAACCAGTGGATGAAGAACATCCAGGACTGGTGCATCTCCCGCCAGCTGTGGTGGGGCCACCAGATCCCGGCCTGGTATGACGAGGACGGCAATGTCTACGTCGCCCGCAGCGAGGAAGAAGCCCAGGCCAAGGCCCCCGGCAAGACGCTCAAGCGTGACGAGGACGTGCTGGACACCTGGTACTCCTCCGCCCTGGTGCCCTTCTCCACCCTCGGCTGGCCCGAGGCCACGCTGGAGCAGGACCTCTTCCTGCCCTCCTCGGTGCTCGTGACCGGCTACGACATCATCTTCTTCTGGGTCGCCCGGATGATCATGATGACCAAGCACTTCACCGGCAAGGTGCCCTTCAAGCACGTCTACATCCACGGCCTGGTGCTGGACGCGCAGGGCAAGAAGATGTCCAAGTCCGAGGGCAATGTGCTGGACCCGGTCGACCTGATCGACGGCATCGAGCTCGCCCCGCTGCTGGACAAGCGCACACAGGGCCTGCGCAAGCCCGAGACGGCGCCCAAGGTCCGCAAGGCCACGGAGAAGGAATTCCCCGAGGGCATCCCCGGCTACGGCGCCGACGCCCTGCGCTTCACCTTCGCGGCCATGGCCACGCTGGGCCGCTCGGTCAACTTCGACTCCAAGCGCTGCGAGGGCTACCGCAACTTCTGCAACAAGCTCTGGAACGCCACGCGCTTCGTGCTGATGAACACGGAAGGCCAGGACTGCGGCCTGCAGGAGCACACCGCCGCCGACTGCGCCGGCGGCTACCTGAGCTTCAGCCCCTCGGACCGCTGGATCACGAGCGAGCTGCAGAAGGTCGAGCAGGCCGTGGCCCAGGGCTTCGCGGACTACCGCCTGGACAACGTCGCCAATGCCATCTACGACTTCGTCTGGAACGAGTACTGCGACTGGTACCTGGAGATCGCCAAGGTGCAGATCCAGGTCGGCAACGAGGCGCAGCAGCGCGCCACGCGCCGCACGCTGATCCGCGTGCTGGAGACCACGCTGCGCCTGCTGCACCCGGTGGCCCCCTTCATCACTGAGGCCCTGTGGCAGACGGTGGCCCCGGTGGCCGGCCGCAAGAGCACCGAGTACATCGTCAATGCCGCCTACCCGGTGGCACAGCCCGAGAAGATCGACCCGGCGGCCATCGCCTGGGTGGAGCAGCTCAAGGCCGTGGTGGGCACCTGCCGCAGCCTGCGCAGCGAGATGGGCCTGTCCCCCGCCGAGCGCGTGCCGCTGCTGGTGGCCGGTGGCCAGGGCTTCATCGCCGAGGCCGCGCCGCTGATCAAGACCCTGGCCAAGCTGGCCGAGGTGCAACTGGTGGACGACGCCAGCTTCGAGCAGGCCGCCGCCGCGCTGCCGGTGCTGGTGCACGGCGAGGCCCGCCTGGCGCTGAAGGTGGAGATCGATGTCGAGGCCGAGCGCGCTCGCCTGGGCAAGGAGATCGCCCGCCTGGAGGGTGAGATCACCAAGGCGACGGCCAAGCTGTCCAACGAGAGCTTCGTGGCCCGCGCGCCCGAGGCCGTGGTGGCCCAGGAGCGCCAGCGTGTGGCCGATTTCGGCGTCACGGTGGAGCGCCTGAAGGCACAGGCCGCTCGCCTCGGCTGAGGTTCGCAAGGGGGCCGTGCGCCCTCCGCAATGGCGTTCGACGGGGCCGGCAACGGCCCCGTTTTGCCATGGGTGGCTCCCGAACGTGGGCGCTGGCGGCTCAGGCGCCGCTGCGTTCCGCCACCGCGGCGGCCGGCGCCTCCGCCTTGCCCAGCAGCTCGTCCATGCGCCGGGCCACGGCCCAGGCGGCGCGCACGCGCGACTCGCGGGTGGTGCTGGCCACGCGGGGGGTGATCTGCAGATTGGGCATGCCGTGCAGGGGACGGTCGGGCTCGAGCCAGCCGGGCTCCACGCTGTCCATCCAGGCCGCCAGGATGCGGCCGCTGCGCATGGCGCCGGCCAGGGCCACGTCATCGAACATGGCGCAGTGCGTCAGCGCGACGACCACCTGGTTCGCCTTGGCATGGCCCAGCACCCGGTGACCGAGCAGGCCCTTGTAGCGCGGGTAGTAGGGCAGCTGCACGCACAGCACGTCGCTCTGCTCCATCAGCGATCGAAGCGGCACCGGTGGGATGTTCCACTGCTGCCACAGGTCCTCGCTCTCGTGCAGCGAGGGGTCGTAGCCGACGACCTTGGCGCCGAAGGCCGGCAAGATCTGCGCCAGCACCTTGGAGGCGGGCGTCAGGCCCAGCAGGCCGACGGTGCTCTGCCCCAGCTCGCGGCCCACCAGCAGGCCGTCCGCGCCATAGACGGGCACACGGCGCAGCATGTTCAGGGCGCCGCCGAGCATGTACTCGGCCTCGGCCTGCGCCGTGGCGGTGCCGGAGCGCACCAGCTCGACCTCGTGCATGCGGCAGGCCTCGATGTCGACGGTCTCGATGCCGGCGCTCACGCGGCCGATCACCCGCAGGCGCGGCGCCGCCTTGAGCAGGGAATGGTCCACGGCCACCGTCGGCGGCAGGATGAGCCCGTGCATCTGCGGCAGGCTCTCGCGCAGGGCCGCCGGATCACGGGCGAGCTCGGGCGCGACGCGCACGGCATGCCGCCTGCCCAGCCATTCGATCACCTCTGAGTCCAGAGGTTCCAGCACCAGCAAATTCATCTCTTCATGTTCCCAACGGCCTTGCATGGCGGCCAGACACCGCGTGCCACAATGCAAGCCATCCGCCCCAGGCAGCCTGCCAGATGCATATCAACAAAGCCATTTTCCCTGTTGCGGGCCTCGGCACGCGTTTTCTACCGGCAACAAAAGCCCAACCCAAGGAAATGCTGCCGGTCGTGGACAAGCCGTTGATCCAGTATGCGGTCGAAGAGGCCTATGCCGCCGGTATCCGCGAGATGATCTTTGTGACCGGCCGTCACAAGCGCCCCATCGAGGACCACTTCGACATGAGCTTCGAGCTCGAGGTCGGCCTGGAGCAGGCGGGCAAGCGCGAGCTGCTGGAGGTGGTGCGCAGCGTCAAGCCGGATGACATGGAGTGCATCTACGTCCGCCAGGCGCAGGCGCTGGGCCTCGGCCACGCCGTGCTGTGCGCGCAGCGCCTGGTTGGCAACGAGCCCTTCGCCGTGCTGCTGGCCGACGATCTCATGGTCGGCCCCGCGGACGGCCAGCCGGTGCTCAAGCAGATGGTCGAGCAGTTCGAGGAATGGCGCGCTTCCATCCTGGCCGTCCAGGAGGTGCCCGCCGAGCACACGCGCCGCTACGGCATCGTGGCCGGCACGGCGGTGAGCGAGCAGCTGGTGGACGTGCAGCGCATCGTCGAGAAACCGGCGCCCGAGGTTGCCCCGTCCCGCCTGGGCGTTGCGGGCCGCTACATCCTCACCCCCGGCGTCTTCCATGAGATCGCCAACCAGCCGCGCGGCGTGGGCGGCGAGATCCAGCTGACGGACGGCATCGCGGGGCTGCTGCGCCGCGAAAAAGTCTTCGCCTACCGCTACCAGGGCAAGCGCTACGACTGCGGCTCCAAGGAAGGCTTTCTGCAGGCCAATGTGGAGCTGGCCCTGGCGCATCCGGAGCTCGGCGGCGTCTTCCGGGACTACCTCCGCACGCTCGCCATCTGAGCGCCCGGCCCGGGGGCCGCAAACGACAAGGCCTGCGAGCTCGTCACCGAGCCGGCAGGCCTTTTTTCTGGCGCCAAGCCAGCGTCAGCGGCGCTTGAGGACGTGGACGAACTCCTCGCCCGCCTGGCTCTGGGCCACCAGCTCATTGCCCGTCTGGCGCGCGAAGGCCTGGAAGTCCCGCGTCGAGCCCGGGTCCGTGGCGACCACCTTCAGCAGCTGCCCGCTCTGCATGTCCGCCAGGGCCTTCTTGGCCTTGAGGATGGGCAGCGGGCAGTTCAGGCCGCGGGTGTCGAGTTCCTTGTGGATGTCCATGTGCATTGCCTTCCTGGCGGCGATTCTAGGCAGGGAACACACCCGTGGACAGGTAGCGATCACCCCGATCGCAGACCACGAACACCAGCGTCGCGTTGCTGAGCGTGCGGGCCAGCTGCAGGGCGACCCAGCAGGCGCCGGCGGCCGAGATGCCGGCGAACAGGCCTTCCTCGCGGGCGAGGCGGCGGGCCATGTCTTCGGCGTCGCTCTGGCTGACCTGCACCAGCTCGTCGACCTGCTCGGGGCGGTAGATCTTGGGCAGATAGGCCTCGGGCCACTTGCGGATGCCCGGGATGCGCGAGCCCTCGGCCGGCTGCGCGCCCACGATGCGCACCGCCGGGTTCATCTCCTTCAGGTAGCGCGAGGTGCCGGTGATGGTGCCCGTCGTGCCCATGGCGCTGACGAAATGCGTGACCTCGCCACCGGTGTCGCGCCAGATCTCGGGGCCCGTCGTCTCGTAGTGGATGCGGGCGTTGTCCTCGTTGGCGAACTGGTCCAGCACGCGTCCGCGCCCATCACGCTGCATCTGCTCGGCGAGGTCGCGGGCGTATTCCATGCCGCCCGAACGCGGCGTCAGGATCAGCTCGGCGCCGAAGGCCTTCATGGTCTGCGCGCGCTCGATGGAGAGGTCCTCCGGCATGATCAGCACCATGCGGTAGCCCCGCATCGCGGCCGCCATGGCCAGCGCGATGCCGGTGTTGCCCGAGGTGGCCTCGATGAGGGTGTCACCGGGCTTGATCTCGCCGCGCTCCTCGGCACGCCGGATCATGCTGATGGCGGGACGGTCCTTGACCGAGCCGGCGGGATTGTTGCCCTCCAGCTTGCCCAGCAGCACGTTGCCGCGGGCCGCCAGCTCCGGCCCCAGGATGCGTTGCAGACGCACCAGCGGCGTATTGCCGATCACGTCCTCCAGACTCGGGTACTGTTTTGTGCTCATGGCGGCGATTGTCCACCAGCGGACTGCCCCGCGCGGGCCGAAGGGCTTGGCACCATTGGCAGTGACATCGGCTGCGACATCGGCAGCGGGCCCGCCGGCCGCGCGTGGCGTGCCGCAGGCTCGGAGCCGCCGGGGAAGCCATGGCATAATCCGCCGCTTGCGCAAGGCACCCTTCGGCCCGGATGGCGAAATCGGTAGACGCAGGGGACTCAAAATCCCCCGCCGCAAGGCGTGTCGGTTCGAGTCCGACTCCGGGCACCACAGCCAGGGCGCTGCACGCAAAGAAAAACCACCGCGAGGTGGTTTTTTCGTTTCCGCCGCTGCTCGCCGGGCGCCCCCTGCGCCGGCAGGCGGCTGTGCGGACGCATACACTCCGAGCGTTCCGGGGCCACCCGCCCCGCTTGCGCAAGACCTGACACCATGCCCCAACTGCCGCCCGTCACCAAAGCCTTCATGCTGGCCTGCGTGGGCTTCTTCTGCCTCTTCATCCTGGTGCCCGAGTGGAAGCCATGGCTGGCCCTGTGGCCGATCAGCAGCGGCTACTTCATGCCCTGGCAGATGGTGAGCTACGCCTTCCTGCACGGCGACGCGCTGCATCTGTTCTTCAACATGCTGGGCCTGTGGATGTTCGGCTCCGAGCTGGAGATGGTGTTCGGCCAGAAGCGCTACCTGCAGCTGCTGGTGGCCTCGACGCTCAGCGCCGCGGCGATGCAACTGCTCTTCACGGCCGTGATCGGCTCGATGGCCCCGACCGTCGGCGCCTCGGGCGCCCTCTTCGGCCTGCTGCTGGGCTTCGGCATGCTGTTCCCGGACCGCATCATCATGCCGCTCTTCCCGCCCATTCCGATGAAGGCCAAGGTCTTCGTGGCGCTGTTCGGCGCCCTGGAGCTGCTGATGGGTCTCGGCGGGGTCAGCGGCGTCGCGCACTTCGCCCACCTGGGCGGCATGATCGGCGCGTGGCTGCTGCTGAACCACTGGCGCGGCGGCCGCCGCCGCTGAGCCCCGAAGCGGATCAGGCGGGACGCCCCGCCAGAAGGCCGTCCCTCACATCGGCATAGTGCAGGCGCAGGCCCAGCTCGCGGTGCAGGCGCTCGTTGCGCAGCCGGCGAGACTCCGCCATGAAGCTCAGCTGCATCGGGGACATCTGCGCCCTCGCCTGCTCGCGGCTGATGCGCGGCGGGCGCGGCAGACCGCAGAGGTCGGCCGCCAGATCGAAGTAGTCGCCCATGCGCAGCTGGGTGTCGTCGCACACATTGAACACCCGCCCCGCGGGCGCGCGCAGCAGCGCCCGCACGCAGACGCGCGCCAGGTCGTCCGCGTGGATGTGGTTGGTGTAGACGTCGTCGGCCGCGTCCAACACCGGCGTGCCCCGCGCGAGGCGCTCGCGCGGATGGCCGCCCTCGCGGTCCCAGGCGTAGATGCCCGGCACGCGCAGCACGCCTACCCGCGCGCCGGTGGCCTGACCGAAGGCTCGCAATGCGCGCTCGGCGTCGACCCGGCGATGGGCCCGGTCGGAGCGCGGGCGCAGCGGGGAGGTCTCGTCCAGCCACGCGCCGCCGGCGTCGCCGTAGACGCCCGTCGTGCTGGCATACACCAGCGCCTCGGGCGCCGGGCCCCGGCGCAGCGCCTGGAGCAGATGGCGCGTGCGCTCATCGCGGGCGCCGCTCGACTGCGGCGGCGCCAGGTGCAGCACATGCGTGGCCAGGCCGGCCAGCCGCCGCAGGCTGCGGGGATCGTCGAGATTGCCCGTCAGCGGGATCGCGCCGGCGGCGCGCAAGACCTGGCACCGCGACGGCGAGGACGTCAGCGCATAGACCTGCCACCCTGCCGGCAGGCAGCGCAGCACGCGCATGCCGACATCACCGCACCCGACGATCAGCAGGCGCGGCCTGGCA
The DNA here is from genome assembly GCA_041906185.1 of Burkholderiaceae bacterium. Taxonomy (GTDB): domain Bacteria; phylum Pseudomonadota; class Gammaproteobacteria; order Burkholderiales; family Burkholderiaceae_C; genus Roseateles_B. The sequence continues at coordinate 47,148 of JAYRJQ010000006.1, forward strand.
GCAAGGGGTCGGGCGTCAGACAGGAGGAAACGGTCGGGAGGGGACATGGACGAAGTGCAGGATGGCCAGGCCCGAAAGGACAGGCTGACGAGGGCCGGCCCTGCTCAGGCAAAATGTCGACCCAGTGTACGGCCCGCCCTGCCGAGTCCTCGGCAGGACACGGGCCGCTTTATCGTCCGGACCTTCCCATCATGAACTTCCAGATCACCGTCCAGCCCAGCGGCCGCGAGTTTGCCGTCGAACGCGATGAAACCCTGCTCGGCGCGGCCATCCGCCAGGGCATCGGCCTGCCCTATGGCTGCAAGGACGGCGCCTGCGGCTCGTGCAAGAGCAAGCTGCTGGAAGGCCGCGTGATCCACGGCGCCCACCAGGCCAAGGCCCTGAGCGCCGAGGAAGAGGCGCAGGGCCTCGTGCTGACCTGCTGCGCCACGCCGCAGACCGACTGCGTGCTGGAGGCCCGCACCGTGCCCGGCGCCGGCGAGTTCCCGGTGCTGAAGCTGCCCAGCCGCGTGATCAGCATCGACAAGCCCGCAGCGGACGTCGCGGTGATCCGCATGCAGCTGGCCGCCAACCAGAACTTCCAGTTCCACGCCGGCCAGTACGTCGAGTTCATCCTGCGCGATGGCGCCCGCCGCAGCTACTCCATGGCCAACGCGCCCCACAACCTGGGCACGCCGGCGGCCATCGAGCTGCACATCCGCCACATGCCCGGCGGCAAGTTCACCGACCACGTCTTCGGTGCGCTCAAGGAGAAGGACATCCTGCGCATGGAAGGCCCCTTCGGCAGCTTCTTCCTGCGCGAGGACAGCGACAAGCCCATCGTGCTGCTCGCCAGCGGCACCGGCTTTGCGCCCATCAAGGCCATCCTCGAGCGCATCCAGCACCTGGGCCTGACCCGCCCGGTGCACCTGTACTGGGGCTGCCGCAGCAAGTCGGACCTGTACCTGCACGACTGGGCCGAGCAGGCCGCAGCCAGCATGCCCACGCTGCGCTACGTGCCCGTGCTCTCCGAGCCCAAGGCCGAGGACGGCTGGACGGGCCGCACCGGCTTCGTGCACCAAGCCGTGCTGGCCGACCTGCCGGACCTCGCCGGCTTCCAGGTCTACGCCTGCGGCGCGCCCATCATGGTGGAAAGCGCCCAGCGGGACTTCAGCGCGCAGGGCGGCCTGCCCGCCGACGAGTTCTACGCCGACGCCTTCACCTCCGAGGCCGACAAGCACGGCACCTGAGCGCCGCGCGCGCACCGAGGGCGCGCCTGGCGCCCGTCCGTCCCCGGGCGGGCCTTCGCGGACCGCATGACAGCCTCATACTTGCCCCCATGAAGCACTTCCCGCCGCCCTACGCCAGCGCCAGCCAGTTCGAGGACCGCCTGCGCGAGCTGGGCGCGGCCGTCATCGCCCCGGAGAGCCTCTGCCACTGGGCGGAGATCCCGGCCGAGGACCTGCAGGCGCTCGCCCCCTTCTGGGATGACCTGCCGCCAGACACCCACCTGCGCGACGGCGGCCGCTACCGCTTCCGCCGCCACGGCAGCTTCGTCGCCGCGGACGGCCAGCTCCAGCAGCAGGGCCACCGCGCACACTGGCAGCCGCTGGACTACAACGCCCTGCACGGCGGCCTTGAACGCTGGTTCGAGCCCGTCCAGCCGACCCTGGCCGCCCTGCCCGCCTGGCAGACGCTGCTGCTGCGCCTGGCGCGCGCCGCCGATGCGCTGAAGGGCCCGCAGCCCTGGTTCATCGAGACGCACCAGTTCCGCATCGACACCACGGATGGCATCGGTCGCCCGACGCCCGAGGGCGCGCACCGCGACGGCGTGGACCTGGTCGCCGTGTTCCTGGTCAGCCGCGTCGGCATCAAGGGCGGGGAATCGCGCGTCTTCGAGGCCGACGGCCCGCGGGGCGAGCGCTTCACGCTGACGGAACCGTGGACGCTGCTGCTGCTGGACGACGAGCGCGTCATCCACGAGACCACGCCCATCCAGCCCTCCGCCGAGCACGGCCATCGGGACACCCTCGTCGTGACCCTGCGCCGCGGCAGCTTCCAGGACCCGGTCTGACCCCAGGCGCACCGCGCGGCGGTGGCCCGAGGGGATGCGTGGCATGCATCACGGCATGCCGAATGCTTGTGCTTTGACGAAAGCGCGAGCCGTCTGTCCCCCCTACACTCTCGGCCCAGCGCGGTCACAAGCCGCACTGATCCGCCGCCACAGAGCCTGGACTGGGCTGTTCCAGACAGGCGTGGCGCCATTCCTCTCTCGCATCACAAGTGCAAGCACGCCATGTCTGACCTCGTCCGCGCCCTGACCGAATCGCCGGCCTCCATTCCCTCCTCCCTGTTCGGCCTGCCTGAGCAACCCGCCCACGAGCGCGTGCTCTTCGCCACCGACGAGCAGACCGGTCTGAAGACCATCCTGGCCGTGCACAGCACCGCCCGCGGCCCCGCGTTCGGCGGCTGCCGCTTCTGGACCTACGACAACGAGCTGGCCGCGCTGAACGATGCGCTGCGCCTGTCGCAGGGCATGAGCCTCAAGAACGCCCTGGCCAACCTGCCCTTCGGCGGCGGCAAGGCCGTGATCATCAAGCCGGCCGGTGACTTCGACCGCCCGGCCCTGTTCGCCGCCTTCGGCCGCGCCGTGGCCTCGCTCGACGGCGCCTACATCACCGCCGAAGACGTCGGCACCACCACCGCCGACATGCGCGTGGTGCAGCAGCACACCCAGTTCGTGAGCGGCATCCCGCGCGAGGGCGCCTTCGGTGGCGACCCGAGCCCCAAGACCGCCTGGGGCGTGTTCGTCTCCATCGACGAGGGCGTGAAGCGCGTGCTGGGCCGCAGCTCGCTGGACGGCGTGACCGTCGCGCTGCAGGGCCTCGGCGCCGTGGGCTGGCACCTGGCCGAGTTCCTGCACAAGGCCGGCGCGAAGCTGGTCGTGGCGGACGTCAACGCGGACAAGGTCGCCCGTGCGCAAGCCGAGTTGGGCGCCCGTGCCGTGAGCGTCGGCGAGATCCTCGCCGTGCAGGCCGACGTGCTGGCGCCCTGCGCCCTGGGCGCCGTGCTCAACGCGCAGAGCATCCCCGCCATTCAGGCCAAGCTGATCGCCGGTGCCGCCAACAACCAGCTGGCCACCGTGGCCGATGGCGACGCCCTGCAGGCGCGCGGCATCACCTACCTGCCGGACTACCTGGTCAACGCCGGCGGCATCGTCAGCGTGGCCCGCGAGTTCCGCAACGAGGGTGAAGAGTCCAAGGTCATGGCCGAGGTCGGCGAGATCCGCGGCCGCGTGGCCGAGCTGCTGGATCGCATCAAGGTCTCGGGCAACACGCCGGGCCGCGAAGCCGACGCCTGGGCTCGTTCCAAGCTCGTGAAGCCGGTCTGATTGACCACCCCCTACGCGCTGCGCGCGCCCCCTCCAGGGGGCAAGCCCGTAGGCCCGGCAAAGCCGGATCCTCGGGCTTCGCTGCGGCGGCCTAGTGGCTGCGCCACTGGCCGGTCTTCGTGGTGAGGTGGGTGCTTATTCGCCCAGGTAGGCCGCGCGGACCTTGGGATCGTTCAGCAGATCCTTGCCCGCGCCCGTCATCGTGATCACGCCGCTCTCCATCACGTAGCCGCGGTTCGCCGCGGCCAGCGCGCGGCTGGCGTTCTGCTCCACGAGCAGGATGGTCACGCCCTGGCCGTGGATGTCGTTCACGACCTCGAAGATCTTGTCGACCATGATGGGCGACAGGCCCATGCTCGGCTCGTCCAGCAGCAGCACCTTGGGCTGCGTCATCAGGGCGCGGCCCATGGCCAGCATCTGCTGCTCGCCGCCGGACATGGTGCCGGCCAGCTGCGTGGCACGCTCCTTGAGCCGCGGGAAGATCCCGAAGATCCGGTCGATGTCGGCCTCGATCTGCGCCTTGTCGTTGCGGATGTAGGCGCCCATCTGCAGGTTCTCCACGATGGTCATGCGCGTGAACGTCCCGCGGCCTTCCGGCACCATCACCAGGCCCTGCTTCACCAGGTCCCACGCGCCCTGGCCCTTGATGGACTTGCCCAGGTACTGGATGTCGCCATCCGCCACGGGCTGCAGGCCGGTGATGGCCTTCAGCGTCGTGGTCTTGCCCGCGCCATTGGCCCCGATCAGGCTCACCAGCTCGCCGCGGCGCACTTCAAAGTCCGCGCCCTTCACCGCCTGGATCCCGCCGTAGGCCACCTTCAGCCCGCTGACCTTCAACAGCACTTCATTCGTCATCTTTGACTCCAAATCTTTCGTGATACCGGCCGGCGCGCATGGCCTTCCCGAGTGGAGCCCCAGGGTCCGGCTCGGCCGGCCCTCGGGGCTCGCCCCCTGGGGGGCGCGCGCAGCGCGTAGGGGGGGCGGGTGGGCCGTCAGTGCCCACCCGTTCCTAGGTACGCCTCGATCACCTTCTCATTGCGCTGCACATCGGCCGGCGTGCCCTCGGCGATCTGCTTGCCGTAGTCCAGCACCGTCACGCGGTCGCACAGGCCCATCACCAGCTTCACGTCGTGCTCGATCAAGAGGATCGTGCGCCCGTCCTTGCGGATGCGGTCGATCAGCTCGCGCAGCACCACCTTCTCGGTCGCGTTCATGCCCGCGGCCGGCTCGTCCAGCGCGATCAGCTTGGGGTCCGTCGCCAGCGCCCGCGCGATCTCCAGCCGCCGCTGGTCCCCGTAGGACAGCGTGCGCGCCTTGAATTCGGCGTACTTGCCGATGCCCACGTAGTCCAGCAGCTCCTGCGCCCGCTGGGCGATCGCGGCCTCCTCGGCCTTGAACCCCGGCGTGCGGAACACCGCCCCGATCAGCCCCGAGTGCGTGCGCACATGGCGCCCCACCATCACGTTCTCCAGCGCCGTCATCTCGGCGAACAGCCGGATGTTCTGGAACGTGCGGGCGATGCCCGTCTTGGCCACCAGGTGCACCGCCGTCGGCTGGTAGGGCGCGCCCCCCAGCTCGAACGTCCCCGCATCCGGCGTGTACAGCCCCGTGATCACGTTGAAGAACGTGGTCTTGCCTGCCCCGTTCGGGCCGATCAGGCCATACACCTGGCCCTTGTTGATCTGGATGCCCACGTCCGAGAGGGCCTGCAGACCGCCGAAGCGCTTGGACACGCCGGCGACCTTGAGTACGACTTCGCTCATTGTTCTTTGCTCCTGCTGTCCTGGCTCACTTCACCGCCTGCGGCGCCGCCTTGCCGTGCTCCGGGCTCGGCCACAGACCGCGCGGGCGCAGCAGCATGATGCTGATCATCGCCAGCGCCACCAGCAGCTGGCGCAGGATCGCCGCATCCAGCCGGCCCCCCGTCATCTCCTGCAGCGGCCCGGCCACGTAGCGCAGCACCTCCGGCAGCGCCGACAGCAGCAGCGCCCCGAGGATCACGCCCGGGATGTGCCCGATCCCGCCCAGCACCACCATCGCCACGATCATCACGGACTCCTGCAGGCTGAACGACTCCGGGCTCACGAAGCCCTGGAACGCCGCGAACATGCTGCCCGCCACGCCCCCGAACGTCGCCCCCATCCCGAACGCCAGCAGCTTCAGGTTGCGCGTGTTCAGACCCATCGCCTTGGCCGCGATCTCGTCCTCGCGGATCGCCATCCAGGCACGGCCGATGCGCGACTGCTCCAGGCGGAAGCACAGGATCACCGTCACCACTACCAGCGCCAGGAAGAAGTAGTAGTACAGCGTCACCGACGGCAGCGTGTACCCGAACACCTGCAGGCTCTTGCCCAGGTCCAGCCCGAAGAAATGGATCCCGTCGATCTGCCCGATCCCGCGCGGACCGTTCGTGATGTTCAGCGGGTACTCCATGTTGTTCAGGAACACCCGGATGATCTCCCCGAAGCCCAGCGTCACGATCGCCAGGTAGTCCCCGCGCAGCTTCAGCGTCGGCGAGCCCAGCAGCACCCCCGCCAGCGCGGCAAGACCTGCCCCCAGCGGAATGATCACCCACAGCGGCGAGTGCATGCCGTCCGGCAGCATCGCCGCAATGCCTTCGAAGTTCTCCAGCAGATGCGGGCTCGCCAGCAGCGCGAACATGTACGAGCCCACCGCGTAGAACGCCACGTAGCCCAGGTCCAGCAGGCCCGCATAGCCCACCACGATGTTCAGCCCCAGCGCCAGCATCACGTACAGCAGCGCCAGATCGATGATCCGCACCGGCCCGTTGCCGAACTGCTGCGCAATCAGCGGCACCACCAGCAGCCCCAGCGCTGCCAGCACGAACACCACCAGTTTGGAAGATGTCTTATTGCTCATAGTTGTTCCTTTCGACCCTTACTCGCCAGCCGCTTCAGACGGACCGCAACGCAGGTCCGCCCCAGCGAAGCCCGAGGATCCGGCTCTGCCGGTCCTGCGGGCTTGCCCCCTCGAGGGGGCGCGCGAAGCGCGTAGGGGGTGGTTCATGTCAGGCACGGTCCGCCACGCGTTCGCCGAGCAGACCCGAAGGACGCAGCGTCAGCACCAGGATCAGCGCCACGAAGGCGAAGATGTCCGCGTAGTGGCTGCCCAGCACGCCGCCGGTCAGATCACCCAGGTAGCCCGCGCCGATGGCCTCGATCAGCCCCAGCACGATCCCACCCAGCATCGCGCCGGCCAGGTTGCCGATGCCACCCAGCACCGCCGCCGTGAAGGCCTTCAGCCCCGGCATGAAGCCCATCGAGTGCTGCACCGTGCCGTAGTTGGCCGCCCACATCAGGCCCGCCACCGCCGCCAGCGCCGCGCCGATCACGAAGGTCGCCGAGATCACGAAGTCCGGCTTCACGCCCATCAGCCCCGCCACGCGCGGGTTCTCGGCCGTGGCGCGCATCGCGCGGCCCAGCTTCGTGTGGTTCACCAAATACATCAGCGCCGCCAGGATCACCACCGTCAGCACCAGGATCAGCACCTGCGTCACCGTGATCACCGGACCGCCCAGATTGAAGGGCTCGGTGGGCAGCAGCAGCGGGAAGGGCTTCGGATTCGGCTTCCACACGATCATCGCCAGCGTCTGCAGCAGCAGCGACATGCCCATCGCCGTGATCAGAGGGGCCAGGCGCGGCGCGCTGCGCAAGGGGCGGTAGGCGATCTTCTCGATCGTGAAGTTCAGCAGCGAGCAGACCACGATGGCGCACATCAGGCCGATGCCCATCAGGGCCCAGCCCGGCAGGCCGGAATCGGCCAGCGCCGTCGCCACTGTCCAGCTCACCAGGGCCCCCACCATCAGGATCTCGCCGTGGGCGAAGTTGATGAGGTTGATGATGCCGTACACCATGGTGTAGCCCAGCGCCACGAGCGCATACATGCTCCCAAGCACGAGGCCGTTGATGATCTGTTGGACCAGGATTTCCATCAAAGACTCCACTTCCCTGCCGCCTCGACGAGGCGGCGACCGGACCAGGAAAAGACTGCCTCCGCGCGCCCCGGGCTCATGGCTGCATCGCGCCAAGAAAAAAGCCCGCGACCTTCGAAGCAGCGGGCTGGGGTGCCGGGGGGACTCAGCATATGGGCGCGGATTTTAGGAGTGCGCCACCGGCGCCACCCGCTGGGGATAACCCGCTGGCGCGGGACCCGAAAACCACGCGCGGGGGTCAGGTCTCGCCGGGGTCCGCGCCGTGTGCACCGCCGGCCTCGGCGTTGAGGCGGCGCAACTCGGCCAGGCGGTCGCCGATGCGGATCTCGAGCCCGCGCGGCACGGGCTCGTAGAAGCGCTGGTCCTCCAGCCCGTCGGGGAGGTACTGCTCCCCGGCCACGAAGGCGCCCGGGAAGTCATGCGCATAGCGGTACTCATGCCCATAGCCCAGGTCCTTCATCAAGCGGGTCGGCGCGTTGCGCAGATGCAGGGGCACGGGCCGGCTGGCATCCTGCTTGACCAGGGCCCGCGCGGCTTTGTAGGCGGTGTACACCGCATTGGACTTGGGCGCAATGGCCAGGTAGACCACGGCCTGCGCGAGCGTGAGCTCGCCCTCGGGGGAGCCGAGGCGCTCGTAGGTGTCCGCCGCGTCCAGGCAGATGCGCAGGGCACGAGGATCCGCCAGACCGATGTCCTCGCTGGCCATGCGGATCAGGCGACGGGAGATGTAGCGGGCGTCCACACCGCCGTCGAGCATGCGGCAGAACCAGTACAGCGCGCCGTCCGGGTCCGAGCCGCGCACCGACTTGTGCAGCGCGGAGATGACGTCGTAGAACTGCTCGCCGCCCTTGTCGTAGCGGCGCAGCTGCTCGCCCAGGGCGCGCTCGAGCTGCGTCTCGTCGATGCTCGCCAGCCCCGGCGGCGCCAGCTGCGCGGCGGTCTCCACGGCATTGAGCAGGCGGCGGGCATCGCCGTCGGCATAGGCCACCAGGCGCTTCGCCGCCGCGTCCGTGAACGGCGGGCAGCCGAGCGCCGCCTCGCCGCGGCGCACCAGCGCGAGCAGGTCCTCCTCGTCCAGGGACTTGAGCACATGCACGCTGGCCCGCGACAGCAGCGCGGAGTTGACCTCGAAGGACGGGTTCTCGGTGGTCGCGCCGATGAAGGTGAAGAGCCCCGACTCGACGTGTGGCAGGAAGGCGTCCTGCTGGGACTTGTTGAAGCGGTGCACCTCGTCCACGAAGACGATGGTGCGCCGCCCTTGCGCGGCCGCGACCTGCGCGCGCTCCACGGCCTCGCGGATCTCCTTCACGCCGCCCAGCACCGCGGAGATGCTGATGAACTGCGCGTCGAAGGCCAGGGCCAGGAGCCGCGCCAGCGTGGTCTTGCCCACGCCCGGCGGACCCCACAGGATCATGGAATGCAGGCGGCCGGTCTCGAAGGCCACGCGCAGCGGCATGCCCTCGCCCAGCAGCTGGCGCTGGCCGATGACCTCGTCCAGGTGGCGCGGGCGCAGGCGCTCGGGCAAGGGCTGGTAGGCCGGCGCCTTGGCACTGCCGGCAGACCGGGATGGCGCCTGCGGGGCGGGGGCAGGCTCGTCGCCGAACAGGGAAGCGTTCTCTGACATGGGTCGCTCAGCGCGAAGGCGTCACTGCTCCAGGAGGTCCACGCCCTTGGGGACTTCGAAGCGGAAGCGGTCGGCGCCGATCGCCACATTGGTCTGCAGCTGGCTGAGCTGCATCAGCGAGCGCTGGCCGAAGGCGTCCAGCACCTCCAGCGCCGCGAGCTCGCGACCCTTGAAGCCGACGCGCAGCTGCTGGATGTTGCCCTCCGCCTGGCGCGGCAGCGCGAGCACCCAGTCGAGGCCGCCCTCGGTAGGCTGGGCCTTGAGCTCGAAGTCCTTCTCGATGTTGCCGCCGGCCAGCAGGGCCGCAGGCGTGCCCGCCAGGGCTTGGCCGATGCGGCGCGAACTCGCCTGGTTCAGGTCGGCATCGAAGGTCCAGACCTTCTGCCCGTCCCCCACGATCAGCTGCTCGAAGGGCTTCTGGTATTGGAAACGGAACAGGTTCGGGCGCTGGAACTCGAAGGTGCCGCTGGAGGTCTTCTTGCGCTTGCCGTCCGGCGCCGTGACGGTCTGGCTGAAGCTCGCGCGGCCGCTCTTCACTTCGCGCACGAAGTCCTTGAGCGCCTGCACGGCATCGGCCTGGGCAAGACCTGACCCCAGCAGCAGAGCAGCCGCACACAGCAGGCGGCGGGTGGTGTTCATTCGGAGCATCGTCATTCGTCTCGCCTGGGCACGATCAGTTCGCGGCTGCCGTTGGTGGCCATGGCGCCGACGAGGCCGGACTTCTCCATCTGCTCCAGCAGGCGCGCCGCGCGGTTGTAGCCGATGCGCAGATGACGCTGCACCAGCGAAATGGAGGCGCGCTTGTGCTGCAGCACGACGGCGACGGCCTGGTCGTACATGGGGTCGGACTCGGCATCGCCGCCCCCTGCCCCGCCGCCCTCGCCGCCTTCGGACTCCAGCACGCCGCCCTCGAGGATGCCCTCGATGTAGTTCGGCTCGCCGCCCTGGGCCTTCAGGTACTCGACCACGCGGTGCACCTCGTCATCGCTGACGAAGGCGCCGTGCACCCGCATCGGCAGGCCGGTGCCGGAGGCCATGTAGAGCATGTCACCCATGCCCAGCAGCGCCTCGGCGCCCATCTGGTCGAGGATGGTGCGGCTGTCGATCTTGCTGGAGACCTGGAAGGACAGGCGCGTCGGGATGTTGGCCTTGATCAGGCCGGTGATCACGTCCACCGAGGGGCGCTGCGTGGCGAGGATCAGGTGGATGCCGGCCGCGCGGGCCTTCTGGGCCAGACGGGCGATCAGCTCCTCGATCTGCTTGCCCACGACCATCATCAGGTCGGCCAGCTCGTCGATCACCACGACGATGAAGGGCAGGCGCTCCAGCGGCTCGGGCTGCTCGGGCGTGAGGCTGAAGGGGTTGTCGATCTTTTCGCCGCGCTCCTTGGCCTCGTCGATCTTCTTGTTGTAGCCGGCGAGGTTGCGCACGCCCAGCTTGGACATGAACTTGTAGCGCCGCTCCATCTCGCCCACGCACCAGTTCAGCGCGTTGCCGGCCTGCTTCATGTCGGTCACGACGGGTGCGAGCAGGTGCGGGATGCCCTCGTAGACGCTCATTTCCAGCATCTTCGGGTCGATGAGGATCAGGCGGACGTCGCGCGCCTCGGCCTTGTAGAGCAGCGAGAGGATCATGGCGTTGATCCCCACGGACTTGCCCGAGCCGGTCGTGCCGGCCACCAGACAGTGCGGCATCTTGGCGAGGTCGGCCACGACGGGCGCACCGACGATGTCCTTGCCCAGGCCCATGGTGAGCTGGGACTGCGCGTCGGCATAGACCTGCGAGCCCAGGATCTCGGACAGGCGGATGGTCTGGCGCCGCGCATTGGGCAGCTCCAGCGCCATGAAGTTCTTGCCGGGGATCGTCTCGACCACGCGGATGGAGACCAGGCTCAGCGAGCGAGCCAGGTCCTTGGCGAGGTTGACGATCTGCGAGCCCTTCACGCCGGTCGCGGGCTCGATCTCGTAGCGCGTGATCACCGGGCCCGGCGAGGCCGCCACCACCCGCACCTCGACCCCGAAGTCACGCAGCTTCTTCTCGATCATGCGGCTGGTCATCTCCAGCGACTCGGGCGTCACGGTCTCGACGCGCGGCGGCGCGGCGTCCAGCAGATCGACCTGCGGCAGCTTGGTGTCGGTCAGCTCGCTGAACAGCGTGGTCTGGCGCTCCTTGGCCACGCGCGTGGACTGCGGCACCTCGACGACCGGGGCCTCGATCACGATGGGCACATGCTCCTCGACGACCTGCCGCTCGACCTCGACCACCTGCTCGCGCTCGCGCTTGGCCTTCTTACCCACGCGCTTGTCCTCGGCCACCTCGCGGCGGTCGACGTTGCGCTGGCGGAATTCATCGATGCGGGTGCCCACCAATTCGGCCAGGCGCATCCACGAGAACTGCAGGGCCAGCGAGCTGCCGGCCAGCAGCGCCACGATCCAGACGAGGCCGGAGCCGGCAAAGCCGAGCAGCTTCATGCTCCAGGGGCCCAGCGCATAGCCCAGCACGCCACCGGCATGGGCGCCGGGGAGGCGCGCCTCCCAGCCGTAGAGGCGGGTCCATTCGAGGGCGCAGCTGGCGCCCATGAGCAGCACGACGCCCAGGGCCCACAGGCCGCGACGCTGCCAGACCGGGGTCTCGTCCACCACCGGCTCGGTGCGCAGCACGTCGGCCAGACCGCTCAGCCAGCGGCGCAGGGCAATCAGCATCAGCCACCAGGTGGAATAGCCGAAGCCGAAGAGCAAGAGATCGGAAACCCAGGCGCCGAGCGTGCCGACGCGGTTGCTCACGTGGTCCTTGCTGCCGGCGATGGAGAAGGCCGCGTCCGTGCGGTCGTGCGTGAGCAGCGCGAGAAGCACCAGGCACCACAGCAGGCCACCCAGGATCAGCCACAGCGGCGTGCGCAGGGACGTGGCCGCCGGCGCGGGGGCCGGCCTGGCCTTCTTGGACTGGCGCTTGTAGACCTTGTCGGCCGGGGCGGCATCCTCCGCACCCGTGAGGGAACCCAGGGGAAAACTCATCCTGCGATTGTGACCCAGGAAAGCGGCCCTGCCGGCCGCCACCCGGACCCCATCTGCAACAGGATCAGTCGTGCAGGCGTTCCTTGATGACCACGGAGCCGTTCTCCAGCGTCTCGATGACGCCGCGGTCCTCCAGGTCCTTCATGACGCGGCTGACCATCTCTCGCGAGGCGCCGACCACCTTGGCCATGTCCTGGCGGGACACCTTGCCGCGGATGATCTTGATGCCCTTGTCTTCCTCGGCCATGTCCAGCAGCGTGCGGGCCACGCGGCCGTAGACGTCCAGCAGCGCGAGGGATTCGATCTGGCGGTCCGCGTTGCGCAGACGTGCCACGAGGCCGCGCAGGATGCCGTAGGAGAGGCTGCTGCTCTCGGGCAGGCAGCGGGCGAATTCGTTGCGGCCCAGCACGAGCATGTCGGTCTGGACCTCGGCGCGCACCGTGGCGGAGTGCGACTCGCCGTCGATGAGGCTCATCTCGCCGACGTAATCGCCCGCCTGGAGCACGGCCAGGATGACTTCGCGGCCCCGGTTGTCGGCGGTCAACACGCGGGCACGGCCGTTCAGCAGAATGAACAGCGCATTGGACTTGGTCCCCTGCTCCACCACCACCTCGCCGCGCTTGAAGCGGCGCTTGATCACGCTGTCGGCGATCGACTGCGCCTGATCAGTCGTCAGCAACGAGAACAAGGGCACGCGACGGATCAAGTCCAGATTGGACAGCATGGCCATGAATGAGCTCCTCAGCTGTGGTCATTGGGGTGGCGTCAGGCTGGCGCCGCTTGACTTCCCTAGAATGGACGCATTGTGCCAATTAAGTCACGCACCTTCATAGGGTTTGGCCAGAAACGTAAAACCTTGTCCCCTTGTGTGTCCTGACTGCAACCCCAGCTGAGAAACCATGACTCAAAACACCCGCCACACCCAGCTGCTGATCCTGGGCTCCGGCCCCGCCGGCTTCACGGCCGCCATCTACGCCGCGCGTGCCAATCTCAAGCCCCTGCTGATCACCGGCATGGCCCAGGGCGGCCAGCTGATGACGACCACCGAGGTCGACAACTGGCCCGCCGACGTCATGGGCGTGCAGGGCCCGGAGCTGATGCAGCGCTTCCAGCAGCATGCCGAGCGCTTCCAGACGGAGATCGTGTTCGACCACATCAACGAGGTCGACTTCTCGAAGCGCCCGTTCCTGCTCAAGGGTGACAGCGGCCACTACACCTGCGACGCCCTGATCATCGCCACCGGCGCCTCCGCCAAGTACCTCGGCCTGCCCTCCGAGGAAGCGTTCTCGGGCCGCGGCGTCAGCGCCTGCGCCACCTGCGACGGCTTCTTCTACCGCGGCCAGGAGGTGTGCGTGGTGGGCGGCGGCAACACGGCCGTCGAGGAGGCGCTGTACCTGTCCAACATCGCCAGCAAGGTGCACCTGATCCACCGCCGCGACAAGTTCCGCGCCGAGCCCATCCTCGTCGACAAGCTGATGGAGAAGGTCGCGGCCGGCAAGATCGAGCTGCACGTCTTCCAGACGCTGGACGAAGTGCTGGGCGACCAGAGCGGCGTGACCGGCGTGCGCGTGAAGCACGAGGACGGCAGCACCAAGGACATCCCCCTGCACGGCTGCTTCATCGCCATCGGCCACCAGCCCAACACCGGCATCTTCCAGGGCCAGCTGGAGATGAAGGACGGCTACCTCGTCACGCGCAGCGGCCTGAACGGCTTCGCCACGATGACGAGCGTGCCGGGCATCTTCGCGGCCGGCGACGTGCAGGACCACGTCTACCGCCAGGCCATCACCAGCGCCGGCACGGGTTGCATGGCCGCCCTGGATGCCCAGCGCTACCTGGAGCAGGCCCAGGGCTGATCGACGCGCCGCGCGCATTTTTCAGCCTGAAACGGCCGCCTCTGGGCGGCTGTTCCTTTTTTCAGCTATACTCTTTGGCTTGCCTGCCGGATGGATCGCCCCTGAAAGCGTTCACCTCGCGTGAGTCTTTCGGGTTTAGCAGGCATAGAGCGGTCAATGGGATGCTGTGGTGCGGAAGAAACCGCGCGGCGGCATCTGGTAAAGAAATTCGAACCGGAGAAGCGTCATGGCACGCGTCTGTCAAGTCACGGGCAAGAAGCCCATGGTGGGCAACAATGTTTCCCACGCCAACAACAAAACCAAGCGTCGTTTCCTGCCCAACCTGCAGTACCGTCGTTTCTGGCTGGAAACCGAAAACCGCTGGGTGCGTCTGCGCGTGAGCAATGCCGCTCTGCGTCTGATCGACAAGGTCGGTATCGAACAAGTCGTCGCTGATCTGCGCGCCAAGGGCGAGCTCTGATCTGATCCACTAAGCACCAAGGAGCAACAACATGGCATCCAAAGGCGGACGCGAAAAGATCAAGCTGGAATCCTCTGCCGGCACCGGTCATTTCTACACCACGAACAAGAACAAGAAGACCACGCCCCAAAAGCTGGAATTCATGAAGTTCGACCCCAAGGCCCGCAAGCACGTCCTGTACAAGGAAACCAAGCTGAAGTAATTCAGCCCGGCTTGCAGCCCATGAAAAACCCGCCAAGCGCAAGCTGGCGGGTTTTTTTCATTGGGGGCCAGGCCCCCGGCGGCCCTGCCTCAGCGGGCCGCGGTCTTCTTGCCGAATTCGGCGTCGAACCACTTGTCGATCATCGGTTTCTCGTAGCGCAGCGGATCGCCGTCGTTGTAGCGGGCGCTGGTGCCGTGCAGATAGTTCATGTCGGACAGCGCCGCCTTGCCCGTCTTGAGCGCCTTGCCGCCCTCGAGCACCTCAAAGGTGAAGTCCATCTGCGGCCAGGTCACCTCGCGCAGCACGCGGACCTCATCCGGCATGCCATGGCGCATGTCCATCTCACCAGCGCGATTGATCTCCAGCAGGTCGATCTTCAGCGTCTGCCCCGCCGGCAGTCGTGCGGCGGCCAGCTTCTGGAAATGCTCGCTGAGCGACTTCTGGATGTCCTCACGCTCCACGGTGGTGCGGCCAAGATCACGGTACTGGTCCAGGGGCTGGAAATGGATCTCCACCTCCCCCGCCTGCACGCCGCCGGCCATCCCCACCCCCGCGACCAGGGCCAGCAGCCCGATCTTCCATTGCTTCATGGCGTTCTCCTTTCACACGGTTTTCGACTGAAACCCCGCGGCAGCGTAACACTCCGCCTGCAGGGATCCCGCTTCAACGCGGCCCCAAGAGCCGCGATGACAGCCCAGGGAAAACCATTATGTAGCCCCGACTATGAAAAAGGCGCCCACGAGGGGCGCCTTTACGGGGCTTTGCAAGCCTTCACACCGGGCAACGCCCGGCGCTGCCGGCCTCAGGCGCGGGCCGCGCGCAGGTTCATGGAGAAGTTGCGCAGCTCGGCGATGCCGCTCTCCTCGGCCTTCTTGCACCAGGCCTGGAGGTCACGCACCAGTTGCTCGGCGGACACGTTCGTGCGGGTCCAGAGCTGGCGCAGTTCCTCGCGCATCGTCAGCAGCTTGTCCAGGGCCGGCGAAGCCGCCAGCACGCCGGCGATGTCGCTCTGGACGGCCTGAGGGATGCGATCGGCATCGCGGTGCAGCCAGCGCTTGGCCAGCTTGAACTGCTTCCACTTGGCGCTGTGCTGCTCACCCTGGGCCTTCAGGCGGGCCAGCTCGATCGCGCAGGCCGCCTTCACGTTGCGGCCATAGCTGGCCATGATCTCGTAGCGGTTGGCGATGATGGCTTCCAGCGTGGCCTTGTCGGCTTCGGCCTTGAGCTCGCCCATCTTCAGCTGCGGCGCGGTCTTGCGGACCTTGGCCCAGCCGATCATCTCCATGGCGCGGATGTAGGCCCAGCCGAGGTCGAACTCGAAGGGCTTGACCGAGAACTTGGCCGAGGTCGGGTAGGTGTGGTGGTTGTTGTGCAGCTCTTCGCCGCCAATGATCAGGCCCCAGGGCGAGACATTGGTGGAGGCATCCTGCGCCTCGAAGTTGCGGTAGCCCCAGTAGTGGCCGATGCCGTTGATCACGCCGGCGGCCCAGATCGGGATCCAGACCATCTGGATGGCCCAGATCGTGGCGCCGATCGCGCCGAACAGGGCTAGGTTGATGATCATCATCAGGGCCACGCCCTGCCAGCTGTAGGGCGTGTAGAGGTTGCGCTCGATCCAGTCGTTCGGCACGCCGTGGCTGTACTTGGCAAGCGTCTCCTGGTTCTTGGCCTCGGCGCGGTAGAGCTCCGAGCCGCGCAGCAGCACGGTCTCGATGCCGCGGGTCACCGGGCTGTGCGGGTCATCGACGGTCTCACACTTGGCGTGGTGCTTGCGGTGGATGGCCACCCATTCCTTGGTCACCATGCCCGTCGTCAGCCAGAGCCAGAAACGGAAGAAATGGGAGGGGATGGGCCCCAGGTCCAGGGCGCGGTGGGCCTGCGCGCGGTGCAGGAAGATGGTCACGGAGGCAATGGTGAGATGCGTCACCACCAGCGTGTAGACCACGATCTGCCAAATGCTGGCGCCCGTCAGGCCTTCGCTCAGCCAGTTGACGAGCACGTCGCGCACGATCATCAATTCATTCATTCAGTCCGACCTCTGCTTCTTTGAGAAGCGTCATGGGGATGTCAAAAAGCGTGTCAATTGTAGGGGAGGCGCCCTAAAAGACCTCTTGATCTATGTCTAGACGGCCGCCTGGATCGCGCCAAAGTGGCGCTTTCGGGCCTGGCGGCCGCCCGATCGCAAACGATCTCAGGCCTTGCGCTCCCAAATGGCGGCGAAGAAGCCGTCCACCTGATGGCGATGCGGCCAGAGGCGGATGAAGCCCTGCTCGCACAGGCTGGCCGCCTGGGTCACATGGGCCTTCTCGAGCACGGCGGCGGCGTCCAGGGGCACGAAGTCCGGGTGCGATTCGCCGAAGGCGCGGGCGATGTCCTCGTTCTCGGCGTTCAGCAGGCTGCAAGTCGCATAGACCAGGCGGCCGCCCGGCTTGAGCAGGCGCGCGGCGCTGTCCAGGATGGCACGCTGCTTGACCTGCAGCTCCGCCACCGCCTGCGGCGACTGGCGCCACTTCAGGTCCGGGTTGCGACGCAGGGTGCCCAGGCCCGAGCACGGCGCATCGACCAGCACGCGATCGATCTTGCCGGAGAGGCGCTTGATGCGGTCGTCACGCTCATGGGCGATCTGCGCGGGATAGACATTGGACAGCCCGCTGCGCGCCAGGCGCGGCTTGAGCGACTCCAGGCGATGGCCGGAGACGTCGAAGGCGTAGAGGCGGCCGGTATT
The DNA here is from genome assembly GCA_041906185.1 of Burkholderiaceae bacterium. Classification (GTDB taxonomy): domain Bacteria; phylum Pseudomonadota; class Gammaproteobacteria; order Burkholderiales; family Burkholderiaceae_C; genus Roseateles_B. Next base: position 64,351 of record JAYRJQ010000006.1, read on the forward strand.
GCGCATGGCGGCGCCCAGCGCGAGGGTCTTGCCGCCGGCGCCAGCGCAGAAGTCGACCACCATCTCGCTGCGCTTGGCATCGAGGGCCAGGGCCAGGAGCTGGCTGCCCTCGTCCTGCACTTCCAGCGCACCGCTCGTGAAGGCCTCCAGCTTGTTCAGGGCCGGCTTGCCCTGCACGCGCAGGCCCCAGGGCGAGTAGGGCATGGTCTGGGCGTCGATGCCGGCGGCCTTGAGCTGCGCCTGGACGTCCTCGCGCTTGGCCTTGAGCGTGTTGACGCGCAGGTCCAGCGGCGCGCCCTCGTTCATGGACGCGGCGAGCGCCCAGAACTCGTCCTCGCCCAGGCGCTCGAGCAGCGGCTCGGCCAGCCATTCGGGCATGTTGTGGCGGAACTTGGGCGCCAGGCTGGCGACGTCCACCTGGCGGACCTGCTGCAGCCATTCCTGCTCCTGGGGCTTCAGCGCCCCCTTGAGGCCGGCATCACCGCCCGCCCAGGCCAGGATGGCCAGCCGGCGCTCCAGCGGGCCGGAGCCCGACTGCGCCAGGCTCTGCAGCAGCGGCTTCTGGCGCAGCACGGCGTAGGTGGTTTCGGCCAGGGCGTGGCGCTCGCGCTGACCCAGGGCCTTGTTCTTGCGGAAGAAAGCAGAGACGACGCCGTCGGCCGGCGCGTCGAACTTGAGGACCGAACGCAGCAGTTCGGCGCAGAGATCGAGAAGGGCATTAGGATGCATCGCCGGATTATCCCAGGCCCGGGCCGGCTGCCCAACCGGTGTCCCTCCAGCAGCGCCCGAGGCCCGACTTCTCCCCCTCCTGCCATGACCGACAAAGCTCCCCCGCCGCCCCTGCCCCCGACGCCGCCCGGCCGCTACCGCCACTACAAGGGCCAGGACTACGAAGTGCTGGGCGCCGTGCGCCACAGCGAGACCGAGGAAGTGCTGGTGCTCTATCGCCCGCTCTACAACGACACCGGCCTGTGGGTGCGCCCCCATGCGATGTTCTTCGAGCCGGTCGAGGTCGACGGCCGGATGACGCCGCGTTTCGCGCTCGTCGAGGCATGAGCTCCCCGCAGGCGCCCCGCCACGGCTCCGCGCACGCCCCCCGCCACGCGTTTGCCCGCTGGCGGCCCCGCGTGCTGATCGCGCTGGCCCTGGGCGCGTTGCTGGCCGTGCTCTGGCCGACGCCGCTGCCGCTCGTGACCCGGCTGCTGCTGGGCTGGAACGCGGGCGTCTGGACCTATGTGCTGCTGGTGCTGGTGATGATGGGCCGGGCCGACGCCCGCCAGCTGCAGCGCCGCGCTCTGGGCATGGGCGACGGCGTGCCGGTGGTGCTGATGCTGGCCGTGACGGGCGCGCTGGCCATCCTCGCAGCGCTGGTCACCGAGATGAGCCAGGTCCGGCATGGCAGCAACGTCGTGGCCGGCTGGCCCTATCTGCTGCTGGCCCTCGCCACGGTCGCGGGCACCTGGCTGCTGCTGCCCATCGAGTTCGCCCTGGCGTACTCGCGGCTCTACCACCGCGGCGGCACCGCCCCGCACGGCCTGGAATTCCCGGGCGAGGACAAGGACCTCGACTACTGGGACTTCCTGTACTTCTCGATCACGCTGGCCGCGACCTCGCAGACGTCTGACGTGGTGATCAGCTCGCGCCGCATGCGCCGCCTCGTGACGATCCAGGCCCTGCTGTCCTTCGTCTTCAACACGGGCGTGCTGGCGCTGTCGATCAACCTGCTGGCCAGCCTTGTGGCCTGAAGCCGCTGAAAGTGCTGAAACCGCGGCTCAGCTGAAGGACTGGGTCTCGCCGGCCAGCTGGCGCACGCGCGAGCCCTCGACGGCGATCTGGCCGCTGACGAACCAGCGCACGGCCGCCGGGTACATGCGGTGCTCGAGCTTCAGCACGCGGCCGGCCAGCGCCGCGGCATCGTCGCCGTCCAGCACCGGCACCACCGCCTGGGCGACCATGGGGCCGTGGTCCAGCTCGGCCGTCACGAAATGCACCGTGGCGCCCGCGAAGCGGCAGCCCGCCTCGAGGGCGCGCTCGTGCGTGTGCAGGCCCGGGAAGGCCGGCAGCAGCGAGGGATGGATGTTGAGCATGCGGCCCTCGTAATGGCGCGTGAAGCCCGGCGTGAGGATGCGCATGAAGCCGGCCAGCACCACGAGGTCGGGCGCGAAGCCGTCGATCACCCGGGCGAGCTCGGCATCGAACGACTCGCGGTCCGGGAAGGCCTTGTGGTCCACGACCGCCGTCGGCACGCCATGTGCGGCCGCGAACTGCAGGCCGGCGGCATCCGGGCGATTGCTGATCACGGCGGCGATGCGGGCGGGCCAGCCCTCGGCCGCGCAGGCCTTGACGATGGCCTCCATGTTGGAGCCGCGGCCGGAGATCAGGATCACGATGTGCTTCATGGGGCGCAAGTGTAGCCAGCGCCGCGCGGGGGCTCCCCTTGACCGACATCAGGCGCCGGCCCGACTCCCTACAATCACGGGCTTCCCCCGGCGCTCGGCATCTTCGCGGAGCGCCCCGCACCGGCTGACCCATCACATGAGCGACACCCCCACCCTGCCCCGCCAGCGCGTGCTCTCCGGCATGCGCCCCACCGGCGCCCTGCACCTGGGCCACTACCACGGGGCGCTCAAGAACTGGGTGCGGCTGCAGCAGGCCTACGACTGCTTCTTCTTCGTCGCGGACTGGCACGCACTGACCACGCACTACCAGGACAAGTCCGTCGTCGAGCGCAACGTCTACGACATGGTCGTGGACTGGCTGGCCGCCGGCCTCGACCCCGAGCAGTGCACGCTCTTCATCCAGAGCCGCATGCCCGAGCACGCGGAGCTCTTCACCCTGCTGGCCATGAGCACGCCTCACAGCTGGCTGGAGCGCATGCCCAGCTACAAGGACCAGGTCGAGAAGAACCGCGAGCTGGCCACCTACGGCTTCCTGGGCTACCCGCTGCTGCAGGCGGCCGACATCCTCATCTACAAGGCCGCCTTCGTCCCCGTGGGCGAGGACCAGGCCGCGCACGTGGAGGTCACCCGCGAGGTGGCCCGCCGCTTCAACCACCTCTACTGCCCTGAGGCCGCCATCCTCCCGGAGCCCCAGGCGCTGCTGACCGAGACCTCGCGTCTCACCGGCCTCGACGGCCAGAAGATGAGCAAGAGCTACGGCAACGCCATCGCCATGCGCGAGGCGCCCGAGGTGGTGGAGGACAAGATCCGCAAGATGCCCACCGACCCGCAGCGCGTGCGCCGTGGCGACCCGGGCGAGCCTGCGCGCTGCCCGGTCTGGGAGTTCCACAAGCTCTACTCCGACAGCGACACGCGCGCCTGGGCCGAGCAGGGCTGCCGCAGCGCGGGCATCGGCTGCCTGGACTGCAAGCAGCCGGTGATCGAGGCCATCCAGAAGGAACAGGCCCCCTGGCGCGAGCGGGCCGACGAGTTCCTGGCCAATCCCAAGCAGGTCCACTGGATCGTGGAGGTCGGCACCGAGCGGGCCCGCGCCGTGGCCCGCAAGACGCTCAAGGACGTGCGGCAGGCCATGGGTCTGGCCTACTGAGCGCCCCTTCGTCACGCTTTCACTCCCACACTTCCTGAAGACAAGCCCGCTGCAGTCCATGGCCGGCATCCACATCACCGACATCGAGGCCGCCATCAACTGGTGGCGCCAGCGCGTGCCCGGCGACGGGCTCAGCGCGTGCCCGCCCGTCCAGGCCCTGGCGGAGGTCTATGCCCTGCTCGTCTACCACCGTGACACCGAGTGCGACGAGGACGCCCTGCCCGCCCCCGCCCGCGAGGCCTGGCTGCGCTGGTACGACAGCACGCCCGACGCCCCCTGCATCGCCATCTGCTCCACGAGCCAGGGTGACGAGCTCTGCAAGGGCTGCGGCCGCACCTTCGACGAGGTGCAGAACTGGCCGGTGATGACGCCGGCCGAGAAGCGCGTCACCTGGCGCCGCATCACGCTGGAAGGCACGGCCTGGCGTTTCAACCGCTATGCCGAGCGCGCCCGCGAGCGCCAGCCCGGCGAAGGCGGGGCGCCGTGAGGGCCGCCCTCGGACGACGACGCCACGGCAGCCTGAGCCGCATCCTGCCCCTGGCCTGGCCCGTGTTCATCGGCCAGCTGGCGGTGCTGGCCTATTCGACGATCGACACCCTGCTCGTCGCGCGCTATGCCGCGCTGGACCTCGCCGCGCTGGCCGTGGGCAATGCGATGTACACCAGCGTCTTCGTGGGTCTGATGGGCGTGGTGCTGGCCGTCTCGCCCGTCGCGGCCCAGCGCTTCGGCGCGCAGGACCACGAGGGCGTGGGCGACTGCCTGCACCAGGCCGCGTGGCTGGCGCTCGGCCTGACCGTGATCGGCGAGCTGATCCTGCTGTTCCCCGACCCGCTGCTGGCGCTGGCGCGCCCGGAGCCGGCCGTCGAGGCCATCGTGCGGCGCCATCTGCACTTCCTCGGCCTCGCCCTGCCCGCGGCGCTGCTGTTCACGGCCTACCGCGGCTTCAACACGGCGGTGTCCCGCCCAAAGGCGGTGATGGCGCTGCAGGTCGGCGGCCTGCTGCTGAAGCTGCCGCTGAGCGCCGGGCTGATCCACGGCGTTCCCGCGCTGGGCCTCGCGCCGATGGGCGCGCCGGGCGGCGCGCTGGCCACGGCGCTGGTCGTGTGGTCGCAGCTGCTTCTGGGGCTGCAGGTGCTGCGGCGGGACCCGCACTACGCGCCCTTCGGCCTGCAGCGCGGCGGCCTGCACCCGCCGCGCCCGGCCCTGATCGGCCGGCTGCTGCGCCTGGGTGTGCCGATGGGCGCGTCCATCCTCATCGAGGTGACGGGCTTCACCTTCATGGCGCTGTTCATCTCGCGGCTGGGGGCCACCTCGGTTGCCGGGCACCAGCTGGCGGCCAACCTCGTCGCGATGATGTTCATGCTGCCGATGGCCCTGGGCAACGCGACGGGCGCGCTCGTGGGCCAGCGCCTCGGCGCGCGCGACTTCACCGATGCCCGGCGCCTGGGCTGGCACGGGCTGGAGATCGCGCTGCTGCTGTCGCTGCTGATGGGCGGGCTCGTGTTCCTGCTACGGCGGGAGGTGCTGTCGCTCTACACGCCGGACGTCGCCATCCAGGCCGCCGCGCTGCCGCTGCTGCTGTGGGTGTGGCTGTTCCATGCGGGCGATGCCTGCCAGGCCATCGCGGCCTCGGTGCTGCGCGCCCATCACGTGGCCCTGGCGCCCATGCTCGTGTATGCCGTGGCCATCTGGGGTCTGGGGCTGGGCGGGGGCTACTGGCTGGCCTTCTCGCCGCCGGCTTGGCTGCCGGATTTCTGCCGGGGCGCCAGCGGCTTCTGGCTGGCCGCAAGCGGGGGCCTGCTGATGTGCTCGGTGGGCCTCGTGGCGCTCATGGCCTGGGTTCACCGCAAAGAGCGGCAGGACAGCGCTGACGCGGCGACTCTCGCGCCCTGAGGGCGCTCACGCACAATTCGCGCACCGTCCGCTGCCCGGCCGCCCGGCAAGCCCGGCGCCTGCGTCCGGGGTCAGGTCTTGAGCGGCAGGCTCAGCACGAACACGCTGCCGCCGCCCTCGCGGGCCTCGCAGCGCACCGAGCCGCCGTGGCGCTCCGCGATCTGCTTGACGAGGCTCAGGCCGAGCCCCACCCCGCCGGCCTGCTCGGCGTGCCCGGGCAGACGGTAGAAGGGCTCGAAGATGCGGTCGCGCAGGGTCTCCGGCACGCCGGGCCCGCGGTCGGCCACCCGCAGCTCGAGCAGGCGGCCCACCGGCCGCAGACTCAGCTCGACGCTGCCGCCGCCATAGCGCCGGGCGTTCTCGAGGAGGTTGCGCAGCGAGCGGCGAATCAGGCGTTCCTCGCCCTGCAGGCGCAGCTGCGAGTCCTTCTCGTCGGACAGCAGCTCGGCCCCGCTGCGCGCGCATTCCTCCGCGGCCAGCGCAAGCACATCCACGGCCTCCTGCTGGATCTGCTGGCTGCCGTTGTCGAGGCGGCTGGCCAGCAGCACTTCCTCGACCAGGGCATCCAGCTCGGCGATATTGGTCTGGATCTCGACCTTGAGCTTCTGGCGCTGGGCCTCGCCGGCGTCCTCGAACATGGCGAAGGCCATCTTCAGGCGCGCCAGCGGGGAGCGCAGCTCATGGCTGGCATTGGCCAGCAGGCTCTGGTGCGAGCGCAGCAGCGTCTCGATGCGCCCGGCCGCCTCATTGAAGCTGCGCGCCACGGCGGCGACTTCATCCCGGCCGCTGTCATCCACGCGGTGGCTCAGCTGGCCGTCGCCGAAAGTCTGCACGCCGGACTTGAGCGCCTCGAGCCGGCGGGTGAGCCGGCGCACCACCGGGAACGCCCCGGCCGCAATGCCCACGAACAGCAGCACCAGCACGATCGCCAGGCCCTGGCCATGAAAGAGCCGGGGCCCGAGCAGCATCGGCGCTCCCCAGGGGCCGTCCTCGCGCCGCATCATGGGCGGGGCGGGGTTGCCGTCGGCACCATGCGCGGCACCCGGACGTGCGTCCGCCCGAGGACCGGGCGGGCGGATGTTGCGGATGAAGGCGATGTGACGGCCATCGTCCAGCGTGATCTCCAGCTGGCGCTGACCGGGGAAATCCTCTCGGCGCTCGAACAGCTCGGAGGCCCCGATGCGCTGCCCCTGGGCATCCTCCAGCGCCAGCGCCATGCGCAGCCGCTGGCCCCATTCCTCGATGGCGCGGGCCTGCTGCTCGCGCGGCGCATCTGCCGGCGGCAGGGCGCGCTGCAGCAGCACGGCCATGGCCTGCCAGCGCTCGCCGGCAGCCACCTCGGCGTTGCCGCGCTCCTGCTCGATCTGGCGCTGGAACAGCCAGGCCGCCCCCAGAGCGAAGGCGGCCAGCACGACGATGACGGTGAGATAGATGCGCCAGTAGAGAGATTTCACGCCTGGCCTTCGGAGTCCTGCTTGCGGGCGAACACGTAGCCGGCCCCGCGGACGGTCAGCACGCGGCGCGGCGTCTTGGGGTCGTCCTCGATGACGGCCCGGATGCGGGAGATGTGCACGTCGATCGAGCGGTCGAAGGCCTCCAGCGGGTGGCCCTTGAGCGAGTCCATGATCTGGTCGCGCGAGAGCACGCGGCCCGGGCTCTGCGCCAGCACGACCAGCAGATCGAACTGGTGGCTCGTGAGATCGCAGGGCTTGCCCTCGAGGCGGGCCATGCGGGCGGCCAGGTCGATCTCCAGGCGGCCGAAGCGCAGCACCTCGACGCCCTGCATGTCCGGCTCGGCCCGGCGCAGCAGCGCCTTGACGCGGGCCTGCAGCTCGCGCGGCTCGAAGGGCTTGGGCAGGTAGTCGTCGGCACCCAGCTCCAGCCCGAGGATGCGGTCCATGGGCTCGCCGCGGGCCGAGAGCATCAGCACCGGCAGGCGCTTCATGCGGGCGTCACGACGCAGCTCGCGGCAGAAGTCGAGGCCGTCACCGTCGGGCAGCATGATGTCCAGCACGGCGAGGTCATACACGCCCTGCTCCAGCTTCTGCCGGGCCGCGGCCAGGTCGGGCGCCACGTCGATGTCAAAGCCGGCCGACTGGAGGTAGGCCCCCACCATGTCGGTCAGGCGGGCGTCATCGTCGATCAGCAGCAGTCTGGAATTCATGGCAGGCAGGTGGCTGGCGCAGCGCGCCCGGGCCGAAGCCCGGCCGGCATGCGCCGCGGAAGGGAAGTAGGCCTGAAGCATAAGCGCAGTCCTGAACGATCGATCCGGGCGCTCGCGCTCACTGGCCGCCGCGCGACTTCATGTGCTCGGCCATGCGGGCCTGGCGCTGCTTGAGCTTGGCGGCCAGCTTGGCGCGCTGCTCGGGCGTCAGCACCCGGGCGACGTCGATCATGGCCTGGCTCATGCGCTTGGAAACCTGCTCGTGCAGGGCGCTGCCCTTCACACGCAGGGCCTCGATGGCGGCGGCATCCACGTTGGTGGCGGCGAAGAGCGTCATGCCCTGCTCGTGCAGGCTGCGCAGCGAGTCCTGCGTCGGCTTCAGCTCCTTGCGGGCTGCGTCCATGATGGTCTTGATCTGGGTGCGCTGGGCATCGGTGGCGTCCACCAGGTCCAGCATGTGCTCGACGTGGCCGCCCATCATGCCGCCGGCCATGCCGGGGCCGCCCATGCCGGGATGGCGCTGAGCCTGGGCGCCCCCGGCCACGAGGGCCAGGGCCATGGCGGCGGCGGGGATCAGGCGCTTGAGAGTGAGGCTTTTCATACAACTGCTCCTTGGGTGGGATGGAGTCAGTGTCGGCAGCGCCGGTAAGGCCGCCATGCCCTGGTGGTGAAGAAGCGTAAAGAAAGCGGTGGGGACGTGTCCGGCGAGGGGCCGCGGCCATGAAAAAGAGGCCCACAGGGGGCCTCTTGTCGTCGTCCGAGGGGGCCGGCGTACCGGCCGCCGCCCGATCAGCGGATGGTTCAGCCGATGGTTCAGCGGATGGGCTTGAAGCGCATGCGCTTGGGGCGCGCCCCTTCCTCGCCCAGACGCTTCTTCTTGTCGGCTTCGTACTCGTGGAAGTTGCCGTCGAAGAAGAACCACTGGGAGTCGCCCTCGCAGGCCAGGATGTGCGTGCAGATGCGGTCCAGGAACCAGCGATCGTGCGAGATCACCATGGCCGAGCCGCCGAACTCCAGCAGCGCCTCTTCCAGCGCGCGGAGGGTTTCGACGTCCAGGTCGTTGGACGGTTCGTCCAGCATCAGCACGTTGCCGCCCTGGGCCAGGGTCTTGGCCAGGTGCAAGCGGCCGCGCTCACCACCGGAGAGCTGGCCGACCATCTTCTGCTGGTCGTTGCCCTTGAAGTTGAAGCGGCCGATGTAGGCGCGGCTGGGCATCACGAACTTGCCCACCACGATGTTGTCCAGGCCGCCCGAGACGTCTTCCCAGACCGTCTTGTTGGCGTCCAGGCTCTGGCGGCTCTGGTCGACGAAGGCCAGCTTGGCCGTCTTGCCGATCTTGACCGTGCCCGAATCCGGCTGCTCCACGCCCTGGATCATGCGGAACAGCGTCGACTTGCCGGCGCCGTTGGGGCCGATGATGCCGACGATGGCGCCCGGCGGGACCTTGAAGCTGAGGTTGTCGATCAGCACGCGGTCGCCGAAGGACTTGGTGACGTTCTCGAACTCGATGACCTCATTGCCCAGGCGCTCGGCCACGGGGATGAAGATCTCGTTCGTCTCGTTGCGCTTCTGGTATTCGACGTCGCTCAGCTCCTCGAAGCGGGCCAGACGCGCCTTGCTCTTGGCCTGACGGCCCTTGGCATTGGAGCGCACCCACTTCAGTTCTTCCTTCATGGCCTTGGCGCGGGCGTCTTCCGACTTCTGCTCCTGCTCCAGGCGGCGTTCCTTCTGGTCCAGCCAGTCGGAGTAGTTGCCCTTCCAGGGAATGCCGTGGCCGCGGTCCAGTTCCAGGATCCACTCGGCGGCGTTGTCGAGGAAGTAGCGATCGTGGGTGATGGCCACCACGGTGCCGGGGAAGCGCTGCAGGAACTGCTCCAGCCACTCGACACTTTCGGCGTCCAAGTGGTTGGTGGGTTCGTCGAGCAGCAGCATGTCGGGCTTGGACAGCAGCAGGCGGCACAGGGCCACGCGGCGCTTCTCGCCGCCGGACAGCACGCCGATCTGGGCGTCCCAGGGCGGCAGGTTCAGGGCGTCGGCGGCCAGCTCCAGCTGCAGGTCGGTGTTCTCGGAACCGGCGGCGGCGATGATGGCCTCCAGCTCACCCTGCTCGGCGGCCAGGGCGTCGAAGTCGGCGTCCGGCTCGGCGTAGGCGGCATAGACCTCGTCCAGGCGCTTCTTGGCGGCCAGCACGCCGCCGATGCCTTCCTCGACCGCCTCACGCACGGTCTGGTCCGGGTTCAGCTTGGGCTCCTGCTCCAGGTAGCCGATCTTGATGCCCGGCATGGGGATGGCTTCGCCCTCGATCTCCTTGTCGACGCCGGCCATGATCTTCAGCAGCGTGGACTTGCCCGAACCGTTCAGGCCCAGCACGCCGATCTTGGCGCCCGGGAAGAAGGACAGCGAGATGTCCTTCAGGATGTGGCGCTTGGGGGGAACCGTCTTGTTGACACGGTTCATCGAGAAAACATATTGGGCCATGGCTTACTCAGGGTTGAGAGCAGGTGGAGGATCGGAAACTTCAGGAATTCGGACCGCGACACCCCGGCCGCAGAGGCCTCGACCGGCGGGCGGGGCCTCTGGGCATCAGGTGGCATCAGGTGGCGGGAAGCCGGGAACGGTCAGACGGCCCCCGGCGGCGGTCCCGGGGGCGTCGCCGCGAGATCCGCGGGCGGCTTCCCGAGCCAAACCGCTATTGTCGCAGTTTCCGGGCCCGCGCCGGGCTGCGCCGCGCACGGCTGCACAGGCCGTCACGACATTTCATGGGCCGGACATCCCCGGGCCGGCAGGCGCACACCTATAATCGCCCCCGACGCTACGGCTCACAGTCTTGCCGTGGCGTCATTTTTTTTGAGCTCAAGCACCCGCCCCGCCGGGCCCGAAGACTGGCGTCGCACACAATGCGGCGCGGCCTGGCACATAGCGGTTGGCGTGCGAATCCTGCAGTCGATGAGTTTTGATTCTCTGGGCCTGGCCGAGCCCCTCCTGAAGGCCATTGCCGACGCCGGCTACTCCACCCCCACCCCCATCCAGAGCCAGGCGATTCCCGCCGTGCTCCAGGGCGGCGACCTGATGGCAGGGGCCCAGACCGGCACTGGCAAGACCGCAGGCTTCACCCTGCCCCTGCTGCACCGCCTGTCCCTGCAGAAGCCTGTCCGCGACGCCCGCGGCCGCATCCCCATCCGTGCCCTCGTGCTGACGCCCACGCGTGAGCTGGCGGCCCAGGTGGAGGAAAGCGTGCGCCTCTACGGCAAGTACCTGCCCCTCACCTCCATGGTGATGTTCGGCGGCGTGGGCATGCAGCCCCAGATCGACCGCCTGCGCAAGGGCGTGGACATCCTCGTGGCCACCCCCGGCCGCCTGCTGGACCACGCCCAGCAGGGCACGCTGGACCTGTCCCAGGTGCAGATCCTGGTGCTGGACGAAGCCGACCGCATGCTGGACATGGGCTTCATCCACGACATCAAGAAGGTCCTGGCCCTGCTGCCCCAGAAGAAGCAAAGCCTGCTCTTCTCGGCCACCTTCAGCGATGACATCAAGGCCCTGGCCGACCGCCTGCTGAACCAGCCGGCGCTGATCGAGGTCGCCCGTCGCAACCAGACGAACGAGTCCATCGCCCAGAAGATCCATCCGGTCGACCGCGACAAGAAGAAGGAGCTGCTGGCTCACCTGATCCGTCAGGGCGACTGGCACCAGGTGCTCGTCTTCACCCGCATGAAGCACGGCGCCAACCGCCTGGCCGAGTACCTGAACAAGGAAGACATCTCGGCCATGGCCATCCATGGCAACAAGAGCCAGGGCGCGCGCACGAAGGCGCTGTCCGAGTTCAAGGCCGGGACGCTGCAGGTGCTGGTGGCGACGGACATCGCCGCCCGTGGCATCGACATCGACCAGCTGCCCCACGTCGTCAACTACGAGCTGCCCAACGTCCCCGAGGACTATGTGCACCGCATCGGCCGTACGGGCCGCGCGGGCGCCAAGGGCGAGGCCGTGAGCCTGGTGTGCGTGGACGAGAACGGCTTCCTGCGCGACATCGAGAAGCTGATCAAGCGCGAGATCCCGCGCGAGGTCGTGCCCGGCTTCGTGCCGGACCCGAACGCCAAGCCCGAGCCCATCGTGCTGGGCCGCATGGTGCTCAACGGCGGCGGCGGTGCCGGCCGTGGCGGCCGCAGCGGTGGTGGCGGTGGCCGTGGTGGCCGACCCTCGGCAGCGCCTCGTGCCGATGCGCCGCGCGGTGAAGGCCGTGGTGACGGCCGCGGCGGCGACCGCCCGCGCCAGGACGCCGGTCGCGGCCAGGCGCCGGCCCGTCGTGACGGTGCGCCGTCCCAGGGCCGCAACGCGGGTGGCCGCACGGACGCTCCGCGTGGCGGTCAGGGCCAACGCCCGGCCGGCAGCGGCGCTCCGCGCCAGGGCGGTGGCGGCGCACGCCTGACCAGCCCGAAGCGCTGATGTCCCGGGGCCTGCACGGCCCTTCCGAAAAGCCCGGCCACGCCGGGCTTTTTTCATGGGCGTCAGCACCGCCCGGCGCCCGGCCCGCAATCCCCCGGGAGGTGGAATGCGTGCACACCTCCAGGGTCTCCCAGGAGGCAGGGCCCGGCGTTCCCTGAGACACTCCGGCCCTCGAAAAACAGAGGCGCCCGGACTCCGCGTCGGGCAGCACAGGGAGGATCGAATGAGCGAGCCAGCAGCTTCGCAAGACGCGCACGACGCTCGGGTGCAGGCTACTAACCGGCAGGACGAGCGGCAGGATGCCCGAACGGGACCGCCCGACGACGGGTTCGGCGAGCCGCCGCTCTCCGAGGCGGCCCTCATGGAGCGGCTTGCCCGCCCGGGCCGCGCCTACCAGCGCCAGACCTGGATCGCGCTGCTCGCCCTGCTCTGCTTCCTCACGCTGTACCTGGCGCTCGCCGGCTGGTTCGCCTGGACCGCCTTCGAGCTGACCATCGGTGGCGGCCTGGGGCAGGACGCCCTGTGGGGCTGGCTGGGCGGGCTCGGCGCCGCCTTCCTCTCGGCACTCATGTTCCGGGCCCTGTTCTTCGTCAAGCGCGGCGGCACCGACCGCCTGCTGGAACTGCGCCCGCAAGACCAGCCCGCACTCTTCGACTTCCTGCACCGCCTGGCCGACAAGGCCGGAGCCCCGCGCCCGCACAAGGTCTTTCTGAGCGCGGACGTCAACGCCTCGGTCTTCTACGACCTTCGCCTGCTGAACCTGCTGATCCCCTCGCGCAAGAACCTGCTGATCGGGCTGGGGCTCGTCCAGGCCCTGAACCTCGGTGAGTTCCGTGCGGTGCTCGCCCATGAATTCGGCCACTTCGGCCAGCGTGCCATGGCGGTGGGGCGATGGGTCTATGTGGCCCAGCAGATCGCGCGGCATCTCGTGGTGCACCGGGGCAAGCTGGACGAGCTGCTGCAGCGCGTCTCCCACTGGGATCTGCGCATTGCCTGGCTCGGCTGGGGCCTGCGCCTCGTCGTCTGGTCGATCCGCTGCGTGGTGGAGAGCGCCTACCGCGCCGTGGACCTGCTGCAGCGCGCGCTCTCTCGCGAGATGGAGATGAATGCCGATCTCGTGGCCGTCGCGCTGACCGGCAGCGACGCCCTCATCCATGCCCTGTACCGCCTGCAGGCCGCCGATGACGCCTGGTCCCGCGCCCTGACCTTCGCGATGGGCGAGAAGCAGGCCGGGCGCCGGGTGGACGACCTGTTCGCCCTGCAGGAGAAGGTCCAGCAGCGGCTGGGCAGCCTGCTGCAGCAGCCGGACCATGGCCAGCCGCCGCCCCTGCCCGAGGATCCGGCGGGGCACCGCATCTTCCGGCCCCAGATGGCCCAGCCGCCCCGCATGTGGCAGAGCCATCCGCCCAGCCATGAGCGCGAGGACAACGCGAAGCGCCAGTACATCCATGCCCCGATCGACGACCGTCCGGCCTGGGATCTCTTCCAGGACGCGGCCGCCCTGCGGGTGCAGGTCACGGCCCTGGCCCTGCGCGCGCAGGAGGCCCCCGCCGCCGGCTCCTCCCAGGAGGCAGCCCAGGACGCGGCCCAGGATCCGGCGGCGCGCGGCGAACCCGCCCCCCTGCCCCCGGACGAGTCGCTGCAGCGCCTGCAGCAGCAGTTCGAACGGGAGCACCTTGATCCGCGCTACCGCGGCATTCATTTCGGTCGCTCCCCGGTGCGCCACACGGCCGACGCCCAGGCCCTGTGGCAGGACTGCCCCGACTTCGAGCGCAGCCAGCTCGCGGACCTCTACCCCGCCCGCCTGAGCGAGGACATGGCGCGCCTGACGGCGCTGGAAACGGAGCTGGGCCAGCTGCTGGCGCTGGAGCGTGGTCATCTGGAGGCCCAGGGCGGCGTGATCCGCTTCCGGGACCAGACGCTCAAGCGCAAGACCCTGCCTGTCGCGCTGCAGCAGGTTCAGGCGGAGCTGCAGGCGCTGCGCGAGTCGCTGCGGCTGCAGGACCTGCGCGTGCGCAGCCTGCATCTGGCGGTGGCCGAGCACCTGGGACAAGGCTGGCCCGAGCACCTGCGAGGCCTGATCACGGCGCTGCACTACGGCAGCCACGGCGAGGCCAATCTGCGCGATCTGCAGGGGATCCTGCAGCACACCTTCCGCCAGACCACCGCCACCGGCCGGGTCAACGATGCCGGCCGCCAGCGCATCGTCGACGCGGCCGGCGCGCTGCAGCAAGCCATGCACAAGCTGAACCAGGAGGCCTCGCTTGTGAAGCTGGACGCCGTGCTGGCCGAGGCTCTGCACATCGAGCAGTGGCGCGACGCGATCGGCGAGCTGCAGCTGCCGTGGCCTACCGCGCAGAACCTGGGCGACTGGCTCAACGTGATCGACGGCTGGGTGGACCAGCAGGCCAATGCCTGCGGCGCCCTGCGGCGGGAGGCCCTGGAGCGGCTGCTGCTCACCGAGAAGCGCCTGGTGCGCCAGTGGCTGAGCGAGATCAACCCCGGCGCGGCGCCAGGCCGCAGCCAGTTCCCGCCGACGCCCGACGTCTTGCTCGAAGGCCAAGAGCGTCCGCGCGACTTCCGCCAGAGCCTCTGGGTTCGTTTCCAGACGGCCGACGGCTGGCTGCCGGCTACGGCACGGCTGGGGGTCGCCGGCGGCATCGTGGTGTCGGTGCTCGGTCTCGGCGGCTTGGCCATGCAGGCCCCCGTGAGCCTCTACAACGGCCTGGATCGAGCCGTCGTCGTGAGCCTGTCCAACGGCGAGACGCTGACCCTGGCCCCGGGCGAGCACCGGCTCACCAAGGCGCCCGCCCACCGCGGGCTGGGGGTCGAGACCCGCACGGCGGAGCGGGCGCTGATCGAGCGCTTCGAGGCTCCCGTGAGCGGCGCATTCGAGCACCATGTCTACAGCGTCGCGGCGGCGGCCGCCATGATCGAGTGGACTGCCGTCTATGGCGGCGGCACACCGCCCCCGCCCACCCGCGTGGGCGCGTCGCGCTGGCGCGTCAGCGAGGCTCGCCATGTCTTCGAGCAGCCGCCCCAGAGCATCCGGACCAAGGGCGGCGGCGAGTCACGGCTCGTCCTCGAGGCCGTGCCGGTGAAGCAGGTCATGGCGCAGCTGGAGGTCCTGCCCCGGAACGAGAAGCCTGAGGGCCTGATCCAGGCCCACGCCCGCTGGGACACCTCGGACAGCCCCGGCATCGGCCTCTGGTGGGCGCTGCTGGGCGACAGCCCCGCTGCGGGCGAGATCCTCGCCGAGCGCCTGAAGGAGGCCCCGACGGACCTCCTGTGGCGACGCATGGACATGGACCGGGCCGACGAGCCCCGCCGTGCCGCCCTGTGCGCACGGTTCGAGGGGCAGGCCCGACAGGCGCCGGATGATGCCGACCTGCGCTACCTGTCCGTGCGATGCCTGCCGGAGGGCGAGGCCAAGAGCCAGGCCTTCATCGAGGGTGCACAGGCTCACCCGCGCCACCTCTGGTTCGCCTATGCCGCCAGCGCCGCCCACGCCGAGCAGGCGCACTGGGTGCAGGCCAAGGCGGGCTGGGACTTCGTGCGTCAGCGCAACGCGGGCCTGGCCGAGGAGGTCAACGTCGACCTGGCCCGGCTGGCGCGCTGGCAGGGGGGCCTCTCCAGCACCGCGCTCGACCGGGTGCTGAAGGAGCTCAGCCCCGCCTCCCAGGAGTTGACCCTGCATCTCGGGCTGGAAGGGGGCAAGGACAGCGCCGGGCCCTGGGCGCCGGCTTACGCCGCACTGTCCAGCGGCCAGCTCGAGCAGGTCCTGGCGCGGGCCCCGCAACCGGAGGGCGCGCGCGAACCGCGACTCATCCGCCTCATCGGCGCCTCGGACACCGCCAGCAGCGCCATGCTGCAGGCGGCCCTGCGTCTGCCGGTCGAGGCGGGCCTGGATGCCCGCAGCTACTGGACCAGCCTCGGACTCGCCTTGCGCGAACGCCAGGGCCAAGAGGCGCTCCTCGCGCTGCTGCCCACCTATGTGGCGCAGATCGGCCGTCTGGACGAGGCACGTCTGCGCCGGTTCGTCGCCGCCCTGGAGCAGCGACGGCCCCCGGCGGAATGCACGGCGCTGATGCAGGGCATGCCCCTGTTCATGCGCGGCCAGGCGATGACCATGGGCGCCATCGTCTACGGCCCCAAGGCGCCGATGGCCTGGCGCATCGGCGCCGAGTCACTGCTGTTCGCCGACGAGCGCCCCTACTTCCAGACCCGCTGACGCTCGCGTTCCGACCATCCCCCTTCCAGAAAGCCACCCCATGAAGATCAAAGGTATCGAGCACCTGAGCCCGGCGCAGATCCAGGCCGCCGTCGACGGCGGCGCCCGCTTCGTCCTCTTCCCCTACTGCCTGTCCATGCTCGTGATGTCCTTCAAGCGCAGCTCCGACATCTACTTCATCCCCGCCGGCGAAGGCGTGGCCGGCAAGGCGGCTCTTCACAGCCTCGCCTCGCTGCTGTTCGGCTGGTGGGGCATCCCCTGGGGACCCATCTGGACGATCAGCACCGTGTTCACGAACCTCACTGGTGGCAAGGACGTCACGTCCGAGGTGATGAGCCACTGGCGCGCCTCGAGCGCCGCTTCGGAGACCTTCGTGCAGGCGCCCGGACGCGGCTGAGCGGCCCGCAGCTCGCTCCACGACGTCAGCCGGCGCCCGTCACCGCGCGTTACAGCCGCGCGGCCCACCCCACGGCGAGCCGCACGGCCGCCGCCTAAACTCGCGCCGACCGACACCTACAGAGGGAGAGAAACCTTGAAGCACACCCCCATTGCGACCGCCACCCGTCCGCTGATCGCCCTCGGCCTGGCCCTGGCTTTCGGTCAGGCCTCGGCCGCCACCATGCCCGAGCCCGGCGAGTGGCTCATCCGGACGCAGGAGACCCACGAGGGCAACCCGAAGGTCCTGCAGGCCCTGGCCACCATGAAGGCCCTGCGCACGGCCAGCGCCCAGGGCCTGCCGCCCAGCAAGGCGCCGGCCGGAGCCAGCCCGAACAGCGTGGAAGAGGAACGCGATTGCATCACCGCCGAGGACGTGCGCGAGATGGAGCCCCGGCAGTTCTTGCAGCAGCTCGTCACCAGCGGCGTGGAGGGCTGGAAATGCCAGTTCTCCGAGCAGACGGGCGAGCAGCTGCAGTACAGCTGCCGCAGCCCCAGCGGCCAGACCTCCAAGGGGCAGGCGCAGGTGCGCTACAGCGCCCGGGCCTACAAGTTCGAGGTCACCGGCACCGTCGAGCACAAACCGGGTGATGCCAGCAGCCGCGTCACCAGCAAGTGGGTCGTGGACGGCCGCTGGCTGGCCGGCAAGTGCAGCGCTGCCAGCCAGGCACAGCGCGATCGCTGATCGGCGGCGCGCTTCAGCGACCTTGATCTGGCGCAGGCGCCGCGCATGGCCGGCCGCCGCCGCTGGGCCACAATCGCCAGCACACCGCGCCCCGCCACCGGGGCCGATCCTGGGGAGTGAGCCATGCGCGTGAGTTTCCTGGGAGCCGCCGACACCGTCACCGGCTCCCGCCACCTGATCGACACCGGCGGGCAACGCCTGCTGCTGGACTGCGGCCTGTTCCAGGGCTACAAGACCCTGCGCGAACGCAACTGGCTGCCACTGGGCGTCCCGCCGCACAGCATCGACGCCGTGCTGCTCTCCCACGCTCACCTGGACCACAGCGGCTACATCCCGGCTCTGGTGCGACAGGGCTTCAAGGGCCAGATCTTTTCGACGCCGGCCACGCGCAAGCTCTGCGAGGTCCTGCTGTCCGACAGCGCCCACCTGATGGAGGAAGACGCCCGACGCGCCAACCGCACGGGCAGCACCCGCCATGAGAAGGCCCTGCCGCTCTACACGCTCAAGGACGCCGAGCATGCGATCACGCATTTCGTCGGGCTCCCGCGCGACGGCCGCCTGAAGCTCGGCAAGAGCGAGATCCGCTTCACGCCCGCGGGGCATCTGCTGGGGGCGTCGTGCATCACGGTGCAGAGCGAAGGACGCCGGCTCGTGTACTCCGGGGACCTCGGCCGCAGCAAGGACCTGATGCTGCCGCCGCCCCAGCCGCTCGAGGAGGCGGACGTCCTGCTCATCGAGTCCACCTACGGCGACCGCCGCCATCCGCCCGAGGACGTGCAGGAGCGGCTGGGCCGCATCATCCGCACCACCATCGAACGTGGCGGCAGCGTGCTGCTGCCCAGCTTCGCCGTGGGCCGCGCCCAGGCCCTGCTGCTGGTGCTGCAGCGCCTGCGGGCCGCGGGCGAGATTCCCGGCAACCTCCCCATCGTGCTGGACAGCCCCATGGCGCGCGAGGCCACCGAGATCACGCTGGAGTACCGCCGCCTCGCGAAGGTCTCGCCCGGCGAGCTCTCCCGCCTTTGTGAAGGCGTGACGCTGGTGAGCAAGCCGCAGGAGTCCCTCAAGACGGCCCAGGCGATGACGCGCCGGCCCGGCGTGGTGATCTCCGCCAGCGGCATGGCGACCGGTGGCCGGGTGCTCAACTACCTCCAGGTGATGGCGCCGCAGGCCCGCAACCACATCTGCTTCGCCGGCTTCCAGGTCGGCGGCACGCGGGGCGCCAAGCTGATCGCTGGCGACCGCGAGATCAAGCTGCGCGGCGAGTTCGTGCCGGTCAACGCGGAAGTGAGCCACCTCGAGGGCTTCTCCGGTCACGCCGACAGCGAGGAGCTGATGGCCTGGCTGCGCCAGTTCCGCCGCCCGCCGGAGCAGACCTTCGTGGTGCACGGCGAGCCGCAGGCCGCCGACGCCCTGCGCAGCCGCATCCAGGACGAGCTCGGCTGGGCCGTGCGCGTGCCTCAGCAGGGGGAGTCCGTGGAGGTCTGAGCCAGCGCAGCCTCGGCGCCGCGGGGCTGCGGCATACTGCGCCGCCCATGAAGACCCAGCCCATCCGCCCTGCCGACGTCGATTTCTCCGAGCCCGCCGCGCCCAGCGCGCCGGCCTTCGGCGACGTCTACCATGCCCGCGCAGGCGCCTTCGCGCAGGCCCGCCACGTCTTTCTCGGCGGCAACGGGCTGCCGCAGCGCTGGCAGGGCCGCCCGCGCTTCGTGATCCTCGAGACGGGCTTCGGGCTGGGCAACAACTTCCTGGCCACCTGGGCCGCCTGGCGGGACGACCCGGCCCGTGCGGAGCGCCTCGTCTTCATCAGCGTCGAGAAGCACCCGCTGCGCGCGGCGGACCTGCAGCAGGCGCATGCCCGCTCGCCGGAGCCCGCACTCGCCCGCCAGCTGCTGGACCGGTGGCCGCCGCTCACCCACAACCTGCACGTGCTGGACTTCGAGCAGGGCCGCGTGCGCCTGATGCTGTGCCTGGGCGAGGCCCGGGACTGGCTGGCCGAACTGGTGGCCGAGGTCGATGCCTTCTATCTGGACGGCTTCTCGCCCGCGCTCAACCCGGAGATCTGGGACCCCTACCTGCTGCGCAGCCTGGGCCGCCTGGCCGCGGCGGACGCGACGGCCGCCACCTGGAGCGTCGCGCGCAGCGTGCGCGAGGGCCTGCTCAGCGCGGGCTTCGAGGTCCACAAGGCCGAGGGCTTTGCCAGCAAGGGGCAGATGAGCGTGGCGCGCTTCCACCCGCGCCATGTCCCCCACCGGCCCGCCGGGCGCGAAGCCCTGGCCCCGCAGGCCCGCACGGCCATCGTGCTCGGGGCCGGCATCGCCGGTGCCGCTTGTGCCCATGCGCTGGCCGCACAGGGGCTGGACGTCAGCCTGCTCGAGGCCCGCGACGGCCCGGCGCAGGCGGGGTCCGGCAATCCCGGTGGGCTCTTCCACGGCACGCTGAACCCCGACGACGGCCTGCACGCCCGCTTCAACCGCGCCACGGCGCTGCACACGCGGCGCTGCGCCGACGCCCTGCTGGCCAGCGGCCACCTGCCCTGGCTCCAAGCGGGCCTGCTGCGCCTCGACCCGCAGCGGGATGTCGCCGAACTGCAAGCGCAGATCGCCCGCCTGGGTCTCCCTGAGGACTACGTCCAGGCCCTGGGCGCGCCTGAGGCCAGCGCGCGGGCCGGCTGGCCCCTGGGCGCGGCCGACGGCGGCAGCCCGGCCTGGTACTACCCCGGCGGCGGCGCCCTGCCCCCAGGCGGGCTCGTGCGAGCGCTGCTGGCGACCGCGGCCCGGCCCATCCACCTGATGAGCGGCCGGCCCGTCGCCCGGCTGGCCCGGGACGGCGCGCGCTGGCGCTGCCTCGATGCCGACGGGCAGCTGCTGGCTGAAGCCGACGCGCTGGTGCTGGCCGCCGGCACCGAGAGCCTGCCCTTGCTCGGCACGCTGGCGGAGCTGAACCTCGCGAGCCTGCTGCCGCCCCTCATGACGCAGCGTGGCCAGATCAGCCTGCTGCGGCCCGATCAGCTGGCGGCCCACGGCCTGCAGGCGCCCCGGGTGCCGGTGGCCGGCGCGGGCTACGCGCTAGGCCTGCCGGACGGCGGTCTCGTGTTCGGCGCCACACATCAGGAGGGCGACCTGGACCCACAAATCCGGGACAGCGACCACCTCGAGAACCTCGCCCAGCTCGCCCAGCTGACGCCGCAGCCCCTGCCGGCGCCGGCCCTGGACCAGGGCCGGGTGGGCTGGCGCCTCATCGCACCGGACCGTCTGCCTCTGGTCGGCGGCCTGGCCGCGGCCCCCCTGTCCGGCCGCACCGATCAGGTGCGGATGATCCCCCGCCTCCCAGGGCTGGTGATATGCACGGCCATGGCGTCGCGCGGGCTGACCTGGGCGCTGCTGTGCGGCGAGCTGGCGGCGAGCCGGCTCACCGGCGCGCCGGCGCCGCTCGAGGCCAGCCTGGTGGATGCGGTGGACCCGCTGCGCTTTGCGTGCCGGCAGGCGCGACCAAAGTCTCGACCGGGCTGAGTTCCCTGGCCTGCGGGGCTGGACGCGTCGGCTCGAGACGCTAAGCTGATACCAGCGCACCGCCCAGTCCGCACTGCCAGGAGTTTCAGCAAGTGCCCCCATCGATCAGCGGCGCAAGGTCCGACCCTCCCGTCATCGAGTCCTCCGCCCCGGCCCCCGACGCGGGCCCGGATGAGCTCGCGCAGCTGCTGGCCGGCATGCGGCTCAGCCAGCTCGAATGGCCCGCCGAGAAGCTCCGCGAGGAGCTGGACCGCGCGAGCAGCTTCCGGCCCGATCCGGCCCAGACCCTGGAGCTGGAGGCCTACCGGCTGCTCCAGGGCATCGGCCGCGAACCGTCCGCCGCGCTGCAGCGCCTGCGTCGGGCCCGGGAGCTGCAGCAGCTGGGCATGACCCTCAAGGCCCCGCTCGCCGAGGCCGCCGCGTGGCGGGTGATGCACACGCTCGAGAGCCTGCTGCAAATGTTCCCGGCCTCCCTGCACAGCGCCGGCATGGCCGCCAGCCTCTATCTGCAGGGCGGTGAGGACGAGCTCGCCCAGCTGATGACGGTGCAGCGCAACAGCGTGCTCTTTCACGCCGAGATGTACGAGGAGCTGGGCGCGTCCTGCCGGCAGCTGCTCGCGGAAGGCACGCCGCTGCCGCCAGCCTTTCGCCACCGCATCCTGGGCGGGGCCGGTGCAGCGGGGGCCGCCTTCAGCCTTGCCATCCGGGCGGACGACGACACCACCTTCGAGCGCCACCTCGAGGAGTCCATCGCCCTGCACCGGGAGGCCATGGCCCTGGCCGAGGCCCACGGCCTGGAGGCGCTGGCCTCGGTGAGCCTGACCAACCTCGCGATCGTCGAGGCCACGCGGGGCCACGCCGAGCTCAGCCGCTCGCTGATGGAAGCGGTGGAACGCCGGCCGGAGGTCGACCCCAACCGGCCCGGCTGGAAGGAGTGGCACCGCTACTGCGCCGTGCTCGTGAACGCGCAGCAGAGCGAGGCGGGATGGCAGGCGCTGATGGACACCGCCCGCGACTACATGGGCCACGGGCTCAACCGCTCGGCGGTGCGGGATGCCTGCCTGCATGCGGTGAAGCGCCTGGGGCGCCGGCTCGGCCGCATGGGCGACGCGCTGTGGGCGGCGGAACGGCTGAACGAGCTCCGGCAGGCGTCCTACCGGCAGCTGGCTCACACGCTGAGCGACACGGTGGACGCCGTGCTCGAACGCCCTCACCTGATCCACGAGCGCGAGGCCCTCGCGCAGCGCGGCTCCGACCTCGAGAACTCGCTGGCCCAGCGCAATGCGGAGCTCTCGGACACGCTCGCCCGGCTGCAGGCGGAAATTGCCATCCGCCAGGCGACCGAGATGGCGCTGCAAAAGGCCCACGACGAGCTGGAAGCCCAGGTGCGCGAGCGCAGCGCCCAGCTGGAGCAGGCCATGCGCACGCTGATGCAGCATGAGAAGCAGCTGGCGCTCTCACGCATGGTGGCGGGCATGGCCCACGAGATGAACACGCCGCTGGACAACGCGCGCATGGGGGCCTCGCTCATCGGCGAGCGGGCGCAGCAGCTGCGCCAGCGGCTGCAGGAGAACAGCCTGCGCCGCAGCGAGCTGGCCGACCTGCTGGTGCAGCTGGACGGCGGCAGCGACCTCATCGACCGTGGCCTCGTGCGCGTGGCGCAGCTCGTGCAGCGCTTCAAGACGTTAGGCCAGGACGACGGGCAGCAGGAGCGCAGCGATCTGGACCTCAGCGCCCTCGTGCAGCTGAGCGCCTCCAGCTGGCGCCAGGCGCTGGCCGAGGCCGGCGTGGAGCTGCGGCTCAATCTGCCGGCCCACTGCCCCCTGCGCGCACACCCGCAAGACCTCCAGCACGTGCTGCAGCAGCTGCTGGAGAACAGCCTGATCCACGGTTTCAAGCAAGGGCGGCAGGGGACGATCTGGATCGACCTGTCGGTCGAGAATCTCGAAAACGCCACAGACCCGCCGCTGGAGCACACCACGCTCACGGGCCGCGAGCTGCCGCCCGACACGGCGCTCGTCCGCCTGCACTGGCGCGACGACGGCGTCGGCATTCCCGCCGAGCACCTGCCGCGCGTCCTGGAGCCCTTCTACACCACGCAGCTGGGCCGCAGCGGCGTGGGTCTGGGCCTCACCAGCGTGCACCGGCTCGTGGTGGAGCGCATGGGCGGGGCCCTCACGCTGCAAAGTGAACCCGGCCGCGGCACCGCCGTGACCATCCGGTTACCCATGACATTCAAGGAAGCCTGACTTCGCGTCATGGAAAGTGATGCCTATGACATTCGTCACGGCTTGCGCAAGTGGGGGGCAACACCAACAGGGATTCTGGGGAGCGCACGCCGCAACAAGTTGTCGCAAATTTCATGGGAGCCCCGAGCTCCCCTCCTCGGCAAGCCATTCAAAAACACAAGGATCCCCGGATCCAGCGCAAGACGGAGTACACGATGAAGAAGTCCAGGTCCCTGAATCGCATCAGCATCGCCGTGGCCGCTCTGGCGGGCCTCATGCTGGCCCCCCTGACCGCTCAAGCCGACCCGCAAGGGCGTGCGCTGGGCCACATCAAGCAGTTCTCTGGCCGCAGCCTGCATGGCACCGGCCACGACTACAGCGTGCGTGACGTGATCGTCGATGCCGACGGCACCGAGCACGTCCGCTTCGACCGTACCGTGGACGGCCTGCGCGTGATCGGCGGCGACCTGGTCGTGCGTTCGGACCGCAACGGCACCCTGCAGGCCATGCACCACACGCTGGCGCGCGAGCCCAAGGTCGACACCAAGCCCGCCGTCTCGCTGGGCCAGGCCAAGCAGCTGGCCATCGCCAAGCACGGCGGCGCCGACATGGGCGCCAAGCCCGAGCTCGTGATCTACGCCCGTGGCGAGCAGCCCCGCCTGGCCTGGGACGTGCTGGTGGGTGGCGAGGAAGCCGACGGCACGCCTTTCGAGAAGCACGCCATCATCGACGCCCAGACCGGCGCCCACCTGGACATGTGGAATGACATCCACACGGCCGCGGCCACCGGCACCGGCAAGAGCCTGTACAGCGGCACGGTCACCCTGACGACCAACTCCATCACCGGTGGCTACGAACTGCGCGACCCGGCTCGCGGCGGCACCTACACCACCAACATGAACAAGAAGACGGCTGGCAACGGCACGATCTTCACGGACACCGACAACGTCTGGGGCACCGGCACCACCGCCGACCTGGCCTCCGCCGCCGTCGACGCCCAGTACGGCACCGCCGTCACCTGGGACTACTACAAGAACGTGCACGGCCGCAGCGGCATCGCCAACGACGGCAAGGGCGCCTTCAACCGCGTGCACTACGGCCGCAACTACGCCAACGCCTTCTGGTCCGACTCCTGCTTCTGCATGACCTACGGCGACGGCGACGGCAGCAGCCTGAAGTCCCTGGTGTCGCTGGATGTGGCCGGCCACGAGATGACCCATGGCGTCACGAGCCGCACGGCCAACCTGACCTACTCCGGTGAGTCCGGCGGCCTGAACGAGGCCACCTCGGACATCTTCGGCAGCATGGTCGAGTTCTACGCCGCCAACGGCAGCGATGCCGGCGACTACCTGATCGGCGAGAAGGTCATGATCGGCGCCGCCTTCCTGCGCAACATGATGAAGCCCAGCAGCGACGGCGGCTCGGCCGACTGCTGGTACAGCGGCGTGGGCAGCCTCGACGTGCACTACAGCTCGGGCGTGGCCAACCACTTCTACTTCATGCTGGCTGAAGGCACGAACAGCAGCTTCGGCACCAGCCCGACCTGCAAGGCCGGCGACACCCGTGTGGCCACCGGCGCCGGCAGCCTGACTGGCATCGGCCGCGACGCCGCCGCCAAGATCTGGTACCGCGCGCTGACGACCAAGATGACGTCCAGCACCAACTACGCCGGCGCCCGCGCCGCCACCATCGCCGCAGCCAATGAGCTGTATGGCGCTGGCAGCACGCAGGCCAATGCCGTCGCCGCCGCCTGGACGGCCGTCAACGTGAACTGAGGCTGATGCCTCGAGCGGCCCCGGGCCTCCGGTCCGAGGGCGCCTTGGCGCCATGCAAAAGGGGAAGCCAGCCGGCTTCCCCTTTTTTTCTTGGCGTGCCGCGGGCGCTCAGCCCCGGGCGATCCTGGCACCGATGCTCACTGCTGCCAGCGGTCCTTGCCCAGACGCCGCGCCTGCGCGGACGGCATCCACACCGTGCCGTGCACCCATTGCCGCAGCTTCAGGGACTGCGGCTCCGGGCGACCATCCAGGTAGCTCAGCACGGCCGGCGCGCTGAGCCAGACGCGGCCGTCGCGCTCGATGCACAGCGTCTGCTTCTGCGCATGTCGCAGGAACTGGCGACTGATCGCGAAGCCCAGCGCGCGCTCCAGGTCGTCCGTGGCGAGCCAGCGCTCGCCCGGCAGCCATTCCACGACTCGGATGGGCTTGCCGCGAAAGGCGTAGTACTGCCCCTGCACATCCGCCAGCGCCTGCTCCCGGATGCCGGAGAACAGGCCGTGCACGAGGGCCATCAGCTCGGGCGTGAACAGCCAGGCGGGCACCCAGCCGATCATCGCGGCACGAATCCAGCGCCACTCGTCCTGCCCGGCCATCACGTAGGACAGCGCCAGGGCGCTCGCCACGAAGCGCAGGATCAGGCTGGCCGCGAACTGGTAGCGCCGGTGGTGGCGCTCCTCGAAGGCGCGCCGGCCCAGCAGGTAGGCCAGGGTGTCGCGCACCACTGCTGACCGCTCAGGCGAAGGTCAGCGTCTTGACGCCCTCGGACGTGCCGAGCAGGCACACGCCGGCCTTGTTGCGGGCGAAGACGCCAACGGTGACCACGCCGGGCCACTGGTTCACGTCGGCCTCGAAGGCGGCCGGATCCGTGATGGACAGGCCGCGCACGTCGAGGATGTGGCAGCTGTTGTCCGTCACCACGCCGGCCCGCAGCTGGGCATCGGCACCCATCGCAGCGAAGCGGCGCGCGATCTGGGCGGCGGCCATGGGGATGACCTCCACCGGCAGCGGGAACTTGCCCAGGGTCGGCACGAGCTTGGACTCGTCGGCGATGCAGACGAAGGTCTCGGCGAGATCGGCGACGATCTTCTCGCGGGTCAGCGCGGCACCGCCGCCCTTGACCATGTGGCCCTGGTGGTCGATCTCGTCGGCACCGTCGATGTAGACCTTCAGGCCCGTCACCTCGGCGGCCTCCAGCACGGGGATGCCCAGCGCCTTCATGCGCTCGGTGGAACGCACGGAGCTCGACACGGCACCGGCGATCTTCGTGCCGCTGGCGGCCAGGGCGTCGATGAACTTGTCCACCGTCGAGCCGGTGCCGACGCCCACGATGGCGCCCTCCTGCACATAGGCCATCGCAGCCTGGCCGACGAGGGCCTTGAGTTCGTCTTGGGTCATTGCAGTCTTTCTGATGTTCTGATGAGGGTCAGGTCTTGCCAGCAGCATTCAGGCCTGGCGGGCGCGGCGGGCCTTCACGGCGGCGGCGAGCTCGCGCAGCAGCGGCTCGGTCTGCACCCAGCCCAGGCAGGCGTCGGTGATGGAGACGCCGGGCTTGAGGTCGGCGCGGGTCTGGCCGTCCAGCAGGTCCTGGCGGCCGGCCTGCAGATGGGACTCGATCATCACGCCGGTGATGCGTGCATCCCCGCCGGCGATCTGGGCCGCGACGTCATGGCCGACGTCGATCTGGCGCTCGAACTTCTTGCTGGAGTTGGCGTGGGAGAAGTCGATCATGACCTGCTCGCGCAGGCCGGCGGACTTCAGTGCCTCGCAGGCGGCCTGCACGGAGGCCGCGTCGTAGTTGGGCGTCTTGCCGCCGCGCAGGATCAGGTGGCAGTCGTCGTTGCCACGGGTCTCGAAGATGGCGGCGGCGCCCATCTTGGTCATGCCCATGAAGGCGTGGCTGGCGCGGGCGGCCAGCACGGCGTCCGCCGCGACCTTGATGCCGCCGTCCGTCGCGTTCTTGAAGCCCACGGGGCAGGACAGGCCGGACGCCAGCTGGCGATGGCTCTGGCTCTCGGTCGTGCGGGCCCCGATGGCGCCCCAGGCGATGAGGTCGGAGATGTACTGCGGCGAGAGCAGGTCGAGGAACTCGGTCCCGGCGGGCAGGCCCAGGGCCGTCACGTCCAGCAGCAGCTGGCGCGCCAGGCGCAGGCCCTCGTTCATGTGGAAGCTGCCGTCCAGGCGCGGGTCGTTGATGTAGCCCTTCCAGCCCACCGTCGTGCGCGGCTTCTCGAAATAGACGCGCATCACCAGCAGCAGCTCGCCCTGCATCTCGTCGCGGGCCTTCTTGAGCAGGCGCGCGTAGTCCATGGCCTGGTCGTGGTCGTGGATGGAGCACGGGCCCACCACCACCAGCAGGCGGTCGTCGCGGCCATGCAGCACGTCGCTGATCTCATGGCGGGCGCGTTCGACGAGGTTCAGGGCCTCGTCGGTGATGGGCAGCTCGTCCAGCAGCAGGGCCGGCGAGATGAGCGGGCGCACGGCGCCGATGCGGGTGTCATCGGTGCGGGTGGTGTCGCGGGTGCTGTCGCGCGAGCCGATCTCGCGGTCGTTCTGGGGATGGTCGAGGGATTTCATGGCAGCTGGGCAGAGGCGGGATTGCGCCAATTATCAGCGAGGCCGGATGCGACAATCGCGCCCATCCCTACCAGCCTCTGCCACCGACCGCCGACTGCCGGCGGGCCGGCTCGCCGCCATGTCCCTGATCCCCTACGCCCTGACCCGCCCCTTCCTCTTCGGCATGGACCCCGAGCATGCGCACGAGGTGACGCTGGGCTCCATCGCCCGCTTCCAGAACACGCCGCTGCAGTGCCTGTGGTCGCAGAGCCGGGTGAGCGATCCGGTGCAGCTGGCCGGCCTGCGCTTCCCCAACCGCGTGGGCCTGGCCGCCGGCCTGGACAAGAACGGCCGCTGCATCGACGGCCTGGGCGCCATGGGCTTCGGCTTCATCGAGGTGGGCACCGTCACGCCCAAGGGACAGCCGGGCAATGACAAGCCGCGCATGTTCCGCCTGCCGGCCGCCAACGCGCTGATCAACCGGCTGGGCTTCAACAACGAAGGCCTGGACAGCTTCATCGCCAACGTGAAGCAGGCTCACAGCTTCCGCCAGGCCGGCGGCCTGCTGGGCCTGAACATCGGCAAGAACGCCGTCACGCCCATCGAGAACGCGGTGGACGACTACCTGATCGGCCTGGCCGGCGTGTACCCGCATGCCGACTACATCACCGTCAACATCTCCAGCCCCAACACCAAGAACCTGCGCGCCCTGCAGAGTGACGAGGCGCTGGACGCCCTGCTCTCGCGCCTGCAGGAACGCAAGCTGCAACTGCAGGCCGAGCACGGTCGCGTGGTGCCGATGTTCCTGAAGATCGCGCCGGACCTGGACGAGGACCAGGTCGTCGTCATCGCCCGCACGCTGAAGTCCAACGGCATCGACGGCGTCATCGCCACCAACACCACCATCGGCCGTGAGGCCGTGAAGGGCCTGCCACACGCCGAAGAAACGGGCGGGCTCTCGGGCCAGCCGGTGTTCGAGCCCAGCAACCGCGTGATCCGCCTGCTGCGGGCCGAGCTGGGCGCGGGCTATCCCATCATCGGCGCCGGCGGCGTGATGAGCGGCGAGCATGCGCGCGCCAAGCTGCAGGCCGGGGCCGATCTGGTGCAGGTCTACACGGGCCTCATCTACAAGGGCTCGGCCCTCGTGCCCGAATGTGCCCGCGCGATGCTGGGTTTCAAGGGCTGAGGGCGCATGGGCATCGAGATCGAGCGCAAGTTCCTGGTGCAGGGCGAGGCCTGGCGCCGGGGCGAGGGTCGCTACCTCTGCCAGGCCTACCTGAACCGCGATCCGGCCCGCACGGTGCGGGTGCGCATCGACGGCGAGCAGGCCTTCCTCACCATCAAGGGGCGCAGCGTGGGCGCCACGCGCAGCGAGTTCGAGTACGCCATCCCCGTCGCCGACGCGCAGGCGTTGCTCGCGCTGGCGGACGGCCCGGCCGTCGAGAAGCGGCGCCACCTCGTGCCCATGGGCGAGCTCACCTGGGAGATCGACGAGTTCCTGGGCGCCAACGCGCCGCTGGTGGTCGCGGAGATCGAGCTGCCGCGCGAGGACCAGCCCTTCGAGCGCCCGGCCTGGGTCGGCGAGGAAGTGACGCAGGACCCGCGCTACTTCAACTCCGCGCTGGCGGCGCGGCCCTTCTCCACCTGGTGATCAGGCCGCGGCGCTGACCTGGCGTTCCAGGTAGCGCGCCGCCTCGCCGAAGCTCTGCAGCTTGCGCTGCAGCCACGAGGGCTTGGCCGCGAGCGGCGCAAAGCCCAGGCGCTGCCAGAACGGCGCGGAATCCTGCACCGCGATCAGGCCCAGGCGCGGCAGGCCAAGCACGACGGCGCGCTGCTGCACATGCGCCAGCAGGCGCTGCGCCAGGCCCCGCCCCCGTCCCGCCGGGCTCACGGCGACGTCGTGCAGGTACAGCAGCGTCGGCGCCGGCGGACGGCGGTAGTCGCTGGCATGCAGGCCCGGCATGGTGTCGGCGCACACGGGCAGGCTGATCGCATAGGCCAGCAGCTCACCCCCTGCATCGAAGGCGCCCCAGCAGGTCTGCAGCGGCGCGGTCTCGCGCAGCTTGGACGCGAAGGCCTCGGCGGGCTCGACATAGTCCGGGCCGTAGCAGGTGGATTGCAGACGCAGGACGGCGTCCAGGTCGGCCACGCGCAGCGGCCTCACGCCAAGGTCAAGAGCAAGGTCAAGAGCAAGGTCAAGGTCACGGGACATGGCACAGGCGGGCAGCGTCAGGACAGCAGACGGCCCCAGGGATTGAGCGCCGGCGTGAACAGCGCGATGAAGACGAGGATGTTGAGGGCGACGGTGCCCCAGAAGATCCGCATGAAGACGGGCTTGCTGCGCTTGTGGGCCAGCAGCTGCTGGGCCAGCAGCGCGCCGGGCCAGCCACAGCACAGGGCCAGGCCCTGCAGCGTCGATTCGGCCACGCGCCACTGACCCTTGCGGGCGGCGCGCTTGTCGCCGGCGTAGACGATGAAAGTGGCGAGGCTCATGGCCATGTAGGCGCCCCACACGCCGTGGGGCAGCGGCCAGGACAGGTGCACGGCCAGCACCAGGGAGGCGAAGGCCGGGATCAGCAGCAGGACGGCGCCGCCACGGGCCGCATCACGGCCCTCCCCACGCGAGCCCGCGGCGGGCCGCGCCGGCGCGCGGGCCGCCGCCGGGCGACGGGGCTGCAGCGCCTTGGCACGCAGCGCGCGGGGCTTGCCCTGCGCGTCATGCCCGGCCTCGAAGCTCAGGCGCTCGCCCACGTAGGGGCGCCAGGCGCGCAGGCCGAAGGCCCGGGCATGGACGAAGAGCTTGCCGCCCCCGCCGTCCGGGGCAATGAAGCCATAACCCTTGGCATCGTCCCACTGCGTGAGCGTGCCGTGCTGCCGCGTTCCCATCTCGCCGGAATGATCAATCAGAGACGAAAAAAAAGCCGGCGGCGTCAGGGACGCGCCGGCTTTTGCTCACTCAGCGACCGAAGCCGCCGCGACGCGGACCTTGCGGGGCCGGACGCTTGCCCGGGCCGCCGGCACGGCGGTCGTCGCCGAAGTCACGGTTGAACTCACGACCGCCTTCGCGGTTGCCGTGGAAGGGCTTGTCGCCGAAGGCCGGCTTGCCGCCGAAGCCGCGCTTCTCGCCGAAGGAGCCGCCGCGGTCGTCACGGGGTGCGAAGCCGCGCTTGTCGCCACCGAAGCCGGGGCGGTCACCGCCACGGTCACCACCGCGGTCGAAACCACGGTCGAAGCCGCGATCCTGGCCACCGAAGCCACGGTCCTGGCCGTAGGGCTTGCGGTCGTCGAAGCGGCGGGCATCCGGACGGAAGCCTTCGTCACGGCGCGGGGCGAAGTCACGGCCCTGGGCGCCTTGCTCGCGGCCGAAGTTCTTGCCACCGTCGCGGGGCGCGAAGCCCTCGCGCGGCGCGAAACCGTCACGCTGCTGGAAGCCGCCGCGCGGGGCGAAGCCCTCGCGCTGGAAGGGCTTGCTGCCGAAGCGCTTGTCGCCCTTCTGCGCCCAGCCCGGACGGTCGCCACGGTCGAAGCCGCGCTCGCCGGCGGGACGCGGCGGGAAGATGCGCGGTTCCTGCGTCTTGGGCTCCAGGCCCTCGATGTGCTGCACCGGGATCTGCTGCGTGGTGAAGTGCTGGATGCGGCGGATCATGGACACGTCGTCACGCAGGGCCAGCGTCACGGCCAGGCCCTGGCGGCCGGCACGGCCGGTACGGCCGATGCGGTGCACGTAGTCCTCGGCCTTCATCGGCAGGCCGTAGTTGATCACGTGGGTGATGGTCGGCACGTCGATGCCGCGGGCGGCGACGTCGGTGGCGACCAGCACGCGCACTTCGCGACGGCGCAGGGCCATCAGCGTGCGGTTGCGCTTGCCTTGGGGCATGGCGCCGTGCAGCGGGGCCACGGCGTGGCCGATCTCGGCCAGGCGCTCGGCCAGCCAGTCGGCGTCACGCTGGGTGCTGGTGAACACCACAGCCTGGTCGAGCTCGGGCTGAGCCAGAATGGACTCCAGCAGCTTGTCCTTGTGGATGGGGTTGTCCGCCCAGTGCAGGCGCTGCTCGATGTTCTCGTGCGTGTCGGTGTGCGAGGCGACGTCGATGCGCTGCGGGTCACGCAGCAGCTCCTGCGCCAGGCGGCCGACGTGGCCGGCGAAGGTGGCGCTGTACATCACCGTCTGGCGGGTGGCCGGGGTGGCGGCAGCGACGGTGTTGATGTCGTCGATGAAGCCCATGTCCAGCATGCGGTCGGCCTCGTCCAGCACCAGCATCTCGACGTTCTCCAGCACGCACTTGCCCGAGGCCAGGTGGTCCAGCAGGCGGCCAGGGGTGGCGATCAGGATGTCCAGCGGGCCCGTCAGCTGGCGGATCTGCAGGGCGTAGGGCATGCCGCCCAGCACGGTGGCGACCTTCAGGCCCTGCACGTGGCGGCCGTAGGTCTGCGCGGCCTTGGAGACCTGCATGGCCAGCTCGCGGGTGGGGGCCAGGACCAGGACCTTGGGGCCGTAGATCTTGCCTTTCTCGCGGCGCTTGGTGTTGTCACCGCGCGCGGCCAGGATCTTTTCCAGCGCCGGCAGGATGAAGGAGGCGGTCTTGCCCGAGCCGGTGCGCGAGGAGACCATCAGATCGGCGCCTTCGATGGCGGGCGGGATGGCCAGGGTCTGCACTTCGGTGGCGTTCTCGTAGCCGGAGTCCTTCACGGCACGCAGCAGGACTTCGTTCAGGCCCAGATTTTCAAAGCTCATGATTTCTTTCTGCAAAGCCATGCCCGGCGTCTGCCACGGATGGCAGGCGCAAGACATGCGACCGCAGCAGGCAATTGAAAAAGCCGCGGTCTTGGTCAGGTCGCTGGAAGACGATTCACGTCGTACACCGGGCGTGCGAGACCATCAGGGGTCTGCCAAGCAGAGAAAGAGGCTTGAGCTCTGGAGCCGGTGCGGCGTCGGGGTCACAGTCAAAGCGACGGCATCGCCGCCGACCGAACCCGAGGGCGTCGGGCACCGCTGGCGCATCGAAACGATGGCAAGGGGCTGCCGGACAAGGTCAGAGGAGACGTACGGTTCACTGGCAAGGCCTTGTCACACCCGTGTCGGGCATGGACGCCTTGCGGCAGCGAAGCCGCGAGTATACCAGGGTTTTCACGGAAAGCGCCAGCACCCGCGGGCTCTGGAAGCGAGCGCTCAGGGCCGAAACGGGGGCGGGCGTGACTTCGTGCCGGCTCGCGCGGGCGATTCTTGAGTCAGCAAGCGGGCCCGCCGGGGCCGCTCGGCCCCGGGCAACGCCCTGCACGTCGCGTCAGGCGGCCAGCGCCCGGCCCAGGGCCTCCATGAAGGCCTGCAGGTCATCGCCGGCCAGGAAGGGAATGGCCCCGGCCTCGCCGTCCTGCAGTGCGGACGGCAGTGCCTCGGCCTCGGCGTGGGCCGCCAGCAGGGCCGCATCCAGCGTGCCCTCGAGCACCAGCACCCAGGCCGGCACTTCGCTGCCCTCGGCCGCGACATGTGCCTGGCGTTCGCGCATCAGCGCGGGGTTCCAGCTCACGTCGGCATGCACCAGCACGCTGCCATCCTGGCGCACGTCCAGGCCCGCGCAGGCGGCGTCGGTTGCCAGCAGGACGCTGGCCTCGCCTTCGGCCCAGGCCTGCAGCTCCAGGGCGCGTACCTCGGCGCTCTGGTGCTGGCGCAGATTCGCCAGTGGGAGGCCCAGCTCCTGCAGCGCCAGCGCCAGCGGGCGCAAGGCGGCATCCTGCTGCGCGAACACCACCACGCGCTCCGCGCGAGCCGGCACGAGTTCGGGCAGCAGCCGCACCAGGGCCGCGGCGCGGGCCTCGCCCCGGCGCTCGGCCTGGGCGCCCTCGCCTTGACGCAGACGCAGCAGCGCCTGCTGCAGCTGCAGCTGCTCACCGGCCGACTGGCTGCCGATACGGGACCAGCGCTGGTGCAGGCGCTTCACCGCCTGGAGATCGGCGGCGTCGAGCTGCACGCCCGGCGCATCCTCTGCGGCGATGCGCAGCAGCGTGGTCGAGAGCTGAGCCACCAGCGAGGCCGGCAGGCTCTGCGCCAGATCGCGGCGGCGGCGCGCCAGCATCACGGTCTCCAGCACCTCGCGCTGCTGACGCTTGCCGGCCTCGGCACCCAGGCGGCGCAGCGCGGCGTACGGGCCGCGGCGGGCCTCGTCGAGCCAGGCCACGAGCGGGGCGAGCAGCGCGGTGCCCAGCAGCTCGCGCTGAGCCAGCAGGAGCAGCTGCGGCGCGCCGATCGCCTGGAGCGCGGGCAGCGCCTCGCCCAGGGTCTCGATGGCATCGACGATCAGCAGCTCGCAGCCGGCGGCCGCCTCGAGCGCGCCCGGCGCCGTCAGCGTCCAGTCGGCCGGCCAGGCGCCCAGCAGGCGCTGGACCTCGTCACGCCACGCGGCCTGCAGCTCGGCCGGCGCCACGATGGCGACGGCACCGACGTCGAAGCCGGTCTGCCACAGGCGCGCAGCGACCACGGCCGAGGCGCGTTGCGGCAGGGGGGACTCGTCCGCCAGCAGGGCGCGGCCCGCGCAGACGGCGAACAGCGCGGCTTCCCATTGCAGATCCGGCAGCGCGGGCTTCACCAGCGCCTGCAGCGCCGGCGAGGCCAGGCCTTCGTTGAAGCGCTGCGCCAGACGCTCGACGCGATCGCCCGCATCGGCCGACAGGGCCAGCTGCTGCCAGACCTCCGGCGCCACGCGCAGCTCATGCCCCTCCTCCGCCGCCGCCTGCAGCAGCGAAGGCAAGACCTGACCCTCGAGCGGCGCGATGAAGCGGCCGTCCTCGTCGGCCCAGGCCTCGGCCAGCGCGCGCAGCGCCGGGCTGGCGCCCTGCCCCAGGCGCCAGACGAGGCGGCGTTCCCAGCCGGCGCTCAGCGTGAGCTCGCTGTAGGGCGTGTCCGGGCCGGCGGCCAGGCGCTCGGCCTGCCCGTCGCGGGCGGTGGCGAGCTGGCCGATCAGCCATTGGCTGTGCGCGCAGGTGCCCGTCTCGCTGTCCTGGAATTCGGCGCAGCTGCAGCGGTAGCGGCCCAGGGCGCTGCCTTGCAGGTCCAGCGTGGCGAGCGTCTCGCCGTCGGCCGACTGGACGGCATAGCTGCCGAACAGGCCGGGCTGGGCCTTGTGCCAGCGCCAGTCGGGGCCGTTGGGCACCGCGGCCGTTGCGGGGGTGGCGGGGACGGCGACCGGACTCTCGACATCGTCCGGCGACGCCTGGGCCGCGGCGACCGGCTTCGCAGCGCGCGGCTTGCGGGCCGGCGCCACGGCGGGCACTTCGTCCGCGGTCTTGCGGCCGCGGCGGGCCTCGGCCTTGGGCGCGGGTTGCTCGAAGGCCGCGGCCACCTCGGCGACCAGCGCTGCCACCGGCGCCGCCACGGCGGGCGTCGCCGCCTTGCGGGCCTTGCCGGCGGCCTTGTCTGCCGTCTTGTCTGCCGTCTTGTCTGCCGTCTTGTCTGCCGTCTTTTCTGCCGTCTTTTCTGCCGCCTTGTCGGCTGCCTTTGCCGTCGCCTTCGTCGCCACCTTTCGTGCGGGCTTGGCGTCCGCGGGCGCCGCCGTCACCTCGGCGGCCTTGCGGCTGTGAGCGGGCTTGTCCGCCACGATCGGCTCGGCGGCCTCTGCCTTCGCCGCGGCACGGCTGCGCTTGGCGGCCGGCGCGACGGGGGTCGCTCCTTCAGCGGCGGCCTTGCCTGCCACCTTCTTCGCCGGCTTGCGGGCGGCAGGCGCCACGGGCTCATCCACGACCGCCTCAGCCTTCACCGGCTTGGCCGAGGACTTCGGGGCCGTGGCCGCCTTCACCGGAGCCTTCTTGGCGGGCGCCTTGGTGGTGGCCTTGGCGGTGGTCTTGGCGACCTTCGCCGGCTTGGGCACCTCGACGGCCTCCACCGGCGCGGCCTTGGCGGACGCGGCCTTGCTGGCGCCGGTCTTCGCAGGCGCCTTCGTAGCAGCCTTGGTCGCAGCCTTCACTGGTGCGGCGGGCGCCGCTTTTGCGGGGGCTTTTGCGGGGGCTTTTGTGGGAACTTTTGCGGCGGCTTTGGTTGCCGCCTTGGGCGCCGCTTTGGTTGCAGTCTTGGTGGCGGTCTTGGGCGCCGTCTTCTTCGCCGGGGCCGGCGCTGCCGCTTCGGACGCGGCGTCGGGGGCGGCCTTGCGGCGCGGAGTCTTGCTAGTTGCCATGGGATGGAGTCAGGGCCGGCCCTGCGGCCGCCCCGATGAAATCAGGGGTCAGTGATCAGCACGGCAGGGCACCAACCCCGCAGGCTGTTGAAAAAGGCCAGACCCTGGGCGCGTGCCAGGTCCGACTTGAGCAGCGGCGCTTCGTGCAGCTGCCCGCGGGCCAGCAGCGACTCGCGCAGCACGCCCGGCAGCAGCCCGGCGGCCAGGCGCGGCGTCAGCCAGCGGCCCTCGATCTGGAGTGCGATATTGCCAAAGCTGCACTCCGTCAGTTCCTCGTCTTCGTTCCACAGCAGCACATCGAAGGCTGCCGCGATCTTGTCTTTTGCGAAGGCCTCGTAATGGGCGCGTCGCGTGGTCTTGTGCTGCAGGTACTCGGCCAGCGCGCCCCGCGTCGGCATGGGGCGGCGGGCCAGCATCAGCGGCACCGGGGTCGGAGTATCGCCCAAGGGCTGGCAGGCCAGCTGCGGCTGGCCCTCGCGGGGCAGCGTCAGTCGCACACGCCAGCGACCGACGGGGTGACGCGCGGCGAGCTCGGACAGCGCCTGGCGCACGTCGGCCGCCCGGTGGCGCAGGCCGAAGTGATGCGCCGTGCGCTGCAGCCGCGCCAGGTGCAGGTCCAGGCGCGCGTAGGCGCCGTCCTCGAGGCGCAGCGTCTCCAGCGCCTCGACGGGCGCCTCGGCGCGCAGCAGGAAGCGCGTCTTGGCGCGCCATTCCGCCAGCTCGGCGGCGGGCTCGGAATCCAGCGTGATGCCGCTGCCGATGCCGCACTGCAGACCGCCGGGCCCCTGCTCCGCCGTGCGGATCGGCACGTTGAAGGTCGCCACGCCGCCGGGCTGCAGCAGGCCGAGGGCCCCGCAGTACCAGCCGCGGGCCTCCGGCTCCAGCGCCCGGATGATCTGCATGGCGCGGACCTTGGGCGCCCCGGTGACGGAACCGCAGGGGAACAGCGCGCGGAAGACGTCCAGCAGGCGCACGCTGGCGCGCGTGACGGCGCTGACGCTGGAGACCATCTGCCACACCGTCGGCAGCGCGATCAGCTCGAACAGCCGCGGCACGCGCACCGTGCCGACCTGGGCGACCCGGCTGATGTCGTTGCGCAGCAGGTCCACGATCATGAGGTTCTCGGCACGCTCCTTGGGGCTGGTGCGCAGATGCGCCTGGGCGCCCTCGTCCTCCACAACGTCACGCCCGCGCGGGGCGGTGCCCTTCATCGGCTGCGCCGCGAGCAGCCAGCTGCGCGTGCCATCGGGCGCGTCGGGCACGGGGCGCCAGTCGAAGAACAGCTCGGGGGAGACGCTCGCCACGCCCGCCTCCCGCAGAAAGAGCGCGAAGCCGCCCGGCTGGGCCGCCTGCAGTGCGAAGAAGAGCTCGGCGAGGTCCGGCGCGGCAGCCTGCGCCCGCAGGCGGGTGGTCAAGTTGACCTGGTAGCAGTCGCCGGCACGGATCCATTCGCGGATGCGCTCGACCTGCGCGGCCTCGTCGGCGTCCGGCTGTGTATCCGTCCAGCCCAGCGCGCCGGTAAAGCACGCCAGGGCGGGCCAGGGCTCAGGGGCCTGCTCGTAGACGGCGAACTCCGCGAGCGGACCCGTCGGCGCATGGTGGGCCAGATGGCGGTCGAGCGCCGCGGCGGCCTCGTAGCGCAGCCCCCCGAGCACCCAGGCCCCGCCCTGCGCGGCCGCTTCCGCGGCGGCGATCACGCCGGGCAGCGCCTCGGCGCTGTGGGCCCGCAGCCAGCGCGCGGGCGGCGTCGTCCAGACCCCGCGCACCCGCTCGCCGTCCTCCCGGGCCAGCGGATGGCGCGGGAAGTCGAAGGCGGCCTGGACCTGCGCCGGGCGAAGCGATGCCGTCATGTCTGGGAATCCCGCCAAGGCCGGATCGGCCGTCGGCTCAGAGGCTCAGGAAGTGCGTGCGGTAGTAGGCCAGCTCGTCGATGGACTCGTGGATGTCCGCCAGCGCCGTGTGGGCCTGCGCCTTCTTGAAGCCCTCGATGATGCCGGGCTTCCAGCGGCGCGCCAGCTCCTTGAGCGTGGACACGTCGAGGTTGCGGTAGTGGAAGAAGTCCTCCAGCGACGGCATGTAGTTCGCGAGGAAGCGGCGGTCCTGGCAGATGCTGTTGCCGCACATGGGCGACTTGCCGGCCGGCACGTACTGCTTCAGGAAGGCGATGGTCTGCGCGGCGGCCTCGTCCTCAGAAATGGTGGAGGCCTTGACGCGGTCGATCAGGCCGCTCTTGCCATGGGTGCCCTTGTTCCATGCGTCCATCTTGTCCAGCGTCTCGTCGGTCTGGTGGATGGCGAAGACCGGGCCCTCGACGCGCACGGTCAGGTGCGGGTCGGTGACGACCACGGCCACCTCGATGATGCGGTCGCGGTCCGGGTACAGGCCGGTCATCTCCAGGTCGATCCAGATCAGGTTCTGGTCGCTGATGGGCAGCAGGGGGGCAGTGGTGTCGCTCATGGTGTCGTCATTCAATCGGATGGCGCCTCGGGGGCAGGTGGCGATTGTCGCAGCCCTACACTCGGGGCCATGCAAACTGCCTCCCTGACCTCGGCCCTGCAATCGTGGCTGCCCCCGCTGCCGGCCCCCGTGATGAGCACCCTGCTGGCCGCGGCCCTGGGCTTGAGCCTGTTGCTCAAGCTGTGGCTGGCCAGCCGCCAGGTGCGCCATGTGCGGCAGCACCGGGGCGCCGTGCCCGCACCCTTCGCGGCCAGCGTGCCGCTCGGCGCCCACCAGAAGGCCGCCGACTACACCGCCGCCAACACCGGCTTCGGCATGCTGAGCCTGGCCGTCTCCAGCGCCCTGCTCGTGGGCTGGACGCTGCTCGGCGGCCTCAACGGCCTCAATGAATGGGTCCTGGACCACACGCTGCAGCGCCTCGGCCCGCTGGGCTACCAGCTGAGTCTGCTGACCGTCTTCGCCCTCATCGGCGGGCTCCTCGATCTGCCGCTGGAGCTGTACCACACCTTCCGCCTGGAGCAGCACTTCGGCTTCAACCGCACCACGCTGGCGCTCTATGTGGCCGACCTGTTCAAGGGCCTGCTCGTGGGTGCCCTGATCGGCCTGCCCATCGCGGCGCTGATCCTGTGGCTGATGGGCACGGCCGGCCCGTGGTGGTGGCTCTGGGCCTGGGGCGCCTGGATGGGCTTCAACCTGCTCATCATGGTGCTCTACCCCACCGTGATCGCGCCGCTGTTCAACAAGTTCGAGCCGCTGCAGGACGAGCTCCTGCGCGGCCGCGTCGAGGCCCTGATGGCCCGCTGCGGCTTCGCGGCCAAGGGCCTCTTCGTGATGGACGGCAGCCGCCGCTCGGCCCATGGCAATGCCTACTTCACCGGCATCGGCGCCGCCAAGCGGGTGGTCTTCTTCGACACCCTGCTGCAGCGCCTGCACCCGGGCGAGGTCGAGGCCGTGCTCGCGCATGAGCTGGGGCACTTCAAGCATCGCCACGTGCTCAAGCGCATGGTCAGCCTCTTCGCGCTGAGCCTGCTGGGCTTCGCGCTGCTGGGCTGGCTGTCCACGCAGGTGGGCTTCTACGCCGGCCTGGGCGTGCAGCCGAATATGGCGGCCCCGAACGACGCCCTCGCCCTGTTGCTCTTCATGCTGGTGCTGCCGGTGTTCAGCTTCTTCTTCACGCCGATCGCCGCCCAGCTCTCGCGCCGTGATGAATTCCAGGCCGACGCCTACGCCTGCGCCCAGTCCAGCGGGCAAGACCTGGCCAACGCCCTGCTCAAGCTCCACGAGGACAATGCCGGCACGCTGACCCCTGACCCGGTCTATGCCGGCTTCTACTACTCGCACCCCCCGGCCGGCGAACGCCTCGCCGCCATCGAACGACTCAGCTCCCGCCCCGCATGAACCTCCTCCTTGCCCAATGCGTGCCCCAGACCGCCGCCCTGCCCGAGGCCGAACTCGCTGACTGGCTCGCCCAGGTCCCCGGCTGGCTGCCCGATGCCACGCACAAGGCCATCGCCCGCCGCTTCACCTTCGACAACTACTACCAGGTGATGGCCTTCGCCAACGCCGTGGCCGAGATTGCCCATGCCCAGGACCACCACCCGGACATGGTGCTGAGCTACAACGTCGCCACGGTGAGCTACTGCACGCACTCGGTGCAGGCTCTGAGCGTCAACGACTTCATCTGCGCCGCCCAGATCAACGCCCTGCCCGAGGCCCAGCCGTGAGCGCTCCGCGCTTCAAGGGCCGCCCGGGTGCCAACAGCCGCGCCAGCCAGGCCGGCGGCCTGGACCTCGGCCTGGTCGTGCGCGGCCATGGGCGGCACTACATCGTCGAGGACAGCGAGGGCCGCCGCCGCGTCTGCCACCCTCGGGGCAAGAAGAGCGACTGCGTGGTGGGCGACCAGGTCCGCTGGGCGGAAGCGAGCAGCGACGAAGGCGTGATCGAGGCCGTGGAGCCCCGCCGCAACCTGCTCTTCCGTCAGGACGAATGGAAGACCAAGAGCTTCGCCGCCAACCTGGACCAGCTGCTGGTGCTGGTGGCCGTGGAGCCCGTGTTCTCGGAATCGCAGCTGGCGCGCGCCCTGATCGCCGCGGAAAGCGCGGGCATCAGCGCGCGGGTCGCGCTCAACAAGACGGACCTCCCCGGCGTGGACGCCCAGCGCGAGCGCCTGCAGCCCTATCGGGACATGGGCCTGACGGTCATGGAGCTGGCGCTGCGCGAGGACCCGACGGCCTCCGCTGCCGCGCTGGTGCCCTGGCTCCAGGGCAAGCGCACCTTCGTGCTGGGCCCGAGCGGCACCGGCAAGAGCACGCTCATCAACCTCCTGATCCCGGACGCCCAGGCCCAGGTCGGGGACATCTCCCAGGCGCTCAACTCCGGTCGCCACACCACGACGACGACGCAGTGGTACTGGATGGACGCCGAGCGCGGCACCGCGCTCATCGACTCCCCCGGCTTCCAGGAGTTCGGCCTGCGCCAGATCGAACCCGCCCAGCTGCCCCAGCTGATGCCGGACCTGCGCCAGCACGCCGGCGGCTGCCGCTTCTACAACTGCACCCATCTGCACGAGCCGGGCTGCGGCGTGCGGGCGGCGCTGGAGGCGGGGCAGATCGCGGCCTCGCGCTACCGCATCTACGGCGAGATCTTCGAGGAGCTCAGCAGCAAGCGCTGGTGAGCTGGGCGCAGCGGCCGCGCAGGCGCCGGTGTCCGCATCGACCGATGCTTCAGCCGTGGCCAGCGGCCAAACCGCCATCGGCCATCGGCCAAAGCCAGGCGAACCCCGCCCGTGCCGGGCCGCCTGGGGATCTGGCGACGACGGCCCGGACGCCAAGGCACCGGGCTGGCACGTCGCCGACCACTATCAAGGTGCCTGCGGCGGCAGTGCCGGACGCCCCGCTGCCGGGTTTGCGTCGCCGCCCACTTCCCGGGCCTCGACGTCCACGACATCCGCCGGATCCACGCGCCGTCCGCCCGGCCCGGCAGGCCCGCCAAAGCCCTGCCCCGCGCGGAAGGCGCGTGCGCGGGCGAAGCCGGAGAGATCCACCACCGGCTTGCGGCCGCGGATGAGGCTCCACAGGCTCAGGCCCAGCAGGGTGGCCAGCGCCAGCGCCATCAGGCCCAGCACCAGGATGGCCGTGGCCACGGCCAGGACCAGGCGCAGCACCAGGGAAATCAGAGCAGAGAACAAGCCGGTTCCTTTCGAGAAGAGAAGACGCCGAGGCGTCAGCCGCGCCCAATGTAAGGCATGCGGTTGGCCATGAGGGTCATGAAGGGCACGTTGACGGACAGCGGCAGCTGCGCCAGCTGCACGATGGCATCGGCCACATGCTGCACGTCCATCGTGGCCTCGACGGCGATGCTGCCGTTGGCCTGGCGCACGCCCTGCTGCATGGGCACGGCCATCTCGGTGGCCGCATTGCCGATGTCGATCTGGCCGACGGCGATGTCAAAGTCGCGCCCATCCAGGCTCAGCGCCTTGGTCAGGCCGGTGATGGCGTGCTTGGTGGCCGTGTAGGGTGCCGAATTCGGGCGCGGCACATGGGCGGCGATCGAGCCGTTGTTCAGGATGCGCCCGCCTCGGGGATGCTGGCGCTTCATCAGACCGAAGGCGGCCTGCGCGCACAGAAAGCTGCCCGTGAGGTTGACGTCGACCACGGCCTGCCACTGCTCGACCGTCAGCTCGTCCACTGGCACGGCCGGCGCACTCAGGCCGGCGTTGTTGAAGAGCAGGTCGAGGCGGCCGAAGCGGGCCTCGATCGCACGGAACAGGTCCTTCACGGCTGCCGCATTGCCCACATCGCAGGGCTGCACCCAGCAGCGCTCCGGAGCGATGGCGGCCGCCTGCGTCTGGGCCAGCGGCTCGGCGCGACGCCCCGCCAGCACCACTTGCCAGCCGGCCCGCACCAGCGCCAGGGCGGCGGGCCGGCCGATGCCGCTGCCGGCCCCAGTGACCAGCGCGATGCGGTCGGACCGGTCAGGCGGGGACGTCGGGGCGGCGGTGGACGGTGTCATGGCATGCAGGCGATGGGGCCGCCTGGAGCGGCAGCCGACGCGGCATCATAGTCAGCCCCGGTTCAGGGCGTCTGCCAGGGGGATTCGGCCGCGGCGCCCGCAAGCTGGACATCATCGGCCCCGGCGCGGCGCCCGGACACGACCACCGTCGGCAGCCGCTCGACGCGGGCACGCTGGCCGTGAACCTCGACGCGCGGCAGCGTCTCGATCTGGGGCGCCGTGCGAGCGGGCAGGGCCGCTTGAGTGGGCAGCGCCACCACGGCGCCGATGGTCAGCCCCAGCACGAGGCCGCTGCCCAGCGCCAGGCGGCGCAGGGGGGCATAGCGGTCATAGCAGGGAATGGTCACGGGCTTCATGGGAACCTCCTCGGGGGCAACAGGCACCGCACGGCGGCGGGATGGAATGCACTGTGCCAAGCCGTGGAGGGTCCACCAAGCCGGACGGGACGGGCTGCCGATCGACCGCGACGAACTGCAGCGCGGCCGGATGAACGGGTTTACCCTAGGAAAACGCCCAGCGCCCGCGCCACCTGCAGGCGCTCATGGTCCAGGGGCACGTAGCGGGTCTGCCCCGCAACCTCGGCCAGGCCGACGTCCACGCAGCGATCGCCCTGCAGCGCCACCATGCGGCCGAACTGCCCGCGCATCACCAGCCCGGCGGCCGCCACGCCGAATCGCGTGGCCAGGACGCGGTCGAAGGCCGTGGGCGATCCGCCGCGCTGCAGATGGCCCAGCAGCGTGCAGCGAACCTCGACCTGGTGGCCCAGCTGCGCCTCCAGGTCTGCGGTGAGCCGGTGCCCGATGCCGCCCAGGCGCAGGGGGTCCGGGCTGTCGTCCAGCTGCCGCTGGATGACCCATTCGCCGCCGATGGCCTTGGCGCCTTCCGCCACGCACAGCAAGGCGAAGCCCTGCTCCGCGGCCCGTTGCCGGGCAAAGGCGGCCAGCTGCTCGATCTGATAGCCCTGCTCGGGCATCAGGATGGCATCCGCGCCACCGGCCAAGCCCCCCTCCAGCGCGATCCAGCCGGCGTAGCGCCCCATCGTCTCGACGATCATCACGCGGCCATGGCTGCGGGCCGTCGTCTGCAGGCGGCCCAGCGCGTCGCTCACGACCGTCGCCGCGGAGTCGAAGCCGAAGCTGCGCTCGTTGAGCATGAGGTCGTTGTCGATCGTCTTGGGCACGCCCACCACCGGCACGCCCAGGCGCGCGAAGCGTTCGGCGATGGTCATCGTGCCGTCGCCGCCGATGACGACCAGCGCATCGATGTTGTGCCGGCCCAGGAAGTCCAGCGCCTGCCCCGAGCAGTCCGTGCCGCCCGCGCCGAAGAAATGGA
Organism: Burkholderiaceae bacterium; assembly: GCA_041906185.1. Lineage (GTDB taxonomy): Bacteria > Pseudomonadota > Gammaproteobacteria > Burkholderiales > Burkholderiaceae_C > Roseateles_B. The sequence continues at coordinate 107,781 of JAYRJQ010000006.1, forward strand.
AGGGATCGGCCCGGTTGTGCGTGCCGAGGATGGTGCCCCCTTCCGCGATGAGACCGCGCACGGCGGACGCCTCCAGCGGCCTGCAGCGGCCGTCCAGCAGCCCCAGAAAGCCGCGTTCGATGCCCGTGACGGTGGCGCCGCAGCGCTCGACCAGGGCGAGCGTCACCGCCCGGATGACGGCATTGAGCCCCGGGCAATCGCCGCCGCCTGTCAAAATCCCGATATGCATGGATGAGTCCTCGCTGCCCTGATGCTGCCACGGCAGCCTTCGGCTCCGCCATGCCTTCGTTGCAAGGCATCACCGTTGTCCCCGATTCCCGGGGGTCAGGTCTTGTCCTTGATCAAGCGGCCGCCCCCGTGGGGCGACAATCTCCTACCCGCCACCCTGCCCGCCCCGATGATGTCCGCCCCCGGCTCGAGCCCCGCCCCTGACGACACGGCCCTGCCGCGCCTGCTCTATGTCGAGGACAACGCCATCAACATGCTGATCGTCGAGGAGCTCGTGAACAAGCGGGGCGGCATCGCCCTGAGCGGCGCGGAGACCGTGGCCGAGGGCCTGCGGATGGCGTCCGCGCTGCAGCCCCGGCTGATCCTCGTGGACATGCAGCTGCCCGACGGCGACGGCCACGAGCTGCTGCAGGCCCTGCGCGCCGATCCGGCCACGGCCCACATCCCCTGCGTCGCGCTCTCGGCCAATGCCATGCCGGAAGACGTGCGGCGTGCGAGCGACGCGGGTTTCGCGGACTACTGGACCAAGCCCATCGACTTCAAGGTCTTCCTGGCCGGGCTCGACGCCTACTACGGCCCGGCCTGACACGGCCCGGCCTGCCCCGGTCGAGTCCGCCCGCACACCCGCGGCCCGGACCTGCGCCGCCATGAAAAAAGGCGCTGCACCCTTGCGGGCCAGCGCCTTCTCGCCGGTGTCGGGCGTCGCGGACCCCGCCCGGGGCCCGCACCGCGCGGCTTACTTGCCGGCCGCGGCCGCCTGCTCCTTCTTGATGGCGATCTCGTCCGCCTCGTCGTAGGGCTTGTTGCCGCAGGCCTTCTTCCAGTTGTCGACGGCGTCCAGGTGGTCCAGGCTGCGGCTCTCCAGGTCCTTGCCGCTCTTGTTGAACTTCTCGATGGACTCGTCGAAGGCACGGGCGCGGGCGATGTACTCGTCCTTGCGCTTGTTGTGCGCCTCGATCTTGGCGTCGTTGGCCTTGGCGCGCTCGTTGTAGCCGTCGATGGCCGCCTTCTGCTCGCTGCGGTTCATGTCCGGCAGCTTGGTCTTGAGCTCTTCGTTGGACTTGATCAGCTCGGCCTGCTCGGCCTTGATGGCGACGGCGCTGGCGTCGATGGCCTCGCCTTCCTTGGTCAGCGTCTCCTTGTCGGCCATCAGGCGCTCACGGGCCTGCTTGTACTCGGCCTCGGCGGCCAGCACGGCCTTGGCCTCGGCGTCGTTGTCGGCCTGCTGCTTGAAGCACGCACGCAGCTCGTCGCGGGTCATCAGCTTCTGCTTGGGCTTCTCCACCACCGGGCGGCTGACCTTGTTGTTCTTGGGGTCGACCTTGGCGTTGGGGTTCACGGTCTGGGCGGAGGCCAGGGCCGGCAGGAGGGCGGCCAGGCAGACGGAGAGGAGGATTCGTTTCATGACAGTGCGGGGCTGATGCTGCGGCACAGCGGTTGGCACGCCGGATGGCGCAAAGCCGGAATGATGCCACGAGCGGCTCCGGCGGCCGGGCGGGGATAATCCGCCCCTTCGTCCTGGCGCTGCCCGAGAAGCGGCGCCGACTCCCCCCACGCAAGCTCGGCCCTTCCGCCGCGGCCCAGGTACAAAGACACGCTCATGGCACTCAAGGCAACCATCTACAAGGCCCTGCTGAACATCGCCGACATGGACCGCCATGTCTACGGCGAGCACCACCTCACCATCGCCAAGCACCCCAGCGAAACCGACGAGCGCATGATGATGCGCGTGCTGGCCTTCGCGCTGAACGTGCCGGCCGACGACCTGCGCGGACGCCTGGAGTTCACCAAGGGGCTGTCGGAGGTCGACGACCCGGACCTGTGGCAGCTCGACCTCACCGGCGAGGTGGTCCACTGGATCGACCTCGGCCAGCCCGACGAGCGCCGCCTCATGAAGGCCCACGGCCGGGCCGAGCGCGTCAGCCTCTACTGCTACGCCGCGAGCACGCCCGTCTGGTGGGCGGGCATCGAGAGCAAGCTCACGCGGGCGCCCAAGCTGGCCGTCTGGCAGATCGCCGCGGAGGAATCGCAGGCCCTGGCCGCCTTTGCCGAGCGCAGCATGCAGCTGCAGGTGAGCATCCAGGACGGCAACATCTACATTTCCACGGCCTCGCGTCAATTGGAGATTCACCCCCGTGCCCTTAAGCACGCCGAGGCCTGACCGCTAGACTCCGGCCCGGCTGCCAGGAGGGCGGCCCATGCCAACAATGCCGGAGAAGCGATGAAGACCTTGGACCTGCTGCGCCTCAAGCGCCGTCAACTGACCACCCTGGGAGCCGCCGTGAGCCTAGCCGCCGCCCTGCTGCCGGGCGCGCTGCACGCCGCCGAGGCGGCCAGCGCCCCGGAGCCCGCCGATCCGCACCAGTGGCTCGAGGATGTCCTGGGCGAAAAGCCCCTGGCCTGGGTCAAGGAGCGCAATGAAGCGAGCTTCAAGGTCCTCAAGGCGCGTCCGGAGTTCCAGCCCCTCCGCCAGGATCTGCTGGGCGTGCTGAACGCCCGCGACCGCATCCCCGCGGCGACCCGCATGGGCGCCTTCCTCTACAACCTCTGGCAGGACGAGCAGCACAAGCGGGGCCTGTGGCGCCGCACCACGCTGGCCGAGTACCAGAAGGCCGAGCCCGCCTGGGAAACCGTGCTGGACCTCGACGCCCTGGGCGCCGCCGAGGGCGAGAGCTGGGTCTTCCATGGCGCGCAGTGCCTGGGCCCGAGCTACCGCCGCTGCATGGTCAATCTCTCGCGCGGGGGTTCGGACGCGCAGGTCAGCCGTGAGTTCGACACCGTCACCAAGCAATTCGTCAAGGGCGGCTTCGAGCTGCCCGAGGCCAAGAGCCAGCTAACCTGGCTGGACGAGAACACCCTCTTCGTGGGCACCGACTTCGGCCCGGGCAGCCTCACCGATTCCGGCTACCCGCGCGTCATCAAGCAGTGGAAACGCGGCACGCCGCTGAGCGCCGCCAAGACCGTCTTCGAGGGCGAGGCCAAGGACGTCGCCTCGAGCGTCTTCGTGGACCGCACGCCGGGGCACCACCGCGTGTTCTTCCAGCGCGCCCTCGACTTCTACACCAGCACCAGCTTCTTCCTGCAAGGCGGCAAGCTCGTGAAGCTCGAGATTCCGGACGACGTCGAGTCCGGCTTCTGGGGCCCCTGGATGCTGCTCAAGCCGCGCAATGACTGGACCGTCGGGGGCAGCACCTACAAGAGCGGCACGCTGCTGATCACCGACCTGAAGGCCTACCAGCGCGGCGAGCGCAAGCTCAAGGTGCTGTTCCAGCCCACCGCCACGCGCTCGCTGGCTGCCTACAACCTGACGCGCAGCCACGTGCAGCTGTCGGTGATCGACCAGGTCGCCAGCAAGCTGGAGGAATGGGACTTCAGCAAGCCCCAGGCCCCGCGCCATCGCGAGGTGAAGGCGCCCTTCCCCGGCGCGCTGCACCTGGCGTCGCTGTACGACAGCGAGCTGCCCCGCGACCCGCTGGGCGATCGCTACGTCCTCTACTACACCGACTTCCTCACGCCCGACACCCTCTTCCTGTCGCGCGCAGGCAGCGACGAGCGCCAGGTGTTGAAGTCCCGCCAGGCCCAGTTCGACGCCACCGGCATGCGCGCCGAGCAGCGCTTCGCCACCAGCAAGGACGGCACCCGCGTGCCCTACTTCGTCATCTGGCCCAAGGGCGCCACGGCGGACGGCAGCAATCCCACGCTGCTGTACGGCTACGGCGGCTTCGAGGTCTCGATGCAGCCGGGCTATTCCGGCGGCCGTGGTCGCGCCTGGCTCGGCCGCGGCGGGGTCTACGTGCTGGCCAACATCCGGGGCGGCGGCGAGTTCGGCCCGGCCTGGCATCAGGCGGCCGTCAAGGCCAACAAGCAGCGCAGCTACGAGGACTTCATCGCCGTGGCCGAGGACCTCATCGCCGCGAAGATCACCTCGCCCCGCCACCTCGGCATCATGGGCGGCAGCAACGGCGGCCTGCTGATGGGCGCCACCTTCACGCAGCGCCCAGACCTCTTCAACGCCGTGGTCTGCCAGGTGCCCCTGCTGGACATGCGCCGCTTCCACAAGCTGCTGGCCGGCGCCTCGTGGATGGCCGAGTACGGCAACCCGGACGACGCCAAGGACTGGGACGTCATCCGCCAGTACAGCCCGTACCACAACGTCAGCAAGGACAAGACCTATCCCAAGGTCTTCTTCACGACGTCCACGCGTGACGACCGCGTTCACCCCGGCCATGCCCGCAAGATGGTGGCCCGCATGACCGAGCTCGGCCATGAGGTCTACTATTACGAGAATACCGAGGGTGGCCACGGCGGCGCGGCCGACAACGAGCAGCGCGCCACGCTGCAGGCGCTCGAGTACAGCTACCTCTGGCAGCAACTGGGCCGCTGAAGGCTCTCGCGAGAACGACCATGGACGTCCGGCACGACCCCGCAGCGCAGCAGTTCTGGCTCGAACCCGAGCCCGGGCAGCGCTGCGTGCTGGACTACCAGCGCCAGGGCGACGCCGTCGTGTTCACGCACACCGGCGTGCCGCCCGCCCTGCAGGGCCGCGGCCTCGCGGCACGCCTGGTGGCCGCCGGTCTGCAATGGGCCGGCGATGAGCATCTGCAGGTCATCCCCGCCTGCAGCTACGTGGCCAGCTATCTGCGCCGCCAGGGCCGCAGGGCCTGACGCGCAGCACCGGCACCGGCCGGCCTGGCCCACGCGGGGTCAGGTCTGAACCGGCTCAGCGGGCCTCGTTCTCCCGCGCCTGCAGCACCCGCCACATCACCTTGCCCGCGCCCGACTTGGGCAGGCTCTCCACGAACTCGACGCTGCGCGGCACCTTGTAGGCCGCCATGTGCTCGCGCGCCCAGGCGATCAGCGCCTCCTCGGTCAGCGTGGCGCGGGCCTCGGCCCGTGGCACCACCACGGCCTTGACGGACTCGCCGCGGTAGGCGTCGCGCGTGGCGATGACGCAGGCCTCCTGCACGCCGGGATGCTGGAAGAGCAGCAGCTCCACCTCCGACGGCCAGACCTTGTAGCCACTCGCGTTGATCATGCGTTTCAGGCGATCGGTGAGGAAGAAGTAGCCCTCCTCGTCCATACGGCCGAGGTCCCCCGTGCGGAAGAAGCGCCGGCCGTCGATCTCCACGAACGCGGCCGCGGTGGCCTCCGGCTGGCGCCAGTAGCCCTGGAACACCATGGGCCCCGCGCTGATGATCTCGCCCACCTCGCCGGGCGGGAGCTCCGCCAGCGTGACGGGGTCCACCACGCGCGAGTCGACGCCGAAGATGGGGATGCCCAGGCACTGCAGCTTGGCACGCTCGGGGGGGTTGGCATGCGTGGGGGCGGCGGTCTCGGTCAGGCCGTAGCCCTCGGCGAACTGCAGGCCGAACTCGTCCAGCAGGCGCTGCGCCACCGCCTGCGGCATGGCGGTGCCGCCGCCGCTCATGTAGCGCAGGCTGGAGAGGTCGAAGCTGCGGTAGTGGGGGCTCGCGAAGAGGTCGATGATCATGGTCGGCACGCAGGTCCAGTGCGTGACGCGATGGCGGGAGATGGACAGCCCGGCGAGCTCGCGATCCCAGCGCGGCAGCACCACCATCGTCATGCCCCAGTAGACCGGCGCCAGCACGCCGTACAGCAGCCCGGTGATGTGGAACATGGGCACGACGGCCAGCCCCACAGCCTCGGGCGACGCCGACCCCCACAGCCCGCCGCCGCAGGTGTTGGCCATCAGGCTGCGGTGGGTGTGCATGCAGCCCTTGGGCAGGCCCGTCGTGCCGGAGGTGTAGGGCAGCAGCGCGAGGTCGTCGGGGCCGTTCAGCGCCGGGCCGGGTCGGCAGCCGGCGTCCAGCGCGGCCGGCCAGGCCGTGGCACCCGGGATCAGCGGCGGCCGGGCCATGAGCCAGTCCCGCAGCGGACCCGCCAGGCCGGATGCCGGCGGCGGCCCCTCGGCGGGCCAGGCGTCGGCATAGTGCAGGCCCAGCAGCACCGGTGCCGGCCCCGGGAGTGCGGACAGCGCCTGCTGCACCACGGGGCCGAGGTCCGCCGCGAAGACCAGCCCCCGGGCGCCGGAGTCGGCCAGCAGATGGGCCAGCTCCTCGGCCTTGTTCATCGGGTTGACGGGCACCACCACCGCATCGGCCCGCATGGCCGCGTAGAAGGCCACCAGGAACTGCGGGCAGTTCTGCAGGTAGACGGCAATGCGGTCCCCGCGCTGCAGCCCCTGGGACTGCCACCAGCCGGCCAGGGCCTCGGCCCGGGCGTGGAGCGTGGCATAGCTCATGGCGCTGTCGCCGTAGAGCGTGGCGGCCTTGGCCGGAAAGCGGCGCGCCGCGACCTCCAGGTTGAACCACAGCGAGGTCTCGGGGATGACGAGCTGACGGGGCAGGCGCGCGGGCCAGTGCCGGGAAACCCGCTGCACCGCCGAATCTGCCGAAGCGGCCGAAGCGGCCGAAGCGGCCTCCGTGCCCTGAACCGATGCCTCGTTGCCGCCGCTCATGCCCGCTCCCTCGGGCGCCTTGCCCGTGCGGCGCATCTTGCCGGGCCGGGGCGGCAGTGTTTGTCGCCGCGGCGACAAGGCCCGCCCGGTGCGCGAACGCTGCATCTGCCAAGCGTCAAGCGAGCGGCGGGCGCCGTGGCGGAAAAGCCGCCCGATTTCGCAGAGAATATTCGGATCCGGACCAGCGTCCTGGGCGCTCCCGACCGCGCAGCGGGAGCGCAGCACCCGCGCCTACCCTTCCAGCAAGCACCCATGTCCACGATTCTTCAGCAGATCCCCGCCGGCCAAAAGGTCGGTATCGCGTTCTCCGGCGGCCTCGACACCAGCGCCGCGCTGCACTGGATGCGCCAGAAGGGTGCCATTCCCTACGCCTACACCGCCAACCTCGGCCAACCCGACGAGCCGGACTACGACGAGATCCCCCGCAAGGCCATGCTCTACGGCGCCGAGCAGGCCCGCCTGATCGACTGCCGCGCGCAGCTCGTCCATGAAGGCATCGCCGCGCTGCAAAGCGGCGCCTTCCACATCCACACCGGCGGGCTGACCTACTTCAACACCACGCCCATCGGCCGCGCCGTGACCGGCACCATGCTGGTGGCCGCCATGAAGGAAGACGACGTCAACATCTGGGGTGACGGCTCGACCTTCAAGGGCAACGACATCGAGCGCTTCTACCGCTACGGCCTGCTCACCAACCCCGCGCTGAAGATCTACAAGCCCTGGCTGGACCAGACCTTCATCGACGAGCTGGGCGGCCGGGCCGAGATGTCCGCCTTCATGCAGAAGGCCGGCTTCGCCTACAAGATGTCCGCCGAGAAGGCCTACTCCACCGACTCCAACCTGCTGGGCGCCACCCACGAGGCCAAGGACCTGGAGCTGCTGAACTCCGGCATCAAGATCGTCAACCCGATCATGGGCGTGGCCTTCTGGCGCGAGGACGTCCAGATCAAGGCCGAGACCGTCACCGTGCGCTTCGAGGAAGGCCTGCCGGTCGCCCTGAACGGCCAGGAATTCAGCGACCCCGTCGCCCTGATGCTCGAGGCCAACCGCATCGGCGGCCGCCACGGCCTCGGCATGAGCGACCAGATCGAGAACCGCATCATCGAGGCCAAGAGCCGCGGCATCTACGAGGCCCCCGGCATGGCGCTGCTGCACATCGCCTACGAGCGCCTCGTGACCGGCATCCACAACGAGGACACGATCGAGCAGTACCGCATCAACGGCATGAAGCTCGGCCGTCTGCTCTACCAGGGCCGCTGGTTCGACCCGCAGGCCATCATGCTGCGCGAGGCCGCCCAGCGCTGGGTGGCGCGCGCCGTCACCGGCGAGGTGGCCCTGGAGCTGCGCCGCGGCAACGACTACTCGCTGCTCGACACCCGCAGCGCCAACCTGACCTACAAGCCCGAGCGCCTGTCCATGGAAAAGGTCGAGGACGCACCCTTCTCGCCGGCCGACCGCATCGGCCAGCTGACCATGCGCAACCTCGACATCATCGACACCCGCGACAAGCTCATGACCTACAGCCAGGTCGGCCTGCTGACGCCGGGTTCGGGCCTCGCCCTGCCCCAGCTGAAGAACGAAGACTGAGCATGTCGCCGCGCCGCCACCCCGCCCCGCAGCCCGGCCGCCGCGCAGGCCTGGCTGCGCTCGGCCTGCTGGCCCTGGGCGCGGCGCTGCCCCCGCGGGCGTCCGCCCTGGATGCCCCCAAGGGACGGGTGGTGCTCACGCTCAGCGGCACGGGCCTCAAGACCAATGTCGACGGCCGCGCCGCCTTCGACATGGACATGCTCGCCGCCCTGCCCCAGCGCAGCTTCACGGTGCACACGCCCTGGTATCCCGAGGCCCGCAAGTTCACCGGCCCGCTGCTGCGCGATGTCCTGGCGCAGGCCGGCGTGCGCGGCGGCAGCATCGAGGCCTACGCGCTGAACGACTACCGCGTCACCATCCCCATGGAGGACGTGCTGCAGTACCCGGTGATCCTCGCCCGGCTGATGGACGACCAGCCCATGTCGGTGCGTGACAAGGGGCCGCTGTTCATCATCTACCCCTTCGACGAGGACCGCCGCCTGCGCAGCAGCATCTACTACAGCCGCTGCGCCTGGCAGCTCAAGGCCCTGGAGATCCGCTGACGGCATGGAGCCCAGAACGCGCACGTTCCGCCGCTGGCTCAACCTGCCGGTGGCCATGGTGCTGGTCCTGCTGCTGGCACTGGGCGGCATGGGCTGGCTGCAGTGGCGCCAGTACAAGCTGCTGGACGCGACCGAGCGCTACCAGGACGACTACCTCGTCTGGAGCCTCTTCCAGTTCGAGACCGAGTCCCTGCGACTGCGCCTGGCGCTGGAGCAGGCGCTCGGCACCAATCCGGCGATCGACCCCGAGCAGGTGGTGCAGCGCTACGAGATCTTCGTCAGTCGCCTGAGCCTGATCGAGGCCGAGCACGCCACGCAGATCCTGCGCCAGCATCCCGACTGCCGGCTCACGCTGGAGCGCACCCGCGCCTTCATCCGCTGGGCCGACGCCCTGCCGCTCAACGCCAGCCTCGTGACCCGCCAGCCGGAGCGCCTGCGCGAGGCGCTGGACCGGCTGGAGTCGTTGGCGGAGCCCATCCGCGAGCTGTCCCTGACGGCCTCGCACTTCGTGGCCGCCCAGGTCTCCGAGCGCCATGCCATCGTGCGGGACCACAACCGCACGGGGCTGTGGCTCAACGCCTTCCAGGTCAGCATCGTGCTGCTGCTCTCGGCCCTGCTGCTGCGGCAGTTCAGCCGCCTGCGGACCCACGCGCGGGAGCAGAGCGCCCACGCACGCCGCCTGGCGCAGGCGCAGGAGCAGGCGGAAGCCGGCAGCCGCGCCAAGAGCGTGTTCCTGGCCAACATGAGCCACGAGCTGCGCACGCCCATGCACGGCCTGCTGGGCATGCTGGCTCTGCTCCAGGACAGCCCGCTCGACGCGCCGCAGCGCCAGCAGCTGCAGGCCGCCAACGACTCCGCCCGCCACCTGCTGGCCGTGCTCAACGACATCCTCGACGTCTCCCGCATGGAGGCCGGCGGCGTGGACATCCGCCCGGAGCCCACCGCCCTGCCCGCCCTGCTGCGCGAGCTGGAGGACGTGTGCTGGCCGCAGGCGCATGCCAAGGACCTGGCCCTGGACCTGCAACTGCAGCCCGACGTCCCCCGCTGGGTGATGGCCGACCCGACCCGGCTGCGCCAGATCCTGCTCAACCTGCTGGGCAATGCCATCAAGTTCACCGAGCACGGCCAGGTCAGCATGCAGGTCAGCCGGCAGGCCGATGCCCTGGGCAGCGACCTGTTGCGCTTCGAGATCCGCGACACCGGCATCGGCATGGACTCCGCCACGCAGGCCCTGCTCTTCCAGCGCTTCAGCCGCGGCGACGCCAGCAGCTCGCGGCGCTTCGGCGGCACGGGGCTGGGCCTGGAGATCTCCCGCACCCTGGCCCGTGCGATGGGCGGCGACATCCAGGTGCAGTCCGCCCTGGGCCAGGGTTCGGTCTTCACGGTGGAGTTGAAGCTCAACGAATGCCTGCCCGGGCCGGCCACACGGCCGCTGACGCCGACGAGCGCCGTCCCGCTGGCCGCCCTGCGGCAGTTGCGCATCCTCGTCTCCGAGGACAACGCCACCAACCGGCAGTTCCTGGAGGCCGTCCTTGAACGTCTGGGCCACAAGGCCGTGTTCTGCGACAACGGCCGGGACGCCGTCGAGCGGCTGCGTCAGGACGACTTCGACCTGGTGCTGATGGACCTGCACACGCCGGTCATGGACGGGCTGGAGGCCACGCGGCACATTCGCGCGCTGCCGGGCCCGCGGCGCGACATCCGCATCATCGCGCTGTCCGCCGACGCCTTCGAGGCCACGCGTCGGCAGGCCGAGGACGCCGGCATGGACGAGTTCCTGGCCAAGCCGCTGAGCATCCAGGAGCTGACCGCCGCCCTGAATCGCCAGCCCTGGGAGGCCATCGATGCGCCCGCGGTCTCGGGCGGCAGCGAGGGGTCGAGCGGCCGGGCGGCCTGCGCGCCGACCTCCCCGCAAGCCGCCCCGCCCGCATCCGCGCCGGCACCGGCCGACGACGAGGAGCTCGACGCCCAGGTCATCGCGGAGCTGGGGCACCACCTCAGCGGCAAGGCCGTCGCGCAGCTGTATGAGCGTTTCGTCGCGGGCCTGCCGGCCATCGAGCAGCGGCTGGCGGACGGCCTCGCGGGGCCGCATCACACCCAGCTGCGGGAGCTCGCGCACGAGCTCAAGGGCGCCGCCGCCAACCTCGGCCTGCGCCTGCTGAGCCAGCCGGCCGCCGAATTGGAGGCCGCCGCCGCCGCGGGGCGCCACGAGGAGGTGCTGCAGGCGCTGGCCGGCCGCATCCTCCAGGCCATCGCGCGCTGCCGGGCGCTGTGCGAGCACCCCTTCATCAAGACCTGAGCCGCACGCGCCGGCCCGCAGCGATCAGACGATCACCGGCTCCGGCTCCAGGCGGATGCCGAAGCGGCCGTAGACGCTCTCCTGGATGGCCCGCGCCAGCGTCACCACCTCTGCGCCCCGCGCCTCGCCGCGGTTGACGAGCACCAGCGCCTGGCGCTCATAGACCGCCGCGCCGCCCACGCTCTTGCCCTTCCAGCCGCAGGCGTCGATCAGCCAGCCCGCGGCGAGCTTCACGGTACCGTCGGGCATGGGGTAGTGCACGATGCCGGGATCGCGGCCGATGATGTCCCGGCACTGCTCCTCGGTCACCACCGGGTTCTTGAAGAAGCTGCCGGCGTTGCCGATCTGGCGGGGGTCGGGCAGCTTGGCCTGCCGGATCTGGCAGACCCAGTCGAAGATCTGCATCGCCGAGGGCGCCGAGATGCCGGTCTCGCTCATCTTGCGCTCGAGGTCGAGGTAGCTCAGTTGGGGCACCCAGGGCTTGGGGCAGCGCAGCAGCACGCGGGTGATCACGCTCTTGCCGGCGAGGCCGCCGAAGCCGGTCTGCTTGAAGACGCTGTCGCGGTAGCCGAAGGCGCAGACGCTGGCCGGCAGGCGCACCGGCCGGCCGGTGACGAGATCCACGACGTCCACGGCCTCGAGGCGGTCCTTCACCTCGATGCCGTAGGCGCCGATGTTCTGCACCGGCGCCGCACCGGCCGTCCCCGGGATCAGGGCGAGGTTCTCCAGACCCGGGCAGCCCTGCTCGAGGCTCCAGCGGACGACGTCATGCCAGACCTCGCCGGCGCCGACCTCGAGGATCCAGGCGTCCTCGCGCTCCTCGACGACGCGCTTGCCCATGATTTCCATCTTGAGCACCAGGGCCTCGACGTCCCGCGTCAGCACGATGTTGCTGCCGCCGCCGAGCACGAATTTCGGGCACAGGCCGAGCTCCGGGTGGTCGATCACGCGGCGCAGGTCGGCCTCCTGGCGGATGCGGACCAGGCGCTGCGCCGTGGCCGGCAGGCCGAAGCTGTTGTAGGGCCGCAGGTTCACGCCCTCCTCGATCGTGAGGGTCGCGGGGACCGCGTTCGGGCGCAGACCCTCGTCCCGGGTGTTCGGCATCTCGTGTTGCATGGCAGAATTTTCCCAGATTCCCCCGCCGCTTCCGGCGCGGGCACTGCCCTCAAGGATGTAATTGATGCCTAGCTTTGACACCAAGCTGGAACCCGACATGGTCAAGATCGGCCATGGCGTGGACAACAGCAAGAAAGAGATCGACACCCGTTTCGACTTCAAGGGCACCAGCGCCCAGGTCGAGCTCAAGGCCAAGGAGAAGGAGATCCACTCGACCGGCGACAGCGATTTCCAGCTGGAGCAGATCGAGGCCGTGCTCTACAGCAAGCTGACCAAGCAGGGCGTGGTCATCAGCTTCCTGGAGAAGAAGGACAAGATCGAGAAGCTCGGCGGCGACAAGGTCCGCCAGGTCTACAAGATCCGCTCGGGCATCGATGCCGACAACGCCAAGAAGATCACCGCCGCGATCAAGAACAGCAAGCTCAAGGTCCAGAGCTCGATCCAGGGCGACGTCGTGCGCATCACCGGCAAGAACCGTGACGACCTCCAGCTGGCCATCGCCCAGCTGAAGAAGGACATGGCGGACCTGCCGCTCAGCTACGACAACTTCCGCGACTGAGCCTGCGCCCGTCGTCTGCCGGGACCGCCGCCGCGGTCCCTTTTCTTCACCGGCCTCCCGCGTCCGCGCGGCCTGGGGCCGGCACCGCCGCACTGGATCGCCCATGAACCGCCTGCCCTCCCGCCTGTTCCTCGCCCTGCTGCTCGGCGCCTCACTCCAGGCGCAGGGCGCGGGTGATGCGGCCAGCAAGTTCTATGACGACGCCCAGCAGCGTCTCGAGAAGAAGGACGTCGAGGGCGCGCTGATCCAGCTGCGCAACTCCTTGCAGGCGGACCCGCGCATGCTGTCCGCGCACCTGCTGCTGGCCCGCACGCTGCTCAAGGTGGGCGATCTCGCTTCCGCCGAGGCGGCCTTTGACGAAGCGCTCAAGCAGGGCGTCTCGCGCAGCGAGGTGATGGTCGACCTCGGCCGGCTCTACATCGCCCTGGGCGAATACAAGAAGCTGCTCGAGCGGGTCAACATCAACGGCGTGCCGGTGGGCAGCCATGCCGAGATCCTGACGCTGCGAGGCACGGCCTTCGCGACGCTGGGGCAGAAGGACGCCGCGAGCAAGTCCTTCGCCGAAGCGCGCGCGCTGGCGCCGCGTTCGCCGCTGCCGCTGCTGGCCGAGGCCACGATGCTGACGCGGCAGGGGGACCTGGAGAAGGCCCGAACGCAGATCAGCAAGGCGCTGGAGTTCGATCCCGCCAACAGCGCGGCCTGGTACGCGCTGGGCACGGTCCAGCAGAAGCTCAAGGACGGCAACGCCGCGCTGGCCTCCTTCGGCAAGGCTCTGCAGCAGCAGCCGCTGAACGTCGAGGCGCGCGTCGCGCGCGCCGGCCTGTACGTGACGGGCAACCAGCTCAAGGAGGCCGAGCAGGACCTGCTCGCGCTGGAGCAGGCCAGCCTGGCCGACGCGCGGGCGTCCTACCTGCGCGGGGTGCTCGAGTCCCGCAAGGGCAACGCCGCGAAGGCCCGCGACGCCTACGTCCAGACGACCGAGCTGCTGGGCCTGCAGCCGACGGGCGTGATCAACAGCGACGAGAGCCTCAACTTCGCGGGCGCCATGGCCTACAAGGCCCTCGGTGACAACGAGAAGGCTCGGGAGCACCTGCGCAACCTGCTGGCGCTCAATGCGAACCACTATGCCGGCCAGCTGATGGCGGCCAGCATCGCCCTGGAGCAGCGTGACCCTGTCCAGGCCCAGCAGGTGGTGAGCAATCTGCTGCGCCAGCGGCCCAACGATCCGCAGGTGCTTTACCTGCAGGGCAGCATCCATCTGGCTCGCAAGCGCTACGACCTCGCCGCGGAGACCTTCGACAAGGCCGCCGCGCTGCAGCCCACGCCGGACACCATCCGCGAGCTCGCCCTGAGCCAGCTCTCCCTGGGCCAGGGCGAGGCCGGCATCAGCAATCTGGAGAAGGTGCTGGCGGTGAACCCGGGCGACACGCGCGCCGCCATCCAGCTCATCACTGCCTACGCCAGCATGGGCAAGGGCACGCGCGCGCTGCAGCTGGCCGAGAACCTGCTCAAGAGCGACCCGCAGAACCCCATGCTCATGAACTATCTGGGCAATATCAAGGGGCGGCTGGGGGACAAGGGCGGCGCGCGCGCTTCCTTCCAGCAGGCCCTGGCCAAGAGCCCGGGCTTCAAGCCGGCGCTCATCAACCTCAGCTGGCTGGACATCGAGGAGAAGCAGTTCGACGTCGCCCGGCAACGGATTGACGGCCTGCTCAAGAAGGACGCCGAGGACCCGCAGCTGCTCTACCAGCTGGGCGTGCTGGAGCTGCGGGCCCGGCGCTTCAACGAGGCCGTCGAGGCCCTCGAGAAGGCGTCCAACCTCTCCCGCAACGACCCGCGCCCCGGCCTCACGCTGATGGAGCTCTACACCAGCCAGCGCAAGATGGACCAGGCCATTGCGGTCGGCAAGGGACTGAACGGCAAGTACCAGGGCAATCTGGAGGTGGCCCTGACGCTTGGCCGGACCTACGCCATGCACGGCGACATGAGCAATGCCCGCACGCTGCTGCAGGAAGCCACGCGGATCGCCGGCTATGACCCCGAGGCGCAGGTCATCGTGGGGCGCCAGCAGCTGGCCATCGGCAATGTGGACGGTGCGGGTTACAACCTCCAGAAGGCCCAGCAGAACGGCGCCGAGGCCCTGAACGTGCTGGTGCTGGCCATCGAGGTCGCCAACCGGAAGAAGGACAACGCCCGCGCTGATGCCGCGCTCAAGACGCTGCTGGCCAAGTACCCCACCGCCCAGCCGGCCCTGCTGACGGCCGGCCATCTGGCCTATGCCCGCGGGCAGTTCGGCGAGGCTGCCAAGCGCTACCAGCAGGTACTGGACCTGGAGCCGACGTCCGGCAATGCGCTGCTGCTGGCGCGCGCCCAGACCAGCGGCGGCGATCCGCAAAAAGGTCTGGCGACGCTCGAGGCCTGGTCGCAGAAGTCGCCGCAGGACCTCGGCCTGCTGCGGGTCCTCGCCGAGGCGCAGGCCGAACTGGGCAAGAACGACGCGGCCAAGCGCAGCTTCTCGACCCTCATCGCCCGCGATCCCCAGGATGTGTCCGCCATGGCCACCTACGCCCTGCTGCTGCAGCGGCTGGGCGATGCCGGGGCGCTGGCCATGGCCGAGCGGGCCCGCAAGCTGGCACCGGAAAGCCCGGAAACGCTGGATGCCCAGGGATGGATCCATGTGAAGCGGGGGGAGATCGAGGCCGGCCTGCGTCTGCTGCGCGATGCCCGGCTGCGGGATCCCAACCAGGGCGTGCTGCGCTTTCACCTCGCCTTTGCGCTGGCGAAGTCCGGCCGCAAGCAAGACGCCAAGGAGGAGTTCCAGGCGGCCCTGAGCATGCCGGGGCGCTTCCGGGACAGCAGCGACTTCAAGGCGCTCAAGGCCGAGCTGGGCCTGTGAGCCCCCGCCCGCCCGGCGCCGTTGTTCGCTTGTCGGCCGGCCTTACAACCTGTCACCGCAGCGCCAGCCCATTCATCAACAAATCGTTGCAAATCAATGACTTGGCACGTCTGGCCTCATAATTGCTTACATCGCCCTCCAAGTGTGACGAGATCCGGCGGCTACGAAAGAGCCCCTCGTTCACGGGATGAACACAATGACGATCGCTGGTAGCCTCCCGTCCGTAGCTGGGCGAGATGCGCCGGCAAGCAACAAAGCGACAAGACCATGAGCACTTCAGCAATGACCAAGACCTTTGCCACCCTGGGCCTGAGCCTCGGGCTTGCGGTGTTGAGCATGGGCTCGGCGCTGGCCTACAACACCAACCTGTCGAGCACCGGCACCACCCGGTACACGCAGGCCGACATCCAGATCGGCAGCTATGCCAAGACTGCGCAGTCGATGGGCGCGACGCTGGTCAACGACTCCTACGCGAACACGTCCTTCTGGGTGTACTGCATCGACCCGCTGACCACCAGCAAGCTGAGCAACACCTACGCGACGTCCACGCTGGATGCCTTCATGGGCGTCACGCTCGGCGCCAACGGCGCGGCCACCGGCGGCAACGGCGCCAGCTCGGGCTACAAGACTCTGTACACGAGCGCCCCCTACTCCAACCCCGACAGCTACGAGTACCAGTCCGGTACCGTGGCCCTGTACAACAACCTGGTCGAGCTCTACAACTACGCCTACAAGGACAGCCTGACGAGCAACACCAAGTCGGCCGCCTTCCAGTACGTGCTGTGGGAGCTGCTCGGCGACGGCAACAGCGGTGTCGCGGACCCGACCAAGGGCGGCGGTGCTCTGTTCACCAACCTGAACTACGAAGGCGTCCGCACCCAGGCCGAGAAGTACCTCGACGCGCTGAACAACGCGAACGAATCCTTCTGGACCAGCAGCCTGGGCCTGACGAAGTCCGCCTACAACTTCACGGTGTACAAGAGCACCTCCAGCCCGTCGTCCCAGGCCTTCGTGTCGGTGACGGACAAGGTCAGCAACGTGCCGGAACCCGGCTCGATCGCCCTGGCCTTTGCTGCCTTCGGCGCCGTGGCCTACACCCGTCGCCGCAAGCAGTAAGCGCCCTCAGCGCCCCGTATGAAAGCAGCCTCCGGGCTGCTTTTTGCTTTTCCGGGGCCGCTGGCCGTTCGAGGGCAGGCCGCGACGGTGCTCAGCGAAAGATGCGCGCCTCAGGAGACTGCCCGCAGCGGACCCAGCCGCGGTACATGCCCTCGGTGTTGAAGGGCAGGCAGACCTCGCCCGTGCGTGACACGGCGATCAGGCCGCCCTGCCCGCCCACGCTCGGCAGCAGGGTATCGACGACATCGCCGGCGGCCTCGGCCAGACTGCGGCCCAGGTAGCGCATCTGCGCCGACACCTCGTGCGCCGCCACGGCGCGCATGAAGGCCTCCCCCGTGCCCGTGCAGGACACCGCCACCGTGCCGTCGGCATAGCAGCCGGCGCCCAGGATGGGGGAATCTCCCACCCGCCCCGGGCGCTTGTTCGTCATGCCACCGGTCGAGGTGGCTGCGGCGAGCCGGCCCTGCGCATCCAGCGCGACCGCGCCCACCGTGCCGAACTTGTGGCGCTCGTCGAGTGGCGGCTGCGCGCCGTCGTGATCGAGGATGGCCGCCGCGCCCACCCCTTGCGCGCGCCGCAGCTGGGCGAGCCGCTCTGGCGTGCCGAACCAGTCGGGCGACACCTGCTCCAGCCCCTGCGCCGCGGCAAAGGCGTCGGCCGCGGCGCCGATCAGCATCACGTGGCCGCTGGCCTCCATGACCGCCCGCGCCGCACACACCGGATTGCGCGTGCTGCGCAGGCCCGCCACCGCCCCTGCCCGCCGCGTGTGGCCGTCCATCACGCTGGCGTCGAGCTCGTGCGTGGCGTCCGCCGTGTAGACCGCGCCACGACCCGCATTGAAGCGCTCGTTCTCCTCCAGCAGCCGCACGCACTCGACGACGACCTCCAGCGCCGGCGCGCCCCGAGCCAGCCGCTGCTCGCCCGCGCGAAGGATGGACGCCAGGGCGTCAAGATAGGCCTGCTCGACGGCCGGCAGCGTCGTCTCGCGAAGAATCGTGCCGGCACCTCCGTGGATGGCCAGCGTGGCAGGAATGGTGTTCATGGCCCGCATTGTGAGGGGCCTGCGCCTCGCGACGTCCCCGGCCCACCCCGCGCCCGGCAGGGCATTCCCTAGCCGCCGACTGTCCCCCATTCGACAGGGCAGAAAAGAACGGCCGTGCTAAAAACTGCCCCATCGGCCTGCGATCCCAGGCCCCACGCCCGTCCAGCCGGACGGGATCAGGAGACACGCCCATGCAACTGGCCTTCACCCCCGAACAGGAAGCCTTCCGCGCAGAGATCCGCGCGTGGGTCGCCGCCCACCTGCCAAAGGACATCAGCGACAAGGTGCACCGCGCCCAGCGCCTGCACAAGGACGATCTCCAGCGCTGGGCCCGCATCCTCGGCAAGCAGGGCTGGCACGGCTGGGCCTGGCCGAAGCAGTTCGGCGGCCCGGGCTGGGACGCCATCCAGCGCCATCTCTTCGAAGAGGAATGCGCCCTCGCCGGCGCACCGCGCGTCGTGCCCTTTGGGCCCGTGATGGTCGCCCCGGTGATCATGGCCTTCGGCAGCCCGGCGCAGCAGCAGCGCTTCCTGCCCGGCATCATGAGCGGCGACGTCTGGTGGAGCCAGGGCTACAGCGAGCCGGGCTCCGGCTCGGACCTGGCCTCGGTCAAGACGCGTGCCGAGCGCCAGGGCGACCACTACCTCGTGAACGGCCAGAAGACCTGGACCACGCTCGGCCAGTACGGCGACTGGATCTTCTGCCTGGTGCGCACCGATACGCAGGTGAAGCCGCAGGCCGGCATCTCCTTCCTGCTGATCGACATGAAGTCCCCCGGCGTGACGGTCCGCCCGATCATCATGCTGGACGGCGAACACGAGGTGAACGAAGTCTTCTTCGACAACGTCCGGGTGCCCGTCGAGAACCTCGTCGGCGAGGAGAACAAGGGCTGGACCTATGCCAAGTACCTCCTCGCCCACGAACGCACCAACATCGCCGACGTGAACCGGGCCAAGCGCGAACTGGAGCGCCTCAAGCGCATCGCGGCGGCCGAGGGCGTGTACGAGGACAGCCGCTTCCGCGACCAGATCGCGCTGCTGGAGGTCGACATCATTGCCCTGGAGATGATGGTGCTGCGCGTGCTTTCCGCCGAGAGCTCGGGCCGGCAGTCGCTGGACGTCGCGGGCCTGCTCAAGATCCGAGGCAGCGAGATCCAGCAGCGCTACACCGAGCTGATGATGCTGGCGGGCGGCCCCTTCTCGACGCCGTACATCCACGAGGCCATGGAGGCCGGCTGGCAGGGCGACCAGGCCCTGGGCGGGCTGTGGCCGGGCGGCGCCGCCCACTGCGCCTCGCTGACCAGCCACTACCTCAACCACCGCAAGACCACGATCTACGGTGGTTCCAACGAGGTGCAACGCAACATCGTCGCCCAGACCCTGCTGGGCTGACGCGCAGGAGAACCCGCCATGGATTTTGATTTCAGCGAAGACCAGCAGGCCCTGCGCGACGCCGTGCAGCGCTTTGTCGACAAGGACTACGGCTTCGAGCAGCGCCGCCAGATCGTCCGTGAGGGCGGCTTCTCGCGGGCCGCCTGGGAAGGCCTGGCCGGCCTCGGCCTCATGGGACTGCAGGTGCCCGAGGCGCACGGCGGCCTGGGCATGGGCCCGGTGGAGGCCATGGTCGTGATGGAGGAGCTCGGCCGCGGCCTCGTGCTGGAGCCTTACGCGCAAGGCGCGCTGCTGGCGCCGCTGCTGCTGGCGCAGGCGCCGCAGGCCATGCAGGCGGCCTGGCTACCCCGCATCGCGGGCGGCGAGGCGCTCGTCGTGCTGGCGCATCAGGAACGCGGGCTGCGCTACCGCCTCGGCATGGGGGCGATGCGGGCCGAGGGCGGGCGGCTGACGGGTAGCAAGAGCCTCGTCAGCGCCGGCGCCCATGCCCACGCCTTCATCGTGCCGGCCGAGGACGAACAGGGCGCGGCGCTCTACCTCGTCGAGGCAGACGCCGAGGGGCTGACGGCGCGCGGCCACGCGCTGCATGACGGCTCCGCCGCCGCGGAGCTGCAGCTGCGCTCGACGCCGGGCCAGCGACTGGCGGATGCCGCGTCGGCCCAGGCGCTGCTGGAGCTCGCCGCCGACACCGCCATCGCCGCCCAGGCCGCCGAGGCCGTCGGGGCGATGGACGCGCTGGTGCGCCTCACGGCCGACTACCTCAACACCCGCAAGCAGTTCGGCGTGGCGATCGCGAGCTTCCAGGCTCTGCGCCACCGCATGGCCGACGTCAAGATGCAGCTGGAGCTGGCTCGCTCGATGAGCTACTTCGCCACGCTGAAGCTCGGCGAGGCGCCGGCGCAGCGCCGCCGCGCACTCGCGCAGGTGAAGGTGCAGCTGAGCCAGTCCCTGCGCTTCGTCGGCCAGCAGTGCACGCAGCTGCACGGCGGCATCGGCGTGACGGACGAATACATCTCCAGCCATTTCTTCAAGCGCCTCACGGTGATGGAAATGCAGTGGGGAGACGGCCTGCACCACCTGGCCGAGGTCAGTGAGCGAATGACGGAGCAGGCCGGCGTGTTTGCCTGAACGAGACGGCGGACTACACTGCCCCGCAGCCCCTTCTCAAGGAGTTGCGATGACCCGGAACCGCCGCCCCCTCCCCGCCGCCTACCGCTTCGACCGCCGCTTCGACCGGCGCGCGCAGCCGCTGCTGATCGGCCTCCTGCTGGCCCTGCCCCTGTACGCCGGCGCGCAACCGGCCATGAAACCCGGACTCTGGGAAATGAGCCAGAAGCCGCAACTCGACCCCGAGCAGCAGGCCAAGATGGACAAGGCCCGCCAGGCGATGGCGAACCTGCCGCCCGAGAAGCGCCAGATGATGGAGCAGATGATGAGCCAGCAGGGCGTCCAGATGAACCTGGGCGCGGGTGGCAGCATCACGCTCAAGACCTGCGTCAGCAAGGAGCAGGCCGAGCGGCACGAGCCGCCGGTGGACGACAAGGGGCGCTGCAAGCAGCAGGTCTCGCGCAGCGGCAACACCGTGCGCAGCCACTTCACCTGCACGGACCCGGCCTCGGAAGGCGATGGGGAGTTCACCTTCGACGGCCCCGAGCACTACAGCAGCAAGCTCAGCATCCAGCGCCAGGGCCGGACCATGACCATCACCGGCGAAGGCCGCTGGCTGGGTGCCGACTGCGGCGGCCTGCAGCCGCGCAAGCCGCGGCCCTGAGCCCATGTCCGCGCCGCTGCGAGGGCATCTCTGCGACGTCGCCGGCCTGCGACTCGGCCACTGGACGGACACGCGCCGCCCGACGGGCTGCAGCGTCATCCTGTGCCCGCAGGGCGTGACGGCCGGCGTCGACGTGCGCGGCGCGGCGCCCGGCACGCGTGAGACGGACCTCCTGCGCCCCGAGAACACGGTCCAGCAGGTGCATGCCCTGCTGCTGAGCGGCGGCAGCGCCTTCGGGCTGGACGCCGCGTCCGGCGTGATGCGCTGGCTGCGCGAGCGCAGGCACGGCCTGCGCGTGGGGCCGGCCTGCGTGCCCATCGTGCCGGCGGCTGTGCTCTTCGATCTGTGGCTGGGGGATCCCGCCATCACACCGGATGCATCGGCCGGCTATGCGGCTTGTGAGGCGGCTTGTGAGGCAGCCAGCCTTGCGTCGCCCCCCGATGCGGACCGCGGCAGCGTCGGCGCCGGCGCGGGGGCGACCGTCGGCAAGCTGCTGGGCCCGCAATGGGCGATGAAGAGCGGCCTGGGGATGGCTTCGCTGCGCGTGGGCGGGACGACGCTCAGCGCCCTGGCCGTGGTGAATGCCGTGGGCGATGTGCTGGATCCCGCCACCGGGGCGCTCGTCGCCGGGGCACGCGGCCCCGACGGCCGGCTGCGGAACACGGCCCGCGCGCTGCTGGCCGGCGAGGCGCCCATCCGGCCGCTTGCCGGGGGCGCCACGACGCTGGCCGTCGTCGCCACCGACGCGCGCCTGGACAAGGCCCAGGCCACCAAGCTGGCGCAGATGGCCCACGACGGCCTGGCCCGCAGCATCCACCCCGTGCACCAGCCGAGCGACGGCGACCTCGTCTTCAGCCTGGCCACCGGTGACACCGGGCCGGCCGACCTGGGCCTGCTCGGCGTCATGGCCGTGGAGGCCCTCGCCGCGGCCGTGCTGGACGCCGTGCGCTCGGCCCGCGGCCTGCCGGGTCTCCCGGCGGCCGGCGAGCTTGGATAATGCCGGCATGCGTTTGTCCCAGATCCTCTTTTCTCAAGGCTTCGGCAGCCGCCGCCTCTGCGCCGGCCTGATCCACCATGGCGAGGTCCAGGTCCACGGCGAAGTCGTGGACGACCCGGATGCCGATTTCGACCCGCAGGGCCTCCAGTTCGAGGTGTCAGGCAAGACCTGGCCCTACTACGAGAAGGCGCTCATCCTGCTGCACAAGCCAGCCGGCTACGAGTGCTCGCAGAAGCCCCGCCACCATCCCAGCGTCATGAGCCTGCTGCCGGCGCCGCTGCGCGAGCGCGGCGTGCAGCCCGTCGGGCGCCTCGACGAGGACACCACGGGCCTGCTGCTCCTGACGGACGATGGCACCCTCATCCACAAGCTCACGAGCCCCAAGCACCATGTGCCCAAGGTCTACGAGGCGCACTGCAAGCACCCGGTCGATGCCGCTCAGATCGAGCAGCTGCTGGCGGGCGTGGAGCTGCATGAGCACGAGCTCAAGGTCCACCGCGAGCCCGAGCTGGTGAAGGCCCTGGCGGCCGAGCCCATGGGCAGCCACGGCGTGCGCCTGACGCTGGCGGAGGGCAAGTACCACCAGGTCAAGCGCATGCTGGCCGCGGTGAGCAACCGCGTGGAGCGTCTGCATCGGCCGCAGTTCGGCGCGCTGGTGCTGCCCGCCGACGTGCCGGAGGGCCAGTGGTGCTGGATCGACAGCCCGGCCCGCATCCTCGGGACCGCCGCCGCGGCGTGAGATCCTTCACTGATACCGCCGATCCATGCGCCGATCGGCCGGCAGACCAGGGTTCCTCCTAGCCCCCCGCCCCCCGACTGCGGCTACAAACCAGTGCCCGCCACGGCAGCACCGAGGAGATGCCGTGGGAGGAGCACGGGGGCAGCCCGGGAGAAGGCCACCACCCGTTCCGCTGACATACAACAGCCGCCGGCACGAGCCGGGGGCACAGAGGGATTCCGTCCTTGGATCAGGACATCGCCGCGCAAATCGAGCGCGAACGTCTCAGCTCGCTGTATGAGCAAAGCCTGCGGCCCACGCTGCTGGGCGCGGCGTTCAGTGTCTGCCCCGTCCTGCTGCTGTGGGGCCACCTGCCTGCGGCCCTGCTGCTGGGCTGGCTGGCGTGCCGCCTGACCTTCGTGCTGCTGCGCGCACTGGACACCCGCAGCTTCCGGCTGAGCCGCCCCGAGGGGCCCCGACTGCGCCACTGGCGCCGCCGCTATTTCACGCTGCTGGCCGCTGACGCCATGAGCTGGGGCGCGATGGGCTGGTACTTCCACACGCCGGCGGTGCCAGGTCTTGACGGCCTCATCCTGGCGTCCATGGTCGGGCTCGGAGCGGTCTCGCTTTTCGCGATGGGCGCGGAGTTCCGCGCCAACGCGCTCTTCAGCGGCCTCACCTTCCTGCCGGTGCTGGCCTACAACCTCCTGCTCGGCACGCGTGAGGGCTGGCTCTCCGCCGCCGGGCTGCTCATCTTCCTGTACGTGGCCTGCACCGAGTCCCGCCGTGTCCAGGCCCGCCGGCTGGAGCTGCTGCGCCTGCGTTTCGAGCATGCCAAGCTGGCCGAGGAGCGCCAGCGCGCGCTGCAGTCCGCCCAACAGTCCAGCACCAGCAAGAGCCGTTTCGTGGCCGTCATGAGCCACGAGATCCGCACGCCGCTCAACGGCATCCTCGGCATGACGCAGCTGCTGGAGCGCTCCGAGCTGGACGAGCGCCAGCGCGAGCAGCTGGCCGTCGTCCACAGCTCCGGGCGCCACCTGCTGCATCTCGTCAACGACCTCCTGGACCTGGCCCGCATCGAATCCGGCAAGCTCGTGATCGACCCGGCCCCGATGGACCTGGCCGGCGCCGTGAACGAGGTCTGCCGCCTGCTGAGCGCTCCGGCGCGCGACAAGGGCCTGCAGCTGAACGTCCGCCTCGCCGAGGGCCTGCCCACGCACGTGATGGCCGACGCCTCGCGCATCCGGCAGGTGCTGCACAACCTCGTCGGCAACGCGATCAAGTTCACCGAACAGGGCTCGGTGGACGTCGGCGTGGCGGTGGTGCAGGACCGCCATGGCGCGCTGCTGCGCTTTGCCGTGCGGGACACCGGCGAGGGCATCGAGGCCGATCAGCTCGAGCGCATCTTCGCGCCCTTCGAGCAGATCGGCGGCAAGCTCCAGCGCCGCGAGGGCACCGGGCTCGGGCTCACCATCTCCCGCGAGCTGGCCCAGGCCATGGGCGGCGAGCTGCGGGCGAGCTCGCGCCGGGGCCTTGGCTCCATGTTCGAGCTGACCCTCCCGCTGCGGTGCTGCGAGGCCCCGCCGGCGGACCCGGTCGACGTCCGCGATTCGCAGCTGCCCGCCCTGCAGGGCCGTGTGCTGCTGGTGGACGACAGCCCCGTCAACCTGCTGGTCGCGGCGTCCATGCTGGCGCACAGCGGCGTCGAGGTCGTGCAGGCGGAAAGCGGCCGCCAGGCGCTGGAGCTGCTGCACCGGGAGCGCTTCGATCTCGTGCTGATGGATTGCCTCATGCCGGAGCTGAGCGGCTACGAGACCACCGCCCGCTGGCGCGAGGACGAGCGCCGCCTCGGGCGCGCCCGCGTGCCCATCGTCGCCCTCACGGCCAGCACGGCGCCCCAGGACCGCGAGCGCTGTGAGGCCGCCGGCATGGACGGCTACCTGCTCAAGCCCTTCTGCATGGAGCAGCTGATGGAGCTGCTGGTGCGCCACATCGGCCAGGCACAGCCGGCCGAAGCCGCCGCCTGGGCCTGATCGCACCTCCGCAACGCCCGGTGCCACTGGCGAGGCCCATGCCCGCCGCGGGCACGGATAATGCCCCCATGCAGGTATTCCGCGGCTTCCATCACCCGGGCATCGCCCCGGCCTGTGCCCTCACCATCGGCAACTTCGACGGCGTCCATCGCGGGCATCAGGCCATGCTGGCCCTGCTGCGCTCGGAGGCCCAGCACCGCGGGCTGCCGTCCTGCGTGCTCAGCTTCGAGCCGCATCCGCGGGACTTCTTCGCCCACAAGCTGGGCAAGCCGGAACTGGCGCCGGCCCGCATCGCCACGCTGCGGGACAAGCTCCAGGAACTCGAGCGCTGCGGCATCGACCAGGCCGTGGTGCTGCGCTTCGACGAGCGCCTGGCCTCGCTGCCGGCTCAGGACTTCATCCAGCGCGTACTGAAGGACGGCCTCGGCGCGCGCTACGTGCTGGTGGGGGACGACTTCCGCTTCGGTGCCAAGCGCCAGGGCGACTACGCGACGCTCGACGCCGCCGGCCAGCGCCAGGGCTTCGACGTGGCTCGCATGATGAGCTACGAGGTGCACGGCCTGCGCGTCAGCAGCTCGGCCGTGCGCGAGGCGCTCGCCGAGGGCCGCATGGACGACGCCGAGCGCCTGTTGGGCCGCCCCTATGCCATCTCGGGCCATGTGATCCACGGCCAGAAGCTCGGCCGGCAGCTGGGCGAGACCGCCGCCGGCGCAGCCGACGGCTTCCGCACGCTCAACCTGCGCTTCTCCCATGCCAAGCCCGCGGCCATGGGCATCTACGCCGTGCGCACCCACGGCCTGGCCGAGCAGCCGCTGGACGGCGTCGCCAGCCTCGGCGTGCGCCCCACCGTGGAGGATGCCGGCCGCGTGCTGCTGGAGGTGCATTGCCTGGACTGGCCCGCCGAGCTCGGGCCCAACGGGGCCTACGGTAAACTCGTGCGCGTGGAACTGCTGCACAAACTGCGTGACGAAGCCCGATTCGACGGGCTGGACGCCCTGACCCAGGCCATCGCCCGCGATGTCGAGCAGGCACGCGCCTTCCTGGCCACCCACGCCTCGATGCGCCGCCAGACCACCCGCGATCGAATTTGATGCGGGCTCGCCCTCGGGGCTTGCCGCCCTGACGCCCCTGCGCCACCCCGGTGCTCCCCCTGCCCGCCGACTGGCCCGCCGCCAGCGGCCCTGCCTGATTGCTGCCATGACTGACGCCACCAAGCCCGCCGCACCCGACTACCGTGCCACGCTGAACCTGCCCGACACCCCTTTCCCCATGCGCGGCGACCTGCCCAAGCGCGAGCCGGGCTGGGTCAAGGGCTGGGAAGAGCAAGGCATCTACAAGAAGCTGCGTGACGCCCGCTGCGGCGCGCCCAAGTTCGTGCTGCACGACGGCCCGCCCTATGCCAACGGCCAGATCCACATCGGCCACGCCGCGAACAAGATCCTCAAGGACATGATCGTCAAGGCCCGCCAGCTGGCCGGCTTCGACGCGGCCTACATCCCCGGCTGGGACTGCCACGGCCTGCCGATCGAGAACCAGATCGAGAAGACCCACGGCCGCGGCCTGCCGCGCGACGAGGTGCAGGCCAAGAGCCGCGCCTACGCCGCCGAGCAGATCGACGGCCAGCGCGCCGACTTCAAGCGCCTGGGCATCCTTGGCGAGTGGGACAAGCCCTACCGCACCATGGACTACGCCAACGAGGCCGGCGAGATCCGCGTGCTCAAGCGTCTGTTCGAGCGTGGCTTCGTCTACCGCGGCCTGAAGCCGGTCTACTGGTGCTTCGACTGCGGCTCCTCGCTGGCCGAGTTCGAGATCGAGTACGCCGACAAGCAGTCGCCGGCCGTGGACGTCGCCTTCCTGTGCGCCGAGCCGGCCAAGCTGGCCGCCGCCTTCGGCCTGCCCGCACTGGACCAGGACGCCTTCACGGTGATCTGGACGACCACGCCCTGGACCATCCCCGCCAACCAGGCGCTCAACCTCAACCCCGAGCTGCCCTACGCCCTCGTCAAGACGCCGCGTGGCTACTTCGTGGTGGCCGAGGCCCTGGTCGAGAAGTGCCTGGCCCGCTGGCAGCTGGAGGGCGAGCAGGTCGCCGTCACGCAAGGCCGTGCGCTCGAACTGCTGAAGTTCAAGCACCCGCTGGCCCATGTGGACCCCGGCTTCGATCGCGAGAGCCCCGTCTACCTGGCGGACTACGCCACGGCGGATGACGGCACCGGCGTCGTGCACTCGGCACCGGCCTACGGCCTGGACGACTTCCAGAGCTGCGTCTCCCACGGCATGGCCTTTAACGACATCAAGAACCCGGTGCAGGGCAACGGCGCCTACGAGGCCGAACTGCCCCTGTTCGGCGGCCAGCACATCTGGAAGGCCAACCCGGTCATCACCCAGGCCCTGGCCGATGCCGGCCGCCTGATGGCGCAGTCCAAGATCACCCACAGCTACCCGCACTGCTGGCGCCACAAGACGCCGGTGATCTACCGCGCGGCCGCTCAATGGTTCGTGCGCATGGACGAAGGCGCCGGCCTGTTCGCCAGCGAGCAGCCGGCCCAGACGCTGCGCCAGACGGCCCTGGCCGCCATCGACGCCACCAGCTTCTACCCCGAGAACGGCCGCGCCCGCCTGCGCGACATGATCGCCAACCGGCCTGACTGGTGCATCTCGCGCCAGCGCAGCTGGGGCGTGCCCCTGCCCATCTTCCTGCACAAGGACACGGGCGAGGCGCATCCGCGCACGCTGGAGTTCATCGAGCGTGCGGCGCAGCTCGTCGAGCAGGCCGGCATCGAGGCCTGGGCCAAGCTGGACCCGGCCGAGTGGCTGGGCGCGGAAGCCGAGTTCTACTCCAAGGGCCAGGACATCCTGGACGTCTGGTTCGACTCCGGCTCCACCTTCCAGCACGTGCTCAAGGGCAGCCACGCCGGGGCCGCGCATGCCGAGGGTCCCGAGGCCGACCTGTACCTCGAAGGCCATGACCAGCACCGCGGCTGGTTCCACAGCTCGCTGCTGATCGCCTCGGCGCTGTACGGCCGCGCGCCGTACAAGGGCCTGCTGACCCACGGCTTCGTGGTGGACGGCCAGGGCCGCAAGATGAGCAAGTCGGTGGGCAATGTGGTCGCGCCGCAAGCCGTGTCCGACAAGATGGGCGCCGAGATCCTGCGCCTGTGGACCGCCGCGACCGACTACTCGGGCGACCTGGGCCTCGACGACAAGATCCTCGCCCGCGTGGTCGACAGCTACCGCCGCATCCGCAACACGCTGCGCTTCCTGCTGGCCAATGTCTCGGACTTCGACGCCGCGACCGAGGCCGTTCCGCTGGACCAGCTGCTGGAAGTGGACCGCTACGCCCTGGCCCGCGCCTCGCAGGTCCAGGCCGAGGTGCTGGCCCACTTCGAGAGCTACGAGTTCCACCCGGTGGTGGCCAAGCTGCAGGTCTACTGCTCGGAGGACCTGGGCGGCTTCTACCTGGACGTGCTGAAGGACCGCCTCTACACGACGGCCCCGAAGAGCCTCGCCCGCCGCTCGGCCCAGACCGCGCTGTGGCACATCACGAACGCCATGCTGCGCTGGATGGCGCCCTTCCTCAGCTTCACGGCCGAGGAAGCCTGGCAGGTCTTCAACGGCGGCGAGACGATCTTCACCGAGACCTTCTGGACCTTCAAGGCCGCCGACGAGGCGCTGCTGGCCAAGTGGGGCCGCGTGCGCGAGATCCGTGAACTGGCCAACAAGGCCATCGAGGACGTGCGCGGCCAGGGCCTCGTGGGCGCCTCGCTGCAGGCCGAGGTCGTGATCGGCGCCGCCGAGCAAGACCTGACCCTGCTGCAGTCGCTGGGCGAGGACCTCAAGTTCGTGCTGATCACCTCGGCGGCCCGCGTCGAGGCGGCGGCCGAGCTGAGCGTCACCGTCACGCCCACGGCCCACGCCAAGTGCGAGCGCTGCTGGCACTACCGCGAGGACGTCGGCTCGATCGCCGAGCACCCGGGCCTGTGCGCTCGCTGCCACAGCAATCTGCATGGCAGCGGCGAGGTGCGCCACATCGCCTGATCCCGGCGCCCCGCCAAAAGCAAACGCCCCGTCAAGATCGTCAAGACGGGGCGTTTTTCATGGGGCGACGAGATCGGCGCGCTTCAGCAGCAGCGCCCGAGCTTGCCACCGTAGCGCGCGGCCTGCCGCTCGCGGAAGAAGTCCTCGTAGCTCATGGGCTCGCGCTCCGGATGCTCGCGCTGCAGATGGGCCACGTAGGCGCCGTAGTCCGGCAGGCCCACCATCAGGCGCAGGCTCTGTGCCAGGGTGCGCCCGGCCTGACCCAGCTCGCGCAGGCCCTGCTCAAGCATGGCTGGAGGCCACGGCGGCCGGGTTCAGCGGCACGCGCGGCGCCTCCTGGGCACTGGGCTGGCGGCTGGCGCGTGCGGCCAGCACGGACTTGATGCTGTAGACCAGCACGCTCAGCACCACGCCCATGAAGAGCGCGCACAGCGCGGCATCCAGGCGATCGTTGAAGATCACCCGCTGCATGGCCTCCAGGCTCTTGGCCGGGGCCAGCACCTGGCCGGCCGCGACGGCGTCGGCGTACTTGCGGGCATGGGCCAGGAAGCCCACGCGCACGTCGTCCGAGAAGATCTTCAGCCAGCCCGCCGTCAGCGTGCAGGCCAGCAGCCAGACCGAGGGCACGATGGTGACCCAGGCGTAGCGGTCCTTCTTCATCTTGAACAGCACCACGGTGCCCAGCAGCAGGGCCACGGCGGCCAGCATCTGGTTGGCGATGCCGAACAGCGGCCACAGGGTGTTGATGCCGCCCAGCGGGTCGACGACGCCCTGGTAGAGGAAGTAGCCCCAGGCCGCCACGCACAGGCCCGTGGCCAGCAGATTGGCCACCAGGGAGTCGGTGCGCTTGAGCGAGGGCACGAAGCTGCCCAGCAGGTCCTGCAGCATGAAGCGGCCGGCGCGGGTGCCGGCGTCCACGGCGGTCAGGATGAAGAGCGCCTCGAAGAGGATGGCGAAGTGGTACCAGAAGGCCATCATGGCCTTGCCGCCTACCACCTGATGCAGGATGTGGGCCATGCCCACGGCCAGCGTGGGCGCGCCGCCGGCGCGGGCGAGGATGGTGTTCTCGCCCACGTCCTTGGCCGTCTGCACCAGCATCTCGGGCGTGACCACGAAGCCCCAGGTCGAGATCGTGGCTGCCACGGCCTCGGGCGTCTTGCCCACCAGCGCCGCCGGGCTGTTCATCGCGAAATAGACGCCCGGCTCGATGCAGGACGCCGCCACCAGGGCCATCACCGCCACGAAGCTCTCGGCCAGCATGCCGCCGTAGCCGATGAAGCGGGCGTGGGTCTCGTTCTCCAGCATCTTGGGCGTGGTGCCCGAGGAGATCAGCGCATGGAAGCCGGAGACGGCACCGCAGGCGATGGTGATGAAAAGGAAGGGGAACAGGTCGCCCGCCCACACGGGGCCGTTGCCCGCGGCGAACTTGGTGATGGACGGCATCTGCAGTGTGGGCGCCACGAACACGATGCCCACGGCCAACGCGACAATGGTGCCGATCTTCAGGAAGGTCGACAGATAGTCCCGCGGCGCGAGCAGCAGCCACACCGGGATGGAGGCGGCTACGAAGCCATAGCCGATCAGCAGCCAGGTCAGGGTCTTGCCGTCATGCGTGAACAGCGGGGCCAGCGTGGGGCTCTCGTGCACCCACTGGCCGCCGATGATGGAGGCCATCAGCAGCACGAAGCCGATCAGCGAGACCTCGCCGATGCGCCCGGGGCGCAGGTAGCGCAGGTAGACGCCCATGAACAGCGCGACCGGGATGGTGGCCGCCACGGTGAAGGTGCCCCACGGCGATTCGGCCAGGGCCTTCACCACGATCAGGGCCAGCACCGCGAGGATGATGATCATGATCATGAAGGCGCCAAAGAGCGCGATCAGGCCCGGCACCGTGCCCATCTCCTGCTTGACCAGCTCGCCCAGGGAGCGGCCGTCGCGGCGGGTGGAGATGAAGAGCACGATGAAGTCCTGCACCGCGCCGGCGAAGACCACGCCGGCCAGGATCCACAGCAGGCCCGGCAGATAGCCCATCTGCGCGGCCAGCACCGGCCCGACCAGGGGCCCGGCGCCCGCGATGGCGGCAAAGTGGTGGCCGTAGAGCACGTTCTTGTGCGTGGGCACATAGTCCAGCCCGTCGTTGTATTTCCAGGCGGGGGTCTGGCGCTGGCCGTCCAGGCCCAGCACGGTGTTGGCGATGAAGAGGCTGTAGTAGCGGTAGCCGATCAGGTAGACGCAGACGGCGGCCACCACCACCCACAGGGCGCTGATGGCCTCGCCGCGGGACAGGGCGACGACGCCGAGCGCCGCGGCACCGAGCACGGCCACGCCCGCCCAGGCGAGGTGGCGACGAAGACTGGACATGGTTTTGTCTCCTGCAGTGGACCCCGGCCCTGCTTCTGGCGGCAGCGTGTCGGCATCCGGTTCTTGGGAGACTGCAGTGTGAAGATCGCGCGCCCGCAGCACATCCGTTCGGCCCGCGGCGCCACTCCGTAGGGATGACTAGGGATCAACCCTAGGCGCGTGTCGCGCAGGCGTCAGAGCCCGCATCAGCGCCCGCCGTCCGCCTCGAGGCCGCGGGCGTGCTCCAGGGCGTAGCGCAGCAGCTCGGCCGGCGTGTCCAGGGCGAGCTTGCGCTTGATGTTCTGGCGGTGGGTCTCGACGGTGCGCACCGAAAGGTCCAGGCGCCGGGCGATGTCCTTGCTGGTCTCGCCGCGGGCCAGGGCACTGAGGATCTCGCTCTCGCGCGGGGACAGCACCGGCTTGGGCGCCTGGGCTCGGAACATGCGCCGCGTGAGCCCCGGGCTCAGGTAGGTGCCGCCGGCCCGCACGGCCTCGATGGCGGCCAGCAGGGCCTCGACCGACGCATCCTTGAGCACATAGCCGCTGGCCCCGGCCTCCAGGGCACGCTGCACGTACTCGGGGTTGTCGTACATGCTGAACATCAGCACGCGCAGCGCGGGCGCCTGGGCCAGCAGCGCCCGGGCCAGCTCGATGCCGCTGCCCTGGCGCAGGCCCACGTCGAGCAGGGCGAGGTCCGGCGTGGCCTGCTTCAGGGCGATCAGGGCCTCGTCGGCGCTGCCGGCCTCGGCGACGACCTCGTAGCCGGGCTCGGTCTGCAGGCGCGAGCGCAGGCCCTCGCGGACCAGCGGGTGGTCATCCACCAGCAGGATGCGCAGGGGCGGCGAGGAAGGAGCGCTCATGAGGCCGCATTGTCGCTGGCCAGCCGGGCCAGGGCCTCGGCGCTCAGGCGGGCCTCGATCCAGGTGCCGTGGCCCGGGCGGGTCTGGATGTCCAGCTGCCCGCCGATGGCCGCGAGGCGCTCGCGCATATTGCGCAGGCCGATGCCCTGCTGCGGGTGCAGGTTCTGCGCACGCAGGTCGAAGCCCTGGCCATCGTCCTGCACGACGAGGCTCAGGTCCCCCCCGGCCGGCGCCTGCAGCGCCAGCAGCACCTGCCCGGCCCGCGCATGCTTCAGCGCATTGGTCAGCGCCTCCTGGGCCACGCGGAAGAGCACGGTGACGGCCACCTCGGGCAGCGGCGGCAGGGGCTGAGGCTCGCAGCGGCAGTCGAGGTGCGGGCCGCCCGCGGTCTCGCATTCCTGGGCGAGGTGTTCGAGGGCCGCATCCAGGCCCAGCGTGTCCAGGAGGGCCGGACGCAGGCGGTGCGAGATGCGCCGCACCTCGTGCAGGCTGCCGCTGAGCCGTTCCACCGCCTGTTGCAGCAGGGCCGGCCGCGGCTCGCGCAGATTGGCCTCCACCAGCAGCTTGGTGGACACCAGGGTCTGGCTGATGCCGTCGTGCAGCTCGCGCGCCAGGTGGGCCCGCTCCTCCTCCTGGGAGCGCACCACCTCGTGCGCCAGCAGGCGCAGCTTCTGCTCGGCCAGGCGGTGCTCTGACAGGTTCAGGGCCAGGGCGCTGGCACTGATCAGCACGATGCCCGCCAGCGCAATGCCGACGATCCACCACATCGTGCGGGCGATATTGCCCTGGGCCTCGCGGTCCAGCTGGTCCAGCGTGGCCTGGATGCCATCCAGGTACAGGCCGGTGCCCATCATCCAGTTCCATTCCGGCAGGGCCACCACATAGCCCAGCTTGGGCGCCAGCTGCTGGCTGGAGGGCTTGCGCCAGAGATATTCCACATAGCCGCCGCCCGCCCGGGCCTGGGCGATCAGGCGCTGGATGGTGGGCTGGCCGCGGGCATCGCGCAACTCCCAGAGGTTCTGGCCGAGCAGCTCGGGCTGGCGTGAGTGCATCAGCACCCGGCCCTGCAGGTCGTAGACGAAGAAGTAGCCATCGGCGCCGTAGTCCAGCGCGGCGAGGCGCTGCAGGGCCTGCTCGCTGGCCTGGCGGCGCGCCTGCGCGTCCTGCGCCTGGGCCTGGGCATAGAGCGGCTGCACCGTGCTGAGGGCGAGGTCGACGTAGTGGCGCAGCTCGTCGCGCCTCGCCTCCATGTAGGCCCGCTGCACGGTGGCGTGCTCACGGGCGACGAGTTCGCCCTCCTGCTGCCGCACGCCCGCCGCGATCAGGGCGAGCGAGGCCAGCAGGGGCGCGATGGCCAGGAGGAGGATCTTGCCGCGCAGCTTCATGGCCGGCCACTGTAGCGTGGCCAGCGGCGATCAGCAGGCGCGGCAGGCCGGTTCAGGGAAAGACCGGCACATTGGGCTCCTGCCCCTGGAAGCTCGCCTCCGGATGCGTGCTCGCGAGCAGGGCCTCGATCTCGGCCACGCGGCCGCGGGGCACGTCCACCATCAGCAGGTACTGGCCGGCCGCCATGCCGGCCTCGAAGCGCCGCAGCCGCCGGCTGGGCGTGGAGCTGCCGATCATGCTGCAGAACCATGTCCCCAGCACCGCACCCAGGGGCGCCAGGGCCACGACCAGGCCGGCCGGCACGGGCGTTTCCAGGCTGTAGGCCGCCAGCACGCCCGCGATGGCGCCCAGGCCGGCGCCCACCAGCAGGCCGGTCTCCGCGGCCTCGACCAGGTCCGAGGTCTGCAGCAGGCTCGCGGCCTGCAGGCCGCCCATCTCGGCGCCCTCGCGCGCCATGAAATGGATCTGCGGCGCCGCGATGCGGGCCAGCAGCAGGTCGTTCATGCAACGCCGGGCGCTGTCCACGTCCGGCAACATCCAGTAGATCCTCTTGCGCATGGCGAGCTCCTCGGGGTGAGGGAACGGCCCGGCGACCCGGCGGGCCGAAGGCGGGCTTCCGTGATGAATCTAGTCCGGCCCCTCGGCCTTGACAAACCTCAGGCCGGCAGTTCGCGTGCCCGCCCGAGGCTGCGCCCCGGACCGGCTACAGTAGCGCCCTGCTTCCGAACCCTGCACGCCAATGGCCACCTCCTCCCCCTCCCCGCGCCTGATCCAGTGGCTCGCCATCGCCCTGCTCGTGATCCTGGCCGACCAGTTCACCAAGGTGCTGATCCTGGGGAGCTTCCAGCTCGGCGACAGCCGCCCGGTCACCTCCTTCTTCAACCTCGTGCGCTGGCACAACCCGGGCGCGGCCTTCAGCTTCCTGGCCTGGGCGGGTGGCTGGCAGCGCTGGTTCTTCGTGGGCCTGGGCGTGGTCGCCACCGGCTTCATCCTGTGGCTGCTGCGCAAGCATGGGCACCAGACCCTCTTTGCCACCGCGCTGTCCCTGATCCTGGGCGGTGCCGTCGGCAACGTCATCGACCGCCTCCTGCACGGCTATGTGGTGGACTTCATCTCCCTCCACTACCAGAACGCCTGGACCTTCCCGGCCTTCAACGTGGCCGACAGCGCCATCTCCATCGGCGCGGCGCTGCTGATCCTGGACGAGCTGCGCCGCGTGCGCCGCGGCTGAGGGGCGCCGCCCGAGCGCTTGATCCATCTCAAGCGCAGGGCCTAGGGAAAGGCCCGCTGACGCCAGGGACGCCTCCCTCTAGCCTAGCCGGCAGAAGGAGACACCCATGAGCCACCCCCTGGCGCAGGAGCCCACGCCCGACACGAGGCCGGCCCGCGCGACTGATCCCGATCAAGCCTCGCCCAAGATCGGCGAGGCCGACGAGGCCGCCCCGCCGCCCGCCGCCAGCGTCTCGCCCTTCCACCTGCAGCTCAACACCCTGCGCTGGAGCCAGCCTCTGCACTGGCTGCGCCTGGGCTGGCGGGATTTCTGCCGGCATCCCGGCATCGGCCTGTTCTACGGTGTGTGCTTCGTGCTGATGGGCTGGGGGCTGCTCAAGGTCTACCAGAACGCCCCGGCCTACACGCTGGCGCTGTCCGCCGGCTTCCTGCTGATGGGCCCCTTCCTGTGCATGGGGCTGTACCAGGTCTCCATGCGCCTGGAGCGCGGCGAGCAGCCCGACCTCGGCGACTCGCTGACCGCCTGGGACACGCACATGGGCCAGATGGCCATCTTCGGCGGCGTGCTGCTGATCCTGGAGATGCTGTGGGGCCGCGCCTCGCTGGTCATCTTCGCGGTGAGCTTCGACGGCATGCCCGACTTCGCCGGCTCGCTCACCAAGCTGCTGGAGCCCGACAACCTCGGCTTCATCGCCACCTACCTGACCGTCGGCGCGCTCTTCGCGGGGCTGATCTATGCCGTCAGCGTCATCTCGATCCCCATGATGCTGGACCAGCAGGTGGATGCCGTGACCGCCGGCCTCACGAGCCTGCGCCTGGTGCTGACGCAGACCGGCGTCATGCTCTGGTGGGGCGCGCTCGTGGTGGTGCTCGTGGTGCTGGCGCTGCTGCCGGGCTTCCTCGGCCTGCTGGTGGTGGGCCCGGTGCTGGGGCATGCCAGCTGGCACGCCTACCGGGCGGCCGTAGCAGACTCCTGACGGCCCCGCAAGGCCCCGAATCGCCGTCCCCGCCCGCCGCCGAGCCGGGTCGCGGCGCGCCACAATGTGCCGCAGTCCCGCCAGCCCAGCCCTTCCAGCGTCAGTGCCCAGCTCCCAGTTCACCGCCTGCCCCGCCCCGCCCCTCAGCCCATGCTCGACTACGCCTGCCTGACGCACTACGACTGGCTCGACGTCCCCATGTGGATCTTCGACCCGCAGCGCCAGCGCAACCTCTGGGCCAATGCCGCGGCCCTGAGCTTCTGGCAGGCCGAGAGCGCTGAGGAATTCCTGGCCCGCAAGCACGAGGGCAGCTCCGAGACGGTGCGCGCCCGCCTCGCCCTGAGCGCCGCGGACCATGCCCTGGGCAAGATCGTCCGAGAGCAGTGGACGCTCTACCCCAAGGACCAGCCGGTCACGGTGATGCTGGCCTCGCGCGGCATCCTCACCCCCGACGGCCGGCAGGTGATGCTCTTCGCCGTCGACCACCTCTCCAGCGCGGCGGACAAGTCCATGCTGCGCGGCGTCGAGGCCCTGCAGCACACCTCCGTGCGCATCGGCATGGTCTCGCTGCGCGACGGCAACTTCCTGATGCGCAACCCGGCCGCCGCCATGTGCTTCGCCGGCCTGGCCCGCCCCAAGGGGCAGGGCGAGTTCGTGGGCCTCTTCCCCGATCCCGAGGTCGGCCGACGCATCCTGGCGCAGGTCCAGCGGGGCCAGACCTTCGCCGCGGACCTGGAGCTGCTCACCACCATGGGCCGGCGCTGGCACAGCCTGGATGCCCGCCCGATGCGCGACCCGGTCACGGGGGACCTCGTCATGCAGCTCAACGCCCGGGACATCGGGGACTTGAAGGCCACGCAGACCGCGCTGGAGGCGGCACGCCTCGCCGCCGAGGCCGCCAGCCAGGCCAAGAGCGCCTTCCTCGCCAACATGAGCCACGAGATCCGCACGCCCATGAACGGGGTGCTGGGCCTCACCGAGCTGGTCCTGCAGACCGAGCTCGACGAGCGCCAGCGCCGCTTCATCGAGCTCGCCCACGGCTCGGCCAAGGGGCTGCTGGTGATCATCAACGACCTGCTGGACGTGGCCAAGATCGAGGCGGGCCGCGTGCAGATCGAGCACCGCCCCTTCGTGCTGCACGACTGCCTGAAAGAGAGCCTGCACCCGCTGCTGCTGCAGGCGCACGAGAAGGGCATCCGCCTGCATGCGCTGGTCCAGCCCTGCGTCCCGGCCGAGCTGGTGGGCGATGCGCTGCGCCTGCGCCAGGTGCTCGTCAACCTCGTCGGCAATGCGCTGAAGTTCACCGAGCAGGGCGAGGTGCGCCTGGAGGTGATCCAGCTGCCCGAGGAAGAGGACGGCGAGCCCGTGGACCCGGCCGCGGGGGTGCGGCTGCGCTTCTCGGTCCATGACACCGGCATCGGCATGACGTCGGACCAGATCCGCCACATCTTCGCCCCCTTCACCCAGGCAGACAGCAGCATCACCCGGCGCTACGGCGGCACGGGGCTGGGCCTCACCATCGTGCAGCGCCTCGTCGGCCTGATGGGCGGGCAGGTGGAGGTGGAGAGCCAGCCGGGCACGGGCTCGTGCTTCAGCTTCGAGCTGCGCCTGCCCGCCGCCTCGGCCGACCCCGCCGCTGATCCGGCGGCCGGGGCCGCGGCGTCGACCTAGGCCACCGCAAGGGCGATCAGACGATCAGCAGGCCCGAGCCGGTGGTCGTGCGGGCCTCGAGGTCCAGGTGGGCCTGCCGGACGTCCGCCAGGGCATAGCGCTGGCCGATGGGAATGCGCACGGCGCCGCTGCCGACCACCTCGAAGAGCTCGTCGGCCATGGCCTGGGTGCTCTCGCGGGTGGCCAGGTGCGTGAACAGCGTCGGGCGCGTCACGTAGAGCGAGCCGGCCGCGAGGCCCGAGAGGCTCACCGGCGGCACGACGCCCGAGGCGTTGCCGAAGCTGACCAGCAGGCCGAAGGGGCTGAGGCTGGCCAGCGAACCGGCCCAGGTGTCCGCGCCCACGGAGTCGTAGACGACCTTGACGCCACGCCCGCCGGTGATCTCCTTCACGCGGGCGGCGAAGTCCTCGCGCCGGTAGTTGATGACGTGGGCCGCGCCATGCTGGCGAGCGAGCTCGCATTTCTCGTCGCTGCCGGCCGTGCCGATCAGGTTCAGGCCCAGGTGCCGGGCCCACTGGCAGGCGATCAGGCCCACGCCGCCGGCCGCGGCATGGAAGAGCACCGTGTCCCCCGCCTGCAGGCCGCCCTGCGGCAGGGTCTTGCGCAGGAGGTACTGCACCGTCAGGCCCTTGAGCATCATGGCCGCGCCGGTGTCCAGCTCAATGGACGCAGGCAGACGCACCACGCAGCGGGCGGGCATCACGCGGGCCGTGGCATAGGCGCCGACGGGCTGGCTGGCATAGGCCACGCGGTCGCCCTCGGCCAGGTGGCTCACGCCCTCGCCCACGGCCTCGACGACGCCCGAGGCCTCCATGCCCAGGCCCGAGGGCGTGGGCAGCGGATAGACGCCGCTGCGGTGGTAGATGTCGATGTAGTTGAGGCCGCAGAAGGCCTGGCGCACGCGTACCTCGCCGGGGCCGGGCGCCCCGACTTCCACGCTCGTCAACGCCATCACGTCGGCACTCCCCGGCTGGGCCATGCGGACGACTTGTTCCTGGGACATCGGTTGCTCCTGATCAGAGGGACATGGGGGCCGCCGGCGGTGCTGACGCGGCGCTCGGGCGCGAACGTCAGCGTGGCGACAAGCGGATTCCGCTATCGTGCCAGCCTTTGCATCCCTGCGCAGCGTGGCGGCCATTGCCGTGACGCCGCCCGCACCGCCGTCTCATGAAGCTCAACCCCAAGCTCGCCCTGCTGCTCACCCTGCCGCCGCTGCTGTGGGCCGGCAATGCCGTCGTGGGGCGCTGGGCGGCCGGCGCGATCCCGCCGCTGACGCTCAACTTCCTGCGCTGGCTGCTGGCCTTCGTGGTGCTGGCCCCGCTGGCCCGGCCGCTGTGGGCCGACCGCGCGGCACTGCGCCAGCGCTGGCGCTACTTCGCGCTGACGGGCTTCCTGGGCATGGGCTGCTACAACGCGCTGCAGTACCAGGCCCTGCACAGCTCGACACCGCTCAACGTCACCCTGATCGCCGCCAGCCTGCCCCTGTGGATGCTGGGCGTGGGCGCGATCCTCTACGGCGTGCGCCCGGACCGCCGCCAGGTGCTGGGCGCGCTGCTGTCGCTGCTGGGGGTGGCGCTGGTGCTGAGCCGGGGCCATCTGCAGACCCTGCGCGAGGTGCAGTTCGTCGAGGGCGACCTGCTGATGCTGCTGGCCGTCTTCAGCTGGGCGATCTACAGCTGGCTGCTGGCCCGCCCGCCAGCGCACATGCAGGGCACGGCGCGGCCCGCCTGGGACTGGGCGGCGCTGCTCATGGCGCAGCTGGTGTTCGGGCTGGGCTTTGCCGGGCTGTCGGCCGGCGTGGAGCAGGCGCTGGGCACGCAGCCGGTGGTGTGGGGGACAGGTCTTGCCCTGGCGCTCGTGTACGTGGCGCTGGGGCCCTCGCTGCTGGCCTACCGCTGCTGGGGGCTCGGCGTGACGCAGGCGGGGCCGGCGCTGGCCGCCTTCTTCGGCAACCTCACGCCCGTGTTCGCGGCGCTGCTGTCCGCCGCGCTGCTGGGCGAGTGGCCGCAGTGGTACCACGGGGCGGCCTTCGGGCTGATCGCGGCGGGGATCGTGGTGTCGTCCCGCCGCTGAGGGGCTCGCCAGGGCGAGGCGCCTGCCCGAGCCGTTGGTGCCTTACTGGCGCTGGCCGCCGAAGCTGCCGCTGGTATTGGAGCGGTGGGCGTAGTGCCAGGTGCCGCTCACATTGCCGGTGTTGCCGTCCAGGAAGCCCTGGTAGATGGCGGAACCGGCCGAGCCCGTAGCCGTCATGTTCATGCGGCCGTTGGCGGCGACGGTGCCGCTCACGTTGAAGGCGCCCGTCTGGTTGGAGACGCCCCCGCCGCTGACGACGCCCATGCCGCCCACGCCCGGCGTGATCACCACGTTGAAGGTGCCCTGCTCCGGGCCGTTGAACGTGCCGGCGAAGCTGCCGAAGATGCCGCCCGAGGCGGGCGTGTTGTTCACCGGCAGCGGCGAGGCCGACTGCTGCGGACCGCAGGCGCCGACCAGCGTGCGCTGGACCCAGCCGCTGAAGTTGGCGGCATCGACGTAAACGAAGCCGTTCTTGACCTCGCCCGAGGCGATCAGCTCTTCACCCTTGGGGATGGAAGCGACGACCTTGGCGTCCTTGGCCGCGCTGGCATAGGCCTTCACGTTGCCGATCTTGGGGCACAGCGTCTGGCCCGCTGGCTGGGGCGTCTCGGCCTTGGTCGAGCCGGCCGCATTGGCGTCACCGGCGGCGCTGCTGGTGCGGATCAGGCTGGGCTGGTCGCGGACGGTCTTGACGATGTTGTTGTAGTTGTCGAGGAAGCTGGCCGCCACCATCTTGCCTTCAGGCGTGCTGGTGTAGCCGCCCAGGCCCACCACGGCGCCGGCATAGCCCCAGCCGCCGATGCCGAAGTCGGTCTTGGTGGCCTTGCCCTCGGCCGAGGCCACCTGGATGCTGGAGCGCACGTCGGCGATCAGCAGGCTGGTCGAGGCCTCGCGGAACTTGAGGTTGCCGGCGATGGCGCCGAACACGCCGCCCACGCGGCCCAGCAGCGCCCCGCCGATGCCGCCGGTGGTCGAGGCACCGACCTGCACATTGGGCGTCATGACGAAGTCGGCGGCCTGCATCTGGCCCTTGCCGACGTTGGACTCCTGGCGCAGGTCACCGCCCTGGGCCAGCGCACGCTCCTGCTGGAGGTTCTGCATGGCCACGCCGCGCTCGACGACGTCGAAGCAGCCGGACTGCTGGATCATCATGCGCAGCAGCGCCGAAGGCGAGCCCAGGCCGTACTGCGACAGGTGGGCCCAGCCGGACTGCGGCTCGACCACGGCGATGACCCCCAGCTTCTGGTTGCATCGCTCGACCTGCGAGCTCGTCTCTTCGGCAAACGCAGGCACCGTGTACAGGCCTGCCAGGAGGCCCGCCAGGGCCAGGGCGATCTTGGACTTCATGTGATTCGCTAACCTCCGCAAATGGTCCCCGGATCACAGAAGGCCCAGGGCGCCGCATTGTCGCCAAGCGCTCCATGCTTGGCTGCGGGCCCGATTGTGAAGGCGTTACGGGGGGTAACGATCTCCCCAATGTGTGGGACGACGTTACCGCGGTGCCGGCACCGGGGCCGTATGCGGAAGGTGCCGGCCTAGTACGTGCCCGGGTAGGCGCCACCGTCCAGCAGCACGTTCTGCCCCGTCAGGTAGCCCGCCTGGGCGCTGCACAGCATGGCGCAGACGGCGCCGAACTCCGCCGCCGTGCCGAAGCGCCGCGCCGGGATGCCCTGCGCCCGCTGCTGGCGCACCTGCTCGAGGGCCTGCCCGCTGCGCTCGGCGCTGGCCGCGAGGGTCTTGCCCAGGCGCTCGGTGTCGAAGGCCCCCGGCAGCAGGTTGTTGATCGTCACATTGGCCGCGGCCAGCCGCGACTGGCGCGCCAGGCCCGCCACGAAGCCCGTCAGCCCGGAGCGCGCGCCGTTGGAAAGACCCAGCGTGTCAATCGGCGCCTTCACCGCCCCGGAGGTGATGTTGACGATGCGGCCGAAGCCCCGCTCGGCCATGCCGTCGACGACGGCCTTCATCAGCGCGATGGGAGTGAGCATGTTGGCCTCCAGCGCCGCCAGCCAGTGCTCGCGCGTCCAGTCCCGGAAGTCGCCCGGGGGCGGCCCGCCGGCATTGTTGACGAGGATGTCGAGCTGCGGCGCGGCCGCCAGCGCCGCCGCCTGCACCTCGGGCAGGCTGATGTCGCCCGGCACGCAGCGGATCTGCAGCGTCGGATGCGCCGCGCGCGTCGCCGCCCGGATGGCCGCGGCCGTCGCCTCCAGCGCCTCGGCGCCCCGCGCATTGAGCACGAGGTTCACGCCCTCGGCCGCCAGCGCCTCGGCACAGCCGCGGCCCAGGCCCTTGCTCGACGCGCACACCAAGGCCCAGCGGCCCGTCAGTCCCAGATCCATGTCAACACCTCCATCGATTCAGCAGCAGGATGCCACCGAGCACCAGCACCGTCCCGCCGAGCACGCCGGCCGTCAGGGGTTCGTCCAGCAGCCAGGCACCCAGGGCGATCGTCGCCATGGGCCCGAGCATGCCCGTCTGCGCCGCCACCGCGGCGCCCAGGCGCTCGATGGCGAGCATCACCAGCAGCACCGGCGCGAAGGTGCTCAGCAGCGCATTGAGCAGCGAGAGCTGCACCACGACGCCCGGCACCTGCAGCAGGGCCGCGGGCCCGCGCAGCAGCAGGTACTGCCCCACGCACAGCACGCAGGCAACGGAGGTCGCGAGGCCCGTCAGGCGCATCGCGCCCAGGCGGTGCACCTCTTCGCCGCTGTAGAGCAGGTACAGCGCATAGCTGAGCGCGGAGCCGAGCACCAGCAGCGCGCCCAGCCAGACGTGCTCGCCCTGCCAGTGCAGCTCCTGCGCGAAGACCCACAGCACGCCCGCATAGCTCACGCCCAGCGCCAGCAGCTGTCGCGCGCCCACGCGGCGCCCCAGCAACAGCCAGCCCAGCAGGAGCACGAGCGTGGGGTTGAGGTAGAGGATCAGGCGCTCGAAGCTGGCGCTGATGTAGGCCAGCCCGGCGAAGTCGAGGAAGCTGGCCAGGTAGTAGCCGCTGAAGCCCAGGCCGATGACCGCCCACCAGTCCCGGCGGGTCAGTGCCGCCTTGCCGCGCCCGGCCCACCAGGCCAAGGCCAGGAACAGCGGCAGCGCGAAAAGCATGCGCAGGCCCAGGAGCGTGATGGCGTCGGCGCCGTGGCGGTAGCCGAGCTTGACGATGATGGCCTTGCCCGAGAAGCCCAGGGCGCCGAGGCTGGCCATGAGCAGGCCGATCCAGGCGCGGCGGGGAGGCGCCGGAGGCGGCGTGGCTGACTGCATCCGGCCATTCTAGGAACGACGCTGCGGCCGTGCTCGAGCCGGGGCTTCGTGCCCCGGCAGGCGAGCTGCGGCCATTGACGAAGCGCCGCGCGCGGCGCGCGGGATCAGGCGGCCGGCTGCGGGGCCGTGGCCGGCGCCGCGAGCAGACGCTCCATCAGCTCGCGCACGCTCTTGATCTGGTCGCCGAAGGGCAGCGAGCCCGCGCCGCGGAAGAACAGGCCCTTCTTGATGTCACCGCGCAGCGCGGCCGCGAGCTGGTTGTCGATGCAGAACTGGCCCCAGTCCTTGAGGCCGTCGCGCAGGCCGCACTGGGCCAGGCAGTCGAAGGCCTTGGTGCAGCGGCTCTTCACGTGCGCCACGGCCTGCAGCTTGTGCTCGATCTTGAGATAGGCCTTGAGCCAGGGCGTGCCCACGGCGCGCGCGGGCAGGCCGGCGACGCTGGTGAACTCGACCATGTCCTCGTCACGCGCCTCGGCCAGCACGCGCTTGAACTCGTCGGAGGCATCGCCTTCCTGCGTCACCGCGAACGGCGTGCCCAGCTGCACCGCGGCGGCGCCGAGGTCCTGCAGGCGCTGGATGTCGCTGTGCGTGCGGATGCCACCGGCCGCGATCAGCGGGATCTCGCGCTCGATGCCCATCTTGCGGAAGAACTCCAGGCACTCGGGGATCACGCGGTCGAAGTTGAAGCGCTCGTCGTCCAGATCGCTGATGCGCGCGGCGCCCAGGTGCCCGCCGGCCAGGCGCGGGTGCTCGATCACGATGGCATCGGGCAGGCGCTTCTTGCGCTC
Source organism: Burkholderiaceae bacterium (assembly GCA_041906185.1). Lineage (GTDB taxonomy): Bacteria > Pseudomonadota > Gammaproteobacteria > Burkholderiales > Burkholderiaceae_C > Roseateles_B. The sequence continues at coordinate 151,169 of JAYRJQ010000006.1, forward strand.
CCACTTCTTCACGATCAGCTGCACGCCGCGGGAGTCGCTGAGGATGGGGATCAGCAGCGCCTTGGGATGGTCCTGGGCCAGGTCCGGCAGGTCCAGCGGCAGGCCCGCGCCGACGACGACGGCATCGATGCCCGCCTCCAGCGCGCGCTTGACGGAGGTGGCGTACTCGCTCACCGCGCGCATCACATTCAGGGCCACGAGGCCGCGGCCCTGCGAACGCTCGCGGGCGCCGGCGATCTCGCGATCCAGAGCCTCGAGGTTGGCCTCGTTGATCTGGCGCTTGGCCTCCTCGCCGGCATTCAGGCCTTCGGTGCGGGCCATCAGGTCCGGGTGGTGGCGGCGCAGGTCCACCGAGCTGAGCGTGCCCACGCCGCCCATCGCGGCGACGGTGCCAGCCAGTTTCTGGGCGCTCACGCCCACGCCCATGCCGCCCTGCACGATGGGCAGGAGCTCGCGGCCGCCCAGCTGCAGGGGTTTGAGGCCGCCGGACTGCAGGGCCGGGATCAGTTGGGCGTCGATATGGGCTGAACTCATGATGTCTCGCTTTGAACTGTTGTATGCCTTCGCCAGCCGGACGGCCGGCACGGGCGGAAGGCTGGCGCAGCGTAGGTCCTGCCCCCGGCAGCAGCCTTGACACACATCATGTTTCGCCGGATTCAGGGCCCGTCCGGGGGAGAAAGATGCGAATGCGAAGCGACTGCAGACCGGCAGGCGCCCGGCCCGCCGGTGGGCAAGACCTGGCACCGCCCGCTTGCGCGCGATGCGACAAGCCCGCCCTGCCCGAGAACCCTGTCGCATTTCAAGGGGGTGCGCACGGCGCAAACCTTGAGCCGCCCCCGGCAAATCGGCTACATAATCCAGCCAGCATGCCGGGGCCAGGCGCCCGGGCATGCAGGCCGCCGGGTGTCATGGGCGGTGACGATGGACGCTGGGGGAGAGCCTGTCCTTGAGACTGTTCCAGAGCTCGTTGCGCAATGCCGTGATCCTCGCACTGGGGGTTGGCCTGCTCGTGCCCACGAGCCTTGTGCTCATGTACGACTGGCAGGCCTCGCGGCACACCGCGATGGAAGACCTGCGCCGGGACCTCGGCCGCACCGTGGAGGTGCTGGCGCTGTCGCTGTCGGAGCCCATCTGGCAGGTCTCCGCCGAGCTCGCGCAGCCCATGATCGATGCGCAGACCAGCGACCCCCGCTTCGTGCGCGTGCTCGTCATCGAGCCGAACAACGCGCAGCCCTTCATCCAGATGCAGCGCCCGGACCCCGATCCGGACCTGACCCTCACCCTCACCCGCCCCGTCACCCGCGACGGCCGCGAGATCGCGCAGCTGACCGTGGCCATGAGCGCCGCACCCCTGCTCGAGGCCAAGCAGAACGAGGCCTGGCGCGCCCTCGCCCGCTCGGTGGGCATCGTGACGCTGTCCCTCGTGCTGATCCTCGGCGTGCTGCAGCGCCGCGTGCTGCACCCGATGGACAAGCTCAGCCGCGCGGCCGAGGAGCTGGCGGCCGGCCGCTTGGACCAGCCCCTGGAGCTGGGCGGCGAGGATGAGATCGCCCGCGTCGGCATCGCCATGGAGCGCATGCGCCAGGCGCTGCTGCGCGCCTTCGAGGACCTGCGCGGCCATGCCTCGACCCTGGAGGACCAGGTCGCGCAGCGCACGGCCGAGCTGACCTCCGCGAACAGCGAGCTGACCCTCGCACTCGCCAACCTCAAGACCGCGCAGCGCGAGCTGGTGGAGTCCGAGAAGCTGGCCTCGCTCGGCCGGCTGGTGGCCGGCGTGGCCCACGAGCTCAACACGCCGCTGGGCAATGCGATGACCGTGGTGTCCGCCCTCGGCGACCGCTGGGCCAAGCTCGACCAGATGCTCACGGACAACACGCCGATGCGTCGCAGCCAGCTGGAAGAACTGGTGAAGGACACGCGGCGCGGCCAGGACATCCTGCAGCGCAATGTGCAGAAGGCGGCCGATCTCGTCCGGGACTTCAAGCAGGTCGCCATCGACCAGACCACCGACTCCCGCCGCGACTTCGACCTCTCGCAGGTGATCGAGGACGTGCTGGTGATGGTCGAGCCCAGCTTCAAGCACACGCCCTTCCGCATCGTCACCGACCTCACGCACGACCTCGAGATGAGCAGCTACCCGGGCGCCCTCGGCCAGGTGCTCACGAACCTGCTGATGAACGCGCTGGTCCATGGCTTCGAGGGTCGCGACGCCGGCGAAGTGCGCGTGTCCTGCCGCCCCGCCGGGACCGACCAGGTCGAGCTCGTCGTGGAAGACGACGGCCGCGGCATGGACGCCTCCATCGTGCGCAAGATCTTCGACCCCTTCTTCACCACCAAGCTCGGCAAGGGCGGATCCGGCCTCGGCATGCACATCGTGCACAACATCGTCACGAACGTGCTGGGCGGGCAGATCGAGGTGCAGTCCACGCCCGACAAGGGCTCGCGCATGACCATGCTGATGCCCCGCTCGGCGCCGCTGCGCTCGAGCGCCGAGGAGCTGATCAGTCCCTGAGCCGGGCGGCGTCCCATGCCCCGCCTGGACCGGGCACCCGCTGTGCGATGCCCCTCGCGGTCTCCCGCGTTCTCAGGCGCCCACGATCGTGTCCGTGCGTGAGCCGGGCGGCGCCTGCAGGGCCGCGGCCAGGGCCTGCTCGATGCGCCACGCCTGGATGGGCTTGAGCAGGCGCGCCTGGAACAGACCCTCCGGCAGCGGCTCGTGCCCGGCGGAGGCCGTGACAGCGAAGATCAGCCGCTGATCGCCCCCCGGCTGCTGGCGCAGGGCGCGGGCCGTTGCCTGACCCGAGAGCGCCGGCATCTGCAGATCCATCAGCACGAGGCCATAGTCCGACACCGCGCTGCGCCGCAGCGCTTCCGCGCCATCCCCTACTGCATCGCAAAGGGCGCCCCACGAGCGGAAGAGCTCGGCCAGGTAGAGGCGGCTGAGCTCGTCGTCGTCCACCACCAGCACCGGGCGCCCCTTCAGCAGCGTCTGCAGCAGGGAACGGCCGGTGCCGCCGGGGCGGGGCGCTTCCTCGTGGCGCGGCGGTTCCGCACCGGCGACCGCCGCGCTCGGCTCCTCCAGCCGGACCGTCAGCGTGAAGGTGCTGCCGATGCCGGGCAGGCTGCGCACGCACACGTCCCCGCCCATCGCCTGCGCCAGATGCCGCGTGATGACCAGGCCCAGGCCCGTGCCGCCGAAGCGACGGCTCACGGAGCTGTCCGCCTGCGCAAAGGGCTGGAACAGCCGCTCCATCTGCGCGGGCGTCATGCCGATGCCGGTGTCGCTGACATCGAAGCGCAGCGTGCACAGCCCCCCTTCCCTGCTCACCACGGAGCAGCTGAGTTCCACACGGCCTTCGTCGGTGAACTTCACGGCATTGGCCAGCAGGTTCATAAGCGCCTGCGCAAGACGGCCCGCGTCGCCCAGCAGGCTGGCCGGCATGCGCGAGAAGTCCAGGTGCAGCGGCAGGCCCTTGCCGGCCGCCAGCGGGCTGATCACCGCGGTCACCCGCCCCTCGAGCTCCTCGCGGCGCAGCTCGCCGCAGTCCAGGCTGAAGTGGCCGGACTCGATCTTGGACAGGTCCAGGATGTCATTGATCAGCTGCAGCAGATGCTGGCCGGCCCGCTCCAGATGCTCCAGCCGCAGGCGCTGGGTCTCGTCGTGAATGGACGTGCGCACCAGGTGCGCCATGCCCAGGATGCCGTTGAGCGGCGTGCGGATCTCGTGGCTGAGGCTGGCGAGGTAGTCGCTCTTCTGCTGGTGGGCCGCCTCGGCGGCGTCCCGGGCGGCCGCGAGCTCATGGGTGCGGGTGAGGACGGTCTGCTCCAGATCGGCGCTGCGCGTTTCGAGCAGACGCTGCACCGCCTTCTGGGCGCTGATGTCGGCGGCCTGCAGGACGAAGCGGGCCTCGCGGGCATCGGCGATGCGGGTGGCCGTCAGCAGGACGTCCAGCGGGCCGCCCTCGGGCGCCGCCCATTGCACCTCGAGGGGCCCGACGCTGCCCTGCAGACGCAGCTCCTTGAGGACGCGCAGGGCCTGCGCGGGGTCCACCCAGTGCGGATGGGCGAGGAGCGACTGGCGCACGAGCTGCGAGCGCTCGAGGCCGGTGAGCCGCAGCAGGGCGGGGTTCACGTCGGTGATGGTGCCGCTCTCGAGCTCGCCGATGGCCATGCCGACCAGGCCGGTGCCGAACACGGAGCCGAAGGTCTCGTTGGAGGCGCGCAGCCCCTGCACGGCCCGCTCGCGATCGGTGACGTCCTCGACTTCGAGGATCGCGCCGCCCACCGCCTTTTCATCATCCAGCCAGGGCGCCACGCGCCAGTCCATCCATCGGCCCGCTCCCCCCGTGCCTGCTGCCGCCTCGCCCCGGCCGCTGTGCTCGGCGCCCGTCATGGCCTGCCAGACCGCCTCGGCGCACCGCGGTGGCAGCAGGTCGAGCGCCCGGTGGGCGGACAGGCCCGTGGCATAGGCCTCCCAGGGCTGGAAGTGGGCCTTCCAGGCGCCGCTGGCCGCCAGGTAGCGCCCGTGCCGGTCCAGCATCGCCAGCATGATGGGCGACTGCGTGACCAGGGTGTCCAGGCGTTGGGCCAAGGCCTGGGCCTGGCGTGCCGCATCGGCCTGGGCCTGCCGGCTGGCCTCCAGGTGCGCCATCAGCCGCGCGCCGGACACGAAGCTCAGCGCGAAGGCCAGCAGCAGGTTGTGGGTCGGGGCCAGCACCAGCACCACCCACTCGACAGGCTCGCGCACCATCAGGTAGCTCTGCGTGGGCGGCAGGCTGGGAAAGGTGATGGCACGCCAGGCTTGCACCAGGCCCGCCACGGCCACCACGGCGCCGATGGCATGCCAGGTCATCCGATTGGGATCACGCGCGGCCTGCGCCCCCCACAGCGCGGCCACCGCCCGCGTGCAGACCACGACATACAACACCGACAGGGCGCGGATGCGCAGGGAGATGTCCGGCGCGAGCACGCCGAGCCAGAGGCACAGCAGGGCGGCCACGAGGCCCAGCAGCGGCGCCTCCAAGGCCTGGACCGGCTCGCCCAGGGCCTCGCGGAAACCCTGCTGCAATCGCGCCGCCCCCCACAGGCTCAGGCCGTTGGCCAGGGCGATGGAGAGCAGGTCGGGAATCTGCCCACGGGCGGCCACGAGGCACAGGCCCGTGGCGCTGAGCAGGGAGCCGAGGCGCCAGGAACCGACGCCCGGGGCCAGCGGATTCAGCCGATGCAGCAGGTGCATGGCGAGGGCCAGCAGCAGCGCAGAGGCCACGGCAATCACGTGGAGGACCTGGACAGTCGCCATCAATGCATTCCCAGCGCTTGTTGATCCGCCGGTGATGACGGTCTTTGCTGCGACTATGCGCCGGGCGCCTCGGGGAACACAAGGCACCCAGCGCAAGCCTTCCTCACGCTGTTGCACGAAGCCGTCACCCGCCCGGTATGCCCGAGGAATTCGCGCGACCTCTGGTCCCGATCGGCCGGCGCCGCGGATTAGCATGGGACGGTCATCCACGCCTGTCCTGCGGGACATTCGCCACGCCCGTGCTTACCCAGCTGCTGTTCGGCCGCGTCCGCTTCGAGGCGGACGAGGAGTACCTGGCCTTGCGCTTCCGCTTCCTCGCCTGCGTGCTGATCGCGGGCTCCCTGGCCACCTGGCTGTTCGTGCTGGGGGACCAGTCGGGCCGAAATCCCATGGACCCGCGCCACCTGCGCGCCATGCAGCTCTATGCCGGCGCCTCGCTGGTCCTGTGGGCCTTGCTGCGCGGGCACAAGGAGCGCTACCGCTGGATTGCCTGGCTCTACCTGCCGATGTCCCTCGCGGAATTCGCGTCGTCGGTGCTGTACGCCAATGCCGACGAGCTGCGGGTGCTGTGGTGCTTCGTGAACGTCCCGGCGGTCTACCTGCTGCTGGGGCGGGCGGTGGGCGGGATCGTCGTGCTGGGCACGCTGCTGGCCCTGGTGCTGGGCAACGATGCGCTGCAGCGGCCCTACTCCGCTGCGGCCTTGATGACGGCCAGCGTCGGGCTGCTCTACCTCGGCGCCTTCTTCCACGTCTACAGCAGCCAGTCGGTCTCGTACTTCAAGCGCATGCGGCACTTCAACGAGGTGCTGCGCGCGCAGGCGGCCACGGACGCCCTGACCGGCGTGATGAACGCGCGGGCCTATCACGACGCCGTCCAGCGCTGGGTCCTGGGGGCGGAGCGCCGCCACGCGCCCTGCTGCGTGCTGTTCGTCGACCTGGACCACTTCAAGGCCATCAACGACCGGCACGGCCATGCGGCCGGTGACGCCGTGCTGAGGACCGTCGCCCAGTCCCTGCAGGCCCAGCTGCGGCGAAGCGACCTGCTGGGCCGCATCGGCGGCGAGGAGTTCGCGGTGTTCCTGCCCGACACGGGGCTGTCTGATGGCGCGCGCCTGGCGGACAAGCTGCGCGCCGGCGTGGAGGCGCTGCGGATCGCGACCGACGCGGGCGAGCTCCGCGTGACCGCAAGCATCGGCGTGGCCGGCGGGCCCGCACGCCATCAGGACGTCGAGTCGCTGCAGGCGCGCGCCGATGCCGCGATGTACGAGGCCAAGGCCGCCGGGCGCAACCGCGTCACGCTGCTCGACGCGACGTGAGCCTCACCCGCAGCTTGCACGGGCAACGGCCTCAGTTGCCATTGCCGTTGCCGCTGCCGTTGTTGTTGCTGCCTTCCTGCTTCTCGGTCTTCTTGCTGTCGTCGCTACCGCCCAGGCGCTTGAAGAGGTCGCCGAGGCCCACCGTGACGCGTTTCTTGCCATCCCCGCCGGCGCCGTTGCGGTTGCCGACCCGGAAGCTCACGTAGCGCTCGGACACCGGCTCACGCCAGAAGGCGTTGCCGGCACCGTCCGCCAGCTGCGTCGCGAACTCGGCCGCGTCCGTCGACGAGGTGTAGACCTGCCCGTTGCCGAGCAGCATGCGCGGATAGGATCGGCGCGCGAACTGGGGCCCGAGCGCGGCCAGGAGGGTCTCGATGTCACGCGTGTCCTGGCTGGTGCGGTCGCAGCTGCCGAACGGCAGGTCGAAGTAGCCACCGGTGGCCTTGGTCAGCGTCTGGCGCCACGCCGCGGCATTGTCCCGGGCGCACCAGAGGTTGCGCACTGTGGAGGTGTTGGCGTGCTTGCTGGCATCGAGCGTGCTCGGCAGCACATAGATGTCCGCATCCAGACGGCTGCCCTGGGCGGCCATCATGCGTTCGAGCTGGATGCAGAAGGGGCAGTCAAAGGCCGAGATCAGCAGCACGCGGGTGCTGCCGTTGCCCTGCTTCAGGTGGATCAGCTGATCGAGGCGGATGTTCCTGAGCATGTCTGCGAGCAGCCCGCGACGCTCCTCCTCGGACACCGGCTTGGCACCGGGCCCCGGCTCGACGTAGTCCACGATGTCCCGCCCGTTGGTGAGCATCACCAGCGTGGCCGCCTCGTTGACATAGGCCTGACCGACGCCCCGCCCGCCGTCACAGCGGTAGAGCCCGCGCACCAGCGTCTCGCTGATGGCCCCGCCGCAGATCTGCGGGCTGAACTGCTTCATGTAGGGCTCGAGATTCCTGCGCATCTCGTTGACACCGGCCTGGGCCTGCATCGACGCCAGGAGGAAGAAGCTGAGCCCGACGAGGGGCTGGAGCAGTCGGGAAAGAGTGAGGCGGTTCATGTGAGCTTCGGTCAAGGTGTCGGCCGCCCCGGCTTCGCCCGGGCGGGCATGCGCCACGGGGTCAGGTCTTGCCTTGTCGACACACGCCCGCACAGCGTGGGAGGTCCGGCAGCCCGTCGGCTGCGCAGATTTCACGTGTTGGCGAAGGCCGCGGGAATCCCCCCAAGAGGGGCCAGCTGCATCAAGCCGAAACCACCAGCTCCACCATGCGCCCACCCGGGCGATCAACGCACATCACCTCAGCGCCGCGGCGCCCAGGCGTCGTCGATCTCGTTGAACAGCGCCCCGGTGTCCCGCTCTGCGTCCCGCAGATCGCGATAGGGGCCGGTGCCGCTGTGCTCGGCCTTGGAGGCCGGGACGAAGCGCCCCTGCTGCACATCGAAGACATGCACCTCGCCGTCCTCGATCACGTAGTGCCAGCCGTGCAGGGACAGCTTGCCCTGCTCCACGCGGCTGCGCACCATCGGGTAGTCCATCAGGCGCTCGAGCTGCAGCACGACCGAGCGCTCCTCGGTGCGGCGCAGCGCCTCGGGCGTGGGCTGCACGGGCAGCGCGGCCTCGCGGCCCATGTCCAGCCAGGCCTTGAGGTTGCGTGCCTCGGCGGGCACATCGCCATACAGCGCGCGGATGCCGCCGCAATGGCTGTGGCCGCAGACGATGATGTGGCGCACCTCGAGCGCCAGGACGGCGTACTCGATGGCCGCCGCGGTGCCGTGATGGCCCACCCACTGCCGATCGCCGCCGCCGGCCTCCAGGTGCTGGCAGCCGCGGTGGTCCTCGGCGTCGCAGCCGCGGTCCTCGAGCGTGCCGTCATAAGGCGGCACGAAGGCGGCCACATTGCGCACGAGGAAGAGCTCACCCGGCCCGGCGCCCGTGAGCATGTAGGGCACGATGCGGGAGTCCGAGCAGCCGATGAACAGCGTGCTCGGGTGCTGCCCCTGCTCGACGAGGTCACGGAAGCGCGCCTCGTACTGCGGGAAGTAGTCCTTGTTGAAGCGCCGCAGGCGGGCGAGCAGTTCGTCCGTCATGGCCGGGCCTTGCGCTTACTGGACCAGCGGCGAGTCGGCCTGGCTCAGGGAGACGCCATGCAGCTGCGCCTGGCCGGCGAGCAGGTCGAGGTACTGGCGCATGGCCGTCACGCTCAGCTGATGGCGCAGCAGCGCCGCGACGGAGCCGCGCACCTGGGCGAAGGCGGGGACAGCGCCCGCCTCGCGCTCATCGACACGCAGGATGTGGAAGCCGTGACGGCTGCTCAGGAGGCGCGGCAGCACGCCCATGTGGCGGCTGGCCTCGTCCTGGGCGAACAGCATGCTGGCGATCTCGGGCAGGCACTCGTCACGCGTGAGCCAGCCCAGCGCCCCGCCCTGCTCCCCGCTGGGGCAGTTGGAGTTCTCGGCGGCCGCGGCGGCGAAGGCAGCCTCGTCCTCGCAGCGCAGGCGCACCAGCAGGCCCTCGGCATGCGCACGCAGGGCCGCCACGTCCACGCCGGGCGTCACCGCCAGCAGGATGTGGGCCGCACGCACGCACTCGCCCTGGGCGAAGCGCTGCGGGTGGGCGTCGAAATAGCGCTGGCAGGCCTGCTCGTCGGGCTCGGGCAGCGTGATCTCGCGCGCCAGCAGCGCCTCGATCGCCTCGCTGGCCGCCTCGCTGTGCACGCCGTCGATCGGGCCCGGGTCCGTCGCGGCCAGCAGGCCGGCGCGCTGCGCGGCCTGGCGCAGCAGCTCGCCATAGGCGCGCTGGCGCAGTTCCTCGTCACCGAGCACCTCGCCGGGCGCGTGCAGGGCCACGTCGTTCACGCGGGCCACCGCGATGGGCGCCAGCGCCTCGGCCACCGAAGCCCCGTCCGCACCCTGATTCTTGCCACCACCGCAGCCGCAGCTGCCACCACCACATCCACTCATGTCGATCTCCTGTCGGGTTCAGTCAGGCGCTCAGCGCTGGGGGGTCGTGTGGCCGGCCGGCAGGCTGATCCGGCGGCTGCGCACGAGCTGGTAGGGGCGGAACACGTAGGCCAGCGTGCCGAAGCCGCTCCAGACGTGCACGAGGCGGGTGAAGGGGAAGATCACGAACACCGTCATGCCCAGGAACATGTGCAGCTTGAAGACCCACGAGGCGCTGGCCAGCAGCTCCACGGCGCCGCCACGGAAGGTGACGATGCGCTGGGCCCACTCGGCGAGCAGCATCATCATGCCGCCGTCCAGGTGCTGGGCCGACAGCGGAATCGTGGCCAGGCCCAGGGCCAGCTGGATCCACAGCAGCACGAGCAGCAGGATGTCGCTGGTCTTGCTGTTGATGCGGATGCGCTCGTCGGACAGGCGGCGGTGCAGCAGGATGCTGACGCCGGCGAACCCGAGGGTGCCGGCGATACCGCCGCTGATCATGGCCATCAGCTGCTTGTTGCCGGCGCTGATGAAGTGCTCGTACAGGAAGTGCGGCGTCAGCATGCCGACCGTGTGGCCGAAGAAGAGGAACAGCACGCCCACATGGAAGAGGTTGCTGCCCCAGCGCAGGCTGCCGGCACGCAGCAGCTGCGAGGAGTCGCTCTTCCAGCTGTACTGGTCCCGGTCGAAGCGCAGCAGGCTGCCGACGAGGAACACGGTCAGGGCGATGTAGGGATAGATGCCGAACAGGGCGAAGTCCAGCGGCGTGCTGGTCAGGCTGGATGCGGGGCTCATGCGCGCACTCCTTGCTTGGGGGTTTCTTGACGACGGACGATGTGCACCGGCTGCGGCGTGCCGGGCTTGCTCTGGCCGCGCGAGCTGCAGCCCTCGAAGGCGGCGGGCTCGACCCAGGCTTCGTCCAGGGGCTCATCGACGGTGATCTGCACGGCCTGCGGCGTTTCGCCGGCCAGCTCCAGCACGGCACCGATGGCGGCCGCCCAGGGCTTCACGCCGCGCTTGATCAGCGCGCTGTGGATGGCGTTCAGGATGTGCGCCATCTCGGCCAGGAAGCCGGCCGCCAGCGCCGGGGGCTGCGTGGAGGCGAACTCCAGCACCACGGGCAGGTAGTCGGGAAGCTCCTTGGCATCGAAGAAGATGCCGGCGGACTCATAGGTCTTGGCCAGGTCGACGAGGGCCGGGCCGCGTTCGCGCGAGTCGCCATGCACATGCTCGAACAGGTGCAGGCTGCTGGCGCGGCCGCGGTCGAAGGTCTCGACGTACTCCGATTGCAGCGAGAAGCGGTCGCGGCTCGCCATCCAGGCGATCAGCGCCTCCACTTCCTGCAGGCGCACGGCGCTCAGGGCCTTCTCCTGGCGCAGGGCGTCCAGCAGCTCGGGCAGGGCCGCCAGCATCTCGTCGCTGGGGTAGTCCAGCAGCCGCGCGAGCACGCGGCAGCTGAGGCTCATGGGCAGGGGTTTCTTGCTCATGTGTCGCTCCCTCAGACCGTCGTCTTGATCGGGATGGTGCGCTTCTTGTCACCACCGAACAGGCTCGTCTCGGTCTGGCCGTCGGAGCAGCCGTTGCCGAAGCTGAAGCCGCAGCCGCCGCGCAGGTCGTAGGCGTTCTCGGCGTACTCGCGGTGCGTCGTCGGGATGACGAAGCGGTCCTCGTAGTTGGCGATGGCCATCACCTGGTACATGTCCTCGACTTCGTTCTTCAGAAGACCGACCTGGTCCAGCACCGTCTTGTCCTCGACGCCGTCCACGTGCTTGCCGCGCTGGTAGGCGCGCATGGCCAGCATGCGTTCCAGTGCGCGCTCGACCGGCTTCACGTCACCGGCGGTGAGCATGTTGGCCAGGTACTGCACGGGGATGCGCAGCTGCTTGACGTCGGGGATCAGGCCGTTGACACCCACATGGCCGGCGTTGGCGGCGGCGCTGATGGGCGAGAGCGGCGGCACGTACCAGACCATGGGCAGCGTGCGGTACTCGGGGTGCAGCGGCAGCGCGACCTTCCAGTCCACGGCCATCTTGTAGACCGGGCTCTTGCGGGCCGCGATCAGCCAGGCTTCGGGCACGCCGTCCTTGCGGGCCTGTTCGATCACGGCCGGGTCGTTCGGGTCCAGGAAGATGTCCAGCTGCGCCTGGTAGAGCGCCTTGTCGTCCTCGATGGAGGCGGCCTGCTCGATGCGGTCGGCGTCGTACAGCAGCACGCCCAGATAGCGGATGCGGCCCACGCAGGTTTCGGAGCAGACGGTCGGCTGGCCCGATTCGATGCGGGGGTAGCAGAACACGCACTTCTCGGCCTTGCCGCTCTGCCAGTTGTAGTAGATCTTCTTGTAGGGGCAGCCCGAGACGCACATGCGCCAGCCGCGGCACTTGTCCTGGTCGATCAGGACGATGCCGTCTTCCTCGCGCTTGTAGATCGAGCCCGAGGGGCAGGAGGCCACGCACGCCGGGTTGAGGCAGTGCTCGCACAGGCGCGGCAGGTACATCATGAAGGTGTTCTCGAACTGGCCGTAGATCTCCTTCTGCACGTTCTCGAAGTTGGCGTCCTTGCTGCGCTTCGAGAATTCACCGCCGAGGATTTCCTCCCAGTTCGGGCCCCACTGGATCTTCTCCATGCGCTGGCCCGTGATCAGGCTGCGCGGGCGCGCGGTGGGCGCGGCCTTGGACTTTGGCGCCGACTGCAGATGGTCGTAGTCGAAGGTGAAGGGCTCGTAGTAGTCGTCGATCTCGGGCAGGTTCGGGTTGGCGAACAGCCGCATCAGCAGCTTCCACTTGCCGCCCTGGCGCGGCACGATGCTGCCGTCGCTCTTGCGCATCCAGCCGCCGTGCCAGCGGTCCTGGTTCTCCCATTCCTTGGGATAGCCGATGCCGGGCTTCGATTCGACGTTGTTGAACCACGCGTACTCCATGCCGGAGCGGTTGGTCCAGACGTTCTTGCAGGTGACGGAGCAAGTGTGGCAACCAATGCACTTGTCCAGGTTCAGCACCATGCCGATTTGTGCGCGAACTTTCATCGCGGAACTCCTTGTCTTTCAGATCGCTGAGTCAGTTCCGAAGGCCTCGGGAGAGGACGCTTCGTCAAAAGGAAGGAAGGAGCTAGCAAACCGCGCCCTCCCCCGTGCCGTCGAAAACTGGATGTCCATGGGATGAGCCTGGCGGGTCAGGCTGCGTGGTGGCCCGACTCTTCGTCGAGCCAGTCCACCTTGGCCATCTTGCGCACCAGCACGAATTCATCGCGGTTGGTGCCGATCGTTCCGTAGTAGTTGAAGCCGTAGCTCAGCTGCGCGTAGCCGCCGATCATGTGCGTGGGCTTGGTGACGATGCGGGTCACCGAGTTGTGGATGCCCCCGCGCGTGCCGGTGATCTCGGCGCCCGGCGTGTTGATGATCTTTTCCTGCGAGTGATACATGAGCGTCATGCCCTGGTTCACGCGCTGGCTGACCACCGCACGCGCCGCGATGGCGCCGTTGCTGTTGAAGAGCTCGACCCAGTCGTTGTCCTCGATGCCGGCGTCCTTCGCGTCCTCTTCCGACAGCCACACCACCGAGCCGCCGCGGTTGAGCGTCAGCATCATCAGGTTGTCGCTGTAGGTCGAGTGGATGCCCCACTTCTGGTGCGGCGTGATGAAGTTCAGCGCGATCTCCTTGTGACCGTTGGGCTTCTTGCCCTGCACCTCGTACAGGGTCTTCAAGTCCACCGGCGGGCGATAGCTGCTGAAGCCCTCGCCGAAGGCCTGCATCCAGGGGTGGTCCTGGTAGAACTGCTGGCGGCCCGTGAGGGTGCGCCATGGGATCAGCTCGTGCACGTTCGTGTAGCCGGCGTTGTAGGACACCTTCTCGCTCTCGAGGCCGGACCAGGTCGGCGAGGAGATGATCTTGCGCGGCTGCGCCTGGATGTCGCGGAAGCGGATCTTCTCGTCCTCGCGATGCAGGGCCAGGTGGGCGTGCTCGCGGCCGGTCTGCTGGGACAGCGCGTCCCAGGCCTTGACCGCCACGTGGCCATTGGTCTCGGGGGCCAGCATCAGCACCACCTCGGTGGCGTCGATGTCGCTCTCGATCTTCGGCATGCCCTTCGTGACGCCTTCGTCGCGCACCAGGCCGTTGAGTTCGCCCAGCTGCTCGACCTCGGTCTTGGTGTCCCAGCCGATGCCCTTGCCGCCGTTGCCGGCCTTGTTCATCAGGGGGCCGAGGGCGGTGAAGCGCTTGTACAGGTTCGGGTAGTCGCGCTCGACCACCGCAATCTGCGGCGCCGTCTTGCCCGGGATGAGGTCGCACTCGCCCTTCTTCCATTCCTTCACGTCGAAGGGCTGGGCCAGCTCGGCGGGGCTGTCATGCATCAGCGGGGTCAGCACGACTTCCTTCTCGACGCCCAGGTGACCGACGCACAGCTCGGACACGCGCTTGGCAAAGCCCTTGTAGATCTCCCAGTCGCTGCGGGCCTGCCAGGCCGGATCCACCGCGGTGGACAGCGGGTGGATGAAGGGGTGCATGTCGCTGGTGTTGAGGTCGTTCTTCTCGTACCAGGTGGCGGTGGGCAGCACAATGTCCGAGTAGAGGCAGGTCGTGCTCATGCGGAAGTCCAGCGTGACCAGCAGGTCCAGCTTGCCCTCGGGGGCCTGGTCGTGCCAGACCACTTCCTCGGGCTTGGCGTCACCCTTGCCCAGGTCCTTGCCCTGCACGCCGTTGGTGGTGCCCAGCAGGTGCTTGAGGAAGTACTCGTGGCCCTTGCCGGACGAGCCGAGGATGTTGGAGCGCCACACGAACATGTTGCGCGGCCAGTTGTCCGGATGGTCCGGATCCTCGCAGCTCATGCGCAGCTGGCCTTCCTGCAGCGCCTTGACCGCGTAGTCCTTGGCATCGAGGCCCAGCGCCTGCGCCGTCTTCACGACCTCGATGGGATTGGTCTGCAGCTGCGGCGCGCTCGGCAGCCAGCCCATGCGCTCGGCACGCACGTTGTAGTCGATCAGGCTGCCGCCGAACTTGGACTTGTCGGCCAGCGGCGAGAGCACTTCCTGCACGTCCAGCTTCTCGTAGCGCCACTGGTCGGTGTGGGCGTAGAAGAAGCTCGTGGAGTTCATCTGGCGCGGCGGGCGGATCCAGTCCAGCGCGAAGGCCAGGGCCGTCCAGCCGGTCTGCGGGCGCAGCTTTTCCTGGCCCACGTAATGTGCCCAGCCACCGCCGGTCTGCCCGATGCAGCCGCACATCATCAGCATGTTGATGATGCCGCGGTAGTTCATGTCGCAGTGGTACCAGTGGTTCATCGCGGCGCCGATGATCACCATCGAGCGGCCACGCGTCTTGTCCGCGTTGTCGGCGAACTCGCGCGCCACGGTGGTGATCTGCTCGCGCTTCACGCCGGTGATGTGCTCGGCCCAGGCGGGGGTGTAGGGCTTGTTGTCGTCGTAGCTCTTGGGGCAGTCGTCACCCAGGCCGCGGTCGACGCCGTACTGCGCCACCTGCAGGTCGAAGACGGTGGCCACCAGCACCTCGCCGGCGTCCTCGTGCTTGCCCAGCTTCAGGCGCTGCACCGGCACCTTGCGGGCCAGCACGTCCTGCTGCTTGTTGGCGGTGAACTGCGGGGACTCGATGCCGCCGAAGTAGGGGAAGCCGACTTCCGCGATCTCGTGCTGCGGCTCCTTGGCCTCCAGCAGCGAGAGGCGCAGGGTGACGTCGCTGTCACCGCGGGCTTCCTTGTTCTCGAGGTTCCACTTGCCGAGGTCGTCGCGCTCACTGGAACCCCAGCGGAAGCCGATGGAGCCGT
Organism: Burkholderiaceae bacterium; assembly: GCA_041906185.1. Taxonomy (GTDB): domain Bacteria; phylum Pseudomonadota; class Gammaproteobacteria; order Burkholderiales; family Burkholderiaceae_C; genus Roseateles_B. Next base: position 166,480 of record JAYRJQ010000006.1, read on the forward strand.
TGGGCACCACGACCTTGCCGTCCTGGTCGAAGGCCAGCGTCTTCCAGTCCGGGTTGTTGTCCTGGCCCAGCTTGCCGCCGAAGTCGCTCGCGCGCAGGTAGCGGTCCGGCACCAGCAGCGTGCGGCCGTCCGGCGTCGTGGTCTTCTTCAGCTGCACCAGCAGCGGCAGGTCGGTGTAGCGGCGCGCGTAGTCGTCGAAGTAGGCGCTGCGCTTGTCGAAGTAGAACTCCTTGAAGATCACATGGCCCATGGCCATGGCGATCGCCGCATCGGTGCCCTGCTTCGGGTGCATCCAGATGTCGGCCAGCTTGGAGATCTCGGCGTAGTCCGGCGTGATGGCGACGGTCTTCGTGCCCTTGTAGCGGACCTCGGTGAAGAAGTGCGCGTCCGGCGTGCGGGTCTGGGGCACGTTGGAGCCCCAGGCGATGATGTAGTTGCTGTTGTACCAGTCCGCGCTTTCGGGCACGTCGGTCTGCTCGCCCCAGATCTGCGGGCTGGCCGGCGGGAGGTCGCAGTACCAGTCGTAGAAGCTCATGCACACGCCGCCCAGCAGGCTCAGGTAGCGGCTGCCCGCGGCGTAGCTGATCATGGACATCGCCGGGATGGGCGAGAAGCCGATCACGCGGTCCGGGCCATGCTTCTTGACGGTGTAGATGTTGGCGCTGGCGATGATGTCGTTGACTTCGTCCCAGCTGGCGCGCACGAAGCCGCCAAGGCCGCGTTCCTGCTGCCATTCACGGCGGGCGTCCTGGTTCTCGACGATGTTGGTCCAGGCGTCCACCGGGCTCTTGGCCACGGCGCGTGCGGCGCGCCAGTGCTTGAGCAGCGAACCCCGCACCATCGGGTACTTCACGCGGTTGGCGCTGTAGAGGTACCAGCTGTAGGACGCGCCGCGGGCACAGCCGCGCGGCTCGTGATTGGGCAGGTCCGGGCGGGTGCGCGGGTAGTCCGTCTGCTGGGTTTCCCAGGTGACGATGCCGCCCTTCACGTAGATCTTCCACGAGCAGGAGCCCGTGCAGTTCGTGCCGTGAGTGGAGCGCACGATCTTGTCGTGGGCCCAGCGGTTGCGGTAGGCGTCTTCCCAGGTGCGGTCTTCGCCGGTGACGCGGCCGTGGCCGTCGGCGAAGTCCTCCTTGGGCTGGGCGAAGTAGCTCAGTCGGTCGAGAAAGTGGCTCATACGATGATCCTGTGGTTTCGGGGTGCGGCCGGCGTCTTCGTGGGAGCGCCGGCCTGCGAAGTCGGGGAGGTTCGAGGCCTCAGGGGTTCGTCAGGGGTTCTTCACGTAGGCCTTGGGGCGCAGGTAGAACCACCAGTTCAGCACCAGGCACACGGCGTAGAAGACGGAGAAGCCGTAGAAGGCGAGCTGCGGCGTGCCGGCCTTGATCTGCTGGCCGATCAGCACCGGGGCGATGAAGGCGCCGTAGGCGGCGACGGCCGAGGTCCAGCCCAGCACGGGGCCGGCCTGCTGGCGGTCGAAGATGAAGCCCACGCTGCGGAAGGTCGAGCCGTTGCCGACGCCGCTGGCCGCGAAGAGCAGCACGAAGAGGCCCATGAACATGGGGAAGTACTGCTCCGGCGTGGCCGAGCCGTAGGCCTGCATCATCACGTAGCCAACCGCGGCGGAGGCCACGACCATGATGGCCGAGATGACCTGCGTGACGATGGAGCCGCCGACCTTGTCGGAGATCCAGCCGCCGATGGGGCGCACGGCGGCGCCGACGAAGGGGCCGATCCAGGCGTAGGTCAGTGCGGACGGGGCGTTGGGATTCTTCAGCGTGTGTTGCATCACACCGGCGGCATCCGGGGCGTGGATGAAGCCGAAGATCACGGTGATGGCCAGCGGCAGGGCCATCGAGAAGCCGATGAAGCTGCCGAAGGTCACGACGTACAGCGCCGTCATGCTCCAGGTGTGCTTGTTCTTGAAGATCTCGAACTGCTTGGCGACGTTCTCCTTCATGGTGCCGAAGGCGGCCAGCTTCATCACGACCAGCGCGGCGATGATGTCCAGCGGGATCGCGACCCACATGTTCAGAAGACCCAGACCGGTCGGTGCCGGCAGGTAGAGGTACAGCATGCCGATCGAGGGCACGAAGGCGAGCGAGTACAGGTAGGTGATCTTCAGGAAGGCGCTGATGGGCGAGCCACTGTTCGGCGTCACCGTCTTCAGGTTGTTCATGCCGAACCAGCACAGCACGGCCAGGGGCGCCAGGGACAGCACCCAGGCGAAGCCGGCGTTCTGGATGTAGGTGGGCGTGCCCGCCTTGATCTTGCCGAAGATCCAGCCGCTGTCCTTGATCAGCGCCTTGGCCTCGCCGCCGAAGGCGCCGAACAGGCCCACGGTCATCACCAGCGGGATCACGATCTGCATGGTCGTGACGCCGAAGTTGCCCAGGCCGGCATTGAGGCCGAGGGCCGTGCCCTGCAGGCGCTTGGGGAAGAAGGTGCTGATGTTGGACATCGACGAGGCGAAGTTGCCGCCGCCCACGCCGGACCACAGCGCCATCAGCTGGAAGACCCACAGCGGCCACTCGGGGTGCTGCAGCGCGATGCCCGTGCCGATGGCCGGGGCCAGCAGCATGGCCGTGGTCAGGAAGATGGTGTTGCGGCCACCGGCCATGCGGATCAGGAAGGAGGCCGGGATGCGCATGGTGGCGCCGGAGATCCCGGCGATGGCCGTCAGCGTGAAGAGCTCGGCCTGGCTGAAGGGGAAGCCGAGGTTGAGCATCTGCACGGTGATGATGCCCCACATGCCCCAGACCGCGAAGCCGCACAGCAGCGCGGGGATCGAGATCCAGAGGTTGCGGTAGGCGATCTTGCTGCCGGTCTTGGCCCAGAACTGCTCGTCCTCGGGACGCCAGTCCTGGATGTCGGCGCCGCTGCCGCCCTGGGCAGCCGGCACGCCGGGATGGGTGGTGGTGTTCATGACAACTCCTGGAAAGTCGGGGCGGTCCGCGCGCTCAGCGGGCGAAGGACTGCGAGATGGGCGACAGCGGGGCGTTCTTGCCCATCACCTCGGTCTTGCGGACTTCGGTCCAGTACATCCAGATCAGCGAGACCCAGACCACGCCGTACATCAGCATGAAGCAGCTCGAGCGCACGCCGGTGACGTCCATGAGCAGGCCGAAGAGGATGGGCAGGATGAAGCCGCCCAGGCCGCCGGCCAGGCCGACGATGCCGCTGATGGTGCCGATGTTGGCGCCGTAGTCGTCGCTGATGTACTTGAAGACGCTGGCCTTGCCGAAGGCCCAGGCCACGCCGAGGATGGCCATCAGGCCGGTGAAGCCGTAGACGTTCAGACCGACGTGGAAGCTGCGCGCGCCGTTGACGGTCTGGATGGTGAAATCGGTCTGCGGGTAGGACAGCAGGAACAGGCAGATCCAGCTCACCCACATCACCCACCAGGTGACGCTGTGCGCGCCGTACTTGTCGCTCAGCCAGCCGCCGATGGCACGCAGCACGCCGCCGGGCAGCGAGAAGCAGGCTGCCAGCAGCGCGGCGACGCGGATGTCGAGGCCGTACTCGCCGACGTAGTACTGCACCATCCACAGGCTCAGCGCCACATAGCCGCCGAAGACGATGGAGTAGTACTGGCAGTACTTCAGCACCTTGGGGTCCTTCAGCGCCTTGAGCTGCGAGACGAAGCTGGCGTTGCTCACGACCACGTGCTTGTCGTCGTGGTAGCTGAAGAACCAGAACAGGATGGCCGTGCCCAGCAGCACCGCGGCATAGACGTGCGGCACCATGGCCCAACCGAAGGCCACGACGAGGCCCGGGGCCACGAACTTGTTGACGGCCGCACCGGAGTTGCCGGCACCGAAGACGCCCATCGCGAAGCCCTGGCGCTGCTTGGGGAACCAGCGGGCCACATAGGGCGTGCCCACCGAGAAGGACCCGCCCGCCATGCCCACGAAGAGGCCGATGACCAGGAAGTGCCAGTAGGCCGTGGCGTAGGCCATCAGCCAGATGGGGATCACGCAGGCCAGCATCAGGCTGAAGAAGACGATGCGGCCACCGAACTTGTCGGTCCAGATGCCCAGCGGCACGCGGATCAGCGAGCCGGTGAGCACGGGCGTGGCCGTCAGCAGGCCGAACTCGGTGGCGTTCAGGCCCAGCTGCTTCTTGATGGGAATGCCGATGACGCCGAACATCATCCAGACCATGAAGCAGACCGTGAACGCGAGGGTGCTGACGATCAGCACCGAGAGCGCGCGGCCACCAGCAGGCCGGGGCGCAGTGGAATCAGACATGGACGGGCTCCTTTTTTCCATGTCGCTACTGTGGCCAAAGGGGGCGTTCGCGAACATCCTTCAGTGGAGCCAAGCCGCCGGCTGCACAAGAACTAGCCGCGTCAGCCGGGCGCTAGTTCCGAAGGAGTAGTCCACCTGGAGAATGGCCCGCCCTTGCGCTGGATCAAGGTGCCGTGGCCAAAGTCACCCTCGCGCCGCTGTCAAGAACCGTCACAAAGCGCATACGCAAGCGCCACTGACGCCGGCGGGCCCGACGAACAGAATTCTTTCCATGCCGCGAATGTTTCGCAGCAAGCAAAGGAGAGAACGCCATGAACGCCAAGCACATCACCCGCATCATCACGACCGCTGCCGGTGGCAGCCTGATCGCCCTGGCCAGCTTCACCGCCCACGCTGCCGACAAGGAGCAGGGCTTCTACATGGGTGCCGACGTCGGTCGCACCAAGCAGAACCTGAGCGCCGGCGCACAGACGTCCGACCGCAACTCGGGCAGCCTGAACCTGTACGGTGGCTACCAGATCGACAAGCACTTCGCCGTGGAACTGGGCTACGCCGACCTGGGCAAGGCCAAGATCGGCGACACCAGCGCCAAGACCAAGGCCCTGAACGCCGACCTGCTGGCCAGCACGGCCCTCACGCCGGAACTGTCGGTGTACGGCCGCCTGGGCGCCGCCCGCTACGACCGCGACTTCAGCACCGGCGGCTCGGACCACACCATGGGTTTCAAGCTCGGCGCCGGCCTCGAGTACAAGCTCAGCGAGCAGCTCTCGCTGCGTGGTGAAGTCACCCGCTACAACAACATCCCGACGGCGGATGGCCAGGGCTTCGGCCGCACGGCCAACAATGTGTCGGCCGGCCTGAAGTACCGCTTCTGATGCCTGAGTGACTGGGGGTCCGCCAACGGAATGCGGCGGACCTCAAGCCCTGACCCTCGATTGACAACGGTTGGCCGCTGCCCTCACGGGTAGCGGCGTTTTTTTTGTTCAGTGCATGCCAAGACCCCTCCCTGCCGGACCTGCGGATTCAGCCCGGCGGACGCTCGCCTCCGGGCCTTCTCATCAGCGCGGCGTCGGCGGCGGAACGTCGCGCGCGGCCCGGCGGCGCCGCACCCCGATCCAGCTCAAGGCCAGCATCGCGTTCACGGCCAGCCATGAGGACGCCGGGGCAGGCACCGGCGTTGGTGCAAGCTCCGCCACGAAGGACAGCGCACCGACACTGTCCAGCTTGAACAAGCCAGCCGTCGTCATGAAGGCCGCCAGGTAGTCCAGGTCGACGGTCGAAGGTCCGAAGGCGCTGACCCCGTCGAAATCAGCCAGACCGATGCCCAGCACATCAAAGATGTCCCCCACGAGCTCATCGAGGAAGCCCACGCCCGACGCCGTGTTGTTGACGTAGAAGTCGACTGCGTTCACGCCCTGGGCAGTGCCCTGCCCGCTTACCGCCACCTCCAGGGACAGCAGCGGGTTCACCGACGCTCCGCCGCCAATGGAAACCAGGAAGTCGGTATCTCCGATGCCTGTGACGACGAGGGCCGCGTCGCTGAAGGCATGGCCTCCGATGTGGCCAGAGCCTATGCCGGAGATCTTGTAGGTGATCGGAGCGGCGGCTGCGGGCAGCGCGCCCACGAGGGCGCCTAGCGCGAGCCCAATAAGCAGGGATGAGAGTTTCATACGGTAGCCCTCTCGAGAATGGGGGGATGGCCAGGGAATGGACAGGGAAAGGACAGGGAAAGGACAGGGGATGGCCATGGGGTGGCCAGGGGATGGACAGGGAACGGCCAAGGAATGAACGAGGTAGGAGCCGGGAGCGTCAATCGCTGCCGCCACCGCTGCGGCGGCGCGTCATCGGGTCGAGTGCGCAGGCCTTGCACCAGACGTCGGCATCCTGGGCGCCTGGTGGCAACGAATGCCTGAGGGCCTCGGAACGGAAGGCCTCCGCGGCGCGCAGCGGGTTGAAGGCTGGCTCGGCCATGTGCTTCCAGCGTCTCCCGCCCGTTGGCCCGACCAGGACCAGATCCTCCAGCAACTGCTGGCGCGCTCCCGGAGCGGCCCCTCTGCCGTCCACCGCGGCGCCCTGCTGCCTGGCAGGCACCAGGCGCTGCACGTGCAAGTCCTGGCCTGACCAGAACAGTGCGGGCAGCGTCGGCGCCTCTGACTTCGAGGCTGGCAGATCGACCCAGTAGGCGGCGCTGCCCGGCGCATCCCCAAGCACCACTCGATGGCCGCCCGCCGCATCGCGTGCCATGAAGGCAAAGCGCGAGCCATCCGCCGACCACCGTACCGGCCCGAGGGCGCCGGGATCCGCGGGAAGGCCGCTGAGCACGGGCCGGCCATCCAGGCGCAGGACAGGAGCGCGCGCTGCGGCTGCCGTGAAATGCGGCGCACCGTCGACAAGGAGCACATGCCGCCCATCCGGAGAAAAGGACGCTCCCTGAGCATCATCCACATAGGCGGCGACGACGACACGGCGGCTCAGGTCGAACACGAGGCTCTCGGTGCTTGACGGGTTGATCGTCCCGCTGACGACCACGCGGTCGGTGCCTAGCCACTCGACGGATTCGACAAAGCGCATGCCGCCTTGCACCTCGCCCGCGGCAAGCGGCTTGATGGGCAGGCGCGACAGCGGCTGTCCGTGCTGATCCAGCACCACCAGCCAGGCCAGGGCCACCGCCGGATCGGCGTCATCGACGAAGGCGATCTTCGTGCCGTCACGCGACCAGACCGGCAGTCGCGCCTTGGACGACGCTTGGCCAAAGCAGCGCAGCGCGCCGCCGTCCACGCTAGCACACACCGCACCGTTGTGGACCGCGGCGATGCGCAGGCTGGACATCGGCTCGGCCGCCATCGATGCGCTCGAAAGGCTGACGCAGATGACAGCGGCCATGAAGGCAAATGGGCGATTCATTTCAGTGCACTCCCCGGGCATGTCGTACCTTGCGGCGTCTGGCAGGCGCCGACGCCGTGCGGGTTGGCATACCCCGCACAGGCAGTCCGGCCGGCCCCATTGAAAAGATCCAGGCGGTAGCCGCGTAGGGCGCCACCGGTGTCGTTGGCCAGCAGGCCGGCACCCACGCCATCGACGTCCACGAGCACGCCGCGGCCGGGAATGATGGCACGATCCCTGGCGACGCTGCCACCGGCGATGACCGCGGTGCCGTCCGCCCCTGTCACCGCGGCGACCGGGGACATCAGGCCGGTGGCCGGGCTGTAGTTGACATAGCCCCCGGTGTTCAGCTGGCCGCTGCCCTGCAGCCTGACGTTGGCGATGAAGGAAGCGCAGTAGCTGCCAGTCAGGCCATTGGGGTTGGTGAGGGCACCGGTGTAGGACACCCCCCCGATGCGCGTGGCAGAACAGGCCCCCGGCGGGGTTCCGTAGTCGGATTCAAGCGCCACCATGTAGCAGGACATGCCGAAGGTCGCGAGGGTGTTCAAGTCGTTCGTCGCGTCCACGCCGTCGACCGTGTACTTGGCGACCAGACGCTCCAGCCCGCCCGGCGAGGGCCTGCCGCCGCCCCCGGGCGCGCTCACCGTGATCTGGTCCGGATTGCTCCGGTTGTTGAACCCGGCCGCCTGGGCGAGTGTGGCGACGTTGGCGCCGGCCAGCAGCACGGTCGAGAAGTCGAAGACGCCGCCAGCGGGCGTCCCCGTTGCCGTGATGCTGGTGAGCGAGCCGCGGGCCAGGGCGATGGTCGGCCCGGTCCGGGTCCAGGTGTCGGAGCCAGTGACACCGTCATCGTTGGCATAGCTGCCCGTCGCGGACTTGCAGTCTTCGCCGAAGGTGAGGCTCTCGGAGAAGCCCTGGCAGTCGGCCCCGCCGCCATAGCGGGCGTCCACATGGAAGCCGCTCGTGCCGACCAGGGTGACTGTCAGGCTGTGAGTACCGCCACAGTAGGGCAGGCGCATCGTGCCGGTGAGGGCGGGGGCAACGCTGGCATTTCCGCCATACGCATCCACCCAGGAGCCGGGCACGGTGCAGACCGCCCAGGTCTGGGCAGTTGCCGTACAGAGCCCGAGGGCCGCCAGCGCTGTGGCGACGCGGGTGTTGCGTCCGGGCGCAGCGCGCGCCCTTGCTGAAGCGTGGGTGGACCGGCGCGCGTGGGCGCGCCATTGACGGCAGGACATCGGCTACCTCCCTGTTCGGACGATCGGAGATTCAGCGCATCCAATGACCGTTCAGTCAGCAAGACCTGGCACTGTTGATGCCCTTCAATGAGCGCGCACTTTGAAGGTTAGCGACTTCGCCTGTGCCGATCAATCATCCATATTCAGGACCCGTTGAGGTGAGCAGGGTGCCCCGGCCCGGCGGATTCGCTGCCTCGCGGCCCACCAATGCGGCACGGACAGGGCGACGCGCAGCGCTGGCGCCCCTTCCTCCTCAGCAGGTCGGCGCAGGAGCAGGGAGGCCGCAAGGCAGGGCGGCATGAGGGGTCACGGTCGCATGCCGTGCGGCCTCTTCAACAGGGACTGGAGGACGCCTGTGGCGGCTGGCCGATGCCGCGCTCGCTGGCCCACACGGCCACCTGCACACGCGAGCTCAGCCCGAGCTTGCGCAGGATGTGCTGGACGTGGATCTTGACCGTGGTCTCGGCGATGCCCAGACGGCGCGCGATCTCCTTGTTGCTCGCGCCCTGCACGATCTCGCGCAGGATCTCGCCCTCGCGGGGCGAGAGTCCGGCCTCGACGTCCGGCGCCACCGCCGTCTCGGCCAGGGCCGCAACCTGCGGGGCCGGCGCCGGCAGCGCGCTGGCGCGCAGGGCGCTCACCAGCTTGGACACCATCTCGGGGCTCACGACGGATTCGCCCTCGTGCGCGCGGCGCAGCGCCGCGGCGAGGTCCGGGCCATCCATCGTCTTGAGCAGGTAGCCGGCCGCCCCGCCTCGCAGCGCGTCAGTGAGGTCCTGCTCGTCCTCGCTGACGGTGAGCATCAGCACCTGGGCCTGCGGCAGCACTTCCCGCAGGCCGGGCAGCAGGTCCACGCCGCGCACACCGGGCATGTGGTTGTCCAGCAGGACGAGGTCGGGCTTGAGCTCCTCCGCCCGGCGCAGCGCCTCGGCGCCGTCCGCGGCCTCGCCGACGATCTCCAGGCCCTCTTCCTGAGCCAGCAAGGCGATCAGCCCGCGGCGAAACAGCTTGTGGTCATCGACCACCATCACACGAATCACGCCAGTCCTCCTGCGGGCGACAGCACCGGCGCCGCCCGGGATGCATTCTCGTTCGCCAGTGCGGCGCCTTCCTGCGTCAGTGCACCGGCGTCCAGGCCCGTGCGCGGCAGCTCCAGCGTGACGATGGTGCCCCCGGCCTCGCGCGGGCGGATGCTCACGTGCGCGCCGATGCGCTGGGCGCGCTCACGCATGATGCGCAGGCCCACATGCGTCTCGTCGAAGCGGCCATGCTCGGTATCGAAACCGCAGCCGTCGTCGCTCACCTCGAAGCGCCACGTCGGCTCCTGCAGCACCCGCACCTCCACCAGCTTCGCGCCGGCGTGCTTGCGGACGTTGGACAGCGCCTCCTGCACCACGTGGAGCACCTGGATCTGCTGGTCCGGCGGCAGCGGCACCCCACTGCCCTGCACCACCAGCTGTGCCTGGATGCCGCTCTGCAGCTCGAACTTGGACAGCGTCGTGCGCAGCGCGTGCTCGATGTCCTCGTGTCCGGGGCGGGTGCGGAAATGCAGCAGCAGCTCGCGCACGTCGGCGTAGCTCTCCCGCACGCCGGCGTCGATCTCGGTCAACGCGGCCTCGACATCCTGCGGCCGCTGGCGCGCCAGGCCGCCGCGCAGCAGCTGGACCTGGATCTTCAGGAAGGCCAGGGACTGCGCGATGGAGTCGTGCAGCTCCTGCGCCAGCAGATTGCGCTCCTCGCTGACGGCCATTTCCCGGTCACGGGCCGCGAGGCGCAGGTTGTCCAGCAGCGTGCCGAAGTGGCCCACCAGCGCGTCCAGCAGCTGGGACTCCGCCTCCGTCGGCCGCTTCTCGCCATAGAAGAAGAGCTCCACCTCGCCCAGCGTGCGAGGGCCACTGCGCATCGGCAGCGCAATCACCGTCTGGTAGCCGGCCTGCTCGCAGAAGCCGAGGGCCTGGCGCCCGAGCTGGCGGATCGGGATGACCCGCGCGCCGACCTGGGTCTGCAGGTGCTCGCCACAGGCGCAATCGCCCAGGTGGACGCAGCGCTCGGCCTCGCTCATGCGCTGCGGCAGGCGGGTCTGGCCGAGCAGCAGCAGGCGGTTGCCGTCCTCGTTGGCCAGCCGCACGGCCGCGGCGTCTGCGCCGGCCACGCGGGCGATCTTGGCCGCGAAATCGTTGGCCAGCAGAGCGCGGTCGTCACTGCCGTGGCTGGCCATCAGCGCGACGTCGTAGAGCGCCGCCAGGCGTTCGTTCTGCTGCGCAAGGCTTGCCGTCTTCTCCGCGACCTTGGCCTCGAGGCCCTGGTAGGAGCGCTGCAGCGCGTCGGCCATGGTGTTGAAGCCCTGCGCCAGGGAGGAGAACTCCTCCACCGAGTTGCGCTCGTCGATGCGGGGCGAGAAGTCCCGCGCCGCCATCGTGGCGAGGCCGTCCCGCAGGCGCTGCAGTGGGCGCACGATCCACACCAGCGTGCCGGACACGAAGACGACCGAGGCCCCCACCACCAGCACGACGAGGCCGAAGCACATGCCGCCCAGCAGCGCCGTGCGCGTGGAGATGGTGCGCTCGATGGCCGAGACGAAGCCGTCCACCGTGCTCACGAACTGGTCCGCCTGCACGCGCAGCTGGGCACGCTCGCCCGGCTTCAGCAGCTGCTGGCGCAGCGGAATCCAGGCGGCGGCCACCTCGTTGAAGCGGTCGGCGCAGGCCTGGTTGTCAGGAATGAAGAGGGGGCGGCTGGGGTCCCCCTGGCGCAGGCTGGCGACCATGTCGTCGAACACCTGGACGCCACCGGCCACCTCGTCCAGGTCCCCGCGCTCATGGGCCAGGGCGAGGCGGTACGTCATCATGCGCATCCGCCCGGCCTCGTTGATGGCGCCGGCGCCGCCCTCCAGCTGCCAGGACACCCACAGCGTGAAGGCGATGGCAGCCAGCGCCACCGTCAGGAAGGTGGTCTGGATGAGGGCGAGCTTGCCCGCCAGGCTGCGAAACAGGGTGCGCATGACGCGCACGATAGAAGCGCGGCCCCCTGGCCGTCTTGACCAATGTCAAAGAAGGCCAGGACGGCAGGCAGGCCGCCCGGCCCCACGGCGTGGACGCCTGCCTGGGTGGGGGGCGGCTGCCTGCGCAGCCTGCCGGCGACGCTGACTGCGACGCTGATTGCGACGTCTACTGCAACGTTTACTGCGAGGCGCCGGACGCCGGGGCGCTCGCGGCCTCGGGGGCCGATGCGGCGGCGGGCGCCGAGGCGGGAGCGGCCGAGGCGGCGGGCTCCGCGTGGCCGGCACCGACGTCGTGCTTCTCGCCGCTCATGTCGATGTCACCCCCGCTCTTCATCAGGATGAACAGGGCCAGGGCAGCAAAGGCGATGAAGCCGACGACGAGTTTCCACATGGTTGATCCACCGGGTTTGTAAACGATGGGGGGATTCTGGCGACCTTCCCTGACAGCTGGCTGAGGCGCGCGCGGGGCCGTCCGGCCCCCTCCCCTTGCCGGCCTCGCTCAGCCCAGCTGGAGGTCCACGTCGGGCGCGCCATCCTGTTTGAACTGCAGCGTGTGGGCCTGCGTGGCGAAGTCGAGCACCAGCTCGGCGCTCGCGCCCGGCGCCTCCCAGCGCAGGCACAGGCCGGTGTCGCCGCGGGGCTGGGCCTCGAAGCGCCCACCGAAGGCCGGATGGTGGTTGCGCAGGCGGATGAGCTCCAGCAGCTGCCGCACCACCGGCCGCTGGCACGCGGCCTCGATCTCGGCGGGCGTGTAGTGATGGCGGTTGATGTCCCGGCCGGTGCCGCTGCGGGCCAGGAGTTCCATGTCATTGAGGCCGGCGAGCAGGCCCACGTAATAGACCTGGGGCACGCCGGGCAGGAAGAACTGCAGCGCACGGGCGAGGAGGTAGCGGCGCTCGTCGCGCCCCATGGCGTCGAAGAAGCTGCAGTTGACCTGGTAGAGGTCCAGGTTGGACGCGGCCGCCCCGGTCGCCAGACGGCTCTGGCCGCCGCTGGCTTCGTGGATGCGGTCGACGAGCGCGTCCAGCTCCTCGGGCGGCACCAGGCCCGGCGAGCCCGCGCGGTCGGCGCTGTCGGCCCCGATGTCGATGATGCCGATGCCGTCATGCGTGTCCAGCACCGTCAGGGCGTTCGTGGGCCGCATGCCGATCCAGCGCAGCAGTGGCGCCGCCGTGCCGAACTCGAAGGCGTGCAGCACCAGCGGCGGCAGCGCGAAGTCGTAGACCCAGTCCACCTGCCGCGCGATCTCGATCTGCCGCTGGTAGTAGGCATGGATCTCCACCAGCACCTCCAGCCCCAGCGCGCGGGCGCGGGCGCTGAACTGCGCGATGAACTCGAAGGTCTCGGGCATCATGAAGCAGGACTCGCCCGCCTTCTTGATGGCGTAGCCGGCGGCGTCCAGGCGGATCATGCGCACGCCGCTGTCCGCCAGACGCTGCAGGATGCCGTCGAGATAGGCCTCGCCCTGCGGGTGCTGGACGTCGATGTCCAGCTGCTTGGGCGTGAAGGTGGTCCACAGGATCTTCTTCTCGCCATTGCGCAGCGTGGCCGTCGTCAGCGGCAGGCCCGGCCGGGGCCGGTAGACCTGCAGCAGCTGCTGCTCGGTCACGCCGCCGGGGAACACGGTGTCCAGCGTCAGGAACAGGCCCGCATACGCCGAGTCCGCGCCTTTCGCGGAGTAGTCCTGGAACTGCGGCGAGTCCGCCGAGATGTGGTTGACGATGACGTCCGCCATCACGTCCACATCGGCAGCCAGCGCGCGCACGTCCTCCCAGTCGCCGAGCCGCGGGTCCACGCGGGTGTGGTCGATGGGGTCGAAGCCGGCATCCGCCCCGTCGATCGGGTGGAAGAAGGGCAGCAGATGCACGCCGCCGAACAGCCCCGCCAGCGGGCCCTGCTCCTGGCTGGAGAGCATCCGGCGCAGCTGCGGCAGGCCACCGCCGCCCAGCCGGTCGACGTAGGTGATGAGTTGGACTTGGTTCTTCATGGGTACTGCTTTCCCTGCGGCCGCGGCCGCATGGCTCAAGATCGGGTGAAAGGGTCAGGTCTTGCCGGGTCAGGTCTTGCCTGGGGGCGCCGCGCCCCCGCGGGCCGAGCGCACGCGAAGGACCGCCAGTGCCGCGCCCAGCAGCAGCACCCCGGCCAGCCGGATGACGTTGTCGGGCCGCCCCTGCAGCAGCGGGCCGTAGATCAGAGGCAGCGTCAGCATCTGGATCAGCATGGGGATCACGATGAACATGTTGAAGATGCCCATGTAGACCCCGGCCCGCTCCGGCGGGATGCTCCCCGCCAGCAGCACATAGGGATTGCCCATGATGCTGGCCCAGGCCAGGCCCAGCCCGATCATCGGGATGAAGAGCAGCGCCTTGCTGTGCAGCGCGGGCAGCGCGATCAGGCCGATCCCGGCGAGCGTCAGGCACAGCGCATGCACCTTCTGCGCACCGAAGCGGCGCGTGAAGGGCAGCATCGCGAAGGCCGAGAGGAAGGCGACGAAGTTGTAGAAGCCGCCGATCTGCCCGTTCACCAGGCCGGCATCGCGGAAGCCCTGGGCGCTGGCGTCGCTGGTGCCGTAGAGCGTCAGCGCGAGCGAGGGCACGATGTAGATCCAGTAGCACATCATGGCGTACCACTGCAGCAGCTTCATCCACCAGAGCTGGCGCATGGTCTCGGGCATCTCCTTCACGGCCAGCCAGATCTCGGCGAGCGTGGCGGCCAGGCCCCGCGGGCGGGCGCGCAGCGCGGCCTGCTCGGCCGGGCACATCGGCAGCTCGGGCACCCGCCGCACAGACCACCAGACGGTGCTGAAGGACAGCGCCGCCCCCAGCACGAAGGCCACGACCGTGACCTGCGGGATGCCGCTGGCATTGAGGGCGTCGGGATTCATGCCGCACCACACCATGATCGAGGGCGACAGGTAGGCCAGCGTCTGCGCGAGGCCCGTGAAGGCGCTCTGGCTGAGAAAGCCCTGCGCGTGCTGGCTCTCGTCGAGGCGGTCGCTGACATAGGCCCGGTAGGGCTCCATCGTCACGTTGTTCGCGGCATCGAGGATCCACAGCAGGCCCGCGGCGAACCACAGCGTCGGGCTCATGGGCATGAGCAGCAGCCCGAGGCTGCACAGCAGCGCGCCGATGAGGAAGTACGGCGTGCGGCGGCCCCAGCGGCTGACCGTGCGGTCGCTCATGGCGCCGATGACGGGCTGCACCAGCAGGCCGGTCAGCGGCCCGGCCAGCCACAGCAGCGGCAGGCTGGCCTCGTCCGCGCCGAGGTACTTGTAGATCGGGCTCATGTTGCTCTGCTGGAGCCCGAAGCTGAACTGGATCCCGAAGAAGCCGATGTTCATGTTCAGGATCTGCCACAGGCTCAGGCGGGGCTTGCCGCTGGCCGTGGTCTCGGGGAGGTGGCGTGCATTCATGCCGTGGCGACTCCTGCCTGCTCCAGGGCCTGCTGCCAGGGCTGGAAGAACGGATCCTTGTCCGGGATGGGGCCGCGCTGCCCGCAGATGGCGGCGGCGTAGCCATTGGCCAGGCGCAGCGCCTGGGCGATGTCCAGGCCGCGCAGATGGGCGGCGAGCGTCATGGCGCTGAAAGCGTCGCCCGCCCCGACGGTGTCCACGAGGGTCAGGTCTTGCTGCCCCGCCCCTTCCGCCAGCACCTCGCCGCGGGCATCGAAGCAGGCATAGCCGGCCGCGCCGCGGGTGAGGATCAGGCGCTGCACGCCGAAGCGGCGCAGCAGCGCCTGGACGGCCGGCTGCAGCTGCCGCGCCGGCTGGAGCGGATCCAGCGCCCCGCTGCCGAACCACTGGTGCACCTGCCGCAGTTCCGCGTCGTTCAGCTTGAGCCAGTCGGCCTGCATGAGGCAGTCAGCAACGAGCGCCGGCTGCATGCAGCCCTCGCGCAGATTGAGGTCGAGGTAGCGCAGACACTGCAGCGGACGGGCGTCCTGCAGCAGCGCCTGGATGGCCGCGCGGGAGGCCGGCGCCCGCTGCGCGAGGCTGCCGAAGTAGAGCGCCGCCGGCGGCCGCGCCTGCAGCAGGGCCCGGGCGGCGCCGCCGTCCAGGTGGTCCCAGGCGGCGTCCGGGTGGATGTGGAAGGCGTGCGTGCCGCCCTCCTCCACCACGGACACGCGGCCGGTGGCGTGCGCCGTGTCGAACTGCAGCCCCTGCTCGTCCAGGCCGAAGCGCCGCAGGCTGGCCAGCACGAGGCGGGCGCCGGCGTCCGCCGCGCTGGCGCCGGTCCCCGGGGCCTGCTGCTGGCTGACGCCGAGCCGCGAGACCAGCGTCGCCGGCACGCCCAGCGCCGCCAGCGAGCGCGCCACATTGAGCGGCGCGCCGCCGGCGACCGGCTGCTCGGCGAACTCGTCAACGAGCGCCTCGCCGACCAGCATCACGCCCGGGTGAAGGACTGCGTTCATGCGGCGTCGATCAGAAGTCGAACTTCAGCGTGGCACGCAGGCTGCGGCCGTTCAGCGCACGGGCGGCGTGGCCGTCGCCCTCGATCTCCGTGTAGGCCAGCGCATTGAACAGGTTGTTGGCCTGCACGGACACGGTGGTCTTCGGATTGATCTGGTAGCTCAGGAAGCCGTTGACGACCGTGTAGCCACGCATGGTGATGGTGTTCTGGTCATCGCCATAGGACTTGCCGGAACCCACGAGCGAGGCGCCGAACTCCAGCGGGCCCATGACGTAGCTCGGGCTCAGCTGCCACACCAGGCGGGCCTGGCGGCGCGGCGTCTTGCCCACGGTGCTGGCGTCGTTGGACGCCGAGATCGTGGCGTGCGTGAACGTGGCACCACCGCTCAGGCGCAGCTCGCCCAGGGTGTAGGCCGCCTCCAGCTCCAGGCCGTTGGCCTTGTACTTGTTGGCGGTGAACTTCTGCGTGGTGACCTCGTAGTTGCTCTCGCTGGTGCGGGCGTTGAAGAGCGTGGCGAACAGGCTCAGCCCGGCCCCGCGCCACTTCACGCCGGCTTCCTGCTGGTCGATCTCGTTGAGTGCGACCGGCACGGAGCCGTCCAGCGGGTTGCCATACAGCAGGCGGTCGGCGCTGAAGGAGACGCCGTTGCTGGCGCGCGCAAAGAGCGAGGTGTCCTTGTCCAGCGCGTAGTTGCCGCCCAGCGAGTAGCTGGTGTGGGCCACCTGGTAGTGGATCGTCTTCTGGCTGGCGGCGTCCCAGCGCTTGTTGGCGTTGTCACCCGAGAGCGTGTAGCCGCTGGCCTTCTGCTCGTCGCGGCGCAGGCTGAAGTCCAGGTTCACCGGCCCCTGCTCCCACGTCAGCGCGGCATAGGGCGAGGTCTGGGTGTACTCGACGTTGTAGGTGCGCGTGCAGCAGCCGCCCCAGGTCGTCCAGCCCTCGGCGATGGGCGCCGTCGACGGCTTGCCGTTGGCGTCCAGCACCTGGGCGTTGTTGCCGTCCATGCTCAGGCGGTACTGGTTCCAGAACCAGGTCTGGGCCACGGTCTGCGTGCCGTAGAAGAGGCCGCCGACCACATTGAACTTGCCGCTGCCGGAGACGATCGTCTTGGTGAGCTTCACGTCGTTGAACGTGTTGCCCATGTCGTCCAGCGAGGTGTTGAACAGCGTGCCCGTGAAGCTGCCGGCGGTGCCGTTGCTGCCGTTGTCAGCCGGGAACAGCGCCATGAAGCGGCCGCTGTTGCTGCTCTTGCGGAACTTCTCGTCCAGACGCAGGCCGGCGCCGAGGTCCAGGCCGGCCTCGAGACCGAGGGCCTGGCTCTTCACGTGCAGACCGTCGCGGGTGCTGCTGGTGGTGAGGCCGCCGTCCTTGTTGAAGCTCGTGTCGCGGGCCAGGCTCGGGGTGATGAAGAAGGCCTTGCGCGGGTCGATGCCGGGGATCTCCTGGATCTGGCCGCCGCTGACCTTCACCGGCACGGGCATGAAGGACGGGGTCTTGTCGTCCAGCGCCTTGAGGCTCAGGCGGATGAAGCCCTGGTCGAACTGCTGGGTGATGCTGGCCTTGATCTGGCCGCCGCTCTCGACGTTCATGCCCGTCGGCCGACCGCCCTCGCCCACGCGCTGGTAGCCGCCCACATGGAAGCTGGTGCCGCGGCCGAGGCTGCCGCCGTAGTCCGCATCCACGCGCCACAGGCGGTTGCCCAGACCGGCGCTGAGTCCGAGGCTGCCGCCCGACTCCTTGCCCGTCTTGCTGATGAAGTTGATCAGGCCGCCGGGCGAGTTGCTCGCCAGGGTCGAGGCCGAGCCGCCGCGCACCACTTCCAGGCGCTCGACGTTGTAGTCGGCCCGCACGAACTGGTCGGCGGTGCCGAAGGAGATGTCGCCGAAGAGCAGCACGGGCAGGCCGTCTTCCTGCATCTGCACATAGCGCGAGCCCCCGGCCGACAGCGGCACGCCGCGCACAGTGATGTTGGCATTGCCCTCGCCGCCGGACGATTCCGAGCGCAGGCCCGGCACCGAGCGCAGAAGCTCGGCGGCATTCGTCGCGCCGATCTTGCCCATCTGCTCCGCATCGACGCTGGACACGGACAGGCTCTGCTTCATCTTGGAGACCTGGGTGGAGGTGCCGGTCAGCACGACCTGGTCCAGCTTGAGGCCATCCCCCACGGGTGCGGCGTCCTGCGCCAGAACAGGGGCCGACAGGCCGGCGCCGGCCAGAGCCAGGCACAGGGCCTGGCGCGGGAAGCGGGCCGCGGCGGCCGTGGCGGTGGAACGCCAGCCGGTGGCGCGAGAAGAGGAACGGTGCTGCATCTTGTCTCCTGAAAACTCGGGCTGCGGCTGTATCGCCGCTGGGTCAGCGGCCCACCCCGCCCGCGCCATCATGAGGCCGCAGGCACCATCGGTGAACCACAGGCACGATTGTGAGCGCCGACGCACCAAATTGCAATCGATTGCAACTACGGGAAAACACGAATCAATCGGGAATTCATTCGATAGCCAGTGCTATGTGGCGCCGGGGACTCAAACTCCAATGCAATCGCTTGCAATCAGCAGCGTCCGCGACAGGGAGCGGGGCCGGGCGCATGGGTGCGGCGCGCCGGTGGGGCAGGGATCAGAGCGCGGGCGCGCTGGCGCGGATCGCGAGGTGCACCGGCAGCATGATGGGCGCGAGGCGCTCGCCGTCGAGCATCTTGAGCAGCGCCTCGACGAGCTCCGCGCCGGCCTTGGAGACCGGCTGGTGCACGCTGGACAGCGGCGGGTCGCTGTAGGCCGCGAGGGCCATGTCGTCGTAGCCGATGACGGCCACCTCGTCCGGCACGCGGCGCCCCTGCGCGCGCAGCACTTGCAGGGACTGCAGGGCGAGCAGGTCGCTGCAGGCAACGACCGCATCGACCTCCGGGTGCGCCGCGAAGAAGTCCTGCATCTGCTGGCGTGCCATGCTCACCTCGAAAGGCGCGGGCAGCTCCAGCGCGGGCTCCGGCTGCAGGCCTGCGGCACGCAGGGCCTGCCAGTAGCCCTCGCGGCGGTGCATGACCTCGGGCAGGTCGGCATCCCCCAGGAAGGCGATGCGGCGGCGGCCCAGCGACAGCATGTGCTGCGTGGCTAGGCGGCCGCCCAGCACGTTGTCACCACCGACGCTGCAGTAGAGCTGCTGCGGCAGCTGCGCGCCCCACACCACCACGGGCAGCTTGCGGGCGGCAAGCTCGTTGAGCTGGTCGTGATGACGCCACTGGCCGATGATCAGCAGGCCCGCGGCCTTGCCCGAATCGACGGCATGCGAGGCCTGGTCCAGGTGCTCGGCGTCCACGCGCTGCAGCAGCATGTCGTAGCCGCGGTCCGTCAGTGCGTCGGCAATTGCACCCACGATGGACAGGAAGAACGGGTCGGAGATGTGCTGCCGGGAGTCGGCGTCATAGGGCACGACAACGGCGATGGTGCGGTTCTTCTGAAGGCGCAGGTTCTGGGCGCTGAGGTTGATCGAGTAGTTCAGCGAGCGGGCGAGGTCCGCCACGCGCTGCCGCGTCTCGGCATTCACCAGCGTGCTGCCGTTCAGCGCACGGGACACGGTGGACACGGACACGCCCGCGAGGCGCGCGATATCGGCCATCTGCAGGCGGCGCTGTTCGGCGCGCGGGACTTGCTTCTCTTCACTCATGGGCGCAAGCATACTGCGCCCGGGCGCGCCAGCCCGCAACTCCCCCCAGTCATGGGCCGCAGGCGTGGCCCCGGCGGCAAGAAGTGCGGTCCATTCGTGAAGTCTTGACCAATATCAATCGCCGAGACACCCCCCTCGCCCGCTCTCACCCTCGCGCGCGAAAAAAAAAGGCGGCCCGAAGGCCGCCTTGGCGGAGGGAGGGGCACGCCCCTCGCCTCATGCGCATCAGTCGCGGGCGTAGATGTCCACGTCCTTCGTTTCGCGCACGAACAGCATGCCGATCACGAAGCTCATGGCGGCCACGCCGATGGGGTACCAGAGGCCGTGATAGATGTTGCCGTTCTGCGCCACCATCGCGAAGGTGATGGAGGGCAGCAGGCCACCGAACCAGCCGTTGCCGATGTGGTACGGCAGGCTCATCGAGGTGTAGCGGATGCGGGTCGGGAACATCTCCACCAGCATGGCGGCGATCGGGCCGTAGACCATGGTCACGTAGATGACGAGGATGGTCAGGATGGCGACGACCAGCGGCTTGTTCACCTTGGCCGGATCGGCCTTGGCGGGATAGCCGGCGGACTTCAGGGCGTCAGCCAGTTCCTTCTTGAAGGCGGCAATGCCCTTGGTGCTGGCCTCGTCGAACTTGTGCTCGGTGGCCTTGGTGGCGTTCAGCGAATTGATCACCGTCTCGCCGACCTTGACCTGCGCCACGGTGCCGGCGGGACCGGGGACGGTCTCGTAGCTGGCGGCCGACTGGGCCAGGGCACGCTTGGCGATATCGCAGGAGCTGGTGAAGTCCACTTCACGCGCCACCGGGCTGCCCTGGAAGGAGCAGGTGGCCGGGTCGACGGTCAGCGTGATCTTGGCCGAGGCCTGGGCCTTGGCGAGATCCGGGTTGGCGGCTTCCGTCAGCGCCTTGAACAGCGGGAAGTAGGTCACGATGGCCAGCAGCAGGCCCGCCATGATGATGGGCTTGCGGCCGATCTTGTCGGACAGCGTGCCGAAGACCACGAAGAACGGGGTGCCGATGATCAGCGAGACGGCCACGAGGATGTTGGCCGTGGCCGAGTCCACCTTCAGCACGCTGGTCAGGAAGAACAGCGCGTAGAACTGGCCCGAGTACCACACCACACCCTGGCCGGCCACGAGGCCGAACAGCGCCAGCAGCACGATCTTCAGGTTCTTCCACTGACCGAAGGACTCGGACAGCGGGGCCTTGGACGTCTTGCCCTCGGCCTTCATCTTCTGGAAGGCGGGCGATTCGTTCATCGACAGGCGAATCCACACGCTGATGGCCAGCAGCAGGATCGACACGATGAACGGCACGCGCCAGCCCCACTCGGCGAAGGCGGTCTCGCCGATGGCGGTGCGGGTGCCCAGGATCACCATCAGCGACAGGAACAGGCCCAGGGTCGCGGTGGTCTGGATCCAGGAGGTGTAGGCACCGCGGCGGCCCTGCGGGGCGTGCTCGGCCACGTAGGTGGCGGCACCGCCGTACTCACCGCCGAGCGCCAGGCCCTGCAGCATGCGCAGGCCGATCAGGATGACCGGTGCGGCCGCGCCGATGTGCGCATAGCTGGGCAGCACGCCGACGATGAAGGTCGACAGGCCCATGATCAGGATGGTGACCAGGAAGGTGTACTTGCGGCCGATCATGTCGCCCAGTCGCCCGAACACCAGGGCGCCGAAGGGGCGCACGATGAAGCCGGCGGCAAAGGCCAGCAGCGAGGCAATGAAGGCCGCGGACGGGTCCAGGCCCGAGAAGAACTGCTTGGCAATGATGGCTGCCAGCGAACCGTAGAGGTAGAAGTCGTACCACTCGAACACCGTGCCGAGCGAAGAGGCGAAGATGACCTTCTTCTCTTCAGCCGTCATCGGCGTGCTGGTCGACACTGCGGAAGCAGTCGCCATGTTTTGTCTCCTGGATCTTTCGTCTGAGGTTCACCACCCCGGTGAGCCTTGGGGCGACTGTGATCCCCTCCTCTGACCTCGATCTGACGCGAGCCTGAACGTTCGCTGACGAAACCCGTTGGAACCCGGAGGAGAAATTTCACATGGAGAAATTGACGGGCGGCGCTCGGGAAAGCCCGGAGAGGGCCTCACCGGACCCACCGGCCTCGGCGGCGGGGGTCAGGTCTTGCCTCCTCAGCGGCGCTCAGCGGCGCTCACCGGCGCTCAGCGAGGCTCAGCAGGGCTCAGCTGCCCGGACGCGCCTGGCCGATGGGCAGGCGGGCCGCGGCGTCCCAGTCCGGCCCCTGGAACCACGGGTCGCCGCGCAGATAGGCGGCCAGCAGCTCGAGGCCATCCAGCCCCCAGAAGAGCTGACCGTCCACCAGCACCGTCGGCACGCCGAAGAGCCCGGCCGCCACGGCCTCATCCGTGGCCTGGCGCAGGCGCTGCTTGACGGCCTCCGAGGCCGGGTCGAGCGTCGGCGCCAGCTGGGTCTGCAGGGCCTGCAGACGCGAGGCGTCCAGCGGATCCCCCCCGCCTTCCCAGACATGGCGGAACACCTGCTCCACCGCCCAGCGCGAGGGGGCCAGCCCCTCGGGCGCCGTCGCCCAGCACAGGCGCAGCAGCGGCAGCGGGTTGAAGGGGTGATGACGCGGCAGCTGCAGCGGCACGCCCAGGCGGTGCGCCTCCCACAGCACCTGGCGGTAGGTCCAGTCCCGTTTGGCCGGGATCTCGGCCGGGCCCTTGTGCCCGTGCGCCTTGAGGAAGGCGGCGAAGAGCACCGGCACATAGTCCACCGTCACACTCAGGCCCGCCAGCGCCTCGGGCAGGCGCGCGAAGGCCAGAGCCGCGTAGGGCGAGATGGGATCGAAGTAGAAGCGCAGGTGGCGCATGCCGGACTCCTTGCGGGGGATGGTGCCGGGGCCGGCGGCTCAGACGCTCGGTTCGGCGGCCGTGAAGATGCCCTGCTCCACCAGCGCCAGGCGGCGCTCGGGCAGGCGGGCCAGGATCTCCAGGCGCGTGGCGTCGTCGGCCTTGGACCAGACGGTGATCTCCGGCACCGTGCGGGCGCAGCCTTCGCACCAGCCCGTCGGCTGATGGATGCGGCAGACATTGGTGCACGGCGAGGCCACGCGCGGCGGCGGCGGCGGGGTCAGAGGCAGCGTGCTCATGCGGACACCTCCTGCACCACCTCGATCACCGGGGCGCCGGTGAGGGCCTGCAGCTCCTGCGGGCTCATCGGGAAGACGCCGTTCGGATGCCCGGCCGCCGCCCAGATGCGGTCGAAGCGCAGCAACGAGGCGTCGATGTACAGCGAGGGCAGCGGCTGCCCGGGCGCGGGCGCGAAGCCCAGCGGGGACACGCCGCCGATGGAGAAGCCGGTGCGGGACTTGACGAAGTCGGCGTCGGCGCGGCCCAGCGGGCCGGTGTGTGCCTGCAGCTTCTTCTCGTCGACCCGGCGGTCGCCCGCGGCGATGACGAGCACGGCCCGGTCATCGGCCCGGCGACGGAAGACCACGCTCTTGGCGATCTGGCCGAGGCTCACGCCCAGGGCATCCGCCGCTTCCTGGGCGGTGCGGGCGGCGACGTCCAGCCAGCGGGGCGGGTGGGCGTGCGAGAGGCGCTGCAGCGCGTCGCGCACGCGCTCGAAACCTTCATGCGAGGGGGCGGCCGGCGCGGCGGCGGCCAGGGGCGTCGGGAGATCACTCATGGCCGCATTGTCTCAGCAGCCGCAAAGGCCCGCTCCCGCCGGGTGATGCGGCGGGCGATGGCTGGCGAGTCAGTCGCTTCAGTCGCGTCGGTCGCGGCGCGGGGCGTAGCGGTCGCCGTCGCGGTCCCAGCCGCGATCGTCCCGGTCCCAGCCGCGGTCCCGGCCGTGACCGCGCCCGTGACCGTGGTCGTGGTGGCGTTCCCAGCCGCGCCGGTCATGCCAGTCCCGCACCCAGCGGTCCTCGATGAACAGCACCGGCTGACCGCAGGCGCGGTAGCTGCCGCAGTAACGGCCCCAGTCCCGCACGTGGTGCGGCGGCGCATACAGATAGATGGGCGCGGGCGCGCGGTACACGCGGCGCGGGCGCTCGATCCACATGGGTTCGGCGTAGACCACGTCCGGGCGGTACTGAGGGCCGATGTCGATGCGGCCGTAGACGCCGGGCTGGACGACGCTCAGGGAGATGCCGACGTCAGCGGCGCGCGCCGAGGGCGCCAGCATCAGCGTGACAGGGAGAAGCGCAAGGGCGCAAAGACGGGCGATCTGCATAGGTGCCTCCAGTGTAGGCATCCAACGCAGCGCAAGCCCCGTCGGAGGACAGCGGCTGACAAGCGCTTACATGCCTTGCAAGACGCCAACAGGCCCGCAGGTCACTCCTGGACGAGCTTGACCAGCACTTGCTGCTGCCAGTTCATCAGCATGAGGGTGCGGTCCTCCAGATGCCAGCGCTGGACTTCGCCGAGCGTCTCGATCAGGCAGCGCTCCTGGGCCATGCCCTGAGGGCAGGCCATCATCGTCGTGACCACGCGCTTGAAGGTCAGCCGCGTGCCGTCGACGGCGAAACTGCCCATCAGCCGGTTGCAGCCGCCGCTGCCGCTGAGGCGCATGTGCGACGGATCCAGGATCAGATGCGGCGCCCGCTGCCCGCCCGCGGCCGGTCCGAGCGGCGCCCCGAGCAGCTCCTGCACCCGCCAGCGCACGCCGAAAAGCCCTTGCTGGGCGGCCGCCTGGGCGCCAGCCGGGATCGAAGCGGGCTCGCGAGGGGCCGAGGCGGCTTCAGCGATCGGCCGCTCCGCGGCCGTGCCCGCCAGCGCCGTTGCCATCAGGCCTGCAGCGAGCAGACAGCGAACGGACCCGGTGCCGACGAGGCGGACAGGCCGGCGACGACGGCGAAGGGTGGGGGGCGTAGGCAGGCTCATCAGCCCATGTTAGCGGCCCTTCGGCATCGCGCGCAGCGCAGTTGCGGGTGCGGTCTGGTGGCTGCGCGGGCCAGCCACTCAAGTGATGCCGGGAACCCCCTACCTTGCGAGTTCTTACAGCTTGACCCTCTTTGAAACGACCACCTAATCTGCTGCGGCAAACGACATGCCTGGTCCCCGTGTTGCCCGGTCACCGGTCCTCGTCTGCAGGGTGATGCCGCGCGGCCAGCGCCGCAGGCCCTCCTCTCGAAACGTCCAGGCAATGAGGTTCCGCCCATGAACAGCCCTCGCCAGGGTCCCGCCGCCAGCACAACGACTCCCCCGGGCGCTGCCGCCCTGGCCTCCGCCGCCGCACAGCCTTTCGCCCAGCCTCTGCAACTCGCCCGCGTCCTGCACGACGAGCTCTGCCAGCTCCTCTCCCTCGGGCTGGTCCACCTGGCGCAGGCCCGCCGCGAGCAACCCGACACCGATCCCCTGCGCAAGGCGGAGCTGCGCGTGCTCGACGCGCTGCAGTCCTGCCGCCGGTTGATCGAGCAGGTGCGCAGCCCCGTGGCGCCCACGCCCCTGGCCGGCTTCGCCGACCTCGCCGCCGGCCTGCACCGCAGCGTGCAGGACCTTGCGGACCAGCACCAGCAGCTGCTGGGCTTCAGCGCCCTGGGGCACACCGAGCAGCTGCCACCCGGCACGGTGCAGACCCTGCTCACCGCGAGCCGCGGCCTGCTGATCAACGCCTGCCAGCACGGGCGGCCCTCTTCCGCGCGGCTTCGCCTGGTGGGCGGCCAACGCCAGCTGCGCATCAGCGTGACCAACACCGCGCCGCCGGGCACCCTCCCCGGCGACACCCCCGAACGACGCCTCGCTGGCGGCCGCGGCCTGAGCCTCGTGCGCGAGCAGCTGTCCACCATCGACGCCCAGCTGCTCTGGCAACGGCAGAGCGACCGCGTCCACGCCGCCATCCTCTGGCCGGCTCGCAGGAGTGCCGCATGAAGTCCATCCGCCTGGTGATCGCCGACGACCACAAGCTGGTCCGCGAGGGCCTGGTCGCCCTGCTCGAACGCGAGGCCGACATCTGCGTGCTCGCCGAGGCGCGGGACGGCATGGAGCTGATGCGCCACTGCCGCGAGCTCGCGCCCGACGTCGCGCTGGTGGACCTGTGCATGCCCGGGCTCAACGGTCTCGAGGCCATCCAGCACATGCGCAAGGAGGACTGGGGGCCGCGCTGCATCGCCCTGTCCGTCCAGGCCGACGCCGCACAGGTGCGCCAGGTGCTCGACGCCGGCGCGCGGGGCTATCTGCTCAAGCACAACTCCTACGAGGAGCTGGCGCGCGGCGTGCGCAACGTCATGATGGGCCAGGTCTTCGTCAGCGGCGAGCTGATGGGCGCCCTGCTCCAGCCCCAGCTCGCGCCCTCGCGCGGCAGCGACCGCCTGACCCCGCGCGAGCGGCAGATGGTGCAGCTGCTCTCGGAGGGCTACAGCGCCCAGGAGATCGCCGACCAGCTCCACCTGAGCGCCAAGACGGTCGCGACGCACCGCGAGAACGTCTTCGCCAAGCTGCAGATCCACGGCATCGCCGAGCTGACGCGCTTCGCGCTGCGCGAGGGCATCAGCAGCCTGGACGTCCACCGCAGCCGGCACTGACCGGCGCCAGGGCTCCGTCAGGCAAGACCTGACCCCCAATTGTTCCGCACTCCTCCCATCGCCCCCGCCGGCCCTGCCGCCGCCGGGGGCGATGCCGTTCACGGATCGCCGCGCCTCGCGGGGGTTTTCTCCGCATCGTGCCGAGGGCCCTCAGCATTTGACCTAGATGAATTCCGCGCGGTGCCGATGGCGGGCGCGCGGGCCGGGACCTAGGCTTGCATCCTGTCCTCGCGCCCCGCCATGATCGACGCCGCCCTCACCCAGATCGTCAGCCAGCTGAACGTGCACCTGCGCCATCGCTTCCAGGTGAACGAGGACCTGGCCGTGCTGTCGAACCTGCTCGAGCAGAACGGCACGCTCGTGCCGCTGATCGCCAACAAGCTGGTGCTCTTCCTCGTGGGCGTGGAGCAGGACGCCTACGCCCACCGCGCGATCGGCATGGGCTTGAACGCACAGGGGCAGCTGCGCGGCGCCGAGCCGGTCTACCTGAACCTGCTGATGATGTGCGCCGCCAACTTCAGCGGCAGCAACTACCCGGAGGCGCTGAAATTCCTCTCCGGCGCCATCCACTTCTTTCACGAGCGGCCCGTGCTGGACCACCAGAACACGCCGGAGCTGGATGCGCGGCTGGACAAGCTCGTGCTGAACATCGAGAACCTCAGCAGCGCCGAGATGCACAGCCTGTGGGGCATCCACAGCGGCCGCTACCTGCCCTCGGTGCTCTACCGCATCCGCATGGTCAGCATCAGCGGCCAGCACGTCCTGGGCCGCGAGACGCCGATCTCGCAGGTCGATCCGCGGTCCATGCGGGGGCTGTCATGAACGCGCGCCTGATGAGCTGGCAGGCCCTGCTGGTGCTGCGCCTGCGCCATGGCTACTTCGCTGGCGGCCGCCCGCAGCGCCTGCGCCTGCGGGCCACGCCGGAGACCGCCGCCTTCGTGGCCCGCCACCAGCTCGTGGAACGCTGCGACGGCACCGAGCTGTGGCTGCATGCGCCCGCCGACCGGCTCGACACGCTGTGGTCCGAGCGCCTGCAGGCCGGGGGCCTGCCGCGGCGGCTGCAGTGGCAGCTGGAGTCGGCCGACCCCGACTACCTGCTTTACACCGACCGCCGCACGCCGCGCCTGCTGGAGGCCCCGCTGATCGACGCCGGCATCGCCACGCTGCAGGACCTCGCCGGCCGGGCGCCGGCCGAGCTCGTCGTCGAGCTGCGACCCCGCCTGTGCACCTGGAAGTACCTGCTGATGGGGGACTGGGACGCCGAGGCCCCGCAGCTGGAGATCGCCGGCCAGCCCGATGCCTTCCGGCGCGACGAGGACGAGCGCCTGCCCGACGGCCGCACGGCCTGGGTCTTCCGCTCCCGCCGGCGCTGGCCGCTGGGCGCGCTGGGCCCGCAGCACCTGGTTTTGAAGGACCTCGCAGGACGCCGCGAACGCATCCTGCAGGCCCGCCTGCCCCTGGCCGCCCCGCGCGGCCTGATCCTCGAGAAGCGCCATGGTCGCACGCGGCCAGTGAGCGAGATCTTTGTTCACCCCTAGGAGAGCCCTATGGCCGTTATGAAGACGCCAGGCGTTTACATCGTCGAGAAGAACGCCTTCCCCAACTCCGTGGTCGAGGTCGCGACCGCGGTCCCGGCCTTTGTCGGCCACACGGAGTTCGCGGACAACCGCAACAAGCCGCTGGCCCTGACGCCCTGGCGCATCAGCTCCATGGCCGAGTACCACCAGTTCTTCGGCGGTCCGCCCAAGCCCGTCTTCAAGCTGGAGGAGACCGCCGACCAGCCGGACTTCATGGCCCAGACCGTCGTGGACGACCCGTCCAGCAAGAAGGGCTACCGCATGACCCAGCTGGACGGCCCGGACGGCGGCAGCTACACGCTCTACCAGGCGCTGCGCCACTTCTACCAGAACGGCGGCGGCCCCTGCTACATCGTCTCCGTGGGCACCTACAAGCAGGAGCTCGACCCCGACCGCTTCAAGCTGGGCATCGACGAGCTGCTGAAGGAGCAGGAGCCCACCATGCTGCTCGTACCCGAGGCCGTGAAGCTCAAGGAAGAGCAGTGCACGGACCTGCAGCAGGCCATGCTGCAGCACTGCGGCAACCGCATGCGCAACCGCGTGGCCATCCTGGACGTCTACAACGGCCACAAGGCCCTCAATGACGACAACCCGGTCGGCAAGTTCCGCGACAATCTGGGCATCAACTTCCTGGACTTCGCGGCGGCCTACTACCCGTGGCTCAACACCACGGTCGTGGGCGAGAAGGACCTGAGCTTCGAGAACGTCTCCGCGGACAGCATCGACCTGCTCAAGTCCCTCATCCGCGCCGAGCTGCGCATCGCGAGCCCGCTGCCGGACGGCGTGAGCGCCCAGACCCGCGCGCTGAACGATGCCATCGACGAGATCAACGGCGACTTCGCCAAGCTGGTCACCGACGAGGCCGCCAAGCGCCCCAACGCCAAGCCGCTGACGCCCGACGAGCTCGCCGCCGGCATCCTGGCCCGCAAGGCGCTGCTGAACAAGACGCTGAGCCGCCACAGCTCGGTCTTCAACACCGTGCTGGCCGAGTCCCGTCGCCACCTCAACGTCATGCCGCCCAGCAGCGCCATGGCCGGCATCTACACCATGGTGGACAACACCCGCGGCGTGTGGAAGGCCCCGGCCAACGTGAGCCTCGCGGGCGTGACCTCGCCGTGCGTGAGCATCTCGGCCGAGCAGCAGGAGGACCTCAACGTCACGCCGCAGGGCAAGTCCATCAACGCCATCCGCAGCTTCATCGGCGAGGGCGTGCTCGTGTGGGGGGCCCGCACGCTGGACGGCAACAGCCTCGACTGGCGCTACGTCAACGTGCGCCGCACGATGATCATGCTGGAGGAGTCCTGCCGCCTCGCCGCCAAGGCCCTGGTGTTCGAGCCCAACGTGGCCAATACCTGGGTGACCATCAAGAGCATGATCAGCAACTTCCTCACGAGCGTGTGGAAGCGCGGCGGCCTGATGGGGGCCGTGCCCGAGGACGCATTCAGCGTCCACGTGGGCCTGGGCGAGACCATGACGCCCGACGACGTGCTCGAGGGCATCCTGCGTGTCACCGTCCTGGTGGCCATGGTGCGCCCCGCCGAGTTCATCGAGATCACCTTCCAGCAGCAGATGCCCAAGTCCTGATCCGGACGGCATCCGACTGGCCGCAGGGCGGCTCGCTAGCCCCCCTGCCCCCAAGGCAACAAGCAATGGAGCAAAGAAATGGCTGATGACGGTTCCAAGCAATCCACCAATGTGTGGCCCTTGCCCAAGTTCTATTTCCAGGTGAAGTGGGATTCCGCCGTGCTGTCCTTCGAGGAAGTCTCGGGGCTGGACGTGGAGGCCCAGCCCATCGAGTACCGGCATGGCGACAGCCCCGTCTTCTCGGCGATCAAGATGCCGGGCCTCAAGAAGTACGGCAACGTGACCATGAAGAAGGGCGTGTTCAAGTCGGACAACAAGTTCTGGGAGTGGTTCAACCAGATCAAGATGAACACCATCAAGCGCGTGCCGGTCACGATCAGCCTGCTGGACGAGGAAGGCAAGCCCACGATGGTGTGGACGCTGACCAATGCCTGGCCGAGCAAGATCACCGGCACGGACCTCAAGTCCGAGGGCAATGAGGTGGCCGTCGAGACGATCGAGATCGTCCACGAGGGCCTCACGATCGCCAACGGGTGAGGACGCCATGTGCGCGGCACTCCCCGCCTGGATGCAGGGCTCACCGAACTTCACGGCCGACGCACCGCCGGCCGAGATGCCGGCGGCCTTCGCGTTCCGGGTGGGCTTCTCGCGCGCCGGCAGTAGCGCCAGCCCGGTTCTGACGTCCTTCCAGGAGGTCTCCGGGCTGGAGCACAGCGTGGAGACCGAGGATGTGGTCGACGGCGGCGAGAACCGCTTCGTGCTGCAGCTGCCCAAGCAGGCCAAGGCGCGGCGGCTGACGCTCAAGCGTGGCCTGGTCGACCGCGGCTCGTCCTTCGTGCGCTGGTGCAAGGACTGCCTGGAGCCGGGGCTGTCCGTCCCGCTGGTGCTGCAGGACGTGCAGGTGCAGCTGATGGACGCCGAGCTCAATCCGCTGATGGTCTGGACCTGCAGCAAGGCCTATCCCGTGCGCTGGACCATCAACGCCTTCGAATCGCAACGCAACGAGGTGGCCATCGAGGAGATCGAGCTGGCCTACCAAGGTCTGGTGACACCCTCATGAGCCTGGAAGTCCGTCAACTGGTGCTGAAGGCCTCGGTGGCCGAGGACGGCGAGGAGCCCGCGGACGGCGCGCCTGGGGCCGGCCCGCGCGAGGAGGCCCCGGCCCTGGACGCCGAGCTGCTCAAGCAGGAGATCCTCGCGGCCTGCCGCCAGTGGTTCCAGGACGCCCTGCGCCAGCAGCGCGAGCGCTGATCATGAGCAAGCTGCCCCTCACCATCACGCAGCTGGTGCCCAACAGCAACCCGCCGCAGCCCGACAAGTCCAAGCGCTTCCAGGTGCAGATCAACCCGGCGGAGTTCAGCCAGACGCGGCGCATCCGCTACAACCGGCAGCGCACGCAGGGCCAGAACAGCAACCCGATGCGCTTCAGCGCCATCGACCCGGGCACGATCACCTTCAGCCTGGTGCTGGACGGCACCGGCGCGGTGGGCGGCGACGGCCCGCCGGTGGAGGTCGTGACGCAGCTCGAGCAGCTCAGCCGCATCGTCTACAACTACGACAGCAGCGCGCACGAGCCGCACCACGTGCAGGTGGGCTGGGGCACGCTGATCTTCAACGGGCGGCTGCAGTCCTTCACGACGCAGTACACGCTCTTCAAGCCGAGCGGCGCCCCGCTGCGCGCGCGCTGCGAGCTGAGCTTCGTCGGCTTCGCTAGCAACACGCAGGCCAATCTGGAGGCCAACCGCTCCTCGCCCGACCTCAGCCACAGCATCGAGGTCGTCGACGGCGACACCCTGCCCCTGCTGTGCCTGCGCGTCTACGGCGACGCCCGCTACTACCCCGAGGTGGCCGCCTTCAACGGCCTGCGGGAGTTCCGCCGCCTGCCGCCCGGCCTGCGCCTGCATTTCCCGCCGCTGAGCTGACGCCATGCCGCAGTCCCCCGCCATCGACACCGACGGCCCGGTCCGGGTCACCGTCACCTGCGACGGTGAGCCGCAGGACGGGCTGCCGCTGATCTCCCTGAGCGTGCGCCACGCGCTCAACACGGTCTCCTTTGCCCGCCTCGTCCTGCAGGACGGCGACATGCCCGAGGGCAAGGCGCCGCTGAGCGACGGCAACCTCTTCAAGCCCGGCGCCCAGATCAGCATCAGCGTCGGCTACGGCGACGACGAGCAGGCGCTCTTCAGCGGCATCGTCGTGCGCCACGGTTTCCGCATCCACGGAGACAACGACAGCCGGCTCGAGATCGAGTGCCGCCACGCGGCCTGCAAGATGACGCTGGGCCGCCGCAGCGCGCACCACGTGGACCAGTCGGACAGCGCCATCATCCAGGCGCTCGTCACCAGCCACGGGCTAACGGCCGACGTCGACAGCACCTCGATCGTGCACAAGACCCTGGCCCAGCACTACTGCAGCGACTGGGACTTCGTGCTGGCCCGCGCCGAGCTCCTCGGCCTGGTGGTGCAGTGCGAGGACGGCCAGCTCGTGGTGAAGGCGCCCGCCTTCGACGCCGCCGCGGCGCTGCAGGTGACGTGGGGCACGGACCTCATCGAGTTCAGCAGCGACATCGACGCCCGCCCGCAGTGGACCGCTGTGCAGGCCTCCAGCTGGGACATCACCAGCCAGGCCCTGCTCCAGGGAACGAGCCAGGAGCCCGCCGCGGGCCCGGGCCAGGGCAACCTCGACGGCAGCACGCTCGCGGCCGTCGCCTCCCCGGCCACCTACGCCCTGCAGAGCTGCGCGCCCCAGACCAAGGAGCTGCTCGACGCCTGGGCCAAGTCCGCGCAGCTCAAGGCCGCGCTCGCCCGGCACCGCGGCAGCCTCAGCTTCCAGGGCTCCGCGCTGGCCAAGCCCGGCACGGTGCTCGAGCTCAAGGGCGTCGGCGCACGCTTCAGCGGCAACTGCTACCTCAGCGCCGTGCAGCACGAGATCCAGGACGGCAACTGGATCTGCCACGCCGACTTCGGCATGCCCGCGGACTGGCAGATGCAGCGCGCCGACGTCCAGGCGCCGCCCAACGCCGGCCTGCTGCCGGGCGTGCGCGGCCTGCACGTCGGCAAGGTGGTCAAGCTCGACGGCGATCCCGACGGCCAGCAGCGCATCCAGGTCTCGCTGCCGGCCCTGATGGCCGAGACCCCGACCATCTGGGCGCGGCTCGCGCAGTTCCATGCCTCCAACGGCTTCGGCAGCTTCTTCCTGCCGGAGGTGGACGACGAGGTGATCGTGGGCTTCTTCAACGACGACCCCTCGCACCCCGTGGTGCTGGGCAGCCTCTACTCCAGCAGCCGCCCGCCGCCCTACGCGCTCGCGGCGGAGAACAACACCAAGGCCATCGTCACCCGCTACCAGCACCGCGTGATCTTCGACGAGGGCAAGAAGTCCATCACCATCGAGACCGCCTCGCAGAACACGCTGATCCTCGATGACGACGGCAAGCAGTGCGTGCTCAAGGACCAGAACGGCAACAGCATCACCCTGGACGCCAGCGGCATCACGCTGGACAGCATCAAGGACATCAAGATGACCGCCCAGGCCAACATCCAGGGCGACGCCACCGCCGGCATCACCCTGAACGCGCAGGCCAACCTCAAGGCCTCGGCCCTGAACATCAGCGCCGAGGCCCAGGTGGGCCTCACGGCGAAGGGCAACGCCACGGCCGAGCTCTCGGCCGCCGGCCAGACCACCGTCAAGGGCGGTCTGGTCATGATCAATTGAGAGGCCCGCCATGCCGCCCGCCGCCCGCCTCACCGACCTTCACACCTGCCCCCAGCAGACCCCCGGCCTGCCGCCGATCCCGCACGTGGGCGGCCCGGTCATCGGACCCGGCGTGCCGACGGTACTGATCGGCATGCTGCCGGCGGCCGTGGTCGGCGACAACGCCGTGTGCGTCGGCCCGCCCGACTGCATCGCGATGGGCTCGACGACGGTGCTGATCGGCGGCAAGCCCGCCGCCCGCATCGGCGACACCACGGCCCACGGCGGCGCCATCGTGCTGGGCTGCTTCACCGTGATCATCGGAGGCTGAGATGAGCATCCTGGGCCGTGGCTGGAGCTTCCCCCCGCGCTTCGACGCCGACCAGCGCGCCGTGCTGTGCGAGGACGTGCCGGACATCGAGGAAAGCCTGCACATCCTCTTCCGCACCCGCCGCGGCGAGCGGGTGATGCAGCATGCCTACGGCAGCCTGCTGCACCAGTTCGTCTTCGAGCTGACGAACGAGCAGACGCTCACCGAGCTGTGCAGCATGCTGCGCCTGGCCATCCTCTACTTCGAGCCGCGCATCGAGGTGGAGACGCTCGAGGCCGTCGTCTCGCCCGAGGACTGGGCGCGCGTGGAGGTGCAGCTCGGCTACCGCGTGCGCACCACCAACACCCGGCACAACATGGTCTACCCGCTCTACCTGGAGCAGGCCAGCCATCCGGTGCAGGCCACCTGACCGAGGACGCCAGGCATGCACACCGGATCGCAACAGGACACCCGGCTCAGCCCCGCGCTGCGCCCCGGCCACTTCCGGCCCGACGAGCTGAGCCTGGCCCAGCGCCTGCGGCAGCTGCTGCAGTGGGCGCGGCAGCTGGACTTCGTCACGCTGCAGGGGCAGGCCGAGGGGCGCTGGTCCGACCTCCTGGAGCAGGACCTGAGCCTGCTGCTGGCCGAGCTCGCGGCGCTGCCGCTGGCCCAGTGGCAGGCCCAGGCGCTGCAGCTGGACCGGCTGTCCCTCGCGCAGCAGCGCCGGCAGTGCCTGGCGCTCGCGCAGGCGCTCAACCGCTGGCACGCCCGGCTGCTGGCCTGCCTGGACGAGCCCGGCATCCGGCCGGACGACCCGCTGCATGCCGTCTCCCGCCTGCTGCAGGACCGCCTGGCCGGCGTGCTGGCGCCGCAGGTGCTGCGCCTGCTCACGGCGGACGATGCGGGCCGGGGCATGGCACCGTTGCGCTGGCATCCCCACTGGGGCCTGCCGCCGGACGCCGTGCGCCCGACGGAGGCCCCCGCCAGCGAGCTGCGCGATCACCGCCTGCTGTGGCTCTCGATGTGCCGCGTGCTGGTCGGGCTGCAGCAGGCCGCGCGCAAGGCGCTGCCCGACAGCCTGCGCACGCAGCACCACGAGCCCTCGACCGGCCTGCTGCTCGCCGTGACGCAGCTGCTGCAGCACAGCCGCGAGCCGCTGGACCGCTTCAACGAGCGCCTGACCCATCACTACTACGCCACCCGGCTCGGACTGGGCCGCGAGCCCGACTCGCCCGCGCTGGTGCACCTGCTGCTGGAACGCCAGCCGCATGCCCGGCGGCCGGTGCAGCTGCCGGCGGGCACGCGCTTCGTCGCGACGCAGGACGGCAGCAGCCGCAGCGCCGAGTCCCTGCACGAGCTCTGGCTGAGCCCGCAGAAGGTCACGCACCTGCTGAGCCTGCACCAGCCGCAGGACGAGGACATCTCCCCCGAGCGGGACTACGGCTACGCCACGAGCGCCGTCGCCTGGCAGGGCCGCACGCCCGCGCCGGACACGCTGGCGGACGTCCCGCCCCGCGCCCGCCCACCGCTGGGCGGCGGCGCGGAGGCGGTGCCCGCCCGGCAGGGGCTCGCGCTGGCCAGCCCCCTCTTGCTGCTACGCGAGGGGCAGCGCCACCTGCAGCTGCACGTGAGCCTGCGCGTGCCGCCCGGCTTCGAGGATGGCGGCCCCACGCCCAGCGCCCTCGCCTGCGCCTACCTGGCTGAGCGGGAGCGCCAGGAAGGCTGGCGGCCGGCCGGCGGCGAACCCGGCGCCACGGCCTGGACGCCGCTACTGCAGCGCCTGGACGCCAGCGCTCCCGGGCTCGCCGGCGCCCCCTGGCTGCAATACCTGCTCGCGCGCTGCCTGCACGCCAAGCGCCCCGAGACGCTCACGCCCTGGCTCGGCCGCCTCTTCGCCGTCTGGCTGTGCGCCACGACCCGCGAGCTGAGCCTCGACGCCCTGGCCCTGCTGCGCCGCCACGCGGCCGAGGTGCTGGTCGACTACGTGCCCGAGCCCGGCCAGCAGGTGGACGTCGATGACCCGCTGGCCCTGCTCTATTCCGAGCGTCCGCTGGAACGATCGCTCATCTTCGATCGCGTCTTCCGGGGCGCCTGGTCCGCGCGGCTGAGCACCGCCGAAGGCTGGCTGAGCCATGACGAAGTCTTCGCCACGCATGCCTCGCAGGGGGTGCCGGACGACGCCTCGGCCCCCGCCAACGCCACTGCATCGGCACAGACCGCCACACCGAACGATCCCCCGGCCCCCGCGCGCGCCTGCGGCCTCGTCCTGTCGCTGCAGATCGGGTCCGACCAGCCCGCGATCTGCGCCAGCACCGCGGCCGTCCACGGCGCCGAGTGGCCGGGGCTGCCGGTCCTGCAGCTGACGCTGCAGAGCCGCTCGCGCCTCTTCGCCAGCAGCCTGCTGCAGCAGCTGCCGCTGGAGTCCCTGCAGCTGGAAGTCCGGGTGCAGGGCCTGCGCGCGCTCGAGCTGCACAACCAGCTCGGCCGGCTCGACCCGAGCAAGCCCTTCATGCCCTTCGGCCCGCTGCCGGAACCCGGCGCCTACCTGATGTTCAGCCACCCGGAACTGGCCGGCAAGGCGCTGCAGTCGCTGCAGCTGCGCCTTCAATGGCAGGGCCTGCCGCGCCGCCCCTGGGACGAGCACTACGCCGGCTACCCCGACGGCCCCTGGACGCCCCGCGCCCTGCTCGCGCAGACCTCGGTCCTGGCCGACGGGCAGTGGCGGGACATCGGCGGCCCGGGCCTGCCGCTGTTCGGCGACACGACGCGCGGCCGCCCCGCGAGCGAGCAGCAGCTGGACTTCGACGACACGCCCCTGCTGCGCCTGCACCGCCCCGCCCCTGCTGCTGCGGGCACCGGGCAGGACTACAACCTGCTCACCCGCCATGGCTACTTCCGCCTGAGCCTGGGCGGGTCTCCTCACGCCTTCGGCCACGCCGCCTACCCGCGCCTGCTCACCGAAACGCTGACGCTCAACAGCCGTCTGAAAAAGCCCGCGCCGCTGCCTCAAGCCCCCTACACGCCCACGCTGGCGAGCATTGAGGCGGACTATGCGGCCACGCAGCGCATCGCCGCCCACGGGACCGCACCGCTGGCCGACGGCACGGAGATCCGTTACCTCGGCCCCTTCGGCTCACAGGCGCTGCACACGCTCCCGCAGGCCGCTTCGCGCCACGTGCTGCAGCGCTGGCCCGCCACCGGCCAGCTGCTGATCGGCCTCGAGGGCGAGCCGCCGCAGGGGGCGCTGAGCCTGCTGTTCCAGCTGCGCGCTGAATCTGCCCGCGAGCCGCTCGGCCGCACCCTGCCCCTGCTGCGATGGCAGGCCTGGTGCGGGGACGACTGGGTGGACCTGGAGGCCCACCGCGTGCTGCTGGACGGCACGCAGGGCCTGCTGCGCACGGGCGTCGTCGTGCTGGACCTGCCGGTCGGTATGAGCGCGGACTGCCCCAGCCTGCCGCCCGGCGCCTACTGGCTGCGCCTGCTGGGCGACGAGCGGCTGCCGCTGCTGGCCGGGCTGCAGGGCGTCTGGACCAACGGCCTGCTGGCACGCCTGCAGGGGGCGCCGCTGCCCCGGCCGCTGGCGCCGCTGTCCATCCGGGCCGCGCAGGATGCGGTGCCAGGTCTTGCCACCGTGCGCCAGCCCTGGGCCTCCTTTGCCGAGCGCGCCGCCGAGGCGGAGCCCGACTGGATCACCCGCATATCCGAGCGTCTGCGCCACCGCGGCCGCGCGGCCATGCCCTGGGACTACGAGCGCCTCGTGCTGCAGCAGTTCCCGCAGGTGCAGCGCATCAAGTGCATCCCGGCCTCCGACCCGCGCGGCGACGGGCGACTGACGCTGGTCGTCGTCCCGGCGCTGCCGGCCGGCATGTCGCCGGACGGCGCCGAGGCGCCCAAGCTCGATGCCGCCACGCTGGGCCTCATCCACCGCTGGGTGGCGGCACGCATGCCGCCGGGCCAGCCACTGCTGGTGCGCAACGCGAGCTACGAGCGGCTGCAGGTCCGCTGCAGCCTGCGCCTCAAGACCGGCGAGCCCAGCGGCGAGCGCCTGCGCCAGCTAAACGATGCGCTGCGCGGTTTCCTCTCCCCCTGGCGCGAGGGCGGCCCGACGATGCAGTTCGACTGGCGCCTGCAGGTCGACGAGGTCGAGGCCTTTCTGCGTGCGCAGCCCGGCGTGGCCTCGCTCGGGCAGGCCTCGGTGCTGCAGATCGTGCGGGACGACAACGGCCGCCACACGCTGCGCGACACCGCGCTCGTGGGTCGCCTGCTGCGGCCGGCCCGGCCCTGGAGCCTGGCGCTGCCCACGCGCGGCCATCTTCTCGAACTCAGCGAACACCCCAGCCCCCACGCGCCCGCCAGCGGGATCGCCAAGCTCACCCTGGGTGGCAGCTTCATCATCGGGCAGGACACAGCATGACGAGCAGAAACCGTGAAACGCTGAAGAACTACTTCCGCGACGGGCAGCTGCCCACGCAGGACCATTTCCACGACCTCATCGACTCCATGCTCAACATGGCCGACGAGGGCTTCCGCAAGACCGTGGCGCATGGCGAGCAGATCTACGCCCCCGTCGGGCACGACGCGCTGCTGAGCTTCTACCGGGACCAGATGCCGGAGCAGGTGCTGTGGCAGGCGGGCCTGCACGCGCAGCGGGACCAGCTGCTGATCCACAGCCCCGGCCTCGGCAAGGACCCGCTGATGAGCCTGGACCGCCAGCAGCGCGTGGGCATCGGCAATGCCCACCCGGCCGACAAGCTCGACGTGAGCGGGCATGTGGCCTCGCACGGGCGGCGCGGCAACCTGCCGCTGCCGGGCCCCGTCCTGGCCAACGGCAAGTGGCAGGACCTGACGGGCGACCTCGAGGGCTGCCAGGGCTTCGAGGTCGTGGCGGGAGCCGGGCAGCCGGGCAGCGGGCACTTCAGTCTCATGCATGCCGTGGCGCTGAGCACCTACAACCCCGGCCGGGGCCTGCTGACGTGGTTCCGCCGCCAGCGCGGCATCCGCACGACGCAGGCCTGGTGGGGCCGCCGCTGCGACCGCCTGCAGCTGCGCTGGTTCGGCAGCGAGGGCCGCCAGGCGAGCTACCGGCTGCAGATCCGCACGGCCTGCAACTTCGGTGACGCGCTGCGCATCCAGGTGCATCTGAGCCAGCTGTGGTTCGACCCGCACATGGCCGGCTGCCAGCCGCCCGTCCAGGGCACGCCGGGGGGCCAGCCATGACTCCGGCCAAGACTCCGGCCACGACCGCCTCCAGCATCGCCCGTCACCGCGGCGACCGCCCGGACCCGCTGGGCTTCGACGCCCTGCGTGAGCTGGGCATCGGCTGGGCCCAGCAGGCCTCGGGCCGTCTCTGGACGGACTACAACCTGCACGACCCGGGCGTGACCCTGATCGAGGCCCTGTGCTACGCCCTCACCGAGGACGTGTATGCGGCGCGCCAGGACGTGCCGACGCTGCTGGGGCTGGATCCCCTCGCGGACGACGCGGCCTGGGAGCGCTTCGGGCTGTCGCGGCGCAGCCAGCAGGAGCCCTGCCGCCCGCTGAGCGAGCGGGACTGGCAGCTCTGGCTCCGCCAGCAGCTGCCCCAGGCCCGCCAGCTGCAGATGCGGGCGCGGCTCAACGCCGAGGGCCGCTTCACCGGGCTGTGGACGCTCAGCCTGCAGGACCGGGGCGACGACGCGCTGGAGCAGTCGGGCCTGCGGCCCCAGGCGCTCAAGGCCTTCTGGAGCCGGCGCAATCTGGCGGAGGACCTCGCGCACCCGCCGCACTCGCTGGCCCCGCGCTGGGTCGCGCTGGCGCAGCTGCGCGTCAGCGTGACCGGCGAGCGCGAGCTGGCGGAGCTGCTGGGCGAGCTGCTGCAGCGCTGCGACGACGCCATCTCCAGTCGCATCCCGGACAGCCCTGAGCAAGACCTGACCCCCGGCGGCCCCGAGTTCTGCGACGGGCCGCTCGGGCGCCCGCCGCATGAGGAGGAGCTGCAGTGGCTGGAGTCGCGGCATCCGGTGCTGCACCCGGCCGACCTCGCCCGCCATCTGGGCGAGCTGCCGGGCATTGCGGGCGTCGAGGACCTGCACCTCGCGCTCACCGGCGAGGAGGCCGAGCGGGCCGGGAGCACCCCGTTGCCGCAGGGCAGCCTGCAGCGCTGGGGCATGGACTGGGCGCTGCGCCTGCGCTGGCCGGACCGCCCGCAGGACCTGGCGGGCTGGCAGGTGTTCAAGGACGGCGCGGCCATGCGCCTGGACCGCGGCGCCCTGCTGGGCCAGCTGCACGAGTGGCGGCGGGTGATGTCCCTGCGTCGCGCCGGCAGCGGCGGCGAGGCGGTGTCGCAGGCCCTGGCCCAGCCCTGGCCCGGCTTCCCCGCACCGGACGCGCTGCCGCCGCTGCCCGCCTGGCGGGACGATCACCTGCCGGCCACCGCGGCGCTGCCGCCGCTGTACGAGCAGGCGCTGCAGGCCGGCGCGGGCCACGGTCCGGGTTTGCGGGCGCAGTGGACCGGCTATCGCGCGCTGCTGGAACAGGGGCTGCTGCAGGTCCAGGTGCAGCGCGAGCAGCTGCCGCGCCTCTATGCACTGGACCCGCCCGACTCGCGCAGCTACTGGCCCGGCCTGCCGGGCGAGGCCCAGCTGCCCGGGCTGGATGCCCTGCTGCAGCATCGGCGCGAGCACCTGCCCCGGGGCGCCTGGATCGACGACGAGGCGCTCGAGCGCCGCCACCGCCTGCTGGACTACCAGCTGGCCCTGCACGGCGAGCTGCTCGACCACAGCGCGCTGCAGGGCCTGCCCTGCTACTTCGAACCGCAGGCCTGGACGCAGCACCTGCTGCGGCTCAAGCGCCGCTTCGCGCGGCGCCTGCCGCGGCTCACGCAGGAGCGCCACGCGGGGGCGGACTACAGCCTGCCGCTGCTGGAGCACCCGGACCACGCCCCCCCGTTGCAGGAGCGCCTGGCCCTGCAGCTGGGCTGCCTGGCCGGGCACAGCCGCCGGCTGAGCGGCGCGCTGGAGGCGCTGCGCGAGCATGTCGTACCGGAGCCGGACGCCGAGGCTGCGGACGACGAGGAGGCCCCGCATGAGCGGCTGATGCGCCGGCTCCGCGAGGACGACGAGCGGCACCTGCGCCCCGTGCTGGAGGCACAGTCCCGCGCCCGCCCGCTCGAGGGGCCGCCACTCGGGGAGCGCCTGTCCGCGCTGGCGCATGTGCTGCGGCAGCTGGGCCCGGACCTGGACTGGCTCCAGGCGGCGCTTCATCCGCAGCGCTTCCGGCTGGCCGGCG
Organism: Burkholderiaceae bacterium; assembly: GCA_041906185.1. Taxonomy (GTDB): domain Bacteria; phylum Pseudomonadota; class Gammaproteobacteria; order Burkholderiales; family Burkholderiaceae_C; genus Roseateles_B. Next base: position 206,836 of record JAYRJQ010000006.1, read on the forward strand.
ACCGCGGCCCGCTGCTGCTGCTGGACGACACCGGCCGTCACGCCTGGTCCGTGGACCTCGACGGCCGGGGCCGGGACGATGCACCGGCCTTCGCCTACGAGCTGGCCCAGGGCCTGCATGAGCTGGCCTGCCTGATCCAGCTGCACTGCGAAGGCCTGCACCTCGTCGAGCCCCTGCTGCTGCGCCCCGTCGGCGAGACGCGCGAGGCCGGGGCCGCGCCGGACGTCGATCTCTACCTGGTCTGCACCGGCTGGACGGCCCGCGCGCGCGACGAGCGCTACCGGGAGCTGGTGCAGGCGCAGCTGATGCGGGAGGCCCCGGCCCATCTGCGCTGCGGCCTGCGCTGGCTGGACGCCGGCGAGATGCGCGCCTTCGAGACGATGTGGGCCCGCTGGCTCGGGCTGCGGCGCCGGTACTGCCTGGCGCTGCTGGCCGGGTCGGTCTCGCCCCGCGTCGCCGATCCGCTCGACGAGGCCGGCGCCGCCCTGCTCCGCTGGCTGCAGTCCCCCGGCAGCATCGGCCAGGAGCAGCCATGAGCGCGCACGTGATCGAGACGCTGAGTCTGGAGCTGCGCCACCGCAGCGGGCAGGCCGCCACCCAGGGCCATGCCTTCCACGAGCGGCTGCTGCGATTCCTGCGCGGCGACGGACTGCGCCTGATCGAGCAGGAGTTCGACCGCTGGGCCCCGCGCCTGCGCGAGCCGCTGCTGCCCCGCCTGGAACTGGACCTCGGCTGCCTGCGGCCCGGCCAGGACGAGCAGGAATGGCAGCGGCGCCTGGCCCTGGCGCTGGAGGAGGCGCTGCTGCCGCTGGCCGCGGTGGCGGCGGCGGACGCGCCCGTGCCAGCGCCGGGCATGCCGACGGCATCCGCCGACCGCACGCGGTCCCTGCGGCATTTCCTGAGCTATCTCGAACGGGGCCACCTGCCCTGGCAGCTGGCCGGCACGCCGCAGGGGTCGCTGTCCCGCTGGCTCACCGGGTTGGTGCGGCAGCACGGCGGCGCGCTGTGGCGGGCCCTCGAGCGGCATCCGGCCGGCCCGCGGCTGCTGGAGCGCCTGCGGGGCATCAGCCCGCACGAGGGCCTGCAGGCGCTGCTGGCGCAACGGGATCCGCGCCTCGGCCGGCAGCTGGAGCAGCTGGACGAGCAGGCGCTGCTGCCGCTGCAGGCCAGCGGGCGCCTCAGCGCCTACGAGCGCCAGCGCCTTCAGCAGGTGCTCCGGGCGGAGGCCCTGGACCTGCTGTGGGAGGCCCGCGGCCGGCCCCTGGGCGAGGCGCGCCGGGAGCGCCTGCGTCTGGCGCTGCAGGCACAGCTCAGCCGCGCGCTCGGCGCGGGCTGGCAGGCCCGCCTCGAGCCACTCGCCCCGCCTCGCGGCGAGCCCGGCCTGCTGCAGGAGCTGCTGCTGGCGCCCCAGGACGCATCGCGTAGGCAAGACCTGACCCCAGGCTTGACGGCGGACGTGACGGCGGAGGCGCTCTCCGCCACGGCGGCGCTGGCCGGCCGCGCCCCGGGGCGGGTCTGGGAGGCCGGCCTGGCGCGCCTGCGACCCCTGCTGGATGCCGGCCGGCCGCTGCCACCGTCCCAGCAGCAGCGTCTGCTGCGCCAGCTGCGCCTGCTGGGCAGCCACCACGGCCCGGCGCTGGGCCAGCGCCTGCTGCAATGGATCCAGGCCGGCCCCGCGCGGCGCCGCTGGGCCCTGGCCCTGAGCCCGGCGCACTTCGGCGGATTGCTCGGCTGCCTGGTGCCGATGTCCACGCCCATGTCCAGGCCCATGCCCACTGCGCCGACACGGCCCGGCGAGTCCCTGCCGCTGGCCCCTGCCGCCCCGGCGGTGCACTTTGCGGAGTCCCTGCGCCAGACGGCCCTGCGACTGCAGCGCAGCGCCCCGCCAGGGCTGCGGCCCGGGCTGTCACGGCTGCAGGCCCTGCTGATGGAAGCCTGTCTGGACGCCGCCGCCCGCGGCGAACGCCTGCCCGACCACCACGCCGGCTGGCAGCGCTTCTGGGAGGCCGCCTGGCGCCGCTGGGAGGCGCCGGGCGCCGCACCCGAGCGCGTCCCGCCCAAGGCGGACGCCGCAGCGCGCGACAGCCAGGAGGCCGCCCCCGCGACGCCCTGGCTCCCGCCGACCCCGCCCCGCCCAGAGCGCCCGCGAGGCGCCGACGGCCCGGCCGCCTCGCCCCTGGACCGCGCGCTGCAGGGCCTCGCCCGGCAGTGCGAGCAGGGCCGCTGGCACTGGCCACAGCGCCTGCGCCTCGCCCGCCTGCTCAGCAGCGAGCAGGCCTGCGCGCGCTGGCTGCGGCTCTTCGACGAGTCCCGCCGCTGGCAGATGATCCGCGCCCAGTTCGGCACCGCGACGCAGGCCCTGCAGCAGCGCGCCGGCCGCCTGCTGCGCTGGCTCGGCCAGACCGTGCAGGAGCCCGCAGCCGCGCTCGCCGAGCACTGGCGCCGGCTGACCCGCGCCCTGTTCGTCGACGGCCGTCCGGCCACCGCGGACGCCCTGCGCGACGCCTATCAGGAGGCCCCGGCGCGGACGCCACCGGAGCCGGCCCCTCGCCCCGCCCCCCCGGCCGCGACCGAGCGCGACCCCATCTGGGTGGACGACGCCGGCCAGGTGCTGCTGGGCGCCTACGCCGAGCGGCTGTTCAAGCACCTGGACCTTCTCGATCAGGGCAAGTTCCGGGACGAGACCGCCCGCGCGCGGGCCGTGCAGTGCCTGCAACGCCTGTGCCACGGCGAGCAGGCCCGGGACGAGTGCGACACGGTGCTCTCGCGCCTGCTGTGCGGCGCCGACCCGGCCACGCTGCTGCCCCAGGTGCCCCCGCTGCCGCCCGAGACCGAGGCCCTGCTGGAGCAGCTGCTGCAGTCCGTGATCGCGCACTGGAAGGCCCTGGGGCGCACGTCCGTCGCGGGCCTGCGCGAGACCTTTCTGCAGCGCCGGGGCCGTCTGATGAAGGAACGGCCGCGCAGCGACGCCCCGCCCGCCTGGCGGCTGCGCGTCGAGAAGCGCGGCCTGGACGTGCTGCTGGACCGCCTGCCCTGGGGCTTCTCGACGATCCGCCTGCCCTGGATGGAAGGAGTGCTGCATGTGGAATGGCGTTGAGACCCCGCACAGCCGGGCGCTGTCGCAGGAGCTGGACTGGCTGGACCGGGTGCTGAACCTGCGCCTGGAGCAGCACTTCCAGCAGCGCAGCGAAGGCCTGGAGGCGGCCGAGCCCCCGCCCGCGCCGCCCGCCGGCAGCGAGCTGGGCCGCTGGGTCGATCAGATGCGGCTCGGCACCGAGGAGCGCCTGCTGCTGGCGCTCGCGCTCGTGCCGCACCTGCGGCCCGCGGCGCTGGACCTGCTCTTCATGCGCAACGAGAACCTGGAGCGCGGCTTCACCGAGTTCGGGGGCATCAAGGCGCAGGCGCACGGCGGCTTCCTGCCGACGGGCGAGACCGCGGCCTTCCTGATCGCGGGGGAGTCCCTCGCGCGGCGCGTCGCGCTGCTGGAGCTCTTCGATCCCCGCCACCCGCTCGTCGAGCGCGGCTTCCTGCAGCTGGACCTGCCGCCCGCCGGCGAGCCGCGCCTGAGCGGCTCGCTGAGTCTCAGCAGCGAGGCCCTGCAGCTGCTGAGCAGCGGCCACGCCGACCGGCCGGACTACAGCCTGCAGTTCCCCGCCAAGCGCATCGAGTCCCCCCTGGACTGGAGCGACCTGATCCTGCCGCCCGAGGTGATGGACGAGGTGGAGCAGGTCTGCGCGTGGATGCAGCAGGGGCGCACGCTGATGGAGGACTGGGGCCTGGCCCGCGCCCTGAAGCCCGGCTACCGCGCCCTCTTCCATGGCCCGCCCGGCACCGGCAAGACGCTCACGGCCACGCTCATCGGCCAGCGTACCGGCGCCGACGTCTACCGCATCGACCTCTCCATGGTGGTGTCCAAGTACATCGGCGAGACGGAGAAGAACCTTGCCCGCGTCTTCGACCAGGCGGCCACGCGGCGCTGGATCCTGTTCTTCGACGAGGCCGACGCCCTCTTCGGCAAGCGCGGGGCCGTGAGCAATGCCAACGACCACCACGCCAACCAGGAGATCGCCTACCTCCTGCAGCGCGTGGAGGACTTCCCGGGCGTGGTCATCCTGGCCAGCAATCTGCGCAGCAACCTGGACGAGGCCTTCTCTCGCCGCTTTCAATCGATGATCTATTTCCCCATGCCCGATGCCGATGCCCGGCTGCGACTGTGGCAAGGCATGCTCGGGGCGCAACACCTGGCCCCCGACGTCGACCTCATCGCGCTGGCCCAGCGCCACGAGCTGGCCGGCGGCGCCATCGCCAACGTGATCCGCCACGCGGCGCTGAGCGCCCTGCGCGACGGGCGCCAGCAGATCCGCCTGCTGGAGCTGCGCACCGGCCTGGCCAAGGAACTCCGCAAGGAAGGAAGGACGCTATGAGCCACCCCGGCCCATTCGATGCGGGGCCGCGCTCCGCGAGCGCCGGCCGGCGCCTCTGGGCGCTGCCGGCCCTGGCCGCGCTGCTGATGGCCGGACTGCCGGCCTGGACGGCAGCACCGGGCGGCGCCCCTGCCAGCGCGGCGTCCTCAGCGGGCGAGACACCGGTGGCCGCGAGCGCCTCGGGGTCCGTGCCAGCGTCCGCCCCGGCCACGACGGCCAGCGCCCCTGCCGACACCAAGGCCGACACCAAGGCTGAAACCAAGGCCGTGCAGCCCGCCGGCGTCATCTCCAGCATTGCGCTGCCGCCCGGGCCCGCCTGCCGCGCGCCCGTCAAGCCGCCCTGCATCGACCCGTCTCCGCTGAGCCTCGAGCGCCTGCCGGAGACGCTCCCGCGAGGCCGCCAGGGCCTCGCCTATCTGCGCGTCATCCAGGCCGAGGGCGGGCAGGCGCCCTATGTCTACACCGTCGTGGACGGCCAGCCGCCCGCTGGCATCGAGCTGACGCCGCAGGGCCTGCTCCAGGGCACGCCCACGCAGGTGCAGCGCAGCCGCTTCGTCGTGGCGGTGCGGGACGCGGTCGGGCGCCAGGCGCAGCAGGCCTATGTGCTGCAGGTGCTGCCGGCCCCGCAGAAGACCGCCCCCGCCGCCCGGCCGGCGTCCAGCCCGACGCCCCTGCAGCAGGTGGACCTGAAGCAGGTGGCCGGCAGCGCCCTGCCACGGCCGGACATGATCGTCTACCAGCTCCAGCCCGCGCAGCTGGACGAGCTCAAGACGATCTACACCCCGTCCGAGGCGGCCCCTGCGCCCGCCGCCGAGGGCGCGGCCCCCGGTGCTGGCACGACAGCTGGCACAACGGCCGCCACCACAGCTGGCACAACAGCTGGCACCTCCGCCCCCGCGCCGTCCGGCAACCCGGCCGAGCAGCCGACGCCCGCCGCCCCGCCCATGGACTGGAGCGAGGCCCAGCAAACGCAGCTCCAGCACTGGCTGGCCCCGGTGATGGGGGTGGAGTACCCGAGCCGCGCCCTCTTCCTCGCCGCGGTGAACGCCCTCGCCTGCGAGCAGGTCGAGTCCCTGCTGAACATCGAGTCCCAGCGCACGGGCCGCCCGCGCGTCAAGCCGGCTTCCGGCGCCAGGACCTGCGAGCAGCGCCTGACGGAAGCACGGCAGCGCGCCGAGGCGCCGGACAAGGCGGCCGCGAGCGGCGGTGCCGTTCCCCCCAAGACGCCCGCGACCGCGGCGCCCCCGGCCGCTGCCGCCTCTGCCGCCAAGGGCGGCGCGGGGATGCCCACGGACGCCCTGCCGGAGTGGCTGCTGCCCGGCCCGCTGGCCGTCTGGCTGGCCAAGGCGGCCGCACAGCCCCGCGTGCTCGACCCCCTGCCCCGGGCCGCCTCCGCTGCCTCCGCCGCCTGGAAGGCCGAGGCGGGCTGCGACTGCGTCAACGTGCGCGAGCGGCAGACGCTCTATGCCATCGCCCCCACGTGGCAGCCCGGCATCGACGCCGAGCCGCTCGACTACAGCCTCATCCACCGCCTGACGGCCTTCGGCTTCAGCCTGCAGCAGCTGCTGCAGCGCAAGGCCACGCCGCCCGGGGAGGACCCGGACCTGAAGCAGCGGCTGGCCTTCATCGAGACGGCGCGCCGCCACGACACGCGGGTCGACCTGGGCATCTACCACCAGGACTGGCGCTTTCTCGAGGACACCCTGCCCCAGCAGCGCGAGCGCCAGGTGCAGCGCCTGTTGGACGACGTGCCGCGCCAGGCGCGCCTGTGGCTCGACGCGCCGCTGCCCGGCTTCTCGGCCCGCTGGAAGGCCTACCTGCCGGGCTTCGGCAGCGTGCAGCGGCTGGGCGACGGGATCACCCTCTACTTCGACAACACCCCGTCGGACGAGCAGAGCGCCGCCTTCCGCAACTTCGGCGAGTTCTACCCGCAGTTCGTCAAGCGCATGGCTGAGGCGATGGGCGAGAACCCGAAGCGCAGCTACTCGCTGAACCTGCTGATCAACCTGGAGCAGATCAAGACGGGTGGCGCGATGTCCGTCGCGCGGCTGTTCGAGCTGCTGAAGGCCGTGGAGAAGCCGCAGGAGGTCAACGGCCGCATCGTCGAGACCAGCAGCGACACCTACCAGCGCGGCAGCAATGTGGTGCTGCGCTTCCTCGTCTTCCTGCCCGAGCCGAGTTCGGAGAGCAAGAAGCAGCTGCGTCGTCTGATCGAGGAGAGCCCCGCGCTCAAGGGCGCGGACCGGCGCATCTTCCTGCGCAGCGTCGTGCCCCTGCTCGTGCTGCCGCAGCGCAATGCGCAGCAGTACGAGGACGACGTCGTCTATGTCCAGGACAACTTCGACGGCATCGGCTTCTGGCCCGCGCCGCTGATCGACAGCCAGATCACCGCCGAGCAGCGCCACACCCTGCGCCGCGTGTTCGTGACCGATCCGCCGTCCTCGCTCAGCGAGGCCGTGTGCGGCGTCGTGTGCCCGAACCGCTGGGCGCTGCGGCTGCTGCTGGAGCTGCTGCTGCTCGCCGGCGTGCTGACCTGGGCCGCCTTCCAGTGGAACTGCGAATGGCGCGCCAAGTACGGCCGCCTCGCGCTGCTGGCGGGCATTCCGCCCGTCATCGTCGGCGCGGCGCTGCTGCAGTGCGACCCGGCGCTGGCCGGCGTGCGCAACAGCAACGCGCAGCTCGTGACGCTGATCGCGATTCCCGTCGTCGCGGCGCTGGCCGCACTCCTGAAGAGAAAGGTGGAGAAGCCATGAAGGCCCATGATGCAAGCCGCGCGGCGGCGACGGCGCCGCGCGCGGCCGCCGCCAGCCATGACGATGGCTCGGGCTCCCCTGCAGCCGCGAAGGCCGCCGCCCCTGGCCCCTGGGCCGGCCAGCCGCTGCAGCGCCGGCAGCAGGCGCAACTGGCGCAGTTGGCACAGCTCAAGGCGCCGGCCGGCGGCGGTGGCCCCATCCAGCGCAAAGGCCGCATCGATCTCGACAAGGTGCCCGAGGGGCAGCGCGAAGGCGTGCGGCTGGAGATCGAGAAGCTGAAGGAGGCCAAGCGGAAGGAAAAGGACGATCGCGCCCTGACCTGGCTGCAGCAGACGGACGACTCCACGGACCAGAGCTACAACGATGACATGGCCGGCATCCGCAAGCGCTACGAGGAAGGCATCCAGGGCCTCGGCAAGAATCTGCCGAAGGAGGCCTATGTCCACGGCGATGACTACTACGGCGAGCAGCTCGGCGAGACCGGGGTGTACAAGCGGGGCGACAACAAGAAGGAGTACGTGAAGGATTCGCGCGGCACCTTCATCCCCCGCTACATCCGCCGCGAGCTCAACCGCAACGACCCCAAGACCGGGGACCTCAACCCGACCGGCATCAGCACCTACCAGGGGCTCTCGGACAGCAAGAACATGGAAACTGCCGGCCTGGACGGCACGGCCGCCATCAGCTGGCCGCACCGGGAGTTCATGCAGCAAAGCGGCGGGGGCGGCGGCAACCAGTTCGCCTTCAGCCACACCGCCACGCAGCGCCCCATCCTCAGCAACGCGCACACGAGCTTCGGCGAGCACGACAACGGCGCCATCCTGACCGACCTGTCCAAGCTGGACCCCGGCAGCTTCCTGGCCCAGTGGCGGCTCGACCCGACCACCGGGCACAAGGTGCCCCTGGCACCCGGCGTGCATGCGGCGCTGGGCTTCAAGGAGAAGGACCTGGGGAAGAAGGGCATCAAGCCGGCCGTCTCGCCCGAGGAGCGGGACGAGGTGGTGCGGCGCAGCGGCTATCGCAACATGGAAGTCGTCAGCGCCACCGTCCCGGAAGGGGCCATCGCGAAACGCCGGGACGGCATCGACGGCACGCGGGACACCTACGTGAAGAGCGGTGGCACCTCCAATCGCGGGAAGCAGATGGTGGAGGAGCGCAGGCAGCGGGAAAAGTAGCACGCGCTGCGTCCCCGTTCGGGACCGTTCGGGGCGGCGCCGATGGCACTGCGAAGGACAAGAAAGGAGAGGCCATGAAGTCGACAGATCGAAGCCGGGCCGGCACGCAGACCGGCCCTCGGCAGGCCGCGGCGCATGCGGGCGGCAACGCCGGCAGCGGTGCCGGCGACAGCCCGCGCCAGCAGCAGCAAGGGCAGCGCATCAGCCAGCTGCGCAGCCAGGACGGCGGGCCCGCGCCGGCGGCGACGGCGGCAGTGTCGGACCAGGGCCTGCCGGATGCGCTGCGCGCCGGCATCGAGTCCCTGTCCGGCATGGACATGTCCGGCGTGCGGGTCCACACGAACTCGAGCAAGCCCGCCGCGCTGCAGGCCCATGCCTACGCCCAGGGCCAGGACATCCACCTCGGCCCCGGCCAGGAGCAGCACCTGCCGCATGAGGCCTGGCATCTGGTCCAGCAGGCGCAGGGGCGCGTGCGGCCGACGGTGCAGATGCACGGCGGCGTGGCGATCAACGACGACCACCGCCTGGAGCAGGAGGCCGACGTCATGGGCGCGCGGGCCCTGCAGATGAAGCCCAAGGCCGTGGCGGCCTCGCCGCGGCAGGCCGCACAGGCGCAGGCGATCGGCCAGGCCCGGGGCGAGACGGCCCAGGCCGTCCTCACCGACCACGGCGTGGCCCAGCTCGACGGCAAACGGCGCAGGAACAAGGCCCGCCACAAGGCCAAGGCGCAGGAGGCCCGGCGCTCGGCGGCCATTGACCGACGCGAGCAAGGCATGCCGAGCACCCATCCGGACCCGGTGGTGGCGGCCTCCCTGGACAAGCTGGATCGCCTGCAGCCCCTCAAGAGCCGGGCGCGCAAGAAGCGTCTGGCGAATTACCGGAAGGCCGGCCAGCCCAGCGTCGTCGAGGCCGGAGCGGGTGAGGGTCGCTTCTCCAGCGCCTTCGCCGTGAAGTACGGCGACAACTATGCGGCCACGGACATCGCCCCGAAGGCCGGGCCCAACGGCTTCCTCTCCCTCGCGAAGAAGCAGGGCCTGCAGTCGCGCTTCGGGGTGGACGCCAATGCCCTGGGCAATCACTTCAAGCCGGGCTCGCTGGACCACGTGGTGGGAGCCAACCCCTTCGGCGTCAAGGGCGTCGGCGGGGCCAGCTACGGCCTGAAGGCAGAGAATCCGGCCGCCACGGGGAAGGCCAAATGGCGCCCCGACCCCCGCTTCCTGACCAGCGCCAAGCCCCTGCTCAAGCCCGGCGGCAGCGTCGAGATGTACGGGCGCAGCAACGTGATCCGGGACGCGAAGCTGAGCCACCTCCCGATGGGCGGGCTGCGGGGAGAGGAGGCCCGCCAGGTGTCGGCCAAGCGCGACAAGATCAAGGCCAAGTACCGGGGCGAGAACGCCAACCCCTACATGGCCGTCAGCCCGGACGAGCTGCACGGCCTGGCCAAGCAGACGGGCTATCGCGTCAAGGTCAGGCGCGCCAAGCAGCCGAAGAACACGGTCCAGGGCGGTAACCCGGACACGCGCTCGGGCGACAGCGAACGCCGCGACACCGGCCTCAAGCCCTTCAACACGCATTTCAGCTTCAAGCCGCAGGACGACGGCTACCAGTCCGACGATGAGCATCCCCGGGTGGAGTACCTCTCGGACAGCGAATCGGACTGGGAATCCTGAGGCCGCCGGCCGTGACGCACCGCCCCCTCCCTTGAACAGGAGCTTCGCCATGAAGAGCCTTCACACCCGGACCGCCTCGGCGCCTCTGCATCAGGCAGCGGCCGACTGCACGAGCCCCCCTGCCCGGCAGACGGCCCAGCTGCTGGCCGACAGCCCCCGACAACAGCAGCAGGGGCAGCGTCTGGCGCAGCTCAAGGCGGCGGCTGAGCCGACGCTGCAGCTGAGCGGCCGAGGCGGCAAGGGCGGTGGCAAGGGCGGCAAGGGCGGCAAGGGCGGCGCAAAAGGAGGGGGCAAGGGTGGCGGCAAGAAGGGAGGCGGCAAGCCGACGGTCTCCGCCGCCGAGCAGCGCGCCAGGCGGGCACAGAGCAAAGCCGACCGCCAGGCCAACAACGCCGCGAAGTACTCGCCGGACTTTGTGAAGGGCCAGGAGAAGGCGATCGGCTCAAAGGCGACGCGCGAGATCAACAAGCGCGTCAAGGGCCATGCCTCCCAGAACAACACCAAGGGCCAGAACGCCGCGACCCAGCAGTCCCTGAACGAGGCCAAGGAGGCCACGAAGAAGGCCAAGGAGGAGGCGCGCGCAGAGAAGGCACGCAAGGAGAAGGACGTCGATGACTGGAAGAAGGACTTCCATCACGACCGGCGCGACGGCGGCGGCGCCAGCGGGGCCAGCGCCATCCTCGTGGATGGCGCGCACTGACGTGGCGGGCGCGCGGCTCAGCCGCGCGCGACCCGGAACACCCCGACCTGCTTCACCAGCTCGTCCGCCTGGGACTTCAGGCTGCTGGCCGCGGCCGCCATCTCCTCGACCAGCGCCGCGTTCTGCTGCGTGGCCTGGTCCATGTGGTGCACGGCCTCACCGACCTGCGTGACGCCGTTGGCCTGCTCCTCGCTGGCGGCGGAGATCTCGGTCACGATGTCGCTGACGCGCTGGATGGCCCCGACGACCTCGTTCATCGTGCCCCCGGCCTGATCGACCAGGGCCGTGCCCTTCTCCACCCGCTCCATGCTGGCGCCGATCAGGCCCTTGATCTCGCGGGCGGCCTCGGCGCTGCGCTGCGCGAGATTGCGCACCTCGCCCGCGACGACGGCAAAGCCGCGCCCCTGCTCACCGGCGCGGGCGGCCTCGACGGCGGCATTGAGGGCCAGGATGTTCGTCTGGAAGGCGATCCCGTCGATCACGCCGATGATGTCCCCGATCTTGCGGGAAGCCTCATGGATGCCGCGCATGGTGTGGACGACCTCGCCCACCACGGTGCCGCCATCGCGGGCCACCGTGGAGGCCTCCTGGGCCAGCTGCTTGGCCTGCCGGGCGCTGTCGGCGTTGTGGCGCACCGTCGAGCCCAGCTCCTCCATGCTGGACGCCGTCTGCTCCAGCGAGGCCGCCTGCTGCTCCGTGCGTGCCGAGAGGTCGTGGTTGCCCGAGGCGATCTCCGACGAGGCATTCGCCACCGACTCCGCTCCGCTACGCACCTGCCCCACGAGCGTGGCGAGCTTGCCCTGCATGCGCTCCAGCGACTCCAGCAGCGCGCCGAGCTCGTCGTCGGCATGGGCACCCACCTCGCCGGTGAGGTCGCCGTCGGCGATGTGCGCCGCGAGCGCCGAGGCCTTCTGCAGCGGCGTGATGATGGCCTTGAGCAGCCGCACGGCGACGATCAGGCCCGCCACGACGCCCAGGGCCAGCACCGTCCAGTTCAGCGTGACGCCACGGCTCAGGGCGGCCTGGAGATGGCCGCTGTCGGTGATCTGCATCTGCACGAGCCCGCCGGCCAGCTGGCCCACCGCCGCCTGGTGCGCAGCCGGCGCGCCCGCCTGCGAGGACAGCGCCGCCTCCAGCAGCTGCCGCTCTTCCCGGGCCTCCACCAGCGCCTTGAGCTTGACGACGGGCTCGACATCCAGCGACGGCATCGGCGCCGACGTGGCCGCGGCCAGCTTGACCTGCGTCTCCCAGGCCTGGGCCAGCGAGAGCCGGAACGCGCGGGCGTCGAGCCGGCTGTTGTAGTGCTGGATCTGGCCGAGCTGGTATTGCCCGACCAGGGCCACGAGGGCCAGCAGGCCCAGCATCAGGCCGAAGCCGAGGGTCAAGCGCTTCTTGAGCGTCCACTGCATTGCGTGCTCCTGCCCCGTCCCAATTCGAGGCGAACCCCAAGGCTAGCGACTTCGGGCACGGGCGCAAGAGAGGTCCGGTGCCCCGTTGTCCGGGCGCCGCACGCCAGGGGCCAGACGCCTCGCCCCCTTGCCGGATCGGCATTTGTCCGAGCCCGAATCCGCTTTTGACGGATAGCCAGGGCCGAGGGCCGCGCGCCACACTGCGGCACCCTCGCCCCCTCGCCCCCTCGCCCCCTTGCCCCCTTGCCCCCTGCCACCGGCGGAGTTCCCATGCACGACGGCGTCCTGCCCATCCCCAGCCCCTGCTGCACGTTGCGCCCGCCCGCCCCGACGCGGCTCACGTGGCGGCGGCGGCTGATGGCGGGGCTGCTCGGCGCGGTCGCCCTGAGCGGCTGCAGCACGCTCGCGCCACCGCCGCCCGCGGCCCCCGTGCGCGTGGAGACGCCGCCATTGCCGGACGTCGAGACGGTCGAGCGCAGCGAGGGCGACGGCACGGGCGGGCACCCGGTCAGCCTGCCGGACTGGCACGAACGCATCACGCAGCTCGCCCAGCAGGAATGGACGCTGTGGGGCCAGGTGCGGTGGAAGCTGCAGACGGACGAGCTGGAGCGGCCGCGCGGCCTGGCCAGCCCGACGGAGGCCGAACCGGCCTTCACCAGCCGCGTGCTGCACTACTGGTTCGCCATCGGCGCCGCCGAGAGCCAGCAGCGGCTCGTCTACCCCGACGGCTCGATGCTGCCCTGGTCGGCGGCCTTCATCTCCTACCTGGCCCGCACGGCCGGGCTGAGCGCGCAGCAGTTCCCGCCGAGCGCGGCCCACTGGAGCTACATCCGGGCGAGCCTCGAGCAGCCACGCCGCAGCAGCTTCGAGGCCCTCGACGCCGCCCTGGCGCGCCCGCAGCCCGGGGGCCTCATCTGCGCCCCGCGCGAGGCCGCCATCCAGCGCCTGGGCCGCTTTGTGCAGTTGCAGCGCCTGACGCGCCAGGAGCGCGAGCGCAGCTGGCCCTTCCATTGCGATCTGGTGGTCGAGGTCACGCCGGACAAGGTCGGCGCCATCGGCGGCAACGTGCACGAGCGCGTCGTGTGGACCGAGGCGGCGCTCGATGCCGAGGGCCATCTGCTGCCCCATCCGGAACGCCCCTGGGTCGTCGTGCTGCGCCGGGCCCTGGACCCCACGGCGGCCGGCCCGTCTCGCCCTCGCCCGCGGCCCTGAGCCTCGCCATGGATGACGACCTGACGAGCCCCGCTCCCGGCTCCCGGCTGGGCGCCCTGCTGATGCGCTGGCGCAGCCTGGTCGGCATCGCCTCGGGCATCAGCGTCATCGTGGGGGCCGTCATCTCGGTCGGCCAGTTCCGCGAGTTCGTGGACAACTCGGTCAAGGGCGACATGTCGCGCCGGCTCGCCGCGCTGTCCCACGTGAAGGAGTTCTTCGCCGAGGACGCCAAGATCGCTCGGCGCGCCCACCGCTTCCTCGACACGCACTGGCGCGAGATCCAGCCCCGCATCGCCCAGAAGATCGAGGCCGCCGGTGGGGGCGAGGCGTTCTACCTCTCCGACGAGATGGCCGACTACGCGGCGGTGCACTACCACTACGAGCAACTCGGGGCGCTCGTGAAGCTCGGCTACATCGAGTTCACGCTGGTCTACGAGATCATCGCCTTCCCCGACGAATACATGGACCGCACGGCACCCCTGCGCCAGGCGCTGGCCGCGAACTGGAAGGGGCCGGGCAAGCCGCTGAACGACCTGGGCGCCAACATCCAGTGGCTGCGGGCGTGCTACGAGTTCAGCCGCCAGCTGCCGCCGGGCAAGGAGCCGGGGTGCCCGGGCGGGTGACGAAGCGAGCCCGGGGCCCTGCGTCAGGGGCCTGCCGCCACCGCACGTCAGACACAGCGCTGTAGCCCTTGAATCACTGATACAGCGCCGGTCGGCGGAGCAGGCCTTGTCCCTTGGCCGGCCCGGGCGCGCCCCCTAGGCTGGAGTCCTCCCACGCACTCCGCCATCGCGACCGCCATGTCCGACCTCCTCCCCCTCATGAGCTATTGCCTGCTCATGTCCAGCACCCCCGGTCCCAACAACGTGATGCTCACGAGCTCCGGCGCGCACTTCGGCTACCGGGCGACGCTGCCGCAGATCCTCGGCATCCTGCTGGGCGGCTTCGTGCTGACGTTGGTGTGCTGCCTGGGCCTCGGCCAACTCTTCCTGGCGTGGCCGCTGGCCCAGCAGGTCCTGCGCATCGGCGGCGCGCTGTACCTGCTGTTCCTCGCGTGGAAGCTCAGCGGCGCGACGCTGGCGCAGGCCGGCGCCCTGCCCCGCCCCCTGGGCTTCCGGCACGGGGCGCTGTTCCAGTTCGTGAACCCGAAGAACTGGATCAAGGCCGTGACGCTCGCCTCCGTGTTCATGCCGGCCGGCCTGCCGCCGCTGTCGGCCGCCCTGCTCGTCGGGCTGATCAGCACGCTGATGGGCTTCCCGGCCATCTCGATGTGGGCGCTGTTCGGCGTGGCCATCCGCCGGCTGCTGGAGCGCCCGGCCGTGATGCGCGGCTTCAACCTCCTCATGGCCGGATCGCTGGCCGTGCTGGCGTTCAGCTTTCTCCGCTAAGCTCGCCGCGTGATCCCGCTCAACCGCCACGCCGCCCAGCCCCTGGCCGACCAGATCGAGTCCGGCCTCGCCGGCCTGATCGAACGCCGGCAGCTCCCGCCCGGCGCCCGCCTGCCCTCGATCCGCGCCCTGGCGACGCAGCTGGCCGTGAGTCCCAACACCGTGGTGCTGGCCTACGACCGGCTGGCCTCGGCGGGGCGCATCGAGTCCCGCGGCACGGCCGGCTACTACGTCTGCGAGGCGCCCCTGATGGAGCGCGACGAGGCCTGGCTGGAGGCCGGTGACGCGCTGGAGGGCGTGTGGCTGGCGCAGCAGGCCAACGACCAGCGCCCCGGCGTATTGCTGGCCAGCAGCGGCGCCCTGCCCCCGGCATGGCTGGAGGACGCGATCCCCGCCACGGCCGTGCAGCGCGGCCTGGCGCGCTCGAGCGCCGGCATGGCCTCGCGCTGCCCGCCGCAGGGCCTGCCCGAGCTGCGCGAGCGCCTCGCCCTGCTGCTGCGCGGCCAGGGCATCGCGGTGGACGCCCACCGGCTGATGACCTGCTACGGGGGCACGCATGCCATCGACCTGATCTGCCGCAGCTTCCTGCGCGCGGGCGACACGGTGCTGGTGGAGGACCCGGGCTACTTCCTCATGTTCGACCGGCTGCGCCAGCAAGGCGTGACCCCCATCGCCATCCGCCGCCGGCCGGACGGGCTGGACCTCGAACAGCTCGAAGCCGCCTGCCGCGAGCACCGCCCGCGCCTGCTCTTCCTGCAGCCGGTCCTGCACAGCCCCACCGGCTGGGGCAGCAGCCCGGCGAATCTCTACCGGCTGCTCGTGCTGGCGCGCCAGCACGGCGTGCTGATCGCCGAGGACGACGTGCACGGCCACTTCCACCCGGGCGCCTCGGGCACGTCGGGCCCGCCCAGCCGCCTCGCGGCGCTCGCGGGGCTGGAGGGCGTCATCTACTACTCCAGCTTCTGCAAGGTCATGAGCCCGGCCCTGCGCATGGGCTACATCGCCGCGGAGCCGGCGCTGCTCAAGCCCCTGCTGCGCGCCAAGATCTGCTCCGTGCTCAGCAGCGCGGCGCTCAACGAGTACGTGCTGCTGGAGGTGCTGATGGCCGGGCGGCTGCGCAAGCACCTGGACCGCCTGCACCGCCGGCTGCTGCAGGCCCGCATGCAGGCAGGCCGCCTGCTGGGCGAGGCCGGCCTGCAGCTGGACCACCCCGGCGAGGGCGGCCTCTTCCTATGGGCCTCGGTGCCCGAGGGCGTGGACGTCGACGAGCTGGTGCAGGACGCCTGGCGCAACAAGATCCTGCTGGTGCCGGGCGCGACCTTCTCGGCGCTGAAGACGCCCGATCCGCACATCCGCTTCAACGTGGCCTTCAGCCAGCAGGCCCGGCTGGGCGACTACCTGCGCAGCCGGCTCCAGGCCCTCAGCGGCGTGCAGGACGTGCTGCAGCGCGCGGCGCAGCGCTCCTGAGGCGGCCCCCGCCGGCCCGCGCGCTCAGCCCTTCAGCAGATCAGGCAAGACCTGACCCTTTTCGGCCGCCCATTGCTCGAGCAGGGGCAGCAGCGGGCCCAGGCGCTCGTCGACGGCGTCGCGCACCGTGTCCACCAGCACCTGCGTCTGGCGCTCGATCTCGATGTGCAGCGGCGCGCCGACGCCCTTCTCGCCGAAGGTCGTCATGCGCAGGGTCTCGGGGATGAGCCAAACCTCGAACCAGCCCGAGCCGTCGCGCGCGCGGCCGGCCTCGGCGACGGTGAGGCTGGCGCCATTCACCGCGATATAGCCCTTGGCGAAGACATAGCGCATCCACGGCGCCGGCACGGCGATGCGGATCACGTGGTTGTTCTCGGGCTGGCGGATGGCCTCGACCGTCGCCATGAAATCGACGTGGCCGGAGAGCGGGTGGCCGCCGATCTCGGCGTTCTCCTTCGCGGCCCGCTCGACATTGATCCGGCTGCCGACCTGCAGCGCGCCGAGCGTGGTGAGGTTCAGGCTCTGCTGCATGACGTCGAAGTCCGCGCTGTCGCCCTCGTGCAGGGCGACGACGGTCAGGCAGACGCCGTCGGAGGCGACGCTGGCGCCGATCTCCAGGCCCTCGCAGAAGCCCGGCGGGAACTGCAGGGTGAAGCTGCGCAGGCCGGGACGGTCCTGCAAAGCGGCCACCTGGGCCACGCCTTGAACAATGCCAGTGAACATCGGGAGCGCTCGAAATGCAGGCACCGCCCGGAGGCGGTGCGTGGGGTCAAAGAGGCCCTGAGCTTACCAGCTGACCTCGCGGTCGGGCGTCGCGCCGATCTTGTGGATGGAGAGGTCGGCGCCCTCGAATTCCTCCTCCTGGCTCAGGCGCAGGCCCACGAAGCGCTTGAGCAGGCCGTAGACCACGAAGCCCCCGACCAGCGCCCAGCTCACGCCCATCAGCGTGCCAATCAGCTGGGACCAGAAGCTCACGCCGCCGATGCCGCCGCCGGCCTGCGTCCCGAAGAGGCCGCAGGCGATGCCGCCCCAGGCCCCGCACAGGCCGTGCAGCGGCCAGACGCCCAGGACGTCGTCGATCTTCCAGCGGTTCTGGGTGAGCGTGAACATCTTGACGAAGATGAAGCCGGCCACGCCGCCGGTGATCAGCGCGCCGTGCGGGTGCATGACGTCGGAGCCGGCACACACGGCCACCAGGCCGGCGAGCGGACCGTTGTAGGCGAAGCCGGGGTCGTTGCGGCCCATCAGCACCGCCACCAGCGTGCCGCCCACCATGGCCATCAGCGAGTTGACGGCGACGAGGCCGGAGATCTTGTCCAGCGTCTGCGCGCTCATTACGTTGAAGCCGAACCAGCCCACCGCCAGCACCCAGGCGCCCAGCGCGAGGAAGGGAATGCTGGAGGGCGGGTGCGCGCTGATGGCGCCGTCCTTGCGGTAGCGGTTCATGCGCGGGCCGAGGAGGATGACGGCGCCCAGCGCGATCCAGCCGCCCACGGCGTGCACGACGACGGAGCCGGCGAAGTCATGGAACTCGGCACCGAACTGCGCCTTGAGCCAGCCCTGCACGCCCAGCGCCTGGTTCCAGGCCACGGCCTCGAAGGCGGGGTAGACCAGGCCCACGATCACCGCCGTGGCCATCAGCTGCGGGCCGAAGCGGGCGCGCTCGGCGATGCCGCCCGAGATGATGGCGGGGATGGCCGCCGCGAAGGTCAGCAGGAAGAAGAACTTGACCAGCTCGTAGCCGTTCTTCGCGGCCAGGGCCTCGGCCCCGGTGAAGAAGTGGACACCATAGGCCACGGTGTAGCCCACGAAGAAGTAGGCGATGGTGGAGACGGCGAAGTCCACCAGGATCTTGACCAGGGCGTTGACCTGGTTCTTCTTGCGCACCGTGCCCAGCTCGAGGAAGGCGAAGCCGGCATGCATGGCCAGCACCATGATGGCGCCGAGCAGGATGAACAGCGCGTCGGCACTTTGCTTGAGGGTCTCCATGAGCGTCCTTGGGGCGTTGCGGGAAGCCGGGCCCGCACCAGCGCAGACCACCGCGCACCAGGAACGCAAGAAGGATGCCCACTTTGGGGCGCGGGGCTTGTGCTCATTGCGCACCGTCCAGGTGCATGACCGGACGACCACCGCCCCACCTTGGCGCACGCCATCACGACGCGCACCAAGTGCGCACAGGCGCTCAGCCGGCCCGCAGCGCCTCGAACTGCTCCGGCTTGAAGCCCAGGCTCAGGCGTCCGTCGCCCCAGTCCACCAGCGGGCGCTTGATGACGCTCGGCTGGGCCCGCATCAGCGCCTGCGCGGAGGCGGCGTCCACCACTGCGGCACGCACGGCCTCGTCCAGCTTGCGCCAGGTCGTGCCGCTGCGGTTGACCAGCGGCTCCCAGCCCAGGGCGGCCTGCCAGGCCGGGAGCAGGGCCTCGGGCACGCCCGCCTTCTTGTAGTCGTGGAACTCGTAGGGCAGCCCCTGCGCGTCCAGCCAGCTGCGGGCCTTCTTGACCGTGTCGCAGTTGGGAATGCCGTAGACCTTGATCATCTGATCCTCTCTTGAACGTATGGCGAGCCGGGGCCGTTTGCAGGGCAGCGGCTACCATGCACCCATGATTCCCTGGCTGGCCCCCGATTCCCTGGATTTTCCCCCGGTCCGGCAGGCCCTCGGCGCGAATTCCGAAGCCCCGGGCCTGCTCGCCGCCGGCGGGGACCTCTCCCCCGAGCGGCTGCGGGCCGCCTATGCGCGCGGCATCTTCCCCTGGTACGGCCAGGGCCAGCCCATCCTCTGGTGGAGCCCCGACCCCCGCATGGTGCTGCAGACGCGGCACTTCAAGCTGTCCCGCTCCTTGCGCAAGACCCTGCAGCGCTTCCGCCAGACCCCCGGCTGCGAGATCCGCGTGGACAGCGCCACGCCCGAGGTCATCGCCGCCTGCGCGGGCAGCCCCCGCGAAGGCCAGAGCGGCACGTGGATCCTGCCCGAGATGCAGGCGGCCTACCGGGCCCTGGCGCGCGCCGGGGTGGTGCACAGCGTCGAGACCTGGATCGACGGCGAGCTCGCCGGCGGGCTCTACGGCGTCAACCTGGGCCGCATGTTCTTCGGCGAGTCCATGTTCATGCGCCGCACCGACGCCTCCAAGATCGCCCTCGCCGCCCTCGTGTGCCTCTGCCGGCGCCATGACATCCCCTGGATCGACTGCCAGCAGAACACCCGCCACCTGAGCTCGCTTGGTGCGTTCGAGGTCCCGCGGGAGGCCTTCGAGGCCCATCTGCAGTCGAGGGTTGCTGAAGAGGCCCCGCGCGATTGGGCCTATCATCCGGGCCTCTGGGACCTGCTGGATCCGCCAGCGCCGCCCTCCGACCACCGCCCGCCTGACCGGCCTCACGACCCCTAGCCCCTGCTGCAACCGTGACGCATCCCAAGGAACTCCCGCTGGCCGAGCTGCAGTTCTACGCGACGGCACCCTATCCCTGCAGCTACCTGCCGCAGCGCATGGCGCGCTCGCAGGTGGCGACGCCCAGCCATCTGATCCACGCCGACGCCTACTCCGGCCTCGTCGAGGCAGGCTTCCGCCGCAGTGGCATGTTCACCTACCGGCCCTTTTGCGAGGGTTGCCAGGCCTGCGTGCCGATGCGCATTCCCGTGGCGGACTTCAAGCCCTCGCGCAGCCAGCGCCGGGCGTGGCTGCAGCACCAGGGCCTGCAGGCCCGCGTGATGCGCCTCGGTTTCTCCGAGGAGCACTACCAGCTCTACCTGCGCTACCAGGCCGGCCGCCACAGCGGCGGCGGCATGGACCACGACAGCGTCGACCAGTACTCGCAGTTCCTCCTGCAGTCCCGCATCAATTCCCGCCTCGTCGAGTTCCGCGAGCCCCGTCCGGACGGCAGCGCCGTGCTGAAGATGGTCTCCATCCTCGACATCCTCACGGACGGCCTCTCGGCGGTCTACACCTTCTACGAACCCGAGCCCGACACCAGCTACGGCACCTACAACGTCCTGTGGCAGGTGGAGCAGGCGCGGCAGCTGCAGCTGTCCTTCCTCTACCTCGGCTACTGGATCGCCGAGAGCCCCAAGATGGCCTACAAGGCCCGGTTCATGCCGCATGAGCTGCTGGAGCGGGGGCGGTGGCGGCGGGTCGACACGCGCGATTCGGGCGCTCGCTAGGCGGCCTTGCGGGTTCGCCTGGGGCGGCGCGAGGGCGGGTGGCGCGGTGACGGGTGCAGGCTGGGAGAGTCCTTGGACTGAAGGCAGTTGCGTTGACGGCTTTCGACCCGTTGCTGTCCTCTCCTACGGCGACCTTGCAACCGCCGAACGGCCGTTCAACGAGTAAGTCCACCCGCGCCATGGCCGGTTTTGCGGCGTCGTTCGTACTCCTTGGCCCACGAGGTTCACGTCCGTGAATTGCCCGGTTCCTAAGCAAGGTTGAGCCAGCGTTGGGCCAAGAGAATAATCCCTTGAACCGCGGTGAACAGGCCCGTGTATAGGCCAAGTCGACCAGGCAAAGGAATATCCGGCTGAGCCTCGACGTGCGAGAGATAAGCGAACGCGCGATTGAAAAGGTCGTGATTCGCGCTGTGCTCACCCACTGCCATCAATTCAAGCATCCGGTCGTTCCAGAAGGCCTTCCAGGATTGCTGCTGATAGATCAAAACCGCAATTCCGGCACACGACAGGACAGCGCCGAGAAGCGGCACTGCCGTTGCGACAAGCCACGGTGTAGCAGTTATTGCGGGCGAGAAGTGAGCAACCGCGGCGCCAGCAAAGACATTGACGATTGCAATCAATGATGCCTTGCCGATGAAGTCCTTCCTATAGTCAGTATGGCAAATGAGAAAAGTCTTGTTCCTCAGTTCTTCTGTTGCAACAACAACCACCGCTGCTGCGAAGATTGGAGCCAACGCGATGGCGAGCACATGCTCCCTTAGGCTGGCGCGTGGGGCTTGAGCAATGGTGGGAATCGTTCCATCTGCTTGATACTTCCTGAGCCGGTCGGCATAGATGCGGAGGTCGCTGCCCGTCTTCTTCAGGTCGTCATCCTTCGACTCCAGGAGATCCTGCGGCGACTTGCGGCTGGGATGATTCGAAATGACAAAGGCAGAAGCCAAAAGCATCTGGAGATCGCTTAGATGCGTGCTCCGTTGTTCGTTAAATGAAGTCTTGGTCACATAAATCGCGACGAGCACCAATGTGACTGCGACTTGAAGCAGCGTGACTAAGCTGACGGCCTTGCCGAAGAATTCCACATTGCCTCCTTTGGAATTGAGCCTTATGGCCGACTGTACTTACGCACAACTAGTTAGCTACCGACACGGAGTATCCGATACACCCGTAGCTGCGCGACAAAAGGGGGCCGCGATATCCGTGCTTGTTGCATATGGATTTCATTCGCTGCCCCGCGCTGCTATCAGGTGCTATTTTTCCCGAGCAAATGCCGCACCGATTGCTGAATTCGCAAGGGCCGACGGTCGGCCTTTCTGCGCTTGGATGTTGCCATTGCCAGCAGCTGCTCACACACACGGAGAACCCTGACCCCAGGTGGCCGCATCAACATCCAGAAGTGCCGCCGCCAACTCGGTAAGTTGGGCGCGCGCGGCAAGCCGGGGCGTCTCGAAGCGGCCCGTCTTCAACGGCCGCATCTGACCACCCCTAGCCGCCCGCCACCATCGTCGCACCTAGGCAAGCCCCCCCGAACAAACCCCTAGCTCCCGCCACCCGCGGCCCCGCTGGTCGCAGACCACCCTCTCCTCACGCCCGTGCGATCTCCGCATCTGGTCTCATACTGGTCATCAACCTTACACGGGGTTACCGTGGTACTAGGTGTTTGTATCAATGTTTTTGCATAAAGTGGTATCTAAAGTGCATACCACTACAAGACTACTGGTGGTACTGGTCTGGTAGCTGCGGGCGGGCGTGTTGTTGAGCGTCCCGTCTTCCTCGGGCGCGAACAGCGCCCAGCGCAAGATCAGCAGCGCACGTTGAACGCAGGAGACCCGTTCATGTTTGCAAGCGCAGTACCTCATGGCGTCCAGGCCATGGCCGTCCCCTTGCGGGGCACCCGTCGCGGATCCGTCCGCACCGCCTCGATCCTGAGGACCACCCTCGCGGCCCTGCCGCTCATCCTGGCCGCCAGCCAGGCGCACGCCGTCAATTGCGCGGGCGTCGCCGTGTGGAACAGCGCCACGGCCTACACCGGGGGGCAGCAGGTGCAGGAGTCCGGCAAGGCCTACAGCGCCAACTGGTGGACGCAGGGGCAGTCCCCCGCCGCCAACTCCGGCAGCTGGGCCGTGTGGAAGCCGCTGGGCGCCTGCGATGGCGGTGGTGGCGGCACCGATCCCGCCAACAAGCCGCCCGTCGCCGCCTTCACCGGGACCGTGGACCGACTGAGTGTCTCGCTCGACGCGAGTACGTCCAGCGACCCAGACGGGCAGATCAGCGCCTACCAATGGACCTTCGGTGACGGCAGCAGTGCCACGGGCGCCAAAGTCAGCCACGCCTACGTGGCCTCGGGCACCTACGCCGTCAGCCTCACCGTCACGGACAACAAGGGCGCGACGAACAGCAAGTCGCAGTCCTTCGCGCTGGCGGCCGTGGTCAAGGACCCGGCCACGGGCAAGTACGTGCTGAAGCAGTCCGACGTGCTGGCCACCGAGGCCAGCCTCACGAACACTGCCCTCTTCCGCGCCGTCAAGGCCTCCATCGCCACGCGGGACAACGCCGTCGTGACGGCCGTCGCGCCGGGCCTGGCGAGCAATCCGGAAAACGTGAAGCGCGTCGAGAAGCTCCTCCCTGCGAGCCAGTGGGAATACCTCTTCCCGCTGCGTGACAAGTCCTACACCTACACCGGGCTGCTGCAGGCCATCGCCAAGTTCTCGGGCGTGTGCATGACGTACACGGACGGCCGGGACTCCGACGCCATCTGCCGCAAGAGCCTCGCGACCATGTTCGCGCACTTCACGCAGGAGACCGGCGCGCACGACCCCAACAGCCCGACGCCGCAATGGCGCCAGGCGCTTTACTTCGTGCGGGAGGCGGGCTGCAGCGAGTCCACCTACGGCTGCCCCTACAACAACGAGTGCCTGCCCACCACCTGGCAGGGCCAGACCTGGCCCTGCGGCAAGGACGCGCAGGGGCGCTACAAGCAGTACTTCGGCCGCGGCGCCAAGCAGCTCTCGTACAACTACAACTACGGCCCCTTCTCCGACGCCATGTTCGGGGACGTGAAGGTCCTGCTCAACAACCCCGAGCAGGTGGCCGACACCTGGCTGAACCTGGCCTCGGCCGTGTTCTTCTTCGTCTACCCGGCCTCGCCCAAGCCCAGCATGCTGCATGTGGTGGACGGCACCTGGAAGCCCAATGCGGTCGACTCGGCCGCCGGCATCAAGCCGGGCTTCGGTGCCACGACCAACATCATCAACGGCGGCATCGAGTGCGGCCAGGGCTACGAGAAGCCGCAATCCGTCAACCGCATCGCCTACTACCGTGAGCATGCGGCGGCCCTGGGCGTGCCCATCCCCTCCACCGAGGAGCTGGGTTGCGCCAACCAGAAGTCCTTCGCCGTCGGCGGTGCCGGCGCGCTGGACATCTACTGGGACCAGGACTGGTCCTACCACGCGGACATGCCCGAGGGCAAAGCCTTCGCCTGCAAGCTGGTCGGCTACCAGACCGCGTACTTCTCCCTCAAGGCCGGGGACTACCAGCGCTGCGTCGAGAAGTACTTCGACGTCGTCGTGAAGCCCTGACCCCGGGGCGCTGCCCCGGTCTCTCCCTCTCCCGTCTCTCTCCTGTCGACTGCCGGACCCGGGCCTCGCGCCTGCGGTCCCGGCTTCGTGCACCCTTTTCACGAACCCTCAAGGAATCGCCATGCATCAACGCACGGTCCTGGCGCTGCTGATCGGCAGCAGCGTCCTCCCCGCCTTCGCCTACAACTGCACCGGCGTGCAGACCTGGAGCTCCAGCGCCGTCTACACGGGCGGCGCCGTGGTCCAGCAGAACAGCCAGGCCTACCAGGCCAAGTGGTGGACGCAGAACGAGAGCCCCGCGCTGAAGTCGGGCCAGTGGGACGTCTGGAAGCAGCTCGGGGCCTGCGACGGCAGCGTCAACCAGCCGCCCGTGGCCAGCTTCACGAGCAGTGCCAGCGGCCTCGCGCTGAGCGTCAACGCCAGCGGCTCGAGCGACCCCGACGGCAGCATCGCCAGCTACGCCTGGACCTTCGGTGACGGCAGCAGCGCCACGGGCGCCACCGCGAGCCGCACCTATGCCGCGGCCGGCACCTACACCGTCACCCTGACCGTGACCGACAACAAGGGCGCGACCAGCAGCAAGAGCCAGTCCGTGACCGTCACCAGCGGCACCGTCAACCAGCCGCCGGTGGCGAGCTTCACCGCGAGCAGCAGCGGTCTCGTGCTGAGCGTCAACGGCAGCGGCTCCACCGACCCGGACGGCAGCGTCGCCAGCTACGCCTGGACCTTCGGCGACGGCCGCAGTGCCACGGGCGCCACCGCGAGCCGCACTTACGCCGCGGCCGGCACCTACACCGTCACCCTCACCGTGACCGACAACAAGGGCGCGACGAATAGCAAGAGCCAGGCCGTCACCGTCACCAGCGGCACCGTCAACAAGCCGCCCGTCGTCGCGCTGAGTGCGCCGACGGACGGCAGCAGCGCCAACGACGGCGCCGTGGTCACCGTGTCGGCCACCGCCTCCGACCCGGACGGCAGCGTCGCCAAGGTCGCGTTCTACGACAACGGCGTGCTGATCGCAGAGGACACGAGCGCGCCCTTCAGCATCAGCTGGACGGCCCGCGCCGGCGTACACGACCTCACCGCCCGCGCCACCGACGACAAGGGCGCCACGACGGACAGCGCCGCCGCGCGCGTCACCGTGAACGGCACGTCCACCGGCGACGAGAAGTGCCGCCCGGAAGGCCTCTACACCACGCCCGGCACCGCGCCCGCCTACTGCAAGGTCTATGACGACCAGGGCCGCGAGCTGATGGGCGCCGACAAGCCGCGCCGCATCATCGGCTACTTCACCAGCTGGCGCACCGGCAAGGACGGCACGCCGGCCTACCTGGCCAGCAACATCCCCTGGGGCCAGCTCACGCACATCAACTACGCCTTCGCCCACATCGACGGCGCCAACAAGCTCTCGGTGGGCAACACCGCGGACGCCAACAACGCCGCCACCGGCATGACCTGGCCCGGCGTGGCCGGCGCCGAGATGGACACGACGCTGTCCTACAAGGGCCACTTCAATCTGCTGACCAAGTTCAAGAAGCAGTACCCCAAGGTCAAGACGCTCGTCTCCGTGGGCGGCTGGGCCGAGACCGGCGGCTACTTCGACGACACGGGCAAGCGCGTGGCGAGCGGCGGCTTCTACACGATGACCACCAACGCGGATGGCAGCGCCAACACCGCGGGCATCAACACCTTCGCGGACTCGGCCGTGGCCTTCCTGCGCCAGTACGGCTTCGACGGCGTGGACATCGACTACGAATACGCCACGAGCATGAAGGACGCCGGCAACCCCGACGACTTCACCATCAGCAACGCCCGCCGGGCCACGCTGATGAAGAACTTCGTGACGCTGATGCAGACGCTGCGCGCCAAGCTCGACGCCGCCGGACAGACGGACGCCCGCCACTACATGCTCACCGTTGCGGCGCCGGCCTCCGGCTATCTGCTGCGCGGGATGGAGACGTACCAGGTCACCAAGTACCTGGACTACGTCAACATCATGAGCTACGACCTGCACGGCGCCTGGAACCAGTTCGTGGGTCCCAACGCCGCGCTGTTCGACGACGGCAAGGACAGCGAGCTCACCGCCTGGAGCTACTACACGGCTGCGCAGTACGGCCGCATCGGCTACCTCAACACCGACTGGGCCTACCATTACTTCCGCGGCGCGATGCCGGCCGGCCGCATCAACATCGGCGTGCCCTACTACACCCGCGGCTGGAAGGACGTGACGGGCGGCACCAATGGTCTCTGGGGCTCCGCGGCCCAGGCCGACCAGACCAAGTGCCCCCCGGGCACGGGCGGCGGCACGGTGCAGAAGTGCGGCGCCGGCGCCATCGGCCTGGACAACCTCTGGCATGACCTCGACGTGTCGAGCAAGGAAGTGCCGGCCGGCTCCAACCCGCTGTGGCACACGATGAACCTGGCGGCCGGCAAGAGCGGCAGCTACATCGGCGCCTACGGCCTGAACCCCGCCACCAACCCGCAGGACCAGTTCGTCGGCAGCTACACCCGCTTCTACGACGGCACGCTCGTGGCGCCGTGGCTGTGGAACGCCACCAAGAAGGTCTTCCTGTCCATCGAGGACGAGCAGTCCCTCGGCGTGAAGGCGCAGTACGTGGCGGACCGCGGCATCGGCGGCGTGATGTTCTGGGAGCTGGCGGGCGACTACGCCTACGACAGCGCCAAGGCCGAGTACGGCATGGGCAGCACGCTGACCACGCTGCTGTACAACAAGTTCAAGACGGCCTCGCCCTACGGCAACCGCCTGACCAGCGCCACCATGCCCGCGGAGGCGATCGATGTGCAGTTCAGCCTCGGCGGCTTCGCGCTGGGTGATGCCAACTACCCGATCAATCCGACGCTCACGATCACCAACAAGAGCAGCCAGACCCTGCCCGGCGGCACGGACTTCAGCTTCGACATCCCGACGGCCATTCCGGCCTCCCTGACGGACCAGACGGGCTTCGGCCTCAAGGTCGTCACCGACGGCTCGAATGCCGCGGGCAACAACATCGGCGGCCTGAAGAACGAGTTCCACCGCGCGGCCTTCAAGCTGCCCACCTGGCAGACCCTCGCCCCGGGCGCCAGCGTGGCGATCAAGCTGAACTACTACCTCCCCATGCCCACGCCCAGCAACTGGATCGTGAGCTTCGGCGGCAAGAGCTACGCCCTGCAGCAGGAAGCGCGGCGCGGCACGAGCAATGTTTCCGTCAACGCCCTCAAGGCCGCCGGCAGTCGCGGTCGGGCCCAACAGCCCTGACCGGGGCACCCCAGGGATCCTGAAACCCGGGCCCGCCGCCCTGCCCTCACGGCGGCGGGCCCTCCCTCGACCTCACCTCTCCTTCACACATGAAACACCTTCCCACGCTCATCGCCCTGGCTGCCGGCCTCGCCGCCGGCAGTGCCCAGGCCTACAACTGCACCGGCGTGCAGACCTGGACCTCCAGCGCCGTCTACACCGGCGGCGCCGTGGTCCAGCAGAATTCCCAGGCCTACCAGGCCAAGTGGTGGACCCAGAACGAAAGCCCCGCGCTGAAGTCCGGCCCGTGGGACGTCTGGAAGCAGCTGGGCGCCTGTGACGGCGGCAACACCGACACGACGCCGCCCTCCGTGCCCGGCAGCCTCGCCGCCAGCGGCATCACGGCCAGCAGCCTGACGCTGAGCTGGGCCGCCTCCACCGACGCCGGCAGCGGCGTGGCGGGCTACGACGTCTATCGCAACGGCACGCTCGTGGGCTCGCCCACCGGCACAAGCTACTCGGACACCGGTCTGGCCGCCAACACCACGTACAGCTACACCGTCCGCGCCCGTGACAAGGCCGGCAACGCCTCCGCGCAGAGCGGCGCCCTGAGCGCCAAGACCAGCAGCGCCGGCACCTGCGCCACCGCCCCGGCGACGCCGACCGGCCTCAGCGCCCCGTCCAAGTCCAGCACCGGCGTGAACCTGAGCTGGAACTCGGTGCCCGCCGGCGCGAACTGCACCGTGCAGTACCGCGTGCTGCAGGGCTCGGCCCAGGCCGCACAGGGCGCTGGCACCACCGCCAGCATCAATGGCCTGACCCCGGACACCGACTACAGCTTCAGCGTGCAGGCCGTCAACGAGGCCGGCGCTTCGCCCGCCTCGCCCGCCCTGACCGTGCACACGGACAAGGCCACCGTCGGCGGCAAGAACGTGCTGGGCTACTTCGCGCAGTGGGGCATCTACGACCGCAAGTACTTCGTCAAGAACATCGACACCAGCGGCTCCGCGCCCCTGCTCACGCACATCAACTACGCCTTCGGCAATGTGCGCAACAACAAGTGCGAGGTCGGCCTGACGGTGCCCGTCAACGAGGACACCGGCGTGGGTGGCGACGCCTTCGCCGACTACACCAAGTCCTTCGACGCGGCCTCCAGCGTGGACGGCAAGGCCGACGCCTGGGACGCCCCGCTGCGCGGCAACTGGGGCCAGCTCAAGAAGCTCAAGGCCAAGTACCCGAAGCTCAAGGTGCTGATCTCGCTGGGCGGCTGGACGTACTCGCGCGGCTTCTCCGAGGCCGCCAAGCCCGAGAACCGCGCCGCCTTCGTCAAGAGCTGCGTGGACGCCTACATCAAGGGTGACCTGCCCTCCGTCGAGTACGCCGGCGGCACGGGCGCGGCAGCGGGTCTGTTCGATGGCATCGACATCGACTGGGAATACCCCGCCGCCTGCGGCCTGGCCTGCGGCAAGCCCGAGGACACGGCGAACTTCACCGGTCTGCTGGCCGAGTTCCGCAAGCAGCTCGACGCCATCCGTCCGGGCCTGCTGCTGTCCATCGCGGCGCCGGCCGGGGTCGACAAGATCCGCATGATCGAGCCGGACAAGTTCCATCCCTACGTGGACTTCATCAACGTCATGACGTATGACTTCCACGGCGGCTGGGAAGGCACGACAGGCTTCCACTCGCCGCTGTACGCCAACAGCAGCGACCCGGCGACGGGCGACGTGAAGTCCTACAACACCGACGCCGCCCTTCAGGCCTTCCTGAACAAGGGCGTGCCGGCCAACAAGCTGCAGATCGGCATCGGCTTCTACGGCCGCGGCTGGACGGGCGTGGCCAACGTCAACAACGGCCTGTACCAGGCGGGCACCGCGGCCCCGGGCAAGTACGAGAAGGGCATCGAGGACTACAAGATCCTCAAGGCCCTCGGCTACCCGAGCTACACCGACCCGCAGAGCCGTGCCCAGTGGATCTACAACGGCACGACCTTCTGGAGCTTCGACACCCCGGCGCAGATCACCGAGAAGATGAGCTACGCCAAGAACAAGGGCCTGGGCGGCGCCTTCTTCTGGGAGTTCAACGGGGATGACAGCCAGGCGACGTTGTTGAAGGCGATCTCTAACGGGTTGAAGTGAGCATGTGAGCCCCTCGCCCAGGCTCGCCCCGCTGAACGCGGGCGAGGCTGGGCGGTCCCCCGAGGGGACAGCAAGACGGGCGGCGTTGAGCCGCCCGTCTTGCTT
>JAYRJQ010000007.1:0-232976 GCA_041906185.1 Burkholderiaceae bacterium
CGCTGCTTCTGTTTGCGCTTCGTTTCGAAGCACTGCATCAGCAGCGAAGCCTTAGACTGTAGCACAGCTTTTTCGGCCAGAGCAAGACTTTCGCAAGAAATTCTTGAGGAGGGCCTCCCGGCCCTCCCGCCTTCTTCTTAGTGAAGGCGCTGGCTGGTGGCCGCAAAGGCCAGTCGAGCGGTCTTCTCCGGGTCCTCGCTGGCCAGGATGGCCGGCAGCGCGCCCTTCAGCTTCTGCGAGTCCGCACGAAGGATGCGCTGCTTGACCGAGGGAATCTGCGACGGATGCATGGAGAAGCTCCGCAGCCCCATGCTCAGCAGCAGATCCGTGAACGCAGCATCCCCTGCCATCTCCCCGCACACGCTGACCGACTTGCCCGCCGCTCGTGCCTGGGCAATGGAGCTGGCGATCAGCTGCAGTACCGCCGGATGCCAAGGGTCATACAGATGGGCGACGGCTTCGTCGGCGCGGTCAATGGCCAGCGTGTACTGGATCAAGTCATTGGTCCCGATGGACACGAAGTCCACATGGGGCAGCAGCAGCGGCAGCATCACGGCGGCCGCCGGAATCTCGATCATGACGCCCAGATCCACGGCCGTGTACGGCTGCCCGGCATCGTCCAGCTGTTGCCTGACGCGGCGCAGCGTCTCCAGGATCTGCCGGATCTCGCTGAGATGCGCGACCATCGGGATCAGCAGGCGGATCTTGCCGAAGGCACTGGCCCGGTAGATGGCGCGTAGCTGCTGGCGGAACATGCTCGGCTCCGCCAGGCTCCAGCGGATCGCACGCAGGCCCATGGCCGGGTTGAGCACATGCTCGTGGCGCAGCTCGCTGGCGGACATGCGGTCCAGGGGCTTGTCGGCACCGACGTCCACCGTGCGGATCGTCACCGGCATGCCCTTCATCGCTTCGACCGCCGCCTTGTAGGCCTGGAACTGCTCCTCCTCCGTGGGCAGCTCGCCACCCCGGTTCATGAAGAGGAACTCGCTGCGGAACAGCCCGACGCCCGTGGCGCCCGCCTCCACCGCCGACACGGCATCCGCCGGCAGCTCGATGTTCGCGTGCAGTTCGATGCGCTCGCCGTCCAGCGTGACGGCCGGCGTGTGCCGCAGCCGCGCCAGGCGCGCGCGCTCCAATTCGCTTTGGCGCTGCCGGAAGCGGTATTCCTCCAGCACGATGGGCGACGGGTTGACGATGACCACGCCGCTGTCGCCGTCGATGATCACCCAGTCGTCCTGCCGGATCAGGCGGGAGGCCTCACGGGTGCCTACCACCGCCGGGATGTCCATGCTGCGCGCCACGATGGCCGTGTGGGAGGTCTTGCCGCCGATGTCGGTGATGAAACCGTGGAAGACGCTGCGCTTGAACTGCATCATGTCCGCCGGAGCGATGTCGGCCGCCACCAGCAGCAGCGGATCCTCGCCGGCGAAGTCGCGCTGCACCACCTGGGCCGCACCGACCTGGCCCTTGCCCTGTTCGGCGGCCATGGCGCCCAGCAGGCGCTCGACCACCTGCTCGAGGTCGGCCTTGCGCTCCCGCAGGTAGTCGTCTTCCATTTCGTCGAACTGGCGTGCCAGCACTTCCAGCTGGGCCGACAGCGCCCACTCGGCGTTGTAGTGCCGCTCCACGATCCACTGGCGGGTGGCGCCGAGCAGCGCCTCGTCGTGCAGCAACATCAGGTGAACGTCCAGCAGCGCCGCCAGCTCGTGGGGCGCGTCCTCGGGCATGTCTTCCTTGAGGGATTCGAGCTCCCGGGCGACCTCGTCACGCGCGCGCAGGGCCCGCTTGATCTCGCCGGGCACGTGGGCCTCGTCAATGAAGTAGTGGGCGACGTCCACGCGACTGGACGCCACCAGCACGGCGCGGCCGATGGCCACACCCCGAGACACAGGAATGCCGAAGACCTGAAAACTCATGCGCCGACTGTAGCAGCGAGCTCCCTGGGCCAAACGGGCAAAGTGCCGCTTCCCGGCTGTCACGGCCCCTGTCATGCGGCCGTCAAGCCGCCGTCACGGGCACGTCACGGCCAACGCCGAGCATGGCGATCGTCACAGCACGACGAGGCCACCCATGAGGGACATTCCCCTGCCCACCCTGCCGTTCTCGGAAATCCGGCCGCCCAAGGCGGAACGGAGGTCACTTCCAGAGCCTGCGCAGCCATCTGCAGGCACGGGTGAGGGCAAGCCTCGCCTGGACGTGGCCTGGGCTTGCACGCCGGAAGACATCCGCGCCGCCCAGCGCCTGAGGCACGAGGTGTTCGTCGAGGAGATGGGCGCGCGCCTGAGTCTCCCCCCCGACGCGCCGGCCGGCCACGACATCGACGCCTTCGACCCCTTCTGCGAGCACCTGCTGGTGCGCTCGATCTCTGCCGACGGGCACAGCGCCCAGGTCATCGGCACCTACCGCGTGCTGACGCCGGAAGCCGCCGTGCGCGCCGGCGGTCTGTACAGCGAGACCGAGTTCGACCTCGCCCCCCTGCAGTCGCTGCGTTCGCGGATGGTGGAGCTGGGCCGCTCCTGCGTGCACGCCGAGCACCGCTCGGGCGGCGCCATCATGGCGCTGTGGGGCGCGCTGGCGGAATTCATGGTGCGCAACCAGTTGGACACCATGATCGGCTGCGCCAGCGTCAGCATGCGTGACGGAGGGCACTACGCCGCCAGCCTGTGGCACCAGCTGAAGGACAGCCACATGGCGCCCGACCAGTGGCAGGTGACGCCGAAGCTGGCGCTGCCGGTGGACGAGTTGCGGCAGGACCTCGCCGTGGAGCCGCCGCCGCTGATCAAGGGCTATCTGCGCTGCGGCGCCCGCATCCTCGGCCGCCCGGCCTGGGACCCCGACTTCAACACGGCCGACCTGCCGATGCTGATGCGCATCGACGACCTGCCGGCCCGCTACCGTCGCCACTTCCTGGGCGCCGCGTCCTGACCGGCCGTGCCGGGCGTCGGGCCTCAACCCGGCGCCCAGGCGCACCGGCGGCTTACTCGCCTTCGCCGAACTTGTCGTTGACCAGCGCCGTGATGGCGTCCTGGGCAGCTTGTTCGTCGGCGCCGTCCGTCTCGAGCTCCACCTGCGAGCCGATGCCGGCGGCCAGCATCATGACGCCCATGATGCTCTTGGCATTGACGCGGCGGCTGCCGCGGCTCAGGAAGACCTCACATTGGAAGGAACCGGCCAGCTTGGTTAGCTTGGCCGATGCGCGGGCATGCAGGCCCAGCTTGTTGCTGATGGTGAGGGTCGTCTTGATCATCGGTCCGCGGGGTTGGAGGGCAAATCACTGAGCACCACACCCTGCGTCGCGCCCTGGCTGGCGCGCTGCACGAGCGCGGCGAGCGGCTCATGGGCGTAGCAGAGGCTGCGCCACAGCATCGGAACGTTGACGCCGCTGAGCACCCGCACATGCCCGGCGGCATCCTGCAGGCGCTGGGCCGCATTGCTGGGCGTGGCCCCGAAGACGTCGGTCAGCACCAGGACGTCCTCATGCCCGGCCTGCAGGATCAGCGCACGGCTGCGCTGCTCGACGTCATCCGCCGACATCTCCGCCGTCACGTCGAGGACGGACAGCTGCGTGGCGCAATGGGGAAAGGTGTGCTCCGCCACGGCCTTGAGCGCCGAGGCAAGGGGAGCATGAGCAATGAGCAGCAAGCCGGTCATGGCTGCATTATCAGCGGACGCCGCGCCGGCAAGGCTGCCGGGACCGCCACGCCGGGGGCGCCGCCCGGGCATTCAGTCGCACATTCATCGACGCCCTCACTCGGGCAGGCGGACCGAGCCGAGGAAGGTCTGCCAGGCGGCCTCGTCGTCGCGGGGCCCGGTCATCACCAGCTGATAGACCTTCAGCCCCCGCGAGAACAGCGCCTGCCGCGCCTGCTGACCCGGGCCGAGCAGGCGCTGCTGCCCCGATTCCGGCCGCGGCGTCATGCCCGGCACCTGGACGGCCTGGGTGGCGGCTTCCGGCGCCTGCAGGCGCTGGCGCAGGCCCTCGCCCATGGCGCGCAGAGCGGGGCCCGGCATGTCGGGGCGCGGCATCTCGGCCCAGCTCAGCGAGAAGCTCATCCCACCCGCACGGCAGGCCGCCAGCCCCATGGCCGGCTCCTCGGCGCTGGCCGGGCGGCGCGCCTGCTCGGGCTTGCAGGGGAAGGTCAGCTCCGCGGCGCTGCCCTCGGGCCGGACCTCGCGCCAGTCCAGCGTCGGCGAGCACGCGCCCAGCAGTGCCAGGCCGGCCAGCAGGCCCGCGCGAGAGAAGGTCTTGAGCGACGTCATCCCCGGATTATCGAGCGCCCTGCCCGGCCCTCCCAGCCTCGCAAACCAGACACAATCCCCCCATGCAAGACCCGACCCCCACCCCGGCGGCCCTGCCGCCCGGCGCCCTGAGCGGCGTCACCGTGCTGGACCTCTCCCGCGTGCTGGCCGGCCCCTGGTGCACCCAGACGCTGGCCGACCTGGGGGCCAACGTCATCAAGGTGGAGCGCCCGGACAGCGGGGACGACACCCGCGCCTGGGGCCCGCCCTATCTCAAGACCTCGGGCGGCGAGGACAGCAGCGAGGCGGCCTACTTCCTCGGCGCCAACCGCAACAAGCGCTCCATCACCGTGGACATCGCCCACCCCGAGGGCCAGGCGCTGATCCGCCGCCTCGTCCTGCAGGCCGACGTGCTGGTCGAGAACTTCAAGGTGGGCGACCTCGCCCGCTACGGCCTCGATGCCCAGACGCTGCTGGCGCTCAAGCCGGGTCTCGTCGTGTGCTCCATCACCGGCTTCGGCCAGACCGGCCCCTACCGCGACCGCGCCGGCTATGACTACGCCATCCAGGGCATGGGCGGGCTGATGAGCGTGACCGGCGAGCGCGATGACCTCCCCGGCGGCGGGCCGCAGAAGGTCGGCGTCGCCGTGGCGGACCTCTTCACCGGGCTCTACTCGACAGTGGCCATCCTTGCCGCGCTGCGCCACCGGGACCTCACCGGGCAGGGCCAGGTGATCGACATGGCCCTGCTGGACACGCAGGTCGCCATGCTGGCCAACCTCGGTTCGAACTACCTCTGCACCGGCAAGGCGCCCGGCCGCATGGGCAATGCGCACGCCAACATCGTGCCCTACCAGGTCTTCGAGAGCAGCGACGGCCATCTGATCCTCGCCGTGGGCAATGACAAGCAGTTCGCCAAGTTCTGCGAGATCGCCGGCCACCCGGGATGGGCGACGGACCCGCGCTTCCTGCGCAATGCCGACCGCGTCCGCCACCGCGCCGAGCTCGTACCCCTGATCGCCGACGTGCTGCGCCAGCAGCCGCGCCAGCACTGGCTCGGGCAGCTCGAGGCGGCCAAGGTGCCCTGCGGCTCCATCAACAACCTGGACGAAGTCTTCGCCGACCCGCAGGTCCAGGCCCGCGGCATGACCGTGCCGATGGCTCACCCCTTGAGCGACCAGCTGCAGGTGGTCGCCAATCCCATCAAGCTGTCGGCCACGCCGGTGCAGTACCGCCGCCCGCCGCCCCTGCTGGGCCAGCACACCGAGGAACTGCTGGGCGAGGCAGGCCTGTCGTCTGCCGAGGTCCAGGCCCTGCGCGAACAAGGAGTGATCGGATGAGCACGCCGCGAGACTTCGTCCTCGTCCATGGCGCCTGGCACGGCGCCTGGTGCTGGAAACGCATCCTGCCGGCGCTGTGGGCGGCCGGGCATCGCGCCTTCGCGGTGAGCCTCAGCGGCGTCGGGGAACGCGCCCACCTCGGACCAGCCGGCATCACGCTGGACACCCACATCCAGGACGTCGCGGCCGTGATCGAGGCCGAGGAGCTGCAGCAGTGCATCCTCGTCGGCCACAGCTATGCCGGCATGGTGATCACCGGGGTCGCGGACCGCCTGCACGAGCGCATCGGGCAGCTGGTCTATCTGGACGCCGTCGTACCCTGGCCCGGCGACGCCTGGTCCAGCCGGCACAGCGACGAGACCCGCGCGCAGCGCCGTGCCCTGATCGCCGCCCAGGGCGTGCTGCCGGCGGCGCCACCCAGCCTCTTCGGGCTGGCGGACGAGGACGCCGCCTGGGTCGAGCGGCGCCAGACGCCTCATCCCGGCGGCGTGTACGACCAGCCCCTGCCCTACGACGCCGCGCGCTGGGCACGCCTGCCGCGCCGCTTCATCGACTGCACCGATCCCGCGTTGGCCACCATTGCCGCCAGCCGCGAACGCGTGCGCAGCGAGCCGGGCTGGGTCGTGGACGAGATCGCCACCGGACACGATGCCATGATCAGCGCGCCGCAGGCCCTGCTGGACTGCCTGCTGGCCGCGGCCAGCGACCGTCCCGGAACGTGACGATGCCCCCAGCCTGAGGGAAGACGCCTGGGCCGGGGAGATCCCCGGCACAGCGGGCGCTGCGCCTTTCACAATCCTGACTCAGGACCCCACGCCACCGCCCCCGACTCACGGGATGGACGCTGAGGGCCGGACTGCCAACCATGGCGGACCACAACGGAGGGTTTCCTCCTCCGCAGGAACCAGCGCACCACCCTCATGCCGATCAGCCCGCAGTCCACGTCCCACGCCACGGCGGCCCATGCCGGCGCCTCGGCCTGGGCGGACATCGTGCAGCAGCTCGGCGCCGAGATCGCCGGCCCCCTGAGCCAGGCCCTGGAGCGCATCCAGACCCTCATCGCCACCGGCCAGATCGACCGCCAGAGCCTGCGCGCCCTGCGCGAAGGCGTGAGCCAGGCGCGCGAGGCCGGCATGATGGGTCAGCAGTTGGCCCGGCTGGCGTCAGGCAAGCTGCGGCTCTCCAAGGAGCGCCTGCAGCTCACGCAGATGCTGCGTGGCGTGCTCGCCCACCGCAGCCGCGAGGCCATGTCCCGGGGCATCCAGATCCGCCAGACGCTCAAGCCGGCCGACGTGCTCGGCGACGGCGCGCTGCTGTTCTCGCTGCTCAATGCCCTGATCGACTGGGCGCTGGCCTGCACGCATTCCTCGGTGGATTTCCGCCTCGACCTCAGCCCCTGGCCGGCCCGCGCCCGCCTGAGCTGTCGTTTTGCTCACCGCTCGCTGGAGCTGGTGAACGAAGGCCCTGAGGAGGAGCTGCCCGCGGCGCTCGACTCCCTGGCCTGGCGCCTGCTCGAGCAGACGGCCCTCACCATGGGCCTGCAGCCCCTGCGCGAGCATGAGGCCGGCATCACCGAGCTGACCCTCGAGTTCCCGCACACGCTGCTGGACGAGCCCGGCGCGCCGGTGTCCGAGCCCGCCGAGGGCTGGGGCATGCCGGATGCGCGGGACTTCGCCAACTCCTCGAACTCCAAGCCGCTGGCCGGCAGCCACCTGCTCATCGTCTCGCCGCGGCGCGAGCTGCGGGGGCAGATCCAGGATGCCGTCCGGCACATGGGCCTCATCATCGACGTGGTCAACACCATGGCCGAGGCCCAGCACTTCTGCATGGAAGGGCTGCCGCACGCCGTCATCTTCGAGAGCTCGCAGCGCGGCAGCGACCTCGAGGCGCTCAAGACGGGCATCGTGCGGGACGTCAAGGACTTCTGCTTCATCGAGGTCCAGGACAGCGCCCAGCACACGCAGCTCTCCAGCGCCACGGCGGACGGCATGGCCCGCATCGCCCGCAGCAACCTCACCGAGGCCCTGCCCGCGATGCTGCTATTCGAGCTGTCGAAGTCGCTGTAGCCCGCCGCGGGCCCTTCTTGCCCCTGCGCAGACCGGGGCGCCACGCGCTGACCTACACTGGGCGCCTGCCTTTTCGGATGCTGCCTGCCATGCGCCGCCTTGCCCTCTCCGCCGTTCTTGCCGTCGCCGCCCTTGGGGCCGGCGTGCTGGGCTACCAGAGCCTGCTGTCGACGCCCAAGGCGCCGGCCGTCAGCTACGTGCTGTTGAACGGGCAGAAGCTGGATTCCTCCAGCTGGCAGGGCAAGGTCATGCTGGTGAACTTCTGGGCGACGAGCTGCACCACCTGCGTGCACGAGATGCCGCAGATCGTCGCCACGCACGAGAAGTTCAAGCAGCGTGGCTTCGACACCCTGGCCGTGGCCATGAGCTATGACCCGCCGGCCTACGTCGCTTCCTTCGCCGAGACGCGGCAGCTGCCCTTCGGCGTGGCCATCGACAACACCGGCGAGGTCGCCCGCCGCTTCGGGGACGTGCGCCTCACGCCGACCACCGTGCTCATCAACAAGCGCGGCGAGATCGTGAAGCGCTTCGTTGGCGAGCCGGACTTCAACGCCCTGCACGCGCTGATCGAGCAGCTGCTGGCCCAGGGCTGAGCGTCGCCGGCATCCGCATGAAGATCTACCAGGTCGGAGGCGCCGTCCGCGACCGCCTGCTCGGGCGCCCCGTGAGCGACCGCGACTGGGTCGTGGTGGGCGCCACGCCGCAGGACATGCTGGACCGCGGCTACCAGCCGGTGGGCAAGGACTTCCCCGTCTTCCTGCATCCCGGGAGCCACGAGGAATACGCCCTCGCACGCACCGAACGCAAGACGGCGCCGGGCTATCACGGCTTCAGCGTCCATGCGGCGCCCGACGTGACGCTGGAGCAGGACCTGAGCCGGCGCGACCTCACGATCAACGCCATGGCCGAGGACGCCGACGGGCAGCTCATCGACCCCTACGGCGGCCAGCGTGACCTCGCGGCGCGCTGCCTTCGCCACGTGTCACCGGCCTTTGCCGAGGACCCCGTGCGCATCCTGCGGCTGGCCCGCTTCGCCGCGCGCTTCACCGACTTCACCGTGGCGCCCGAGACCCTGGCGCTCATGCGGGCCATGGTCGAGGCCGGCGAGGTCGATGCGCTGGTGGCCGAGCGGGTCTGGCAGGAACTCTCGCGCGGGCTGATGGAGGCGCGCCCCTCGCGCATGATCGAGGTGCTGCGCGACTGCGGCGCCCTCGCGCGGCTCGCCCCGGAGCTCGACCGCCTCTTCGGCGTGCCGCAGCCCGAGCAGCACCATCCCGAGATCGACACCGGCGCCCACCTGCTTCTCGTGCTGGACCAGGCCGCCGCCGCCGCCGCGCCGCTGCCCGTGCGTTATGCCTGCCTCTGCCATGACCTCGGCAAGGGGACGACGCCGCGCGAGGAGTGGCCGCGCCATATCGGGCACGAGGGCCGCAGCGTGCGCCTGAGCGCGGCGCTCAGCGAACGCTGGCGCGTGCCGAACGAGGCCCGCGAGCTGGCGGAGCTCGTCGCCCGCGAGCACACCCATGTGCACCAGAGCACGGGCTTCGGCCCGGAGGCCCGCCTGCGCCTGATGGACCGCTGCGACGCGTGGCGCCGGCCGGAGCGCTTCGAGCAGCTGCTGCTGGCCTGCGAATGCGATGCCCGCGGCCGGACGGGCTTCGAGGCCCGCGACTATCCGCAGCGCGAGCGACTCACCGCGGACCTGCGCCGACTGCAGGCGCTGGACCAGCGGGCCATCAGTGCGGACGCCATCGCACGTGGCGTCAAGGGGCCGGGCATCGGTCACGCCATCCATCAGGCACGGCTGGAGGCCTTGAAGGCTGCCGCCTGATCCGTGGATCGAGGCCAGGCCGCGGTCGGCCGCTCAGAGCATGTGGCTGCGGTCCCCGCGCGTGAAGCCGAGGGCATCGAACTCCGGCACGCCGGCCACGAAGCCGATCACCTTGAACAGCTCGCCCATCTCGTGCTCGGCCAGCAGCTTGTGCGCCATGGTGCGCGCCGGCAGCGAGGCCTGCGCCATCCGCTCGATCAGCCCGCAGTTGATCAGGAAGTTGGCCTGGCTGGTGTAGCCCAGCACCTGGAGACCGGCGTCCTGGCCGGCCAGGGCCACGCCGGTGAAGTTGACGTGGGCGGTGATGTCCTTGTCTCCCACACGCTGCAGCGGATCGGGGTCCGCCTGGTGCAGGTAGTGGCACATGAGCGTGCCGCCGCTGCGCTGCGGGTGGTAGTACTCGGCCTCGGGGAAGCCGTAGTCGATGAAGAAGGCCGCGCCCCGCTCCAGCTGCGCGGCCAGCGTGCGGATGAACGCCTCGGCCTGCGCGTGCAGCTCGGTGATGAAGCCCTCGGTGAAGCCGTCGGGCGGCGTGCAGGGCGGCGCCAGCCGCGTGGGCCGGTCCGCCCAAGCGAGGCCCTCGCCTTCGCGCACCACGCCGCGCTCGAGCCACTGCCCACCCTCATGACGGATCAGCTGCACCGGCATGGCGTCCAGCACCTCGTTGCCGACCACCACGCCGCTGAAGCGCTCCGGTAGCGCATCGAGCCAGACGACCTTGTCCGCCCAGGGCTGCAGGCGCTCGGCCTGACGCGCGCGCAGGTTGCCGGACAGGTCGACGATGACGTAGCGCCGCACGGCATCACCCAGCGCCCCCAGCAGCTGCTCAGCCAGCGCGCCGGTGCCCGCGCCGAACTCCCACACCTCGTCCGTCGAGGTCTCGGCCAGGGCCTGGCTCACCTGCGCTGCGAGCGTCTGCCCGAAAAGGGGCGACAGCTCCGGCGCGGTCACGAAATCGGAGCCGCTGTCCGGCAGCAGGCCGAACTTCTGGCGCGTGCCGCTGTAGTAGCCCAGGCCCGGCTCGTACAGCGCGGTGGCCATGAACTGGTCGAACGGCCACCAGCCGTCGGCCGCCAGGCGTTCGCGGATCAGGTGCAGCAACGGCGTGCCGGTGTCGGCAGCAGGCGGCAGGGAGCGGTCATGCGAAGACATCCGCGCATTGTAGGGACGGCGCCTTGCGGGTCCGGCGCCGGGCCCGGTCAGACGATCCCAGGCCGGCTCAGGCGCGCGGCTGACGAGCGGCCAGCCAGCGTTCGAATTCGGCGGCCGGCATGGGCGGACCGATGAGCTCGCCCTGCAGGCTGTGGCAGCCCCATTCGCCGAGCAGCAGCGCCTGCGCCGGCTCCCGCACCCCTTCTGCACTGACCTGCAGGCCCAGTCCCTGGCCCATCTGCACGATGGCCCGGGTGATGGCCTCGGCCTTGGGGTCACCGGGCAGGCCGGCGACGAAGCTCTGGTCGATCTTGAGCTTGTCCACGGGCAGGCGCCCCAGGTGCGACAGCGAGGTGTAGCCCGTCCCGAAGTCGTCCACCGAGATGCTCAGCCCCAGCGCCCGCAGCGCCTGCAGCAGGTCGGGCACGCGCTCGATGTCATCCATGAGCATGCGTTCGGTCAGCTCGAGCTCCAGCCAGGTCCCCGGCACGCCGGCGTCCTGCAGCACGAGCGCGACGACGCGATCGAAGTCCTCCAGGCGGAACTGCATGCTGCTGAGATTCACGGCGATGGGCACCGCGGCCACGCTGCGCTCGTGCCAGTCGCGGCTCTGGCGCGCGGCCTCGCGCATCACCCACTCGCTGAGCGGCAGCATGAGGCGATGTCGCTCCGCCACGTCGATGAAGGCCTCCGGCGTGAGCAGACCGCGCTGCGGATGGCGCCAGCGCAGCAGCGCCTCCGCGCCTCGCAGCGCCCCGCTGCGGGCGTCGATCTGCGGCTGGTAGAAGAGCTGGAACTCGTCGCGGGTCAGCGCCTGGGCGAGCTCGGCTTCCAGCACGAGATCGGCATAGGCACGCTGGGCCAGTTCGGGCTCGAAGAAGCGGTAGTTCGCGCGGCCGCTGGCCTTGGCCAGGTACATGGCGGCATCGGCGTGCTGGATCAGCTCCTCGGCCGTGCGGCCGTGTTCCGGGAACATGGCCACGCCGATGGAGGGCGTGACCGAGAGGTCGCGCCCGTCCGCCTGCACCGGCACCTCCACGACGGCCAGCAGCGCCGACAGCACGGCCTGGACATCCGCCCGGCTGTGCACGTCGGCGAGCAGCACCACGAACTCGTCCCCGCCGAAGCGGCCGACGAGATCAGTGCTGCGCAGGCAGGCACTGACGCGATCGGCCACGGTACCGAGGACCTTGTCGCCCTCCAGGTGGCCCAGCGAATCGTTGACGCGCTTGAAGTTGTCGAGGTCGATGAACAGCAGGGCCAGGGGCCGCTGCGGCACCTGGGCGTCATCCAGACGGGCCTGCATGCGCTCCATGAACGCGGCCCGGTTGAGCAGCTGGGTCAGCGGGTCGTGATGGGCCAGGTGGTGGATGCGGGCCTGGGCCGCGAGATGCTCGCGCATGTCCCGGATGATGGTCATGCGCAGGCGCTCGCCCTGCCGTTCCAGCGTCCGGACGATGAACTCCACGGGAATGCGCTCCCCGCTGCGGTGCAGGATCGCCGACTCGTAGCGCAGCTCCTGCCCAGCCAGCATCACGCCGTTGACCTTGGGGCGCATGTCCTCGGCGACGAAGTCGAGCGCGGACCGCCCGACGAGCTCCTCTAGGCGGTAGCCGACCAGCTCGCACAGCGGCGGATTGGCATCCGTGATGATGCCGCCTCGGTGGAAGAGGATGCCCTCGACGGTGGCCTGCATGAACTTGTCGAGGCGCTCCTCGGACTCCCGCAGGGCCGCCTCGGCGGCACGGCGCTCGCTGATGTCGTTGATCATCACGAAGGCGCCGATCACCGCGCCGTTGGCATCGCCGGGCGCGAACTGCGGCAGCAGATTGACCTCGAGCCAATGCGGGCGGCCGTCCGGGCCCTGCATCTGGCGCTCGTAGCGCACGGCCTCGCCGCGCTGCATGACCTGGTCGACATAGGGCTGGATCTGCCGCGCGGCGGCATCGCCGATCACGTCGGCGAAGGTCCGCCCCAGCACGGAACCCGCGGTATGCCCGAAGGTGCGGGCATAGGCCTCGTTGGCGAAGCGGCAGTGAAAGGTGCGGGCCTCGTAGAGCGCCATCAGGACGGGGACGTTGTCGGCGAGCAGGCGCAGCATCTGCGCCTCATCGCGGGCGTCCTGCAGGGCGCGCTCGAGGCTCCCGGGCGGCGGCGTGCCGTCCGCCATCAGGCCGCTCCCGATCCGGCCAGCTGGCGCTGGTAGACCTCACGCGCCAGGCAGAGGTCTTCCCAGGCGCGGGCCTTGTCCGGCAGATTGCGCAGCAGGTAGGCCGGGTGGTAGCTGACGACCACCGGAATGCCCTGGTAGGCGTGCACCTGCCCGCGAAGGCGGCCGATGGCGTCGCTGCGCTGGAGCAGGGTCTGCACGGCGAAGCGGCCGAGCGCCAGGATGACGCGCGGCTTCACCAGCTCGACCTGGCGCTGCAGATAGGGCAGACACTGGGCGAGCTCGGCGGGCTCGGGATTGCGGTTGCGCGGCGGCCGGCACTTGAGGGTATTGGCAATGAAGACCTGCGTGGGGGCCTCCGCCTCACCACGTCCCAGGCCGAGCGCGCGGAGCATGTTGTCCAGCAGCTTGCCTGCCTGGCCCACGAAGGGCTCGCCCTGCTGGTCCTCCTGCTCGCCGGGCGCCTCGCCGACGATCATCCAGTGCGCCTGCTCGTGGCCGACGCCGAACACGGTCTGCTTGCGGCCCTCGCACAGCCCGCAGGCACGGCAGGACGCGACGCTCTCGCGCAGCTGCGGCCAGGCCATGCCGGCGATGGCACGGGCGCGCTCGCCGTCCACCGCGGCCAGGGCCTGGGGCAGCACGGACTGCAGAGCGCTGGCGGCGGCGGGCGGGCTCGGCGAGCTCGCCTCGGCCGAGGAGGGCCGGGCCGGAGGCGCCGCGGCGGTGCTGGCGGCCGGGGCGGGCGCCGGCGGTCGCAGCGCGGGTCGCTCGCGGCCCTCGATCGCAGGAGCCACCGCCACACGGCCGGACGCCGTGCCCACCGGCGGGGCGTCCGCCTCGGCCGTAGCCACCGCCTCTGGCGCACCGACGAGCGGCGTCCAGACCTTGAGGCCCATGGCATCGAGCATGGCGCGTTGACGGGCGTCCCAGCTCACAGGGCCTCCTCAGGCAAGACGCGGGACAGCGGCAGGCATGGGTCCGGACGGCTCATGCGTGCCCCTCCTGCGCCGGCAGCTGCAGGCTCATCAGCACGGCGTCCTCCCGCAGGCCGTTGGCAGCGGGATAGTAGGCCCGGCGCTGGCCGACCTCGGTGAATCCGTAGCGACGGTACAGCGCTCGCGCGCGCTCATTGCTCAGCCGCACCTCCAGCCACAGCTGCAGACAGCCGGCCTGCCGGCACAGCCGGCACAGGGCATCGAGCATGGCGCGAGCGTGGCCGCGCCCCTGCTGCTCGGGTGCGACGCTGATGTTCAGCAGATGCATTTCATCCACGCCCTGCAGGGCCAGGAAGTAGCCACTCACCGCCGCGCCGTCGGCCAGCAGCCAGGCCTCGTAGCCCGCGGCGAGGGAGTCGATGAAGTTGCCGCGCGACCAGGGGAACTCGTAGACCGCCTGCTCGATGGCCAACACGGCCTCGACGTCGGGCACCTGCATGCGGCGCAGGCCGAGGCCCGGGCATTCGGCGAGGCAGGCGCTCATGCCGCCCCCTTGGCCGCCAGACGCTCGGCGGTGGTCTGGGCGACCTTGTCCCGCACATAGACGGGCATGGCCTCGGCGGCATCGACCGCCGCGCCAGCCGCCCAGGCCTGGCGCGCCAGCGACGCGAGCGCGGCCGCACGCGAGCGGGTGACGGCCGCCTGCGGCACAGTCGAGGACAGCACCGGGGCCAGCACTTCGGCGAAGACGCTCAGCGCATTGCCGGCCAGTGACTGTGGCGGAAGGGACTGGAGGGCCTCGAGGGCCGCCGGCAAGGCGTAGAGCGCAGGCGGCCGCAGGGTCACCCAGCGCTCGCCTTCCCATTGGTAGGCCGCGGCATAGATCTCGTTCATTCGGGCGTCCATCAGGACCCAGCACGGGCCGCTCAG
This sequence comes from Burkholderiaceae bacterium, assembly GCA_041906185.1. GTDB lineage: Bacteria > Pseudomonadota > Gammaproteobacteria > Burkholderiales > Burkholderiaceae_C > Roseateles_B. The sequence goes on from JAYRJQ010000007.1 coordinate 14,667, forward strand.
ACGGGCCTGCGGCTGCTGCAGGCGCAGGTCCTCGGCCACGAGCAGGAGGCTGTCGAGAGGCAGTACAGGCTTGCCCGCGCCAAAGGCCAGGCCCTGGGCCACGGCGCAGGCCGTGCGCAGGCCCGTGAAGGCGCCGGGGCCGGCGGCAAAGGCGATGGCGTCGAGGTCGGCAAGTTTCAGACCCGCCTGCGCCAGCAGCGCCATGGCATTCGGCACCATCTGCTCACTGGCTCGTGCCCCGCCCTCGCCCTCCCGGGCCAGCAGGTCGGCCTCACGGCTCAAGGCCACGACCAGGGTTTCAGTGGAGCTATCCAGAGCCAGTAGAAAAGACATGCGCGCAGTGTAGCGGCCCGTCTCTTCCGACGTACTGGCCAGGCCGGCCGCATCCCCCATCGTCAGGGGATGGCGGCAAGGGTGCCGCGGTGGGCGGCACCCCGGTCGCGGGACACGTCAGAAGCTGTAACCCAGCGACAGGCTGTAGACCGTCGGGCGGAAGTTGATCCGCGTGGTCCGGGTGATGTCGCCCTCGCGCGTCTGCGTCACGGCGCTCATGTCGCTCTTCACGTCGGCGCGCGCGATGGTGGCCACCAGCGACCAGTGCTTGTCGTACTGGACCGTCATGCCCACGTGGCCGGCCAGACCCCAGGAGTCCGACAGCGAGATGGTCGTCGGGCCGCCCGAGGCCGCATCACCCGAGGGCGTGCTGCGCGTCTTGGTGAAGCGGGTGTAGTTGATGCCCAGGCCCACGAAAGGCTTCACGCGCTCCCACAGGTTGAAGTGGTAGTTGGCGAAGACCGTGGGGGGCATCTGCTCCACCACCGAGATCTGACCGAAGGCCTGGATGAAGCCGGCGCCGTAGACCTTGTGCGAGGGCGGCAGACCCAGGGCCACCTCGGCGCTCCACTCCGGCGAGAAACGGTAGGTGTAGCCGAAGCCGAGGGTGTCCGCCGAGCCGATGCGCAGCAGCGCGCCGGGGGCCGGGATCGCCGGGCCGCCGGTCAGGGGCGGCATGGTGGCGTTGACGTCGATGTGCGCGCCGCCCAAGTAGACGGTGTGCTGCGCCTGGGCGCCCGCAGCGGCGCAAGCCAGCAGGCCGGCACACAGGATGTGGTTTGCTTTCATGTCTTGATGCTCCTGGATGTCGTCTTCAGAGGCCGGCTGCCAGCACCTGCTGGAAGAAGCCACGCGACAAGGCGTTGCAGAACGGCGGCACGAGGCCACCGTGGTACTGGGCCTGCACCGAGCTGCCCGCGGCCGCCTTGGCCTGCTGGAAGCCACCATAGACAGTCTGGCCGGTGATGCCGGCCGGCAGCGTGCTCAGGGTTTCCAGGTCGTAGGCAGCCATCAGGGGCATGCCGCGGGCCTTGAAGTCGGCGGCGGCCACGGTGGTGTTCAGGTCATAGAACACCGTCGGGTCGGCCTTGCCGCCGCACAGGGCGATCGGACGGCGGGTGCTGACACCCAGCAGCGTGTTGGTCTGCAGCGCCTTGCGGAAGTTGGACGTGGCGTAGGACGCCTTGAAGCTGTCCTTCAGCAGACCGCCGGCACCGAAGAGCTTGGTGAAGGTCGGGTCGGCGGGCAGCTTGCCGGCGGCCATCAGGTCGGCGATGGGGGTGTCGGTGGGCAGCAGGGTCTCGGCATGGGCGTCGAACGGGGCCTGGTAGGCATCGCTCGGGGAGCCGTAGATGTTGCCGTAGGACTTCTGGTAGCTGGTCAGCTGCAGCAGGGAGAACAGCGTGGCACCGGCATTGGCTTGCACGTTGACCACGGCATCGCCGAAGCCCACCAGGTTGTACGGGCCGGACATCGGGGCCGAGGCGGTGACCTTGAACTCGCTGCCGTAGTCGCGCTCGATGATCTTGTGCGTCGCCAGGGCCACATGGCCGCCTTGCGAGTAGCCCGAGATCAGGAGCTTGTCGGAGGCCTTGGTGCTGCTCTCGGCCTTCAGGTGGGCGATGCCGGCGCGCAGGCCGTCCACCATGTCGACAGCCTGGGCCTCGGCATTCAGGTAGGGGTGGAAGCTGAGGCTGGAGCGCTCGTAGCCGAGGTAGTTGGGGGCGATCACGATGAAGCCCTGCGCGGCGTACATCGCCATCATCAGCGAGGCTTCGCGGTTGTTCGTGACGTCCGCCATGTTGTAGCTCTTCTGCGTGGCCGTGCCATGGGCGTAGAGCAGCACGGGGCGGTTGCCCGTGCAGGCGGCATCGCTGCCGGTGGGCACCAGCACGCCTGCGGAGGCGGTGGCGGGCTGGCCGGCCGGGTCGCGGGTCATGTAGTACACATAGCGGACGTCCACCTCGCACTTGGCCTTGCCGGACAGGGGCTGCAGGCCGCTCGCGGCGGTGCCGCCGTCGATCTGCGCCAGGGTGGCGTGGCCCGCGAGCGTGCCGTAGATGATCGAGCCGCGCGGAGCGGGCGGATCATCGCGGCTTTCGCTGGTGCCACCACCACAGGCGGACAGGGCTGCGACGCTGATTGCCAGCATCGCCAGGTTGAACTTGCTCATCGTGCGTACCTCTGCAGTCGGCATGGAGTGAAATCCGGAGTCCGGACAAAAAAGCGAACGGTCGTTCGCTTTTGTTGGCGTTCACTATAGAGTGACACGACTCTGTCACCAGGAAGTAAAAACCCCGACACCGTTGCCGGTGCCGGGGTGGCAGACGTCCTCGGGATGAACGGTCAGAGCGGGTTGCGCAGGACGCGTGACAGCGCCAGGTTGCCCAGGGTCGAGTGGCCCACCGGGCCCAGGTGGCGGTCGTCGGCCCAGAGGTAGGTCGTGACCGTGGCGCCGCCGATCAGGGTGGCCGTCGAGCAGTTCGGCAGGCTGACGGCGGCCTGGCAGGCCGGGTTCAGGACGTCCGACAGCCCGTACTGCGCCGGGAACTTGGTGACCGAGGTGGACATGTCGTCCCCCAGCACCAGGGCGCCGAGGCGGCCGTCGTTGAGCGCGCCCAGGGCGCGGTACAGCTCCGTGTTGAAGGACACCGTCAGGGCCGTCAGGAACTGGGCGCGGTTCAGGCCGTCGCGAACCGGGGGGCGGTTGTTGCGCTCCTGGATGGCGAAGGGCGTCGTGCCCACGTCCGGCAGGGACACCACCAGCGTGCGGCCACCCGTGCGCATCATGCGCACGGCGAGCTCGCCCAGCTGGCGGCCGGCGTCACCGGCGGCGCGCATCAGGTCAGCCTCGGACTGGGCGGGGTACTGCGCGTAGAGGCCGAGGATGTCGTTGGTGCCGACGTACAGCGTCACCAGCGTGTGCTCGGTCAGGACGTCACTCGCGAGGTAGCGGTCCAGCTGTGCGCGGGCGTCGTCCACCTTGGCACCCACCGTCGCCATGATGCGCCCCTGCGGTGCCGCCAGATTGCTGGGGTTGCACTGCGGGAACACCATGCCGTAGCGGTTGGCCAGCAGCTGGATCCACAGCGGATTGCTGCTGCAGTCCACGGCATTGCTGATGGTGTTGAGGGCATTGACGCTGTACTTGCGACCATCGCTGGTCAGCACGCTGGTCTCGTCGCCGAAGGCCACCAGACGCGTCGGGGCGAACGGCTCGATCGGCTCGCTCCCGCCCCCGCAACCGGCCAGCGCTGCCGCCGCCACCAGGCCCATCAGGAGGGCGCGGGCGCTGCCACGTGCAGCTTGCTTGAAACTCTTCATGAACACTCCATCTCCGGAAATCAATCGCCGGCATCGGCGGCAAAGGCCGCCGCCGCGCGCGACAGTCGGTCGCGAACACCATCCCAGGCCGTCTCGGCCGGGGGCTGCTCCACCCAGATCTCGCGCACCCCGGCGTCGTCCAGCTCACGCAGCACGGCGAACAGGTCGTGTGCTGCCGTGAGGGCATCAACGGGCATCGGGCGCCAGAACTCGGGGAGCCGGGCTGGCTTCGTGCGGGAATATACCGCCACACCCTTAGGCGCAGCTTCAGCCAGACCGGATTCGATCTGCGCCAGGCTCATCAGGCGCACGACGGCCGAAGGTGCGTAATGGGCAGCCAGCGTGCCCGAGGCCCGCGGCGCCGCGGCATCGCGGTCGCGCAGTGGCTCGCCGAGCACGGCTTCGATCTGCGCTCGCGTCAGAACCCCCGGGCGCAACAGCACCGGGTGGTCGCGGCTGCAGTCCACGATGCTGGACTCGATGCCCACCTCGCAGTCGCCGCCATCGAGGATGAGCAGCGTCTCGTCGAATTCGCTGCGCACGTGGGATGCATGGGTGGGGCTGACGCGCCCGAAGCGATTGGCGCTCGGGGCGGCCACGCCGCGCACGCCCAGCGCCAGCGCCTCGCGCAGCAGGGCCTGGGCGACGGGATGGGCGGGGCAACGCAGGCCCACGGTGTCCTGCCCGCCGGCGGCCGCGGCGGCCATGCCCTCGGCGCGCGGCACGATGACGGTCAGCGGCCCGGGCCAGAAGGCCTGCATCAGCTGTCGCGCCGCCTCGGGCAGGCGCGCGGCGAAGGGCGCGGCCGACGCGGCATCGGGCACGTGGACGATCAGCGGATGGTCCGCCGGCCGCCCCTTGGCCGCGAAGATGCCGGCCACGGCGGCGTCATCGTCCGCGCGGGCCCCGAGGCCGTAGACCGTCTCGGTCGGCAAGGCCACCAGTTCGCCGCGGGCCAGGGCCTCGGCGGCCCGGCGCACGGCCGCGGGATCGGCTCCGTTCAGCAGCATGGCTTCCCCTCTTGCACCGGCCGGCTCACCACGCGTCCGGCAGGCCCAGCAGGCGGGCGGCGGCGCGGGCGGAGGCCTCCGCGGCCTCGGCCGTCGCACCGGTGATGTTGAGGTGGCCCATCTTGCGACCCGGCCGCGCGCTCTGCTTGCCATAGAGGTGCAGATGCGTTCCGGGCAGCGCGAGGACCTCGCCCCAGGGCGGCGTGCGCTCGGTACCGGCGGCATCGAACCACAGGTCGCCCAGCAGGTTCAGCATCACAGTCGGCGAATGCAGGCGCGGCTGGCGCAGCGGCAGGCCGGCCATGGCACGGGCCTGCATCTCGAATTGCGACACGTCGCAGGCGTTCATCGTGTAGTGCCCGGAGTTGTGCGGACGCGGCGCCATCTCGTTGACCACCAGCGAGCCGTCCTGCAGCAGGAAGAACTCGACGCACAGCACGCCCACATAGCCCATCTCGGCAGCAATGCGCGAAGCGGACTCCACCGCCTGGCGCTGCAAAGCCTCGGGCACGGCGGGCGCCGGCACCTGGGTGACGGCGAGGATGCCGTCGCGGTGCAGGTTCTGCTGCACGGGGAAGTGCACGATCTGGCCGTCGTCGCCCCGCACCACGAGGCAGGACAGCTCCAGCTGCAGCGGGAGCATCTGCTCCAGCACGCAGGGCACGCCCTTCAGCGCGCGGAAGGCCTCGGCCAGCTCCAGCGCGGTCTTCACGCGGACCTGCCCCTTGCCGTCGTAGCCCATGCGGGCCGTCTTGAGGATGCCCGGCAGCAGGGTGGCCGGCACGGCGGCCAGATCGGCCTCGCTGCGGATCACGGCATAGGGCGCGCAGGCCACGCCGCTGCGCTGGAAGTGGGCCTTCTCGTCCGCCCGGTCCTGGCAGATGGCCACGCAGTCCCCCGCGGGGGCGACGAAGCGCTGCTGCGCCAGGCGGCGCAGGGCCTCCGCGGGCACGTTCTCGAATTCGGTGCTGATGGCATCGCTGACGGCCGCCAGGCGGGCCAGCCCGGCCTCGTCGAGGTAGTCGGCCTGGATGTGCTCGTGCGCCACGAGGCCGGCCGGGCTGTCCGGGTCGGGATCCAGCACGGCGGTGCGGTAGCCCAGGGCCTGGGCGGCGTGGACGAACATGCGGCCGAGCTGGCCGCCCCCCATCACGCCCAGCGTGGCCGTGCCGGCTTCCAGACGCTTGGCCATCAGATCAGGTCCTTGCTCATGCCACGGGCATGCGCGGTCTGACGCTGGCGGTAGGCCGCCAGCTGCTCGCGCAGGGTCACGTCGTCCTGGGCCAGCATGGCCACGGCGAACAGGGCCGCGTTGCCCGCGCCGGCCGTGCCGATGGCGAAGGTCGCCACCGGAATGCCCTTAGGCATCTGGACGATGGAATGCAGCGAGTCCACGCCCTGCAGGTGGCGGCTGGCCACCGGCACGCCCAGCACGGGCACCAGCGTCTTGGACGCCAGCATGCCCGGCAGGTGGGCCGCTCCGCCGGCACCGGCGATGATGGCGCGCAGGCCGCGGGCCTGGGCCTGCTCGGCATAGGCGAACATGTCGTCCGGCATGCGGTGGGCGGAAACCACCTGTGCCTCGAAGGGCACACCGAACTCGGAGAGAATGTCTGCGGCGTGCTTCATGGTCTCCCAGTCACTGCTGGAACCCATCACCACGCCGATCAGGGGAGAGGCGCTGCTCACGGCTCGCTCCATAGGCTGGAAAACCTTGAATTGTAGGCGGCGCGCCCCATCTGCCGCCGGATGGCCGGGCCGCCAGGCGCCGACATCCGGCAAGAACACACCTCACACCATGATCGACATCACCCTTCAGAACTTCGAGACCGAGCTGCTGCAGGCTTCCCTGCAGCAGCCGGTGCTGCTGGACATCTGGGCGCCCTGGTGCGGCCCGTGCAAGAGCCTGGGCCCCATCCTCGAACGTCTGGAAGCCGATTACGACGGCCGCTTCCTGCTGGCCAAGCTCAACAGCGACGAGCAACCGGAAATCGCCAGCCAGCTCAGCCAGGCCTTCGGCGTCCGCAGCATTCCCTTCTGCGTGATGTTCGTCGGCGGCCAGCCGGTGGACGGCTTCGTGGGCGCGATTCCCGAGTCGCAGATCCGCGAGTTCCTCGCCAAGCACCTGCCCGAGGCCGGCGAGCTGGCGGCCGAGCAGGAGGTGTCCGAGGGCGAGGAACTGCTGGACGAGGGCGATGCGGACGCGGCCCTCGGCAAGTTCATCGCCGCGCTCGAGGCGGACCCCGGCAATGAAGCCGCCCGCTTCGACCTGGTCAAGGCGCTGCTGGAATCCGGCCGCGTGGGCGAGGCCCGTGCCGCCTTCGAGCCGGTCGCTGCGCAGGCGGCCGACACCATCACCCCGCACGCCCGCTTCGCCGCCCTGGCCCTGTGGCTGCAGGCCGCCGAGGCCGTGCAGCGCGGGCTGGACGCCGGCGCGCTGCAGGCCGCCGTGGCCTCCAACAAGCGCGACTTCGACGCGCGCTACGGCCTCGTGCAGCTGCATTTCGCCGCCGGCCGCTTCACCGAGGCCATGGAGGAGCTGCTGGAGATCATCATGCGCGACAAGGCCTGGAACGGCGAGCTGGCCCGCAAGACCTACGTGGCCATCCTCGAGATCCTGACCAAGCCGCAGCCCAAGGCGGCCGCACCGGCGGCCGGCGAGCCCAAGGGCGGCCTGCAGCTGGCCGGCCATGCCACCGTGGCACCGGCCGATCCGCTGCTGGACCAGTACCGCCGCAAGCTCTCGATGGCGCTGTTCTGACGCCCGAGCGCCCATGCAAAAGGCCCGCATCCGCGGGCCTTTTTCATGCGAGGGGCGGGGTCAGGCGTTGCCCACGCCTGCCTGGGCGGCCTGCTTGTCCGCGTGGTAGCTGGATCGCACCAGCGCGCCCACGGCCGCGTGGGTGAAGCCCATCTTGTAGGCCTCGGCCTCGTACATCTTGAAGACGTCGGGGTGCACGTAGCGGCGCACCGGCAGGTGGTGGCCGGACGGGGCCAGGTATTGCCCGATGGTGAGCATGTCGATGTTGTGGGCGCGCATGTCCCGCATCACCTGCAGCACTTCCTCGTCGGTCTCGCCCAGGCCGACCATGATGCCGCTCTTGGTCGGCACGCCCGGCACTTCTTCCTTGAAGCGCTTGAGCAGGTTCAGGCTGAACTCGTAGTCCGAGCCCGGGCGCGCTTCCTTGTAGAGGCGCGGCGCGGTTTCGAGGTTGTGGTTCATCACGTCGGGCGGCGCGGCCTTGAGGATGTCCAGCGCGCGGTCCATGCGGCCGCGGAAGTCGGGCACCAGCACCTCGATCCGGGTGGCGGGGCTCAGCTCGCGGACCTTGGTGATGCATTCGGCGAAGTGGCCGGCACCGCCGTCGCGCAGGTCGTCGCGGTCCACGCTGGTGATCACCACGTACTTGAGCTTCAGCGCCGCGATGGTCTTGGCCAGGTTCTCGGGCTCGTTGACGTCCAGCGGGTCCGGGCGGCCATGGCCGACGTCGCAGAAGGGGCAGCGGCGGGTGCACTTGTCACCCATGATCATGAAGGTGGCCGTGCCGTGGCCGAAGCACTCGCCGATGTTCGGGCAGGAGGCTTCCTCGCAGACCGTGTGCAGCTTGTGCTCGCGCAGAATCTGCTTGATCTCGTAGAAGCGGGTGCTGGGGGAGCCGGCCTTCACGCGGATCCAGTCCGGCTTCTTCAGGGTCTCGGCCGGCACGATCTTGATGGGGATGCGGGCCGTCTTGGCCTGGGCCTTCTGCTTGGCGCTGGCGTCGTAGTCGTCGCCGGTCTTGGCTTCGTGGGTGATGTTCTCGGTGGGCATGGCGCCTCGTCCTCAGGGCTGGCTCGCTGCAGGCTCAGTGCAGCTTCATGGCGTGAGCTGGGCAGCCAGCCGCTCGCCGAATCGCTGGGCCACGGTGGTCCAGTCGGAGAAAACCCGAAGTGTAGCGAGGTCCACCGTCTTCAGACCTGCGTAGCCGCAAGGGTTGATGCCTTGGAAAGGCTGCAAATCCATGCCGACGTTGAGCGCCACGCCGTGGTAGCTGCAGTGGCGGCTGATCTTGATCCCGAGCGCGGCGATCTTGCCCAGCCCCCGGAACGGGTCGGTCGGGTCGGTCGGGCCGGTCAGCGCGGCATGCGAGGCCGGATCATCCAGGCGCACATAGATGCCCGGGGCGCCCGTCACCCGGTGGCCGGTGATGCCGAAGGTCTCAAGCGTCTGGATCACCGCGGCCTCCAGGCGGAAGACGTACTCGCGGACATAGATGCCCAGGCGCTGCAGGTCCACCAGCGGGTAGGCCACGACCTGGCCCGGGCCGTGGTACGTCACCTGCCCGCCGCGGTTGGTCTGCACCACGGGGATGCCGGCCGGATTGAGGATGTGGTCCGCCTTGCCGGCCAGGCCCTGCGTGTAGACGGGATCGAACTCGCACAGCCAGAGCTCGTCCGGCGTGTCGGGGCCGCGCTCGGCGGTGAAGGCCTGCATGGCGGCCAGCGTGGCCGCGTAGTCGACGCGGCCCAGGGTCTTGATCAGCATGGGCAGGATGGTAGCGCCGCGGCTGTAAGGCCCCACGCCCCGGTCACGACTCAGACTGCGCTACAAGTCGCAGCACACCGACAAACGGCCCGGATGAATCCACCATGACTGCACGCCCGCTCCTCGTTGCCGCCCTGCTGGCCTCGCTGGCACTGCCCCTCCCCGGCATTGCCGCACCTCCGTCCGCCGCGCCGGTGGACCGTGCCATCGCCGCCTACGCCGAGGGCCGCCTGCCCGAGGCGGCGAAGGCCTTTCAACGGCTCGCCGCCCAGGGCAACGCCCTCGCCCGCTACAACCTGGCCATGATGCATCTGCGGGACGAGCTGCCACGCAGCCGCGTGCAGGAGGCCCGCCGGCTCCTGGAACTGGCCGCGGGCCAGCGCTTCGTCCGCGCCGAGCTGGCACTGGGCGAACTGCACGAGCAAGGCCGGCTGGGGCGCGTGGACCTGGTCCAGGCCCAGCGCTGGTTCCTGCGTGCGGCCGAGCACGGCAGCGTGGACGGGCAGGTCGCCGTGGGCACCGCCTTCTTCCTGGGACGCGGGGCGCCGCAGGACATGGCCCAGGCCGCGCGCTGGTTCCGCGAGGCGGCCACCGGCGGCGACGTGGGCGCGCAGTACCTGCTGGCGTCCTTGTATGAGCAGGGCGACGGCGTGCCGCGTGATCTGCGTCTCGCGCGCTACTGGTACGACATCGCCGCCCGCAACGGCGACGAGGCCGCGCCCTTCAAGCGCAAGGAGATTGATGCGCGCATCGAGTCCGAGCGGCAGCGGCAGGACGAGGTCTGAGCCTCAGAGCACCACCTTCACCATCGGGTGCGTGCTGAGCGTGCGGTAGAGCTCGTCCAGCTGCTCGCGGCTGGTGGCCGTGATGGTGATGGTGAGGCCAAGGTAGTTGCCGCTGCTGCTGGGGCGGCGCTCGACGGTGCCGGCATCGAAGTCCGGATCGAACTGCTGCGCCACCATCACGATGGCCTCGAAGAAGCCGTCGACGTGCGCGCCCATCACCTTGATGGGGAACTTCGAGGGGTATTCGATCAGGGACTGCTCGGGGGGAATCGTCGGCGCCATGCGCCCTCCTTCAAAAACTCGATCGCTCATCGCCCTGCAGTTGAGGTCACTCAGACCGACTGCAAGGCCTTGGCACGCTGGTAGGCCTCGTGGAGCCGCGCATAGACGGGCCCCGGCTTGCCGCGCAGCGCACCATGGCCGACGGGCTCGTGGTCCAGCTGCGTCACCGGCAGCACCTCCTTGGTGGCCGAGCTCAGCAGGACTTCATCCGCCGCGAAGACCTCGGCCTCCGCGATCGGGCGCAGGTTATAGCCGATGCCCAGCTCCTCGCACAACTCGTGCAGCAGGCCCATGCGCACGCCCTCCAGCAGCAGCTCGGAGCGCGGCGGCCCGAGCAGCGCACCTTCCTTGACGATCCACACGTTCGATGCCGAAGCCTCGGTGAGGAAGCCGTCCCGGAAGAGGATGGTCTCGGCAGCGCCCTGGTCCGCGCTGGCCTGCCGAGCCAGCACATTGCCCAGCAGCGAGATGCTCTTGATGTCGCCCCGCTGCCAGCGGAAGTCCCGCGCGGTGATGCAGGCGACGCCCTGGTGCCGCTGCTCGGCCGTGGGCCAGGCGGGCGGCAGGCAGTAGCTGAAGACCGTGGGCGTGATGCTCTCGGGCATCACGTGGTCGCGCGGCGCCTCGCCACGCGTGACCTGCAGGTACCACCACTGGTCCCCGCCGCCCGCGCGCTCGACCAGCTGCCGCCCCAGCTGCAGCCACTGCTGGCGGCTCAGCGGATTGGCAATGCGCACACGCGCCAGGCTGCGGTCCAGGCGCTCGAGGTGGTCCTCGAGGCGGAACATCCGGCCGCCATACACGGGGACCAGCTCATAGACGCCGTCCCCGAACAGGAAGCCCCGGTCCAGCGGCGAGATCCGCGCCTCGGCCAGGGGCAGGACCGCCCCGTTCAGATAGCACAGGCCCTCGGGCATCGGCTTCATGGCGCCTCCTCGCTGTGACGTTGGCCATCGGCGACGGCCTTCGACGTCTCCTTGCGACGGCAGCTTACGCCACCCGGCGGCGCCTGGGCAGTCCTGCCCGTGGCGAAGATGTGTTTACTTGATCCAGAGACGGATCGAATCCCAGGCACGGCCGAAGATGCCGGCCTGCGCCACGCTCTCCTGCACGACCAGCGGCACTTCGGCCACGGCCACGCCGCCGGTGGTCGTCACCTTGATGGTGCCCACGCGCTGGCCCTTGTTCAGCGGCGCCACCAGGGGATCGGTGCGCTCGACCTGCGTCTGCAGCTTGCCGCCCTCGCCGCGCGGCACGGCCACGAAGACCGGGCCCTCGGCGCCGAGCTTGACCTCGGGAGTGGCGCCCTTCCAGACCTTGACCGTGCTGGCCGCCTGGCCGGCGTCGAAGAGCTTGACGGCGTCATAGGCCGAATAGCCCCAGTTCAGCAGCTTCTGGCTCTCGTTGGCGCGGGCCTCCTTCGAGGCCGTACCCATCACGACGCTCAGCAGGCGGCGCTTGCCGTTCGGGAAGTCGCGCTGGGCGCTGGAGACCAGGCAGTAGCCGGCGGCGTCCGTGAAGCCGGTCTTCATGCCGTCGACGCTGGGATCGCGCGTCAGCAGCAGGTTGCGGTTGTGCTGGCGGATCTTGTTGAAGGTGTACTCGCGCTGCGAGTAGTACGGGTAGTACTCCGGAAAGTCGCGGATGATGTGCGCGGCAATCACGGCGATGTCGCGCGCGCTGCTCTTGTGGCTGGCCTCGCTCAGGCCGGTCACATTGCTGAAGCGCGTGTTCTTCAGGCCCCAGGCCTGGGCCTGGCGGTTCATCATCGCGACGAACTGCTCCAGCGTGCCGCCCACGCCCTCGGCCAGCGCCACGGCGGCGTCATTGCCCGACTGGATGATCAGGCCGCGCAGCAGCTCGTCCACCTTGGGGCGCATGGTGGTGTCGATGAACATCAGCGAGGGGTCGCCCTTGCGCTCTTCCCAGGCCCGCTTGGAAACGCTCAGCTCCTGGTCCAGCGTCAGGCGCTTTTCCTTCAGGGCCTGGAAGGTCAGGTAGGCCGTCATCAGCTTGGTGAGCGACGCCGGATCGTTCGGCACGTCGGCCTCGCGCTCGGCCAGGACCTTGTTGGTGGTCATGTCCAGCAGCACGTAGCTGCGGGCGGCGATCTCGGGGGCTTGGGGCGCCTGGGCCTGCGCGGACACAGCGGCCACGCCGGCCAGGGCCAGGGCAATCAGTCGTTTCATGGGGATGCGAAAGAGAGAGGTAAACGTGCGGCGCAGCAGGGCGGCTCAATGCCAGCTGCGCAGCACCAGGTTCTTGAGCAGCGGCAGCTGCCCATGGAAGAAATGGCCCACGCCGGGCACGACCACGACGGGCAGGTGCTGCGGGCGCGCCCAGTCCAGCACGGAGCTGAGCGGCACGACGTCGTCGACCTCGCCATGGATCACGAGCGCGTCGGCCGGCACGGGGGCCATGTCGAAGCGGGACGTCGCGGGGCCGACCAGCACCAGACGCTCCGGCGCTGCGTCGCCCGTCAGCTGCAGTGCGGCGCGGGACGCCACGTAGCCGCCGAAGGAGAAGCCGCCCAGCACCAGGGGCAGGCCGTGCTGGCGGAAATGCGCGACCACGGCCAGCGCATCATCCACCTCGCCGCGACCTTCGTCCCAGGCGCCGGCCGACTGACCGATGCCACGGAAGTTGAAGCGCACGACCTGATAGCCGAGCTGCACGAAGGCGCGGGCCAGCGTCTGGACCACCTTGTTGTCCATCGTGCCGCCCTGCGTGGGATTGGGATGGCAGATCACGGCCGTGCCACGCGGCGCCTGCAGGTCCAGCAACTGGTCCACGGCGCATTCGAGGGGGCCGGCCGGGCCGTCGATCAGCAGCTTGCGCGTCTGGGAATTCATGCGCAGCCCCGGATCAGCGACCGACGGCGTCGGGCAGCACCAGGCGCTCGACGACCTCGCCCTTCTTCAGGTGGGACTCGACGATCTCGTCAATGTCCGTGCTGTCCACAAAGGTGTACCAGACCGCGTCGGGGTAGACGACGGCCACCGGGCCACCGGCGCAGCGGTCCAGGCACCCGGCCTTGTTGACCCGCACGCCGCCCTTGCCGGCCAGGCCCTCGGCCTTGACCCGGGCCTTGCAGTGATCGAAGGCCTCCTGCGCGCCATGCTGGGCGCAGGCGTTCTCGCCGCTGTCCCGCTGGTTGAGGCAGAAGAAGATGTGGCGCTCGTAATAGCTCATGGCGCGGGATTGTAGGCGGCTGGGGTTTGCCCCGATGGCGACGGGCTCTTCAGCGTTCGCACTGCGTCACGCCCCACAGCAGCCACGCGATGGCGGCGAAGGGCCAGACCCAGCCCACCCACTGGGCCAGGCCGTAGAGATTGATGAAGCGGCCCTGCTCCCAGGTCTGGAGCGTCTGGGCGAGGTAGGGGTCCGTCGGGGCTTCGGTGATCAGGGCGATCAGCACCGTCAGCGCCACCAGGCCCCAGGCGGCATTGGCGCGCCGGGACATCAGGCACGCCAGCACGCCCAGCAGCAGGCCGGCACCCAGCCCCGGCAGCGTCGTCGTGCTGACCCAGGACCAGGCGTGCTGAGGGCCGAAATTCAGGGCGGTCGAGAGCGCGGTCAGCAGCACGCCCACCAGCAGGGCGCCCGCGACGAGCAACAGGCGGCGCCAGCCCGGGCGCGCCACCGACAGCGCCAGCAGCACGGGCCCCAGCAGCCCGAGGGCGATGGCGATGGCCTCCTGGCCTGGCGGCAGCGGCAGCTCCACGAGGTTCACGAAGTCGGCATCGCGCAAGGCCCAGGGCGTTCCGTCGAGCGCCTGGGCGCTCAGTTCGCGCAGGCGCGGCAGCCACTGCCCGAGCCCCAGCGGCAGCGGCGCTGGGAAGAGCAGGCCCACCGGCCACAGCGCCAGCAATGCCAACGCGCCGGCGCTCTGCGGCACGAACCAGCGCTCCCGCCAGCCGTGCCAGCGCGCCAGGACCCCGACGCGATGCATCAACCACCCGAGCAGGCCGCCCGTGATGGCGCCGGCGCTGTTCAGCGCCCAGTCCGCCAGCGACGGCACGCGGCCGGGCAGGAAGTACTGCAGCACCTCGGTGACGTAGGAGGCCAGCGGCAAGCCCAGCAACACGGCCAGCCACGCATCGCGCTCTCGCCCGCCGCTGCGCACCACGGCCGCGAACAGCAGCACGCCGAAGGGGGCGTAGCCCAGGGCATTCGCCCAGATGTCGAAGCTCAGCCAGTAGCGCGGCCAGTGCAGGACCAGCACCTCGGCCCCCGCCACGCCGGGCGGCCAGGCCCAGGGCCAGAAGGGGTACAGGCTCGCATAGGCCACCAGCAGCGCATAGATCAGGACCAGCCAGCTGGCCGAACTGCGCCGCCCCATGGCTCAGAAGGGCTTGACGACCACGAGGATCACGATGGCCATGAACAGCAGCACCGAGACCTCGTTGAACACGCGGTACCAGCGGTGGCTGCGACGGTTCGCCAGGGCCTCGAACTGGCGCAGGTGGCTGCGGCAGACGTGGTGATAGCCGACGGCGCCGATCACCACGGCCAGCTTGGCGTGCATCCAGTACTGCCCGGGCCCGCGGCCGATGCCGTAGTACAGCCACAGCACCAGCCCCAGCGCCAGCGCCGGGATCATCAGCAGGTTCATGAAGCGGTACAGCTTGCGCCCCATCAGCAGGAGGCGCTCACGCTCGGCGTGGCTGTCCGACGGGACCATGGCCAGGTTGACGAAGATCCGCGGCATGTAGAACAGGCCCGCGAACCAGGAGGCCACGAAGACGATGTGGAAGGCTTTGATCCAGAGCATCGGGGCATTATGGACCGCAGCCCGGGGTGCGACGCCCGGGCACGTCAAGGCGTGTCAAGGCGCGTCAGGTCTTCAGATGATCCAGCCAGGCGGCGAAGTCGGCATCCATCTCCTGGCCCCAGCTGCGGACGAGCGCCTGGTAGCGCGGATAGTCGCCCGCCCGGGTGAGCGCCAGCATCTGGTCGATGCGGGGCCGGTGGCGCTCCATCATGAAGCGCACGGCCAGGTAGCCGCCGCCGTAGATGCGCTCCGTGCCGCCCTGCGTCTCGTAGCCGGTGTTGAACAGCTCGCTGAGCGGCAGCGGCTGGGCACGGGCGATCTGGGACAGCCGCGGGTGCGCGTCACCATGGGCCACGTACTCGGCCACGCCCTCGGTCCACCAGACGAGGTAGGGCCGCAGCGGCGACGGCTGGGCGCAGTTCTCCGGGGGGGCGTGCGAGTCGTGCAGGTTGGCGCAGAAGTCCCCCTGCAGGTTGAAGCGGCCGTCCAGGTAGTGCGTGAACTCGTGGGCCAGGTTGTGGACGGCCCCGCTCGACTGCTGGTAGGCCACGAATTCGGCCTGGTTGCCCGGGCGGTCCGGCAGACCTTCAAGGTACATGCCGCCGTTGTCCACCGGCATGTCGAAATGCCGGCCGGCCCAGCGCTTGAACTCCGCCACCGTGCGGTAGATGTTGGCCCGCAGCGCGACGTTGCCGTCGTGCGCCACCGGCTTGCCCGCCGTGCCGAACATCGCATGGAAGCGGCGCTCGACGGCGCCGAGGTCCTCGCAGATGCGGCCCTCCTGCTCGGGAGCCAGGGCCTGCGAGCGCAGCACGAGGCTGGCGCTGCAGCGGTGCTCCCGGCTCAGGACGCGCTGCACGGCGTCCTCATTCAAGGCCGGACGGCCGGAGCAGCCCGCCAGCAGCATGAGCGCCGCGATCGGCAGCAGGCGCTGCATCGGCGGAGACACCGCGGGGCACCGGCCCTGGGTTTTCATCGACATGGCCACCATCTCCTCTGTTAATATATTTTCAGAATCTCAATGATATTTCCGAAACCATGAACCACGCAAGGCACGCCCCGGCAGAACAGGTCCTGCAGACCTGGCAGCCCTCGACGGACACGCTGCGCCTGCGCACGATCGACTGCCATACGGGCGGCGAACCGCTGCGGGTGATCGTCGACGGCTTTCCGGCGCTGTGGGGGCGCACGATGCTGGAGCGCCGTCGGGACTGCCAGCAGCGTTTCGACGGCCTGCGCCGGGCGCTCATGTGGGAGCCTCGCGGCCATGCCGACATGTACGGCGCCCTGATCACCCCGCCCGAGCGCAGCGACAGCGCCTTCGGCGTGCTCTTCCTTCACAACGAGGGCTACAGCACCATGTGCGGGCACGCCATGCCGGCCCTGGCCAAGCTGGCCATCGAAAGCGGCTGGGTGGCCGCCACCGGCCCCACGACCCGCCTCGCCATCGACGCGCCCTGCGGCCAGATCCGCCTGGAGGCGCAGTGCGAGCCTCACGACGGCCAGCCCTGGCGCGTGGGCCGGGTGCGCTTCTGGAACGTGCCTTCCTTCGTGCTGGCGGACCGCCAGGCCCTGCCCGTCGAAGGCCTGGGGCTGGTGCACTACGCGTTGGCCTACGGCGGCGCCTTCTACGCCTATGTGGAGGCCGCATCGCTGGGCCTGCCCCTTGCGACGGCGGCGCATGCCCGGCTGATCGAGGCGGGGCGCCGGATCAAGGACGCCATCGTCCGTGCCGGCACGCGCATCGAGCACCCGGACGCCCCGGACCTGGGCTTCCTGTACGGCACGATCTTCACTGGCCCCGCACTGGAGGCCGGAGCCGACTACCGCAATGTCTGCATCTTTGCCGATGGCGAGCTGGACCGCAGCCCGACCGGCAGCGGCGTCTCCGGCTTTGCGGCCCTGCTCCACGCGCGCGGCCAGCTGCCGCTCGGCCACCGTCTGACCATCGAGAGCGTGCTGGGTTCGCGATTCGAGGTCCGGGCGGAGGACGCGAGCCGCTGCGGGCCGCATCCCGCCATCGTGCCGATCGTCGAGGGCGAGGCCCATGTCACCGGGCGCCATGAATTCCTGCTCCATCCCCAAGACCCGCTCGCCAAAGGATTCCTGCTGCGATGACCCCGCCCCTGCAACCCCTGTTCGCCCAGCGCCTCGCGCGCCTGCGCACCCACATGTCCGAGACCGGCCTGGACGCGATGCTCGTCTTCGCGCCCGAGCATCTGCGCTACCTCTTCAACTACAGCGGCGAGGCCGCCTGCGGACTGCTGAGTGCACGCAGCAGCTGGCTCGTGACGGACTACCGCTTCATCGAGCAGGCCGAAGAGGAGTGCATGCACCACGAGTGGCGCCGCGGCGTGGCCACGGAGCTGCATTGCCGGGACCGCCAGCGGGAGCGCCTGGGTGAGGCGCTCGGCCGCCTGCTGGCCGACATCGGCGCCACGCGCGTGGGCTTTGAGGCCGCGCATGTCAGCGTGGCGCAGTGGGCGGCCATCAGCGCCGATCTTTCGGGCACGGTCCTGCTGCCGGCCTCGGATGTCCTGGTCCAGGCGCGCCGGGTCAAGGACGCCTGGGAGCAGCAGCAACTGCGCCAGGCCGCCGCCCTGGCCGATGCGGCGCTCGAGGCCCTGCGCCCCGAGATCCGTCTGGGCCGCAGCGAACGCGAGCTGGCCACGCGCCTGGAGCAGCTGCTGCAGTCCCTGGGGTCGGAGGGACTGTCCTTTCCGACCATCCTCGGCTTCGGCCCGCGTTCGGCCCTGCCGCACAGCGCCCCGTCCGACCGCCCGCTGCAGCGCGGCGACCTCATCGTGCTGGACTTCGGCGCCGTGGTGAACGGCTACCGCTCGGACATGACGCGCAGCCACGTGGCCGGCGCCGCCCTACCGTGGCAGCAGCGCCTGCACGACACCGTCAGCCGGGCGCAGCAGGCCGCGCTGGCGCTGCTGAAGCCGGGCGTCAGTGGCCGGGCACTCAACGACGCTGCCAGCGCCGTGCTCGCCGGCAGCGAGTTCGCGGCGCACGCGGGCCCGGGGCTGGGGCACGGCGTCGGCCTCATCCTGCACGAGCAGCCCTTCCTGGACACGGGCTGCGAGGCCGTGCTTCGCGCGGGCGAGGTCGTCACCATCGAGCCGGGGATCTACGTCCGCGGCCAGGGCGGGCTGCGCATCGAGGACGACGCCTTGCTGCTGGACGGCGGCCATGAGATCCTGACCCGCGCCCACCGCGACTTCGAGCTTCCTCTTTGAACAAGGCCACGCCCCCATGCACGTGATCAGCGCCGAGCAGGTCGATGCCGCCCTGGATTTCCCCGCCTTGATCGACGCCCTGGCCGCCGGCTTCGCGGCGCCGTTCGAGATGCCCGCCCGGCAGCTGCTGGCGCTGTCGCCGCCACCCGGCGCCGACTGCCTGGGCCTGCTGCCCGCCTGGACCGAGCGCCTGATCGCGCTCAAGGCCTTCACCTACCTGCCCGGCAATGCGGCCCAGGGTGCGCCGGTGCTGCATGCCCAGGTGCTGGTCTTCGACCGGCGTGACGGCCGGCCGCTGGCCCAGCTGGAGGGGCGCAGCATCACCCGTTGGCGCACGGCGGCCGTCTCGGCGCTGGCCTCTCGCCTGCTGTCGCGGCCGGACGCCCGGCGCCTGCTGCTGCTGGGCACGGGCGAGCTGGCCTGCCCGCTGGTCCAGGCCCATCTCGCGGTCCGCCCGCTGGACGAGGTGCGGATCTGGGGCCGCCGCCCGGCGCAGGCCGCGGCGCGGGTCGAAGCGCTGCGGAGCCTTGGCGTGCCGGCCACACTGGCCGTGGCGGAGGACCTCGCAGCGGCGCAGCAGTCCGCCGACCTCATCGTCGCAGCCACGGGCTCGGGCGAGCCGCTGGTGTTCGGTGGACTCGTGCCGCCGGGTTGCCATGTGGACCTGCTGGGCAACCACCGGCCCGATCAGCGCGAATGCGACACCGCACTCGTGCAGCGCGCCCGGGTCTACGTGGACAGCCGCGCCAATGCCCTGGGCGAAGCCGGCGAGCTGATCATCCCGCTGCAGCAGGGCCTTCTTGACGCGGATCACGTCCTGGGCGAGCTGGCGGACCTCTGCCGGCAGCCAACGCCGCCGCAGCGCGCGCCGGGCGACGTCACGCTGTTCAAGTCGGTCGGCACGGCGCTGGCCGACCTGCTGTGCGCACAGTGGGTGCTGACACGCCTGGGGCTGCTCGAGCCCTGAGCCGCCCCCGCGGCAACCACCAGCAAGCGCAAAAAAAAGCCCCAGCCAATGGGCTGGGGCGAGAAAGCCTTATCGCTGTCATCACGTTAAGGCTCCTGCTCAGGGAGGAAAAGCAGGGAACGACGCCTTGCGGCTATCATTCGAAAACCAGTTTAACAGAGCCGCCATCGGGCCGTCTCTACGGGTCACTGCGTAGAACTGCACGTTTTTGACGGCCCCACAACCAAACCCCTAGATCGAGGGGGTTTGTCCGGAGAGCCTGCCTTGTCCCGCACCCTCAGCGCCCCCTTCCCCGCGGCCCGTCCGCGTCGCCTTCGTCGCGACCCCTTCACCCGCTCCCTGGTTCGCGAGTCCCGCCTGGATGCCTCGGACCTGATCCTGCCGGTCTTCGTGCACGAAGGCAGCGAGCCGCACCCGATCGATTCCATGCCCGGCGTGTCGCGCCTGCCCCTCGATCACCTGCTGCGCACGGCCGAGGAGGCGGTGTCCCTGGGCATCCCGGTGATCGCGCTCTTCCCGGCCATCGAGCCGCACCTCAAGACGCTGGACGGCGCCGAGGCCTTCAATCCGCAGGGCCTGATCCCGCGGGCCGTGCGGGCACTGAAGTCGCGTTTCCCGCAGCTGGGTGTGCTGACCGACGTCGCGCTGGACCCCTACACGAGCCACGGGCAGGACGGCCTGCCTGACGAGACGGGCTACCTGATCAACGACTCGACCGTCGAGCTGCTGGTGCGCCAGGCGCTGACGCAGGCCGAGGCCGGCACCGACATGGTCGGCCCGAGCGACATGATGGACGGCCGCATCGGCGCCATCCGCGACGCGCTGGAGGCCTCCGGCCACATCCACACGCGGATCATGGCCTACAGCGTGAAGTACGCCAGCGGCTTCTACGGCCCCTTCCGTGATGCCGTGGGCTCCAAGAGCGCCCTGGGCAAGGCCGACAAGAACACCTACTACGTCGACCCCGGCAACAGCGACGAGGCCCTGCGCGAGGTCGCGATGGATCTGGCCGAGGGCGCCGACATGGTGATGGTCAAGCCCGGCATGCCTTACCTCGACGTGGTGCGGCGCGTGAAGGACGAGTTCCGCGTGCCCACCTTCGCCTACCAGGTGAGCGGCGAGTACGCCATGCTCAAGGCCGCGGCCATGAACGGCTGGCTGGCGCATGACGTCGTGATGATGGAGTCGCTGCTTGCCTTCAAGCGTGCCGGCGCGGACGGCATCCTCAGCTACTTCGCGCTCGAGGCCGCCCGCCTGCTGAAGAAATGACGCGCCTCGTGCCGCTCGTCCGCACCGCCCCGCATCCCGGCGGGGAGCGCTGAATGCGCCTGTTCCTGCTCAGCGGCGAGCAACTCAGCGAGCTCGCCCAGCTCCCCCAGGACCTGCCCGACACCGGCTATCTGTGGGTCGGCCTGAGCCGCGAGGAATTCAGCCTGCGCAGCCTCGAGCTGCAGCTCGCGCTGCAGCGCTGGTGCGGCGCGCCGCTGGTGGACCTGCACGTCTCGGACCTGCTCAACGCGCAGCTGCCCTCGCACTTCGACTACACGTCCTGGTATGACCTCATGGTCTTCCGCCGCCTGGCCACCGTGCCGGGCACCGAGGCGCCGGATGAGGACGCCCCCGTGTCGGCCGAGGCCATCGAGCGCTCGCTCAAGGCCATCGACACCAGCCCCGTGGGCTTCGCGGTGTTCGACCGCGTGTTGCTGAGCGTGCACCCCGGCGACTGCCAGGTGCGGGACTTCTTCGCCACGCGTCTCGGCCAGATGCACGAGGGGCGCGACCTGCGCGGCGGCAACCGCCTGCCGACCAGCCCCGCGGACCTGATGCTGCGCATGCTCAACCACATGGTGGACAGCTATCTGGACCTGCGCCGCCTGCTGACGCGCCAGCTGACGGGCCTGCAACGCCAGCTCTTCGACCCGCACAGCAACTTCCGCGAATGGCCGGCGCTGCTGACGGCGCGCGACACGCTCACGCGCCTGGAGGACGTCTGCGAAGACCAGCGCAGTGCGGTCCAGGAGTGGCTGGACGCCCTTGCGGAATGGCCGCCGGCCCAGGACGACCGGGCCGACCGCGAGCGCGAGCTGCTGCGGGTGCGCTCGCGGGACGTGCTGGAGCATGTGGAGCGCGTGCTGAGCCACGTGCGGCGGCTGGAAAGCTCGGCCGAGTCCGCGGTGCAGATGCACTTCTCGGCACTTGGCCACCGCACCAACAACATCATGCGGACGCTGACGGTGCTCACCGCCATCTTCCTGCCGCTGAACCTCATCACCGGCATCTTCGGCATGAACTTCGACAGCCTGCCGCTGATCCACAAGGCCACCGGCTTCTGGGTCGCGCTGAGCCTGATGCTCGGCGTCGGGCTCGGCCTGGGCCTGTTCTTCTGGCGCAAGCGCTACCTCAGCAGCAAGAGCTGAGGCCGGCGTGCCGCCTCAGCGCCGGTAGGGGTCGGCGAAGCCCAGGGCCAGCAGGATCTCGGTCTCCCGCGATTCCATGGCCTCGGCCTCGTCGTCTTCCTCGTGGTCGTAGCCCTGCGCATGCAGGGTGCCATGCACCAGCATGTGGGCGTAGTGCGCGACGAGGTCGATGCCCATCTCCTTCGCTTCGCGCTCGACCACCTCGGCACAGATCACCAGGTCCGCCCCGACGACGGGCTCGTGGCTGTAGTCGAAGGTGAGCACATTCGTCGCGTAGTCCTTGCCGCGGAACTCGTGGTTGAGTTGGCGGCCTTCGTCGGCGTCGACGATGCGCACGGCGATTTCGCCGGGCAACTCGAGCGCCGCGCGGATCCAGCGCTGCACCTTGTGACGCGGCAGCTGCGCGCGATGACGCGGGTCGGCAAACTGCAGGGACAGGCTCAGGTCAGGGCGGCTCATGTGCGGGCTCCATGTGGGGCGCCGCCGGCGGGCGCCGGCTTCTTCTGTTCGGCCTTGGTGCGGGCCTCGTAGGCCTCCACGATGCGTGCCACCAGCGGGTGGCGCACCACGTCCGCCGAGGTGAAGTGCGTCATGGCGATGCCGCGCACCTTCTTCAGCACGCGCTCGGCGTCCACGAGGCCGCTGAGCGTGCCCTTGGGGAGGTCGATCTGGCTCGTGTCGCCGGTCACCACGCACTTGCTGCCGAAGCCGATGCGGGTGAGGAACATCTTCATCTGTTCGGGCGTGGTGTTCTGGGCCTCGTCGAGGATCACGAAGGCGTGGTTCAGCGTGCGGCCACGCATGAAGGCGAGCGGGGCGATCTCGAGCTGGCCCTTTTCGAAGGCCTTGCTGACGCGGTCGAAGCCCATGAGGTCGTAGAGCGCGTCGTACAGCGGTCGCAGATAGGGATCCACCTTCTGCGTGAGGTCGCCCGGCAGGAAGCCGAGGCGCTCGCCGGCCTCCACCGCGGGGCGGGTGAGGATGATGCGCTGCACCTGCGAACGCTCCAGCGCGTCCACGGCGCAGGCCACGGCCAGAAAGGTCTTGCCGGTGCCGGCGGGACCGAGGCCGAAGGTGATGTCGTGGTTGAGGATGTGGCGCAGGTAGCTGTGCTGGTTGGGCGTGCGGCCGGCCAGGTCGGCGCGGCGCGTGCGCAGCACCACGCCCTCGGAATCGGGCACCGCGGGCGCCTCGTCACGGACCGCCGCCTTGCGCGGCTTGCGCGCGCCCAGGGCCTCGGCGAGCTGCTGGGCCGCCTCGAGGATGGCCAGCTGCAGGTGCTCCGGCGCGATCGGCTTGCGGGCGTTGTCGTAGAGGCTCTGCAGCAGCTGCAGCGCCTGCTCGGCCGCGGCCTTGAGGCCCTCGATGCGGAAGGCCTCGCCACGGCGCGTGATGCGCACATCCAGGGCGGCCTCCACCTGACGGAGATGGTCGTCGAGCCCCCCGCACAGATGGGAGAGACGTTTGTTGTCGGCGGGGGTAAAAACGTGGCGCAGTATCAAGGCGGGACCTTTGTCGCGGTCGGAGTCAGGCGGGTATTGTCGCCGGGCGCGGCGGCCAGGGGCTCGCCGCCCTCCGGCGCTGTGGCAGATGGGGGTGGACGCCCGGCCGGCGGTCCCCAGATGTTCGGCACGACGTTCGGCACAATCAGGCCCGGCCGCGTCCGGCCCGCACGCCCACCATCCATGAGCATCTCTTCCCTTCTCCTGCGACTTCCCCTGCTGGTGGGCGTCGTCCTGCTGAGCCTCATGCCCGGGCTGCTGCCGGTCCCGGCCCTGGCGCAGTCGCAGAACCTCCTGCTGCAGCAGGCCCTGGTGGCCGTGGGCTCGGAGCCCCAGTTTCCCGAGCAGGCGGCGCTCTCCTTGCAAGCACTGCCGCACGACTGGCAGCAAAGCCGGCCGGAGCCGCCGTCGGAGTTCGCGACGCATCCGCTGTGGTACCGCCTGGCCTTCGATGCGCCCTTCGGCCAGCCCGCCGGCCCGCTGGCCGCCTACATCGCCCAGGCCTGCAGCAATGTGCAGGTGCGCTTCAACGGCATCAGCCTGCTGACCCAGGGCCGCATGGCCGACCCCGTCACGGACCACTGCTTCCAGCCGTTGCTCGTCCCGCTGCCTCCCGAGCTGCTGCGCCCGCAGGGCAATCTGCTCGACCTGCAGCTCGCCGGCTACAGCCGCCAGCAGCTCAACTCCAGCCAGCGCAGCGCACGCCTGAGCGCCGTCGAGATCGGCCCGCTGGAGGCACTGAGCCAGCGCCATGCCCGCGCCACCTTCTGGCGCCAGAGCCTGCCCCAGGCGCTGAACGCCATGCTGGTGATGATGGCCGTCACCACCGGCGTGCTGGCCATCCTGTACCGGCGCGAGCGGCACCTGCTGTTCCTGTCGGGCCTGATGCTCAGCTGGGTGCTGCTGTCCACGCGCTTCTGGATCGGCGCCCTGCCCGTGCCGCGTCACTGGCTGGAGATCGGGCTGTCGAGCTGCCTGCCCGCCATCACGCTGTTCGCGCTGCAGTTCTTCCTGCGCGAGATGGGCTGGCGCAATGCCCGGCTCAGCGCCCTGCTGCTGGCCCAGTGCGCCCTGGTGCCGTTGAGCCTGGTCGTCGCCGGGCCGCAGCACCACTTCACCGTGGCCAGCGTCTGGACCGTGCTGCTGGCTGCCGAGCTGGTCGCCGGCATGGCCTTCCACCTCTGGCTGCGCTGGCAGGCCATCCAGGCCCGGCCGCTGGACAGCACCGTGCAGCGGCGGGACTTCGCCATGGTGTGCACGCTGCTGGGCCTGTCCATCGCGGCCGTCCTGCTCGAGCTGCTGCTGTCCCAGCTGCAGCTGCCGATGTGGGTGCCATTGACGCCGCTGACGGTGCCGCTGCTCATGATGGGGCTGGGGCTGCACGCCACAGTCTGCGTGGCGCGCGCCCGCAAGGTGGCCGAGCACAAGCACGTGCAGCTGGAACAGCGCATGGCCGAGAAGCTGGCCGAGATCGAACGCAGCTACGCGCAGATGGCCGAGCAGAAGCTCGAGCAGGTCACCGAGCGCGAGCGCAAGCGCATTGCCGCCGACCTGCACGACGACCTCGGCGCAAAGCTGCTGACCATCGTCCACACCAGCGAGTCCGACCGCATCTCCACGCTGGCCCGCGAGGCCCTCGAGGAAATGCGCCTCTCGGTGCGCGGCCTCACCGGCAAGCCCGTGCACCTGCTTGACGCCCTGGGGGACTGGCGCGCCGAGCTGGTCTCCCGCCTGGGACAGGCCAACATCAACGCCGAATGGAAGTCGCCCGCCGAGGACGTGGAGCACACGCTGCCGGCGCGGGCCTACGTGCAGACCACGCGCATCCTGCGGGAGTCCGTGAGCAACATCATCAAGCACAGCGGCGCGACGCACTGCACGGTGAGCTGCAATGTGCAGGGCGGGGACTTCCAGGTGGTCATCCAGGACAACGGCCAGGGCATCCCCATGGAGCTGGATGGCCGCCTAGACAAGGGCCACGGCATGGCCAGCATGAAGGCGCGCGCCAAGCAGATGCAGGGGCAATGCCTGGTGGAATCCGGCCAGGGCCTGGGCACCATCATCCGCCTGACGATTCCGCTGTGATCTGCGACTCAGGGTCTGGCCGGGACTGGCGCCCCCGCATCAAAAGGCATACTGTTGCCTGACCGTCCGGCCGTGGGCCCCTCCGGGCCCGCCCATACCAAGACCACACCATGAACAACATCCTGCTGCTCGAAGACATCCCGGAAATCCGCGCCTGGCTCAAGACCCTGGTGAGCCAGGTCTTCACCAATGCCGTGATCACCGAGTGCTCCCGCGTGCAGGACGCGCTGCAGCACATCAGCAGCCAGCGCTTCACCCTGGCCCTGCTGGACCTCGGCCTGCCCGACGGCTCCGGCGTGGACGTGGTCGCCGCGCTGCGCGAGAAGCAGCCGGAGGTGCAGTCGGTGATCGTGACCATCCACGACGACGACGAGCACATCTTCCCCGCCCTTCAGGCCGGTGCCTTCGGCTATCTGCTGAAGGAGCAGGCGCGCGAGCTGCTCGTCGAGCAACTGCAGCGCATCAGCCAGGGCGAGCCGCCGCTGTCGCCCTCCATCGCCCGCAAGGTCATCGCCCACTTCAACTCGCAGCGCCGCCCGCAGGCCTCGCCGCAGTTGATCGAGGTCTCCCTGACCGAGCGCGAGACCGAGGTGCTGCTGCGCGTGGCCAAGGGCTTCACGCTGCCGGAGATCGGCGTACAGCTGGGTCTGTCGCGCCACACCATTGCCGACTACGTAAAGCAGATCTACCGCAAGCTCAACGTCTCCTCGCGGGCCGAGGCCGCGCTCGAGGCGCAGCGCCTGGGCCTGTTCGGCCGGAACTGATGCCGCGGCGGGCCGCCCGGCCTGGAAGGCCCCGATAATCGCCCGATGATTGGAAGGCTCACCGGCGTCCTCGCGGAAAAATCGCCCCCGCTCGTGCTCATCGACGTGCAAGGCGTCGGCTATGAAGTCGACGTGCCGATGAGCACCTTCTACAACCTCCCCGGGCTGGGCGAGCGGGTGAGCCTGCTGACGCACTTCGTCGTGCGCGAGGACGCCCAGATCCTCTTCGGTTTCCTGAGCGCCGAGGAGCGCGCCACCTTCCGCCAGCTCATCAAGATCAGCGGCGTGGGTCCGCGCACCGCGCTTTCAATCCTCTCCGGCCTCAGCGTGGGGGACCTGGCTCAGGCCGTGAGCCTGCAGGAGGCCGGCCGCCTTGTGAAGGTGCCCGGCATCGGCAAGAAGACGGCCGAGCGCCTGCTGCTGGAGCTCAAGGGCAAGCTGGGCCCCGACCTCGCACTGCCCGCCAGCGTGGCCAACGACAGCCAGGCGGATATCCTCCAGGCCCTCCAGGCCCTGGGCTACAGCGACAAGGAAGCCGCCGCCGCCCTCAAGCAGCTGCCGGCCGACGTGGGCGTGAGCGAGGGCATCAAGCTCGCGCTGAAGTCCCTGAACCGCTGATCCCGCCCCTTCCGCGCCCCGCCCCGCCATGCCGATCCAGACTGACGACTTCGCCCCCCAGCCGCCCACCCGCGTGATCAGCGCGGCGCCCGGCAACCCGAACGAGGAGGCCCTGGAGCGCGCGCTGCGGCCCAAGCTGCTGGACGAGTACGTCGGCCAGGCCAAGGCGCGCGAGCAGCTGGAGATCTTCATCGGCGCCGCCCGCAAGCGCGAGGAGGCCCTGGACCACGTGCTGCTGTTCGGCCCCCCGGGCCTGGGCAAGACGACGCTGTCCCACATCATCGCGGCCGAGTTGGGCGTGAACCTGCGCCAGACCTCGGGCCCCGTGCTCGAGAAGCCCAAGGACCTCGCAGCCATCCTCACCAATCTCGAGAAGAACGACGTGCTCTTCATCGACGAGATCCACCGCCTGTCACCGGTGGTCGAGGAAATCCTGTACCCGGCGCTGGAGGACTACCAGATCGACATCATGATCGGCGAGGGCCCGGCCGCACGCTCGATCAAGCTGGACCTGCAGCCCTTCACGCTGGTCGGCGCCACCACGCGCGCCGGCATGCTCACCAACCCGCTGCGGGACCGCTTCGGCATCGTCGCTCGGCTGGAGTTCTACACGCCGGACGAACTGCAGCGCATCGTGACGCGCTCGGCCGGCCTGATGAATGCGCCGATCGCACCGGAAGGCGCCCTGGAGATCGCCCGCCGTTCGCGCGGCACGCCCCGCATCGCCAACCGCCTGCTGCGCCGCGTGCGCGATTACGCCGAGGTCAAGGGCGACGGCCGCATCACCAAGCTGATGGCCGACAAGGCCCTGGCCATGCTCGATGTCGACCCGCAAGGCTTTGACCTCATGGACCGCAAGCTGCTGGAGGCGGTGGTGCACCGCTTTGACGGCGGCCCCGTCGGCCTAGACAACGTCGCCGCGGCCATCGGCGAAGAGCGCGACACCATCGAGGACGTCATCGAGCCTTACCTGATCCAGCAGGGCTTCCTGCAGCGCACGCCGCGCGGGCGCATTGCGACGCTCGCCGCGTTCCGCCACCTGGGCGTGGCGCCGCCGAAGAGCTCGGCGGGCTTGTTCGACGAGTAGCCCGTCGCGGCCGGGCCTCAGCGCCCGGTGAGGCGCGCGAGGAAGTCAACTTTCCGTCCGGCAACGAAAAAGGCGACCCGAAGGTCGCCTTTCGCACATTCTGATCCCGAGGGATTAGAAGTTGTGACGGATACCAACAGCCAGGCTGTTCAGGTCGCCAGCGTTGTTGTCCTTGTTGTCCAGCTTCGTGAAGAAGCCGTACACCTTGGTGCGCTTGCTCAGGTTGTAGTTGTAGCCCAGGGTCAGCTGGTTGGCCTTGGCGCCAGCAGCGCTGCGGCCAGCGTCGCCGTAGTTCACGTGGAACTCGGAAGCGCCCATGGTGTACATACCGGCCAGACGCCAGATGTTGCGGGTTTCGCCGTTGATGTCTTCACGTTGCACGTAGCCACCGACGGTGAACTCGCCCAGCTCATACAGAGCGCGGCCAGCGTACTGCTTGGCATCGCCTTGCTTGCTGTAGCCAGCGCCCAGGTGCAGAGGACCTTGGTCGTAGTTGGCCGACAGGTCGAAAGCGCGCTTGTCGGCGCCTTCACCAGCGTGCATGGTGATTTCAGCGGTGAAGCCGTCGATGTTCGGGGTGAAGTAACCCACCTTGTTCACCGAGGTCCAGCCAGCGCCCGAGTACAGCTTGTCGTCGGAGGTGCCGGTGTCGTGGTTGTGCATGCTGACGTAGTCAGCGGTGGCGAAGTACGAACCGTTGGTCCAGTTGCCCAGACGGATGGCACCGAAAGCGCCGCTCAGTTGCACGGACGATTCACGGTTCCAGAAGGTGCCGCCGGTTTGCTTGCCGGTGTCCATGTCCAGGCCGTGTTCCAGGGCGAAGCTGACCTTCAGGCCGCCACCCAGGTCTTCCTGGCCCTTCACGCCCAGGCGCGAACGGTTGTCCTGCACGACCACCTTGCGGTCGGCGGTGCCGATCTTCTGGCTTTCAACGGTCACGTTGGCGCGGCCCCACAGGGTCACGGAGCTTTGTGCGAAAGCCGAAGCCGACACAGCGGCCAGAGCGGCGACGAGAGCGATCTTCTTCATCATTTGCCTTTGTAGGTTGAGGTTGTGCCGGGCTGAGACACCCGGTCTTGTCACGCGGAATGTGGCGGGAGTATAGGAGGCCTAGGGTTTGACCGAAGCCCCGGCGACGTGAATTCGCAACAGTCACTTTTTGCAGGGGGGCGGGCCTTCTTTGTCGCCTGTCGGGGGTGGAGGCGTCAAAGCGATGCCTCCGGCCGGCTCAGGACGCAGGCGGCAGATGGCTCTCGTCCGCCCATCCCACCAGATGCAGTTGCCCGCCAGAGACCATCAGCCGGTTGATGGCGGCGTTGCCCAGGCGCCAGCTGCGCGGCGCCTGCAGGTCCAGGCCCAGGGCGGCCCGGTAGAGGCAGTCCAGCACACCCCCATGGGTCACGAGCAACAGGCTCTGGCCCGCATGGCG
The DNA here is from genome assembly GCA_041906185.1 of Burkholderiaceae bacterium. GTDB lineage: Bacteria > Pseudomonadota > Gammaproteobacteria > Burkholderiales > Burkholderiaceae_C > Roseateles_B. The sequence continues at coordinate 43,811 of JAYRJQ010000007.1, forward strand.
GGCCGCCAGGGCACGCACGGCCGCCAGCACCCGCTCACTGAAGATACGCAGTGATTCGCCGCCGGGCGCGGCAAAGTCGGGCTCCCGCAGCTTCCAGCGCCGGGCCGCTTCCGGGTCCCGCTCGCTCAGCTCGGCCCAGGTGAGGCCCTGGAACTCGCCGAAGCAGCGCTCCCGCAGGCCGGTCTGCCACTCGACGGGCAAGGCGCGGCGGCGCTGCAGCGGCGCCAGGGTCTGGCGGCAGCGCTGCAGGTCGCTGCAGAAGACGTGGTCCAGGCTTTCGTCCTGCAGCGCGCCGGCCAGTGCCTCGGCCTGGGCCTCGCCCGTCGCATCGAGCGCGATGTCCAGCTGCCCTTGCAGGCGGCCTTCGGCATTCCAGCCGGTCTGCCCATGGCGCACGCACACCAAGCGCGTGACGTCGTCCAGTCCGTCCATGGGAGCTCAGCCCTGCCAGATCACGTCGGCGCGCTCGGCCTCGCTCAGTCGCAGCATGTCCAGCAGCGGCCAGACCCGCTGCCGCAGGGTGATGCCCTGGCGGCGCGGTGGCGGCTCGCCCTGGGCTTCGGCCTCTGCGACCAGGGCGGCAAAGGCCGCGTCGTCCGCCTCGACGGCCGCCAGCAGCGCCCGCTGGGCGGCTGGCAGGTCGGCGAGCTCGAGGATGCCCTCGCGGGCCGGCTCGCGACCGAGGGCCGCCAGCACCTGCCGGGCGGCATCAGGCATATAGATCACATCGGCCGCGGCCTTGGACTTGAATCGGAACATGGGAACCCCGGCGCAGAGAAAACGGGTGGGCATCGACAGAGGCGGGCACAGCGCCGGCGCCTCTCCTCTATTGTGAACCGCGCCCCGGGCCGGCTCAGCCGGCACCGCCCTGCACCAGGCGCATGGGCGGGCGCTCCCCGCCCCACACCTTGGACTCGAACGTCGCGGCGTCCAGCGCAGCCGAGAAAAGGTAGCCCTGGAACTCGTGGCAGCCCGCCTCCTGCAGGAAGCGCCTCTGAGATTCGCTCTCCACCCCTTCGGCGATGACCTGCAGGCCCAGCGCCCGGCCCACCTGGACCACGGCACGGACGATGCCCGCGTCGCTGGCGTCGTCCGGCAGCCCCTGGACGAAGCTGCGGTCGATCTTCAGGCGCTGGATGGGGAAGCGCTTGAGGTAGGCGAGGCTGGAATAGCCGGTGCCGAAGTCGTCGATGGACAGGCACACACCCAGCTCGGCCAGCGCCTGGAGGCGGCGCAGGGCCTCGTCGGCGTCCCGGAGCAGGATGGACTCGGTCAGCTCCAGCTCCAGCAGTTCCGGCGGCAGGCCGGACGACTGGAGCACCTGGCGGACCCGATCCACGAACTGGGCCTGCTGGAACTGCAGCGCCGAGACGTTCACCGCCACGGGCAGCCGCCGCCCCTGGCCCGCCCAGGTCTGCGCCTGGGTCACGGCCTCGTGCAGGACCCAGTCCCCGATGGCGACGATGAAGCCGCTGTCCTCCGCCACCGGGATGAATTCGGCCGGAGGCACCTCGCCACGCACCGGATCGCGCCAGCGGATCAGCGCCTCGGCGCCAATGACCTGACCGCTCGCCAGGTCCAGCTGCGGCTGGAAATGCAGGCGGAAGCGCCGCTCCAGCAGGGCCTGGCGCATGGCGTGATCCAGCCGCATGCGGGCCAGCAAGTCCACGTCCTTGCGCGGCTGGTGGAAGCGGAAGCCGGCGCGGCCGCTGTCCTTGACCCCCTGCATCGCGCGCTCGGCGCTGGAGGTGAGCTCGTCCAGGGATTCGCCATCGCCCGGGCAGAGCGCGATGCCGATGCTGGCCGTGACGGTGAAGCTGAGGGTGTCGAAGCCGAAGGGCCGCGTCATCGCTTCCAGCACCCGCCGGGCGGTGTGCTCCGCCCCACGCGCGTCCGCCTCGTGGATCAGCAGGACGAATTCATCGCCGGAGAGCTTGGCCACAGTGTCCACCTCGCGAAGGCAGTCGCGCAGACGCTGAGCGACTTCCCTCAGCACGCGGTCACCGAAGGCATGGCCCAGGGTGTCGTTGATCTGCTTGAAGCGGTCGAGATCGACGAAGAGCATCGCGAAGCCCGAGGCCTCGCGCTTGGCGATGGCGCGGGCGTACTCCACCCGCTCGGCCAGCGCGCGGCGGTTGGGCAGGCCCGTCAGCATGTCGGTGTGGGAGAGCTCCTCGATGCGTTGGCTCGCCGCCAGCTGGTCGCTGAGGTCCCGGAAGGAGAACACGCGGCCCACCGGCCGCTGCCGGCTCCACTGCGGGAGCGCCACGCGCTCCAGCACCCGGCCGTCGAGCAGGCGGATCACCTCGCTGCTCTGGGCCAGAGGCGCCTCGAGCAGGGCGGCGAGACGCGTGGCATAGGCGGCGCCGTCCGACACGCTGCGGCGCATCCACGCCTGCACAGCGGCATCGTCCCGCTGCTGCAGCAGCTCGTCGGGGATGCCCCACATCGTCGCGAAGCGCTGGTTGAAATTGCGAATGCGGCCGGCGAGATCGGTCACGAGGATGCCGTCGACGGTGGACTCCAGCGTGCTGCGCAGATCCACCAGCAGAGACTCGCGCTCCTCCTCGCCGCGCCGCTGGGCACTGAGGTCCCGCATGCTGAGCACCCAGGTCCCCGGCTCATCGGGCGTGGCACCGGGCACCCAGCGGATGCGGCGATCCACCCACAGCGTGTGGCCGTCGGCATGGCGCACCAGCGTCTCGGTATGCAGCCCGTCGCGGGCGCCCTGGGCGACGTCGCTCCAGAACAGCTGGTCCTCGGGTGTCACGCACAGCGACTCGATGCGTTGCCCCACCAAGGCCATGGCGGGCAGGCCGAGCAACTGCTCGGAGGCCGTATTGGCCGCCAGGAGCGTCAGGTCCCGGGGGTCCACCAGCCAGACCGCTTCCTGCAGCGCATCGAGCAGGCCCGTCCAGCAGGCCGCCACTGCCACAGCTGGCGTGGCTTGCGGGGAACTGGACGCTGGGGGATTCGCCGAGGCCGCCTGCTGCGCGTGCCGGACCGGCTTCACACCGACACCTCTCCCATGGGCGTGGCGACGGATTCGAAGAAGTAGGCCACGCGGGCGCGCGGGCTGAGGTAGTCCAGCGAGGCCCGCGGCAGTGCGCCGGGCTTGAGGCTGCGGCGGATGCCCAAGTCGGGATGGTCTTCCAGATTGACCACCAGCGCCTCGTCGCGCGGGACCTTGGGGTCATGCACCATCACCCGTGGCTTGAGCGGCCGCGAGGAATTCACGGCGACGACCAGCATAGCGGTCGTCCGTCAGCTGCACCGTCGAGCCGGGCGGGTAGACGCCCATCATGCGGATGAAGGCATTGAGCATGGTCGCGTCGAAGCGGCTGCGTCCCTGCGCAAACATCAGGGACAGCGCCTCGTGCGGCGTCATGGCCTTGGAGACGAGCAGCGGATTGCACAGGCCGTCGAAGCGGTTGACCAGGGCGACGATGCGCGAGGCCGCGCTCATTCGGTCCACGTTGATGCGCTGCGGGAATCCCGTGCCGTCAGCGTTCTCGTGGTGCTGGGCGATCACCAGCAGCGGGCCCGCCGCCAGATCCATCTGCTTGGCCAGGGCCACGCCCTTGACCACGTGGGTCTGGTAGACCTGGCTTTCGGCGGAGGTGAAGCTTTCGTCCCGGTGGCGCAGCCGCGGCGGGAGATCGAGCTTGCCGATGTCGTGCAGCAGCGCACCGACACCGAGATCCATCATCTCGTCACGACCGAGACCGAAGGCCCGTCCCAGCAGGAGCGAGATGATCGACACATTCAGCGCATGCGCGGTGCCGCGGTCACCGGCACCCTCATTGAGCAGGCGGATGTTGAGGTCGCCCTCCACCAGCATCTTGTCCAGCAGGGCACTGACGAGCGCCGTCGACTGGTCGCGGGAGTTGACCGGGGCGCGGGGCACCAGGTCGACGATGCCCTTGAAGGCCGCGGCGGCCTCGGCGTATTGTTTTTCGCAGAGGGACAGGGCCTCGCGCTGTGCGGCCAGCGCCTTGCGGTGGGCCTCCTTCTGCTGCTGCTCCGGGCTCAGCCCCGGATCGAGCGCCTCTGCCGCCGTGACGGGCACCGGCGGCGCGTCGTCGGGCAGCTCGCTTTTGGCCGGACTCCAGCGCACCTGCTTGAGGCCCAGGCGACGCAACACCAGCAGCTGGTCTTCCGAGCTCAGCTTGAAGCTGCTCAACGGGAAGGGATGCGACATCCAGCCCAGGTCGAGATGGATGAACATCCCGACCTTCAGCTGTGCCACGTCAATCAGCGGATCTGTTGTGTTGTCCTTCATGCCTGTCCTAGCCCATTCCTCCGCGGGCGGCCCTCTGTCGGTGCATCGGCCATCCCCTTGGAGAACTTGAGCAATGCACTAGGGAACTTTACACGGATGGAAACACCTCTTTGCTGAATCTGGCGGATCAGTGACGGCCTTGACTGGAAAGATCGCACGGCCCTAGCATGTTCATTTAGTGAACCCATGTTCATTTAAAGAACTTTCTTGACTGCAATCCTTTCCATTTCTTAATCACCCTTCGACCGGCCTCTTTCCAGGGGCAAGGCTCGAGCCTCCCTTCAGGAATCCCATGCGCACTGCCTATATCTGCGACGGACAACGCACTCCCTTCGGCCGCTACGGCGGCGCCCTCGCCGGCATCCGCGCCGACGATCTCGGCGCCCTTCCCATCAAGGCGCTGATGGCCCGGCATCCCGGCCTCGACTGGCAGGCCGTGGAAGACGTGCTGTACGGCTGCGCCAACCAGGCCGGCGAGGACAACCGCAACGTGGCCCGCATGGCCGCGCTGCTGGCTGGCTTGCCCCTCGAAGTACCGGGGGTGACGCTCAACCGCCTGTGCGGCTCCGGGCTGGACGCCGTCGGTTCCGCGGCTCGCGCCATCAAGGCCGGAGAGGCGGATCTGCTGATCGCCGGCGGCGTGGAAAGCATGAGCCGCGCCCCGTTCGTGATGCCCAAGGCTGACGCCGCCTTTTCCCGCCAGAACGCCGTCTATGACACCACCATCGGCTGGCGCTTCATCAACCGGCTGATGAAGACTCAGTACGGCGTCGACTCCATGCCCGAGACGGCGGAGAACGTGGCACGCGAGTTCGGCATCGAGCGCGAGGCCCAGGACCGCATGGCGCTGGCCAGCCAGAAGAAGACCGTCGCCGCCCAGCAGGCCGGTTTCTTCGACGCCGAGATCTGCCCCGTGGAGATCCCGCAGAAAAAGGGCGACGCCGTGTGGGTGCGCCAGGACGAACACCCCCGCGACACGAGCCTGGAAGCCTTGGCCCGGCTCAAGGGCGTCGTGACGCCGGACGGTTCGGTGACGGCTGGCAATGCCTCGGGCGTCAATGATGGCGCCGTGGCCCTGCTCCTGGCCAGCGAGGAGGCCGCACAGCGCCATGGCCTCACGCCGCGAGCCCGCGTGGTGGCGATGGCGACGGCTGGCGTGGCCCCGCGCATCATGGGCATCGGACCGGCGCCAGCCACGCAGGCCGTGCTCGCCCGGGCCGGGCTGCGCCTGGAACAGATGGACGTGATCGAGCTGAACGAGGCCTTCGCGGCGCAAGGCCTGGCCGTGCTTCGCCAGCTGGGCCTGCCGGACGACGATCCCCGCGTGAACCCCAACGGTGGCGCGATCGCCCTGGGGCATCCGCTGGGGGCCAGCGGCGCCCGCCTGGCGTTGACCGCCGCCAACCAGTTGCAGCGCACCGGCGGCCGCTACGCACTGTGCACCATGTGCATCGGCGTCGGCCAGGGCATCGCGCTGATCCTCGAACGAGTGTGAGCCTGGAACGGCTCTGAGGCCCTGGGAAGGGCCTCCGGGGCCCCGCCCCTCGCTGGTCGGCATGCGAACGAGGGGGCCCCACCCCCCTCGGCGCCTCCCCCTTTGGACGGCCCCAAACCGCGATCTGCTGACGCCGGAACGTGTGATACTGGCCGCCGCCGGGGCCATATATCACACATATGTCTAAAGTCATATGCGTACGTTCTTGGCCCCTCCTGCAACTTGCCGAACAGAAGAAGCAAGACAGGGAGTCGATCCGCCACCCGGTGCCACACGGTGATCGGGGCCTGCTCAAAGCGACCTGCACCAGGCCGTCAGATCAGTGCGCCCAAAATTCACCAACATGGTGCATTCATGTGCGTTCGTCGCCCAATGCTTGCAAAGCCGTCACCATTTGTAGTGACAGACTTCTATAGTCGGCGACTGATTTGATCGCGCTCAGACTTTTTTGGGCGCTCTCGCACCCTGGAACGCCATGTCTGCAGCTCGCGCCCTTGATGATCTCGCCTCCGTCGCAGTTCCGGCCAGCCCGGCAACGACTGTCTCCCAGGAACCACAGGCGCCGCTGAAGCGCGACCTGGTGGCCGGCCTGGAGAAGGGTCTCGCCGTGATCGAGGCCTTCGACCAGGAGCGCCCTCGCCTCACCATCAGCGAGGTCGCCGCGCGCACCGGACTGACCCGCGCGGCCGCCCGCCGCTACCTGCTGACCCTGAGCTACCTGGGCTTCGTCTCGCAGGACCGCAAGATGTTCGCGCTCACGCCCAAGGTGCTGCGCCTGGGCCAGAGCTACATGCATTCGGCCCGGCTGCCGCGCATCGTCGAGCCCGAGCTGCACAAGCTGGCCTTCGCGCTCAAGGAGGCGAGCGCCGCCGGCGTGCTGGACGGCAATGACGTCATCTGCATCGCCGCGACGAGTGCCGGGCGCGTGCTGTCGCAGCATCTGCAGTCCGGCGGCCGCGTGCCGGCCTATTGCTCGGCCAACGGTCGCGCCCTGCTGGCGGCCCTGAGCCCGGAGGACGCCGACGCCTGGATCGCCCGCCAGACGCTCGAGGCCGTCACGCCGCACACCATCACGAACCCGGACCGCCTGCGCAACGAGGTCGCCCGCGCCCGCGCCTTGGGCTACGCCAGCGTGGACCAGGAGCTGGAGCTCGGCCTGCGCAGCCTCGCCGTGCCGCTCAAGAACTACCGGGGCGACGTGGTGGCGGCCCTCAACATCTCCATCCATGCCTCGCGCATGAGCATGGAGCAGCTGGTGGAGCACGCCCTGCCCCCGCTGCTGCAGGCGCAGCAGCACCTGCGCATGCTGCTCTGAACGCACATTGCCCCATAGAAAAAGCCGCCCATGGGCGGCTTTTGCTTGCCAGCGAGGGCTCAGCCGGCCCAGACGCGGTGCTTCAGCAGAGGGCTGACCCGGTAGCGCTCGCTGCGGCTGGCCTCGAACAGCGCCTCCAGGGTCTCGACCACCCGGGGCGCGCCCAGCAGTGCCAGCCATTCGAAGGGCCCGGCGGGGTAGTTGACGCCCAGCTTCATGGCCTGGTCGGCCGCCGCTTCGTCGCACACGCCCTGCCAGACGGCATCGGCACCTTCGTTCACCAGCATGGCCAGCGTGCGGGCGACGACCAGACCCGGCGCATCGCGGAGCTCCAGCGGCGTCCATCCCAGGGCCGCGAACAGCTGGAGGGCGACGGTCCGGCCGGCCTCGCTGCAGCGCGGCGCGAAGGCCAGGGCCAGCGCCTCGGTGCGCGGACCGCTGACGGGCCAGTCGATCACGGCCAGCTCGGCCACGCCGTCGCGATGCGCGAGCTCCGCAGCGCAGCGGCCGCTGCTCAGTCGCAGTTGCAGGCCATCGAGCGTCAGGCCCGCCCAGCCGGTCCCGCTGCCGCGCTGGAAAGCCACGCCGGCGGCCTCGAGCGCCTGTGCCAGCGCCTCGACCAGCGCGCCCTCGCCGTGCAGCACGAGCGACGCCCAAGCCGCAGCGCCGGATCGCTCGGCGGGCGTCGGCGCGGCCGGCACGCCGTCATAGAAGCCCTTGCCCACCTTGCGGCCCAGCCGGCCGCCATCGACCAGCGCCTTCTGCACCAGGGACGGCACATAGCGCTTGTCGCCGAAGTTGGCCTCGAAGACGGACTGGGTGACCAGGAAGTTCGTGTCATGCCCGATCAGGTCCATCAGCTCGCAGGGGCCCATGCGGAAACCCACTGAGCGCAGCGCCCGGTCCAGCTGGGCCGGCGTGCCCGCCTGCTCCAGCAGCAGCGCCAGAGACTCGGCGTAGTAGGGCCGGGCGATGCGGTTGACGATGAAACCGGGCGTCGACTTCGCGTGTACCGGCGCCTTGCCCCAGCGGCGCGAGAGCTCGTGGATGGCCTCGGCCACGGAGGCCTGCGTCTCGGCACCCGACACCACCTCGACCAGCTTCATCAACGGCACGGGGTTGAAGAAGTGCATGCCCACCAGGCGCTCCGGGCGCTGCATGCCATTGGCCAGCGCCGTGATGCTGATGGACGAGGTGTTGGACGCGATGAGCGCGTCCGGCCCCAGCAGGGCATCCAGCTCCCGCAGCAGCGCCTGCTTGGGCTCCAGCTTCTCGACAATGACCTCGACGACCAGCGCGGCATCGGCCAGCTCGGCCAGCGCCGACGCCGGCTGAATGCGCGCGAGCACGGCGTCGCGCTCGGCGGCCTCCATGCGGCCTTTCGTCACCAGCCCGTCCAGCGCCTTGGCGATCTGGCCGTGCGCTGCCTGGGCGGCGCCCTCACGGACGTCCATCAGCCGCACCGGATGCCCGGCCTGGGCCGCCACCTGGGCGATGCCCGCGCCCATCACGCCGGCGCCGATCACGCCGACCAGCGCCTCGGCCGCCGGCCGGCTCGTCACGGCCCATGCCTGCTGCGCGCCGCTCATGCGCCTTCTCCTTGCGGCACCCAGGCCGCGGGGCGCTTGGCCATGAAGGCCGAGAAGCCCTCGCGCGCCTCGTCCCCCACCCGCACGCGGGAGATGGTCTGGGCGGTGAGCTCGCGCACCTCCTCCGTCACCGGCCCGACGGCCAGCTGGCCGAGCAGGCGCTTGATCTCGCCCTGCGCCTGCGGGCCGTTCGCCAGCAGCTCCTGCAGCCAGCGCTCGAGCGCCTCGTCCAGCGCCTCCAGCGGCACGACCTCGTGCACGAGGCCCATCGCCAGGGCCTCGCTGGCGGGGATGCGGCTGCTGGTAAGCGCCAGGCGGCGTGCCTGGCGGCTGCCGACGGCGTTCACCACATAGGGGCCGATGACGGCGGGCAGGATGCCGAAGCGCGCCTCGCTGACCGCGAACTTCGCGTCATGGCTGGCCACGGCGATGTCGCAGGCCGCCGTCAGCCCCACGCCACCGCCCAGCGCCACGCCCTGCACGCGGGCCACCGTGGGCTTGGGACAGGACTGGATGCGGTACAGCATGGCCGCGAAGCGGCGCGCGTCGTGCAGGTTCCATTCCTGGCTGGACTGCGCGGCGCGTTGCATCCACTGGATGTCGGCCCCGGCGCTGAAGGCCTTGCCGGCGCCCGCCAGCACGATGACGCGCACCTTGGGGTCGGCTGTCAGGCGCTCGAAGGCCTGGTCCAGCTCGCCGATCATCTGCTCGTTGAAGGCGTTGAACACCTCCGGCCGGGTCATGGTGACGCGCGCGACGCCGCGGGCGTCCACCGCAATATGCAATGTCTCCACCGTGAAACTCCTTGTAATGCCTCGAAGTATCGCAGCCCGCGCCGGGGCTTGCGGCGGCGCACAATGCGCGCATGAGCACGTCCAGGCCCGCGGCCGCCCCCGAGATCTTCCTTCAGCCCGTGATGCTGGACGGGCAGGCGCTGCACATCGAGACCTGCTGGCTGGGCCCTGCCGCCGAGGTACAGGACCCGCAGCGGCCGCTGCTCGTCTTCCTGCACGAGGGCCTGGGCTCGCTGAGCCAGTGGCGCGATTTTCCGGCGCGGCTGTGCGAGGCGCTGCAGTTGCCGGGCCTCGTCTTCTCCCGGCCGGGCTATGGCCACAGCACCCCACGCACGGAACCCTGGCCGCAGGACTACCTCCAGCGCCAGGCCCGCGGCCTGCTGCCCGCCTGCTTCGCGGCGCTGGGGCTCGCCGCCCGCCCGCTGCTGCTTTTCGGGCACAGCGACGGCGCCAGCCTCGCCCTGCTCTATGCGGCGCATGCCCCGGCGCATGTCCTCGGTCTCGTGGCCATGGCCCCGCACCTGTTCGTCGAGCCCGTCACGCTGCTGGGCCTGCAGGCCGCCCGCACCGCCTACGAGCAGGGCGAGTCCCTGCGCAAGGCACTCGCCCGCCACCATGCGGACACGGACTCCGCCTTCTACGGCTGGAACGACGCCTGGCTGCGGCCGGGCTTCGAGGCCTGGAACATCGAGGACCTGCTGCGCGGACGCCTGCAGTGCCCGGTGCTGGCCGTTCAGGGCGTGCATGACGAGTACGGCAGCCTTCGGCAGATCGAGGCCATCGCCGAGTTGCATGAGGACACGCGTCTCGTCGCCCTGCCCGACTGCGGCCACAGCCCGCACAAGGACCAGCCGGAGCGCCTGATCGCCGCGGTGCGGGACTGGCTGCCTAGCCGCCCCTGAGCGCCCCAGAGCGCCTCCGGCCGGCCCGCACACTGATCGCCGCCAGCGACCGTTCACGTCGCCGCGGCGTCGATTCGTCGCAGGCGCCTGGAAGCGCGGGGCGGTGGCGCGCACACTCCTTCCATCGACAAGGCCATCAGGCCCGCCCAGACGGAGACCCCGCCGAACTTCAGGAGAGACACGCCATGAAATCCGCCACCAAGACCCTGCTCACCGCCCTGCTTGCCATTGCCAGCGCCGCGTCCCTGACGCTGGCCCAGGCCGATGCCACGGGTGAGCAGCCGTGCCTTGGCGCGCCCGCCCTGCAACTGCCCTCGATGAGCCTGGCCCAGGCGGCCATGCCCGAGACCGGCCCGCAGGCCTGAACCCCGCCGGGATGCCTGCACGGCATCCGGCACCCCGCGCCCCGGCCCGGGCCAGAACCGAGTAAGTCCTCCCTTCAGCCCGGCCCCCGCCGGGCGCTTTTTTTTGCGGCCCGCGCACGCCCCGGCCGCAACCCCGGGCATGAAAAAGGCCACCCGAAGGTGGCCTTGCAGACCCGCGACAGCCGGAGCCGCCGCGGTGTCGAACGTGTCGCCCGGGCGATCACCAGATGCGGATGCGCTCCTCGCCGGCCTTGTACATCTTGTCGCCCTGCTTGGTGCCGAAGGCCTGGTGGAAGCCGTCGTGGTTGACCACGGCGCCATTGGCGCGGTACTCGCCGGGGGAGTGCGAATCGGTCGTGATCAGCTGCAGCATGCGCTCCTCGCGTGCCTTCTCGCGCCAGGACTGTGCCCAGCCCAGGAAGAAGCGCTGCTCACCGGTGTAGCCGCCGATCGTGGCCGAGGGCTTGCCGCCCAGCGAGCGCAGATAGGCCTTGTAGGCGACCTGCAGGCCCGACAGGTCGGCGATGTTCTCGCCCAGCGTCAGCTTGCCGTTCACGTGCTTGCCCGGGATGGGTTCGTAGCCGTCGTACTGGGCGACGAGCTTGGCCGCGATGCCCTCGAAGGCCTTGCGGTCCTCCGGGGTCCACCAGTTGCGCAGCACGCCGTCGCCGTCGTACTGGCTGCCCTTGTCGTCGAAGCCGTGGCTGATCTCGTGGCCGATCACGGCACCGATGGCGCCGTAGTTCACAGCGTCGTCGGCGTTCATGTCGAAGAACGGCGGCTGCAGGATGGCAGCCGGGAACACGATCTCGTTGGACAGCGGGCTGTAGTAGGCGTTGACGGTCTGCGGCGTCATGCCCCATTCGCTGCGGTCCACCGGCTTGCCGGCCTTGGCGATCATGCGCTTCCAGCCGAACTGTGCGGCGCGCTGGCTGTTGCCGAAGGCGTCGCCCTCGCGCACTTCCAGGCTGCTGTAGTCGCGCCACTTGGCGGGGTAGCCGATCTTGGTCACGTACTTGGACAGCTTGTCCTGTGCAGCGGCCTTGGTGGTCGGGCTCATCCAGCTCAGACCATCGATGGAGTCCTTGTAGGCCGCCAGCAGATTGGCGACCAGCTTCTCCATGCGGGCCTTGGCCTCGGGCGGGAAGTGACGGGCCACGTACAGCTGGCCCACGGCCTCGCCGAGCGCGCCGTTCACCTCGCCGATGGACTTCTGCCAGCGCGGCAGCTCGGCCTTCTGGCCGGACAGCGCCTGGCCGAAGAAGGCGAAGCGCGCATCGCGCACGGCCTTGGGCAGCACGTCGGCGTTGCCCGAGACGGCGTGCAGGCGCAGGTAGAGCTGCCAGTCCTTCAGCGGCTCGCTGGCAATGAGGCCCGACAGCGCGGCGATGGCGCTCGGCTGGGCGACGGCGATGCTGTCCAGCTTGCCCAGGCCGGTGGCGGCGAAGTAGGCGTCCCAGTCCATGCCGGGCGCACGGGCCGCGATCTCGGCGGGGGTCATGGGGTTGTAGGTTTTGACCGGGTCGCGGTTCTCGACCTTGTCCCAGTGCACCGCGGCGATCTTCTCTTCCAGGGCCAGCACGCGCTCGGCGGCGGCGGCCGGGTCCTTCTCGCCCAGCAGACCGGCCAGCGTGGACAGGTAGGTCTTGTAGGCCTCACGGGCCTTGGCGAAGCGCGGATCGTCCTTCTTCAGGTAGTAGTCGCGGTCGGGCATGCCCAGGCCGCTCTGCCACATGCGCACGCCATTGACGGTGGGCTTCTTTGCATCCGCCGCCACGAACACGCGGATCGGCGCCACCGAGCGCATCTGGGCGCCGCCGAACCAGCGGGCCAGCGCCTTGGGCGAGTCGATGCCGGCGATCTCGTCCAGCGTGGGCTGCAGCGGCGCGAGGCCGGCCTTCTCGATGGCGTCGACGTCCAGGTGGCTCTTGAAGTAGGCGGCCACCTTGAAGGCATTGCTGCCGGCGGGCTGCGGCTTGGCGGCGAGCTCGTCGATCAGCGCCTTGACGCGGGCGTCGGACTGGTCGCGCAGCAGCTCGAAGCTGCCGAAGCGGGACTTGTCGGCCGGGATCTCGGTCGACTGGATCCAGCCGCCGTTGACGGCACGGAACAGGTCGTCCTGCACACGGACCTGGGCGTCATAGCCCGAGGTCTGCAGGCCGGCGGACGGTTCGGCCATGGCGGTGCAGGCCAGCTGCGTGAGCAGCGCAAGGGTGGCAAGGCGGAGAGTTTTCATGAAGAGGCAATCCGTGGGTTGCATGAAAGGAGGGCAGAGGCCGGCGGGGCCGGCCGTGCGGGCGTTACCAGATGCGGATGCGGTCCTCGCTGGACTTGAACATCTTGTCGCCCTGCTTGGTGCCGAAGGCCTGGTGGAAGCCGTCGTGGTTGATGGCGGCGCCGTTCGCGCGGTATTCGCCAGGCGAGTGCGGGTCGATCACCAGCAGCTGCAGCAGGCGCTGCTCGCGGGCCTTCACGCGCCAGGACTGCGACCAGCCCAGGAAGAAGCGCTGCTCGCCGGTGAGGCCGCCGATGGCGGGTGCCGCCTGGCCGGCCAGCGAGCGCTGGTAGGCCTTGTAGGCGATCTGCAGGCCGGAGAGGTCGGCGATGTTCTCGCCCAGCGTCAGCTTGCCGTTCACGTGCTTGCCGGCGATCGGCTCGTAGCTGTCGAACTGCGAGACGAGCTTGGCCGTGATGGCGTCGAAGGCCTGGCGGTCTTCCTGGGTCCACCAGTTGCGCAGCACGCCGTCGCCGTCGAACTGGCTGCCCTGGTCATCGAAGCCATGGCTGATCTCGTGGCCGATCACGGCACCGATGGCGCCGTAGTTCACGGCGTCGTCGGCGTTCATGTCGAAGAACGGCGGCTGCAGGATGGCGGCCGGGAACACGATCTCGTTCTGCGAGGGGTTGTAGTAGGCATTGACCGTCTGCGGCGTCATGCCCCATTCCTTGCGGTCCACGGGCTTGCCGGCCTTGGCGGCCATGCGCAGCCACTCGGCGCGGCCGGCGCGCTGGTTGTTGCCCAGGGCGTCGCCCGCCTTCACGACGAGGCGGCTGTAGTCACGCCAGGTGTCGGGGTAGCCGATCTTGGTCATGTACTTGGACAGCTTGTCCTGCGCCTGGAGCTTGGTGGCGGGGCTCATCCAGCTCAGGCCGTCGATGGAATCCTTGTAGGCCGCCAGCAGATTGGCGACCAGCTTCTCCATGCGGGCCTTGGCCTCGGGCGGGAAGTGGCGGGCCACATAGATCTGGCCGATGGCCTCGCCCAGTGCACCGTTCACCTCGGCCACGCCCTTCTGCCAGCGCGGCAGCTCGGCCTTCTGGCCCGACAGCGCCTGGCCATGGAAGGCAAAGGCAGCATCACGCATCGCCTTGGGCAGGACGCCGGCGTAGCTGTCCAGCGTGCGGGCCTTGAGGTAGAGCTTCCAGTCGGCCAGCGGCACCTCGGCCATCAGCTTGGCGATGCCCTTGACGGCGCTGGGCTGCATCAGGGAGACGGACTCCATCTTCGGCAGGCCGGCGGCCTGGAACAGCGCCGCCCAGTCGAGCTCGGGCGCCTGCTGGGAAAGGTCCGCCACGCTGATGGGGTTATAGGTCTTGACCGGGTCGCGGTTCTCGACGGTGCTCCAGTGCAGCTGGGCAATCTTCTCTTCCAGGGCGTAGACGCGCTGAGCGGCGGCCGCGGCGTTCTTCTCGCCAGCGAAGCCGGCCAGCTGTTGCAGGTAGGCGAGGTAGGCCTTGCGAGCCTCGCCCATGCGGGCGTCGTCCTTGAGCAGGTAGTAGTCGCGATCCGGCAGGCCCAGGCCGGCCTGGTAGATCGTCAGGCGGTTTTCCTGCGGCTTCTTGGCGTCGGCATCGACGTACATTGCGAAGGGCGTGGCCACCTCGCCCTGCACCTGGCCGACCCAGCGGGTCAGCTCGGCGACGGACTTCAGGCCGTCGATGGCCTTCAGGTGCGGCTGCACGGGCTTGAAGCCGGCGCGGTCGATGGCGGCGGTGTCGAGGTAGGCGGCGTAGTAGGCGCCGATCTTGGCCTCGTTGCTGCCGGCGGGCTGCTTGCCCTTGGCCAGCTCCTCGACGATGGCGCGCACGCGGGCATCCGACATGTCGCGCAGCTGCACGAAGGTGCCGAAGGAGGACTTGTCCGCCGGGATTTCCGTGCGGCTCAGCCAGCCCCCGTTGGCGGCCAGGAACAGGTCGTCCTGGGCACGCACGGCCGGGTCGTAGTTGGGCAGGTCGAGCCCGTGGTTGTGGGGGGCGGCAAAGGCGGCGCCGGCCAGCTGGATCATCAGCGCCAGGGCGCCCAGTTTGAACGTGGACTTCATCGACTCTCTCTCGGCCCCGCCGCGGCTTTTGGCGCTGGGGGCAGGTGATGGATCTAGGGATGGACGAAAGGCCCGAAGCATACGTGCAGCGCAGCATCGGCCCAAAAGTCAGCCACCCCGTGAAAGCCCTAGAAACCCGGCAAAAACCCCGCAGGCACGGGCGGCAAGCGCCCGCCGCCGGGCCCTGCGCCATGGCCTTCGGCATCTTGCGGCGCGCCCCGGGGCTGGCACCATGGCCGCATCACCACCCCGGCCTCGAGGCACCGCACCATGTCTTTCGTCACCCTGCTGCTGTGGTTGCTGCTGGCCGTCGTCTGCTGGCCGCTGGCCCTGCTCGTCCTGCTGCTGTGGCCGCTCGTGTGGCTGCTGCTGCTGCCCTTGCGGATCCTCGGCTTCGCCGTCGGCGGGGTGATGGCGCTCGTGCAGGCGATCTTCTTCCTGCCCGCGCGGCTGCTGGGCTGGCGGGGCTGATCAGCCCTGCATCTGCCCGTCCACCACCATGAGCGTGGTGTCGCAGCGCCGGGCGAGGTCCGGGTTGTGCGTCACGAAGAGCACCGCCGTGCCGTGCTCCCGGTTGACCTGGCGCAGCAGCTCGAAGACGGCATCGGCGCTCTTGGTGTCCAGGTTGCCCGTCGGCTCGTCGGCCAGCAGGAGGGCCGGCTGCATGGCCAGCGCGCGGGCCACCGCCACGCGCTGCTGCTGACCGCCGGAGAGCCGCGCCGCGGGCGTGTCCTTCCAGCGCTCCAACCCGACGCTGCCCAGCAGGCGCAGCGCCCGCGCCTCGGTCTCGGCATCCGGAAAGCCCTTGAGGCCGACCATGGGCAGCATCACGTTCTCGAGCGCGCTGAACGCCCCGATCAGGTGGTGGTACTGGAAGACGAAGCCGATGGTGTGCCCGCGCAGCCGCGTCAGCCGGGCGTCGTCCATGGCCGTCGTCTCCTGGCCCTGGATCAGCAGCTCGCCGCCGGTCGGGCGGTCGAGCAGGCCGACGATGTTCAGCAGCGTGCTCTTGCCCGAGCCGGACGGCCCCATCACGGCGGAGAACTGCCCCGGCATCAGGCGCAGGTCGATGCCGTGCAGCACCTCCACCTCGGTCGGCTGGCCCACATTGAAGGACTTGCGCACCTGGCGCAGCTCCACGACGGGTGTGTTCATGTCATCCACGGATGGCCACCACGGGGTCGAGACGCGCCGCGCGCAGGGCCGGTGCCAGCGCGGCCAGCAGGCCGGTGAGCGTGGCCAGCACGAGGGCCGTCAGGTAGAGACTGGGATCGAAGGTGATCGTGAACATCGGGCTGCCGTCGGGCGTCTTCGCGTAGCCCAGCCACAGCTGGAGCGCCACCGAGCCGACGAGGCAGCCGATCAGCGCGCCCCCCAGGCCCAGCAGCCCGCCCTGCAGCAGGAACACGCGCATGACCTGACCCCGCGAGATGCCCATGGCGCGCAGGATGCCAATCTCCTTGGAGCGCTGCACCACGGACACCACCAGCACGCTCGCGATGCCGAAGGCCACCGAGAGCCCCACGAAGAAGCGGATCGCCGTGTTCGCGGTGCTCTGCGACTGCACGGCGCTGAAGAACTGCGCGTTGGTCTTGATCCAGCTGTCGGCCTGCACGGGCGCCATGGCACCGATGCGCTGGGCCACCTCCTCGGCGGCGTAGACGTCGTGCACGGTGAGGTCGATGCTGGTCACGCCGCCCGAGTAGCCCAGCAGGCTCTGCGCGCTGTGCAGCGCCACGAAGCCCGTGCGCTGGTTCGCGCCCTTGTTGCCGAGGTCCAGGATGCCGGCGATCTCGAAGGTGTTGGCCGCGCCGCTGGCGGCGCTCACGCGGAGCTTGTCGCCCACCGCGAGGCCGAGGTCGTGCGCGAGCTCGATGCCGATGAGGATGTCGGTCGCGCCCAGCCGCGCGCGGCCCTCCACGATCTTGTCGCTGAGGCTGACGATGCGGTCGTAGTGCTCGAGCTCCACGCCCACGAGGCTCAGCGAGCGGCTGGTGTCACCGCGTTGGATCAGCGTGGAGCCGCTCACCGTGGGCGACACCACCTTGATGTCCGCCATGGCGCGCAGCTGCAGCAGCAGCGACTGCCACTGGTCGATGGACTTGAGCCGCTGCAGCGGCGCCTGTGTCGTGGTGGCGAAGCGCTCGCGCCCCTCGGCGTGCAGCACGCGCACCTGCTCCTTGGGCGGCAGCAGCTGGATGTGCGGCTGCGCCGTCAGCACGCGCCGCACGAGATTGCTTTGCAAGCCGGCCAGCAGTGCCGACATGAAGACGATCACCGCCACGCCGATGGAGACGCCCACGATGATGAAGAGGCTCTGCATGCGGCCCTCGCGCAGGAAGCGCGCCGCGACGATCCACTCGAAGGGCTGCCAGCGTGCCAGCGCCATGCTCAGGCCCCCGCCTGGCGCAGGTGCTGCCCGTCCTTCCAGCGCCGCTCAGGCGCCAGCAGCACGCGCTCGCCGGCCTTCAGGCCCTGCTGCACCTCGACGACGCCGCCGGCCCGCAGGCCCAGGCGCAGCTCGCGGCGCTGCAGACGGTCGTCCGCATCCAGCACCCAGGCGAAGGGCTGGGCCGAGTCGGCCTGGACGACGGCCTCGAGCGGCAGGCTCAGCACCTGCGGGCGGCGGGCCACCTCGATCTCCACGGAGACGGTCATGTCCTGGCGCAGATAGGCCGGCGGCTTCGGCACCGCCAGCTTCACCTCGACGGAGCCTCGCTGGGCGTCGACGCCCGGGCTGACCTCGCTCAGGCGGGCCTCGAAGCGCTGGTCGGCGTAGGCATCCGCCGAGGCCACGGCGGGCTGCCCCGGCTGCAAGAGGCCGAGGTTGCGCTCGTCGATCTGCGCGACGAGCTCGCTCGCCCCCGCGGGCGCGAGCAGCAGCAGCACCTTGCCGGCCTGCACGACCTGGCCCGGTTCGACGCTGCGGTTGACGAGGGTGCCGGCCACCGGTGCCTTGATGCTCAGATAGTCCAGCCGGGCCTTGGCCGCGAGCGCGCTGGCCCGTGCCTGCTCGAGCGTGGTGCGGGCCAGCGCGAGGTCCGCGCCCTGGGGGTCGCCGGACTGGCGCTGCAGCGTGGCGGCACGGGCCTGCGCCTCGGCCACTTGGAGCGCGCGGCGGGCCTCGTCCAGCGCCGCCTGGCCGATGAAGCCCTGGCGGAAGAGATCTTCCTGCCGCGCGTGCTGCGCCCGGATCTGGGCCAGGTTGGCCTCGGCCTGACGCTCGGACTCACGCGCCGCCGGCGCCTGCACCTCCTGCAGCTGCCGCAGCCGCGCGGCCGCCTGCTGCACGGCGAGGTCGGCGGCCTGCCAGGTGGCCTGGGCCTCCGTCGCCTCGAGCGCCACCAGCACCTGCCCGGCCTGCACCGCCTGGCCTTCCTCGACCAGAACCTGCCGCACGGTGCCGGTCACCTGCGCGCCCAGCTCCACCGAATGCGGCGCCTGCACACGGGCGCTGGCCACGACGGTGCGGACGAGGTCGCGCGGCTGCAGCGTCTGCAGGCGCACGGCCGGCCCCTCCCAGCTGCGCCACGCAAAACCGGCGGACAGCAGGACCACGGCCCCGAGGGGCAGCATGACTTTCCAACTCCAGCGCATGGGCAGATGACTCCCGGTCGACGAGTGATGGGGCCATTGTCGAAACAAGGCCGGCCGGATCGGCTTGACACAGCTCAAGCCCACGCCGTGCGCCATCGTAAAGAAACGCGCAGCGTGCGCTCGCACCGGCCCAGCGCCGCCCACCCCCGGAATGCCGCGGGGCGGATCATCTGCGGCGCATCGCCTTAGGGCCCGGGGCGAGGGCTTACAGTTGGCAGGCCCGGCGCGGCCTGACGACCGATCGATCCGCGCGGCAAGGAGGATCTCTCTTGCAAAGCCCGCGCGAGCTTTCCCACCTGACGGCAGCAGGCGCTGCGGCGGACGCCGCGAGCGTCAAGCTGCCGGCGCTGGCCCGCCAGTGGCTGGACCACCTGCCCGAGATGGTGTGGCTGGCCAATGCGCACGGCCAGCTCAGCGCCTGCAGCGGGCCGCTGCAGGCCTATGTCGGTCTTACGGAGAGCGAGCTGGTCGCCCAAGGCTGGCGCCACTTCATGGCTGCCGAGGAGCTCGCCCTGCTGGGGCAGGCCTGGCCGGCGCGTCAGCCGCTGGGCATCGACCTGCGCCTGCGCAACGCCCAGGGCGAGCTGCGCTGGCACCTGTGCCTGGCGCGGCCGCTGCTGGACCACGATGGCAGCCTGCAGGGCTGGATGGGCTCCTTTGTGGACATCGACGCCCGCAAGCGCAGCGAGACCCAGCTGCGCGAGGCCGACGCCGTCTGGAAGCTCGCGCTAGAGAGCACGGGCGACGGCGTGTGGGACTGGCGCATCGACGAGGGCGTCGAGACCTTCTCGCCCCGCTATCTGCAGATGTATGGCTACAACCCCGAGGAGATCGCGGAGCGGCCCGATGCCTTCGATGCCCTCACGCACCCGGACGACGTGCCCGCCATGGTGCGCGACCGCCTCGACCACTTCGAGGGCCGCACGCCCGCCTACGTCAACGAGCACCGCGTGCGCTGCAAGGACGGCCGCTGGAAGTGGGTGCTGAGCCGCGGCATGGTGATCGCGCGCGACGAATCGGGCCGGCCCTTGCGCATGGTGGGCACGCACACCGACATCACCGCCCGCAAGGAGGCCGAGGTGCTGATCTGGCAGCAGGCCAACTTCGATCCGCTCACCGGCCTGCCCAACCGGCGCATGCTGCGCGAGCGCCTGGAGCGCGAGATCCGCCGGGCGCGCGAACTGGGGCATCAGCTGGCCGTGCTCTTCATCGACCTCGACCATTTCAAGGAGGTCAACGACACGCTGGGCCACGGCAAGGGCGACCTGCTGCTGCAGCAGGCCGCGCAGCGCATCCGTGAGAGCGTGCGGCCGGCCGACGTGGTGGCGCGCATGGGCGGCGACGAGTTCACGGTGCTGCTCAGCCCCGTCACGCAGCATGCCGACGTCGACGCCATCGTGGAGCTGATCATCGAGCGCGTGGCCAGCCCCTTCCGGCTGGAGGACGAGCGCGCCTTCGTCTCGGCCAGCGTGGGCATCAGCCTCTTCCCCGACGACGGCGACCACATCGAGGCGCTGTTCAAGCACGCCGACCAGGCGCTGTACGTGGCCAAGGACGCCGGCCGCAACCGCTACAGCTACTTCACGCCCGCCCTGCAGCGGGCGGCCCTGAACCGCATGCGCCTGGGCAACGACCTGCGCGACGCCCTCGCCGCGGAAGGCCTGCAGGTCGTCTACCAGCCAATCGTGGACCTGCGCCGCGGCCACATCTGCAAGGCCGAGGCGCTGGTGCGCTGGCACCATGCCGAGCGCGGCCCCGTGCCGCCGTCGGAGTTCATCCCCATCGCCGAGAGCAGCGGCCTGATCCTGGAGATCGGCGAATGGGTGTTCCGCCAGGCGGTGCGGGACGTGCAGCGCTGGCGCGCGGAGCTCGACGAGCATTTCCAGGTCAGCGTGAACAAGTCGCCGGTGCAGTTCCACAGCGAGTCCGGCATGCACACCCGCTGGCTGCGGCAGATCGTGGAGGCGGGGCTGCCGGGCGATGCGGTGTCACTCGAGATCACCGAGGGCCTGCTGCTCGAGGGCGGCGACAGCGCCAGCCAGCAGCTCATGGCCCTGCGCCGGGCCGGACTGAGCGTGGCGCTCGACGACTTCGGCACGGGCTATTCCTCGCTGTCCTATCTGCAGCGCTACGAGATCGACTGCCTCATGATCGACCGCGCCTTCGTGCACGAGCTGGAGCCGGGAAGCAAGGCCCTAGCCCTGTGCCGGGCCATCATCACGATGGCGCACGAGCTGGGGATGTCCGTCATTGCCGAGGGCGTGGAGACGGCCAGCCAGCGGGACCTGCTGGCCAGCATCGGCTGCGACCTGGGTCAAGGCTTCTTCTTCGCCCGTCCGATGCCCGCGGCGGCGCTCGAGGCCCTGCTGCGGCAGCAGGGCGCGCAGCGATCGGACTGACGATGTCCGCGGTCCCGGTGCGCAGGACACAAAAATGCGGCCCACAAAAATCGGCCCACAAAGGTCGACCTACAAAAATCGACCCACAAAACGCAAAGGCCAGCACTTGCGTGCTGGCCTTTTTGTTTGGTGCCCAGGAGAGGACTCGAACCTCCACGGAGTTACCCGCTAGTACCTGAAACTAGTGCGTCTACCAATTCCGCCACCTGGGCTTTGCTTCGTTGCTGTCTAAGCAGCGAAGACCGCTACTATAGCACCGGTTTTTGGGATTGCCAGCAAATTTCCGAAAATTTTCAAGAAATCTCGCGCGCGCTGCTCGGGGACGCGGCGGGCCCCACTGCCGGACCCCACTGCGTATGCGCCAGCAGCGCCCCCGGATCCAGCTGGCGCTGCAGCGCGCCGCTGAGCCCCAGCACGGCCGGATCGGTGTGCTGCCAATAGGCCTGCTGCAGCTGGGGCCCGATGCCATGCTCGGCGCTGATGCTGCCGCCATGGGCGCGCACAAGGGCATAGACACCCTCGCGCAGCGCGGCCTCGTCCAGCGGCTCGTCGGCAGGCCAGGTCAGATTGAAGTGCAGCCCGCCATCGCCCAGATGACCGAAGTCCGCAAGCCTTGCCGGCGCGAAGTGCTCGGCAAGCCAGGCCCGCCCGGCTTCGCGGAAGACCATGAAGTGGCGGCGCGGCAGCGACACATCGAAGCCGATCACCTTGCCCCGCCGCCGCAGGCCCTCGCTGATGTGATGGCGCAGATGCCAGCAGTCGGCGTCCGCGCCCAGCACGGCATCCACCACGGCCTCGCCGAACTCGTCCTCCAGCAGCTGCTGCAAGAGGGCCTGCAGATCCAGCTGATCGGCGGGCAGTTCGCTGGAGAGCTCCAGCAGCAGCGCGTAATCCGGCAGCTGCCCGCCGAACCAGCGCTGGGCCTCCGCCGGTGTCGCCAGCGCCGCCTCGAAGGCCTCGCGGGAGATGGCCTCGAAGGCCGAGACGAGGCTCGGGAAGCGCGCCATCACGCGCTGGTAGAAGGGGAAGACGTCCGCCAGGCTGCGCGGCGCGATCATGGCCACCGCCTGCTGGCGCGGCACGGCGGCCAGCCGGAAGGTGGCCTCGAGCACCAGCCCCAGCGCCCCCGACGCACCGATGAAGAGCTGGTGCAGCGCGAGCTGCGCGTTGTCCTTCTGCAGACCCTGGCCCAGCTGAACGATCTGCCCGTCGGCCCGTGCCACGCGCAGCGCCAGGGTGTTGGCGCGCACATCGCCGTAGCGCAACATGCGGGTGCCGCCGGTGTTGTGCGAGACCAGGCCGCCGACGCTGGGATCAGCGCTGAGGTCGATGGGCAGCATCAGCCCATGCGGTGCCAGGCGCTCGTTGATCTCCGACAGGCGATAGCCGGCCGACACGCGCAGCGTGCGGTCCCAGGCATCGAACTCAAAGACCTCGCGCAGGCGCTCCGTCGAGAGCAGCGCGTCCCGCTGAGGATCGCCCGGCGTGGCCGCGCGCACGAGCCCGGTATGAGCGCCCTGGGGCACCACGCGCAGGCCATGCGTCGCGCACAGCGGCAGCAGCCGCGCGGCCTCGCCGGCTGTCGCGGGGCGCAGCAGCACCGCGGCCTGCCCAGCGGCATAGCGGGCAGGCTCCAGGTAGCGGGGCTCGATGGCCGGGCCAGGCAAGACCTGACCCTCGCCGCAGATCACGGACGCAGCATCCAGGAAGGTGGCCAGCGACGCCGGCGTCAGCACGCCACGGCCTCCTCGGGGGCGGCGCCCGCCGTCATCTTGAAGATGCCGGTGGCATTGGCCGCATCGAAGCGCAGGTCCAGCCGGTCGCCTTCGCGGCCGCGCTGGATGAACTCATAGAAGGAGCCCGGCACCTCCATGCCCACCACGCGGCCCTCGCTGAGGAACTCGCGGCGGACCTGGGCGGCGCGGAAGGCCGTCTGCAGCACGCGACCGGAGGCCGAGACCTCGATGCGGTCCTTGATGGGCCGGCCCAGGGCCTTCTGCGTGGCGGCCAGGGCGTTGAGGTCCGGCACGCGGTCCGTGGCGTGGTTGAAGGCATTGCCCTCGGTCGCGATCCAGGCCATCTCGGCGGATTCCAGCAGCAGCGCCTGGTAGTCCTCCAGCGGGAAGAGGCCGTGCTGACGGTCGAAGCAGCGGATCATCGCCGGCAGCAGCTGCAGCGCGGCGGGCCAGGGCAGGCAACGGTCGCGGGCCAGCTGTTCGAGCAGGGCCATGTCGGACGGCTGCAGCGGGTCGCGCGAGGTCGACAGCACGCGCGTCACTGCGGCCTGGAAGCCCTTGGAGAACAGCTCCGGGTGCAGCTCCGACACGAAGAACTGGGCGATGTCCTCGGGGTGGTCCGCATGGCACCAGGCGCGGCCCGTCATCTTCAGCTTGGGCAGCGGATAGGGCGAGGCCAGCTCGAAGCCCAGCGGGCGCAGCACGCGGGTGATGGCCGCCTCGCCGGGCGGCAGCGCGCCGCTGGGCCAGGCCACGGTACGCAGCGCGCCATGGTCGAACACCAGCTTCTGCCCGGCCCGCTGCTGGTCCGCCACATAGGCCGCAGCGGCCGGCACGCGCAGCGTCACATCACGGAACAGCGCCATATTCAGCGCCTGCGCCAGCTCCGCGCGCGAGACCGTCTCCCCCGCCGCCTTCAGCAGCGCCGGTGCCACCTCCAGCTGCGCGAACGTCTCCCGCGCCGCGTTCTCACCCATCGCGCTCGCCAGCAGGCGGTACAGGGCCGTGTCCATCATCTCGATCTCTCCAGGAAACAGTTCAGGCAAGGCTCCGCCCCGCCAGCGCCCCAGAGGTCGCAGACCAGGCAAAGCTCAATTGGATTTAATGCGGTGGCGAAGCTCACCGCCCTCTACGGCACCCGAGGATCCGGCTTTGCCGGGCCTACGGGTGCGCCCCCTGGCAGGGGGCCGGCGAAGCCGGTAGGGGGTCAAACGTCAAACTTTACGCCTTGGGCCAAGGGCAGCTCGCGCGAGTAGTTCACCGTGTTGGTGGTGCGGCGCATATAGGCCTTCCACGCGTCGGAGCCCGACTCGCGGCCGCCGCCGGTTTCCTTCTCGCCACCAAACGCGCCGCCGATCTCGGCGCCCGAGGTGCCGATGTTGACGTTGGCGATGCCGCAGTCCGAGCCCGAGGCCGACACGAACAGCTCGGCTTCCCGGATGTCGTTCGTGAAGATGGCCGAGGACAGGCCTTGCGGCACGTCGTTCTGCAGGGCGATGGCCTCGTCCAGGGTCTTGTACTTCAGCGTGTACAGGATGGGCGCGAAGGTCTCGTGGCGCACGATCTCGGTCTGGGCCGGCATGCGGACCAGGGCCGGCACGGCGTACCAGGCGTTCGGCAGGGCATCGCCCAGCGCGCGTTCACCACCGCTCACCTGACCGCCCTGTTCACGGGCCGCCGCGAGGGCCGCCTGCATGCCGTCGAAGCTGGCCTTGTCGATCAGCGGACCGATCAGCGTGCCGGCTTCCAGCGGGTTGCCGATGCGCAGCTGGGCACGGGCCTTGTCCAGGCGGGCGACCAGCTCGTCGTGGATGCTTTCATGGGCGATCACGCGACGGGTCGTGGTGCAGCGCTGGCCGGCCGTGCCGTAGGCGCCGAAGAGGATGCCGCGCACGGCCAGTTCCAGGTCGGCGCTGGGGGTCACGATGATGGCGTTGTTGCCCCCCAGCTCCAGCAGGCAGCGGCCGAAGCGCGCGGCCACGCGCGGGCCCACGGCGCGGCCCATGCGGGTCGAGCCGGTGGCGGACACGAGCGCCACCTTGGGGTGGTCGACCATGGCCTCGCCGACGGCCGCGCCGCCGTTGAGCAGCTGCGACAGATGCGCGGGCGCCTTGTGGCCGGCGGCCACGTAGCGGGCGACAGCCTTCTCGAACAGGGCCTGCGTGGCCAGGGCCGTCAGCGGGGTCTTCTCGGAGGGCTTCCACAGGCAGGTGTCACCGCAGACCAGGGCCAGGGCGGAGTTCCAGGCCCACACGGCCACGGGGAAGTTGAAGGCCGAGATGATGCCCACCACGCCCAGGGGCATGTACTGCTCCATCATGCGGTGGCCGGGGCGCTCGCTGGCGATGGTCAGGCCATGCAGCTGGCGCGAGAGACCGACGGCGAAGTCGCAGATGTCGATCATCTCCTGCACTTCGCCCTCGCCCTCGCTGGCGACCTTGCCGGCCTCGATCGAGACCAGGCGGGCCAGGTCGATCTTGTGCGTGCGCAGCTCCTCGCCGAAGAAGCGCACCAGCTCGCCGCGCTTGGGCGCAGGCACCGTGCGCCATTCGAGGAAGGCCGCATGGGCGCGCTCGACAGCGGCGCGCATGTCGTCGGCCGAGGCCTCATGCACGGCGCCCAGCGAAGCGCCGTCGATGGGCGAGCGGACAGACAGGGTGCCACCGGTGTAGGCGGCGGCGGGGACGCCACAGGCGTTCAGCAGATCAGTGATGTTCATTGCGTCATTCTCCAATGCAAGACCCCGGCGACACGCGAATGTGGCCGGGGCTCTGTGTCAATTCATGTGTCGTGCGCCGTCCCCGCCGACTTTACCGAGCGGCGCCCGCGGATCCGGCTTTGCCGGGCCGTCGGGCGCGCCCCCTGGAGGGGGCCGGCGAAGCCGGTACGGGGTGGTCCATCAACCAATCGATTCCACTTGGCGCGACTGCTGGTAGGCCTTGCCGAACTCGTTGGCCAGGAAGGCCGGCAGCTCGACGGCCTCCTGGGGCACGAAGCCCTGCTGCGGCAGCTTGCCCTGGCGGAACAGGTCCACGGCAGCGCAGATGCCGGCGGCGGTGGTGATCTGGATGGCGGACAGCGGGCGGGCGCCGTCGCGCTCGGCGAAGATCTTGCGGGCGAAGACTTCCTGCACCAGGCGGCCCTGCTTCATGCCCGAGACGGTCACGAAGACCAGCACCACATCCTGCATGGTGGCGGGCATGCTCTTGCGCATGATGTCCTTGAGCTTTTCCTGGTCGTTCTTCAGCTGCAGGTCGTCCAGCAGGAACTGCATCAGGTCACGGTGGCCGGGGTAGCGCACGGTCTTGTAGTCGAGGTTCTGGACCTTGCCGGCCAGCGTCTCGCACAGGGTGCCCAGGCCGCCCGAGGTGTTGAAGGCCTCGTACTCGGTGCCGTCCAGCGAGAAGTGCTCCAGGCCTTCCAGCGGCAGGGCGTCGATCTTGCTGCCGTCGTGGATGCACTCGCAGGGGTGGCAGTACTCGTTGATCAAGCCATCCACGGACCAGGTCAGGTTGTACTTCAGCGCGTTGGTCGGGAAGGCGGGCAGCGCGCCGACGCGCATCTTCACGTCCTGCAGGGTGTCGAAGCCCTTGGCCAGGTGGTGGGCCACGATGCCGATGAAGCCGGGCGCCAGGCCGCATTGCGGCATGAAGGCGGTGCGCGAGCCTTCGGCGATGCGCATGATCTCCTTGGTGGCGGCCACGTCTTCCGTCAGGTCGAAGTAGTGGCAGCCGGCTTCCAGGGCCATGTGGGCGGCGGGGATGGCCAGGTGGTAGGGCAGCGCGTTCACGATGGCATCGAAGCCGCGCACCATGGCGGCGGCACCCGGGCCGATCTCCTGCACGGCCTGGACCTTGATGCCCTCTTCGGACAGGGCGCTGAGCGCCTTCTCGTTCTTGTCGAAGACGGTCACGTCGTAGTGGCCGGAGTTGCGCAGCAGGCGGGCGATGGTCTCGCCGATGTGGCCGGCGCCGAGCAGTGCGATCTTCATGGAGGTCTCCTCTTGGAATGCAGTGTGATGGGCCGCAGTCTAGGAAGAGCGATTGACGAAAGAAAGTGCGAGTTCGTCATAAACGGCTATGCTTTCGACGATTCGTCATCCGTCCTTGACGAATAGCAAAAATCAAGGGTTTCTCAGGAGTCCCGTTTCATGAGCACGCGCAAGCCCCCGGCCATGGCCGCCGTCAGCCCCTTCGCCGCCCCGCGGGACCAGATCGACCGCGATCTCATCACCCTGCTCCAAGCCCATGCCCGCGAGAGCACCGCCAACCTGGCGCGCAAGCTCGGCATTGCCCGCACGACCGTGGTGGCACGGCTGGCCCGGCTGGAGTCCGAGGGCGTGGTGGTGGGCTACACGGTCAAGCTGGGCTCCGAGGCCGCGGACCGGGGCGTGCAGGCCTATGTCGGCATCAGCGTGCAGCCGAAGGCGCAGCGCGAGGTGATCAAGCGCCTTTCGCGGCTGCCCGAGCTGCGGCAGCTGGCCTCGGTGAGCGGCGAGTTCGACTACATGGCGCTGCTGCGCGCGGACACCACCATGCGCCTGGATGCCTTGCTGGACGAGATCGGCGAGATCGAGGGCGTGATCAAGACCACGACCTCCGTCGTGCTCGCGCTGCGCGTGGACCGCAGCGCCGGCGGCTGACCACGCAGGGGCCTGGCTGCCGTCAACCTGGCATGCGGCTTGCACGTTGTCCGCAGCATCAGCCCTCATCCTTGCGGAGTGCACCATGAAGCTGCAGACCCTGCCCCACCGCGGACACCGCCTGAGCACCGCGCTCAAGGCCGTGGCCCTCATCGCCCTGGTTTGGGGCGTGGCCTACCCGGCCCTGCTGTGGGGCCTGCAGCACGCGCTGCCCGCGGCCTGAGCGGCCGGCACCCCGCCCGATCTTCCATCGCCCAGGAGTTCCGCGATGTCCTACCGCCCGCTTCCCGTCACCTCCGTGCCCCGCCCGTCGGCCTGGCGCGCGCTGCTCCTGTGGGCCGTGCTGACGGCGCTTGCCCTCGGGGGCTTCTCGATGCTGCGCCAGCTGGAAGGCGACGCGAACATCGTGCAGGCGCCCCCGTCTCACGCAGCGCGCGCCTGAGGCCCAGGCTCAGCCCAGGCAGAAGGGGTCGTCTAGCGACTTCATCGGCGGCGTGAACCAGCGCGGGCCGTCGGCGCTCATGTACATGTGGTCCTCGTGCCGCACGCCGAATTCACCGGGGCAGACGATCATGGGCTCGTTGCTGAAGCACATGCCCACGTCCAGCGGCGTCAGGTCTCCCTCGACCATGTAGGGCCACTCGTGGATATCCAGCCCGCAGCCGTGCCCGGTGCGGTGCGGCAAGCCCGGCAGGCGGTAGCCCGGGCCCAGGCCGGCGGCCTCCAGCACGCGTCGTGCGGCGCGGTCCACCTCCTGGCAGGCCCGTCCCAATTGCGCCGCCTCGAAGGCCGCGGCCTGTGCGGCCTGCTCCAGATTCCAGATCTCGCGCTGGCGTGCCGTGGGCGTGCCGAACACATAGCTGCGCGTGATGTCGGACATATAGCCCTCGACCAGGCAGCCGGTGTCGATCAGCACCATGTCGCCCTCGCGCAGGGTCTGCGGCTCCTTCACGCCATGCGGGAATGAGCTGGCGACGCCGAAGAGGACGATCTTGAAATAGGAGCCCGACGCCCCCACGCGGCGGTGTGCCTCGTCGAGGAAGGCCGCCACCTCGGTCGTGGTGATGCCCTCGTGCAGGATGCTCGCGGCCGCGCGGTGCACGGCCAGCGTCATGTCATGGGCGCGCTGCATCAGGGCGAGCTCTGCCGCGGACTTGCGCATGCGGCAGGCCGCCGTCATGGGTCGCGCGTTGACCCACTGCAGGGCCGGCGCGGCCTGGCGCAGGCCATCGGCGACGAAGAAGGGGCAGTCCTCCGACAGGCCGACCGTCGCCGCCGACCCGACGCCCATGTCACCCAGCACCCGCGCCAACAGCGCGTACGGACTCTCGTGTTCCTCCCACAGGCGCAGCTCGCCGGGCAGCAGCCAGTAGTCCCGCAACGTGCCCTCCTCGAAGGCGGGCGCGAGGTATTGCAGCGCGCCTTGCGCGGGCACGAGCGCGCCCACGAGGCGCTCGCTCGCCGGCCAGGCGAGGCCCGTGAAGTAGCGCAGGTTCGTGCCCGCGTGCAGGTACACCGCCGCCACGCCGGCCTCGCGCATCAGACCCTGCAGGCGCCGAAGACGCGCCTCGTACTCGTCCACGCCGATGGGCTGCACGCCCGCCGTCATCCCCTGCAGATCAGCCAGCGCCTCTTCACGGGTGCGCCCGCCAACACCGATTGCATTCATGGTTTGCCTCGCCGCTCTTTTGATATATCAACAGAATACCATCTCGCCTCGCGCCCGCCGTCACCGCTGCTTGCAATTTCCCACCGCCCGGGGGATGGGCGCCGGCGCGCGCGCCTCCTATCGTGCGGCGGCGCCAATCGGGCGTGCCTCCCATCAATGATCGATATGCGTCGAGCCCTGCCCCGCGTTCTGCTGCCCCTGACCCTTGCCCTCAGCGCCCTGTCGAGCCACGCGCTCGAGGTGTCGCCCGTCAAGGGCTACGCCGGCAATGGTGAGAAGACCAAGGCGATGGATGTGGTCAAGGTGTGGGCCGTCTGCGGCACCAGCTATTGCGAGGACACCCCGGCCGGCAAGCGCCGGGACATCGAGCTGGTCGGCCGAGTCCGCGAGCAGACGATCTTCAACCGCGACAAGGCCCTGATGGTGGGGCCGTCCATCGTGGCGCGCGAATACGCGGACGTGGCCAAGCGCCAGGGCGGCAAGCTCATCAACCAGCAAGATGGCTCCTCCGGCCCTTTCATCTACCGCTTCGCACGTGCGGACGGTGGCGCCGACTGGCTCGTCCTGAAGGACAACTACGAGGGCTACTACACCCTCGTCGTCGTGGAGGAAGCCCAGCGCGAGAGCACGGTCACCATCTCGGCGCAGGACATGTCCAATGCGCTGAAGTCCGAGGGCGACGTCGCCCTGTACATCGAGTTCGAGACGGCCAAGGCCGAGATCCTGCCGGCCGGCCAGGGCGTGGTGAAGGAGATTGCCACGCTGCTGCGCAACGAACCGGCGCTGAAGGTCTCCATCGAGGGCCACACCGACAACACGGGCAATGCCGCCGAGAATCAGCGCCTCTCGCAAGCCCGCGCCGAGGCGGTCATGAAGGCCGTGATCGCGCAGGGCATCGATGCCAAGCGCCTGAAGTCCGCGGGCCACGGCGCGACCTACCCGATCGCGGACAACCGCAAGGAAGCGGGCCGCACCAAGAACCGCCGCGTCGAGCTGGTCAAGCTGTGATGCAGGAACCTCTCGCGATGACACTGCACCGCCGCGCCATTCTTCCCGTGCTCGCGATGCTCGCGGGCGCCGTCCTGCCGGGCTTTGCGCTCGCCGCCGAAGGCGAGATGACCGATCACCCGCTGCTGTCCGGCATGAGCGGCTTCGGCCTGCGCAGCAAGACGGTGCGGGAGGCCGACACCTTCGCCCTCGAACAGGTCTGCGGCAAGCTGCCCTCGCAGGCGCTGCCCTGGCTGGTGGACGGCAAGGTCACCCGCATGGAGTACCGGCCGCAGGGCAAGGGCAGCGGGCCGCTGGCCATCCTGCGCAGCTACCAGCAGGCCATCGCCAAGGTCGGCGGCCAGCAGCTCAACACCGGCTTCAGCCTCACCGACGACGGCGTGCAGTACAAGCCGCACGTCTTCCGCCTGCAGGCCGACAAGACGCCGGTGATCGCGGTCCTGCACCTCGACACTAGCAACTACCAGCTGACGATCATCGAACAGCAGCCGCTGGGCGAGCGGGTCACCGCCGCCACGATGGCCGCCGACCTGAAGGCCTCGGGCGTGACCACGCTGCACATCGAGTTCGAGACCGGCAAGTCCCAGCTGCCTGCGGCGGGTCAGGCCCTGGTCAAGGAGATAGCCGCGCTACTGCGCAACGCACCGGAGCTTCAGCTGTCGATCGAAGGCCACACCGACCGCGTCGGGCAGGCGGCAGACAACCTGCGCCTGTCCCAGGAGCGGGCGGAGGCCGTGATGAAGGGGGTGATCGCCCAAGGCATCGAGGCCCGGCGTCTCAAGGCCGTGGGGCACGGCCAGAACGAGCCGGTGGCGGACAACCGCACCGAGGAAGGCCGCGCCAGGAATCGGCGGGTGGAACTCGTCAGGAAGTGAGGGCAAGGGCCCGGCGCGCCGTCCTGGCGGCCAGATCAGGGCCGTTCAGGGCGCCAGGCGCGCCAGCTCCCGTTCCAGCGCGATGACGTCCTGGCGTGCACGCTGGAGGGCCTCGGCCGCGCCCGGCTGTCGGCCCGGCTCTCGGCCCGACAGCTCCAGCGCGGCCAGACGCGCGCGCTCTTGGCTGAGCTCCTGCTGAAGGATCTGACGCCGCCCCTCGTCATTGCTGCGGGCCGGCGCGGCGCCAACGGCCCGGACCGCCACGGCAGACGCGGTCGCGGCCTCGCCGCCCGGCACCCGCACCGCCATCGGGCAGGCCTTGCCGCCCGACCCCAGCCATTCCACGCCGCCCTGGCGGCAGGACGCGCCCGAGGCCGCCTGTGCCCGCTCCAGGATGACACCGCCCGCCTGCACGTCCCGCGCGCAGGCCAGCGCCGCCAGCCCCATCACCAGCCCCATCACCAGGCTCATCACCAGGCCCGTCGGGGAGCGCCCGCCGGACGCCCCGCGGACCTCAACTGCCAGCGCTGCCATTGTTGACAGTCACCCGCGCCAGGCGACCCATGTCGTCTTCCACGGTCACGACCATACTGGTCATGCAGACGCCGCCCACGAAATTGATCTGGAACGCGTCGCCGCTGGCCGGCACCACGTTGCGGCTGAAGGCCAGGCCGGAGGGCAGCGGGTTGCTGACCCGGTAAGGCGGCGTGCCGCCGAACACATGCACCAGGGGGCCGTTGCCCACATAGCAACCGCCGTCGCCCTTGGTCACGGTCACGTTGCTCATGGACACCTCGATCGAGTCCACCGGGCCGGACTCATTGCCGCCACCGCCACAGCCGCTCAGCGCCAGCAGGGCCGCGACACACCACATCATCTTCTTCATCAGGACTCCCTCGTCATTTCTCAAAAATCAGCTTCACCGCTCCGCGCGGGTCTGCATCTCCACGATCGCAAAGCTCTCGATAGGCAGCCGGCCGCGGAGGTAGTAGCGAATGCACTCCTCGGATGCCCCCAGGTACACGGACTCGAGCACGCCGACGTTGCCAAAGGCATCCACACCCGACTGACCGCTGCACATGACGCGGCTCAGCACGCCTGCCATCAGGGGCACCTTCAGCTGATAGCCGTAGACGACCCGGATCTTCAGAAGGTTGGCATCCCGCAGGCGTTGCTTCGAGCTCGTGCCCGGCGTGTTAAGGCGCCACTCCAGATTGTCATTAGGAATGTAGGTCACGCCCGTCTTGGGATCCTTGATCCCGAAGTCGTCGAAGGACAGCGACGACGGATTCAGACGCTCGAGCTTCACCGGATGCAGGACCTGATCCAGCTCCGTGTCCACCTTGGCCTTGGCCAGCCGCACGCTGTCGTTCGTCTCGAAGTTGTTCTGATAGAAGGGGCTGAGCGAGCGCAGCAGGGCCGTCTTCATGACGCCCTCGTTCGCGTTGTGCAGGGAGCCCAGACGGGCCGCCTGGAAGGTCGCGTGGTTGACCTGCAGCTTCGCCATGTAGATGAAGCCGGCCTGCACCAGGCCCAGCACGAACACGATGGCCACGGGCAGAACGATCACGAACTCGACCAGGCCGAGGCCTCGGGGCGACCTGCCATGACGATGCCTGACGCGCATCTCGCGCCTCCTCCACTTGAACTCTGTTGATCGGCCCGCCATACGTGGGCGGACCTGCATGAATGCGGGGCGGCGAGCGCCTTGGCAGCCGGGAAGTCCCATGGAATGGGCCTTGCGGCGCGGCCGGGGCGGGGCACCTTCTCCCCTTTCGGCGGCGCGAGTCTGGCCGCCAGTCGTGACATCGTCAACGAATTCCGTGCATTTTTAACAATGCAACAGATGGCTTACCTTGACTTACAAACGACCAGCCTTTAGGGGGTGGTGCGCTGCAACAAACATCGAATAAGGTGCCGACCTGTGATGCGATGGCCACTGAGTCTCGCGTCCAGACAGGGCCTCAGGAGGAGGCTCGCCATCCACACACCCATGCGAGGAAACCATGCTGCAAATGCAACAACGCGCCCTGAACAAGTCCAAGATCCGCGGTCAGGGCATGACCGAATACATCATCATCGTGGCGCTGATCGCCGTCGCCGCCATCGGCGTCTACAGCCTCTTCGGTGATGTCGTGAAGAAGCAGACGGGCGCCATGGCCGCCGGCCTGGCTGGTGACAACGGCAATGCCGTGACCTGGAACGAAAAGGCCAAGAAGAAGACCGAGAAGGAAAAGGACAAGGTCGAGAACGTCAAGAACCTGAACGACTTCACCAAGGACAACGAGCTGAAGAAGGACTGATCAGCGTCGTGACGGGCAGCAAGGCTGGGCCGGCGGCATCGCCGCCCACTGCCTTCTGCCCGACTGAAGCCGCGCAGCGAGACCTACACTTCGGGCCTCCATCCAGCCACTGACCGACTATGACTTTCCGACTTGCCACCGTTGTCGCTTCGCTTGCCTTGACTGCGAGCACCGCCGCTCTTGCCATCGAAGTCACGCCAATCCGGGGTTATCGTTTTGACGATGCTCCCGAGGTGAAGAACTTCGCCCAGCACGAGGTCTACATCGAGTGCGGTACCAAGCTGTGCGGCAACATCGCGCCCGGCAAGTTCGGCTACCTGAAGCTGGAAGGCAAGAGCACGATCTACAAGGTGCGGGCCGTCAGTGCCCAGGATGAGCTGGAAGACCGGATCATCAACCAGGAATATGCGGCCGTCGCGAAGAAGGCCGGCGGCGCACAGATCGACGTCGGCAGCCGAGGCGGGCCGAACGTTTTCCGCATCCCCCGCGCCAATCAGCAAGGCGTGGACTGG
This sequence comes from Burkholderiaceae bacterium, assembly GCA_041906185.1. Classification (GTDB taxonomy): domain Bacteria; phylum Pseudomonadota; class Gammaproteobacteria; order Burkholderiales; family Burkholderiaceae_C; genus Roseateles_B. Next base: position 77,616 of record JAYRJQ010000007.1, read on the forward strand.
ATCGTGATCCGCCACAACTACGGCCGGCACTTCGAGATGCTGGTCGTGGAGGAGGCGAGCCATGAGGTCACGGCGGGGATCACCGCGTCCCAGATGGGGCAGTCGATCGATGCCACCGGCAGCGTTGCGCTCTATATCGAGTTCGACACCGCCAAGGCCACGCTCAAGCCCGCGGGCGACGCCACCGTGAAGGAAATTGCCGCGCTGCTCAAGAGCCAGCCGGCACTGCGCCTCTCGGTGGAAGGCCACACCGACAACGTCGGCCAGGCCGCCGACAACAAGCGCCTCTCGCAGGCGCGCGCTGAAGCCGTCATGAAGGCCGTGGTCGCCCAGGGCATCGATGCCAAGCGACTCAAGGCCGTCGGCCAGGGGCAGGAGTACCCCATCGCCGACAACCGGACCGAGGAAGGCCGCGGCAAGAACCGCCGGGTCGAACTCGTCAAGATGAAGTGAAGCAGGGGCGGCACGAGCCCGCCCCCTGAACGAGAACGAGGGAGTCGCCATGGTTTGCGAGATGGCCACCGCGCGTGGCCTGGGCAGCGCTTTGCCCAAACACCGCCGGCCGACCGGCGCCAAGCCCCAGCGGGGCCAGGCCATGATCTGGATGCTGGGCATGCTGGCGGCCAGTGGGGCCGTCATGTTCGCGCTGTTCAACACCTCGCAGACCACGGTGAGCAAGGAGCGCACCATCAATGCCGCCGATGCCGCGGCGTTGGCGGGCGCCACGGCCGAGGCTCGTCTGCTCAACCTGATGGCCTACAACAACCGCGCCATCATCGCCAACGAGGCCTTCCTGATCCAGCTGCTGAGCCTGGAGGGCTGGACGCAGTATGTGGGCAAGACGGCGAAGACCTTCGGCACCATCCTGCACATCCTGAGCCTGGTCCCGCCGATCTCTGCACCGGCCAATGCTGCCGCCACGGCGCTGGACAAGGCCAGCACCGCCGCTGATGAAGCCCACGATGCCGTGAGCAGCGGGGTCACGCCGGTCGTCATCACGATGCTCGAAGCGGCCAAGAGCGTCGCCAAGATGTCCCATGGCGCCATCCGCGAAACCGGCAGCTTCCTGGCCGCCGATGCGGCCCGCGCCATCGCCTCCGCCAACCGCACGGACTTCGGCAGTCGCCACGACCCGGGTCAGAGCGTGCTGGAGACGCCCGCGATGCTGGGCGTCACACTGGGGCTGAACCTCACGGACTGGCGCAACTTCACCAAGATCTACGAAGGCTCCGAACGCGGCGATGCCAAGCAGGTGCTGCTGGATTCGCGCGATGCCTTCACCACGAGCCGTCCCGGCCGCTCCTGGCTCAATTTCAAGTTCACCCTCATGCCCCTGTGGCGCGTCGGCCTTGAGAAGAACGGGGGGTCGCAGCTGGTCGGCTTTGACCGCTGGGAAGCACAAGACACGCTGGAGTTCCTCTCGTGGACTCGCAAGTTTCCATGGAGGAACTGGCAGCTCAACCCGAGAGACGGCCTGCCCCTCGGCTGGGGCCGCGCCACGGCGGACGACACCGAGAACAAGGGCAATGTGTGGTCGCCCTCCCGCCTGGCCCAGCGTCGCGCGCGCAACGACGGCGACGCGCACGGCGGCTGGTCTGGCGTGCCGTCGCTCTACAACGTCGCGGACACCAGCGAGCCGGCCCGCGCCGGCCTGGGCGTGGACTTCCTCGTGGCCGTCGGACGCCCGCAGGGCAATGACATCACGACCACCACGCTCAAGATGGGCAGCACGAGCACCAGCGTCCTGGGCGCGACCGACATGCCGCAGGCGCAGGATGGAGGCCGCCACACGGCGTTTGCCAAGGCCCGCGTCAGCTTCGAGCGTCCGAAGCGGGGGCTTGCCGGCGATGACACCGCTGCGCCCCTGTGGCGTCGCGACGAAGCGAAGGAATACGGCTCGCTCTACAGCCCCTACTGGCAGGCTCGCCTCGCGGACCTGACGGTGGGCGAGAAGACGGCCATGCTGGCCGCCGTCGGGTTGACGCCGGATTACCTTGTCTACACGCCGGGGGCGCAATCCAAATGAAGCCCTCGTGGCGCCTGATCCTCTGGGCTGCCCCCGTCGTCCTGAGCAGCGGCCTGCACGCTGCCGCGGTGCCGGGTGGCCCCAGCCGGAGCGGGTCCGCAGACGCCCCGTCGCTGCGCGTCGTGACGGCCGGGCATTCGAGCGTCGCCCGCCTGCGGGAGTCGCTCGAGGCCCAGGTCGCCCTGTGCCGCAAGGCCCAGCACCTACCGCCGGAGCCCAAGGGCATCCCGAGCGATGCGGCGCTGGCCAGCATCGCCAGCATCGAGACCGAATCGCTCTACGATGGCCCTCGATTTGCGCAGTACGAGATCGTCCGCAATGTCATGCCGGACAGCGACGACGGCTGCAAGGTCAAGGTCCTGCAGTTCTACAGCGTGACGATCGAGACCAGCTGCGCCAGCCAATGGTCTGGCAGCGCCGGTGCGCGCGACTTTGATATCGAACCCCTGCAGGTAGCCTCCCGCGAGCGCCCCAAGAGTGCGGCGCTCGCGAAGCACGCGTCGTGCAAGGTGCGTGCGGACATCGAGCCTCGCCTCCAGGCGGCCCTGAAGGCGACCTCACGGCGCGATGCCGGCCTCGGGCAGAAGTGCCTGTGGAGCAACGAGGTGGATCTGCACCTGGCAGGCACCGGCACGCCGGGCGCCGTGAGCGAGGACCGGCTGAGCGGCATGTGCGATCTCGCGGAGCTGCCCTTCTACCCGTACACCACGTTCGAGGGCGGTCGCCGGCCCGTCACCCTGCAGATGCGACTCCCGCCCAGCGGCGCAGCCAAGCTCAAGACCTTCGCCATCAGCGACGGCATCAATCAGCCCAAGCTGAAGGAGTTCAGCCTCGGCACGCCCATCCCTGCGGGCCGCTTTACGCCCGCGGAGGCCCAGGCCTTCCTCGCGCGCCCGGCCATTTCCACGTTGACGGAGTCTGCCCAGTGAGCCGCAATCCCTTCTGTTCTCGCCAGCCCATCAGCGGCAAGTCCCTCGTTGCGGCCGTTGCGCTGGCCCTGCTGGCCAGCAGTCCGCATGCCGCCGGCAAGAAGGAGGGCGCTGCGCCGGCAGTTCGCGTCGTCACGGTCGGCCATGCGCCGACGAGCCAGCTGCGGGATCAACTCGAGCCGCTGCTCATGCTGTGCCGCAAGCAGCTGAACCTCCCCGCCGAACCGAGCGGCATGCCCAGCGATGCGGCGCTGGCTCGTGTCGCTAGCATCGAGACCGAGGTGCTGATGGACGGCCCCCGCTATGCCAAGTACCAGACCACGCGCAATCTCCTGCCGGACGACCAGGACGGCTGCAAGGTGAAGGTGCTCCGGCAGTTCACCGTGGAACTCGAGAGCAGCTGCGACCGACGCTGGTACGGCACGGCCGGCAGCCCCAGCTTCAAGCCCACCCCGATGAAGAGCAGCGAGCTCGTCTACACCCAGGACGCGGAGCAGGCTCGAACCTCGCCCTGCCAGGTCCGCGTGGAGCCCACGGCCGAACAGGTCGCGGCATGGAAGCAGACATCCCGGCAGCCGGCCGGCCAGGGCGCGCAGTGCCTGTGGAGCAACGAGCTCGGCCTGCATATGGGCGGCGCCAAGGCCGGCGCTCATCCCGACCCGCACAGCGGCAGCTGCTATGCCGCAGACCTGCCGGACTACCCCTTCACCACCTACCAGGGCAAGCGGCGCTCCGTGTCCCTGAAATTCCGCATGGCGCGCCTGCCGGGAGACAGCTTCCGGCCGCCGGGCATCGTGGCCGGCCTGATCGACCAGGAGCTGAAGGAGTTCAGCGTGAATGCCGCCATCCCCGAGGGCCGCTTCAGTCGCGCGCAGGCCGAGGCCTTCCTGAAGCAGCCCGCCATCATCCCTCTTGCGGAGCCCAGCCCATGACGCATGCCATGAATCTCCAGGCCTCCTGCACACGGCGCGGTGCGCCCGTTGCGCGCGCCGCACGGCGGCAGCGCGGCCAGTCCATGTCCGAGTTCCTGGTGTCGCTGATCGCTCTGGTGCCGGTGTTCCTGGCGATCACCTACTTGGGCCGCTATGCCGACCTGCACCAGCGGGCCACGCAGGCCAGCCGCTACGCCGCCTTCCAGCGCTCGATGCAGCCGAACACCGCCATCCTGTCAGACGCGGATCTGCAGGACCAGATGCGCGCACGATTCTTCCTGGCACCGAAGGCACTGAACGACGGCCGCATCCAGTCGGACGACTCGGTGGCGAGCATCACCGACGCCAAGAAGTCTCCTGCGCTCTGGAGCGACCTGAGCGGCAAGGCGCTGCTGGAGAAGCCGGGCGACGTCACCATGACCTGGGACAGCCAGGCCATGGGCAACAAGACGCTCGTCAGCGGCCTGGACAAGGCCTTCGGCCTCGTCGGCAAGGACTACACGCCGGGGCATCGCGCCAAGGTCGAACTGACCCTGCTGAACCGCCTCGACCAGACGGAGGCGACACCCAAGGCGCTCAAGCTGGCCGCGGCCACCACCGCCCCTGGGGAGTCGCTCGCCGCGAATGGCGCCAAGGGGACGGCCGATGCCGCCCGCCGGCTGGTCCCTGCAGCCATGCTGCCTTCCGCCGTTGACGCAGTGCTCGGCTTTGTCATCTCCCTGTTCGAGCGCGACTCGCCCGACATCGGCTGCATCAAGGCCGACACCGTGCCCACGAATCGGCTGGAAGGTGCCACGCAGAAGGACGTGTGCCGCTGATCATGTCCAAATTCTCTTCGACCCGGCTGCTGCCGCTCCTGCTCTGCGCCGTCCTGGCCTCCGCCAAGGCCACCGAATGGCGCTCCCTGTCGCTCCCGGATCAAACCCAGGGCGTATGGGTGCTGGGCGACGCCCGCGTCAATGGCGTTCCGATGCAGACCCAGCGGCTGACATCGCGGCTGAACGTCGAGCAGCTGCTCACCCATTTCGAGAGCCAATGGAAGCGCTGGGGCTCCGTGCGCCGCGCCACCACGGCAGGCTGGCAGACGCTCAGCGTCAACACCGGCCCCGTGCAGCTGACCTTGCAGGCCAAGGCGGCCCAGGACGGCTGCGAGGGCATCCTGACCCAGGCGGCCTGGCCGGAGCGGCAGCGAGACTTTCTGCCCTCCGAGCTGCCGGACCTGCCCCGCACCGACGCTCAGCAAGTCACCGAGTCCCGAGACGGCCCCCGCCGCAGCCGCCTCGTGCATCTGCTATCCCAGGACAACCTGGAACTCAATCGCCAGCGCTGGCAGGCCCATGCCCGGCGCAAGGGCTGGGCACTGACCACCGAGAAGCTGCTCAAGCAGTCCGGGCAGCAGCACTGGCTGGCGAGCTTCACCAGCGGCGGCGCCTTGACGCTGGACCTCGTCCTGTCGCAGTCCGACGCCAGCCGCAACACCAGCATCACCGCCAACTTCCTCGACACCGCGCCATGACACCGAACCCGTTCCGCCGCCAGCGCGGCCAGGCCACCCTCGAATACGCCATCGCCGCCAGCGCACTGGTCATGGCGCTGTTCGTCGTCGAGTTCAGCGGCAAGACCGCCGCCCAGTACCTCGCCGAAGCCGTCCGCGTCTTCTACAAGAACCTCAGCTATTTCCTCTCCCTGCCCTGACCATGGCCTTCTCCCTGAAAAAACTCAACAGCAACTGGCTGCTCCTCGGCGCCGCGATCCTCCTGGGCGGCGGCGCGGCCTATCTCGGGGGTGCCGCGCTGAAGCAGCGCATGCACGAGCTGGACGAGCAGGCCAACGCGGGCAAGGACATGGTCTCGGTCGTCGTTGCGCGGCGTGACATGCAGCGCGGCGAGCCCGTTGAGCCCGACTCCTTCGCGGTGCGCAAGGTGCCCAGCGAGTACCTCAACGCCGACGCCGTGAAGCCCGCCGACTTCGAGCCCTACGTGACGCAGCGCCTGATCGTCGGCCTCAAGCGCGGGGACGTCCTGCTGCCCGTGCACACCGAGGGCAACGGGAACAAGGTGTTCTCGTCCACCCTGGGCGTCGGCAAGCGCGCCCTCACCTTCGAGGTGGACACCGTCAACTCCGTCTCCGGCATGCTGCGCCCCGGCGACCGCATCGACCTGCTCTACACCGCGCGTGGCCTCGACTCGATCGAGGTCACGCAACCGCTGCTGTCCAACCTGGAGATCCTGGCCACCGACCAGAACCAGACCCGCCGCGACGAGAACGGCAAGGAACGCAACTTCTCGACCATCACCATGGAGCTGTCGCCCCAGGACGCCCAGCGGATCATCGTCGCCAAGCAGGCCGGCCGCCTGACCGCGCTGCTCCGCCACCCCGACGACAAGGCCGCCAACCCAAGCGGCGCCATGGATCCCACCGTGCTGCTGACGGGTCGAGTCCGCCGCGCCTATGGCGAGCGGCAAGGCATCGAGTACCTGGTCGGCGGCAGCGGCGGCCCGGCTGACGTCAAGACCCAGCTCAGTCGCCTGGCGCTGAGCGGCGAGCTCGGCGCCCCCTCCGGAGCGCCCACCGCGGCCCCCGCCAAGCCCTGATCGCCGCCATGTCCACCGCATACAAGCTCACTTCTTCCATGTCCTCGATTCCCACCCTCGGTCTGGCGCGTCCGCTCGTCCTGCTCGCCTGTCTCACGCTCTGCGCCACGGCCCATGCCGATCCGGCCGGCGACACCCCCGCGGCCGGCGCCGGTCGCGGTGCCGTGAACCCCGCTGCCGTGCAGTCCACGCTGATCGAGACGGCCAAGCCGGCCCGCGGCACGGCCAAGCCCGCACCGGGCCCGGTCGCCATCGAGTCCGGCCCCACCCGCACGCTGGCCGTGGGGGATGTCTCCACGATCAACCTGCCCGGCGTCGTGCGCATCGCCATCGGCAATGGCGGCCTGCTCAAGGCCACCGTGGTCGATGACCGCGAGATCGTGCTGATCGCCGAGCAGGCCGGCCGCACCACCATGCACGTCTGGCTGAAGAACGGCCGGCAGCTGAGCTACGAGATCGAGGTGCTGGCCTCGCGCCCCAACCGCGTGCTGGACGAGCTCCAGGGCCTGCTGAAGGAAACCCCGGGCATCACCGCCCGCGTCGTGGGTGAGCGCGTCGTGATCGAGGGCCGCTACCAGGACAGCAACGTCGCTCAGCGCATCAAGCGCCTGGCGGGCAACTTCCCGCAGATCCTCAACCTCGTGCCCGACCGCCCGGTGGACGCCGACCCCCTGCAGCTCGAGCGCATGGTCCAGATCGACCTGCGCGTGATCGAGGTCAAGAAGCGCGCGCTGGACCAGCTGGGCATCAAGTGGGCCAGCGGCGCCACCGGCCCGACCTTCGCCACCAACGCCCTGGTGTACAGCAACACCCCGTGGCGCCCGGACACGACCAACGGCTTCCCGCCCGTCAACACCAGCAACCCGATCTACAGCTACCTCGGCATGGCGACCCAGATCACCAGTGCCCTGCGCTTCCTCGAGACCCGCGGCGACGCCTGGACGCTGGCCGAGCCGCGCCTGAGCTGCCGCAGCGGCGGCGAGGCCAACTTCCTGGCCGGCGGCGAGATCCCCATCCCCGTGGGCCAGGGCAACGGCGCGATCGGCGTCATCTACAAGCAGTACGGCGTGCGCATCGAGTTCAAGCCGCAGGCCGACGGCCACGGCAACATCGACTCCGGCCTGATGGTCGAGGTGAGCGAGCCCGACGGCCGCAACTCCAATGCCGGCTTCATCGCCTTCACCACGAACCGCACGGACACGCAGGTCGCCATGAAGGAAGGCGAGCCGCTGGTGATCTCCGGCCTGCTGCGCCAGCGTACCGAGCGCAGCACCGACGCCGTGCCGGGCCTCGGCCGCATCCCCATCATCAGCAATCTGTTCAAGTCGCGCGACCACACCAACGAGCAGACCGAGCTCATCGTGATCGCCACGCCGCGCATCATCACGCCCGACTCCGCCCTCAACCGCCTGAGCGTGGACAAGGCCGCCAGCCTGGCCGAGATCGTCAACGAGCGCGTGTCGGACAAGATCAAGCCCGAGTCTGGCGGCAAGGCCGCTGAATCGAGCCCGGAGGCACGCTGATGCTGCACATCCAGATCGAGGGCCGTGATGGCCTGCAGCAGCTGGCCGGCACCCGCTGCATCGTCGGCAAGGACAGCGAGTGCGACCTCGTGCTGTCCGGCTGGAAGGTCAGCCGTCGGCATGCCGAGCTGTTCGTGTCGAACGAGCGTGTCTATGTGCGCGACCTGGACTCCAGCTTCGGCACCTGGCTGGGCGAGCAGCGCGTGGGGGACACCATGCCCGTGCCCGCGGGCGCCACGCTGCGCATCGGCGGTCACTCCCTGCGCGCCCACTGGGCCCGCCCGGACACCGAAGCCGAGGCCGCCGTGCCCACCGGGGCCACGCCCCAGGCGGGGGCCGCCAAGGGCATCGAGCTCCGGCCCCAGGCCGCGACGGCGCCGTCCGCGGTGACACCGGGCAGCGCCCCGGCTGCAGCGTCTTCCGCGCCAGCCCAGGCCGCCGCACCGGAGGCTCCCACCGAGGCCACCGACGTCAGCTTCAAGTACCGCCGCCTGCTGCACGAGCGCCTGCTCGAGTCCTTCGACCTGCGCCGTACCGACACCCACCGCATGGCGGACGACGAGCTGCAGGAGCTCACCGAGAAGCTGATCTCCGAGCAGATCGACAAGCTGGGCAAGGAGCTGCCCGCCGGCATCGACAAGCGCGCGCTGCTCGAGCAGGTGCGGGACGAAGCCATCGGCCTGGGCCCGCTGGAGCCGCTGCTGGCCGACCCGTCCATCACCGAAATCATGGTGAACAAGGCGGACGAGGTCTTCGTCGAGCAGGGCGGCCAGCTGACGCGCTGGCCCGTGGCCTTCACGAGTGACCGCGCGGTCCAGGGCATCATCGAGCGCATCGTGGCGCCCATCGGCCGGCGCATCGACGAAAGCTCGCCGATGGTGGACGCCCGCCTCAAGGACGGCTCGCGCGTGAACGCCGTGATCCCGCCGCTGGCACTCAAGGGCCCGTCCATCACGATCCGGAAGTTCTCCAAGCGCAAGCTCAACTCCGACGACCTGCTGCGCTTCGGCTCGGCCAGCCCGGAGATGATCGAGTTCCTGAAGGTCTGCGTGGAGCACCACCGCAACATGCTGATCTCCGGCGGTACGGGCTCGGGCAAGACGACCCTGCTGAACATCATGTCCAACTTCATCCCCGAGGGCGACCGCATCGTCACCATCGAGGATGCGGCCGAGCTGCAGCTGCACCACGCGAACGTCGTCTCGCTGGAAGCCCGCCCCGCCAACATCGAGGGCAAGGGCCTGGTGGCCATCCGCGACCTCGTGAAGAACTCGCTGCGGATGCGCCCGGACCGCATCGTGGTCGGCGAATGCCGGGGCGGCGAGGCCCTGGACATGCTGCAGGCCATGAACACGGGCCACGACGGCTCGCTCACCACCGCCCACGCCAACAGCCCGCGCGACATGCTCGCCCGTCTGGAGGTGATGGTGCTGATGGCGGGCATGGACCTGCCCGTGACGGCCATCCGCGAGCAGATCGCCTCCGCCGTGCAGATCGTCGTGCAGCAGACCCGCTTCGCCTGCGGCACCCGCAAGGTCACCAGCATCACCGAGGTCACCGGCGTCGAGAGCGGCAAGATCCAGCTGCAGGAGATCTTCGGCTTCGTGCAGACCGGCCGGGACGCCCGCGGCAAGACGCAGGGCTACTTCACCGGGCGCGGCTTCGTCCCCGAGTTCTACGAGGAGCTCGCGGCCATCGGCATTCCGCTGCGCATGGACATCTTCGACGAGACCCATCCGGAGCATCGGGGAGCCCGCGCATGACGTCCCAGCTGGTCCTTGTCGGGCTGATGCTCTTCGGGGCGACGGCCGTGCTGCTCCTGCTGGCCCGGCGTGCCCTGCTGAGCTGGCAGGCGCGCTTCACCGAGACGGCCAAGGTGTCGCTGGAGGACATGTTCGTCTTCATCGATCCGGGCTCGCTGTTCAAGCTGAACCTGGCGCTCTTCCTCCTGCTGCCGCTGCTGCTGTGGGTGTTCTCGGGCTCGCCCGTGCTGGCCGTGCTGGGCGCCCTGGGCGGTGCCATCCTGCCCCGCGCCAGCTGGATCATCCTGCGCCGGCGGCGCATGGCGCTGCTGGTCGAGCAGCTGCCGGACGGGCTCACCATGATGGCCGGCGCCATGCGCGCCGGTGCGAGCCTGCAGATCGCGCTGGACCTGGTGGTCAAGGAATCGCCCGCACCGCTGTCCCAGGAGTTCTCGGTCCTGCTGCGCGAGCAGCGACTGGGCCTGGCCCTGGAAGATTCGCTGCGTGGCCTGGCCCAGCGCCTCAAGCAGGAGGACATCGATCTCTTCGTCTCGGCCCTGACCATCGCCAAGGAGGTCGGCGGCAACCTGTCCGAGATCCTCGAGCGGCTCTCCTCGACGCTGCGCGCCAAGGCCGTGATGGAGGGCAAGATCAAGGCCCTCACCTCGCAGGGCAAGCTGCAGGGCATCGTCGTGGGCCTGCTGCCGGTCCTGCTGGCCGGCGTGCTCTACGCCATGGACCCGCGTGCCATGACACCGCTGTTCACCACCATCTACGGCTGGGGCACCATGAGCGTGATCTTCATCCTGATCATGATGGGTGCCTTCTTCATCAAGAAGATCGTCACGATCGACGTCTGAACCATGTCCATGGTCTATCTCTTCGCCGCCTTCTCCGGCCTGGCCACGCTGCTGCTGTTCTATGCCGTGTACCGGCTCTACACCGAGCTGGGCAGCGCCAACACGCAGTACCGCGACAAGCCGCCGCGCGGCTTCCAGTACGTCTGGCCGCTGATCAACATCCTGGCCAACAGCTTCGGCTTCCTGATCAGCGAGGGGCGGGTGCAGGCCTGCCTGCTCAGGCTGCGCCGCGCCGGCCAGGACTACGCCCTGACCCCGCACCAGTTCTACGCGGGCAAGTGGGTCGCCGCGCTCGCCTTCGCCGGAGTGGGGGTCATCCTCGCGGGCAAGGGCGGTGGCATGATGGGCGCGCTGCTCGGAGCGCTGCTCGGCTTCCACTACCCCGACATCTGGCTGCGCGACCACACCAAGATCCGCAACCTCGCGCTGCTCAAGGCCCTGCCCTTCTTCCTCGACATCGTGACGCTGTCCGTCGAGTCGGGCCTGAATCTCACCGGCGCCCTGCAGAAGGCCGTGGATCGCTGCCCGCCCGGGCCGCTGATGGTGGAAGTCAACCGCGTGCTGCGCGAGATCCGCGGCGGCAAGCCCCGGATCGAGGCCCTGCGTGCCATGGCCGACCGCCTGGACTTCGCTCCCATCTCCAGCCTCGTCAGTGCGCTGATCCAGGGCGAGCTCATGGGCTCGAGCCTCGGCCCCATCCTGCGCGCGCAGAGTGACCAGCGCCGCACCGAGCGCTTCCTGCGGGCCGAGAAGCTCGCCATGGAAGCCCCGGTGAAGATGCTCGGCCCGCTGATCATGTTCATCTTTCCCTGCACCTTCATCGTCCTGGGCTTCCCCATCGTCATGAAGTTCATGCAGTCGGGGATCTGAATGGGCTGGCCCGAAGCCCGCCTGCATCTGCAGGGCATCGCCACGCACGTGCGGATCGGCCTCGCGCTGCGCTGGTGGGAACGCGCACGCGGCCTGCTGTTCCACGGGCCGCTGCAGGACGCGCCCGCCGGGCTGTGGATTGCGCCGTGCAACAGCGTGCACATGCTGGGCATGCGCCAGGCGCTGGACGTCGTCTACCTCGACCGCGAGGGCGTGATCCTCAAGTGCGTGCCGCAGCTGCGCCCCTGGCGCCTGAGCGCCTGCCCAGGCGCGCACGTGGCGCTCGAGCTGCGCACCGGGCTCATCGCGGAGCTCGGCCTCAAGCCGGGCCTGCGGCTCCAGGCGCGGGGCGGCTAGGCCGCACGCCTGCGCCCGACTCAGCGCTCACCAGCGCTCGCCCGCGCTCAAGGGCGCATTCAAAGAAGCCCGCGCGTCCGGGCCATCAGCCGCGTCAGGCCCAGCATGGCATCGATACTGGGCGTCGGCTGGCCGATGTGCTGGCCGATCTCCCGGACCACCGTCACGAGCGCGTCGAGCTCGATCTTCCGGCCCGCCTCCACGTCCTGCAGCATCGAGGTCTTGAAGGCACCCAGCTTGCGCGTCACTTCATGACGCTGCTCGGGCGTCTGGCCCACGGGGCAGCCGATGACGTCGCCAATGGCGGAGGCCTCGCGCATCACGGCGCTCACGAAGCCGCGCACCAGCTCGTCATCGAGGATGCGGTCACAGGTGGCCCCCGTCAGTGCCGAGATGGGGTTCATGGTCATGTTGCCCCAGAGCTTGTACCAGATGTCCTTCTGGATGCGCGGGGACACGGTGGCGCTGAAGCCCGCGCGTTGGAACAGCGCCGCCCACTCGCCGATGTGCGCCGGCTCGCCGCCCGCGGGATCGCCCAGGATCAGGCCCATGCCCATCACATGCTTCACGAGGCCGGGCTCCGGCGTGGCGCAGCTGGCATGCACGACGGAGCCGATGACGCGGTCCGCCGGAATCAGGCCGGCCACCTGGCCGCTCGGGTCCACGGACTGCAGCGCCAGCCCGCGGCAGGGGCCATCCAGCTGCTGGAAGAACCACCAGGGCACGCCGTTCATCGCCACGAGCACGCGGGTCTGCGGGCCCAGCAGGCGCTGCACCAGCGGCGCGACGTCCGGCAGCGCCGGGCCCTTGACGGCCAGCACCACGAGGTCCTGCGGGCCGAGGTCCTCGGGCCGGTCCGAGGCCGTCAGCGGCACCGTCACGCGGGCGGGGGCGCCGTCGATCACCGTGTCCATGCGCAGGCCGTGCGCCCGCAGCGCCGCCAGCGTCGCGCCCCGGGCCACGGCGCTCAGCCGGACCTCGCTGCCCAGCCGATGCCCCAGATGGCCCGCCACCCAACCGCCGATGGCGCCCATGCCCACAATGCAGATCTTCTTCATCACCTGTCCTGCTGCTGAAATGCTGGCCGCAGTCTACGCGCCGCCCGCCTCTCGCACGCCCGTGGTACCAAGCGGCCCGTCCCTGGGGTGAACCGCCTTGGCAAGGCGCGCGGCGCTGCTATCGTGCCCGCCCATGCCTCACGACACGCCCCACCTGCCCCGCCGCTTCTGGTGGATCTACGCCGGCCTCCTGGCCGGGGTGGCTCTCTTCTTCGCCCTGGCCGAGCTGCAGCATTACCTGCGCAATGGCGGCGCGCATCCGTGGGAGCCCTTCCTGTGGGAGTTCAGCTCGGTGCTGGTCGTGTCGCTGCTGCTGCCGCCGCTCTTCCGCTGGCACCGGCGCAGCGTCGGGCGCGGCCTCGGCGTGCTGGTCGCGCGCCATGCGGCGGGCTATGCCGTCTACACGGTGCTGCATGTGATCGGCATGTTCGGCCTGCGCTTCGCCGTCTATGCCCTGACCTCCGTCAGCTACGAGCCGGGCAATGCCTGGCAGGTGCTGGGCTACGAGGCCGCGAAGGACTTGGTCTTCTACGTCACCAACGTCCTGCTGTGCCAGGCCTGGCTGATCCACCTGAAGGGCCAGCAGTCAGCGCTGGAGATGGCCCGCATGCGCACGGAGCTGGCCCAGGCGCAGCTCGCGCGCCTGGCCGAGCAGGTGCAGCCGCACTTCCTCTTCAACAGCCTGAACCTGATCGCCTCGGTGATGTACGAGGACGTCGCCCGCGCCGACCGGCTGCTGTGCCAGCTCTCGGAGCTGCTGCGCGCCTCGCTGTCGGCACAGCAGCGCGGCTGGCAGACGCTCGGCGAGGAAATGGCACTGATCGAGCCCTACCTCGCGCTCATGCAGGCGCGCTTCGGCGAGCGGCTGCAGGTGCGGGTCGAGATGCCGGCGGAGGCCGCGCGCTGGCCGCTGCCGGCGCTCCTGCTGCTCAACCCGATGGAGAACGCCGTCAAGCATGACGTGGCGCTCAGCCGCGGCGCGGTCGAGGTGTCGGTGCGGGCCCAGCCCGTGGCCGACGGGCTGCAGGTGGAGATCCGCAACAGCGGCGTCAGCGCGGAGCAGATCGAGCGCGCCGGCGGCCTCGGCCTGAGCAATCTGCGCGAGCGCCTGCGCATGGCCTACGGCGACGCGGCCACGCTGTGGATCGGTCCGGACCAGGGCGGCACGCTGCTGCGGCTGCAGCTGCCGGCGCGAGGGGAGGCCGCATGAGCGGCATGAACGGCATGAACGGAATGAAACTGCTGATCGTCGACGACGAGGCCCCGGCCCGCGCCCGCCTGCGCCGGCTGCTGGCCGAGCAGCCCGGCGTGGGCTGGGTCGGCGAGGCGGCGCATGCCGACGAGGCGCTGGAGCAGCTGCAGCGCCACCCCGACATCCAGGCCTTGATCCTCGACATCCAGATGCCCGGCCAGAGCGGCCTGGACCTCGCGCTTCAGCTCCCGCCGCAGCTGCCGGTGATCTTCTGCACGGCCTTCGACCAGCACGCCATCCAGGCCTTCGACCTGCACGCCGTGGACTATCTGCTCAAGCCCTGCAGCCCGGAGCGCCTGGCCACGGCCCTGCAGCGCCTGCAGGGTCGACTGCTGCCCGCACAAGCCGCGCACGGGGCCGCACGCGGCGGTCTCATCGCGGCACTGCAGCAGCTGCAGCCAGCCGCCGGCCACTGGCTGGTGCAGCGCCAGGGCAAGCTGCTCAAGCTGCCGCTGGCCGAACTGCAGTGGGTCTCCGCGGCGGACAACTACATCGAGCTTCACGCCCCGCCTCACAGCTACCTGGAGCGGCGCACGCTCGGCGCCTTCCTGGAGCATCCGGCGGTGGCCGGCCAGTTCCTGCGCATCCACCGCAGCCATGCGGTCAACCCGGCCCACATCGACAGCCTCGAGGCCCTGCCCCACGGCGAGGCGCTGCTGACGCTGCGCGGGGGCCAGCAGCTGCGGGTCTCGCGCAACTACCGCGATCAGCTGCGCGGCTGAGCGGGCGCGGCGCCGCCTTCCAGCTCGCGCGCCTTGAGCGCCGTCATCAGGCCCAGCAGCGTGCCGAAGGCGTTGCCGCCCTCACCGCCCGCCGTGCCCAGCTGGATCTGCGGCACCAGCGGCACGCGCGCGGTCTCGAAGGCCTCGGCCAGGCGCAGCATGACGGTCTGCATCAGCTGCTTGTCCGCGCCCTCGCCTTCCAGCGCCTCCGACTTCGCCCGGATCGCCGCGCCCTCGGCCTCGCCCACGCTGCGAATGGCGGCGGCGCGGCCCTGGCCCTCGGCCTCCTGGCGGTAGCGCTCGCCCTGAGCCAGCGCCTCGACTTCCTGACGACGCTTCTCGGCGGCCTTCACGGCGGCCGCGCCGTGGTTCTCCTTGATCGAGATGTCCACCAGCGAGGCCGTCAGCTCGGCCTGCTTCTCGGCGCGCTTCTCGGCCTCGTTCAGCTCGCGCTGCTTGTTCGCCGCGATCTCCTTCTGCGCGTAGGTCTCGACCTGCTCGCGGGCGATCTGGCGGTCCCGCAGCTGGGCCATGATGGCCTCGATCTTGTGGTCCCCGGCCTGCGGGCGCGGCGTGCCGATCAGCACCTCCTGGAACTCGAGCGAGTAGGCCAGGAAGCGCTCGCGCATGTCCCGCGAGGCATTGGTCTGCAACTCCGAGCGCGACTGGATCAGCTCGATGAAGGTGTGCGTCTGCGAGACGTTCTTGAAGTAGCTGGACACCATCGGGTCCAGCGTCTGCTCCACCAGCTGCTTCACGTTGCCGAAGCGCTGCACCACCATCGGCGCCTTGCGGTAGTCGATGTGCACGACGACGGACAGCGGCAGCTGCGGCTCGAAGGCGTCCTTGGTGATGAGCGTGATCTCACGCAGGTTGGAGTCGAAGCTGGAGCCGCTTTCGCCGCTCTGCCACATCAGCACGAAGTTGGTGGTGGGCACCAGCTCGATCTTGCCGGCGTAGGTGTTGAAGGCGTACTTGCCGGGCATCAGCGGCTCGCGCCACACGCCGCGGCAGCCGGCGTTCACCAGCTCGCCATGGCTGTACTCGCTGCCCGAGACGTCCTCGCCCCGCGCGCCGGTGTAGGACACGACCACGCCGACGAAGCCCACGGGGATGATGGTCTTGCTGATGAATTCGACCGTCGCGAAGAGGCGGTTGATGTAGTAGGTGCCCTCCACGAGCACCCGCTCCTGCCGGCCGCGGCGGCCGCCGGCGGCGAGGAAGCGCTCGGGCTCCTGGAAGCTGTTGTGCGCGTCGCCGACGTCGGGGGCGAGCAGCTCGTCGCGCGAGAGCGCCGGGCCGTCCTGCACCGTCACCACGGCGAGCTGGTCGGAGTCGTGGCTGCCGCTCTTCTCCTTGATCACCACCGGCGAGAAGGCGTTGCGCTCCTCCAGCAGGCCGCGCATGCGCTCGTAGTAGCTGCGCTCGTGCGCGTCCATGTTGAGCGCGTAGGTCGCCTCCTCGGTCATCACGACGAACAGCGCCGGGTTGATGACGTGCGTGCCCTCGCGCAGCACCTTGCGCTGCGGCCCCTTCTGGCCGCCATGCTGCAGGAAGGCGCGCACATCGAGGAAGTCGTCCACCTCGGCGTTGCTGGCCAGCGTCTGGCCGGCGGGCAGGTCCACGCCGTCGCGGGCGAAGACGTAGCCGATCTTGCCCTGCGTCACCGAGACCATCGGATGGATGTGCACGCGGTACTGGAAGGGCGTGAAGAAGTGGAAGCCGCCGCGGCGCAGCGCGGGCTGGAAGCCGGCCTCGCCCTGCAGCGCCAGCAGGCCGGACTGCACGGAGCCCTTGGCACTCCAGAGCTTCTCGACCACGCCGACGCGGTCATTGGGGATGTAGCGGACGATGCCGGCCGCATACAGCAGCAGGGCGAAGGCGCCGATGCTGCCGAAGCCGATCAGCAGGGACAGCAGCACGGAGCCGGACAGGTCAGACCAGGACATGGATTCCTCCTCTTGTGATGGGGCGCCACCCGGTGCACCGTTGCCGGGGCGTCGCCAGGCCTCGTTTGTCGGCGCTGGCGCATCAGGAACGCATATGGACCGCGCGCCACGCCGCCAAGGAAAGCCCGATGGACATTGCCGCGCGGGGCTCTTAAGCTGCGGCCCGCCAGATCTAACAAGCCGGTGCCATGGGCAAGCTGCCCGCCGGCCAGGAGGGAGTTCCCATGGAATCGCAGAACCGGCGCGCGCCTGCGCGCCCTTGGCCGTCACTCGTCCCGCTGCTGCTGATCGTCGGTGCCCTGAGCGCCTGCGGTGGGGGCGGTGGTGGGGGAGCCGGTGGTGGCACCTCGACGCCGTCGGGCGGCACCAGCCAGCCGGCGGATGCGCTCGACGCCTCGCTGTACCCGCTGAATGCCGGCGATACCCGCGCCTGGCGCTCGGCCGGTGATCCCCAGGGCCTGCGCCTGCGCATCGAGCGCGTGGACGCCCCGGTGGCCCTGCCCTCCGGGGCGGCCTTCCACGTGCGCAGCACGAGCGACCGCGGCCTGACCGTCGACGAGGAATACCTGCAGGTGCGCAGCACCGGCGTGCACAGCATGCCCGGCCCGGGCTCCGACCCCATCACCACCGCCCTGGGCGGCGCCCAGGTCTTCCGCGCCGGCCTCGCGCTGGGCCAGACCGCGACGCTGGTGGAGCAGACCCTCTCGGTGGACGTCGACGGCGACGGCCGCGCGGACAGCCTGACGCTGCATGTGGACAGCACCTTCGTCGGCCGCGAGTCCGTGACGACCGCGCTGGGCACCTTCGCCGACACGGCCCATGTGCGCACGGTCGGCCGCACCGAGATCCGGACCGCCACCGGCGGGAGTGGCGCCACCACGGTCTTCACGGAGGACCGCTGGTATGCCCCAGGCATCGGCCCCATCCGCGCTCGCTCGAGCACCGAGCGCAACGGCACCCGCACCGACAGCAGCGACGAGGACGTGGTGGCCTTCGGCGTCGGCAGCCGGCACCAGCCCAGCGTGCCCGCGACCGTGCAGCGCACCGTGCCCGTGGCCGGCCTCCAGCGCACGGCCCCGACCTACATGATCCTGACCTTCGACCACGCCATGGACCCGCTGTCCCTGTGGGGCGAGGGCGGGATCGAGCTCGTCGATGCCAGCGGCCGTGCGGTACCCCTGAACCATGACGCCCCGTCGCCGAACCTCACCGAGATCACCTTCTGGCCCCAGACTCCGCTGACGGACGGTTCCTACACCGTGCGCCATGGCGGCAAGGCGACGGACATCGCCGGCGTGCCGCTGCCGCAGACGCTGCTGAGCTTCCAGGTGGACCAGCGCGCGCCGCAGCTGATCGGCTCGCAGCCCGCGCAGGGCGAAACCCAGGCACCGCTGACCGGCACGCTGCGGCTCAGCTTCAGCGCGCCCTTCGTGATGTCCGGTGGGAAGCAACCCACGATCGAGCTGCTGGAGCCCACCCAGTCGCCGCGCATCCTGCCGGCCCAGATCCAGGGCAACGATCTCGTGGCCACGATTCCCGGATCGTTGCGCCCCAGTGTGCGCTACACCATCAGCCCAGGCCTGGGCCTGATGGACCGTGCCGGCCGTGAGGTGACCTTCGAACCGGTGACCTTCACCACCACCAGCGGCGCCATGGTCCCTGCCGAGCCACTCCTGGATGGCTGGTCCGTCAAGAGCGTACGCAAGGCAGACATCTCCGGCCCAGGCAGCCAGGATCTGGCCATCCTGGCCGTCTCCTTGAGCACCTATCGGATGAGCCTGCTCACCCGCACACGACTGCCCGACGGGCGCTGGGCGCCACCGGTACATCGCCTGGACGTCGTGGACACGGGCGTCCAGGGTGACCTGTCCCTCTGGTCGGGTGACTTCAATGGCGATGGCCGCACAGATCTGATGGCGACGTCCTACTACTTCCGCACCCTGCTGCTGCAGCAACCGGACGGCAGCTTCACCCAGGAGGACTTGGGGGACGCCAGCGGCGCCCTTCAGGAGGGCATCGTGGGCAGCGGCATCGGCGCCGACGGCAAGGCCTTCATCGCCCAGGCGGATCTCCAGTTGAAGATCTGGGAGCGCGTGGGCGCCCACTCCTGGGCGACCCGCGTCGTCATGTCGCCGGAGGGGGCCACCAGCTCGCCGATCGCGGGCGCCGCCATGGGGGACATCAACGGCGACGGGCAGCTGGACTGGGCCTGGGTCCGCAATGCAGCGGATGGCACCGCGCAGCAAGAGCTGGTCTGGGCACCCCGGACAGGCGAAGGCTTCGGCCGGCCCGTAGCCGTCCCGCTGGCGGGCAGCTACAACCGGCGGCTGCTGGTCGGCGACTGGAGTGGCGACGGACGCGCCGATGTCATCAGCATCGACCGGCACTGGACCTCCACGACACAGCCGCTGCGGATGTGGGCCCAGACGCCCACGGGCGACCTGCAGCCGGCGACGGCGCTTGTGCAGGATGGGTTCTACACGGACGTCCAGTTGGGTGATCTGAACCTGGACGGCCGGGCGGACCTGATCCTGTGCAATGCCCGGGATGTCGACATTTTCCTGCGTACGGCACAGGGTGGATGGCAGCGCTACCAGGGCCTCAACATGCCCAACGGCTGCGACGGCCTGCAGGTGCTGGACTGGAACGGCGACGGCCTGCCCGACATCATCGCCAAGGGCTATGTCCTGCTCGGGCGCAGTGACGGCAGCTGGCCGGTGTCCCAGCGCCCCGCCACCGCCACCGCCGTCCCGCGCCCGGGGCGCCTCTCGGGCGCGCTCGACGCCGTCCGCGCACTCGCCGGGCGCCGCGCGCCCTGAGCTGATCCGCCGGCCCCACCGCGCCGGCGGCCATTCACCCCGCCGACGCGGCGACTCGCCCCAGAACACTGGGGCGAATGGCGTCTGCGCCGCGACGATGCCTGCATGAACACCGCCACCCCTTCCCGCCTCCTCTTCATCGACTGGCTGCGCATCGCCGCCTTCGCGCTGCTGATCCCCTACCACGTGGGCATGTACTACGTGAGCTGGGGCTGGCACGTGAAGAACCCGGTGATCCACGAGTCGATCGAGCCCCTCATGCTGCTGAGCAATCCCTGGCGCATGGGACTGCTCTTCCTGATCGGTGGCGTGGCCGCCAGCCAGCTGATGGGCAAGCTGCGCAGCCGCAGCCGCTTCATCCGCGAGCGCAGCAGCCGCCTGCTGTGGCCGCTGCTGTTCGGCATGGCGGTGGTCGTGCCCATCCAGCCCTACCTGGAGGTGGTGCAGAAGATGGGCTACGCCGGCAGCTACCTGGACTTCCTGGGGCTCTACTTCAAGGCCTACCACGGCTTCTGCGAAGGCGACAAATGCCTGACGCTGCCCACCTGGAACCACCTCTGGTTCCTGCCCTACCTCTGGGTCTACTGCCTGCTGGGCGCGCTGATGGCCGGGCCGCTGGCACGCGGGGGTCAGGTCTTGCAGCGCGGCTTGATGGGCCCGCGCGGCGCCCTGTGGCTGCTGGGCCTGTGCGTGCCGCTGATGGCCGCCCGCTGCTTCTACGGCCTCTTCCCCGTCACCCACAACCTCACCTGGGACTGGTACAACCACATGGTCTCGCTGTGGCTCTTCCTGGTCGGCTGGATGGCGGCGTCCCAGGCGCCCGCGCTGTGGACCTGGGCCGAGCGCCTGCGCTGGCCCGCGCTGGCGATCTTCCTGGCCGGCTGGCTGGGCTTCGGGCTCTACATGCGCCACTACGCCGACCATGACCCCTCGACCGTCGTGCTCTATGCGCAGCGCCTGCTGTACGGCCTGAAGCAGGGGGCGGCACTGCTGGCCGCGCTGGGCTTCGCCAAGCGGCACCTGGACCGCGAGCACGCCTGGCGCGCGCCGCTCGGCGCCGCCATCTTCTGCGCCTATGTGCTGCACCAGAGCGTGATCGTCGGGCTGACGCCGCTGCTGGAGCCGCTGCAGCTGCCGGACGGCGTGGAGGCCCTGCTGCTCATCGCGCTGACCACGCTGGCCTGCGCCGCCGGCTACCGTCTGGCGCGCCCCGTGCCCGGGCTGCGCCGCCTGCTGGGCATCGCCGCCCCCAAGACCCCAGCGCTGCAGGCGGCGCGGGACGAGGCCACAATGCGGCTCCCACAAGCCTCCGCCGCACCGCAGCCATGAAGTACCTGCACACGATGGTCCGTGTCACCGACCTGGACCAGTCCCTGAAGTTCTACCGCGACGCCCTGGGCCTGCGCGAGGTGCGCCGCACCGAGCACGAGGCCGGCCGCTTCACGCTGGTCTACCTGGCCGCCCCGGACGATGCCGACGGCCCCTTCCAGCCGCAGGTCGAGCTGACCTACAACTGGCCCGCCCCGGACGGCCAGGCCGAGACCTACACCGGCGGGCGCAATTTCGGCCATCTGGCCTTCGCGGTGGACGACATCTACGCGGCCTGCCAGCGCCTGGCCGAGCACGGCGTGACCATTTCCCGTCCGCCCCGGGACGGCCGCATGGCCTTTGTGCGCTCGCCCGACAACATTTCGATCGAGTTGCTGCAGAATGGACCCGCCCTGGCTCCCGCCGAGCCCTGGGCGTCCATGCCCAACACCGGCAGCTGGTGATCGACCGGCGCCGGGTGGGGCCCCGAGCCGCATCCCAGGAGCGCCATGTCCGCACGCCGCCCCCGATCGCCCCTCGCAACGCCCCGCCGCGCCTCGCGCGGGGTTTTCATCCTGCTGGCCGCCTGCCTGGCGGTGCCTGGCACGGCCCTCGCGCAGGCGCAGGGCAAGCTCCTGCTCACGGGGGGCGTCAGCAGCATTGACGGCGCCGCCGGCGGCGGCCTCACGCCCTGGGCCCTGATCGGCAGCTATGCCGCGCCGGGTGAGGTCGGGGCCACCGCCTTCGCCACGCGCGTGCACACCCAGGACTACGGCCTGACGGTCTATGGGGCCGCCCTGGGCCTGCACGACCGCTTCGAGCTGAGCCTGGCCCGCCAGGACTTCTCCACCGGCCCCACGGGCACGGCGCTCGGCCTGCCGGGGCTGCATCTGAAGCAGGACATCCTGGGCGCCAAGTGGCGTCTCGCCGGGGACGCCATCCTCGACAGCGACCGCTGGATGCCCCAGATCTCGCTCGGGCTCGAGCACAAGCGCAGCCATGCCGGCGCCCTGGCGCCCACGCTGGCCAGCCTCGGCGCGCGCTCAAGCGACACGGAGCTCTACCTCAGTGCCACCAAGCTCCTGCTTCGACACAGCACGCTGCTGAGCCTCACGCTGCGCGCCACACGCGCCAATCAAAACGGGCTGCTCGGCTACGGCGGCACCGCGAGCAGCCGCTACGGCCTGCATCCCGAGCTGTCGGTGGCCTATCTGTTCAACCGCCATCTGGCCGTGGGGGCGGAGTACCGCGCCAAGCCGGACAAGCTCAATCCTTCCGCGCTGGGCGCGGGTCTGGCCGAGCAGGACTGGAAAGACCTTTACATCGCCTGGGCCCCGAGCAAGCAGTTCTCGCTGACGGCCGCCTGGGTGGACCTGGGCGCCATCGTGCCCGGCGTCGTACCGCGACGGCAGACGGGGCTGTACCTCTCGGCCCAGATCGCCTACTGAGCGGCCGCACGAAGCGCACCCGAAGCCTATCGAGCCCGAGGAGCCTGCCCATGAAAACCACCGCCCCTGCCCTGGCCCTGGTCCTGCTCCTCGCCTGCCCCGCGGGCGCGCAGGCCGACGAGAGCCTGTATGCCCGCCTGGGCGGGCAGGCCGCACTGGAAACGGTCGTGGACGGTCTGCTGCAGCGGGCCACGCGGGACCCGCGCATCCAGGATTTCTTCAAGGAGACAAATCTCCGGCACCTGCGCACGCAGCTCGTGGAGCAGCTGTGCGCGGCCGCCGGCGGCCCCTGTCGCTACGAGGGGGAGACCATGAAGAACGCGCACGCCGCCATGGGCCTGCGAACGGCCCACTTCAATGCGCTCGTCGAGGATCTGCAGGACGCGCTGGACGCCGCCGGCGTGCCCTTCGCCCTGCAGGGCGAGCTGCTGGCGCTGCTCGCGCCCATGCACCGGGACATCGTCACCCGCTGAGCGCCATCATGCAGCGCCCCGCCCTGCCGTCCCCTTCGATGGCGACTGCCTCAGCGGCGGGTCTGCGCCGCGGCGTCGTCCTTCATGTGCTTGAGGAAGTAGCGCAGGTAGAAGCCGCCCATGCCCAGGGTGATGGTCAGCACGGTGAGGCTCATCAGGCCCACATCGCTGGTGAACAGCAGCTCGAATGCCTTCATGGTGGCGTCCCAAGTTCGTTGATCGAGCATTCATTGAACGGCGCCACCGCCCCCCTGTCCTTGCCCTGGCGCAAAGTGACGCCGCCCGGGCCGCCCCGGCGCGAGGCGACGCTGCGCTGGCTCAAAACCATGCTGCCTCCGCTGCTGCTTTGCGTGCTGCCGAGCGCGCCGGCGGCGCCGCGCGAGCCCCCGTCGCCACCGGGCCTGGTGGAGGTGGCGCAGGCCTACCGGCGGCATGTGGAGGAGAGCAATGCCGCGCTCATCGAGACCCTCGGACCGGCACGCGCACGCGAGCAGATGGTGCGCATCGTGGAGCTGGAGGCCGTGCGCTGCGAGTACCACTCGGGCCGCAGCCATGTGTGCCGCATCGTCGTCGTCACCGAGGTGAACGGCCGGGTAGGTCAGCGGCGCGGCGGGGACATCCTGATGATCCCGGACGAGGAGAACGGCTGGCGGGTGCGCCTCGTGCGCCGCCCGCGCTAGCCCTCGGCGGCGACCCAGCGGTCCCCGGGCCGCTCGGCGCAGGGCTCGTCCGGCCGGAAGCCGCCCTCACGCACCAGCAGCCCTTCCGCGCGCTCGCAGACGTCCACGCGACGCGCCTGCGGAAAGCGCTGCAGCAGCCAGTCCATCAGGCCCTGGGGCAGGCTGATGCGCTGGCGTGCCGCGGCGAGGTCGTCCTCGGGGTGCTCCTGCAGATGCAGCCAGGGGCTGAACGCCGCCAGCCACAGCCAGGGGCGGCCGGGCAGCTGGATCACGGTGCCCTCGTAGCCCTGAGCACGCAGCCATTGCTGGGCCTCCCGGCGGTCCTGCGCGTCGCCCCAGGCGGCCGCCAGCAGCTCCGCGAGCCACTGGTTGCAGTTCTGGAAGCGCAGGCCGAAGACATAGGCGTTGGCGCTGTAGGCCGGGTGCAGCAGTTGCAGGGCCCGGGCGTTGTCCAGCGCCACGGCGCGCAGCGCCTCGGTGGCCTGCGCAGGAAGCAGCAGCACGGCGACGAAGCCCTGCCCGGCGCGCTGTCCGCCCTGAACGAAGGCGGCCAGGCCCTGATCGAAGAGGCGCGGCTGGCCGCTGTCGCAGTCGAAATAGAGCTGGCGCACGGCCCAGGGGCCCGCCGGGTTGTCGCGCAGGGCGAGGCCGGCATGCGAGTAGCGCTGACCGAAACGGCGGAGATCGAGGCCATCGCGCGCGACGAGGGCCAGGTCTTGCCCGCCCTCCATCAGCAGCTCGCGCAGCGCCGCGCTGAAGCGCAGGGCACGGGCCTGCTGGGCCACGGTCGGTTCGCGCTCGGCCGTGCACAGCAGCTCGGTGCCGGCCCGCGCGGGCGCGAGCAGGAGCAGGCTCAGCCCCGCGGCGAGCAGCAGGCGGGTAGCTCCGCGGGACAGTGGCCCCGGCCCGGGCGGCACGGCCTTGCGGCCCCGCCGGGGCGGGTTCACGGCGTCACGGCCTGGCGCTGAAATTCGTGGCGCCAGGCGTCGTCCAGGGCCAGGAAGAAGGGCTCGGCGGCGCCCTCGCGGACGAAGGCCACGCCGTAGGCCGGCGTGCTCACCGCGACACGGTCGCCGGCCTGCAGCCCTGCGCGCTGCCGAACGTCGATGGGCAGCAGCAGCGCGAACGATTCCGCCTCGCCCTGCAGCTGCACGCGCTCCACGCCCGGTCGCCCCTCGGCCGCGGCGATCTCCACGACGCGGTACGGGCCCGCCGCGACGCGGCGGCCCGCCGAGCTGTTGCTCGAGCCCTGGATCGAGTCGGAGACGCTGCCCACGGCCTTGGACACGCTCGCCGAGATCGACGCCACCGAGCTGCTGTCCGCCCGCGCGGCCAGCGGGGGCACGGCAAGCAGCACGAGGGCGAAGGCGGCGGACAGGCGAAGGGGGTGTGTCATGGCAGTGAGGAGGTCAGCGTGAAGGCGTCAGGCGCGGGCGAGCGGCACTCGCCCGTCCGGCAGCATAGCGCGCCGCCGCCCCCAGGGTCTCAAGCCGAGGCCGGCAGCGCGGCAAACTGCCAGCGGTTGCGCCCACCGGCCTTGGCGGCATACATGGCCAGATCGGCCGCGCGCATGAGCGTCTCCACGCTGCGCCCGTCCTGCGGGAAGCGGGCGATGCCCACGGACACGCCCACCACGACACTCTGCCCCGCGAGCACCACCGGCTGGCTGACCGCCTCGATGAGCCGCCCGGCCACCTGCTCCAGCTCCTGCATGCCGGCGGCCTGGTCCAGCAGCAGGACGAACTCGTCGCCGCCGAGGCGGGCCAGGGTGTCGGTGTCGCGCACCAGCGGCGTCATGCGGGCCGCCACGAGGCGCAGCAGCGCGTCGCCCTGGGCGTGGCCCACGCTGTCGTTGACCGCCTTGAAGCCGTCCAGGTCCATGTACATGAGCGCCAGCTCGCGGCGCTCGCGGTGCGTCTGACCCAGGAGCCGGCTCAGGCGCTCCATCAGCAGGCTGCGGTTGGCGAGCCCGGTGAGCGCGTCGTGGAAGGCCAGGTGGCGCAGGCGCTCGTCGCGCTGGCGGCGCTCGGTGCCATCGCTGAACACATGCAGCAGGCGCTCGCCCGCGCCGTCCTCGTCCGGGATGAGGCTCACGTCCAGCCACTGCAGGAAGGCCTCGCCGCTCTTGCGGCGCCGCCACAGCTCGCCCTGCCAGTGCCGCTGCGAGCGCAGCGCGAGCCGGGCCTGTGCCTCCAGGGCCGGGTCGTCGCGCCCGAGCAGGTCCAGCGTGCGGCCGAGCACCTCCGGCGCCTCGAAGCCCGTGATGGCCGTGAAGGCCGGGTTGACGGACAGGATCACGCCCTGGGCGTCCGTCACCATGATGGCGTCCACCGTGGCGTTGAGGACGGTGGCCGCCAGCATCAGCTCGCGCTGGGCGAGCTTCAGGCTCGTCACGTCATTGGCGACGGCGAAGATGCCGCGCACCTCGCCCCGCGCGTCGGTGTCGGGCACGTAGTGAACCAGCATGTGGCCCAGGCGGCCGTCGGGCCGGCGGATGCTGCGCTCGAAGGCCTGCACCTGCCCGGCCAGCACGCCGTCGAGGTAGGGCCGCGTGCGCTCGAAGGCCTCCGCGCCGAGCACCTCGGGCATGCTCAGGTTCAGCATCTCCTCGCGGCTGCGGCCGTACCAGTCCAGGAAGGAGCGGCTCGCGAAGCGGCAGCTGAGGTCCCGCCGCCAGTACGCGACCAGCCCCGGCACCGCATCGGCGATGTTGCGCAGCAGGCGGGCATTCTCGAGGGCCTCCTGCGCCGCCGCGCGCGCCTGGTCCCGCGCCTGCACGAGCTGGCTCTCGAAGGCGCGCCGCTCGGTGATGTCCTCCACCATGCCCACGAAGCCCAGGGGCTCGCCGCGCAGGCTCAGCAGCTCCTGCGCGCGGCTGCGCACATGGCGGATCTCGCCGCTCGGCCACACCACGCGGTAGACCTCGTCGAAGGGCACGTTGCCGCCCTGGCTGAGGTGCGAGGCCTCGCGGACGCGCTCGCGGTCCTCCGGGTGGACGCGTGAGAGCCAGGTCTCGTGGCTCACCTGGGCTGGCGTGATCTGGTAGATCTGCCGCCACTGCTCGTTCGTGTAGCCCGACAGCCCGCTGCGGTCGACATGGAACACGCCTACCGGCACGCAGTCGCTGAGGCTGCGGAAGCGCTCGGCGCTGATCGCCAGGGCCTGCGCGGCCTCCTCGCGGGCGGTGATGTCCCGGATGAACTCCGTGGCGCCCGCCTCCTCGGGATGCGAGCCGGACTCCGCCACCAGCGTGACGGACACGAGCAGCCGCTGCCCGTCGAGGCGCAGGCGCTCGCTCTCGTGGATGAAGGCCTCGCCCGCACCCAGCGCCTGCCGGTTGTTCTGTTCGCGGGCGCGCAGCGGCGGCGGGACGAGGTCGGCATGCGGCCGGCCCAGCAGCTGCAGCGGCGCCGCGCCGAAGAGGCGCTCGGCCGCCGCATTGGCCCGGCAGATGAGGCCGTGGCGGTCGATGCTGAGGATGGCGTCGGCGCTGTGCTGCAGCAGCGAGGCCGCCCGCGTGGCCTCGGCCATGGCGTGGCGCTCGATGCGCCGCGCGCGCCGGCCTTCCAGCAGCTGGCTGGCGGCCACCGCGAGCTGCGCCAGGACCTCTCGCTGAGCCTCGTCGAGCTGGCGTGGCTCGCGGTCCACCACGCACAGCGTGCCGACGTGCTCGCCGCCGCTCAGGCGCACGGGGGCTCCGGCGTAGAAGCGGATGTGGGGCTCGCCCAGCACCAGCGGGTTGTCGGCGAAGCGCTCGTCCAGCCGGGCATCGGGTACGACGAAGAGCGCATCCCCCAGCACCGCATGGGCGCAGAAAGCCGTGTCGCGCGGGCCTTCGAGGAGGCCCGGCATGCCCTGCTGCGCCTTGAACCACTGGCGGTGCGCGTCGATCAGCGTGAGCATGGACACCGGCACGCCGCAGACCAGCGAGGCCGTGCGGACCAGCGCGTCGAACTCGGGCTCGGGCGCGCTGTCCAGCACCTGCAGCGCGCGCAGGGCGGCCAGGGCGCGGTCCTCGTCATCTCGCAGGGGCGCGGCCATCATGGGCGGTGACTCCGGCCGGACGGATCCGTCGGCAGGGGCCGGGCCGGCATCGCGCCCGGCGCCGGAGTCGGATCAGGGCTTGGCGGCATCCGGCCAGATCGTCTGCAGCAGCTGCGCCAGCCGGGCGCCGGCGCGGGCCAGCTGCTGGCGGATCAGTGCCTGGTTGCGGGCATCATAGTCGGCCGGCAGCGTCACCACCCAGCGCGAGCCGCGCAGGCTGGACTGGCGCTCGCCGAACTGCACGTTGGCATAGGCGCTCTCGGCCTCGGCCATGGTCTCGCTGGCCCACAGGGCGGGCCACTGCGCCACCGGGCCGGCCGTGCCGGGCACTTGGCGCGCGGCGGCCGGCAGGGCGGCCAGCTGCTCGGCGCTCAGCTTGCCCGGCAGGTTGTCCCAGTAGGCATGCAGATTGCCGCCGGGGCCGGTCGGGCCGTTGATCACGAGCGCATTGCCGCCGACGGTGCGCGCCTGGGGGTCGTCGCCCTGCACGTCCGGGTCGCGGCGCTGGCCCTTCTCGTCGAGGTAGACGGAGCCCACGTGCAGCGGCTGGTGCAGGTCGCCGAGGTCATGGACGAGCAGCGCCAGCGCCTCGCGCTCGGTCTGCAGCGCGAAGGGCGCCGGCACGGTGCCCCCGGAGAGGCGCAGCCGCGCGGCGTCGATGGCGGCGACGATGTCGTGGTCGCTCGTGCCCACCGAGCCCGCCTTGTAGCGGCCGCGCTCCAGGGCGGGATTGGTGTAGTGGTACTGCTTGTGGCAGTGCTCCTCGCCCGGCTTCGGCGAGCAGCCGTCGTTGTTGCGCTTCACGTAGTCGCGCATCAGGGCCTCTTCCTCCGGCTTGTTCTCGAAGGGCGCGCACTCGGGGTAGCGGCCGGTCACCGTATAGGCGAAGCCCTTGGCGGGGTCGATGCCCTTGACGCAGTCGGCCCAGACGGCGATGTCGTGCAGGCTGGTCGTGCCGAGGATGCGGGCCACCTCGCGCTCCGCGCGCGTGCCCTTGATGAGCGCGGCGGCGACATCACCGACGGCGGAGTGGCCGGTGGCGCCGAAGGCATGGGCGGCCTGCTGAGGCAGGGCGGCGAGGGCCAGGGTGGCCAGCGCGGCGGCGATCGAGCGCCGGGCGGGCGAGCGGGTGAGGGAGATGAACTGCATGGCGTGACGTCGGTGACAACTGATCACCGATTCTCGATCAAGTCCATGACTGCGCCAGGGCTGGTGATTGCCCGGACGGCAAGGCGTGGCGCCCGGCGCACAATCCGCCATCCTGTCACCTGCCCTGAGCCGCCCCATGAGCTATCTGCTGCTGATCCTCGAACCCCACGGCCAGCGCGCCGAGCGCGGCCGGGAGGCCGGCGAGCAGGTCTACGAGCGCATGCTGCAGTTCGGCGCCGAGCTGCAGGCGCGGGGGCAGCTGCTGGCCAGCAACTCCCTGGCGGTGCGCGGCAGCCGCGTGCAGAAGCGCGACGGCCAGCTGAGCATCACGGACGGCCCCTTCGCCGAGAGCAAGGAGCTGGTGGGCGGCTTCTTCCTGCTGGACGTCCCGACGCGCGAGGCCGCGCTGGAGATCGCCGCGCGCTGCCCCGCCGCGGAATGGGCGACGGTGGAGGTCCGCGGCGTCGGCCCCTGCTTCGACGACGCTCAGTAAAAACCCGAATCACGCCGTCGCGTGTCGAAATCCCGCCGCGCCGATCGTCGTACCGGCATGGGGCCGCAAGGCGCGGCCCGTCACAGGAGGACGACATGCGATTCATGATCATGGTGCGCGCCAACGCCACCAGCGAGGCCGGCGGGATGCCCGAGCCGGCGCTGATGCAGCAGATGGCGGATTTCCACGAGGCCCTGGCCCGCGCCGGCGTGCTGCTGGACGCCGCCGGCCTGAAGCCCAGCCGCGAGGGCTGGCGCATCGAGCACGGCCCCGGGGGCGCCCGCCTGCTGGACGGCCCCTTCACCGAGACGAAGGAGCTGATCGCCGGCTACACGCTGATCCAGGTGCGCAACCGCGAGGAAGCCCTGGAATGGGCCCGGCGCTTCCCCGCGCCCTTCGGCGAGGGCCAGGCGGGCTGCATCGAGGTGCGCCCGCTCTATGACCTGGAGGACTTCGACGCCGTCGAAGGCATCGATCGATTCAAGGCCCTGGAGGCGGGCCGCCAAGGAGAAGCCACATGATCAAGACCCTCGGGCTCATCGCCCTCGTGCTCGTCGTCGGCGTGTTCGTCGCCGCGGCCTTCCGGCCGGACAGCTTCCGCGTGGAGCGCCGCCTGCGCATCCAGGCCCCGCCCGCCACCGTCTACGGGCTGATCCAGGACCTGCACCAGTTCAACCGCTGGAACCCCTGGCTGCGCAAGGAGCCGAGCGCCAAGGGCGAGTACGGCGGTCCCGCGGCCGGCGTCGGCGCCCGCTACGGCTGGGAAGGCAAGGAACTGGGCCAGGGCAGCATGGAAATCACCGCCCTGCAGCCCGGCGAGGAGGTTCGCCTGCGCCTGGACTTCATCAAGCCCTTCGAGGCCCACAACCAGGCGGTCTTCCAGATCCGCCCGCAGCCCGACGGCAGCAGCGAGCTGAGCTGGGCCATGGAGGGCCCGAGCCCCTACCTCAGCAAGTTGATGGGCCTGGTCTTCAACATGGACCGCATGATCGGCAACGACTTCGAGCAGGGCCTGAAGAACCTGCAGCAACTCGCGGAGGCCCGCTGACATGCAGATCAAGTTCAGCCCCCTGCTCGTCGACGACCAGGACGCGGCCCTGCGCTTCTACACGCAGCAGCTGGGTTTCGAGACCTGCGCCGACATCCCCATGGGCCCCTACCGCTTCCTCACCTTGCGCTCGCCCGAGGGCCTGCCGGGCGTGGAGCTGGTGCTGCAGCCGCTGGGCTTCGAGCCGGCGCGGACCTACCAGCGCGCGCTGTACGAGGCCGGCATGCCGGCGGCCGCCTTCACGACGAACGACATCGCGGCCGAGTACGAGCGCCTGAGCGCCCGCGGCGTGCGCTTCCGCGGCGCGCCTCATGCGATGGGGCCCATCATCGGCGCGCTGTTCGAGGACGGCTGCGGCAATCTCATCCACCTTGTCCAGCCGCTCGTGACGCCGCCGGACGCTGCCTGAGCGAAGGAGCTCACCATGCATCGCCAAATCTTCGTCAACCTGCCCATCGTCGACATGAAGCGCTCCCGCGCCTTCTTCGAGGCCCTGGGCTACGCCTTCAACCCGCAGTTCAGCAACGAGCAGGGCGCCTGCCTCGTGCTGGGCGAGAACCTCCACGCCATGCTGCTGGTGCACCCCTTCTTCCAGGGCTTCATCGACAAGCGCATCGCCGACGCGCACGAGAGCACCGAGGTGCTGGTCTGCCTCTCCTGCGACAGCCGCGAGGAGGTCGACCAGCTCGTGGCCCGCGCCCTCGCCGCCGGGGGCCGCGCGCCTCGGCCGCCGCAGGACCACGGCTTCATGTATGCCCACAGCTTCGAGGACCTCGACGGCCACCTGTGGGAGCTGGTCCACATGGCGGACCCGAGCCAGATCAACGCGGGCGACGCCGGCGGCGCATGAGTGAGGCTGCGCGCGACGGCAGCGACCGCGGCGGTGACCACGGCGGTGACCACGGCGGTGACCACGGCGGTGACCACAACGGCGACGCCCTGCGCGCCCGTGTGGCGGCGCTGTGGCGGCTGGAGTCGCCCGTCGTCATCGGGGCCGTGCGGCGCCTGCTCCGGGACCTGGACGAGGCCGAGGAGGTCGCGCAGGAAGCGCTGCTGGCCGCGCTGGAGCACTGGCCGCGCGAGGGCTTCCCCGACAAGCCCGGCGCCTGGCTCATGACCACGGCCCGCCACCGCGCGCTGGACCGCCTGCGCCAGCAGCGCATGCAGGAGCGCCACCACGAGGCGCTGGCCCAGGACCTGGAGGCGCGACAGGAGCACGTCGTGCCGGACCTCAGCGACAGCCTGGACGCGCGACGCGCCGACGACATCGGGGACGACCTGCTGCGCCTGATCTTCACGGCCTGCCACCCGCTGCTCTCACCCGAGGCCCGCGCGGCGCTGACGCTGCGGCTGCTGGGCGGGCTGAGCACGGCGGAGATCGCCCGCGCCTACCTGTGCCCCGAGCCCACCGTGGCGCAGCGCATCAGCCGGGCCAAGCGCACGCTCAGCGAGGCGCAGGTGCCTTTCGAGCTGCCCGGCCCGGCCGAGCGCCTGCAGCGCCTCGGCGCGGTGCTGGAGGTGGTCTACCTGATCTTCAACGAGGGCTATGCCGCGAGCTCCGGCAGCGACTGGCTGCGGCCGGACCTCATGGCCGAGGCGCAGCGCCTGGCGCGCCTGCTGGCCTCACAGCTGCCGCAGGAGCCCGAGGTGCTGGGGCTGCTCGCCCTGCTCGAGATCCAGGCCTCGCGGCAGGCCGCCCGCCTCGACGCGCATGGCGCCCCCGTCCTGCTGATGGACCAGGACCGCCGCCGCTGGGACAGCCTGCTCATCCGCCGCGGCCTGGCCGCGCTTGCGGCCGGCGAGGCCGCGTGCCGCACCCAGGGCGCGGCGCCGGGCTACTACCTGCTGCAGGCGGGCATTGCCGCCTGCCATGCGCGCGCCACGCGGCCGGAGGACACGGACTGGTCGCTGATCCTCGCGCTCTACACCCGGTTGCTGGAGGGCTGGCCCTCGCCCGTCGTCGCGCTGAACCGGGCCGTGGCCCTGAGCCGCGCGCCGCAAGGCAGTGCCGCCGAGGCCCTGCTGCTGGTCGACGCCCTCGGCGCGGACGGCCCGATGCAGCGCTACCCCTGGTGGCACAGCGTGCGCGGCGACCTGCTGGAGCGCCAGCAGCGCTGGACGGAGGCCGCGGCGGCCTTCGAGCAGGCGGCCGCCCTGAGCCTCAATGAAAAAGAGCGCGCTCTGCTGCTGCAGCGCGCGCTCAAAGGGAGGAGCAAGGACGAGGAAAAGAGTCGCGGGGATCAGATCCCCAGGCCGAGCGAATAGCCGCCCGTGGTGCCGGTGGTCCGCAGCACGCGCAGCACCACCGTCACGGCCGCGGAGCCGGTGTTCGTGATCTGCAGCACCTGCGTCGCGCCCAGCACGCCGTTGGACAGCACCAGCTGCACGCCCGTGGTGGTGTAGGCCCCGAGACCGAAGCCGGAGCCCGAGCCGGCGGTGAGCGTGGCCTTCATCGTCTTGCCGGCGGGGATGCTGTAGCGGTAGTAGTCGTTGTCCGTGTTGCTGGCCATCGAGCCGCTGATGGCGGCGCTGGCGACGCCGATGACCTGGGCCGTGGCCACGCTGTCATTGGGCTCGGCTTCCTTGATGGCGGTCGGGGTCGGGGTCGGCGTCGGTGTTGGCGTCGGTGTTGGCGTGGGGGTCGGGGTCGGGGTCGGGGTCGGCGTGGGGGTGGGCGTCCCGGCCGCCGCGAGGGCCGCATTCACCGCTGCGTTGGCATCCACGAGACCGGCACCGCAGCCGGAGCAGGCGGCGGGGAAGGCGCGGGCGCTGCTCTTGAGCAGGGTGCTCACCTGGTCCGGCGTGAGGTTCTTGTTGGCCTGCAGCATCAGGGCCACGACGCCGCTGACCACCGGCGTGGCCATCGAGGTGCCCATCATGCCGGCGTAGGTGTCGGTGCCGGGCGTGGTGGTGCCGGTGTTCCAGGTGGACAGGATGGCGCCGTTGCTGTCACCGCCCGGGGCGGCCAGCGTCACCTTGCTGCCGTAGTTGGAATAGGAGGCGCGTGCGCCGGTCTTGCCGGTCGCGGCCACGGTGATGACGCCGCTGCAGCTGGCCGGGGAGAAGCCGGCGGCATCCTGCATGCTGTTCCCGGCGGCCACGACGACGACCGCGCCCTTGGCCCGGGCCGTGTTGATGGCGTTCTGCGTGGTGATGTCGCAGGCGCCGGCGCCGCCCAGCGAGAGGTTGATGACCTTGGCCGGGTTGGCATTCGCGGGCACGCCCGTCACGGTGCCGCCCGCCGCCCAGACCATGGCGTCGGCGATGTCGGAGGTGTAGCCGCCGCACTTGCCCAGCGCGCGCACCGGCAGCAGGCGGGCCTTGAAGGCGACGCCGCTCACGCCGATGCCGTTGTTGGCCGCTGCGCCGATGATGCCGCTCACGTGCGTGCCGTGCCAGGAGCTGTTCGCGGCCTTGGAGCCCGTGCCGCAGGCGCCCGCGGCCACGAAGTCGCCCGGGTCGCTCGCGTCGGCGTCGCGCCCGCCGCCATCGCCGGCGGTGCTGGTGTTCAGGATGAAGTCGTAGCCCGGCAGCAGCTTGGCCGAGAAGTCGGCATGCGGGCGCACGCCGGTGTCGATCACGGCCACGGTGACGCCGTCGCCGGTGGACTTGTTCCAGGCGTCGGGGGCGCGGATGCCGCCCACCGTGTCGAAGAGGCTCCACTGCTGGCTGTACATCGGGTCGGTGGGCGTCAGCTGCGGCTGCAGCAGGCGGTCGGGCTCCACGTACTCGATGTTGGCGTCGCCCGCGCGGAAGCTGGCGGCGAGGGCGTCGATGTCTCCCTTGGCCAGGCGCCGGCTGATCTTGAAGACCTGGGCGCCGCTGGCCATCTGGCGCAGGGGGCTCAGCTGCACGCCGTGCCGGTTGCCGGCGACCTGCGCGGCGAGGCGGGCGTTCTCGGTCGGGAAGGCGCCCTTGCCGGACTTGTATTTCACGATCAGCCGGTCCGTCTGGCTGGCCTGCACGATCAGGCCCTCGGGGCCGACGACGGCGGGCTGGTAGGCGGCGTGGGCCGTGGGGATCGCGGCCAGCAGGGCCAGGGCCAAGGCGGAAGGAAGGGGCGTCTTCATGCGTTTTGCCTCGTGCGGTGTTCATCGAGGCCAGTCGCGTGCCGGGAGCACGGCGGCTGGCGGCCCCGCTACCCTGGCCGGCGTCACGGAGGCGCTGGCGGTAGGCCGGAGGCTTTGCGTCCCGCGCTTTCGCGCGGTTTGCCGGTCACGGGAAATCCCGTAGGACGAACGGTAGGGGCTCACGCCGCACTTGACCAGCCGCGGGACGCAGCCGGCCGCCGTTCGTGCGACTTTGTACGCGGCCGGCGCCCCGCCTGCGGCCGGCGCAGCCGTCCGCGGCCGTCAGCACTTGACGGACGTCAAGCCGGCAGCACCACGCGCGACGGGCCCGTCAGGGCAGCGCCCGCTCCAGGCGCATGAGGGGATAGAGCCGATAGCGCTCGTCCCAGGAGGCGTGGCGGCGGGCGAAGAAGGCCAGCCGGGCGCGCGGGTCGGCCGCGAAGGCGCTGTCCTCGGCCAGGCGGCGCTGGAACGCCGCCGCCAGCGCCGGGTCCGCGGCCAGCTGCGCGCGGGCGACGTCCTCCGCCACATAGTCCTCCATGTACTCCTTCGTCTCGAACGCATTGTTGAAGGCGCCCCAGGCGAGCAGCGAGTCCGGCGCCTGCGGCTCCAGCAGGGCCATCACGAGCCGGGCCCCCGGCTGCGCGATGGGCACGTAAAGGCTGCCCGCCGGCACGTCCCGCGGCTCGTCGTGCCAGGCCCCCTTCACATCCAGGCGCTGATGCCCCTCGACGGACTGCGCCCCGAAGCGCGCCTGCTCGGCCCGGAAGGTCTGCACCGGCAGGGCGGCCCGGGCCCGGGCCAGACGCTCGAAGCGCAGGCCATGGCGGCGCAGCACCTCGCTCACGGCCGGGGCATGGGCGGCGGGCACGAGATAGCCGGCGCCCGGCGCGCGAACGCTCAGGACCGGCTGGATGTCGTCCCGCAGCGGCACGCGCCAGATCTCGGGCCGGGTCTCGTCGTAGCGCGTCATCAGCGCACCGGAGACGTCGGACGGCGTGCGCGTGTAGGCGTAGCCGCGGAAATCGATCAGGCGGCTCGCCGCGGTGGCCTCGAAGGCCAGCGGCTGCTCCGATCCCGCCAGGGCGGCCGCGCGGCGGTCCGCGTCGAGGGCCTCGGTGCGCCACTGCGCCCCGTGCCGGGCGACCAGCGTCAGCACCGCCACGACGGTGTTGCGGGTGATGCGCACCCGGGTGGGGTAGTCCTTCCACGAGTGCGTCTCCACCAGCATGCCGAAGCGGTTGCGCAGCCAGAAGTAGCCCGTGGAGAAGCGCGGTGGCGGCACGCCGTCGGCGAAGCCGGAGGCCGGGTCGTCCATCTTCTCGAAGGACATGTAGAAGGGCTGCGGCAGCGATCCCTGCGCGGCGAGCGCCTGGATCACGCCGTCCCGCAGGGCCAGCCCGCTGCGGCGCTGGGCCTCGTCGCCCGCGTGCACCGGCTCGACCTGGATGGAGACGTCATGCTCGAACTGCGCGCCGTCGGTGACGTGCAGATCGATCGTGGCGAGCGGGTCCCAGGCCTGGACGAGGCGCAGCATGGCCTGCATCTCCGGCGCATCCGCCTTGGCATAGTCACGGTTGAGGTTGTAGTTCTGTGCCGTGGTGCGCCAGCCCATGGCCTCCGGACCGCGCTGGTTGGGCCGGTTCCAGGCGCCGAAGCGCTCGTGGCCATCGACATTGAAGACCGGCACGAACACCAGCACCTGCCGCTTCAATGCGCCGGGCGCGGCCTCGCCGTCGAGCACCTGGCGCAGCGCGAGGAAGCCGGCGTCCTTGCCGTCGATCTCGCCGGCATGGATGCCGCCCTGGATCAGCGTCACGGGCAGACCGCGGCGGCGGGCCTCGGCCGGCGTGAAGGCGCCGCTCTGGCTGGCGACGATCGCCCACTGCGGCCGCCCTTCTGGCGTGGTGCCGAAGCGCGTGCAGCGCACGGCCCGGGGATAGCGCTGCTGGAAGGCGCGGCACAGCCGGCCGACTTCCTCGTAACGCCCGGTGCGCTGGAAGCCGCTGCGTTCGGCCTCGGTGCGCAGCGGCGCGGCCGCATCGGCCGCCTGCGGCACGGACGACAGGCCGGCCAGCACCACCACGCAGCTCGTCAGGATCGACGACAGGCACGGCGACAGGCACGACGGCAGCACGGAAGAACGGGGCAGGCGCGGCAGGGGCATGGCGGACGGGGCAACGACGGCGACGAAAGGCAAGACCTGGCACTGTAGCCAGCCCCTGCCCCCGACGCTGCTGCGGATGCCCCGGGGTGTCTTCCGTCACCCTCCCCGACCGGCCCGCATACTGCGCCGACCCCACGTTTTGCCCCGATCGGAGGACCCCATGCGCCTGACCCGCCGCGGCTTTGCCGCCCTCGCCAGCCTGCCCCTGATGACCCTCGCCTGGGGTGCCCAGGCCGCCGACGCCCCGGCCGACACGGCCCTGCAGGCCGCCATCGCCGGCAGCCACCGCACCCCCGCCTTCGTGGCCCGCGACGCCGCGCGCCACCCGTACGAGACGCTGCGCTTCTTCGGCCTCCAGCCCGGCATGACCGTCGTGGAGCTGAGCCCCGGCGGCGGCTGGTACACCGAGATCCTGGCGCCCTATCTGCACGATCGCGGCCAGCTGATCCTCGGCGCGGACGATCCGCAGTCCCCCAACGCCTACCGTCAGCGCAGCGGCCAGCGCCTCAAGGACAAGCTCGCGGCCGCCCCCGCGGTGTATGGCAAGGTCCGCATGAACGTCTTCGAGGTGCCCGCCCGCCTGCAGTACGCCGAGCCCGGCTCGGCCGACCTCGTGCTGACCTTCCGCAACGTGCACAACTGGATCGACGCCGGCGGTGACGCCGCCGTGCAGGCCGTCTTCCGCAGTGCCTTCGAGGCCCTCAAGAAGGGCGGCAGCTTCGGCGTGGTGGAGCACCGCCGCCCGGCCGCGCAGGCGCAGGACGAGAAGGCCAGCAGCGGCTACGTGCACGAGGCCTATGTAATCCGCATGGCCGAGGCCGTGGGCTTCAAGCTGGCGGCCCGCAGCGAGGTCAATGCCAACCCCAAGGACACGGCGGACCACGAGAACGGTGTCTGGGCGCTGCCGCCCACCTTCACCAACAAGGACAAGGACCGCGAGCGCTACGCCGCCATCGGCGAGAGCGACCGCATGACGCTGCGCTTCGTGAAGCCCTGAATAACGTCTAGGGCGCCCAGGGCGGCCCGCGCGGCCGGCGGGATCAGCCCCCGGCGCGCTTGGCCGGATGCCCCTGGGCGACGAGCCAGGCCGTGACGCGCTCGGCGTGGTCGCCCTGGATCTCGATGACGCCGCCCTTGGCGGTGCCGCCGCTGCCACAGGCGCTGCGCAGCTGCTTGCCCAGGGCCTGCAGGGCCGCGTCGTCCAGGGGCAGCCCCTTGACGAGCGTGACGGTCTTGCCGCCGCGGCCCTTGCTCTCCCGCCACACGCGGGCGATGCCGTCCCCCGCCGGGCGCGCCGCGGGCTGGCCGCAGCGGCAGGCCGCCAGCGCCGCGCGGCACTGCGGGCAGGTCCGGCCGACGTCGGTGGAATAGACGAGGCGGCTGTGGCTCATCGGGCGGCAGCCGGCTTCAGCGCTGCTTCATCACGGCCGCGGTGCTCGCGCCCGTGCCCTCGCCGGTCTGCTCGCTGAGCATGCGGTGCATGAGGGCGAAGAAGCGGTCGTAGAACTCCCCGGCCGGGATGGTCTCGGAGGCCACCTTGACCATGGAGTCCTGCGAGGCCGACATCGGCACCGAGATCGAGCCGATCGCGCTCACGCCGATGCTGGTGGAATTGGCACTCTTCTTGATGGCGTAGCGGTCCTGCTGGGCGGAGACGAAGGCCGTGGCCAGCTGGGCATTGCGGCCGTCGGGCACGCAGACGATGTTGAAGTTGATCTCCACGTGCACCTCGCCCTCGGGCTGGAAGCGCTTGGTGCCGCTCACCGCCCCGGCCTTGCCCGGGTTGATCAGGTAGCCCTGGCTCAGCAGCGCGCGGCGCGCGGCCTCGCAGGTGTCCTCCATCGAGGCGTCGAAGAGGCGGGAGTAGGTCTCCTCGGCCTGGAACTTCTCGTTCTGGTAGACGGACACCTTGGGCGGCTCGCGGCCCGGCACGGCAATCGCACAGCCCGCCAGCAGGCAGACCCCGGCCAGGCTGGCCCAGGTGGTGGCTGTCCTCGTTCTGTTCATCGATCCCTCTCCCTGCCCCCTGCCGTGGCAATGCCGTTCCATTCCGTGCGGCCGGCCCTCGCGAGGGGCGACCCTGGTGCCGCATTATCCAGATCCCGCCTTCCTTGCCCAGGAAGACACCCCACCGGCCGCGGGCCTGCGCGCGGTCGCGCCGCGGTGGGCCGCGCCGGGTTGAGCCGAAGCGTGCGCTCATCGCCCATCGTGGCAAAGCACCGCTTTGCGCCCACGCTCGGCGTCGCAAGGTGAGGCACATCAGGCCGGAGCGCCCGCGTCCGGCGCACAATGCGCAGGTCATGCCCGATGCCTTCGTCCCTTCACGACGCCACCTGGTCGGCCTGCTCACCCTGTTCGGCGTGGGCTTCACGCGCGCCGGCGCGCTCGCCGCGACGCCTCCAGGGGCCGAGAACGAATGGCGCATCGGCAGCTCCGCCGCTCTGAGCGGCCCCGCGGCCCAGCTCGGGCTGCGTTACCACGCGGGCATCCGCGCGCAGCTCGCCCTCGTCAACCAGCAGGGCGGCATCCAGGGCCGCAAGGTGGTGCTCGACCTGCGCGACGACGGCTACGAGCCCGAGCGCGCCGAGATCAACACGCGCCAGCTCGTCGAGGACGAACGCGTGCTGCTGCTCTTCGGCTACGTGGGTACGCCCACCAGCCGCGCGGCCCTGCCCTACCTCAAGCGCCACGGCATCAGCTTCATGGGCGCCTACACCGGGGCCAGCATGCTCTACGAGCCCTCGCTCGGGCGCATCTTCAGCATCCGCGCCAGCTACCTCGACGAATCGCAGGCGCTGGCCGATGCCATGAAGCGCGACGGCGTGACGCGCTTCAACGTCCTGCTGCAGGCCGATCTCTTCGGCCGCGCCGGGCTGGAGGCGATGCGGGACGCCGCGCAGGGCCGCCAGCTGACCCTGCAGGCCTCCGCCACCGTGCGCCGCAATTCCACCGACGTCGGCGAAGCGCTGGACGCCCTGATCACGCGCGCGCCGGCCGACGCCGTCTTCATGATCAGCACCTACGAGACCTGTGCGGCCTTCATCCGTCAGGCCCGCAAGCGGGGCTACACCGGGCGCTTCTACCTGCTGTCCTTCGCCGGCCTCGAGCCCCTGCAGCAGGCCCTGCAGGGCGACATGCGCCAGGTCCGCATCGCCCAGGTCGTGCCGGACCCGCGCGACCCCATCCTCCCCGTCACCGCCGCCTACCAGAAGGCCATGCTGGCCCAGGGCGACCGGCAGTTCGATTCGATCAGCTTCGAGGGGTATATTGCGGCCCGCGTGCTCTGCGAAGGCCTGGCCCGCGCGCAGCGGGCCTTGGGCCGTGACGGCGTGCAGCAGGCGCTGGAGCGTGTGGGCGAGCTGGATCTGGGCGGCTTCCGTGTGCGTTACGGCGAGAGCTCGCACCGCGGCAGCTCGCTGGTCCTCATCCGCTGACGCCCGCGAGCCGGCCCGCGCGCGCCGGCCCTTGCCGCTGGAACTGCCGATGATTTGCGCACCCCCCCTGCCCGTCCGCTCCCTCCGCCACCGGCACGCCGGGCGCGGTCTGGCCCTGCTGGCCACCGGCCTGACGATGGCCGCCGGCGCGCTGGCCGGCCCCGAGCCCTGGGTCGGCACGGCCTACCTGCGCCAGGAGATCCGCCACAGCTTCCAGGGCCAGACCTACGGGCTGGGCCGCCAGACGCTGGAGGGGCTCGTCGCCCTGTGCAATCTGGCGCGCAAGGAGGCCGGCCTGCCGGAGACCCACCCGCCAGAGGCGCTCATGGCCGGGGTCGATGTCGAGACGGTCGAGCGCTACTTCGACAACGGCCGCGCCCTGACCCGCCGCCAGGGCTACACCCTCGAGCTCACCGACATGCGCCGCTGGATGGAGGAGCGCCGTGCCCGGCCCACGGTCCTCCCCGCGGTGCCGCCGGACTGCAGCGTCACGCGCAAGGTGGACAACACCAGCACCCTGCTCTGGAAGGACGGCGTGCGTTACGAGCTGCGCGCCGACCGCAAGGGCAGCGGCAGCCGCCGCCACGCCACCCTCACCCCGCGCCCCATGGGCCCGACACCGGAAGGCAGCAGCCCGG
Organism: Burkholderiaceae bacterium; assembly: GCA_041906185.1. Classification (GTDB taxonomy): domain Bacteria; phylum Pseudomonadota; class Gammaproteobacteria; order Burkholderiales; family Burkholderiaceae_C; genus Roseateles_B. The sequence goes on from JAYRJQ010000007.1 coordinate 118,201, forward strand.
ACCTCGTCGAGGGCCAGCCCTGCCTGCGCGTGCGCGTCAGCAGCCCGGTCGGCAGCGGGGACAGCTGCCTCTGGACCGGCTACCCGCTGCAGGAGTACCTCAACTTCCCCTGGGCGCTGGCATCGCACCGCGTCATCGGCATGGGCCCGCAGCCGCTGGTCGAGGACGTCCGCACGCTGGAGATGACGGTCGGCCGGGCCAGCCCGCGGGGCCTGTTCGAGCTGCCGCCCGGCGTCGACATCAAGGTCCTGCCCTGAGCGGCCCCGCAGCGGGGCGCGGCGGGCCCTGAGCGCCCGGCGCCGGGCTCAGTCCGGTCGCGCCGCTTCCCACACGCCGACCCACTCCTGGCGGGCATCGGCGTGGTGACCGACGAGGCGGAAGCCGGCCTTGGTCAGCACGCGCTGGGACGGGAAGTTCTCGGGCAGCACCTCCGCGCGCACGATCTGCACGCCGGCCGCCCAGGCCTCCTCCAGCATCAGGCGCACGGCGGCGGTCGCCAGGCCCTGGCCCTGCTGGCCGGGCGCGACCTGGTAACCGATCTCCACGCGCCCCTCGCAGGGCGCGCCCTTGAAGCTGATGTTGCCCAGGTAGCGGCCGTCGCTCGGCCGGCACATCATGCGGCTCGTGGCCCAGCAGGCATCGCAGCCCTGGGCCAGCAGGGCCAGCGCGCGCACATGCACGCGCTCGGGCGGCAGGGCGCCGGGCTCGACGCGGTCCAGCCAGCCCTCGGGCCAGTCGCCGGCCTCCAGCACGCGCAGCTGTTCCAGCGTCAGTCGTTCCAGTACGAGATCCATGCCTGCATTGTGAGGCCCGACCGGGACCCGCCCGGCGGAGATGCCTGGCCTGAAATGGCCCAGGCCCCAGCACGCTTGTGGCGGCTGGGGCCTGGGCTGCAGGGGGAAAAGCCGTCGTGGGCCGGGCCTGCTCCGCGGGGTCTTGGCCGGGCGGTGAGGAGGCTGCTGTTTGCAGTGCATCCAGTGTAGGCAGGAGCGCCCGGCAGAAAATTGCGAAGATGGCTCGCTCCTGGCTGAGTTTGGCATTAAATTCCATCAAACACATTGATTGCGCAATTCTCATGGAACTCGACCGCATTGACCGCCAGATTCTGGAAATCCTGCAGCAAGAAGGGCGCATCGCCAACCAGGACCTGGCGGACCGCGTCGGCCTCTCGCCCTCCCCCTGCCTGCGCCGCGTGCGGGCCCTGGAGGACAGCGGCCTGATCGCCGGCTACCGCGCCCTGCTGGACGCCCGCAAGCTGGGCCTGAGCCTGATGGCGCTGGTGCACATCTCCATGGACCAGCACACGCCGGAGCGCTTTGCGAACTTCGAGGCCGCCATCCGCGTGCTGCCTGAGGTGCTGGAATGCCTGCTGATCACCGGGCAGGCGGCGGACTACCAGCTCAAGATCTGGGTGCGGGACATGGACCACTTCCAGAGCCTGCTGCTGGGCAAGCTGACCCGCATCGCGGGCGTCACCGGCGTGCATTCGAGCTTCGTGCTGCAGCACGTCATCACCCGCACGGCCCTGCCGCTCGATGCGGCGCAGGGCTGAAGCGCCCCCCCTGGATCCGGCGGTCCCCAGAAGGCCTGGAAGCCGCGGCGGCCTCTAGACTGCCGGCCAGCCCCACACCCGCGCCACGCCACGACCCTTGCCCGAGGAAGCCCATGCCGCGCTCACCAACCACTCCGACGTCCCGCCCCGCCCTCCTGCGCCGCAGCGCCCGCGGCCTCGCCCGGGTGCTCGGTGCGCTAGCCCTGATCGGCGCGAGCCTCGGCAGCACGGCCCGGGCCCAGGCGCCGGTCCAGGCCCTGACGCCCGAACAGCTGCCGGACTTCCTCGCCGCCCACGAAATCGCCGTGGTGCAGTTCACCTCGCCGGATCCCAAGTGCGGCTACTGCGTCGGCGCGGACCAACCCTTCGACGTGATGGCCGCGCTGTCGGTCGACCCGCGGCGCGCCTACGCCCGCGTGCAGTGGCAGCCCTGGCGGCAGTTCCCGGCCTTCCCGGCCGGCATCCAGCTCACCAAGATCCCCATGATGCATGTCTACGTCCGGGGGCAGTTTGCCGGCCAGTACGAGGGGCGGCCGAGCCACGCGATCGACCTGCCGATGCGGGTGTGGGAGTCCGTCATGCGGCTGCGCGCCGCGCAGAGCCCGCTGGTGCCAGGCCAGCCGCTGACGCCGGCCCAGCGGCGCCAGACCCAGGCCTTCGTCCGCGCGAGCCATCTGCACTCCCTGCTGCTGGACTGTGCCCAGCGCAGCCCGCAGCAGCTGCCGCTGTACCAGTCCGCCCTGAAGCGGGGGCTCAAGCCCGTGCAGGCGGACCTGGAGGGCGCCATGCGCCTGAGCGACACGAACCCGGACCGCTGGCCCGAGCTCCCGGAGATCGCCGAGGCCCTGCTGAAGCAGCGCCAGGCCTGGATCAGCCGGACGCTGGGCCAGGCCGACGCGCCGATGACCGAGCCGCGCTGCGTCAAGCTGGCGCAGGCCATCGAGCAGTGGCCGATGCCCTGAGGACGGCGCCGCGTAGGGGTCACGCGTAGGGGTCAGGTCTTGACTTCGGCCCCGGCGGACGGCGCCGGCTCCACCACGACGCGGGCATAGCGCTGGAAGCTCCAGTAGGCCCAGGCCCAGTCCATCAACACGACCAGGCGGTTGCGGAAACCGATCAGGAAGTAGATGTGGACGAAGAGCCAGAACAGCCAGGCCGCGTAGCCTGAGAACTGCAGCCAGCCCAGGTCGGCCACCGCCGCCTTGCGGCCGATGGTGGCCAGGGCGCCGTAGTCGCGGTAGCGGAAGGGCCGCAGCAGGGCCTCGCGGCCGCGCAGGCGGGCGAGGATGCTGACCGCGGCGTGCGCGCCCATCTGCTTGGCGGCCGGGCTCACGCCGGGCACGGGCCGGGTGCGGCCGTCGGCCTCCTGGCTCTGCGCGGCGGCGAGATCGCCGATGACGAAGACTTCCGGGTGCCCGGGGATGCCCAGCAGGCCGTCGACCTGCACGCGGCCGGCCCGGTCCAGCGGCACATCCAGCAGACGCCCGAGCGGCGAGGCCGCCACGCCCGCGGCCCAGACCACGGTGTGTGCCGGGATGCGCAGCGGCGCGTCGCCGCCGTCCGCCTGCACGTCCACGCCCTCCGCGTCGATGCCCACCACGCGGCACCGCGTCCGCACCTCGACCCCGAGGCCCTGCAGCTGCTGCTCCGCCCGCGCCGACAGCGCCGGCGGCAGCGCCTGCAGCACGCGCTCCGAGCCCTCCAGCAGCAGCACCCGCGCGCCCGCCGGGTCGATGCGGCGGAACTCGTCCCGCAGCGTGTGATGGGCGATCTCGGCCAGCGTGCCGGCCATCTCCACGCCCGTCGGGCCACCGCCGATGACGACGAAGCTCAGCAACGCCGCCTGCCGCGCCGGATCGGGCGCCAGCTCGGCCTGCTCGAAGGCCTTGAGCACGCGGGCACGCAGCCGGAAGGCGTCCTCCAGCGTCTTGAGCCCCGGCGCGTGGGCCGCCCACTCGTCCCGCCCGAAGTAGCTGTGCGTGGCGCCGGCGGCGACGATCAGGAAGTCGTAGCCGAGTACCTGCCCGTCCGCCAGCGTCACGCAGCGCCGGGTTTTGTCGATGCCGCTGACTTCCGCCATCAGCACCGTGACATTCCGCTGGCGCCGCAGCATGTGGCGGATGGGCGCCGCGATGGACGGCGCCGACAGCCCCGCCGTGGCCACCTGATAGAGCAGCGGCTGGAAGAGATGGTGGTTGCTGCGGTCCACCAGGGTGATGTCGACCGGCGCCCCGGCCAGCGCCCGCGTCGCGGCGAGCCCCCCGAAGCCACAACCGACGATGAGCACCCGAGGGCGGGTGGACGGAGCGGAGCTTGTGTGCGGGGTGTCCATGCGATGCATTGTGCGCCGCAGCAATCAACCGTGCCGGCGCCCGGGCATGCCGGGTCGGCATGGGCACAGAGCCGGTGCGCATGAGCGGGCCGGCGGCGCGTCGCCGCCTGTCGGCTAGGGGGCGGAGGATGACGTGGCCGGGTGCGCGTCCGCCCAGCCCATCCAGTCTCTGGCCAGGGCCAGCACGGCGGTCGGGCGGGCGTCCAGCCCCTGCAGGGAGACGGCCACGTCCGCGCCGTCGCCGTCCCAGCGCAGGGCCCGCGCCGTCCACCGCGCCCCCACCCCTCGCCGCTTCAGCACGGCCGCCCGCCGCGCGGCATGCAGGGCCACGAGCAGGCGCGCGCCTTCGAGCTGCACCTCCTGGATGTCCGTCCAGGCGATCGGCGGGCCGCCACCGCGCAGGTCCTGCAGGCCCTCGGGGCCCAGCACGACGAGCGGGCCACGCTGCGGGCGCCAGACCAGCCAGCGCAGCAGGCCGAGCAGCAGGAACAGCATCGGCAGGCCGGTGAACATCCATCGCACACGGCCGAGCACGGGCTCCAAGGTGACATGCATCAGCGCCACGGCCGCGCCGCAGGCCAGCAGCGCCACCAGGCCCGCCAGGCGCCGCCCCGCCCCGCGCGGCCGCTCGTTCAGCGCCAGGCGGCGCGGCTGCTCGCGCGGCAGCGGCGCGGTGTCCTGCCAGAGCCGGGCATCGGGCGCCAGCGTGAAGCGCCACAGGGCCCAGGCGCCCCACAGGCAGAAGGCGCAGCCCAGCATCCAGCCCACGAAGCGCAGGGCAAAACCCAGCGGCTGTGCCTGCCAGGTGACCGCATGGTCGAAGTGCCCCTGGTGCAGCCCGCGCAGGCCGATGAAACCCAGGCACAGCCCGAACACCGCGATGGTGAGCAGCCCGACCGCATCACGCGCCGGCGCGGCGCTGGCGCTGCTCATGGCGCCCTGCCGATCACCGCCACCTGCACGTCCGCCCGCCAGCGGAAGCCCAGGCTGTCGTAGAGGGCGATCGCCGCGGTGTTGCTCTGCCAGGCATGCAGGAAGGGGCGCTCGCCGCGCGCCTCGATCTGCCGGGCCACCGCCGCGGACAGCTGGCGGGCGAGGCCCCGGCCGCGGAAGTCCGGGTGCGTGCAGACGCCGCTGACCTCGGTGTAGCCGTCGAGGTGCATGCGTTCACCGGCCATCGCGGCGAGCCGGCCATCGATGCGCACCCCGAGGAATCGGCCCATGCGATGCGTCTGGGCGAGGAAGGGACCGGGCTGGGTGAGCTCGGCCAGCGCGAGCATCTCGGCGGCGTCGGCGTCGCCCAGCGCCTGCAGGCCGGGCGGCGCGGGCTCGTCCTGCAGCGAGCGCGTGGCCAGCATCTGGACGCCCCCGGCCTCCTTGAGCGCCACCGCGCCCGGCGGCAGGCGGATCGCCGGCACCTGCAGCAGGAACAGGGAGCCCGTCGCCGGCAGCAGCGCGGCCAGGGCCTGCAGGGCCGGCGGGCTCTCGTCGGCGGCCGCGGCGAAGAGGTGGATCTCCGGCTGGTAACGGCGCGCCAGGGCGCCACCGAGGGCCAGGTCTTGCTGGGGGCCCGTCAGGCTGTGCCAGACGGGCCGGTCCAGCGGATGCTCAGCGGGCGTGGACGAGGTCATGCGACGAGGCTCCGGGGTGGCGGTCTGCGCCGCAGCCTAGCAGAGCGAGGCTTCGCAGGGCACGGGGGCTGCCCCGAGCAGGGCACGGCTCAGCTGCCGAGCCGGTCCCGGCTGCGCCGCACGGTCAGGCCGGCCGGCGGCTGGCCCAGCCACCAGTCCTTGGGCAGGCGCATCGGCGTCAGGCCGTCGGCCCGCTCGACGCCGACGTGGCCGTCCCGCCCCTGGGCCTTGGCGGCATAGAGCGCCACGTCGGTCAGGGCCAGCGAGGCGGCCCAGTCCCAGGCCCGTGGCTGGCGCGGATCCAGCGGGAAGGCGCACCAGCCCAGCGACACGGTCACGGGGATCTGCCGGCCGTCGCCGATGTCGAAGGGGCGCTCGCGCATGACGGCGCAGGCGCGCTCGGCCAGCTCGGCGGCCTTGGCCCGGCTGCTGTCGCGCACGAGGACGAGCACCTCCTCGCCACCCCAGCGCACCAGCGAATCCGTGCCCCGGAACACGCGGCGCAGGCGCTCGGCGAGCTGCACGAGCACCGCATCGCCGGCCCCGTGGCCGTAGACATCGTTCACGCGCTTGAAGTAGTCGAGGTCCAGCAGCATCAAGAGCAGATCGCTGTCCGCGCCAGGCTCGATGCCCTCGGTCTCGAAGCGGCGCAGGCACAGATTGAGATCGTCCTGCAGGCGCAGGGCCAGGTAGCGGCGATTGCGCAGGCCGGTCAGCGTGTCGGTGAGGCTGGCCTCGCGCAGCTCTGACGTGCGGGCGTCCACCAGCGCGCGCAGCTCGACCTCGCGGTGGCGCAGCCGGCGCGTGCGCCACTGCACGAAGCCCCAGAAGGACAGCAGCACCAGCACGCCGGCGCCGGCCCGCGCCCACCACGTCTGCCACCAGGCCGGCAGCAGCTCGAGGGGCAGGTGCAGCGTGCCGACGAGCCCCTTGCCCTGCACCGGCGTCGCGCGCACCTGCAGCACGTAACGCCCCGGCTTGAGCGGGCCGAAGCTGGGGCTGCGGGCGCTGGCGTCCACACGGGTCCACTCGCTGTCCTGGCCCTGCAGGCGGTACTGGTAGCGCAGGCGCTGCGGGTCGGCGTAGTCCAGGCCCGCGAATTCGACGGTCAGGGTCCGCAGGCCGGGCTTGAGCACGAGGCCGTCCTGCAGGCGCTCGGGATGGTAGGGCTGGCCGTTGACGCGCAGGCCGCTGATGACCACGGGCAGTGAGCCCTGGGCCGGCGCATAGGCCTCCGGCTGGACGCGCAGCAGGCCGCGGCTGCCGCCGAAGAGCAGGCCGCCGCCCGGCAGCTCGCAGGAGGCGAAGAACCAGAAGCTGCCGAAGAAGGCGCCTTCCGCAGGCCCGAAGGCGTCGATCCGGTCGGCGCGCGGATCGTAGACGTAGAGCTGGCTCCAGATGCGGCCCTGCGCGTCCTCGTGCAGATTGCCGCCGAACACGCCCTCGAGCTCATGGCGCTCGCTGATGCGCTCGAAGCGGGTGCGGCCCTGGGCGTCCAGGCCGATGCGGCGGTGCAGGCCGCTCACGGGGGTGTCCACCCACAGCGTGCCGTCGCGTCCCCACAGCAGGCCCATCACGATGGGGCTGCCCAGCGCGGCCTCGGGCGCCTGCGCCAGCCGCCGCAGGCCCTGCGGCTCTTCGGCGAACAGCCCCTGCTGCCCGCCGACCCACAGCGCCCGGCTGCCCGGCTCCTCGCGCAGCGCGTAGATGCCGCCCTGCAGCGGCTCGCCACCGGCCAGGGTCACGCGCTCGAGGCCCGCGGCCTGCGGCGACGCGAGGCGGTACAGCCCCTCCTGCATGCCCAGCCACACCTCGCCCGTCGAGCGGATCAGCAGCTGCTGCGCCCGCCCGCCGTCCAGCGGCCAGTCCCGCAGCAGGCGGCCTTCCGCCGTGCGGTGCTCCAGCCGGCCGGCCGCGGCCAGCCAGACGCTGCCGTCCGGCGCCTGGTTCAGGGACTCCACCACGCTGCTGCGCTCGCGCGGCCAGACGCCCCGCGTCGCCAGTGCCTGCCCGGGCCGGCCATCCAGCCGCGCGACGGTGCCGAGCTGCGTGGGCGCCAGGATCTCGCCGCTGTGCAGGCGCAGCAGGGCCCGCACGTCCGCTTCCCGCAGCGGGCTGTCCGGCGTGGTGTCCGGCCCGCGCACAGCCAGGGCGGGATGCCCCTGGTGGCGCTGCAGGCCGAGGCCGTAGCCGCTCACCCACATCACGCCCCATTGGTCCCGCACGATGCCGCTGACGTCATTGCCCGCCAGGCCGCGCAGATGGCGCGGGTCGTGGCGCAGCCAGGTCTCGACGCTGCCGCGGTTCGGATCCACCCAGAGCAGGCCCGTCTTGCCGCCGACCCAGATGCGGCCGTCCTCGGCCTGCGCCAGCGCCTGGATGGGCGCCTTGAGGTCCTGCACCCAGCGCAGCTGACCCTGTTCGATCACGCCCAGGCGCCCGTCCTGCGTGCCGAGCCACAGCCGGCCGTCGCGGTCCTCGGCGAGGGCGAGCACCGTGCCCTCGTCCCGCGCGCCCGGCAGCGGCACCGTCACCCAGGCGTCGCCCTGGCGGCGTGCCAGACCCCGCCAGTGCCCGGCCCAGACCGTGCCGTCCCGCGTCACGGCCAGCGCCGTCACGCGCGGCTCCGGCTCGCCCTTGAAGCGCAGGTCCTGGCGTTCGAAACGTTGCTGCTGAGGCAGGTAGTGCTGCAGGCCCTGGCCCACCGTGCCCATCCACACGCTGCCGTCAGCAGCCTCGGCCAGCGCCCGGATCGGCGCATGGGCGCGCCCCGTCCCCTCGGCGCTGCCGAGCGGCTGCAGGCGGTCCTGCTGCGGGTCATAGACCATCAGGCCCTGGAACTCGGTGCCGATCCACATGCGCCCGTCGCGGGCGGCGGCCAGCGCGCGCACCCAGCCCAGATTGCGCTCGGCCGTCGTGTGGCCGTCCTGCTCGATGGGGCGCAGCCGGTAGCCGTCGTAGCGGGCCAGCCCCTTGACCGTCGCCACCCAGATGAAGCCGGCGCGGTCCTGTGCCAGCGTGGGCACGGAGTTCTGGGGCACCTCGATGCTGCGGAACTGCGCGTCAAGCACCTCCCCCGCGAAGGCGGGCGAGGCCAGCAGACCGGTCCCCTGAAGGCCCATCCACAGGAACAGCAGCGCGGACAGGCGCAGAACAGCTCGGTGCATGGGGGCGGATGATAAGCAAGCGACGTGACCGGCGCCGGCGCGGTCCCGATTCTCCTGCGCAGAATTCCGCGGGCCGGCCGGGTGCCCGGCCCCGGCGGTGCGAACACCGTCGCCCGGCGCCGCCGAATGTCCGGGATTCGCACAGAGTGGCCGGTCCCTGCGGCGCCCCGGCCATCGCGCCGTCACACGGACATTCAACGCCCCAGCAGCTTCATCAGCAGCCACAGCGGCAGGCCGGCATACAGCAGCGCCAGCCCGGCCTGCTCCAGGGCCAGCCGCAGCCGCAAGGCGGCCTCGGGGCGCCACCACAGCCCCAGCCAGGCGCCGCCCTCGATCAGCAGGCGCAGCACCGCCGCCGTCACCGCGACGCCGAGCGCCCAGGCCGCCCACCACAGCGCCAAGGCACGCAGGTAGGCCACGAGGCCGTAGCTGTAGAGCTCGCCGAGGAAGCCCCCGTAGGCGATGTGCTGGTGCAGGGCAAAGGCCGGCGTGGCCAGCACCGCGGGCAGCACCACGAACTTCCACAGCGGCCGGGCGAGCCGCAACCGCGGGCGCCACTGGCGGGCCCAGGCGTACCAGTCCACCCGGCTGCGCTCGCGCGCGGGCGCAGCCGGCGTGCCGGCGGCGCGCGTGGCCTCCAGGGCCTCCTGCAGGGCCTGCGGGCGAGCTGTCACGAGGTGCCAGGTCTTGCCCTCGACCGTTGACAGCGTCAGGCCCGGCGCGGGCCAGGGCAGGCGCCACACGTCCAGGCCCTGCAGCGCGCCCCGCGGCCACCCCTGCGAAGGCGTCCCGCGGACCGCGAGCTCCAGCCGTTCCCCCGCGAGGCGCAGCTCGCCGGCCCACGCGGCCAGCAGCAGCCACGCGGCCAGCTCCGGCGCCACGACCAGCGCCCCGAAGAGGCGCAGCTGCTGCAGGCCCTGGCTGCGGAAGCCCTCGTCGAGCCCCCAGGCCAGGCCCAGCCCCAGCAGGCTCAGGCGGGCGATCCCACGCAGGGCGGCCAGCGGCCAGCGCAGGCCGGCGGGCAGCACGCGCACCCGCACCGGCCAGGCGAAGGCCGGCACCTCGGGCGCCAGCGGCCACGCACGACGCAGCAGCGCCGCCGCGCCCAGCAGGCCGAGCAGCGCCACGCTCGCGGCGCCGACCCAGTCGCCCCAGCGCACCATCAGCGTCGGCACGGCCTCGGGCACCGGCAGGGCGCCGACCACCAGCGTGCGGCGGCCGAAGTCCCCGCTGGCGTGCACCGTGCCGCGCGCATCGATGACGGCGCTGTAGCCGTTGGTCGTCACGCGGAACTGCGGCAGCCCCGTCTCGATGCTGCGGAAGGCCGCGGCGGCCTGGTGCAGCCGGGCCCCGAGGGGATCGGTGCTGAACCAGGCGTCGTTGGACATCGTCAGCATCGCCCGCGCCCCGAGCCGCGCGCCGGCGATCGCCAGCGCGCTGTCGGTGTCGTCGCGGCAGATCAGCGGCTGCACCGGCACCTCGCGCCCGTCCCGCAGGCGCAGCGGGAAGACGCGCGCGCCGCTGCCCGGCTGCCAGCGCCCCGCCCAGGGCAGCCAGCGCTGCAGCGACGGGCCGTCCAGCCAGGCCGGCACGGACTCGGTGAGGGGAAAGAGCCGCGTCTTGCGGTACATGCCGAGCAGGCCCTGCTGCGGCTGGACGAAGGCAGCGGCGTTGTACTCGCCCGCGCCGTCGCGGTCATAGGTGCCGAAAACGAAGGGCACGCCGGCGGCGTTGACGATGGAGGCGATCTCCTGGTCCAGCTGCGCCCCGGCCTCGCTCTTGGGCTGGCCGAAGGTCGTGGGGTAGATCGTCTCGGACCACAGCACGGCATCGGCGCGCTGGCGCTCGACGGCGTCGTAGCTCATGGCGTAGTGCGTGTCGAGCACCTCGCGGACCACGGCATAGCTGCCCTGCGCCTCGCGGCGGCGCTCGTAGTCGGCGATATTGGCCTGCACGAGGCCCACCCGCAGCTGGGGCGTGCCCGCCGCCAGCGCGGGGGCCTCGCGCTGCGAGCCGTAGAGGACGGCGGCCAGCGGCAGCAGCAGCGCGATCGCGGCCGGCCCGGCGAGCGCGCGCACCTGCAGGCGACGGGGGGGCGAGCGCAGGCTCGGGCCTTGAGCCAGCAGCGCGGCGAGCGCCTCGTTGACCAGCAGCAGCAGCAAGGTCAGCCCGGCGGCGCCGCCCAGCGCGGCGGCCTGGCGCAGCTGCACGGCGGGATAGAGCCCGAGGCCGAGCGTGTCACCCAGCACCTTGGGCAGGGCCCATTCCATGCCGACCCAGGTGGCCGAGGCCACCACCGCCCGCAGCACCGGACGCGCGCCGAAGCCCTGACGCACGAGCGCCCAGGCCAGCAGCTGCGGCTGCAGCAGCGGTGCGATCAGCAGCAGCACGAGCCAGCCCACCGGCTGCGGCCACTGCGCGTAGTGCGCCATCGCCGTGCCGAACCAGCCGAAGCCGGCCAGGGCCAGTGCCAGGCACAGCAGCCAGGCCCGCAGCACACGGCGGCCCCAGCTCGCAGGCGTGTTCAGCCACATCAGCCACGGCAGCAGGGCCACGAAGCCCAGCCCCCACTGCCCGTGGGCATAGAGCGCCAGCAGCAGGGCGCCACCGCCCAGCATCGCGCCCGCGCGCAGCCCGGGCCTGGTCAGAAAAGCAGTCATGGAACGTCGAGAAGAAGGGAGAGGTTCAGGGCGTGCCCGCGGCATCGGCGCCCGGCTCCTGCGGCCGGGGAATCACGACGTAGCGGATGGGGAAGCCCGCTGGCGCGAGGGACGGTGTGACCACGCGGTCGGCCGGCACCGCCAGGGGGCGCCCGGTGGCATCCCGCGGCGGCTGGTCGGGCGAGAACATCAGGATGGCCTCGATGCGCTGGCCGTCGTCCGTAGCCTGGTGGTGCCGCACGTAGCCGGGCGGCAGCACATAGTCCTCGGGCACGGCCAGGCCAACGACCGGCGGGCGCGTGCCGGGGGGCTGGAAGGCGCCCAGCCCCGTGCGCACGCCGGCCTTGTGCAGGCGCTCGATCACCTCGCGCATGGACGGCGCGGTGCCGGGCTGCACATGGTCGGCGAGGTCATCACTCGCCGCGGCACCCGTCGTGCCGACCATCAGCCAGGGATGGGGCGCGGCGGACGCGGACGCGCTGGCCACGCTGGCCGTGGCACCCGATGCGCCGCGGGCCGGCGCAGAGTCCGACGCCGCGGTCATGGCCGCCGGTGCGGGGCCCTCGTCCGGCCACAGCAACGCCAGGCCCGCCGCGAGGCACAGCAGCGCCATCGCGACGTAGCCCAGCGTGGCCAGGCGCGGCTTCATGACGAGGACCCGCCGAGGCCGCAGCGCCTCAGGGCGCCGCCGGGTTCGAGACGGACAGGGCCCAGCCCATGCGCTCGTGCCCGTACTGGTTCCAGATCGGGTTCTTGCCGCCACTGAAGCTGGTGTAGCGTGGCGCGCCCGAGCCCGTGCTGCCGCCGAAGAGGCCGGCCGTCACCGTGCCGCCGTTGTAGGTCGGATGGGTGTCGTCGGACTGGATGTAGTCGTAGCTGCTGCTGGCCGAGACGAAGTGCGTGTTGGCGTCGCGCAGGGTGCTGCGGTAGGTCGACGTGATGCGGGTCACGTAGGCCGCCTCGGTGTCACCGGCCACGTAGCGGATGGCGTCGGAGTCGATCTGGCCGTCGCCGTTGCTGTCGTAGTCCGCCGCCATGTACTGGGCGAAGTTGTCGGCGCAGCGGAAGCCCTTCTGGCGGGCGTACTCGCACATCCAGTAGTTCATCTTCGTCAGCGCCGGCAGGAACTTGTCGCGCAGGTTCACCGTGGCGCCGGTGCTGGCGTCCTTGCAGCTGCTCTGCACGTTGTCGGCGGCGTAGCCGGGGTAGTGCAGGTTGGAGATGATCTTGAGCTTGGTGCCGGCGTAGGCATTGGCATTGATGTAGTCCATCGCCTTGGCCACATAGGTCTTGCAGCTCGCGAGGGCGTTGTCCAGCACGCTGTAGTCGCAGGTGCCGGTCTGGCCCTTGAAGGCGGTTCGGGCCTGCAGGCCGTCGTTGCCGCACATCTCGAACGTGACGACGCGCGTGCTGCTGGCCTGCATGTAGCTGGCCTCGCCCACGATCTTGTTGTTGTAGACATCCGAGGCCACGGCGCCGGACTTGGCGCGGCGCACGCTCTCGATGTCGGCATTCCACAGGGCGGAGAGGTACTCGGCATCCACCGTGGGCGCCGAGTACTTGGCCGCGTTGAGCGTGGAGCCGTTGTAGCCGGCGTAGATCGAGTCACCGTAGGCCACGACGCGGTACTTCGTGGTGGTGCCGGCGCGGTCGATGGTCCAGGACACGTTCTGGTTGAGCGTGCTGGCCGCGGCGGGCAGCACGCTCGCGGCCAGGGCCAGGGCCGTGGCGCAGCGGACCAGGGCGCGGCGCGGCGTGCGCTGGCCCAGGAGGATGGACGAGAACTTGTTCATGCTTGTCTCCGTTGGGGGTGAGAGTCGTCGGCAAGTCGTGCACGCGAATCCACAGGCTGTCTTGTTGCAGCTCGTTGCACGATCCGGCAAAAGCAGGCGGGGCTCCACCCCAGCAAACCCTAGGGCGCGGGGTCTGGCTGTGTCAGCGTGGACCACGCCTGTCCCGCAGGTGACAATGCCGCCGCGCGATGTCGCCGCTCACCCCTTTTGCACGCGGCGCCCGTTCCCGGGCAAGATCCCGCCCGAGCCTCCCATGACCCTGCCCCGCCGCCCATGACATCGCCCTCCACCGCCCGCTGCCGGCCGCTCGGCGAGCGGGCCGTGCTGCTGGACTTCCCCGGCCAGGCGCCGAGCCTCGCGCTGCAGCAGTCGCTGTGGTGTCTGCGCGACCAACTGTTGGTGGCGGGCGACGCCCTCGACTGCGTGCCGGGCATGGGCAATCTCACCTGGGTCTTCGATCCCGAGCGGCTCGACAGCTCGGAGGCCACCGGGCGCCTGCTGCGGCTCTGGCAGGCCGTCCAGGACCGACCGGCCCCGGCGCCCGACGATGGCCGGCTCGTGGAGGTCCCCGTGCACTACGGCGGCGACGCCGGTCCGGACCTCGCCAGCGTGGCCGCGCACCACGGCCTCTCGCCGCGCGAGCTGGTGCGCCGGCACAGCGAGGCGGCCTACCGGGTCTTCTTCCTCGGCTTCCTGCCCGGCTTCGCCTACCTGGACGGCCTGCCGCCCGCGCTGCACACGCCCCGGCGCGCCACCCCACGCACGGCGGTGCCGGCCGGCTCCGTCGGCATCGGTGGCGCGCAGACCGGCATCTATCCCTGCGCCAGCCCCGGGGGCTGGCAGCTCATCGGCCGGACCGCGCTCCCGCTGTTCGATGCCGGCGCGACCCCACCGACGCTGCTGCAGCCCGGCGACCGCCTGCGCTTCGTCGTGGAGCGCTGCGATGACTGAGCGCCCCACCCTGCGCGTGATCAAGCCCGGCCTGCAGAGCAGCGTGCAGGACCTGGGGCGGACGGGCTGGCGGCACCTCGGCATCGGGCAGGCCGGCGCCATGGACGCGATCGCCCTGCAGCAGGCCAACGCCCTGCTGGAGCAAGACCTGACCCTGCCGGCGCTGGAGATCAGCGGCGGCCCCCTCGAACTGCTCGTGGAGCGGGACACCTGGCTGGCCCTGGCCGGCGCGGACTGCGAGGTCCTGCTGGACGCCGCGCCCTGCCCGGTGGGCTGGCGCCACCTCGCCCGTGCGGGCCAGCGCCTGCGGCTGCGCGGGCCGCGCGCGGGGCGCTTCGCCTACCTCGCCGTGCCCGGCGGCATCGCCACGGCGGCCTGCCTGGGCGCCTGCAGCACCGACCTCGCGGGCGGCTTCGGCGGTCCGCAGGGGCGCGCCCTGCGGGCGGGCGACGTGCTTCAGGCGGGGGCGCTGCAGGCCTCCCCGCCTGAGGGGCCTCGTCGCGGCCTGCCTCCCTTCGTGGCGCCCGCCGTGCTCGATCTGCGCGTGCTGCCCGGCCCCGAGGCCGAAGGCTTCCATCCCGAGGCCATGGCCGCGTTCTGGCAGGCCGACTGGCGCGTCAGCCCGCGCGGCAACCGCATGGGCAGCCGCCTCGACGGCCCGGCGCTGCGCGGCGCCGAGTGGCCCGACGGGCTCGGCGAGCTGCTGTCGCACGCCGTGCTGCCGGGCGTGGTGCAGGTGCCGCCCGACGGCCTGCCCATCGTGCTGACGGCCGATGCGCAGGCGACCGGCGGCTATCCGCGCCTGGCCGTCGTCATCGAGGCCGACCTGCCCCGGCTCGCGCAGGCGGGGCCCGGCCAGCGCCTGCGCTTCCTGCCCGTGGACGAGGCGCAGGCGCGTGCCGCCCGCCGGCAGGCCCGGGACGCCCTGCAGATGCAATGCCTCGCCCTGCGGGGTGCTTGAGCCGCCGGCACCGACAATCCCCCCATGCACGGACTCCCCCTTACGCCTTCGCTGGACCTCAATGCGGACCTCGGCGAAGGCTGCGCGGACGAGGCGCTCATCCTGCCCTGGATCAGCTCCGCCAACATCGCCTGCGGCGGGCACACGGGTGACGCCGCGAGCCTGCGCGCCTCGATCGCCCGGGCGCAGGCGCAGGGCGTGGCCGTCGGCGCCCATCCCAGCTTCGAGGACCGCGCCGGCTTCGGCCGCCGGGTCCAGGTGCTCGATGCCGCCGGGCTGGTGGCGCTGCGCGGCGCGTTGGCTCGCCAATTGCAGGACTTTCAGCAGGCGGCCTCGGCCGAAGGCGCCACGCCCCAGCACGTCAAGCCGCACGGCGCGCTCTACAACCAGGCCGCGCAGGACCCGCGGCTGATCGAGCTGCTGCTCGCGCTGCTGCCGGGCGAGGCGCCGGGGCTGGCGCTCGTCGCGCTGGCCGGCAGCCCGCTGGTGGCCGCCGCGCGCGACGCCGGCCTGCCCGTGCGCGAGGAAGGTTTCGCGGACCGCCGCTACACCGCCGCCGGCACCCTGCAGCCCCGCGGTGAAGCCGGCGCCGTGCTGCACGAGATCGCCGACGGCGTGGCGCAGGGCCTGGCGCTGGCCCGCGGCGAGGCCGTGACGACGGCCGGCGGCACGCCGCTGCGGCTGCGCATCGACACCCTGTGCGTGCATGGCGACGGCCTGGCCGCGCTCCCGCTGGTGCGCGCCCTGCATGAACACCTGAGCGCCGCCGGCATCGCCGTGCGCGCCCCCGCCTCACGCAAGACCTGACCCCATGGAACCGTCCACCCTTCTGCCGCTGGTCGGCATCCCCCTCATCGTGCTCGGCTTCACGCTGCGCTTCAACGCGCTGCTCGTGGTGCTGGTGGCCGGCGCCGTCACCGGCCTGTGCGCCGGCCTGCAGCCGCTGGCCCTGCTGGAGCTCTTCGGCGAGAAGTTCATGGCGAGCCGCTCGCTGGCCGCCGTCGTCCTGCTCCTGCCGGTCGTGGCGCTGGTCGAGAAGCACGGCCTGCGCGAACACGCCCAGGCCTGGGTGGCGCGCCTGCGCGGGGCCAGCACCGGCCGGCTGCTGATGCTCTATTACCTGCTGCGCCAGGGCACGGCCGCGCTGGGGCTGACCAGCCTCGGTGGCCCCGCCCAGACGGTGCGCCCGCTGCTGGCGCCGATGGCCGAGGGCCTGGCCGTGCACCGCCACGGGCCGCTGCCGCCCGCCCTGCGCGAGCGCATCCTGGCGCACGCCGCAGCCTGTGACAACGTGGCCCTCTTCTTCGGCGAGGACATCTTCATCGCCTTCGGCGCCGTGCTCCTGATCCACAGCTTCATGCAGCAGAGCGGCATCCCGGTGGCCGAGCCGCTCGTGATCGGGCTCTGGGCGATCCCCACCGCGCTGTGCGCCGCCGTCGTGCACCTTGCCCGGCTTTCGCGGCTGGACGCACAGATCGCCGCCGCCATGCCGCTCGAGTCCAGCACTTGGGAGGCCGCATGAGCGCGCCCGCCACGACGGAGGGCGGCATCGCCGTGCAGGCGCTGATCAGCCCGGGGCTGACGCTGCCGCTGGTGGGCGCCGTGCTGATGTGGGTCGCCGTGGCCTGCTGGCGCGACGCGGGCACGCCGCGGCGCTTCTGGCGCGGCCTGTTCTGGGCGCTGTTCGGGTTGCCCTTCCTCGCCGGTGACCTGATGAGCACGCAGCTGGGTCAGCCGCTGACCCACCGCCTCGTCGGCGGGCTGGTGCTCCTGCTCGGGCTCATCGCCGGACTGGGCCTGAGCCGCGGGCCGGGCGCCGCGCCCTCGCCCCGGGCCCTCGCCCTGCGCCAGCAGCGCGCGGGCGTGCTCGGCCACCGTCTCTTCCTGCCGGTCCTCGCGATCCCGGCGCTGACCGTCGCGGGCGTGCTCGCCGGGCCCTGGCTGCGCGTGTCGCACTGGAGCCTGCTGGCCCCGCAGGCCCTGACGCTCGGCGCCCTGACGCTGGCCTGCCTGGGCGCGGTGCTGCTGGCCTGGCGCGTCACGGGCGACTCGCCCCGCCAGGCGCTCACCGCCTCGCAGGGCGTGATCGAGTCCATCGGCTGGCCCCTGGTGCTGCCGCTGATGCTGGCCATGCTCGGCGGCGTCTTCCTGGCCAGCCACACCGGGGAGGCCGTCGAATCCCTGACGCGCCTGCTGCTGCGCCCCGACAGCAAGGCCGTAGTGGTCATGACCTACACGCTCGGCATGGCCGCCTTCACCATGGTCATGGGCAATGCCTTCGCCGCCTTCCCGGTGATGGCCGCCGGGGTCGCCCTGCCCTTCCTGATCCAGGGCTACGGCGCCCCTCCCGCGCCGGTGCTGTCCATCGGCATGCTGTGCGGCTATTGCGGCACCCTGCTCACGCCGATGGCCGCCAACTTCAACATCGTCCCCGCCGCGCTGCTGAACCTGCAGGACCGCCACGGCGTCATCAAGGCGCAGGCCCCGACGGCGCTGCTGCTGCTCGCCCTGCAGACCGTGCTGCTCTACTTGATCGTCTGAACCGGACCGCTGACATGACTGCTTCCCTGACTTCGCCTGATATCGCGCCCGGTGCCGCGCCGGACTGCCTCCTTCTCACCGGCTTCGAGCCCTTCGACGGCGAGGCGGTGAACCCGTCCGCCCAGCTTGTGCAGCGCCTGCAGGGCGAGCGCCTTCTGCCGGGCGTCCGGGTGGAGGCGGTCGTGCTGCCCTGCGTGTTCGACGCCGCGCTGGACGCGCTGGCCGGCCACCTCGACCGCCTGCGGCCGCGCCTGGTGCTGTGCTGCGGCCAGGCCGGCGGGCGCAGCGCCCTGAGCCTGGAGCGCGTGGCGATCAACCTCGACGACGCCCGCATTCCCGACAACGCCGGCGCCCAGCCCATCGACCGCCCGGTCCAGGCGCTCGGCCCGGCGGCCTACTTCACGACGCTGCCCGTCAAGCGCATGGTGCAGGCGCTGCGCAGCGCCGGCGTGCCCGCGGAGGTGTCCTACACGGCCGGCACCTTCGTCTGCAACCACGTCTTCTACGGGCTGATGCACCTGGCGCAGCAGCGCCCGTGGCTGCGCCAGGGCGGCTTCCTGCATGTGCCCTATCTGCCGGAGCAGGCGGCGCACCACCCGCATGCGGCCTCGATGGCGCTGGACACCATGACGACGGGCCTGCGCCTGGCGCTGCAGGCCGCGCTGCAGGCCAGCGAGGACCTGCACGTGAGCGAGGGCACGATCTGCTGAGCGCCCCCCTGCGCCGCGATGGCGTGCCCACCCCCTGAGCCCGATGGAGGGGGCTTGATCCAGCCCGGCGCTCCCGCCTAAGCTGCCGCCAGCGATCACGGTCTGCCGCCACGTCCGGCGCCGGATCGCGTGTTCAGGGAGTCAGGCATGGTGCATCGCACGCGCAACCATCGGCATCTCATCGGTCACGGCGACCCCACGCTGGTGTTTGCCCATGGTTTTGGTTCGGACCAGTCCTCGTGGCGCCCGGTGGCCGAGGCCTTCGCGGGGCGCCATCAGGTCCTGCTGTTCGACCACGTCGGCTTCGGCGGTTCGGACCGCCTGGCGCACTGCGATCAGCGGCACAGCTCGCTGGAGGGCTATGCGCACGACCTGCTGGACCTGCTGCGCGACCTGCCGCCTCGCCCGGTGGTCTTCGTCGGGCATTCCATCGGCGGCGTGATCGGCCTCCTGGCCAGCCTGATCGAGCCGGCGCGCTTCGGCCATCTGGTGCTGCTGAACGTCTCGCCGCATTTCATCGACGAGCCGGGCTACCGCGGCGGCTTCCCGCGCCGGCAGGTGGCCGGGCTGCTGGCCCAGATGGATGTGGACTACGGCGCCTGGGCGGCCTCCCTGGCGCCGGTCGCCATCGGTGCCGACAACCCGCCCCACCACATCGAGGCCTTCGGGCTCGGGCTGCATGCGCTGGATCCGATGATCGCGGCGCGTTTCGCGCGGCTCACCTTCTACGTCGACTGCCGCGCGCGGCTGGCCGAGGTGCGCTGCCCCACGCTGATCCTGCAGAGCTCGCGGGACAGCTTCACGCCCGTCGAGGTGGGTGACTACCTCCACCGGCACATCGCCGGCTCCACCTTGCGGACGCTCGAGAACTCCGGGCACTGCCCGCACATCACGCATCCGCAGCTCGTCATCCAGGCGCTGGAGGATCTGCTCGCGCGGACGGAGGCCCGCCCGGCCGCCGCCGGGCGGCCAGGCGCCGAGGCGCTGCAGCCGCAGGCCTCCTGATCCCTCAGCGGAAGGCCTTCACGAGCGAGTCCATCATGACCTTCAGCGACTGGTCATGCCGGGTGATCGGCGGCACCGGGCGCTGCACGCCGAGCAGCTCGTAGACGGCCATCTGCGCCGCCCGCACGGAGTACTCGACGGTGAAGACGACGTCGTCCGCGATCTCCACGAACTGGCTCACGAAGGCCAGATTGCGCGAGCCCGGCGGCACGGGCAGCGGGCGGTCCGCATGGGCGCGCGGCATGAACATGCTCGTGATGTAGGGCATGCGGCAGGGGATGCAGATGGCCTGGTCCAGGGTCTCGGGGTCGAGGTTCAGGTGGCCGCGCAGCTCCTGCAGGATCTCCGCGCCGGTGCACTCGCTCATGGGCTTGGCGACGAAGTTGCCGATGCGGTCCGGCTGCAGCGCATAGCCCCAGAACACCTGCATGTGCGCCGGCTGACCGCGGAAGTGCGGCTGGTGGTAGAGCACCACGGACATCTGCCAGTTCGAGTCCTTGAACGTCACCAGGCCGCCCGTGCCGGCGCGGTTGCCGGTGAAGGCTTCCATGTGGTCGAAGAAGGCCGGCTGCTGGCAGGTGACGGTGAAGGACAGCCAGTAGGACTCCGCGATGCGGCTGTTGAAGGCCGCCGGGTTGCCGAACTGGGGCCGCCCGAGCGCCAGCTTCTCCCACAGCGCCCAGCCCTGGCTGTCGGCCTTGGTGAGGCGCGGCGCGGGCGCGCTCATGCTGCCCACGCTGGAGGCATCCGTCATGGAGGCGTTCTGCACGAAGACGAGGTCGTCCGAGGCGAGCGGCACGGTGCGCTCGCCCGCGGCGTCACGCAGCGTGATCGCGCGGGCGACGGTCTCGCCGTTCACCGCGTCCAGCGCCACGTCCGTGGCGGTCGTGCCGTAGACGAAGTTCACCCCGCGCTGCAGCAGCCAGGCCTCCAGCGGCCGCACCAGCGAGTCATACTGGTTGTAGACCGTGCGCTTTACGCCGCCCAGCGTCTCGATGCGCGGGAACTCGTTCATGAAGCGGTGCAGGTAGCGCTTGAACTCCACCGCGCTGTGCCAGGGCTGGAAGGCGAAGGTCGTCTGCCACATCCACCAGAAGTTGGTGTCGAAGAAGGGCGGCGAGAGCCAGTCGCTGATCTTGCTGGTGCCGAGCGAGGCCTCGCTGGCCTCGGTCAGGCGCAGCAGCTCCAGGCGGTCGGCGTTGCTGAAGCCCATGTGCGAGACGTCGAGCTTGTGGCGCCGGCGGTCCACCAGGCGCGCCTGCGAGTGCGCCGGCGTCTGCTCGTTGAAGCGCACGGTCTCCTCGAAGACCGAGAGCTCCGGGTGGTCGAGCGAGGGGATGGTCTTCATCAGGTCCCACAGGCACTCGTAGTGATCCGTGGTGAGCATGCGGCCGCCGCGCAGGCTGTAGCCGAGCTCGGGACGCCACGCGGCGTCCAGGCTGCCGCCGCTGAGGGGCAGGGTCTCGTAGATCGTGATGTCCGTGCCGGGCACGCCGGCGTCGCGGATCATGAAGGCGGCGCCGGCCAGCGAGCCGATGCCGCTGCCGAGGAAATGGGCTTTCATTGAATGTGCTCCCTTGAAGAACTGCTGTGAAAGCCATTCTATCCAGGGGGCGGGGGCCCGGCTTGATCCACATCAGCGCCACGGGCGGACAGGGGCGAGGAGTGAGCGCCCTCCCTAATCCGCGGCCGGACGGTCAGGCGGGCATTGACGGATCCTGCGGCGCCTGCCGGGCCTGCCAGGCCCGCAGCGCCTGGCGGTAGTCGTCCATGGCGAGGTCGTGGGCGTCGAAGATGCAGGGGTCGCAGCCATTGCCGCAGCAGTCCTCCAGATCCGGCGGGACGGGCGGCTGGGGCATGGGGTCGTCGCCTGCGGCGGCGGGGGCGGTGGACGGGTTCATGCTCGGGATTGTCCCGTCTTCGCGATGCCCTTGCCGGCCCCGCGGTCGCTGCACAATCGGCCGCCATGGCACAAGGCAAACGCATCTCCGACGACATCTCCCCCGTCGCCCTGCAGTCCATCCAGGCCCTGGGCGCCGCGGTCCGCCAGGCGCGGCTGCAGGCCGGCGAGGGCCAGGCCGCCGCCGCCGCGCGCCTGGGCGTGCATGTGCAGACCATCGGCCGCATCGAGGCCGGCGAGCCGGGCGTGGCCATCGGCCATGTGCTGGGCCTGCTGGCGCTGTACGGGATGACGGCCGCGGCGTCGCCTGCCGAGCCTGCCGAACCTGCCGTCTAGGATCGGCGGCCCCGCAGGCTCAGGCCCGCGCGCCGGCCATGGCGGGAGCGGATCGCCGCACGCCAAGCGGCTGCGGCCACGCCACCGGCGCCGGCTGGGCCAGCGCCCGGGCCGCCACCTCGTCGTACCAGTAGGCCGCCGGCTGTTCGCCGGCCGCCAGCTCGGTCCAGGTCCGTTCCAGCGCCTGCACGAGCCGCTGGCTGGCGCTGCTGTGCAGCCAGCGGGCGGCCAGCGCCCGCAGCGGCGTCTCATGGACGGACCCCAGCCACAGCGAGGGCGGCAGCTCGTGCGTCAGCGGCAGCACCTGGCCGTCCGCCTGCAGCACCAGCACGGGCGCCAGCGACCCGAGGCTCGCCACCGGCCAGGCAGGCACGAGGCGCTCGCGATGCGCCTGGATCTGCGCCTGGCTCAGCGCATCCACCTGCACGCGCACGCCGCCCTGCGCCTGCAGCGCCTGCGCGAGGCGCTGCGCCTCCACGATCGCCGCCAGCAGCTCCTGCCCGTCCGGGCGCGCGCCCGGGAGCGCCTCCCGCGCCCGGCCATGCAGCGTCAGCGGATGCACCTGCACGCTCTGCGCGCCGTGCTCCGCCGCCATCGCCACGACGTCCTCCAGCTCGTCCACGTTGTGCTGCGTGAGCGTGAAGATGAAGCCGAAGGGCGTGCCCGTGGCGCGCGGCTGTGCCAGCAGGCGCAGCGTGCGGGCGAGCGCGCCCGGCTGGCCGCGCAGCGCATCGTGCGAGGCCTCGCGGCCGTCCACGGAGATCGCCAGGCGGTCGAGGTGCGGCGCCACGGCGGCCCAGCGTCGCGGGCTCATCAGCAGCCCGTTGCTCGTGAGGCTCGTCAGCAGGCCCAGGCGGCGGGCGTGCTGCAGCAGGGCGGGCAGCGCGTCGTACAGCAGCGGCTCGCCGCCCGACACCGCCAGCTGCCCGTAGCCCAGCGCCGCCGCGTCGTCCAGGGCCGCGCACAGCAGCGCCAGAGGCAGCTCCCCGGCTTCGTGCGGGCCGGACGTCGTGTAGCAGTGCGCGCAGGCCAGGTTGCAGCGCCGCGTCGGGTGCAGCTGCAGGATCGGCGCAATGCCCGTGGGCCCGCCACAGCCCGGCTGCAGCACCGGGCTGCGCGCCGCGCCGAGGCCGGCCCAGGCGCTGAAAGTCTCAGCCACGCACG
This sequence comes from Burkholderiaceae bacterium, assembly GCA_041906185.1. Classification (GTDB taxonomy): domain Bacteria; phylum Pseudomonadota; class Gammaproteobacteria; order Burkholderiales; family Burkholderiaceae_C; genus Roseateles_B. Next base: position 140,904 of record JAYRJQ010000007.1, read on the forward strand.
GCCCCGCGCAGCGTGCCCTGCGTGATGCCGCCTTCGAGGATGTTGCCCGGCTGCACCACATGGCCGAAGTCCAGCTGCATGCGGATCAGGTCCGGCCACGGCGTGCCGTCGATCAGGATGCGCGGCGGCTTGACCTCGCCGCCGTGCGTGCGGTGCCACTTGAGCCAGAAGAGCAGGTCGTTGCCGCACATCGGCACGTCGTCGCCGGCATAGCTCAGCGACAGGCGCATGCCCGTGGCATTGGCCCCGCCGTAGACGGTGGCCTCCTCGATACGTGCGGGCGACTTGTCCATCGCCTGCGAGATCTCGCGCACCGATTCCTCGGTGAGCAGGCGGGCCTTCCAGGCGGCCAGCAGTTTTTCGGAACCGCGTTGCTTGTCGATGCTCATGATGCGAACTTCCTTGAGGGGTTGCTGAAGCGTCCGCGCGACGTGCGCGGGGTGGCCAGCCCAACTTAGGCGGCCCGCGCGCCGCGCCTTGCCCACGAGCTAGGGGGCTCCGGCGCGGGCATCCTCAAACTTGGGGGCTCATCGGCCGATTCCGTCGGCGTGCCGAACAAGGTGTTCGCCGCATGACCAGCGGGTCCGCAGCAAGAACCGCCTAGGATGCCGGCATGTCCCGCCCCGATGCCCTGCTCCCCCGCAAGTCCCCCCGCCAGCGCCGGGCCCGGCTCACCGTGGCCAGCCTCCTGGAGGCCGCGGCGCAACTGATCGAGTCACAGGGCATGGACGGCTTCACCACCAACGCCGTGGCCGAGCGGGCGGGCGTGAGCATCGGCTCGCTCTACCAGTACTTCCCCTCCAAGGACGCCCTGACGCTGGCCCTGCTTGAGCGCGAGGCCGGGCGCTTCGAGACCGACGCCCTTGCCGCGCTGGAGGCACCCGACGGCCCCGCCGCCTTGCGCCACTTGATCGGCGCTTCGGTGCGCCAGCAGCTGGAACGCCCGGAACTGGCACGCCTGCTCGATGAGCAGGAGGGGCGCCCCGAGTTGCGCGCCCGGCTGGACAAGGGGCGCTTCGGCCAGCTGATCGGCACGCTGCTGCAACGCCCCGGCCTGCCCCGGCTGGCAGATGCCGGCCTGGCCGCCGCGGACGTCGCCGCCCTGATCCGCGGCCTCGTCGATGCCGCGGGTGAGCGCCGTGAGACGGACCTCGCCCCTCTGCAGCGTCGCGTGGAGGCCGCCGTGTTCGGCTACCTGGAACGGGCGTCATCCGCCGCCGTCGCAGGCGATGACCGCAAAAGCGAGTCGGACATGGCTTGGCCCGGCCCGCGGCCCTGAAGCTGACCGCCCCGGCCGACCGCACGGAAAAGCGAGTACCGTCCGCGCCCCCTGCTGCCTAGGATGCCCAGGCATTCAGCACCCAGGAGATCCCATGACCCAAGCCCGTCCCTCGGCCGTCGCCGCCATGACGCTCAACCACCTCAGCTTCCCCTCCACCGACCTGGAGGCCACCACGCGGTTCTTCGAGCAGCAGCTCGGCTGCACCGTGCGGCGCATGGGCGGCTTCAACTTCCTCAAGCACCAGGGCTTCGACATCGTGATCGAGGACGGCCGCCAGCACGCGCTCCAGGCCGTGGACTGGCCGCACAACTTCCACATCGGCTTCGAGCTGCCGAGCCGGGCCGCCGTGGTCGCGCTGTTCGATCGCTTCACGGCGCAGGGCGTGCACTTCACGCAGACGCTGCACCATGCGATGCGCGGCACCCGCTTCTTCTGCCAGGCGCCGGGCGGCCTGGTGATCGAGGTCAACACGCGGGAGGACGCGCAGATTCCGCTGGACTGAGCCCCCGCCGCGCCGGGCCCTCAGGCGGACGGCTGTCCCGCCTCCTCCAGCAGCCAGTCGCGAAAGGCCGCGAGCCGGGGCAGACCGGCGCATTCGCTGCGGTACACCACGTAGTAGGACAGCGGCGACCGGTACTCGACCGCCGGGAAGAGCCGCACGAGCCGCCCCGCGGCCAGGTCGTCCCGGACCATCACGCTGCGGGCCAGCGCCACGCCCTGGCCCTCGGCCGCGGCCTGCAGCACGGCAGCCGAGTTGTTGATGCGCAGCGGGCAGCGCGCCAGGCGCGTGCGCACGCCGGCGGCCTCCAGCCAGGTCGCCCAGCCGGGGAAGCCGGCGTGGTCGTCCATGGACTCGTCGTGGATCAGCGTTTCCTTCAGCAGGTCCTCCGGCTGGCGAAAGCGCGCCGCGGCCTGCAGCAGGCGGGGCGCGCAGACCGGGAACAGGTCTTCGTCCAGCAGCTTCACCGCGCTCAGGCCCGGCCAGTGGCCCAGGCCGTAACGCACGCCGATGTCCACCCGCTGCGCGACGAAGTCCAGCACCTTCAGCCGGGTCTCCAGGCGGACGTCCGTCTCGGGGTGGCGCAGCTGGAATCGCTCCAGGCGCGGCAGCAGCCACTTGGCCGCGAAGGCCGGGCTGACGGTCAGGGTCAGCACCCCGTGGCCCGCCCCGTCCCGCAAGCGCTCCATGCCCATGGCCAGGCGATCCAGGCCGGCGCGGATGTCCGGCAGCGCGCGCTCGGCGGCCTCGGTGGGTTGCAGCCGGGCGCGGCCACTGCTGCCGCGCAGGAACAGCGGCGTGCCCAGCCCGTCCTCCAGCGAGCGCACCAGCTGCCCCACGGCCGCGGGCGTCACGTGCAACTCCTCCGCCGCCAGCGCAAAGCTCTGGTGCCGCGCCGACGCCTCGAAGGCGCGCAGGGCGTTGAGATGGGCCAGCGGCTTGCTGTTCATGAAGATTTTCTTTCTCGTGCGGACAGATTATCTCGTTTGTCAGCGGCGGAGGCGCCGCGAAGAATCCACCCCCAAGACAGCGCCAACCCTCAGGGGCGGTGGCGTCGTCCAGTTCGTCGGCGGGCTCGGTCCGGATAGCTTTTCTTTCTCATCCGCAGCCGCTGGACCCGCGGACGCCATTTCCAAGGACCCCACGATTTCAAGACGAGGTTTCAGATGAGTGATGCATTTCAAGGCAGGAAGCTGCTGGTGCTGGGCGGGACGAGCGGCATGGGTCTGGAGACCGCCCGCCTGGTGCTGGCGCAGGGCGGCAGCGCGGTGATCGTCGGCCATGACGCGGGCAAGGCCGAAGCGGCGCGAGGCCAGCTGGCCGCGCTGGGCCCCGTGCAGGCCATGGTGGCCGACCTCGGCAGCGACGCCGGCGTGGTCGCCCTGCTGGAGGTGCTGCGCGGCCGGCACGCCGACATCGACCTGCTGGTGAACGCCGCCGGCGTCTTCTTCCCCAAGCCCTTCCTGGACCACGAGGCCGCCGACTACGAGCGCTACATGGCCCTCAACAAGGCCTTCTTCTTCATCACGCAGGCCGTGGCGCGGCAGTGGGTGAGCCAGGGCCGGCCGGGCGCCATCGTCAACATCGGCTCGATGTGGGCGCGCCAGGCCATCGCGGCCACGCCCTCCTCGGCCTATTCCATGGCCAAGGCCGGCCTGCATGCGCTGACCCAGCATCTGGCCATGGAGCTTGCGCCGCACCGCATCAGCGTCAACGCCGTGTCGCCGGCCGTCGTGGAGACGCCGGTCTACGAGCGCTTCATCCCCAAGGACCAGGTCGCCGCCACCCTGCAGGGCTTCAACGGCTTCCACCCCCTCGGCCGCGTCGGCCGGCCGCAGGACGTGGCCGAGGCCATCGCCTTCCTGCTGTCCGACAAGGCGGACTGGGTGACGGGGGCGGTGTGGGATGTGGATGGCGGGGTGATGGCGGGTCGCAACTGAGGACCGCCCCCGGCCGCATCCCTAGCTATGGAGATGCGCCCGGGCCGGAAGTCGGTCAGCATCGTCAGCTCTTCCTCACGCCTGCGACGTCAGGCCCTACCTCTGGAGGCGAGACGATGGACACCCCGATGATCTCGAGGATCGAGGCCGCCGAGCGCTACCTCAAGCTGGCCCGCGAGCTGGCCATCCTGGCCGTGGGCCTGTACCTGGCGCTGCTGCTGCTCCCGGCCGCGCCGGCCCTGGCCCGCAACCTCAGCGGCCTGCGCGTGACCGAGGTCGAGGCCCTGGGCATCAAGGCCCGGCTCGAGGAGGCGCAGCGCAGCGTGCAGAGCGCGCTCGGGCCGGCCCAGCCCGTGGCGGACGCCAAGGCCGACATCCCGTCCACCACCACGGTGCAGCTCTACCAGGCCCTGGACAAGCTCAACGCCCTGCAGCGCGCCGTCGACCCCCTCATCGAGCCCGCCCGAAGCGGCACGCCGGCAGCCCTGGGCGGCTCGCCGGCCCCCGCGACGGCCGTCCTGGCGGCGGGCAACGGCAGCGTCACAAGTCCCACCAGCGCCGGCAACGGGACCGGCAATGGCACTGGCAACGGCGCCGGCGGCACGTACTGGGTCTACCTGGGCGAGCTACGCGGCAGCAGCCTGCGCTCCGACTCCTTCGCCCTCACGGGCGTGCCGGAGGTCGGCACCCAGCTGGTGGCGAAGACCAGCCTCAACAAGCGCCGCACGGCCCCGGTGGAGCGCGACGGCGTGCGCTACATGGGCGAGCCCCTGGGCGTGGTGAGCGAGGGCGCGGCGCTCGTCGTGGTCGCCCTGGACCGCGGGCAGCTCAAGGAAGGCACCGAGGCCGTGTGGGCCAAGGTGCGGCCGGCGTCGTGAACACTCGCCCTAGCCACATGACGGGACGCCGGTGAGATCCGGCCGGCAAGTTCAGCGGGGCCGCAGAGGCTATCTCTGGAGGCCGGGCCGCAGGGGCCCGGGGCGGCTCGCGGCTCAGCCCCGGCGCCACGCCCACGCGCAGCCCACGACCGTCACGCCCAGCGATGACAGCAGCAGGTACAACGCCACACTGTCCGCCAGCCTCGACGTGCCGCTCGCGGCGGACGCCAACGCCGCCAGGCCCGCCAGCACGGCAAAGGCCAGCAGGGTGGCCCAGCGCGGCATCTGGTTGTAGCGAGCGAGCAGGGCCGGGCGCTGAAGCTGCAGCGCCTGACGGGTGAGATGGTCCCGGTAGCCCATCATGAACAGGCCGAAGGCGGCTCCGAGTGCCGCGCTGGCCCCCAGCTGCAGCGCCCATCCGCCGGCGGACGCCGCCGAAGGCAGGCGCAGGCTGGCACCCACCCCCATCAGCGTCACCGGCGCCACCGCCAGCCAGGCCAGGCGGGGCGCCCAGCCTCGCCACTGCACGCAGGCATTGCTGAGCATCGCCGCGGCATAGACCACGGCGATCAACAGCCAGGCGCGCTCCATCGCACCGGTCTGCGCCAGCAGGTCCCGCAGCAGGAAGGGCGCGGCGCTCGCCAAGACGCAGTAGTTGGCATAGACCAGCACGCCCGCCCCCCACAGCACCCACTCCGCCGTGCCGTCGGTGCGCGGCTTGTGCGCGGGCGCGGGCTGGGCGGCGGGCTGGGCGCCCTGCTGAGCAGCCAGCGGGCCGTCGGCATTGAGTCGGCCGCCCGAGGGGGCAGCAGCGACGAGCGCTGCGGCGGATCCCTCCGGTGCTGCGGCAGCCCCCCCGGCGTCGGCGCCCGCTCCTTGCGCGGGGCGCTCAACCATCACGGGCTCCAGCAGGCACCAGCCGCTCAGCGCCACCAGGGCCACCAAGACCAGCAGCAGCCCCTGGGCCGCAGCACTGCCCGGTGGCAGGACGCTGAAGGCGCCGGGCGCGAGCAGCATGCCGAGGAATCGCAGCAGGGAAATGCTCAGGTCATTGGCCACGCGCCCGTCCAGGCCGGCCTGCAGCACGGAGCGTTCGTCGAAGCGCTGCATCAGCGCGCCTGAGCTGAAGGACAGCGCCCAGACGAGGCCCGCATACGCCAAGGGGCTGCGGACGGCGTCCGAGCCCGCCGCCATCAGCAGGACGGCATAGACGGCGCAAGCAGCCCACATCGCCCCAGGGCGCATCGCGGCTCCGCGCTGCCGCGCGGCCCAGGCCAGGCCCAGCAGCGCCGCGACCGCACCGCCCAGCAACACGGCCGAGGTCCACATCGCCTCCTGCGGATGACGCCAGAAGCGGTGCTGCGGGAAGACGGTGATGCAGGCCGTGTTGGCAAACGAGAAGGACAGGAAGGCCACGTTGCGCGCCCAGCGCCGGCCCTTGCGCCTGGGGCTCGCGGACATGGGGCTTGCGTTCATGCGGACATCGCCGCGCCGGGCCGCGGATCGACGTGGAAGTCCAGCACCCGCAGGTAGCAGCGCCAGAACGGCAGCTCGTGATAGGGCAGGCCGTGCGCCGTCACGAAGGCCCGCACATAGGGCGCGGCGCGGTGCAGGTGATGCCGCGGCAGATGCGGGAAGAGGTGGTGCTCGAGCTGCTTCTCCAGCCCGCCGAAGACGAAGTGCGTCCACCAGCCGCCGGCATAGTTGCGCGTGGTGCGCGACTGCAGGCTGACCACGTCCAGGGCCTTCGCCTGCTCGGGCGTGAAGGTCTCGAGGTCGTAGTGGTTGCCCGCGAAGGCCGAGTTCAGATAGAGCATGCCGACGTGCGTGTGCAGCAGGAACAGCAGGACGCCCAGCCACGAGCCCGACAGCAGCACGAAGAAGGCGAGCTGCCCGCCGAGGCCCATCAGCACGGCCACCAGCTCCGCCGCGAAGCGCTCGCGGTGGTGGCGGAAGCAGTAGTAGCCATCGCGCAGCGCCATGAAGATCAGCGTGGCCGGGAGGTAGACGCCGTTGTAGCGGGTGAAGAGGAAGAGGCCCAGCCAGGCGGTGAGGCGCGAGTGGTAGCGGCGCGTCGGGTCCCAGCGCTCGCGCTGGTCCAGGTCCTCGCCGCGGACATTGGTGCGGGCGTGATGGCGGTTGTGCCCGTAGCGCCAGCCGCTGGGAAACTCGCCCAGCACCCCGGCGGTGAGCGCGGCCAGCCGGCGGTTGGCCTGGATGCCGGCACAGCTGCCACCATGGGCCGCGTCGTGCATCAACCAGCCATTGCGATAGAAGAGGAAGCTGCCCAGCACAAAGAGCGGCGCCGCGGCCCAGAGCGTTCCGGCCTGGGCAAGCCCGCGTGCGGCGTAGAAGGCCAGGGCGCTGCCCAGCAGGTTGAGGATGAGCTCCAGGATCGCGCGGCCCGGCTTGCGCTCGAAGCAGCCGGCGGCTTCCAGTTGCGCTCGCAGGACGGCCAGATCAGGCCTTGCGCCCGCGGCGGACGGGGGGGTGGCGGCACTCGTCATGCGCTCACCTGCATCAGCAGCCAGAACCAGGGGGCGACGAAGATCAGGCTGTCGCAGCGGTCCAGCGCCCCGCCCTGCCCCGGCAGCAGCGTGCCGGTGTCCTTCACGCCCGCGTCGCGCTTCCAGCACGAGACCAGCAGATCGCCCACCAGCCCCAGGCCGACCATGGCCAGCGCCAGCAGCACGCCCGCCCAGGCCGGCAGGCCCAGCAGCCACGGCGCCAGCGCGAAGCCCAGCCCCGAGCAGATCAGCGCCGCGAAGGCCAGCCCCTCCCAGGTCTTGGCCGGGCTGATGCGCGGCGCCAGCGCGTGGCGGCCCCAGCACTTGCCGCCCACGTACTGCATGGCGTCCGAGAAGATCACCAGCACGAAGAAGAAGCCGCCCTGCCCCGCGCCGCCCAGCGGCCGCGTCGGCGGCGCCTGCAGCACCAGCAGGCTGACGAAGAGGAACAGCGTGACGCAGCCCTGCAGCACCAGCGTCAGCCCGCCCACGCGGCTGAAGAAGCGGTCCGGGCCGCCGGCCAGCATCTGCACCGGCCCCAGCAGCAGGCCCGTGTAGACCAGGCACATCCCCAGCGCCCAGGGCATCAGGCCGATGGCCGCCAGCCCATGCGCCGTGAGGCTCAGGAGCGCCGCCAGCGCCCCATGCAGCCGCTGCTCCGCGGCCGTCAGCGGCAGCAGGCGCAGGCCTTCGCGCAGCAGGATCAGCGAGGTGCCGGCGCACACGAGCCACGTCAGCCCTGTGCCCAGCAACAGCGTCAGCGCGGCCAGCAGGATGACGGGCACCCAGGACTGCACGGCCAGCTGCACGCGGCGCTGCGGGCGCAGGGCGGGGTGCAGATAGGTGACCGCCGAGGCGGTCAGGACGGCGGCCAGGCCACCGCCCACCAGGATCCACAGATCCACGGGCGCTGGCGCGAACTGCCACAGCGCGGAGAGGTCGGTCTTCAAGGGGAGGGCGAAAAACGAAAAGGAGCGATCATGCCCGCCCGCGCGATCCTCGCCCAAGGAATTTCCCGACGGACGACGCCGATTTGCGGGGCCCGACCGTAAGCGCCCGTCACCGCCGGTGCGCACCGTTTACGATCCCGCCCCTCGCGCTCCCCCCTGCCATGTCCAAGTACGCCGCCCTGCCTCACGCCGTCACGCTGGCCTCCGCCGCCTCCGCCACCGTCGGCCTGCTGGCCCTCGGCGGCGGCACCACCCCGCCGGCCGTGGCCGTGGCGATGCTGTGCCTGGCGCTCTCCCTGCTGTGCGACGTGCTGGACGGCAAGCTGGCCCGCGCCCTGGGCGTGAGCTCGCCCCTGGGCGCGCAGCTCGACAGCCTCGCCGACCTCCTCGCCTTCGGCGTGCTGCCCGCCTTCGCCATGGCCAAGGTGCTGACGCCCGCCGGCGCGCCGACGTGGGGCGTCGCGGCCCTGTGCATCACCTACGTCCTCGCGGCCGTGCTGCGGCTCGCCCGCTACAGCGAACGCGGCCTCGTGCGCAACCGCTTCGGCGAGTGCTTCCAGGGCCTGCCCAGCTCCGTGGCCGCCATCGTGCTGATGGGCGGCGTGCTCCTGCGCCAGGGCTCCCTGCTGCCCGAGCCCGCCCTCGCCAGCCTCGCCGCCGGCCTGGCGCTCGCCATGAACCTGTCCTTCCCCTTCCCCAAGCGCGGGATCGGCTTCTATCCATTCGTGGGGCTGGTGCCGGTGATGGTGCTCGGCGCGTGGATGCAGCTTCCGCCGGGTGGGCTCTAAGACGGGCGCTGAGGCGGGGTCAGGTCTTGACGCTCCTCAAGGCGCTGCGGCGTGCACGCATCGTTCGCACGGAAGATGCCGAACTGATGCCAGCCGCACGGGACCGCCTGCCCGCCCCGTGCTGATGCGATTCCTGACCTTCTGACTGCGCGCAAACCCTGGCGCGAACGCCCATCGGACCGTGACATGCAACCGCTCCGACCGGCGCCCGCACGGCCACAATGGCCCGCACTCAGGGAGTCATGACACATGCTGATCAAGACAGCAGATGACAGGCAGTGCCGATTGCGCCTGCTGGAAGATCTGCAGTCGTCCCCCTTGCTGGATGCGCGCCAGCGGGACTGGCTGCGGGACGAGCGCATGCGATGCCAGCGCGGCCAGCAGGGCGAGCGCGAGGCAGCGCACTACATCGACAGCTGGCGCAAGGACAGCGAGCAGCATGCCGTGCTGCATGACCTGCGCTTCGAGGTCGATGGCGAGGTCGTGCAGATCGACCATCTCATCATCAATCGGATGCTGCACTTCTATCTCTTCGAGACCAAGTGCTTCAACGGGGACGTCGACATCAATGAGCAGGGCGAATGGACCGTGGCCTACGCCAGCGGCCGCCGCTTCGGCGTGCCCTCGCCCCTGGAGCAGAGCCGGCGGCACGAGCGCCTGCTCGACAAGCTGCTCCTCACCCTGGACATCACCGGCCGTGCCGGCCTGAAGCCCACCTACCACCACGTCGTGCTGCTGCACCCCAAGGCAACGCTGCAGCGGCCGGACCCGACGCGCTTCGACACCCGGGACGTGATCAAGGCCGACATGATCCAGCGCTGGCATGAGCAATACATCGAGAGCTCCACGGTGGGCGAGGTGTTCGGAAAGCTGCTGAACGTGCACGGCCTCGACACCCTGCGCGGCTGGGCCGAGAAACTCGTCCGAGCCCACCGGCCGGCCAACCCCTTGGATTTGCCGGATTTCATGAAGCCCCGGCCGGCGGCCGCGACGAATTCGCCAGCGCAGCTCATGTCAGCGCCTGCGGATGCCAGCCATCCCCTGTATCGCAAACTGATTTGCGCGGGGTGCAACGCGAAGATCAGTTTTGCGGAAGGGAAGTTTTGCTGGAATCAGGGGGAGAGGTTTGGCGGGTTGCAGTATTGCAGGGGGTGTCAAGGTGGAGTGAGGGGGTAGGCTGGCAGTGCCGTGCTGCCGCTTTGGGTTGCAGAACTTCTCGATTCAGTTGAAGGCATCGATCCGCGCTTCTTCGCTCGTGGCGTAAATATGGCCACGGGCGCGCTCGCGCTTGAGCAACTAGAAGAAGCTCTAGACCCCTACGTTGTCATGGCAGGTTCGCCTTCGGCCCATGCTGCAGACCCGGCTGTGGTCGCATAGGAACGTCTGCCGTTCATAGCCCGTGAACTGTCAGCTTTGCTCGGAATGACGAGCACCGGCGCCTAGGCCTGAAGGCGCCATGGCGCCATCCGTAGCGCATCCAGTACGAGGCCAGCATCAACGTTGCGGCCCATGGACGAACCGACTATCTGGCACGAGAACTCGTCAATCGCAACGACCAGATACAACCAAGCTTAATGGGTCCGGATGTAAATGCTGTCGATAAGCAAGACTGGTTCGGTTCTATCGCCATGAACTGGCGCTGCAGTTGGTTTGATGTAACCATGGCAGGCTCACTTCCGCGCACTCTGCCCGGAGCAAGCGCAGCAGGCCGAACGCACCTATATAACCGCGGCCTGAGCGTCGTCCCGCCCCCCCCCAAAGGGGCGATTGCTGCCCCCAAAAAATGAGCAATATTATTTACAGATCGAAAATTTACATTTCCGCCGATTTTCGGCAATATGTAATTTTATGCTATTGAACATGTTCGAGCTGCCGTTTGACATTGTTGTCTGGCTGGCGTAATTTTCAGTTTCAAAAGATGGAGAGAGGATTCTTTGTGGAGCGTTTTTGCTCTACATTGGAAGCGGAGGGGGTGGACGCTTACCCACCCATACATACATAACTGGATAGAAAATGAAGGAACTGACCCATATCGAGATTTGCGAAATCCATGGCGGAAAGAGCATCCTGCAGGAGGTTGCAGTGGGCATCATTGGAGGCGCAGCCTGGGACGCCATCAAGGGCGCTGCCGCTTGGGCTGCGGAGAAAGCACCTGGCGGTGCGGATGACACCACTTGGACGAACGTGGGAAATTCTCAAATGGGTGCTTAAGCACCTAGTTTGATAAAAAAGGGGCGAAAGCCCCTTTGTCACATTCCAATGGCAGAAAAGCACATTGACGAAAAGCCGAAAAGAAACGTAATTCCATACGTTCTCAAAACAGCAGCACTTTCGGCCATTCCAGCGACTATTTTTTACGCTGTTGCGCTTACTCTTGGGCGTCATATTGGACTTCAAACATCAGCTGACAACGCACCCGAAGATTTTTCAATCACTGCCCTGATGGGGGTGGTTGTTTTCGCCCCAGTCTTTGAGTCGTTAATTGTTCGCGCTTGCTACGGGCTACTTTCCAGTGCCTGGAGGGGGCGTGAAAACCATGAATACGCACTTGCAATCGCAATATTAGCCGGCCTTCTTCACGGCCTAAAATCCCCAATTTTGTTTTTTCCCGCAACTTGGTCTTTTTTTGTATTCATCATTTCTTGGCGAAAATGGAACCAAAGCGGCAGTGAATATCACTCGCTAGTTCTGATAGCTCCGCATGCGATTCAAAATCTCTTTGCCCTCCTTTTAGTCTTCATGACAAAAGACCTTTAAAGTGACATTTGCGATCCACATTGATGCATTCGAGGCTTGCTGTTCATTGGTCTTGCAGCGATTTGGCGCCGAGATCAGCGCCGTGGAGAAGTCGTGAGCCGGAGTTGCTTTATGTTGGAACAACTCGTGGCAGTGCCAAAGCAGGTCTGGCTCGGCGTGGCGGTCGCGGACGCGCACCGCAAGATGGGGATCAGCGAGCAGACCTTCTATCACTGGCTACAGCCAACAGCTTCATCGCGCTGGGCCCGCTCGGCCGTCATGGACCTCGTAAGGGGAAGTCATTGACGACGCCGACGAACACGATGACGCAGCAGGAAGCGACTCGCCTCATTGAAGGCCTAGTGCATGAATAAACCGACACCCTGCGTACCATACTTCGCGAGAAGCGCTGAACTTGCCTCCCGCACTCCAAACAAAAACGCCCGGCACAGCCGGGCGTTTCTCATTCCATCACCTCGCAAAACCGAGGCGCTGACGCTCCATCAAACGTCAATATTCCCCGCCCTCAACGCATTCGTCTCGATGAAGTCGCGGCGCGGTTCGACCTCGTCGCCCATCAGCATCGTGAACACGCGGTCGGCCTCGATGGCGTCCTCGATCTGCACGCGCAGGAGGCGGCGGACGGTCGGGTCCATGGTGGTTTCCCACAGCTGCTCGGGGTTCATCTCGCCCAGGCCCTTGTAGCGCTGGCGGCCGACGGAATTCTCGGCCTGCGTGAGCAGGAAGCCCATGGCGCCGCGGAAGTCGGCGACCTTGCTCTCCTTGGCCTTCTCGCCCTCGCCCTTGCGGACCAGGCCGTCGGCGGTCATGAGGCCCTTGAAGGTCTTGCCGGCCTCGGCCAGCACTTCGTAGTCGGCACCATGGACGAAGTCGGCGGTGATGATGCTCGAGCGCACATTGCCGTGGTGCTTGCGGCTGATGCGCAGGAAGAGCTTGTCGGTGCGGGCGTCGTACTCGGCGCTCACCTCGGCGTCATGCAGGGCGCTCGCCATGTCGCGGGCGGACTGCTCGGCCGCCTCCTGGCTGTCGAGGTTCAGGGCCACCAGGCCACCGGCCAGGGCGCGCAGAGCCTCGAAGTCCATCCAGTTGGAGAGGCGCTCGATGACGTTCTCGGCCAGCACGTACTGGCGGGCCAGGGTCTCGAAGGCCTCGCCCTTGAGGACGTCGCCGCGGCCGGTGTGCAGCTCGGCGTCGTTCAGGGCTACGCGCAGCAGGAAGGCGTCCAGCTCGTGGCCGTCCTTGAGGTACTGCTCCTGCTTGCCCACCTTCACCTTGTACAGCGGCGGCTGCGCGATGTAGATGTGGCCGCGCTCCACGAGCTCGGGCATCTGGCGGTAGAAGAAGGTCAACAGCAGGGTGCGGATGTGGGCGCCGTCCACGTCCGCGTCAGTCATGATGATGATGCGGTGGTAGCGGAGCTTGTCCGGGTTGAAGTCGTCGCTGCCGGCGCCACGGCCGATGCCGGTGCCCAGGGCGGTGATCAGCGTGATGATTTCGTTGGAGGTCAGCAGCTTCTCGTAGCGGGCCTTCTCCACGTTCAGGATCTTGCCGCGCAGCGGCAGGATGGCCTGGAACTTCCGGTCGCGGCCCTGCTTGGCGGAGCCCCCTGCGGAGTCACCCTCCACGATGTAGATCTCGCACAGCGAGGGGTCCTTCTCCTGGCAGTCGGCCAGCTTGCCGGGCAGGCCCAGGCCGTCCAGCACGCCCTTGCGGCGGGTCATCTCGCGCGCCTTGCGTGCGGCCTCGCGGGCGCGGGCGGCGTCGAGGATCTTGCCGCAGATGATCTTGGCGTCGACCGGGTTCTCCAGCAGCCAGTCCGTCAGCTTGCTGGCGACGATGTCCTCGACGGGGCCGCGCACTTCGCTCGAAACCAGCTTGTCCTTGGTCTGGCTGCTGAACTTGGGCTCGGGCACCTTGACGGAGACCACGCAGGCCAGGCCTTCACGCATGTCGTCGCCGGCCACCTCGACCTTGGCCTTCTTGGCCAGCTCGTTGTCGGTGATGTACTTGTTCAGCACCCGCGTCATGGCGGCGCGCAGGCCGGTCAGGTGGGTGCCGCCGTCGCGCTGCGGGATGTTGTTGGTGAAGCAGAGCACGTTCTCGTTGAAGCCGTCATTCCACTGCATGGAGACTTCGACGCCGATGTTGGTGCCCTGGTCCGAAGTCTTGTCGCCCTGGGCGTGGAAGATGGTCGGATGCAGGGTGTTCTTGCCCTTGTTGATGAACTCCACGAAGCCGCGCACGCCGCCGGCATAGGCGAAGTTGTCTTCCTTGTTGTTGCGCTCGTCGATCAGGCGGATCTTGACGCCGTTGTTCAGGAAGGAAAGCTCGCGCAGGCGCTTGGCCAGGATGTCGTAGTGGAAGTCGTTGTTCTGCTGGAAGATTTCCGTGTCCGGCAGGAAGTGGACCTCGGTGCCGCGCTTGTCGGTGTCGCCGATGACCTTCAGGGGGCGGGTCTCTACGCCGTCCACCATCACGCTCTCGCCGTTCTGCGGCACGCCCTTGGCGAATTCGATGTAGTGGGCCTTGCCGTTCTGGCGCACGGTCAGGCGCAGCCACTTGGACAGGCCGTTCACGCAGGACACGCCCACGCCGTGCAGGCCGCCCGAGACCTTGTACGAGTTCTGGTTGAACTTGCCGCCGGCATGCAGCTCGGTCAGGGCGATCTCGGCAGCCGAGCGCTTGGGCTCGTGCTTGTCATCCATCTTGACGCCGGTGGGGATGCCGCGGCCGTTGTCGATCACCGAGATGGAGTTGTCGGTGTGGATGGTGACGATGATGTCGTCGCAGTGGCCGGCCAGGGCCTCGTCGATGGAGTTGTCCACCACTTCGAAGACCAGGTGGTGCAGGCCGGTGCCGTCGGAGGTGTCGCCGATGTACATGCCGGGGCGCTTGCGCACGGCCTCCAGGCCTTCGAGGATCTGGATCGAGCTCGCGTCGTAGGCCCCGCCCGAGGCGGCCTGCGGCTTGTCGCTCAGGCCATCGGGATTGCCGGCGGGATTGGATTCGTTGCTCGGAACATCACTCATCGGGAACTCTCTCTCACACGGGGTCAGGTCTTGCATGGCCCCTTTAAAGCACTGAAGCGGGCCGGACCTCCTGGCCCTTGCCCGCTGCTCTCATTCCTGGTTCTTGATCAAATCCGCATCGGCATGACCACGTACTTGAAGCCGGTCTGCTCGGGGATGGTGATCAGGGCGCTGGAGGCGCTGTCGTTCAGGTCGATGGAGACCATGTCCTGGCCCATGTTCTGCAGCGCGTCCATCAGGTAGGTCACGTTGAAACCGGTCTCGATGAGGTCGCCGCCGTAGTCGATCTCGATCTCTTCCTTGGCCTCTTCCTGCTCGGCGTTGCTGGAGGCAATCGAGAGCAGGCCCGGCTCGAAGGACAGGCGCACGGCCTTGAACTTCTCGCTGGTCAGGATGGCGGCGCGCTGCAGGGACGACAGCAGCGGCGCGCGGCCCAGGGTCACGCGGAACTTGTGGTTCTTGGGGATGACGCGGTTGTAGTCGGGGAACTTGCCCTCGACCAGCTTGGTCACGAACTCCATGCCCGAGAAGCTGAACTTGGCCTGGTTGCCGGCGAAGCGCATCTCGATGGGCTGGTCATCCGAGCCGTCCTTGCCGCCGTCCTTCAGGAGGCGCATCAGCTCCAGCACGGTCTTGCGGGGCAGGATGACTTCCTGCTTGGGGATGTCCGATTCCAGGTCGGCCTGCGCGAGGGCCAGGCGGTGGCCGTCGGTCGCGACGAGCGTCAGGCTCTTGCCCTCGGCCACGAAGAGGATGCCGTTGAGGTAGTAGCGGATGTCGTGCACCGCCATCGCGAAGTGCACCTGGTTGATCAGGTGCTTGAGCGTCTTTTGCGGCACGCTGAAAGCGGGGCCGAAGTCGGCGGCCTCCTGCACCAGCGGGAAGTCGTCGGCCGGCAGGGTCTGCAGCGTGAAGCGGCTCTTGCCGCCCTGCAGTGTCATCTTGCTGGCGTTGCTGGAGAGGCTGACCGTCTGGTCCGAGGGCATGGAGCGCAGGATGTCGATCAGCTTGCGCGCGCCCACGGTGGAGGAGAAGTTGCCGTCATCGCCGTCGAACTCGACGGTGGTGCGGACCTGGATCTCGAGGTCGCTCGTGGTGAGCTCGACCTGCGAGCCCTGCTTGCGGATCAGCACATTGGCCAGGATGGGCAGCGTGTGGCGGCGCTCGACGATGCCGGACACGGCCTGCAGGGCACCCAGCACCTTGTCCTGGCTGGCTTTCAACACAATCATGTGAACCTCTCTCCACTTGTTCGGGGCGACCCGCGAGCGCCATCGGACGGACTGCTTATCCCCTGGGCCACCCCGGGGCCACCCCGGGGTCACACAGTCACAAGCAAGACGCGCGCGCGTGAGACAGCGCGCATTGTCACCCAGGAATGGGGCGTTTCCCGGGGAGTGGAAACCATGCCCTTGATCTGTTGCAACGCCGACCCGCACGAAGGCCGGGGATCCGGCCCTGCCGGGCCCACGACCTCGCCCCCTTGACGTGTCGCGCGAGGCGCGCAGGCGCGCGCGCTGTCAACCCTTGAGGGTCTGCTCGAGGACGTGCAGCTGCTGGTTCAGCTCGGTGTTCTTCTGACGCTCGCCACCGATCTTGCGCACGGCGTGCAGCACGGTGGTGTGGTCCCGGCCGCCGAACAGCTCGCCGATCTCGGGCAGGCTCTTCTGCGTCAACTCCTTGGCCAGGTACATGGCAATCTGGCGCGGCCGGGCGATGCTGGCCGGGCGCTTCTTGCTGTACATGTCGGCGACCTTGATCTTGTAGAAGTCCGCCACCGTCTTCTGGATGTTCTCCACCGAGATCTGGCGGTTCTGGATCGAGAGCAGGTCCTTGAGCGCCTCGCGGGCCAGCTGGATGTTGATTTCCTTGTGGCTGAAGCGGCTGTAGGCCAGCACCTTGCGCAGCGCGCCCTCGAGCTCGCGCACATTCGCGCGGACGTTCTTG
This sequence comes from Burkholderiaceae bacterium, assembly GCA_041906185.1. Classification (GTDB taxonomy): domain Bacteria; phylum Pseudomonadota; class Gammaproteobacteria; order Burkholderiales; family Burkholderiaceae_C; genus Roseateles_B. The sequence continues at coordinate 157,481 of JAYRJQ010000007.1, forward strand.
GCGATGAAGAAGGCGACGTCCTCGGGCATCGGCGCCTGTTCCGCCTCGGCCTTCTTGATCAGGATGGCGACGCGCATCTCCAGCTCGGGCGGCTCGATGGCCACCGTCAGGCCGGCGTCGAAGCGGCTGGTCAGGCGCTCGTCGATGTCCACCAGGCCCTTCGGATAGGTATCCGAGGTCATGATGATGTGCGCGCGCTTGGCCAGCAGGGCCTCGAAGGCGTTGAAGAACTCCTCCTGCGTGCGGTCCTTGCCGGCGAAGAACTGCACGTCATCGATGAGCAGCAGGTCCAGCGAGTGGTACTTGGCCTTGAGCTCGTCGAAGGTCTTGCGCTGGTAGTTCTTCACCACGTCGGAGATGAACTGCTCGGCGTGCAGATACAGCACGCGGGCATCCGGCTTGTCCTTCAGCAGGGCGTTGCCGACGGCGTGGATCAAGTGGGTCTTGCCCAGGCCGACGCCGCCGTAGATGAACAGCGGGTTGTACATCTGGCCCGGCGCGCCGGCGACGTGCAGGGCCGCGGTGCGCGCCATCTGGTTGGCCCGGCCGGGCACCAGGGTGTCGAAGGTGAGGGCCGGATTGATGCGGTGCCGCGTGCTGGCCGGCGCAGGCAGGCCGGCCGGCGAGGTCACCACAGCGGGCGCGGCCACGGCCGGCTGCACCGGTGCCAGGCCATTGACGGCCGGCTGCTCGACGGGCGCCGGGCGGTTCACAGGCACGGGGCGCAGGCCGTTGTGCAGCACCTGCCCCACGGCCACCGGCTGGTTGGCCGGCAGCGCCGTGGCGGCGCGGGGCACGGCCTCGCGTGGGGCCACGGCCAGCTCGAGCCGCGCGGGGCGGCCAGCCAGCTCGGTGAGGATGGATTCGATGCGCCCGGCGTACTGGTTGCGAATCCAGTCCAGCTTGAAGCGGTTGGGGACGCGCAGGGAGACGGTCACGCCCTGCTCGCCGCCGTCGGCCACATCGGCCGGGGGCAAGGGACGGATCCAGGTGTTGAATTGCTGTTCGGGCAGCTCGGCGGCCAGACGTTCACAGCCGCGTTGCCAGAGATCTGCGCTCATTGTGGAAAACTTCTTCTTGAGCGGCCGGATTGTACGGATCCGCGGCCACAAAAGACGGGGTTATCCACAGATTTTTTTAGGCCCGCGCCCCTGCCAGGCCCACGCCGCCGGCCCCGAGGAAAGTTGACCGATGGCCAGAAGTTTGGTGTAATCGCGGGCTTTTCCGGACGCCGGATGTATTTGCTTGGGCGCGTGGCTTTCTTCAGCTTTGAGGAGCCAAACCCCTGGCGGTAGGTCCACCGCGCCAACAGTCTGGGCTTTGCCCCGGAGAATTCCCCTGGCTACTGGCCGGGCGGCATCCTTCAGGCAGGGTCTTGATGTGGGCGCACGCAGCAGCGGCGCCCCGGCGCGGCGCACATCAGCGGTGCGGCAGGCAGACACCTCATGGGCTTGACCCACAGGGCGGCGGCTTGCAGCTCCGAGATGCACCCGCATCTTTGATTGGCCCATCAGCTATCGCGTCCACAGACGTCCACAGAGGTTTTCCAACATGAAACGCACCTACCAAGGCTCCAAGACCCGCCGCGCCCGTACCCACGGCTTCCTCGTCCGCATGAAGACCCGCGGTGGCCGCGCTGTGATCCGCGCCCGTCGCGCCAAGGGCCGCAAGCGCCTGGCCGTCTAAGCGAGCCGCATCAAGACCATGATCGGCCGCATCGAACGATCGGCCGACTTTGAGCGCGTGCTGGGTCAGCCCAGCCGCGCCCGCAGCAAGCACTTTGCTGTGCACCATCTCATGGCCGCCCCCAGCCTGCCCGGACCCGCGTTTTCCACAAGGAAAGCCGAGTTATCAACAGGCCAAGCACCGCTTACCCACAGCCCTGTGGACGATTCGGTGCCTGCCGCGGGGGACACGCCCCTTCCCGCTGCCGTCCAGGCCCCGCCGGACGGCCAGTGGCTGGGCTGCGTCGTGCCCAAGCGGCACGCCCGCCGTGCCGTGACACGATCCCTGATCAAACGCCAGATCCGCGCCGTCTTCGCCGACGCCGCGGGCTTGCTGCCGCCCGGGCTCTGGGTGGTCCGCCTGCGCATGCCCGTGGATCGCAAGCAGTTCCCGAGCGCCGCCTCCGAGCCGCTCAAGGCCCTCGTGCGCGCCGAGCTCCTGCAGCTGCGCGCCAAGCTGGCCCGCGCCGCCGAGGCGCCGGCCACCACGGCGGCCTCCACGGCGGCCGTTCAGGCCTGAGCCTCGCGCCCCCTGTTGCCATGCCGGCCCGCCGCAGCCCCCTCCAATGGTTCCTGATGGGACTGATCCGCGCCTACCAGCTGCTGATCAGTTCCTGGATCCAGGCCGGCTGCCGCTACTACCCCAGCTGCTCCGCCTATGGCATGGAGTCGGTGCGCCGCCATGGCGGCATCGCCGGGAGCTACCTGGCCGCGGCGAGAATCCTGCGCTGCAACCCCTTCTGTCTGGGCGGACATGATCCCGTGCCTGACAATCCGCCCCGTCTGTTCTCGCGCCTCGGGCTCGGGGGCAGCACGACACCCTCTTCTTCCCATCCTGAAGCTTCTCCATGACTGATATTCGCCGCACCGTGTTGTGGGTGGTATTCACCATGTCGCTCGTCCTCCTGTGGGACGGCTGGCAGAAATACAACGGGCACCCCTCGATGTTCAGCCCCGCGCCGGCCAAGCCCGTCGCGAGCGCCGCCCCGGCGGCCAGCGTGCCGGCCTCGGGCAGCCTGCCCACGGTCGCCGGCACCGCCGCGGCCGCACCGGCCGTCGCCGCCTCCTCGGCCCAGCCGGCCGGCGAGAAGTTCGAGGTCACGACCGACGTCGTCAAGGCCACCTTCGACACGCGCGGCGGCAGCCTCGTGCGCGTGGAGCTGCTGAAGCACCTGACGACCGAGACCCACGGCCTCATGGACCCGCTGATGCGCCTCGTGGGCATGAAGGCGCCGTCCGGCTTCAAGCCGCAGCCCGTGGTGCTGTTCGACGCCACCACCTACCGCCCCGAGTCCGGCCTTGTCGGCACGCCCGGCGCCCCCAACCACTTCACGCTGATGAACGTGGTGGGCACCGAGCGCGAGCTCAAGGACGGCGCCGGCTCGCTGACCGTGCGCTTCGAGTCGCCCGAGCAGGGCGGCGTGAAGCTGGTGAAGACCTACACCCTCAAGCGCAGCGACTACGCCATCGACGTCAAGCACGAGGTGGTGAACGCCGGTGCCGCCGCCGTCAGCCCGCAGCTGTACGTGCAGCTGGTGCGCCCGACGGCCGCCGAGTCCTCCTCCGGCTACATGGCCCCTGCGTCCTTCATCGGCCCGGCCATCTACACGGACAAGAACAAGTTCCAGAAGTTCGAGTTCAAGGACCTGGACAAGGGCAAGACCGACTACGACAAGCACGCCGATGACGGCTGGGTCGCGATGGTCCAGCACTACTTCACCACCGCCTGGCTGCACAACGCCGCCGGCCCGCGCGAGTTCTTCGTGAAGAAGACCGAATCGGGCCTGTATAGCGTGGGTCAGGTCTTCCCGCTGGCCTCGATCAACCCGGGCGCCTCGGCCTCGGCCGAGCACGTGCTGTATGCCGGTCCGCAGGAGGAGAACAAGCTGGCCGAACTCGCCCCGGGCCTGGAGCGCGTCAAGGACTACGGCATGTTCTACGTGATCGCCAAGCCGCTGTTCTGGCTGCTGGACAAGATCCACGGCATCCTGGGCAACTGGGGCTGGTCCATCGTGATCCTCGTCGTGCTGCTGAAGATCGCCTTCTTCGGCCTGAACGCCAGCGCCTACCGCTCGATGGCCAAGATGAAGGCCGTCGGCCCGCGCATCAACGAGCTGCGCGAACGCTACAAGAACGACCCGCAGAAGCAGCAGCAGGAGATGATGCGCATCTACCGCGAGGAGAAGGTCAACCCGCTGGGTTCCTGCCTGCCGATGCTGCTGCAGATGCCCTTCTTCATCGCCCTGTACTGGGTGCTGCAGAGCACGGTCGAGATGCGCAACGCGCCCTGGATCGGCTGGATCACCGACCTCTCCTCGGCCGACCCCTACCTGATCCTGCCCATCCTGATGACGGCCTCGAGCCTGCTGCAGGTGGCCCTGAACCCGACGCCGGCCGACCCGACGCAGGCGAAGATGATGTGGATGATGCCGCTCGCGCTGAGCTTCATGTTCTTCTTCTTCCCGGCCGGCCTGGTGCTGTACTGGCTGGTGAACAACCTGCTGTCCATCGCGCAGCAGTGGCTCATCAACCGCCAGATGGGCGTGCAGAAGTAAGCGCCTTCGCGAACTAGCGCACGAAGCCCCCGGCCGCCCCCGCGACCGGGGGCTTTTTTTCGCCGGGGGCGTCGCCTTTAATGCACACATGCGGGGCAGCTTGATGCAGGCGGTCCACACCACCGGGCTGCATCACAGGCCTGCCGCGGGGCTCACGAGAGCCGCCACGGCCGCCTCCCCCGCGCCACCTTCCACGGCCCCGGGCTCCCGCAGCCCGGGGCCGCTCTCATGGGCCCGGCGGCGCGGCATAGGACAATGCGACCCATGCTGGCCCGCCACCAAGACCCCATCGCCGCCATCGCCACCGCCCCCGGCCGGGGTGCCGTCGGCATCGTGCGCGTTTCGTCTGCGCAAGACCTGACCCCGCTGATCGAGCAGATCTGCGGTCGTGCCCTGCGCCCGCGCGAGGCCCACTACCTGCCGCTGCGCGCGGCCAACGGCGACGCCATCGACCATGGCCTCGCCCTGCATTTCCCGGCGCCGCATTCGTACACCGGCGAGCACGTGCTGGAGCTGCAGGCGCACGGCGGCCCCGTGGTGCTGCAGCTGCTGCTGGCGCGCTGCCTGGAGGCGGGCGCTGCCGTCGAGTCGCTGCGCCACCTGCGCCTCGCCGAGCCGGGCGAGTTCACCCAGCGCGCCTTCCTCAACGGCAAGCTGGACCTGGCGCAGGCCGAGGCCGTGTCCGACCTCATCGACGCCAGCACCGAGGCCGCCGCCCGCAGCGCGAGCCGTGCGCTTTCCGGCGCGCTCTCGACCGAGGTCGGCGAGCTGCGCGACGGGCTCATCAACCTGCGCATGCTGGTCGAGGCCACGCTCGACTTCCCCGAGGAGGAGATCGACTTCCTCCAGCAGGCCGATGCCCTGGGCAAGCTGCGCCGCATCCAGGCCCGCCTCGAGCAGGTGCTCGACCGCACCCGCCAGGGCGCGCTGCTGCGCGAGGGCATCAAGGTCGTGCTGGCCGGCCAGCCCAATGTGGGCAAGAGCTCGCTGCTCAATGCCCTGGCCGGCGCCGAGCTCGCCATCGTCACGCCCATTCCCGGCACCACGCGGGACAAGGTCAGCCAGACCATCCAGATCGAGGGCGTGCCCCTGCACATCACCGACACCGCCGGCCTGCGCGAGACCAGCGACGAGGTCGAGCGCATCGGCGTGGCCCGCAGCTGGGACGCGATCGCCGAGGCGGATGTCGTGCTCTTCCTGCACGACCTCACCCGCATCGGCGAGGCGGACTACGAGTCGGGCGACGCCGAGATCCGCGAACGCCTGGCCCGCGTCGATCCGACGCGCCTGCTGCAGGTCTACAACAAGGCCGACACCTCGGCGGAGCTGCGCAGCAGGCAAGACCTGACCCTGCCGGCGGGCGCCGTGCAACTCTCCGCCAAGACGGGCGCAGGCCTCGCCGAACTGCGCCGCGAACTGCTGGCCCATGCTGGCTGGCATGCCGTGCCCGAGGGGCTCTTCATCGCCCGCGAGCGCCACGTCCAGGCCCTGCGCCGCACCGCCGAGCACCTGGCCCTGGCGCTGGCGCAGGTGGAAGTCGAGCCCCCGGCCCTGGACCTGATGGCCGAGGAACTGCGCCTCGCCCACGATGCCCTGGGCGAGATCACCGGGGCGTTCTCGGCGGACGATCTGCTGGGCGAGATCTTCAGCAGGTTCTGCATCGGGAAGTAGCCCCCGCCACATTTTTCTCGCCTGACGCATCCAAACGCGCGCCGGGCGCATCCAAGGCAAGGACCCGGCACGGTCTGTCGTGCCGCCCATTCCCAAGGATTGCGCCCATGACGCTTCGCCCTGCCCGCCTTCGATTGCTGACCCACACGTTCAGCGCCCTCGCCTTCACCACGACCTGTCTGGCCGCCGTGGCGCCGGCCTCGGCCGCCCCCGCACCTGCACTCCCGTCCGCCGAGCTCGTGAGCGCGCCCGCCGGCCGCCTCGGCGCCGAGATCGTGCGGCATCTCAATGCCGATGCGCCCGCGCAGCTGCGACGCTGGGCGCCCACGATCCTGTCGAGCCAGATGGCGGACGCCGACCAACGCGCCTTCGTCCAGGCCCTCGTCTCGACGGCCGCGGACAGCGGCGGCGTGGACCTGCTCGAGGCCCGCCCTGAGGGTCCACAGGGCGAGTTGCAGCTGCTCACGCTGAAGAGCCGTCGCAGCGGCAAGCAGGCGCTGCTGGTGCTCACCGCGGACGAGTCGCAGGCCGGCACGCTGCGCGCGGCGGACCTCATGCCCCTGGACGACCCGCGGCCCTATGCGGCGTGGCCGGAACGCCTCGCCACCCTGGCCGAGCTGCCCGGTGTGATCGAGCCGGTCCTCGCCGAACTGGTCCGGACCGACGACTTCGCGGGATGCCTGGCCGTGTCGGCCGGTGGGCGCACGGTCTACGAGACCTGCCGCGGCATTGCCGACCGCAGCCATGGCACGCCAGTGAACGGGCAGACGCGCTTCCTCATCGGCTCCATGGGCAAGATGTTCACCGCCGTGGCCGTGGCGCAGCTCGTGGAGGCCGGCCAGCTGTCCTGGCAGTCCAGCGTCGCCGAGCTGCTGCCGGAGTACCCCGATCGCGACGCGGCCCGGTCGATGACGGTCTGGGGCCTGCTGCACCACACGACCGGCCTGGGCGACTTCTTCGTCCCCGAGTTCTTCGAGCACCGCGAACGCTTCGCGGACCCGGCGGACTATCTGGACCTGATCTCGCGCCAGCCGCGCGCGTCCGCCGCGGGAGAACGCTGGAGCTACAGCAACGCGGGCTATGTCCTCCTCGGCCGCATCATCGAGAAGGTGTCCGGCGAGCCCTATGGCGACTACCTCCAGCGGCACGTCTTCGCGCCGGCCGGCATGACGTCCAGCGGACTCGACAGCCTGGAGGACATCACGCCTCACCTCGCCACCGGCTACTTCAGGGATTCGCCCTTCGCCGCCCGCTGGAAGGCCAACTGGATGACGCTGCCGTTCAAGGGCAGCCCGGCCGGCGGTGGCTTCTCGACGAGTGCGGACCTCCTGCGATTCGCGGACGCCCTGCAGTCCGGGCGCCTGGTGAAGGACGCGCCCCTCGCCCGGATGTTCGAGGACGGCGTGCCCGCAGGCCCGGGCCGTTATGCCGCGGGCTTCGGGGACCGCGTGGCCCACGGCCTGCGCGTGCGCGGGCACGCGGGCGGAGCGCCCGGCATGAGCGCGAACCTGGCCATCGTCTGGGAGACCCGCGCCGCCGTCGCCGTGACGAGCAACCTGGGCCCGTCAGACGCGGTCGTCATGCTGTCCGAACGGCTGGCCGACCTGCTCGCGGCCTCGCGCCTCCCCGCACCCGGGACGCCGCTCAGCCCAGCCGCGCCCTGAACAGCGCCAGCGTGCGCTCCCAGGCCAGGGCGGCGGCGCGGGCGTCGTAGCGTGGCGTGGTGTCGTTGTTGAAGCCATGCTGCGTGCCTTCGTAGACATGCGCCTCGTAGCGCACGCCGGCGGCCCGCAGCGCGGCCTCATAGCGCGGCCAACCGGCGTTGATGCGCTCGTCCTGCCCGGCGTAGTGCAGCAGCAGCTCGGCCTTGATGCGCGGCACGTCCTCCACCGGCGGCTGACCGCCGTAGAAAGGCACGGCAGCCTGGAGCTCCGGCAGCTGCGTGGCCAGGAAGTTGGCGATGCTGCCGCCGAAGCAGAAGCCCACGACGCCCAGCCGACCATTGCTCGACGGCAGGGCCCGGACCGCCTGCGCGGCCGCAAGGAAGTCGACGCGCACCTTGGCAGGGTCGAGCTTCGGGAACAGCTCGCGGGCCCGGTCCTCGTCCCCGGGATAGCCGCCGAGACTGTCCAGCGCGTCCGGCGCAAAGGCCAGGAAGCCCTCGACGGCCAGGCGGCGGGCGATGTCCTCGATGTGCGGGTTCAGGCCGCGGTTCTCGTGCACGACCAGCACCGTGGGCAGCGGCCCCCGGGCCTGCGCCGGTGCGGCGAGCAGGCCGCGCACGGTGCCGTGCCCGGCCGGCGAGTCGAAGCGCTGCGGGCGGGTGCTGATGCGAGGATCGTCCGGCTTCACCTGCTGCGCCCAGGCGAATCGCGGGCTCAGGGCCGCCAGCGTGGCCGAAGCCGCGGCGGCGCTGCCCAGCAGCCGCTGCGCGGCGTCCAGGAATTCGCGCCGGCTGACGTCTCCGTGCACATAGCGGTCGAAGAGACGCAGGATGCCGGGGCTGAAGTCGCTGGCACGCAGGCGCGGCGCGGTGGCGGGGGCATCGGTCGGGGGCAGGGTCATCGAAAGCTCCAGGCTGGGCAGGCGCCCGTCGGCGTGACGGGCGGTCGAGGCTGGCAAGCCTAGTGCCAGATGCTCCCGGCCGCCAAGCGTGAAAAACGCGGATGCAAAGCCGCGCGGCGAGGTGGTGCCGATCAAGCCGACGCGCCGGGCCGGCACTATCACCGGATTCCGGGGATCGCACGCCCGCCGCCTTGAGACGCCTCAAATCCGGCAGGCAGGCCGGCGCGTGCAATGGAAGGCAGTTGCAACCGTTTGCGGACTGCCCTCGCCCCCGTGCGGCGCAGTCCCGGCACCGTCCCTGGAGCATTCATGGATCCGAAGGCGCCCCGCCTGTCCGCCACGCCCGCACCCCGTCACCCCGACGGCGGCTACTTCACCTTCCACGGCCTCTGGGCGCCGGGTATCCGGCTGTTCCGGCAGCTGCGCTTCGGGAGCAAGGCGCTGATTCTTTCGGCGCTGATGCTGCTGCCGGCCTCCGCGCTGCTGCTGTGGCAGCTGCAGCAGCAGGAGGCGACCGCCCTGCAGGGACGCAAGGACGCCACGCGCCAGCATGTGGAGGTCGCCCGCGGCGTGCTGGAGTGGCTGCAGCGGCAGGAACGCGAGGGCCAGCTCACGCGCGAGGCGGCACAGGCCGCGGCCCGGGCCGCCATCGGCACGATGCGCTATGAGCAGCACGAGTACTTCTGGATCAGCGACCTGCAGGCCGGCGTGGTGATGCACCCCGGCAAGCCGGAGCTGGACGGCAAGGACGGCAGCGCCGTGAAGGATCCCAGCGGCAAGGCCCTGTTCATCGCCTTCGCCGACGAGGCCCGCCGCCACGGCGCCGGCTTCGTGGACTACCAGTGGCCCCGCCCGGGTCGCCAGGAGCCGGTGGACAAGCTGTCCTACGTCAGCCACTTCGAGCCCTGGGGCTGGGTCATCGGTTCGGGCATCTACGTGGACGACCTGCGCGAGGCCACCCGCGATCGCCTGCTGATGAGCGCCGCCATCATGGGGCCGCTGATGCTGCTGGCGCTGTACCTCTTCGTCTGCTTCTACCGCGTGATGGAGGGCGGCCTGGCCGAGACCCGCCGCCACCTGCACGCCATGACGCAGGGCGACCTCACCACCGCGCCCGTGCCCTGGGGCCGGGACGAGGCCGCCGACCTGATGCTGGATCTGCGCGCGATGCAGCAGTCGCTCGTGCGCATGGTCCAGGGCGTGCGCCTGAGCAGCGACGAGATCCTCAACGCCAGCAGCGAAATCGCCACCGGCGCGATGGATCTGTCCTCGCGCACCGAGCAGACTGCGGCCAATCTCGAGGAAACCGCCGCCGCGATGGAGCAGATCAGCGCCACGGTGCGGCAGTCCACCGAGCATGCGCAAAGCGCCACGGGCATTGCCTCGCACAACGCCGAGGTGGCGCGTCACGGCGGCGCGGTGATCCACCAGATGGTCGACACCATGCAGGACATCCAGCAGTCCTCGCACCGCATCAACGACATCATCGGCGTCATCGACGGCATCGCCTTCCAGACGAACATCCTCGCGCTGAACGCAGCCGTGGAAGCTGCCAGGGCCGGCGAGCAGGGCCGCGGCTTCGCGGTGGTGGCCTCCGAGGTTCGGGCGCTGGCCCAGCGCAGCGCGACGGCCGCCAAGGAGATCAAGAGCCTGATCACCGCCAGCGTCGAGAAGGTCGAGGGCGGCACGCGCATCGCCCGGACGGCCGGCGAGACCATGCAGAGCGTCGTCAGCGGCGCCGAGCAGATCAGCGAGTTGCTGCACCAGATCGCCACCGGCGCCACGGAGCAGAGCCAGGGCATCGCGCAGGTCGGGCAGGCCGTGCAGGAGCTGGACCGCGCCACGCAGCAGAACGCCGCGATGGTCGAGCAGACGGCCGCGGGCGCCTCGGCGCTGAAGGACGAGGCCCAGGCGCTGTCGCAGGAGGTGTCCACCTTCCAGCTCCCCGCGCTGGCGGCCGGCACGCCCCGCCAGCAGCGGCCAGAGCTGGACATCAACGTCGACTCCGCCATCGAGGCGCACCGGCAGTGGAAGGTGAAGCTGCGCCAGGCCATCGCGCATGCGGAACAGCTCGACGCCCAGACCATCGGCCGCGACGACTGCTGCGCCCTCGGGCAATGGCTGCACGGCAGTGGTCGGCAGCGCTTCGGCAGCCAGGCCGGCTTCGTGGCGCTGATCGACGAGCACCGGGGCTTCCACCAGGCCGCCGGCGCCGTCGCCCGCAGCATCAACGCCGGCCGCATGGACGAGGCCCGGCAGCAGCTCGGCGCCGGCACGCCTTTCTCGACGGCGTCCAACGGCGTCGCGCTGGCGCTCATGCGGCTCAAGCAGGGCCTCTGAGGCGCCACCCGACGGGGGCTCCTTTCATTTGCTGACAGCCTGAGGGTCCGTCCTCAGGCCACTCCCTCGAGACGCTACTAACATCGCGCCACCTTGAGGGAGTGAGATGCATGAAGCCCACCCGTGACGCCACGGACCCCGGCCCGCGCCCGGGTCCCGCCGACTTCGGCCTGCCGCCTCTGGCCGCCGGCACGTCGGCGTCCCCGCCCGCCCACCGCCGCCTGAGCGAGCTGCCCGCGCCGCCCGCGCTGCCGCTGCTGGGCCATCTGCTGACCCTGGACCGCCGCCGCCTGCAGCAGCAGCTCGAAGGCTGGGCGGCCACGCTGGGCCCGCTCTACCGGCTGCAGCTCGGGCGCCGGCCGGTGCTCGTCGTGGCCGACCACGCACTGGCTCAGGACGTCATGCGCCGCCGTCCGCAGCGCGTGCTGCGCAGCCCCACCACGCGCCGCGTCTGCCAGGAGCTGGGCGTCGACGGCCTCTTCATGAGCGAGGGCGAGCGCTGGCAGGCGCTGCGTCGCCTGACCGTCCGGGCGTTCACGCCCGACATGCTCCGGGCCTTCCATCCCCAGCTGCTGACCATTGGCACGCGCTGGCGCGACCGCTGGGTCCGCGCCGTCGAGGCCGGCCTGCCGCCCGACCTGGCGCAAGACCTCCCGCGCTTCTCGCTGGAGGTGGGCGTGGCGCTGGCCACGGGCGTGGACTTGGGCGCCGGCGCCGGCAGCCAGCAGCTGCAGGCCGACATCGAGTTCCTCATCGGCCAGGTCTGGCGCCGCATCAACAGCACGGTCCCGCTGTGGCGCTGGTTCAAGACCGCCCCCGAACGCGCCGTGGACGAGGCCATCGCCCGCGTCCGCCAGGCCCTGCTCCCCCTCATCGAGCAGGCCCGCCTCCACCGCGCGGCGCACCCCGAGGCCGCGCCGCGCCACCTGCTGGACTCCCTGCTCGTCGCCCAGGCCCGGCCCGAGGACGGCGAGCACCCCATCGAGCTGAGCGACGAGCAGCTCGTGCGCCTGCTGACGGAGCTGGTCTTTGCCGGCGAAGACACCAGCGCCTACTCCCTGGCCTGGCTGCTGGCGCACAGCAGCCGCCATCCCGGCGCGTGGCACCAGCTGCAGACGGAAATCGCCCACAGCTGCGGCGACGCGGGCCTGCCGGACTACGACAGCCTGCGCCGCCTGCCCTACACCGAGGCGCTGATCCAGGAATCGCAGCGCCTGAAGCCGGTCATCAGCTTGCTGATGTTCCAGTCCGCCGAGGACCAGGTCGTGGGCGGCGTTCAGGTGCCGCGAGGTGCGGGCCTGATGACGCTCAACCGTTTCAGCGCGCTGCAGGCCGGCCCTGAGGATCGCCACCAGTTCCGCCCGGAGCGCTGGCTCGCCGACGACGGGCAGGCCGCCTGCCCGTCCTCGATGCCCTTCGGCGCGGGTGCCCGGACGTGCCCCGGCCGCTATGCCGCGCTGCTGCAGATGAAGACGCTGCTGGCCCTGCTGGCGCCGGTCCTGGACCTGCTGCCCAGCCAGGCGCCGCTGCCGCAGGAAGTGCTGGAGGTGACGCTGCGGCCGGCGTCGCTGGACCTGCAGTGGCGGGTCCGACGCCCGCAAGCCTGAGTGGAGGCGGCGGCGCTCTCGGACGCTGCCCTCACACGGCGCCTCGTGCGGGGCTCAGTGCCCGTCGAAGTGCACCAGGGTGTGCAGCGGCAGGCCGGCCGCACGGATGCGGTCCGAGCCGCCGAGCTCCGGCAGGTCGACGATGGCCGCGCCCTCGATCACCTCGGCGCCCAGGCGCTGCAGCAGCCGCAGCCCCGCGAGCATCGTGCCGCCCGTCGCGATGAGGTCGTCGATCAGCACCACGCGATCCTGGGGGCCGACCGCATCGGTGTGGATCTCCACCGTGGCACTGCCGTACTCCAGCTCGTAGCTCTCCTGCACCGTCGTGAAGGGCAGCTTGCCCTTCTTGCGGATGGGCACGAAGCCGATGTTGAGCTCGTAGGCCAGCACGGAGCCGATGATGAAGCCCCGCGCGTCCAGGCCGGCAATGGCCGTCGGGCGGGCGTCGAAGTAGCGGTGCACGAACTGGTCGATCAGCACCCGGAAGGCCTTGGGGCTGGACAGCAGCGGGGTGATGTCACGGAACTGCACGCCCGGGCTGGGCCAGTCGGGCACCGTGCGGATCTGCTGGCGGATGAAGTCGAGGTCGGAGGCGCTCATGGCGCGCATTGTGCCGCCGCCCGGCGCCCGCGCGGGCTCAGGCGCAGCGGCTGTCGCTCACGAGCCGCGCCCGGCCGTTGCGCTTGGCGGCGTAGAGCGCGGCGTCGGCCAGCTCGACCAGCAGGCCGCCGTCCTCGCCTGCCTGCGCCACCCGCGTGGCATGGCCGATGCTGAGGGTCACGCCGCCGCGCAGCGGGCTCGCCCCGTGCGGGATGGCCGCGAGGCGCAGGCTGTCGAGGCAGCGTTGCGCGACCTGGCGGGCCTCGGTGGCGTCCACGTTTTCCAGCAGCACCGCGAACTCCTCGCCGCCGTAGCGGCACAGCACGGCCTCGTTGACGCAGGACTGCAGCAGGCTGGCGACGCGGCGCAGGCAGTCGTCCCCCGCCACATGGCCGTGGCAGTCGTTGTACTGCTTGAAGTGATCGATATCGAGCAGCAGCAGGGACAGCGGCTGCGCGTGCTGCTGGCTGCGCTGCCAGCCCTGGCGCAGCAGCTCGTCGAAGAGCCGGCGGTTGCCCACGCGGGTCAGGCCGTCCGTCGTGGTCTGGCGGGCCAGCAGCTCGTTGGCATGGCGCAAGCGCAGCTCCTGGCGCTTGCGCTCGGTGAAGTCCGCAATGATGCAGACGAAGAGGTGCGTGGTTGCGGTCTTCACCTCCGCCACGTTCAGCTGCAGCGCCAGGCCGATGCCGCCACGATGGCGGCCGTTCATCTCGTGCTGGCGCCCCAGCAGCAGCTGCGGCTGCAGGCGGGCCTCGCCCCGCTCGCTGGCGTCCAGCACCATGCTCAGGTGCGCGCCCTGCAGCTCGCTCGCGGTGTAGCCGAAGAGCGCCTCGCAGGCCGGGTTCACCTCGAGCATGTGCCCGTCGGTGTCGAGCGTGATGATGGCGTTGCGCGCGGCCAGGATCACGGCCTGCAGATGGGCCTGGCTGGCGGCCAGGCGCTGCTGCTCCTGCACGAGATCGCTGACATCCATGCGCACACCGACGATGCCGCCGGAGGCCGTGCGCTGCTCGTGGATGCGCAGCCATTTGTTGTCATGCACGCGCTGCAGCAGCGGCTCGACCTGCTGGCCGCGCTGCGCCAGGCGCTCGGCCAGCCAGGCCTCCTCGCGGCCGCGGGCCTCGGGCACGCCCCCGCTGAAGGCCGAGGCCCGTGCCATCTCGGCGAAGCTGGCGCCGCGGTCGAAGGCGCCCCACATGTGCGGATAGATCTCGATCAGCTTGCGGTTGTACGCGACCAGCCGGTCCTCGGCATCGAAAATCTCCACGCTGGCCGGGAGCGCATCGATGGCCTCCTCGAGCTGATCGTAGGCGCGCTGGATCTGGCGGCGCCCGTGGAAGAGCATCAGGAGCCCCAGCACCGCAGCCAGCAGGCCCGGCACCATGCCGGCGATGGCCCAGCCGAGCACCGGCTCGCCCTGCGCATTCGCGTGCAGCCCCCCGAGGAAGCAGGCCAGCTGCATCAGCAGGCACAGCAACAGAAGCACACCCATGCCCTTGCGCAACAGCAGATCCTGCGTGCCGCGCAAGGCCGCGGCCCAGCGCATCCGCGGGCGGCGGCGGCGCACAGGGGCAGTGGCGGGCGGGCTGGACATGGCGCAGGCGGGGCGTTGGACGCGAGGTCGGGCAAAGCCGGCATCCTAGGGACAACCCCGGCCCCTGCCCAGACGGACAAGTCCTGACCCTCTCCCCAACCTTAGGGGGATAGCCCCCCTTGCGCGCGCTCAGGCGCCGCGCGTCACCGGCATCTCGACCTTCTCGGCAGACAGCTTCATGTGCCGCGCCAGCTCCAGCTTGGCCAGGGCGTTGCGGTGCACCTCGTCGGGGCCGTCGGCGAAGCGCAGCGTGCGCTGATGGGCCCAGGTCATGGCCAGCGGCGTGTCATCCGAGACGCCCATGCCGCCATAGACCTGGATGGCCCAGTCGATGACCTTGAGGGCCATGTTGGGCGCCACGATCTTGATCATCGCGATCTCGGCCTTGGCCACCTTGTTGCCCACGGTGTCCATCATGTAGGCGGCCTTGAGCGTCAGCAGCCGCGCCTGCTCGATGAGGCAGCGCGCCTCGGCGATGCGCTCCTGCGTCACGGTCTGCTGGGCGAGCGTCTTGCCGAAGGCGACGCGTGCGATGGCGCGCTGGCACATCAGCTCCAGGGCCCGCTCGGCCGCACCGATGGAGCGCATGCAGTGGTGGATGCGCCCCGGCCCGAGGCGGCCCTGGGCGATCTCGAAGCCGCGGCCCTCGCCGAGCAGGATGCTGGAGACCGGCACGCGCACGTTCTTCAGCTCGATCTCCATGTGCCCGTGCGGCGCATCGTCGTAGCCGAAGACCGGCAGGTGGCGCTTGACGGTCACCCCCGGCGTGTCGGCCGGCACCAGCACCATGGACTGCTGCTCGTGGCGCCCGGCCTCCGGGTCGGTCTTGCCCATCACGATGTACAGCGCGCAGCGCGGGTCGCCGGCGCCGCTGGACCACCACTTGGTGCCGTTGATCACGTACTCGTCACCCTGGCGCTCGATGCGGCACTGGATGTTGGTGGCGTCGGAGGAGGCAACCTCCGGCTCGGTCATCAGGAAGGCCGAGCGCATCTCGCCGCGCAGCAGCGGCTCGAGCCAGCGGTCCTTCTGCGCCTCGGTGCCGTAGCGCTCCAGCGTCTCCATGTTGCCGGTGTCCGGCGCGGAGCAGTTGAAGACCTCGGCCGCCCAGGTCACGCGGCCCATGATCTCGCACAGCGGCGCGTACTCGAGGTTGGAGAGCCCCTCGGGCGCGCGGGCCGACTGCGGCAGGAAGAGGTTCCACAGTCCGGCCTCGCGGGCCAGGGGCTTGAGCTCCTCGATCAGGCGGGTCGGCACCCAGGCATTGCCGGCACGCCGGTTGGCCTCGACCTCCTCATGGAAGCGGCGCTCGTTGGGATAGATGTGCTGGTCGAAGAAGGCGAGCAGGCGTTCGCGGTAGGCCTGGACCTTGGGGCTGTAGTCGAAGTTCATGGCGGGTCCTTGGGTAAGGCGAAAAGACTCAGGCCAGCAGCTCGCACAGGCGGATCTGCGGCCGCAGGCTTGAATAACGGCTCACATGCGCAGCCAGCTCAGGGCCGGCGGCCGCCAGGGCGGCCTGCGCGCTGGCGAGGTCGGGAAAGTCGGCAAAGGTGGCGGCGATCAGCTCACCGGGCCGGGGCGCCCCGGCCCCGAGGAAGCGGGCCAGCTCCAGGCGCTGCAGGCCCAGGGGCGTCAGCAGGCGGCGGGTCAGGGCGGCATGTTCGTCGGCGTAAATGGCGGCATCGAAATGCGCGCCCTCGGCCCAGTGGTAGAGGCCCATCACGCGGATCATGGCTGCTCCTGGGTCGAGGGCTCCTGCGCGCGGCGCAGGGCCAGGTAGTGCTGGTACTGCGCCAGCAGATGCTCCATGGTGGTGAGCCGGTCGTCGTGGCGCAGGCCGTCCAGGGGCGCGAGATTCAGGCCACGCACAACCCAGTCGCCGGGCGCGTCCCCCACATCGATCACGTTGAGGCAGGCGGGGCTCTGCATCAGGCTGCCGAAGAGCACGCGCTGCCCGCCGCTGAGGGCGTGGGACAGCAGCGCGGCGTTGACCACGCCGTGCAGCACCAGCAGGGCGCTGTCCCAGTGCGGATCGGCCCGCAGGCGCTGCAGCGCCGGCAGCACGCGGTCAAGGAACTCGCCCACGGACTCACCGTTCAGGAAGCGCTGCGCCTCGTCCACCCGGCCCTGGTGCAGGCCGCAGAAGGCCTGCTGCAGCGCCGCCGGCGGGATCTCGGACAGCCGGCCGCCACGGATCTCCTCCCAGGCGGGCCAGGCCTCCGGCTCGAGCGCGGCGAGCCCCGCGGCGCCCAGCACCTCGGCGGCGGTCTGCGCCGTGCGGGGCAGGCCGGAGATGATGACGCGGTCCAGCCGCACGCCTTGCTCTCGCAGATAGCTGCCGGCCGCACGCGCCTGCGCCTGGCCGTGGGCCGTCAGGCTCACCTGCTCGGGCAGCACGGGCCGGCCCGTCGAGGCATCGAAATAGCAGACCTCGCCATGGCGCATCAGGTAGAGGCGACGGCGGCGGCCTGCGGTGCGGGAGGGCTGGGACATGCGCGCAGTGTGGCGCAGCGGCCCAGGCCCGGCTGTCGCGCAGGCGGCAGGCCCGACAATGCGGCGCCACATGCACACAAGCCCTGCCGTCTCCTCCGTGACAGACACGCCCCTGCGCTGGGACATCCAGGCCCTGCGCGGCCTCGCCGTCGGCTGGGTGCTGCTGCACCATGCCCAGCTGCCGGGCGTCCCGGGCGGCTATCTCGGGGTCGACATCTTCTTCGTGATCTCGGGCTACCTGATCACCGGCCTCGTTCAGCGCGCCCTGCTGGCGGGGCGCTTCAGCTTCCGGGACTTCTACGCGCGCCGTGCCCGCCGCCTGCTGCCGGCCGCCTACGTCACGCTGGCCGTCACGCTGCTGGCCAGCCCGTGGCTGCTCAATGCGCGCGAGCAGCTGGATCTCGCCGGCCAGGCCCGGGGCGCCCTCCTGTTCGCGAGCAACTGGGTGCTCTGGCAGCAGAGCGGCTACTTCCAGGGCGCGGCGGAGCTCAAGCCGCTGCTGCACTTCTGGTCGCTGTCCCTGGAGGAGCAGTACTACCTCCTGCTGCCCGCCCTGCTGTGGTGCTGCGCGCCGCGCTGGCGGCGCCTCGCCGTGGGCCTGCTGGTGCTGGCCAGCGCCGCGGTGTGCGCCCGCCTGCTGCAGCGCGACGCCAGCCTCGCCTTCTATGCCCTGCCGAGCCGCGCCTGGGAGCTGGGGTTGGGCTCGCTGGTCGCGCTGATGCCGGTGCCCGGGCGCCTGTCCGGCCGGCTTCCGCCGCCTCTTCCGGGTCTTCTGCGCGGGACGGCGGTGTTCGCGCTGCTGGCGCTCCCCCTGCTGCCGCTGACGGGCTGGCCGCATCCGGGGCCGCTGGCGCTGGGCGTGTGCCTGGCCACGGCCCTGCTCGTGGGGCAGCCGGCCGCATCGCCCCTGGCTCCGCGTCCGCTGCGGGCGCTCGTCTGGCTCGGGGACCGCAGCTATTCGCTGTACCTCGTTCACTGGCCACTGATGGCCGCCGTGCACAACGCGTGGCTGGGCACGGGGCGCGAGCCCTCGCCCGAGCTGACGGGCTGGCGCCTCGCAGCGCTGGCGCTGTCCCTGCCGCTCGCCTGGGCCTTGCACCGCGGGGTGGAGGTGCCGGGCAAGACGCGTCTGCGCGGGCGCGGCGGGGTGGCGGCGCTGCTCGTGGGTTCCATGCTGCTGGCGCTGCTGCCCCTGTGGACGCAGCGCTGGGTGCAGGCGCCGGACGGGCGGGACTTCGCCCGGCTCACGCGCCCCAACCACGGCTTTTCGCCCGGGTGCGATGCCGAGCAGCCCTATGCGCCACGCCCCGAATGCCAGCAGGGCGCCACGCCGCGGTGGATGGTCTGGGGCGACTCCTACGCCATGCACCTGGTGCCAGGTCTTGCCCGGCACGTGGGCAGCGAGGGCCTGCTGCAGGCGACCAAGTCCTCCTGTGGCCCCTTCCTCAGCGTCGCGCCCTTCAAGCCCGCCGCCGCTCCCGGCGACACCTTCGCGCCGCCGTGGATCGCCCGGTGCCAGGCCTTCAATAGCGCCGTGATGGGCTGGCTGGCCGCACACCCCGAGGTGCATACGGTGGTGCTGTCGAGCCTGCTCACCCAGTACCTCGACGAGCAGCACTACGCGCCGCGCCGCCTCACGGCGGAGGGTCTGCCGACGCAGGAGGCGCTCGCGGGCGAGGCGCTCCAGCAGGCGCTGATCGAGGACCTGCGCCGGACGGTCGAGCGGCTGCGAGCGATGGGCCGGCGCGTGCTGTTCGTCGCGCCGCCGCCCCGCGCCGACTTCCAGGTGGCGGCATGCCTCGAGCGCCGCGCACTGGGCCGCTGGGCGCTCGGCGCCACGCCGGACTGCCGCATCGATGCCGCCCACCGCGACGGCAGTGATGCCGCCGTGCAGGCCTGGCTCGCGCAGGCCGAGGGTGTGCTGCCGGTGCTGCGCTTCGAGCCCCTGCTGTGCCGCCAGGGGCGCTGCGACGTGACGCAGGACGGCGTGATGCTCTACCGCGACCAGGGCCACCTCAGCCAGGCGGGCTCCGTGCAGCTCGTGCCGCGGCTCGCCTGGCCCGTTGCGGCGCCCGGCTCAGCCGCGCAGTAGCTTGTCCTCGGCCAGCGCCAGCGCCTCGGGCGTGCCGGCGAGCACCAGGGTGTCGCCGCCCTGCAGCTCGAGCGCGTCATGTGCGGGGCGCACGGCGCCGCTGGCACGGCGCACCGACACCACCTGGACGCCGACGGCCGTCAACGCCAGCTGCCCGAGCGGCTCGCCCGCATAGGGCGTGGCCACCGGTAGCGTGACGGAGCGCAGGCGTGCCTGCTCGCGCTCCTCGGCGCTGTCGTCGTCGGCGCCGTGGAAGTAGCCGCGCAGCAGGCCGTAGCGCGCATCGCGGGCATCGCGCGTCAGGCGGATCACGCGCCGCATGGGCACGCCCACCAGCGCGAGCGCATGGCTCGCCAGCATCAGCGAGCCCTCGATGGCCTCGGGCACCACCTCCGTGGCGCCGGCCGCACGCAGGCGTTCCAGGTCGCTGTCGTCGATGGTGCGGACCACCACCGGCACATGGGCGGCATGCTCCTGCACCAGCTTGAGGATCTTCAGCGCCGAGGGCGTGTCGTGGTAGCTGATCACCACCGCACTCGCGCGGGCGAGGCCGGCGGCCATGAGGCTCTGCACCTTGGCCGCATCGCCGAAGACCACGCTCTGCCCCGCGGCCGCGGCCTGGCGCACGCGGTCCGGGTCGAGGTCGAGCGCCATGTAGGGGATCTGCTCGGTCTCCAGGAGGCGCGCCAGGTTCTGGCCGCTGCGCCCGTAGCCGCAGATGATCACGTGGGCATCGGCCTTGATGGACTTCTTCGCGATGGTCGTGAGCTGCACGGACTGCAGCAGCCAGTCGCTGGCCGAGAGCTTCATCACGATGCGGTTGCTGTACATCACGATGAGCGGCGTCGCCAGCATGGAGATGACCATGGAGGCCAGCACCGGGCTCACCCACTGCGGCGCGATCAGCTGGTGCTGCGCCCCGAGGCTCAGCAACACGAAGCCGAACTCCCCCGCCTGCGCGAGGTACAGCCCCGTGCGGATGGCCACGCCCGTGGGCGCCCGGAACAGCTTGGCCAGCACCGCGATCAGCGTGGCCTTGGCCAGCAGCGGCAGCAGCGTCAGCAGCACGACCAGCGGCCACTGCGCCACCACCGGGCGCCAGTCCAGCTTCATGCCGATGGTGATGAAGAACAGGCCCAGCAGCACGTCGTGGAAGGGGCGGATGTCGGTCTCCACCTGGTGCTTGTATTCGGTCTCCGCGATCAGCATGCCCGCCACGAAGGCCCCGAGCGCCAGCGACAGCCCGGCATGCTCCGTCACCCAGGCGAGGCCCAGGGTGATGAGCAGCAGGTTGAGCATGAAGAGCTCCTCGCTCTTGCGCCGCGCCACGAGCGTCAGCCACCAGCGCATGACCTTCTGCCCGCCCGCGAGCAGCAGCGCCAGCACGGCGGCCGCCTTCAGGCCCGCCCAGGCCAGGGACACGGCCATCGCGCTGCCCTCGCTGCGCAGCGCCGGGATCAGCACCAGCAGCGGCACCACCGCCAGATCCTGGAACAGCAGCACGCCCATGACGCGCCGACCGTGCTCGCTCTCGAGCTCCAGCCGCTCCGCCATCAGCTTGACGACGATGGCGGTGGAGCTCATGGCCATGGCCGCCCCCAGCACCAGCGCGCCTTCCCAGCCGAGGTCCCAGCGAATGCCGAGCCAGTCGAAGAGATGGTCCAGCAGGACGTTGCCGAAGATCGTGCCGAGGATGGTGATCAGCACCTGCAGCAGGCCCAGCCCGAACACGAGCGAGCGCATGCTGCGCAGCTTGGGCAGGTTGAACTCCAGCCCGATCACGAACATCAGGAAGACGACGCCGAACTCCGCGAGATAACGCACGCCCTCGGAATCTCCGGAGAGCGCCATCGCGTTCGGCCCGATCAGGACCCCCACGGTGAGGTAGCCCAGCATGGGCGGCAGCTTGAGGCTGCGGCAGACGACCACGCCGAGCACGGCGGCCACGAGATACAGCAGGGCAAGGTCCAGGGAACTCATCGGGAGATGGTACTGCCTGGGGCCTGCCTGCCTGCCGCGCTGAGGCCCGCCGCGGCCACCAGAACGGCCACCAGAACGGCCGCCACCCCGCACCTAATAATTTTGTCAGTAGCGCCGCCCGGATCTGAAATTTAGAGTTCAACCCATGCGCTGAACGAATATCAGAAAGCAACCGGAAAGCTGCAGAAGAAAGTTGCCTCTCATTCAAAGGCCATGGCTTCGGAATCAATATCCGGAGTCCTTTTCCAGGACCGAATATACCCGGTCAAAACTTTCAACCACCTTTTCAAGGAAACATCATGCAAAACACCGACCTGAACACCCTGAAGGACGAACTGGCTGCCGTCGAACTGGACCAGCGCTTCGAAATGGTCAACGCTGCTGCCGACCAAGACCTGGTCGACATCACCAACTTCATCTGCTCGCCCCGCGAAGCAGACCAGGCTGCCGAGTAATTTCGGGCCCCGTGGCCTGAGTTTCATGCCGCATGAAACTCAGGCAGCGGGATGCATTCAGACATTCACCTGCCTCCGGGTGCATCCCGCCCTTTCCCAGACCCTCCCATCATGAGCACCCCCGACATCCCAGCCCTGGTCTCCCAGGTCCAGCTCCAGGTCGTGGACGGTGCCTTCCAGGCCGAGCTCCAGGGCCGCCACTTCAAGATTCAACCCCGCCTGCACGAGACCCTGACGGTCCTGAAGCAGGAGGGCGTGGACGCCGGCTGCGAACGCCTGATGGACCGCTGGGGCGTGGCCCCCGCCGGCCGTGACGCGTTCAAGGCAGACCTTCTGGCGCGCATCGCCAGCCTGGCGCCCGAGCGCCCGAGCCGCTCCTACATCCACACCTCGATCACCGTCCTGCCCGCCCCGCTGGTGCAGCGCCTCGCCGCGCGCCTGGCCGGCCTGTTCGCCGCGCCCCTCGTGTGGGCTGCGAGCCTGCTGACGGTGCTGGTCCTCGCCGACCTCCTCGTCTTTCACCAGGTGGGCGGCACGCAGCTGCGCAGCCTGGACCTGACGGCGCTGGACCTCCTGATGGGCTACGCCTGCATCGTGGCCGTCCTGCTGTTCCACGAGCTGGGCCATGCCGCGGGCATGCGCCACGTCGGGCAGCAGCCCCAGGAGATCGGCTTCGGCTTCTACCTCATCTTCCCGGTCTTCTTCGCCAACGTGAGCAACGCCTGGCTGGTGGACCGGAAGTCCCGCTTCGTCGTGAACCTGGGCGGCATCTATTTCCAGATGCTCGCGGCCGTCGCGCTCTATGCCGGCATCGCGCTCACCACGGGCCACACGCAGGCCTGGCTGACGCTGGCGTTCAAGTCGAACCTCGCCACAGCGATCTTCGTGCTGATCCCCTTCATCCGGAATGACGGCTATTGGCTGCTGGCCGATTTCCTCGGCCTGCACGACCTCTACCAGCGCGCCGGCGGCATGTGCTGGATCGTCTTCCAGCGCCTGCGCGCCCGCCTGGCGGTGACCGGCACCGAATGGTTCATCGCGGGGTATGCCGTCTGCAATTACCTGTTCCTGGCTTTCGTGAGCTGGGGATTGCTGAAATCCACCTATATCAGCTTCAACCGAAGTCTTGATATTGCCAGCACGCAAAGCCTGGAAACCCTGGCATTCGACCATCCGAGGATTCTCTTTTCTTCGGCCGTCAGCCTGATCCTGCTTTTCTTCTTCGCACGTCCCTTCCTGATGAGAGCGTATAGCCATGTCAAAAGCAGAACCCCCTCTCCATGAACTGCGGGAAGCCCATCAAAATGCCTATTTTGATGCGGGTGACAGCGCCGCAGCCCTCAACCTGGATATTCCCGGCCCCGAGCGCCTGGACTGGTTGAGATTCCGTATCGCGCACGAATATTTCTTCCCGCAGCTTGCCCACGGCGAAAGCCGCCAGCAATACCGGGACAATTTCCGTCATCGCGAGATGAAGAAGTTCGAGTTCGGCGCCATCTGCGACCTCGAGACCGCCGGGCTGCTGAACCTGCAGCGCGGCCGTCCGGCCCAGGGGCCGGCGATCTACTGCTCCTACCACCTGGGCGCCTGGGCGATCCAGCCGGTGCTGCTGCTGCGCCGCGGTGTGCCGATGTCCATCGTGGCGGGCCCGGGCATGGCCCAGGAGCACGGCGGCGCGATGGTCCGCATGAACCAGCTGGGGCGCGAGCGCCAGCTCTGGGATGCCGAGCTCAACGTCCTCAACAGCGACGGCGCCGCCGCCCTGATCCAGATGATGCGCACGCTGCGCGAGGGGCGCAGCCTCTACATCTGCATCGACGGCCAGCGCGGCCAGCGCGGGCAGATGGCCTCGGCGGACGAGGACCGGCACACCGTGGGCCTGCGTTTCGCGGGGCGCGAGATCCTGGCGCGCATGGGCGCGGCCTACCTGGCGCACAAGCTGAGCCTGCCGCTGGTGCCCATGGTCTCCTGGCGCGAGGTGGACGGCACGGTGAGCGTCGAGATCGGCGAGCCCCTGCATCCGGCCGGCGACCGCGAGAGCTTCGCCCAGCAGGCCCTGCAGCAGCTGTGGCACCGCTTCGAGGCCGCGGCCGTCCATCACGCCGAGCAGTGGGAAATGGGCTGGTACAGCTACCGGACCCGCGCGCAGCAGCGCCGCATGGGCGCCTTCGAGCCCCAGCGCCACTACCGCTTCAACGAGGACCGCTACCACCTGTACGAGCCCTCGCAGGGCCTGCTGCTGGATTCGCAGACCGACGAGCTCAAGCGCGTGCCGCCCATCTACACGAGCTGGATGCAGCGCCTGCGTGACAGCCGGCAAGGCATCTCCGGCCAGTGGCTGGCCCAGTTCTTCAAGGACCCGCAGTCCCTGCAACAGATCGTCGCCAGCGAGCTGCTGGTGGCCCAATGACCATGAGCACCTCCCCTGCCCTGCGCGCCAGCCACTACCTGGCCGTGAGCCCCGCGGTCGGCCGGCGCGCCTTCCGCATGGTCTATTCGACCCGCAGCGCCCGCTCGCTGCTGATGAGCGACGCCGACTGGGCCGACGTCCAGCACGGCCGCATCGACCAGCTGCCCAGCGCGCTGAAGACCGCGCTGGTCGAGCACAAGATCCTGGTGCCGGCCCACGAGGACGAGCGAGCCCTGGTCCTGGCCCACAACAAGGCCTCGATCAAGTCGGACGACATGCTCTACCTCGGCATCGCGCCGTCGGCGAACTGCCAGCTCGGCTGCGACTACTGCGGCCAGAAGCACGAGAACCGGCGCATGGACGACCCCATCATGCAGGGCGTGCTGAAGCGGGCCGAGCACAAGCTGGCGCAGCGCGGCGGCTACAAGCGCCTGCAGATCGGCTGGTTCGGTGCCGAGCCGCTGCTGGGCATCGCCTCCATCCGCACCCTGACGCCGCGTCTGCAGGCCCTCGCGGCAGAGCACCGCCTGGCCTACAGCGCCCAGATGGCCACCAACGGCGTGGCGCTCACACCCAAGCTCTTCTTCGAGCTGGTGGAGCAGCACCGCGTGATGGCCTTCGACATCACCCTGGACGGCGCTCGCGAGTTCCACGACCAGCGCCGCGTGACCAAGGACGGCCGCCCCTCCTTCGACACCATCCTCAACAATCTCAAGGGCATCGCCGCCGACCCTCGCTTCGCGAGCTGCGGCGCCTGGATCTCCATCCGCTGCAATGTCGACGGTCGCAACCACGACGGCACGATCGCCCTTGTCGAGACGCTGCGCGAGCAGGACCTGCTGCGCCACTTCCGCTTCTACACGGCGCCCGTCCACAGCTGGGGCAACGACGCGCACCTGGAGTCCCTCAGCCAGCAGCGCTATGCCGACTTCGAGGTCGATCTGCTCGGCCGGCTGATCGACGCCGGGCAGTCGCCGAGCCTCGTGCCCAAGGCGCTCAAGCCCATCGTGTGCATGAGCGTGCGCGAGGAGGCCGAGCTGATCGACCCCTACGGCGAGGCCTTCAACTGCACGGAGGTCTCGCAGGTGCCGGCCTACCAGGAGGTGCGCTTCTACCGCCTGGACGACGTGCGCAAGCCCGCGATCAGCCCGCCCAAGGCGCGCCCCTTCTCCGACTGGAACGACCGCATCCTCGCCGGCGAGGTGCCCTGCCACAGCTGCCGCATCCTGCCCATCTGCGGCGGCAAGTGCCCCAAGCACTGGACGGAAGGCATCTCGCCCTGCCCCTCCATCAAGCACAACATCGAAGCCCGCCTCACGCTGGAGATGGTCCGCCTGAACCGCCAGGGCCGTCTCGTCAACCGGAGCCAATGACCATGAGCAAGCCCACCGCCCTCTCCCGCCTTCTCGCCCTGGCCCTGCTGGCCGCCGCCACGCTGCCGGCCGGCACGCAGGCCGCCAGCATCGAGACCGAACCCGGCACGCCGGACGCCGTCGAGGTCAACGGCAAGCGCAGCTCGGTGATGCCCTACGAGACCTGGGCCCGTACCGTGCGCCCCATCCATGAGCTGAGCCACGGCCACATCCGCCAGGGCATGCGGCTGTTCAGCCGGGACAAGAGCACGCCGCTGCGCGTGAGCGTCTACGACGAGGACAAGGACGTGGCCATCACCCCGGCCATCGGCGAGCTCTACGTCGTGCCGCACGACCTGCCGGTGGACGTCAAGCAGGCCGACCTCACCGTGAACCGCGCCGACGGCGCCTGGGGCGTGGGCAACTTCGCCCTCGTGCCGCAGCTCGGCGGCAGCGCCTCCGACATGGGCTGGGTGCGCCAGGTGCTGCGCGACTACCAGGCCGTGTACCGCGAGCGCTTCCCCTTCAAGTGGCGCCTGCTGTCGCGCTCCGACGCCAGCTTCGACGTGTGCTCCACCCGCGAGGACCAGTCACTCAAGGCCAGCAGCGCCGACGGCACCGAGCTCGCCACCGTGCGCCTGGACAGCAAGGTCAAGGAGCACAGCCAGACGACCGGCCGCACGCTGTACTGCGCCAGCATCAAGGCCGATGCCGGCTGGGACGACCAGGTCCGCCTCACGCTGCCCGAGCACGCCGTCGCGCTGATCGGCTTCCGCCTGCTCTGACCCCCCCGGGGCGCCCGGGCGCCCCCGAACACATGAGCCCCGCGGCGCCGCGCGCCCGGGCTGCAAGGAGATCGAGATGCTCAAGAATCGTCGCCGCTGGTTCGTGCTGGGCAGCGTGCTCACCACCGCCCTGCTCGCCGGCTGGGCCTGGAACAGCCAGGCCTCCAGCAGCACCCGCCCGTCGCCCTTCAAGTCCGCCGCGCTGGACGAAGGCGCCATCACGCAGGTCATCATGGCCAACGGCAGCCTGCAGCCGGTGTCCACCGTGACCGTGGGCACGGCCGTCAGCGGCACCGTGGCGCAGCGCCTGGTCGACTTCAACGACAAGGTCGTCAAGGGCCAGGTGCTGGCGCGGCTGGACTCCGCCAATTTCGAGGCCCGCGAGCGCCAGGCGCGCGCCCAGCTGGCGTCGGCCGAGGCTCGCCTCGCCTTCGCCGAGGCCACGCTGCGCCGCAACGAGGCGCTGGCCGCCCAGGGCTTCATCTCAACCCCGCAGCGCGACCAGAGCCTGCGCGAGGCCGAGGCCGCACGCGCCGACCGCGAGCTGGCCCGCGCGCAGCTCGACGCCGCCCGCACCGACCTGAACAACAGCATCATCCGCGCCCCGGTCGACGGCGTCGTCATCAAGCGCAGCATCGACGTCGGCCAGACCGTCGCCGCGAGCTTCCAGACGCCGGAGCTCTTCCTGCTGGCCCGCGACCTCAACGAGATGGTCATCCAGGCCAACGTCAGCGAGGCCGATGTCGGTCTGATCCGCGAAGGCCAGAAGGTGCGCTTCGTGGTGGATGCCTTCCCCTCGCGCGAGTTCGAGGGCCGCGTGCAGCAGTTCCGCCTGAACCCGACCAACACGCAGGGCGTGGTGACCTACACCGTCATCGTCAACGTCGCCAACCCGGACGGCCTGCTCAAGCCCGGCATGACCGCGCAGACGCGCATCGTCGTGGCCAGCAGCGAGAAGAGCCTGCGCCTGCCGACCGCCGCGCTGCGCTTCAAGCCGAACGACGACGAGCTGCTCGTCAAGCGCCTGAAGAAGGGCGAGACCAGCCCCTCGGCCAACGACGACGGCGTGCTCAGCAGCCTGCGGGACGGCGAGCGGGTGTTCAAGGTCTACACCGAGGGCGCAAACCGCAAGCTGGAGGCGCACGAGGTCACCATCGGCATCTCGAACACCCGCTTCACCGAGCTGCTCAGCGGAGACCTGAAGCCTGGCGACACCGTCGTCATCCGCCGCGCCAAGACCGACGTGCGCGAAGGGGCCTGACATGCGCGCGCACGCCACCCAGACCAGCCCCGGGGCGGGCGCCGGCACGGCGCGCCCGCCGGTGCTCAGCATGCGCGGCATCCGCAAGAGCTACCGCACCGGCGACGTGCAGACGCCCGTGCTGCACGGCATCGACCTGGACGTCCAGCCCGGCGACTACGTGGCGCTGATGGGCTCCAGCGGCTCCGGCAAGAGCACGCTGATGAACCTCATGGGCCTGCTGGACCGCTGCGACGACGGCCGCTACACGCTGCAGGGCCAGGACGTCAGCGGCCTCAGCAGCACCCAGCATGCCGCCGTGCGCAACGAGCAGATCGGCTTCGTCTTCCAGAGCTTCAACCTGCTCAAGCGGATGAACGTGCTGGAGAACGTCGCACTGCCGATGATCTACGCCGGCCGCAGCCGCCAGCAGGCGCGCGAGCGTGCCCGGCACATGCTGGAGCAGGTCGGCCTCGGCGCCATGGCGGCCCGCATGCCCAACCAGCTCAGCGGCGGGCAGCAGCAGCGCGTGGCCATCGCCCGCGCGCTGGCCAACGAGGCGCCGCTGCTGCTGGCCGACGAACCCACCGGCAACCTCGACACCCAGACCACCGCCGAGGTGCTGGAGGTCTTTGACAAGCTCAACCGCGAGGCGGGCCTCACCATCGTGCTGGTGACGCACGAGCCAGACGTCGCGCTCAAGGCCCGCCGCCTGGTCCGCCTCAAGGACGGACTGATCGCCTTCGACGGGCGCCCCGAGGAACAGGCCTACGCATGAGACCCCTCCAGATCTTCATCGAGGCCCTGCGGGCCCTGAACGGCAACCGCCTGCGCAGCGCGCTCACCATGCTCGGCGTGGTGATCGGCATCGCCTCGGTGCTGCTGATGCTCAGCGTGGGCGACTCCGTGCGCGCCTTCATCGCCAAGGAGCTGGCCGTGCTGGGCAGCAACCAGCTGATCGTCCAGCCCGGCACGCCGGTGGACGGCGGTGTGCGGCGCCGCGCGGGCGAGGTGCCCAACCTCACGGTCGACGACGCCCGCGCCCTGGCCCAGCTGCCCAGCCTGCGCGGCGCGGCGCCCGCGCTGCAGGGCTTCTTCCAGCTTCACTACGGTGACGCCAACAGCAACCAGACCGTGCTGGGCATCACCCCCGCGATGCTGGAGCTGCGCAACTGGCAGATCGACCGCGGCGTGGCCCTGGACGAGCGCGACGTGCAGTCGGCCAACCGCGTCGTGGTGATCGGCTCCGCCCTGGCCCGCAAGTACTACGCCGACCGCGACCCGCTCGGCCAGGTCGTGCGCCTGGACGGCCAGCCCTTCACCATCATCGGCGTGCTGGCGGGCAAGGGCCGCACGCTGGACGGCACGGAGCTGGGCGAGCTGGTGCTGGTGCCCATCAGCGCCATGCCCCTGCGCCTGTCGCGGCCCGGCCTCGTGCACTACATCAGCCTGCAGGCCCGCGACGCCAAGCAGATGGACGACGCTCGCCAGGACGCCGAGGAGCTGCTGCGCGACCGCCACCACATCACCGGCGACAAGAAGGACGACTTCGCCATCACCGACCTCGCCAGCATCGCCGAGACGGGCTCGTCGATCGCCCGCGGGCTGTCCATCGGCCTGGGCGTGATCGGTGCGATCTCCCTGCTCGTGGGCGGCATCGGCATCATGAACATCATGCTGGTGAGCGTCTCCGAGCGGGTGCGCGAGATCGGCATCCGCATGGCCATCGGCGCCAAGCCGCGGGACGTGCTCTGGCAGTTCCTGGGCGAGTCCGTGGTGCTGTGCCTCATCGGCGGTCTCGTGGGCCTCGGGCTGGCGGCGCTGGGCGCCGTGGGCATCAATGCGCTGGACAAGGTCGTGGTGAGCCTCTCCGCCCAGCACGTGGTGGTGGCGGTCGGCTTCGCGAGCCTCGTCGGCCTCTTCTTCGGCTACTACCCGGCGCGGCGCGCGTCGAAGCTGCTGCCGATCGAGTGCCTGCGGCAGGACTGAGCCCCGCCTCGCCAGCCGCATGGGCCGGACCTTGTCCGGCCCTTTTTTCTGATCCGGCAGCACCAGGGCAGCGGCCGCCCGGCTTTCGCCACAAGGCTGGTATCAGAGCGGCATGGGTGGCAACCCGCCCCCGCATGAGCAAAAATTTGCGCGAAAGAGGCCATCGGCGCAAACTTCCACCACCTATGCGTTCCCCGCATAAGCGCATGTGCACTCGGCTTTGGATTCACTGGCCTCGTGATCCCTGTTCGCGATACCGTTCGCGCCACGCTAAAGATTACGGAGCATTACATGCCCAACCTGTCCTTCGTCACGCCCACGCGCAACAGCCCCTGGGGCACCTACCTGTCGCAGATCGATGCCGTGGAACCCTACCTGGGCCACCTGGCTCGCTGGGTCGAGACGCTGCGCCGCCCGAAGCGCGCCCTGATCGTCGACATCCCCATCGAGCTAGACAACGGCACCATCGCCCACTATGAGGGCTACCGCGTGCAGCACAGCCTGACCCGCGGCCCGGGCAAGGGCGGCGTGCGCTACCACCCGGACGTCACGCTGGAAGAAGTGATGGCCCTGTCGGCCTGGATGACGGTCAAGAACGCCGCGGTGAACCTGCCCTACGGCGGCGCCAAGGGCGGCATCCGCCTGGACCCCAAGACGCTGTCGCTGAAGGAACTGGAAAAGGTTACGCGCCGGTACACCAGTGAGATCGGCATCATCATCGGCCCGCAGCAGGACATCCCGGCACCGGACGTGAACACCAACGGCCAGATCATGGCCTGGATGATGGACACGTACTCGATGAACGTCGGCGCCACCGCCACCGGCGTCGTGACCGGCAAGCCCATCCCCCTGGGCGGCTCGCTGGGCCGCGTGGCCGCCACCGGCCGCGGCGTGTTCGTGATCGGCCGCGAAGCCATGCGCCGCCTGAACGTGCCCATGGAAGGCGCCCGCATCGCCGTGCAGGGCTTCGGCAACGTGGGCTCCGTGGCCGCGAAGATGTTCGCCGCCAACGGCGCCAAGATCGTCGCCGTGCAGGACCACACCGGCACCATCCTGAATGAAAAGGGCATGGACATGACGGACCTGCTCGACCACGTGGCCAAGACCGGCGGCGTGGGCGGCTTCAAGGGCGCCGACAAGATCGACAACGAGAACTTCTGGGACGTCAAGACCGACGTGCTGATCCCCGCGGCCCTGGAAGGCCAGATCAGCGCCGAGCGCGCCCAGCGCCTCTCGACCCGCATCGTGCTGGAGGGCGCCAACGGCCCGACGACCCCGGACGGCGACGCCGTGCTGGCCGACCGCGGCATCACCGTGGTGCCGGACGTGATCGCCAATGCCGGCGGCGTGACCGTGTCCTACTTCGAGTGGGTGCAGGACTTCTCCAGCTTCTTCTGGACCGAGGACGAGATCAACGTCCGCCTGGACCAGATCATGATCGGCGCCTTCAAGGGCATTTGGGAAACCAGCGAGAAGCACAAGATCTCGCTGCGCACCGCCGCCTTCACCGTGGCGTGCACCCGCGTGCTGCAGGCCCGCGAAGAGCGCGGCCTGTACCCCTGATCCCTCGGGATGTCGACGGCGGCTGCGGCCGCCCGGACCCAAGGCCCGCCCTGGCAACGCCCGGCGGGCCTTTTTCATGGGCGGCGGCGGCGGCCCTGTGGCATCATTCCGGGCATGAAAGCGCTGATGAGCCCCCTCGCCAAGGCCGTCCTGGCTGACCCGCAGGCCAAAGGCCAGCTGCGCCACTACCTGGCGCGCAAGTCCGCCATTGCCGCGCAGGCCGCCCCCGAAGCCGCCGACGTGACCCCGCAGGCCACCGTCATCGAGCTCAAGGCCGATGGCGGCCGCACCCTCAAGCTCACCCCCGTCGTCGTTCCGCGGGCCGCCTGACCCCCGGCATCGTCGAACGCGGGCATGAACTTCGCACTGCCGACGCTGGCCGTCTTCGCGCTGCTGCTGCCGGGTTTCATCGCCCGCTCCCGCATCAAGCGCATCGAGCGCCAGTCCCTCGACTACTCCCCCTTCGGCCAGATCGTCAGCGAGGCCCTCGTCTGGGCCCTGGCCTTGCACCTGCTGTGGTGCGGCCTGGCCTGGCTGCTGACGGCCTACGAGCCACGCCCCGAGGTGTTGCTGCGCCTGCTGGGCTCCGACAACGCGCGCCAGGCCCAGTCCGTCGAGGCCATCGCCGCCATGGCCGGGCCCATCACGGCCTACCTCGGCAGCCTGCTGCTCTTCGCCTACCTGATGCCCACGGCCCTGCGCCGCCTCATCAGCCGCTGGCGCCTGGACAGCCACCGCTCGCGCCTGAGCGCCTGGCTGCGCTTCTCCGGCGCCCCCTGGTACTACCTGCTCACCGGCGCGGACTTCCCCCGCGGCCATGCGCCCGACCTCATCGCCGTCAGCGCCATCGTCAACATCGCGGGCGAGGCCTTCCTCTACACCGGCCTGCTGAGCGACTACTTCCTCGACCCCGAGGGCAAGCTCGACCGCCTGGTGCTGCGCGAGGTCATGCGCCGCCCCCTCGCCGCCGACAAGCCCGAGCACCCCGGCGCGGACGGCAGCCCCCTGCTCTTCACCGACCGCTTCTATGTGGTCGACGGGGACTATTTCGTGCTGCGCTACAGCGAGCTGATCACGCTCAACATCGAGTACATCAAGCTGGCCGAGCAGGCCGCCTGAGCCCGCCACCGCCCCCTCGGCGCACGGCCCCGGTTGGTACACTGCCGCCCATGAACGCCCCCCAGTCCTACGACGCCGCGCGCGCCATCGAGATGGCCCGCCAGGCCCTGCAGATCGAGGCCCAGGCCCTCACCGACATGCTGCCCCGCCTGGGCGACAGCTTTGCCAAGGCCGTGCAGACGGTGCTGGACTGCGACGGCCGCGTGGTCGTGATGGGCATGGGCAAGAGCGGCCACGTGGGTCGCAAGATCGCCGCGACGCTCGCGTCCACCGGCACGCCGGCGATGTTCGTGCACCCGGGCGAGGCCAGCCACGGCGACCTGGGCATGGTCACGCCGCGCGATGTGGTGCTCGCCCTGTCGAATTCCGGCGAGAGCGACGAGCTCAATGCCGTGCTGCCAGTGCTCAAGCGCCTGGGCGTGTGCATCATCGCCATGACCGGGCGCGCCGAGTCGAGCCTCGCCCGCCACGCCAGCCTGGTGCTGGACAGCCGCGTCGCCGTCGAGGCCTGCCCGCTGAACCTGGCACCCACCGCCTCCACGACCGCACAGATGGCGCTGGGCGATGCCCTGGCCGTCGCGCTGCTGGATGCCCGCGGCTTCCGCCCCGAGGACTTCGCGCGCTCGCACCCGGGCGGCGCGCTCGGGCGCAAGCTGCTGACGCATGTGCGCGACCTCATGCGCATCGGCGAGGCGCTGCCCCGCGTCGAACCGGACGCCCCCTTCACCGACATGATGCGTGCGATGTCCGCCAAGGGCATGGGCCTGGCCATCGTCGTCGACGAGGCCGACATCGTGCAGGGCGTGTTCACCGACGGTGACCTGCGCCGGCTCATCGAGCGCGGCACGGACCTGCGCAGCCTGCGGGCCGGGGAGGTCATGTCGCTCAAACCCAAGAGCGTGCGCCCCGACGACCTCGCCGTGGACGCCGCCGACCTCATGGAGGCCGCCCGCATCACCGTGGTGCTGGTCACCGAGGAGGAGCGGCTCGTCGGCGCGGTGCACATCAACGACCTGATGAGCGCCAAGGTGATCTGAGCATGCGCGCCA
This sequence comes from Burkholderiaceae bacterium, assembly GCA_041906185.1. GTDB lineage: Bacteria > Pseudomonadota > Gammaproteobacteria > Burkholderiales > Burkholderiaceae_C > Roseateles_B. The sequence continues at coordinate 190,664 of JAYRJQ010000007.1, forward strand.
TCACCCCCCCCGCACTGAACTTCCCGCCCGCGCTGCTGCTGAAGGCGCAAGGCGCCGGCCTGGGGCTGAAGGCCGCCATCTTCGACGTCGACGGCGTGCTGACCGACGGCCGCATCTACATCGGCGAGAGCGGCGAGAACTTCAAGGCCTTCTCGACGCTGGACGGCCACGGCCTCAAGCTGCTGGACCAGGGCGGGATCACGCCGATCATCATCACCGGGCGCGACTCCCCCGCCGTGCGCCGCCGCGTGGCGGACCTCGGGCTGAAGCATGCCGCCTACGGTGCCAAGGACAAGCTGGCCGTCGCCGAGCCGCTGCTGGCGCAGCTGGGGCTGCACTGGCGCGAGGTCGCCGCCATGGGTGACGACTGGCCCGACCTGCCCCTCATGAGCCGTGCCGCCTTCGCCTGCGCGCCCGCGCAGGCCCATGCCGAGGTGCGGGCCATCGCCCATCACGTGACCGCCGCGCCCGGCGGCCATGGCGCCGCCCGGGAATGCTGCGACCTCCTCCTGATGGCCGCCGGCCGCTATGCCGGCCTGCTGCAGGGGCATCTCAGCACGCTGGACGGGAGCGGCGGCGCATGAGTGCCACCGCGGACGCCCCGCTCGCGCCCCCGCCGACGCCCGCCCGGCGCCGCGAGGCGCCCCCGCTGCTGTGGCGCCTGCAGAACCTCGTCGGCACCTACCTGCCGCTGCTGATTCTGGCGCTGCTGGCGGGCCTCACCTGGTGGCTCGTCAAGAGCACGCCGCTGCCCGACGAAGGCAGCGCCCGGCGCGTGCTGCGCCATGAGCCCGACTACCAGATGCAGGGCTTCGAGCTGCAGCGCTTCAAGGCCGACGGGTCCCTGGCCCTGCAGGTGCGCGGACGCGAGATGCGCCACTACCCCGACACCGACACCCTGGAGATCGACGGCATCGAGCTGCGCGCCATGGGTCAGGAGGGCACCCTCACGATCGCCGAGGCGCGGCAGGCCGTCAGCAATGCCGACGCCAGCGAGATCCGGCTGCAGGGCGAGGTGCTGGTCCGCCGCTTTGCGCCGGCCTCGGGCGCCACCGCGCAGGACGCGCAGCCGCCGCAGCTCGAGATCAGCGGCGAGTTCCTGCAGCTGAATCCGCCCGTGGAGCAGATGCGCTCGCACCTGCCCGTGACGCTGCGCAACGGGCTGGGCAGCTTCAGCGTGCAGTCCTTCGAATACGACAACCTCAGCGGCCAGCTGCAGTTCCACGGCCACAGCACGGCCACCTACCAGGCCCGGCGCAAGCCCCACTGATCCACCGCTGCCCCGCCCCTCCACCGGCTCCCGGGCGTCTCGCGCCGCCGAGTCGCCTCACCGAGCCCCCAGCCGAGCCCGTCCATGACGCCCATGAACCCTGCCCCACTCGTCTACATCACCGGCGCCTCGAGCGGCCTGGGCCAGGCCATGGCCCTGCAGTACTACGCCCGCGGATGGCGCCTAGCGCTGGTGGCGCGCCGCACCGAGGAGCTGGCACGCTGGACGCAGGAGCAGGGTCTGGACGCCGCCCGCGTGCGCATCTACGGCGCCGACGTCAGCCAGGTGGACTCCATCGTCGACGCCGGCCGTCGCTGCATCGCCGAGCAGGGCCTGCCCGATGTCGTGATCGCCAACGCCGGCATCTCGGTGGGCATCGACAGCGCCATCTACGAAGACCTCGCCGTCATGCAGCGCCTGTATGCGACCAACAACATCGGCCTGGCCGCCACCTTCCATCCCTTCATCACGCCCATGAACCAGCGCGGCCGCGGCAGCCTCGTGGGGATCGCCAGCGTGGCGGGCATCCGCGGCCTGCCCGGGCACGCAGCCTACTGCTCCAGCAAGGCCGCGGTGATCAGCTACTGCGAGAGCCTGCGGGGCGAATGCCGCCCGTTCGGAGTGCGCGTCACCACCATCGCGCCGGGCTACATCGACACGCCGCTCACGCGCAGGAATCGCTATCACATGCCGTTCCTCATGTCTGCTGAAAGCTTTGCCATGGCGGCCGTGCGCAGCATTGAGGCAGGGCACCGCTTCCGCGTGATTCCCTGGCAGATGGGCGTGGTGGCGCGGGTGTTGCGCCTCCTGCCGGATGCTCTCTACGACCGCCTCCTGGCCGGCCGTCCGCGTAAACACCGAGACGGCGAGTAAGCCGGGCGCGACAGACCGCCCCCTGCCCGTGCAAGCCCTTGTGGGCGGGCGCGGCATGCCCTCCTAAACTTCGCGCGCCCGATTGGTTTCCCGCCGGGCACGGGAGACTCGCGTCAAAAAACAAAGCGCGCGAGACAAGGAGGAACCATGAAGAGAACCCGCCACGCGGTCGCTTCGGCCTGCCTGGCTCTGCTGGGATCGGCCGCCGCCCGCGCTGCCGACCTGCCCGACATGCCCTGGCCCAAGGCCCTGCGCGTCGAGCAGGCCACCGTGCAGATCGACGGCCGCCTGGATGACGCCATCTGGCAGCGCGCCCCCATCCACGACAGCTTCATCCAGCTGCAACCGCAGGACAAGAAGCCCGCACGCTGGCGGACCACGGTGCAGGTCGTCGCCGACCGGGACGCGCTGATCTTCGGCATCCGCTGCTACGACGACGCCCCCGAGCAGATCCGCGCGCCCCTGGTGCGGCGCGACCAGGTCAAGCGGGACCAGGACTACGTCGTCGTCTTCCTCGATCCCATGGGCCAGCGCCGCACGGCGCAGTTCGTGCGCGTGGGCGCCAACGGCGTGGTGGCGGACGGCAGCATCGCCGCCGTCGACGACGTGGAGGACTTCGCCCCGGACTTCGACGTCAAGGCCGCGGCCCATCGCCTGCCGGACGGCTACAGCATCGAGCTGCGCTGGCCGCTGTCCACGCTGCGCTACCCGTTCCAGGGCGGCGCCGACTGGCGCCTGATGGTCGGGCGCAGCGTGCCGCGGGACGAGAACGTCTTCATCGTCTCCGCCCCGCTGACGCAGGACTCGCTGCACAACATCGCCGAGCTGCAGCCAATCGAGGGGCTCGGGGACCTGGTGCAGACGGTGCGCGAGCGCAGCTTCGTCGAGCTGCGCCCCGAGCTGACCCTGCGCCGGCATGAGGAGCGCAGCGCCGCCGCGCCCTTCATGCGCCAGAACGACGCCAACCTCGGCCTCGAGCTCAAGTGGCGCCCGCGCGCCGACTGGGTCATCGACGCCACGCTGAACCCCGACTTCTCCCAGGTGGAGCTGGACGTGCCCCAGCTCACGGGCAACACGCGCTTCGCGCTGCAGCTCACCGAGAAGCGCCCCTTCTTCCTGGAGAGCCAGGACGTCACCGGCAAGGGCCAACCCGACGAGAGCGGCCAGGCGCGGGGCCTCGCGGCCTTCTACTCGCGCGCCATCACCGACCCGAACTGGGGGCTGCGCGCCACCTGGCGCGGCGCCGAGGCCGAGGGCACCTTCCTCAGCCTGCGGGACAAGGGCGGCGGCCGGATCTTCCGCTCGAACGCCTACGAGACGCTGGAGTACCTGCCCCAGAACCTCAGCTCCCAGGCCAGCTTCGGCCGCCTGCACCAGCAGTTCGAGCACTGGGGCGCCGCCGGCCTCGTGTCCATCCGCGACTACGGTCTCGGCCGCCACAACTGGGTGCTCGGCAGTGACTTCCACGCCAACCTCAGCGAGCAGGCCAGCGTGCGCGGTCACGTGCTGCTGTCCTCGACCACCCTGGGCTTCGACGACGAGGGCACGCCGCTGCGCCAGAGCGCCCAGAACGGCAGCTACGTCTGGCTGGAGGGGCGCCATCGCACCGAGGACTGGGCCAACGCCTTCCACATCGAGCGCCTGAGTCCGCGCTTCGCCAACGACAACGGCTTCGTCAGCCAGACCGGCATCCAGCGCCTCACGGCCCAGATCAACCGCCGCATGGGCAGCCAGAACATGAGCCTGCCTGGCACCTCGCTGAGCTGGCCGGCCTACGAGTTCGAATGGCAGCTCAAGCTCGCCCAGACCAGCACGCTGAGCGACGCCCAGTTCGGCGTGCCCTCGGGTCAGGTGATGGAGCGCCTGGTCCAGCCCGGCGTCTGGTTCACCTCGGCCCGCAAGTTCGAGTTCTGGGCTCACCTCGGGCTGGACGCGCAACGGGCCCGGGCCACGAGCCGGCTGCATCAGCCGCGCACTGTGGATGTCGGCTTCATCCTGAACCCCTCGTCCTGGTTCAGCCTGTTCAGCATCGACTACGAATTCGGCCAGCGCCTGGATGTGGAGGCCGACCGCCTCGGACGCGGCCAGATGCTGACCGTCGACGGCAACTTCCGCTTCAACCTGCCGGCCCGGATGGCGCTGGAGTGGAATCAGCACCTGGGCTGGTCGGACGTGCGGGGCCCGCAGCACCAGCGCTCATTGCAGGAGTGGCTGGGGCAGTCCCTTGCCGTGCTGCACTTCACCGCCCAGGACTCGCTGCGGCTGATCCTGCAGCAGCGCGGCCTCAGCCGCGTGGCCGACGCCAGCCTCGAGGAGGACCGCCGCCACGGCTCGACGCAATCGCTGGTCTACCAGCATCGGCAGGGGCTCAGCAGTGCCTTCAGCGTGGGCTACACCCACACGCGGCGCCAGCCGGGCGAGGCGGTGCAGAAGGAATGGTTCGCCAAGTACAGCACCGTCTTCGGGCGCTGAATGAAGCGCGCCGGGGCGCCGCTCCGGCTGCCACGGCGGGCACCCGCCATTGCGTCCAGGACGCCGCTGACGCCTGACAGGCCCACTGCCGGGGGCGGGCCGCTCGCCGAGCCCGCCTGCCAGCCCGTCTGCTCACCCGGTAAAACCAGCCCGTCAAACCCGCGCGTCCGATGCGGCAGCGCCGGCATCCCGCCACCGCCGCAGGCTCAGAGGCGCCAGCTCCAGGCGCCCGGCACGCCCGGCAGCCGCGAGCAGGCACAAAAAAAGCACCCTCAGCGAGGGTGCTTCTTCATGCAAGGGCTGAAACGCGTTCAGCCCAGGCGTGCTCAGTAGCCGCCGGAACGGCCACCGCCGTAGCCGCCGCCACCGGAACGGCCACCGCCGTAACCGCCGCCGCCGCCACCACCGTAGCCGCCGCCGCCGGAACGGCCACCGCCGTAACCGCCGCCGCCGCCACCGAAGCCGCCGCCGCCGGAGCGACCACCACCACCGAAGCCGCCGCCGCCGGAGCGACCACCACCAAAGCCGCCCGGACGCTCTTCACGGGGACGGGCTTCGTTCACGACCACAGCGCGGCCTTCCAGCGCAGCACCGTTCATGCCATTGATGGCGGATTGCGCTTCGGCGTCCGAACCCATCTCCACGAAGCCGAAGCCCTTGGAGCGGCCGGTTTCACGGTCCATCATGACCTTGGCCGACGTCACCGTACCAAATTGCGAGAACGCTTCGAGCAGCGATTCGTCGCGGACGCTATAGGCCAGATTGCCTACGTAAAGCTTGTTTCCCATGGGGAAGCCCTTTCAATACCAAATAACCATGTGGAGCTTCAACCCATCGTGAACCATTCAACCGAAGGCGCTGCATCCAGACACAGGTTGCCGATTATGGGCGGAGCTTTTCGGGGCAAGCAAAGCACCCTCAGTCGACTGTTGTTTTTAGACGCCGCCTGAAAACGGGGGAAAACCCTTGATTGGGCGCATTTCGGCACGCTTGACGGCGGATGCCTAGGGTAAGCGAGCAAATCCCATGACAGCGGCAGGCACCGGTGCCCGGCTCGCTAAGATGCGCTGCCACCCCACCTGTGCCGTGAACGCCCGCCTCAGCCCCCACACCCTCAGCCGGCTGCTCGCCAGCCTGGATGCCGCCCGCAACGGCGGCGCCTTCCGCGCGCTGCTTGCCGCCTTCTGCCTGGCCGGTCTCATGCTCGGCGCCGCAGAGGCCGCCCTGGCCCGGGAGGCCGCCTGGCGCGGAGCCGCCTGGGGTGTGGCGGCCCTGGTCGTGGTGTTCCTCGGCGTGAACACCACGGGGCTGATGCTCATGGACCAGGCCTGCGGCCGCCCCGTGCGCGATGCGCGCGACGCAGCCTATGACTCTCTTCGTATTGCTCCGCGGGTGCTGTTGTGCTTGGCGGCCATCGTGGGCACGGCCGGTGCACTGGCGGCCCTGATGGTGGGGCTCTTGACGCTGTCCCGGCTGCCGCAGGTCGGCCCGCTGCTGCTCAGCGCGCTGGTTCCCACGGGTGTGGGATTGTTCGGCGGCATGCTTCTGACCTTGCTGGTGATGGTGGGCCCGCTCACCGGCCCGTCGATCTGGTCCGGCCTGCCCCCGGCCCGGGCCCTGCGCAAGCTGGCCGGCCTGCTGCGCTGGCGGCTGCTGGACACCGCCGTGCTGATGGTGGGCGTGCTGGGCATCTCGGCCCTGGTCAGCGCCTGCATCAGCGTGGTCGTCATCGGTGGCGGCCAGGTCATGGCGCTGCTGGTGCCCTGGGCCGCCGGCATCGAGATGCCCCCGCAGCAGCTGATGGCCGGGCTCTTCGGACGCGGGCTGCGCAGCCTGGGCGCCGCCGGCACGCCACTCAACACCAGCCCCGCCGGCCTGGCGGTGCAGACGGGGGGTGGCGTCGTCTTCGCCCTGGCCCTGGTGCTGCCGGCCCTCTTCTATCTGCGCGGCTGCTGCGCCGTCTGGCTGGCGCTGAGCGAGCCGGCCGTCGAGGAGGCCCAGCTGTGACCGTGGTCCCGGCGCCCCGGATTGCCTCGCTGGTGCCCTCCATCACCGAGCTGCTGATCGCGCTCGGGCTGCGCCCCTGGCTGGTCGCGCGCACCGGCTTCTGCATCCACCCGGCCGAGGCGGTGGCCGACGTGCCCAAGGTCGGCGGCACCAAGGACGTGAACCTCGACAAGCTGCGCCGGCTGGCGCCGAGCCACGTCGTCGTGAACATGGACGAGAACCGCGCCGACACCGCCGAGGCCGTGCAGGCCTTCGTGCCCGAGGTCGTCGTGACCCACCCGCAAGGCCCGCAGGACAACGCCGCCCTGATCGACCAGCTGCTGGCGCACTTCGGCCACCTGCCCGGCGTCCAGGCCCGCGGCGAGGCCCTGAAGCAGGGCCTGGCGCAGGCGCTGAAGGACGCCCGGGGCAAGACCTGGCCCCCGCGCCGCGTGCTCTACCTGATCTGGAAGGATCCCTGGATGAGCGTGGCCCGGGACACCTACATCGCCCGCATGCTGGCTGAGGTCGGCTGGCAGACTTGGCCTGAGGTCGAGGGTGGCGAGACCGGCGCGGCCCGCTACCCGGCGATCCGGGGCGACGAGCCCTGGCTGGCGCACGTCGACGAAGTGCTGCTCAGCTCCGAGCCCTACAGTTTCGACGAGCGGCATGTGGCCGAAGCGCAGGCCCTGTGCCCGCAGGCCCGGGTCCGGCTCGTGGATGGCGAACTGCTCAGCTGGTACGGCCCCCGCGCCGCGGCCGGCCTTCACTACCTGATGGAGTTGCGTGGATGGACATCGTCAAGCCCCTGATCGCCCTGCTGGCGATCGTCAACCCGATCGGCGTGGTGCCGTTCTTCATCCACTTCGCGCAGGACCTCAGCGCCGAGCAGCGCCGTCACACGGTGCGCGTCAGCTCGATCACGGCCTTCGTGGTGATCTCCATCAGCGCGCTGGCGGGGCTGAAGGTGCTGGACTTCTTCAACATCTCGCTCGCCAGCTTCCAGGTGGGCGGCGGCGTGCTGCTGCTGATCAGTGCGCTGCAGATGCTCAACGCCCGCCCGGCGGAGAGCCGCCCCGAGGACCTCAGCGAGGGCCAGGCCAAGCTCAGCAGCGGCGCGAGCATCGCCGTCGTGCCGCTCACCATCCCGCTGCTGACCGGGCCGGCCACGATCTCCACCATGGTCATCTATGCCGACAAGACCCGCCACTGGTGGGAGCTGGGCGTGCTCGTGGGCTACGGCGTGGTCGTGGGGCTGGTGACCTACCTCGTCTTCTCCGCCTCCGGCCGCATCGCCCGCGTGCTGGGGCAGACGGGCATCAACATCATGACGCGGCTGATGGGCCTGATCCTCGCGGCGCTCGCGGTGGAGCTGCTGCAGGACGGCCTGATCAAGCTCTTCCCCGTGCTAGCCTCGCACCTCTCCAACTGAGCGAGCGGGCGATGAAGGGCTTTCTGCAGAAGCTGGGCATCCCGACACCGGTGCTGATGGCCCCCATGGCCGGCGAGGCTGCGAGCGCGGCCCTCGTGGCCGCCGTCAGCGAGGCCGGCGGCCTCGGCCAGCTTGGCGCGGCCTACCTCAGCCCGGCGCGCATCCGGGCCGTGGTGGCCGACATCCGCGCCCGCACCCAACGCCCCTTCGGCATCAACCTCTTCTGCCCGGTGCCCTGGCAGGCCGACGCCGGCCGCATCGAGGCCTACCGCCAGCGCCTGGCGCCGCATGCCCAGGCCCTGGGCGTGCCCGTGCCCGAGCTGCCGGCGGCCTGCGAGGAAGACTTCGCGGCGCAGCTCGCCGTGGTCCGCGAGCTGGCGCCGGCCGTGGTGAGCTTCGCCTTCGGTGACCCGGGACCGGCGCTCGTCCAGGCCCTGCGGGACGAGGGGCGCATCGTACTCGGCACCGCCACGCAGCGCAGCGAGGCACTGCAGTTGCAGGACAGCGGCGTGCATGCGGTCGTGGCCCAGGGCTGCGAAGCCGGCGGTCATCGTGGCGGCTTCCACGGCCGGCCCGAGGGCGCGCTGATCGGCACCATGGCGCTGGTGCCGCTGCTCGTCGACGCCCTGTATGTGCCCGTGATCGCGGCCGGCGGCATCTCCGACGCCCGCGGCATGGCCGCCGCCCGCGCCCTCGGGGCCACGGCCGCTGCGGTGGGCACGGCCTTCCTGCTGACCGAGGAATGCCCGCTGTCCACGGCCTATCGCGACGCCCTGCTCCAGGCCGGCGATGCCGACTCCACCCTGACGCGTGCCTTCTCGGGCCGCGAGGCGCGCGGGCTCGCCAATGCCTTCACCCGGGACCTGGCGGACGCCCCGCTGCCGGACTTCCCGATCCCCAATGCCCTCAGCCGCCCGCTGCGGCAGGCCGCGGCCGCGCAGGGCCAGGCCGATCGCCTGAGCCTGTGGGCCGGCCAGGCGCTGCCCCTGGCCCGCCCGAAGCCGGCCGCCCAGCTCGTGCGCGAGCTCGCCGCCGGCTGGGGCTGAACCTCCCGCAAGAGCCCGCCCTCCATGGACTTCGACACCATCATCGTCGGCGCCGGCACCGCCGGCTGCCTGCTGGCCAACCGCCTGAGCGCCGACCCCGGCAAGCGCGTGCTCCTGCTCGAGGCGGGCGGCAAGGATGATTACCACTGGATCCACATCCCCGTCGGCTACCTGTACTGCATCGGCAATCCGCGCACGGACTGGCTCTACCGCACCGAGCCCGAGCCCGGCCTCAACGGGCGGCAGCTGCGCTACCCGCGCGGCAAGGTGCTGGGCGGCAGCTCGAGCATCAACGGCATGATCTACATGCGCGGCCAATCGCGGGACTACGACCACTGGGCCGCCGTGACAGGCGAGGATGCGTGGTCATGGGGTCAGGTCTTGCCTCTCTTTAAGCAGCATGAAGACCACTGGCGCCTCGACATCAAGGGCGCGGCCGACGAGGCCTTCCGCGCGCTGCACGGCCATCGTGGCGAATGGCGCGTCGAGAAGCAGCGCCTGCGCTGGGACATCCTCGATGCCTTCGCGGCCGCGGCCGAGCAGGCCGGCATTCCGCGCACGGACGACTTCAACGGCGGCAGCAACGAAGGCGTGGGCTACTTCGAGGTCAACCAGCGCGGCGGCCTGCGCTGGAACGCCGCCAAGGCCTTCCTGCGCCCGACTTGCCTGGGCCGCCCCAACTTCGAGCTCTGGACGGGCGCCACGGTCCAGCGCCTTCAGCTGCACCGCGACGACGCCGGCGCGCTGCGCTGCACGGGCGCCGAGGTCCGCACGCCGCATGGGATGGAGCACGTCCGCCTCGCGCCGGGCGGGGAGCTGGTGCTGGCCGCCGGCGCCATCGGCTCGCCGCAGATCCTGCAGTGCTCGGGGCTCGGGCCGGCGGCGCTGCTGCAGTCGCAGGGCATTGGCGTGCACGCGGACCTCCCCGGCGTCGGCCAGAACCTGCAGGACCACCTGCAGATCCGCGCGGTCTACGCTGTCGACGGCACCCGCACGCTCAACACGCAGGCCTCGACGTGGTGGGGCAAGCTGGGCATCGGCCTGCAGTACCTGACGTCGCGCAGCGGCCCCATGAGCATGGCGCCCTCGCAGCTCGGTGCCTTCACCCGCTCCTCGCCCCGCCAGCGCTGGCCGGACCTGGAGTACCACGTGCAGCCGCTGTCACTGGACGCGTTCGGCGAGCCGCTGCACCGCTTCAACGCCTTCACGGCCAGCGTCTGCCACCTGAACCCGACGAGCCGCGGCCATGTCAGCATCCGCAGCGCCGATCCGGACCAGCCGCCCGCCATCGCGCCCCACTACCTCAGCACCGAGGAGGACCGCCGCATCGCGGCCCAGGGCCTGCGCCTCACACGCCGCATCGTGGCCCAGCCGGCGCTTGCGCCCTTCCACCCGCGCGAGGTGAAGCCGGGCGTCGAGTTCGAGAGCGACGACGAGCTCACGCGCCTGGCCGGGGACATCGCCACCACCATCTTCCATCCCGTGGGCACCTGCAAGATGGGCCGTGCCGAGGACCCGCTGGCCGTGACGGACCCGCAGGGCCGGGTGCGCGGCGTCGCCTGCCTGCGCGTGGCCGACGCGAGCCTCATGCCCACCATCACCAGCGGCAACACCAACTCGCCGACGCTGATGATGGCCGAGCGCATCGCCAGCTGGATGGTGGAGTCCCGGCGCTGACGCTCGCGCCACCATGAAGAAGGGCCCGCCGAGGCGGGCCCGATGTCAGGCAATGCGCCGGGGCGCTCAGCCGCCGAAGCGCTCTTCCAGATAGGCCAGCAGCGTGCGGATGCCCTGGGCCTCGCCACCTTCCGGGCGGCCGGGCAGCGAGCGGGCATTCGAGCCGTAGATGTCGAGGTGCAGCCAGTCCTGCAGCGGCTCCACGAAGTACTCGAGGAACAGTGCCGCGTTGATCGCGCCGGCCATGGGGTTCGGGCCGGTGTTGACGATGTCGCCCAACGTGGACTGGATGCCCTGCTGGTACGGCGCCCACAGCGGCATGTGCCACACGGGGTCGTCGATCTTCAGGCCCAGGTCGACCAGCTCGCGCGCGGTGTCCATGTGCTTGGCGAAGAGCGCCGGCAGCTGCGGGCCCAGGGCCACGCGGGCCGCACCGGTCAGCGTGGCCAGGTCGATGATCAGCTCGGGCTTGCCTTCGCTGGCGTAGGCCAGGGCGTCGGAGAGGATCACGCGGCCCTCGGCATCGGTGTTGCCGATCTCGATCTGGATGCCCTTGCGGGTCTTGATGATGTCGCCCGGGCGGTAGGCATTGCCGGCCACCGCGTTCTCCACGGCGGGGATCAACAGCTGCAGGCGCACCGGCAGCTTCAGCGTCATGATCAGGCCGGCCAGGGCGATGGCATTGGCGGCGCCGCCCATGTCCTTCTTCATCTGGCGCATGCCCTCGGCGGTCTTGAGGTCCAGGCCGCCGGTGTCGAAGCAGACGCCCTTGCCCACGAGGCTGATCAGCGGGTCCTTCGCCTTGCCCCAGTTCAGTTCGATCAGGCGCGGCGCGCGCGTGCTGGCGCGGCCCACGGCGTGGACGGCAGGGAAGCCCTTCTTCAGCAGCTCGTCACCGACGATCTGCTTGAACTTGGCGCCGTGCTGCTTGGCCAGCACCTGCGCGGCGGCGGCCAGCTCGGCCGGGCCCATGTGCTCGGCGGGGGTGTTGATCAGGTCGCGGGCGGCGCACATGGCCGCGGCCACGGCCAGGCCGCGCTCGGCCTCGATGCCGGGCTTCAGCAGCAGCGTGGCGCTGGCGCGGGGGCGGGCCTTGTAGACATCGAAGTGGTAGCTGCCCAGCTCCCAGGACAGCGCCGCCTGCTCGGGCGGCACGGCCAGGCCTTCATCGGCCAGCGCATACGTGCCTTCCGGCAGCGCCATGGGCAGGGCCGACAGCACCCAGGGCGAGGCCACGCTGGCGACGCCGGCGAGCACCTTCTCGATCTTGCCGTCGGCGCCGGGCACCAGGGCGTGGCTGTCTGGCTTGGCCGTGAAGCCGATGGCGGCCAGCCAGTTCTGCGTGGCCTTGGGCAGCTTGGACTTCAGGGCCTGGAAGCTTGCCGCATCGAGCACGACGATGGGCGTGGCGCGCGACAGGGCGCTCTTGAGTTGCACGGTCATGGGAAGGCCTGTGATGGTTGATGCCCCGATTGTCACTCCCGCAGGCGCGGCGTGACGAGGGTCAGGGCTTGCCTCAGCAGCTGTGCTGCAGGCGGGACAGCAGGGCCTGGGCGTCCGGGCCGGCCGCCGCCGCCGTGGCGTCCGGGGCCAGGACGGTCTCCAGCAGGCGCTGGGCGGTGCCCAGCTGCGGCGTGACCGGGCCGCAGAAGCGCAGCTGCTCGCCCACGCCCACGACCAGTGTCGGGAAGGTCTCGACGTCGAGGTCGCCCACCAGCTCGGCGTCGTCCTCGATGTCCACCCAGATGAAGCGCACGCCGGGGTGCTGCTCGCGCAGCTCGGCGAAGGTCTCGCGGTAGCTGTCGCACAGGCGACACCAGGCCGCGCACAGGCAGGCGACCAGGGTGGGCGGGGGGCGACGTTGAGCGAGAGCGGAGGACATGGCGGGCAAGCTTAGCGACAAAGCAGGGGACAGCCGGAAGGGACAGCCCTCACGTTGTAGTCGCACGACGCAGGCGGCGCCACTCCCGGGGCGGGGAGCTGGCGCCCGGCCCCGGGCGTGGCTCGGTGCAAAGCCCGTGTAAAAAAAGTTGGCCGGCGCTGTCAACCGCCCGTTCTTCCCCCGCGTTGTGCCCCTCAAGACCCGCCTGAAAGGGTCCTAGCAGAGGAAAGGCATCTCGCCATGATGAAGTCGCAATACCGCACTGAAGCCCAGACCCGTCGCCTGCCCATGACCGAATGGAACACCGACAAGGGCCGCAAGCACGAAGCCTTCGAGACCGCCAGCCTGGGCACCGACCGCCGCAGCCTGGCCCGCGCTCAGCGCTTCGACCGCAAGCGCTGATCCGCCCCCGGGGCCTCACCGCCCCACCCCGCCAGAGCGCCCACGAGGCGCTCTTCGTCTTTCAGAACCGGAATTCCGCCTCGTCGGGCGGCTCCCCCGGCCCGCCGCTCGTCTCGTCCAGGGCCTCGGGCAAGGGCGCCAGCAGGCCGTCCAGGTCCGCCGCGCTGAACTTCAGCAGCTCGGTCGCCCCGTCCACCCCCATCACGCCCTCCGCCAGCGCCTTCTTGCGCGCCTGCAAGGCAAGGATGCGCTCCTCGATGCTTCCCTGGACCAGCAGCTGGTGGACGAACACCGGCTTGTCCTGCCCGATGCGGTGCGCCCGCGCGCTGGCCTGCGCCTGCACCGCCGGGTTCCACCAGGGATCGAGGTGGATGACCGTGTCGGCGGCCGTCAGATTCAGACCGACCCCACCGGCTTTCAGGCTCAACAGCATGAGTGGGCACTCACCTGCCTGAAACCGGGCCACACGGGCGCCGCGCTGGCTCTCGGGCGTTTCCCCGCTCAGGCGTAGCGCCGGCAGGCCCAGCTCGCGCAGCAGGCCGTCCACCAGGTCCAGCATCCGGGCGAACTGCGAGAACACCAGCACCCGGCGACCTTGCCGCAGCAGGTCGGGCAGGTGTTCGCGCAGCCAGGCCAGCTTCACGCCCTCGCCCAGGTTCGGCGGGATCTCCTCGATGAGCCGCGGGTCGCAGCACAGCTGGCGCAGCCGCAGCATGGCGTCCAGCACCGAGATCAGCCCGCCCTCCAGCCCCTGGCGCGCCAGGATGCGCCGCACCATATGGTCGGCCGCCACCCGCACGCTTTCGTAGAGCTGGCGCTGCGGCATCGGCAACGTGAGGCGCACCTGCAGCTCGGTCAGCGGCGGCAGCTCGGGGGCGACCTCGTCCTTGAGCCGGCGCAGCAGGAAGGGCCGCACCCGCGCCGCCAGCCAGCGCGCCCGGCGCCCATCCCCGCCCTCCTCGATCGGCTTGCGCCAGTGACGCGCGAAGCTGCGGGCGTCGCCCAGATAGCCCGGCATCAGGAAATCGACATGGGCCCACAGCTCGCCCAGGTGGTTCTCGAGCGGCGTGCCGCTGAGCACCAGGCGCTGGCGCGAGGGCAGGCGCCGCAGCGCGCGCGCGGTGCGGGAGGCGGCGTTCTTCACCGCCTGGCCTTCGTCCAGCACGAGCCAGTCCCACTCGCGGCCGGACAGCACGCGCAAGTCCCGCCAGACCAGCCCATAGCTGCACAGCAGCAGGTCGCAGTCGGGCAAGACCTGGCCCCGCGGCGCACCATGCCAGGTGGCCACGTGCAGGCCGGGCGTGACGCGGGCCGCCTCCTGCGCCCAGTTGAAGAGCAGGCTCGTGGGCATCACCAGCAGCGCGCCACGTGCCAGGCGGCCGGCCTGCTTCTCGAGCCACAGGTGCGCCAGGGTCTGGGCGGTCTTGCCCAGGCCCATGTCGTCCGCCAGGATGCCGCCCAGGCCCTGCTGGCCCAGGTACTGCAGCCAGCCGACGCCCTGCCGCTGGTAGTCCCGCAGCGTCAGGCCCAGGCCCTCGGGCTGCGGAGGAACGACCGGCCGGCCGGCCGCATGCAGCCGCGCGACCAGCGCCTCCAGCACGTCCCGGCCATGGAACTGCCAGCGCCCGCGTTCCTCCTCGAACAGCGCCAGCTGCTGCGCCTGCCAGCGGCTCAGCCGCAGCGCCCCGCCGCCCTCCAGCTGGCGTGGCGTGACCAGGCTCAGCAGGTGGCGCATCAGCTGCTTGAGCGGCGCGGCCGGGGTGTGGAAGCGGCGCCCGCCGGGTGCGCGCAGAAAGATCACCTCGTCGTCCTCGATCGCCTCGAGCGCCACGGCATCCAGCCAGCGCTTGTCGCGGCGCAGCAGGTTGGCCATCAGCGGGGCCAGGTCCAGGCGCTCGCCCTGGACCTCCAGACCGAGGCTCAGCAGCCAGGAGCCGCGCTGGCGCGGGGCGGCGAGGCGGGGCACGGCGCGGGGCTCGCCCCCGTCGCTCCCGTCCTCCTCGGCCAGGCCCAGATGCCAGGCGCTGACGGGCTGCGGCTCGTGGCGGAAGCCCGGCAGGCGCTCCACCACCCAGCCCTCGGCCGCCAGGCGGGGCAGCACGTCGGTGACGAAATCGCCGAAGTCCTCCTCCAGCAGCAGCGTCCAGGCCCGGCCGGGCGACGGCGGCGAGGCCTGCCGCCATTGCAGGTGATCGGCCCGCAGCGGCTGGGCGCCCAGCGCCAGCAGCCGCTGGATCCAGGGGCCATGCGGGCCGGCATCACCCTCGGGCGGACAGGGCCACGGCGCCCCGCCGGCGTCGTCCACGAGGAAGAGCTGCATCAGGCTCAGCGGCGCCCCGCGCGGCCCCAGGCGCCCATGCCGCCGCACACCCAGCAGCCCGTCGCCGCGGTCGAGCGTCAGCAGTCGCAGCAGCGGGCGGGGAGGGGTCGGGACGGGGAGCGCAGACGCGGGCATGGCGGCCATTGTCGCCAGCGGCGGGCCTGGCTTTCGGAAGCGGCCGGCGCGAGGTGGCAGACTCCCGCCCATGACCTCGATCTCGCGACACGCCCAGCTCGGCCGCCTGCTACGCCGCAGCCTCTGGCTGCTCCTGATGCTCGGCCTGGGCCTGCCGCTGCTGCTGGCGGCGCTGGCCCTGCAGGGCGAACCCAGCGTGCCGCCGCCGGCCGCGCTCGAGGGTGCCCAGCTGCAGCAGGCCAGCGAGATCCTGCGCCAGAACGATCCCCGCCAGCTGCCGCCCGGTGGCCTGCGCGTGGTGCAGCTCAGCGAGGCCCAGCTCCAGCTGCTGCTGGGGCGCCTGGTCGACCGCTATCACCACGCCCGCGCCACGGCCCAGCTCGCCCGGCACGAGGCCCTGCTCGAAATCAGCATCCCCGTGCGCGACGGCGGCGGCGGGCCCTGGCTCAACCTGCACGCGCGCCTGCAGGAAACCGGCAGCCTGCCCGTGCTGCGCCAGTTGCGCATCGGCCATCTGCCGCTGCCCACCTGGGCCTCCGACTGGCTGGTGCGGCGGCTGACCGAGCGCCTCGCCGCGCAGGCCGAGGCGCAGGTGGCGGGCGAGCTCATCCAGCACGTGGGCTTCGAGCCGGGCCGCCTGCAGATGAGCTACGAATGGAAGCCGGACTCGCTCCGGCGCGCCCTCAACGCCCGCTGGCCGGCGGCCGAGCAGGAGCGGCTGAAGCACTACAACGCGCTGCTGGTGGCCATCAGCGAGCCGCGGCCGCCGGGCGCGCCCGTGTCGGTGGCGGCGCTCCTGCCGCCCTTCTTTGCCGAGGCCCAGCGGCGCAGCGCGGCGGGCGAAGACCCGCGGCTGGAGAACCGCGCGGCCTTCATCATCCTGGCGCTGCAGGCGGCGGGCGAGCACGCCAGCCGCCTCCTGCCCGCGGCGCAAGGCTGGCCCCGGGCGCGGCCGATGCTCATCACCGCCAACGGGCGCGACGACTTCTCGCAGCACCTGCTGGTGTCGGTGGTGCTGGCCATCGAGGGCGGCGGCCCCATGGCGGATGCCATCGGCATCTACAAGGAAGTGGCCGACTCCCGCGGCGGCAGCGGCTTCAGCTTCAATGACCTCGCGGCCGACCAGGCCGGCGCGCGGATGGGGCTCTACGCCGAGCAGGACCCGCGGGGGCTGCAGCAGCGCCTGGCCGCGCACCCGCCGGAGGGCGCCTTCATGCCGCGCACGGACGACCTGCCCGAGTTCCTCTCGGCCGAGGCCTTGCAGCAGCAGTACGGCGGCCTGCAGGGCGAGGGCTACCGGCGCATGGCGGCGCTGATCCGCCAGCGGGTGGACGCCCTGCCGCTGTACCGCTGAAGGGCACGGCGCTCAGCGCTGCGGCCGCTGGCTCCAGAGCACGCCGCCGAGGATCAGGCCCATGCCCGCCAGCGTGGCGCCGTCCGGCACCTCGCCGAACATCGGCCAGGCCAGGGTGGCCGCCAGCACCGGCGTCAGCGCGCCGACCGTGGCCGCGCGCTGCGCGCCCAGGCGCTGGATGGCGAAGGCATAGCTGAGCGTCGAGAGCAGGCCCACGCCCAGCCCCTGGATGCTGCCGTGCAGCGCCCAGGCCCGCGCGGGCAGCGCCATCAGGCCCACCGGCGGATGCATCGCCAGCCAGGGCAGCAGCATCGCCAGGGACACCACGGAGATCAGCGCCGCCGCCTCGATGGGGCTCAGGCCGGAGTGGCGCAGCGCCAGGGTGTAGTTGGCCCACATCAGGCTGCCCAGCAGGAAGAGGCCGTAGCCCTGGGCCAGCTGCCCCTCGCCGTGATGGAAGGCCAGCAGCGTCACCACGCCGCTGACCACCGTCAGCAGGGCGGGCCAGCGGCTCAGGGCGGCGCGGCCTTGCGTGAAGGCGGCGATCAGCGCGACGAAGAGCGGGATGGTGCCGGGAATCAGCGTGGCGCCGTCCGCCACCGGGGCATGGCGCATGCCGGCGCCGGCAATGAGGAAGTACGGCAGGCCGGCGCCCGCGACGATGCTCATCCACTGCAGCATCGGCAGCGCGGCAAAGCGCCGCCAGCGCAGGACCACCACCGGCAGGAAGATCAGGCCGGCGGGCAGGAAGCGCACCAGGGCCAGCTCGGAGGGCGCCAGCGCCGCCCGCGCCCCCGCGCGCAGCGAGACGAAGAAGCTGGCCCAGATCAAGAGGGTGAAGGCCAGGGCGGCCCAGCCGGCCCAGGGAACGGCCACAGGGGCGCGGGACGGGGCGATCGACGGCAGGCCGGCGGCCTGGAGCGTGGAGGGAGCGATGCTGGACACGGGAAGTACTGCGGGTTACTACTGAATGGCGCAGATTTTCGAGGGGATGCGGGGCGATAATTGCTCACAATCGCTTTTCATTCCCTTTTGCAAAGCCGATATTCGCCAACAAACAAGGCATCAACGCGCTTTTCCACCCATGGACCGCATCGATCTGCAATTGCTGGAGCTGCTCCAGCGCGAGGGCCGGCTCTCCGTTGCCGAGCTCGCCGACCGCGTCGCGCTGTCGCAAAGCCCCTGCGCGCGCCGCCTGCGCCGCCTCGAGGAGGCCGGCTACATCAGCGGCTACCGCGCCGTCCTGGACCGCAAGCGCCTGCAGCTGGCGACGACCGTCTTCGTCAACGTGCGGCTGATGCACCACCGGGAGGACGCCGTGCGCGAGTTCGAGGCCGGCATGCAGGCCATGAGCGAGGTCGTGGCCTGCCACGTCGTCTCCGGCGCGCACGACTACCTGCTGGAGGTGGTGGTGGGCGATCTTCCCGACTACGAGCAGATCGTCCGCCGGCTCCAGGCCCTGCCCATGGTGCAGGACATCACGAGCAACTTCGCCATCCGCTGCGTCAAGAGCGGCGCCCCGCTCCCCCTGAAGGCGCCCTGAGCGCGCGTCTCCCATGAGCCGCCCCCGCTGCCCCCGCTGCGAGCGCCCGCTGGCCGGCTGCCTGTGCGCCTGCATCCGGCCGGTGGACAACGCCGTGCCGCTGCTGATCCTCCAGCATCCCGACGAAGCCCGGCAGGCCAAGGGCACGGCGGGCCTGCTGCAGCACTGCCTGCAGCGCTGCGAGCGCCGGGTGGGCGAGGCCTTTTCGCCGCCGCCGGATGACGGGCATCCGCTGCTGCTGCTCTACCCGCCCGACCCCGAGCGGCCGCCTGAACCAGCGTTTCCCGCGTCCGGCCTGCCGCCCCGGCTCGTCCTGCTGGACGGCACCTGGCGCCAGAGCCGCCAGCTGCTGCGAGCCTCGCCCTGGCTGCAGGCCCTGCCCCGTCTGACGCTGACCGGCGCCCCTCCGAGTCGCTATGCCATCCGCAAGGCCCATGCCGCACACCAGCTGAGCACGCTGGAGGCGGCGGCCCTGGCCCTGGCGCAATTGCAGCCGGCGCTGGACACCGCGCCCCTGTGGCAGGCCCTGGAAGACTTCCTCGCCCTGCAGCGGCGGCTGCAGGCCCTGGGCAGCGCGGCCCGGGCGCCGTCCTTGCCCTAGCCGGAGGCGAGAAGCCCGGTCAGGCCGGGAGCGGGTGCTCCGCGCTACCGGGCGGGCCGTGCGGCTTTGCATTTCTTCGCACAGCAGACGCGAGGCGCTCAGGCACGGCCCGCATCCTTCGGCCTTCCCTTCCGAGGTCCCACCGCCCCTGCCCGCCCTGCCGCCATGAAATCCCAGGTCTTTCTTGCTCTTGCGCTGGCCGCCGTGGTCCTGGGCCACCGCCTGAACTCGCTGGAGCCGGCAGCGGCGGAGAGCACCAGGAGCGAGCCCCCGCGCCCCGCTCACCGGCCCGTGGTGCCTGCAGCGGACGGCCTCGTTCGCATCAGCTACGAGAGCGGGCCCCAGGCCGGGCCGCGACTGCCATCGCCGGCCCAGGAGCCGCTCACGCCTGGGCTGCCGGCCCGGGCATCCCCACCCGCCGCAATGCCGGCCTCCGCCCTGCCGGAGCAGCCCGCCGGTCCCGCCAGCCGCCCGCTGGTGGCAGCCGACACGGAAAGCCCGAACTGGCGCGACAGCGCGCTGGACCTGCTGAGCCAGATCGGCGTGCTGTGCCCCGCCGCCGGCTGCGACAGCCTGGAAGACGACTGAGCGCAGGCCGCGCGGCCGATCCATCGCAAGCCTCCCACCGACCGGGTCCCCGGGGCAGAATCGGCAGCCTTGCCTCCGCGTTGCCGCCCTCCCGATGCGCCTGCCCGCTCTCATCAAGCCCTCGCCCCGCCGTGACTGGGTCACGCCCGAAGACGTCAACGTCAGCCCCGAGCTGCTGGGCCACGCCCTGGCGCGGCCCTCGCAGCGGGCCTGGGCCATGGCGCTGGACCTCGCGCTGATCGGCCTGGCCTCGTCGCTGGGGAACTGGCTGCTGCTGGGCAGCGTGGCCGCGGCGGCATGGCTGAAGATCCGCCAGCGCGACGCCCAGCAGGCGTCGCGGCCAGCGCCCTCGGCGCTGTGGTGGGCACCTGTCGCCCTGGCGCTGGTCCTGGGGCTGTACGGGGTCTGGCAGGACCTGAGCCACGTGGGTTCCGACACAAAGAAGTCCTCCCGCCCTGCCGCCACCGCCCCGGCGGATGAGGAGAGCGAGGACCGGGCCGACGAGCCGGCGGCCGCCCCGCCCGAATCGGGCCCTGCCAGCGCCGCCAGCGCCGCCAGTGCGGTCAGCGCCGAGAGCCGCCGCATTGCCGCACTGGAGAAGCGGGTCCAGCAGCTGCGCCGCTCGGAGGAGGAGGCGCGCAGGCACAGCGGCTTCCGGCCCCGGGAATGGCTCGACGAGGCGCTGGGCGAAGTCGGCCTGCGCTTCAGCCTGGCCATCGTCTACTTCACCCTGCTGCCCGTGCTGTGGCCCGGCCAGACCGTGGGCAAGCGCCTGATGGGGCTGCGGGTGGCGGAGCTCAGCGGCAAGCCGATCAACTTCCTGCGCAGCTTCAGCCGCTACGGCGGCTACCTCGCCGGCATGGGCACGGGCGGCATGGGCTTCGCCCAGGTGTTCTGGGACGCCAACCGCCAGGCCCTGCAGGACAAGGCCGCCCACACCGTCGTGCTGGACCTGCGCCGCCGGGACCGCCTGCCGCTGGCGGACGCGCTGATGCAGACGCCCACTCCGGACGCCTCGACCGTGCCATCACCTGTGCCATCGCCCGCCCCCGCTCCTTCCGCCACCCCCTCCACCGAGACCGCCCCATGAACGCTGCCGTCCCCCATCGCCCGCTGCCCGCCCGCCGGCGCCTCCACCGGCTGGCCGCACATGCGGTGCTCAGCCTGGCCGGCCTGCTGGGCAGCGCCATCGCGCAGGCGGCCGAGCCCGCGCCGCCCAAGCCTTTCGAGTTCGTGGCCCTGGGCGACATGCCCTACGGCGCGCCCGAGACGGCCTATCCCGTCTACCAGCACCTGATCGGGCTGATCAACGCGCAGGCCCCCGCCTTCAGCGTCCACGTGGGCGACTTCAAGAGCGGCAGCAGCCTCTGCAGCGACGAGGAGTTCGCCCGCCAGCGCGCCTTCTTCAACCAGTTCGACAGCGCCCTGGTCTACACGCCGGGCGACAACGAATGGACCGACTGCCACCGCCCCGCCGCGGGCGGCTACGCGCCGCAGGAGCGGCTGGAGGCGCTGCGCGAGATGTTCTTCGGCGCGCCCCGCAGCCTGGGCCGCCGCCCGCTGGCCGTGGAGCGGCAGGCCGACGTCCAGCCGGCCCATGCGCGCTATCGCGAGAACCTGCGCTTCGAACGCGAGGGCGTGCTCTTCCTGACGCTCAATGTGCCCGGCTCCAACAACGGCTTCGAGCCCCGCGACCTCGCCGCCGTCCAGGAACATTTCGCCCGCACCGACGCCAACCTGGCGTGGCTGCAGGCCGGCTTCGAGCAGGCCCGCCGCCAGGACGCGCGAGCCGTCGTGATCGCCATGCAGGCCGACCCCTTCCTGGGCGCCAACCAGTGGTCCGAGTTCCCCACCCACAGCGGCTTCACCCGGCTCTTCGAGCAGGGCCTGCTGCCGCTGGTGCAGGACTGGGGGCGCCCGGTGCTGCTGATCCACGGCGACAGCCACCGCTTCGTGATCGACCGCCCCTTCAAGGCCGTGAAGGAGCCCGGCAAGGGCCAGATCCTGCGCAACCTGCTGCGCCTGCAGGTCTTCGGTGAGCAGGAGGTCCATGCGGTGCGGGTCAGCGTCGACCCGGCCAGCCCCGATCCCTTTGCGTTCAAGCCCCTGTTCAATCCGCTGTCGCCGCACTGAGCACGCCGGCCGGACGCCCCAGGATCAGGGGACAGCCCCGCCACCGGCCCCTCACCCGTCCTTGAGCCGCCGCAAACCGCCGCCGCCAGCCCTGCTTCATGGAGAAAAGCAGGGGACGAACGGCCAGCAGCAGGCCCCCGAACAGCGCGCACTGCACCGTAACGGTGCGTGACATCCCGTAAAAACCCCAAGTGCGTGCATGTCGCCCCGCCTCTACATTGGCGTCACTCGACGCGGATGCTGCTGATGCAGTGCCCGCCTACGGGGGCTGAGGAGACAAACAAGACGGGGCCGCCACTACCGTGGCGTGCCACTGTCACAATCGACGGGCACCACATCGGTGCCCGTTTTCATTGGTGCCCGCCCTGCGGCGGCCGCCTTGCCGCCTGAAGCCTGCCCATGCTGGATCTCGTCACCGTCGCCCTGGCCTCCCTGCTCGCCGGATTCATCGATGCCATCGTCGGCGGAGGCGGTCTGATCCTGGTGCCGGCCCTCTTCAGCGTCTATCCGACCACCGCGCCCGCCACGCTCTTCGGCACCAACAAGGGCGCCGCCATCTGGGGGACCGCCTGGGCCACGAAGCAGTACGCCGCGCGCGTCACCCTGCCCTGGCACGCCCTGCTGCCCGCCGCGGGCGCCGCGCTGCTGGGCAGCTTCAGCGGGGCCTGGACCGTCACCCTGGTCAGCCCGGAAGGCCTGCGCAAGCTGCTGCCGCTGATCCTCGGGGCCGTGCTGCTCTACACCCTGGCCCGGAAGGACCTCGGCCGCGAGCACGCGCCGCGCTTCAGCGGCCGCATGGAAGTGCTGGTGGCCTGCCTGATCGGCGGCGTGATCGGCTTCTACGACGGCTTCTTCGGCCCGGGCACCGGCAGCTTCTTCGTCTTCCTTTTCGTGCGCCTGCTGGGCTTCGACTTCCTGCACGCCTCGGCCAGCGCCAAGCTTCTCAACACCGCGACGAACGCCGCCGCGCTCGTCCTCTTCGCGATGAAGGGGCATGTGTGGTGGCACATCGCCGCGGTCATGGCCGTCACCAATGTCATCGGCAGCCTGCTGGGCACCCGCATGGCCCTGGCCCGCGGCACGGGCTTCGTGCGCGGCATGTTCGTGCTGGTGGTCGGGGCGCTGATCCTCAAGACCAGCTACGACGCCTTCCTGCGCTGAGCCTCGGCCCTGTTCGAGGCACGGAATCATTTCCAGGCGTCACAAGATGCCGCGCCGGGCCTGCCGCGGCGCTACCATTGCCGGATTACGTCTCTCAGGACGCCGCCGCATCTTGCCGGCCGGCCTGACTCCCGCGGGGGGCGGAACGGGCCCGGCCCGTTTCCCGGAGATGCTCTCATTCAAGGCCGCCCATGTCCGTTGATCCTGAACTGCGCAACCTCGAGATCGAAATCCCGACCCAGCCCGAGGTGCTGGTCAAGCTGTCCCTGCTGATGGCCGCCGACGACATCGACCTGCTCGCCGTCTCGGCCCTGGTCGAGACCGACATGGCCCTGGCCGCCGCGGTGATGAAGGCCGTCAACTCCTCGCTGTACGGCCTGCGCGGCCGCGTGCAGACGGTGCACCAGGCCCTGACCTACCTCGGCATGCGCGAAGTCGCCGCCATCACCTTCGAGATGGGACTGCGCGCCGCCTTCCCGCCCGCCCCGGAGCTCGAGCCCGTGTGGGCGCGCGCCTCGCAGCGCGGGCTGCTGATGGGCCGCATGGGGCAGATGCTGGGCGTCGACCCCTGGGCCGCGCACTCCGCCGGCCTGTTCGAGGAATGCGGCAAGGCCGTGCTCTACCGCCACGCGCCGGCCCACTACCCCGCCATGCTGCGCGCCACGCAGGATGACGCCGAGCTGGTCAAGCTGGAGCACACGGCCTTCGGCGTGAGCCACGATGCCCTGGGCGCCGCGCTGTGCGAGAGCTGGGGCCTCGCCCCCGCCTCCGTGGCCAGCGTGCGCAGCCACGTCGAGGTGCAGAGCAAGCTCGAGATGCCGGAAGCGCTGCAGCGCCGCAGCATCTGCGCCATCTCGGTCATCGCCTGGGCCCTGATGAACGCCCCGGACCGCCTGGACGAGATCGCCCAGGCCATCGCCCCGCAGGCGCAGCTGGACGAGACGCTGGTGCTGCGCGCCGCGCGCCGCGTCAGCGAGCAACTGCTGGAGGCGCAGGCCCACGGCCGCGACTGAGGCGCGCCGCCCCCGAACAAAAGCCGGCCCCGAGCCGGCTTTTTCATGGGCGAGGGCGCGGCTCAGGCAGCCAGGCTGAGGCGGTCGCGCCCGGCGTGCTTGGCGATGTACAGCGCCTCGTCGGCCGCCTGCATGAGGGCCAGCGGGCTGAGGTAGGGCTGGGCCGGGCTGTAGGCCGCGAGGCCGATGCTCACCGTCACCACGGCATCCACCGGGCTCGCGCCGTGCGGCAGGGAGAGGCGCCGCCATTCCTCGCGCAGGCTCTCCAGCAGGCCCTGGGCCGAGTCCACGTCGAAGCCCGGCAGCAGCGCGCCGAACTCCTCGCCACCGAGCCGCGCCACCAGATCGGTGTCCCGCTTGAAACGCTCGCCCAGCAGCCGGGCGAAGCGGCGCAGGAGCTCGTCCCCGGCGTCATGGCCGTGCAGCTCGTTGTAGGCCTTGAGGTGATCGAGGTCCAGCACGGCCAGGGCCAGGCGGGACTGCTGGCGCTGGGCGCGCTTGAACTCGCGGCGCAGGGCGTCGTCGAACTCGCGCCGGTTGGCCAGGCCCGTGAGCTTGTCGTGGCGCGCCAGCTGGGCCAGCTCGCGCTGCTTGATGTCCAGCGCCGCCTGCGCCTCGTGCAGGGCACGCGCCTGCTGGGCCACCTGGGCGCTCAGCTCGCGCATCTCACGCTGCTTGCGCTGCAACTGCTGGTCCACGCTCTGGTGGACATGCGCCATGGCGCGGTTGATCTGCTGCAGCTCGGCGGGCGTGCGGGCCGGCTGGCCGTCGTCGAACCAGCTGAAGTCGCTGGGCGGGCGGCTGGGATCGAAGCGCTCCATGTCCGAGGCCATGCGGCGCAGATGGCGCAGCAGCAGGCGGTCGATCAGCAGCGCCGCCCCCAGCCCCAGGGCCAGCGAAAGGGCCATCAGCTGCAGCAGCCAGTGCTGCATCGACGGCTTGCCCAGCTGCCCCCAGGCACTCAGCTCCGGGGCGATGACGCGCACGCGGCCGAGCTCCTCGCTGTCGCCCGGCAGGCGCAGCGCGAATTCGCTGTGGGGGCTGTCCTGGCCCGGCAGCGCATCCGGCCCGCTCAGCAGGCGCAGGCCGTCGCGCCCTCGCAGCTCGGCGGACTGCAGCTCGTGGCGGCTGACCATCGCCTCCAGCAGGCGCTGGGCCACGCTCGTCTGGCTGCTCGCCATCGCGCGGGAGAGCGGCTCCGCGTAGAGCAGCGGCAGCAGCTGCTGGCTCGCCTCGGCCTGCTCCGCCTGCAGGTGCAGCTCGCGCCGCACATGCCAGCCGCCGAGCACCACGACCATCGCGAGCCCCAGCAGCAGGAGCCCCATCAGGGTGCGGGACTTGAGCGATCGGAGCGGGGCGTAGGAGGCGTTCATGAGGCGGCACCGGCCTTGCAAACGATGCCGGTACTTCAGCATCGACCGATTTGCGCAGATCGCACACCCGGGAATCCCCGAAACTTTGTCGCCCGGACGGCGCTTGTGTCCCCAAACTGAGGCACAAGTTGGCAGCGCTTGCTACATTGGCGGCGCCGCTCCATGGGGGAGCCGGCCCGCCGAAGGAGCGCCATGCCGCGTCCGTTCCTGCCGACCCTGCTGCGCCGGGTGGCACTCATCGCCGCCCTGCTGGGCTTGGGCGCCGCCCACGCCGACCCGGGCTATTACGTGCTCCGCCCCTATGCACAGCCGGCGCAATGGGGGCTGGAGCTGCGCTACTGGACGGTCAAGCAGCGCGGCGGCGGTCCGGCGGTGCTGTGGCCGGAGCTGGGGCTGTCCTACGGCATCAACGAGCGCTGGACCACCATGCTGCTGGCCAGCTACGAAGGCACCCGCGCGGAGGCCGTGCGCCTGGACACCTGGAACTGGCTTCACCAGGTGCGGCTCGACGACGGCCGCGGCGACTGGGACCTGGCGCTGCATGCCCAGCTGATCAAGACCGGCGGCGAGGAGCGCGGCCATGCGCTCGAGCTGGGGCTCGTCACGCAGACGGAATGGCGGCTGGCGCGCGTCCAGGCGAACGCGATCCTCGACCATGGCTTCGGCGATCTGGCCCGCAGCGGCACCGAGCTCAAGCTCCAGTGGCAGCTCAGCTGGCCCCTGCAGCCCGGCTGGCGCGCCGGCGTGCAGGGCTTCAGTGAGCTCGGCAACTGGCGGCACTGGAAGCCGGCCGAGCGGCAGTCTCATCGCGCCGGCCCGTCCCTGCAGACGGACTGGACGCTCGGCGCGCAGCGGAGCCTGCACGTCGAGGCCGCCTGGCTGCTGGGCAGGATCTACGGCCAGCAGGGGCACATGTTCTCGGCGACGGCGCGCCTGCTGTTCTGAGCGCGGCATCCGCGCCCCCCTAGAATGCGCCCGCCGGCCCTCATGGCCGGCGCGTTCTCAGGGCGAGGTGGAATTCCTCACCGGCGGTATCTGCGCCTTGCGCAGGAGCCCGCGAGCGCCTCGGCCTCCCCGGCCGAGGGTCAGCAGACCTGGTGCGATGCCAGGGCCGACGGTCACAGTCCGGATGAAAGAGATCGCGTTGTTGAAGCCATGCGGCGCACCGGCCTTGTCCCCACCAGGCCGGAGCGCCGCTGTGGCTTGCCTGCGCGCGCCCTGATTTGTGTGACCTGCTTTCAGAAAGCTCAACATGAATCAGACCTTTGACACCCTTCCCGCTCCGAAGCATCGCGGCCGCATTGCCTTGCTCGCCAGCCGATGGCATCCCGAGCTTGTCCAGCGCCTCACCGGTGGCGCCACCGAGGAGCTTCGGCGCCTCGGCTGGACCGCCGAGCAGATCGAGGTGCACGAGCTGCCCGGCGCCTTCGAGTTCCCGCTCTACGCCCGCCGCCTGGCCGCAGGCGGCCAGCACCAGGCGGTCATCGCCTGCGCCCTGGTCGTGGACGGTGGCATCTACCGCCATGAGTTCGTGGCCCAGGCCGTGATCGACGGCCTGATGCGCGTGCAGCTGGACAGCGGCCTGCCCGTCTTCTCGGCCTCGCTCACGCCTCAGCATTTCCATGAGCACGACGTGCACCAGCGCTTCTTCCACGAGCACCTGGCGCTCAAGGGCGTGGAGGCGGCCCAGGCCTGCGCGATGACGCTGGCCGCGCACGAGCGGCTCGCGCCACTCGAGGGCTGATCGCGCCGATCAGAGGCCCTGCACCGTGAAGCGCAGCCGGGCATAGCGCCCCTGCGCGTCCAGCGCGGTGAGCTGCTGCTCGCCGTTGCGCTGCGGCTGCAGCAGGACGCTGCCCCGGGCCGCCGAGCCCGCGGGCGCGTCCTGCCAGGCCAGCAGCTGCCCGTCGAGCAGCCAGGCGACGGCCCCCTGCGCGCCCAGCACCTGCAGCGGCAGCCGGATGTGCGCCTGCCCGTGCGAGGGCCGCAGCACGGTGCCGGGCTCCAGGCCCACGATGCGCAGCCGGGCGCTCGGCCCGCCCTGCGCCTCGCCGCGGCACCCGGCCTTCCACGGCAGACGCTCCAGCGGATGCTGCTGCGCCGGCTCGATCCAGGGCTGCAGCAGCTGCGGCCAGCGCACGGCGGGCTCGCTGCGTGCGCCCGGGCCGGCGCAGTCGCCCGACACGCGTTCGCGCCCGGCGCCATCGACCATCACCTGCACCTCCAGCCCCTGCGACACGCCGCGCTCCGGCAGCGTGGGCGGCGCCGCGCCGTCCAGCAGCCAGGCGGTGCGCTGCTGCAGGCACTGCTCCGGCGGCGTGCTCGCGGCCAGACGCCCGAGCGGCCAGCAGACGGCCGCCGCCTGCACGCTCGCGGGCTGCCGGCGCGGTGCGAGCTGCTGCGGCCCGAGCGCAGCGGCGAGATCGCGCAGCAGCGGTGCCGCGCTGTTGGCGCCGAAATGGCCGGGGTTCGGCGTGCCGTCGGGCCGGCCCATCCAGACGCCCAGCGTGTAGCGGTCCGTCACGCCCAGCGCCCAGGCGTCACGGAAGCCAAAGCTCGTGCCCGTCTTCCAGGCGATGCGTGCGCCCGACTCGCGGAAGGGCGCGCCGGGCCGGCCGCCGTTCTCCAGGATCTCCCGCACGATGAAGGCCGCGCCCTCGCTCATGAGGCGCGTCGTGCGCAGCGGGTCGGTCACCTGCAGACGCGGCTGCACGGCCTCGCCGCCCCGGGCGAGCGCGGTGTAGGCCCCGACCAGCTCCTCCAGCCGGGTGCTGCCGCCGCCGAGAATCAGGCTGAGGTTGGGCGTGGCGTTCGCCGGCATGCGCAGACGCAGGCCCGCGCCCCGCAGCTGCGCCGCGAAACGTTCCGGGCCGAGGCGGTCCAGCAGGTCCACGGCCGGCACGTTGAGCGAACGCTGCAGGGCTTCGGACACGCTCACCGGCCCGGAGAAATCCGCCTGGAAATTGCCCGGCGCATAGCCGCCAAAGTTCTGCGGCGCGTCGATCAGCAGGCTCTCCGAATGCACGAGGCCCTGGTCCAGCGCCATCGCATAGAGGAAGGGCTTGAGCGTCGAGCCCGGCGAGCGCAGGCCGCGCACCATGTCGACGTGGGCGGCGCGCTTCATGTCGCCGAAGTCCGCCGAGCCCGCATAGGCGCGCACAGCACCGTCGCGGTTGTCCACGATCAGCGCCGCGATGGAGACCTGCTCCGGCAGGGTGTTGAGCCGGTCCAGCAGCACCTGCTCCAGGCGCTGCTGCAGGCCCGCATTGAGCAGCGAGGGCACGACGGCGGTGCCCGCCTTCAGCCCGCGCTGGCGCAGGCGCTCGGCGAACAGCGGGGCCAGCACGCGCGAGCGCAGCGGCGGCGCGAAGACCTTTTCGAGCTTGGCATCCCGCACCTCCGCGGCCGGCCACACGCCCTGGCTCATCAGGCGATCCAGCACCTTGTCCCGCGCCGCCTGGGCCGCCGCCGGATGGCGGTCCGGGCGCAGGCGCGACGGGCTCTGCGGCAGGGCGGCCAGCAGCGCGGCCTCGGCATGCGACAGCTCGCGCGCGGACTTTCCGAGGTAGGCCTGCGCCGCCATCTCGACGCCCTCGACCATGCCGCCCATGGGCGCCTCGTTGAGGTACAGCGTGAGGATCTCGCGCTTGCCGAGGTGCCATTCGAGCTGCAGCGCGCGCAGCATCTGCCGCGCCTTGGCGCCAACGGTGCGGGTCGCGCAGGTCTGCAGATTGCGCTGACGGTCGGCGCACTCGGGGTCCAGCAGGCGTGCCACCTGCATGGTCAGCGTAGAGCCACCCGACACCACCTGCCCTGCGCGGCTCCACTGCCAGGCCGCACGCGCCAGCGCCGCCGGGTTGATGCCGGGGTGCCACCAGAACGCGCGATCCTCGTAGTGCAGCAGCGCCTCGAGGTAGCGCGGGGACACCTGCTCGATCGTCACCCGGTGCCGCATGGCGCCGTCCGCCCCCGGCCAGTAGCGCAGCGGCGTGCCGTCCTCGGCCAGCACCACGACGGCCTCCAGCGGGCGTCGCGCCGGGCTGTCGGGCCAGGCCGCCGCCGGCAGGGGGAACAGCCGGTCCAGGCCCA
Source organism: Burkholderiaceae bacterium (assembly GCA_041906185.1). Taxonomy (GTDB): domain Bacteria; phylum Pseudomonadota; class Gammaproteobacteria; order Burkholderiales; family Burkholderiaceae_C; genus Roseateles_B. The sequence continues at coordinate 220,014 of JAYRJQ010000007.1, forward strand.
GCAGCGTCAGTGCCAGCAGGGCCAGCACCGCACCGACCCGGCGGCGCCGGGTCCATCGCTTCAGGCTCAATCGCGCGGGCATGACAGGCTCATCCGGCCGGGCTCGGCGTGCATCGCTGACGCCCGCCGATACGGGCCATGTTTCACTTCTGCTTCACTTCTTGTTCAGCACGGTGATCTCGCCTTCCGCCTTGCCGATGCCGCGCAGCTCGGGCCGGTACATGTCCTCCGCGAAGGGCGCCGGCACCTGGTAGCGGCCGGGCGTCACCACGCGGACGAGGTAGTAGACGTCCAGCGGGTTGCCGTCCAGCTGCGCGGCGGCCACGAAGCGGTCGTCGCGGTACTCGGTGTGCACGATGCGGGTATTGGCGTTGGCCTGCGCGATGTTCTGGCCGTCCACCTCGAACTCGCCCGCCTGCGGTCCCTGGCTCAGGTTGAGGTTCTCCACCTCGAAGCCGGCCGGGATGCGGTCCACGATGAGGCCGTCCTTGATGGGCCGCTTGGCCGTGGCGCGCAGGCGCACGATGTACATCTCGCCGGTCGTGAACTGGCGCGCCGTGACGGGCTTGCCGGCCGTGGTGAAGAGGCTGCGCTCGACCACGATGCTGTCCGTCTGCGGCGGCAGCGGCTTCGTCGGATAGCCCTGGGCATGGACCTCCACGAAGAGCGAGCCCTTGCCCTCGTTCTTCAGCACCGTGCCGGCCTTGAGCCGGGCGCCGGGGATGTCGCGCTGCGCGGTCTCCTTGCCCGCCAGCGCCTCGGGCGCGGCGGCCGCGGTCTGCAGGCTGGCGCTCCAGCCCTCGCCGCCGGCCTGCCCGTGGGCGCTGCGCACGGCCAGGAACAGCGCGAGGCGCTCCTGCGTCGAGAAGTAGCGGCGGCGGTCGAAGTCGGAGGCCAGGTCGAAGAGCAGCCCCTCGCGGCGCTCATGCTGGATGCCGTGGCGGGCCAGCAGCGCGTAGGCCAGGGCCTGGTCGCGCACGCGGCTGCCGTAGTCGCCCAGCCACTCTTCCCACCACCACCATTCCTGCACCGATGCCAGCGCCGGGTTGATGCCGTAGGCGCGCTTGACGCCTTCTTCGAGGGCCTGCTTCGCCCGCGTCTCGTCGCCCATGAGCTTGAGCGCGAGGCCCAGGTGGATCAGGGGCAGCGGCGAGCGGGCATTGCCGCGGTACTGGTCATGCAGCGTCTTGAGCGTCGCGAGCGGCGCCTTCTGCGCGCGGGCCAGGATGTAGCCCGCGTGCGCGGCCTCGGCGAAGCGCTGGTGGGCGATGCGGATGAGCTCGATGTCGCTGTGGCTCGCCACGCGGCCCTTGTCGTCCCGCTTCGGGTCCTTGGGCGGCTGCGTCTGCTGGCCGGGGCTGCGCTGGAACTGCTCCAGGAGGTTGTCCATGGAGCGGGTCATCATGCTCTCGGGCGGGGCGAAGCCGGCGTCCTTGGCATCCTGCAGGAAGCCCGTGACGTAGGCCGACAGCCAGGCCTCGTAGGGACTGGTGTTGCTCCACAGGCCGAAGCCGCCCTTGGCCTGCTGCATGCCGGCCAGGCGCCCGAAGGCGGTGTCCAGGCGCTTGGCGCGCTCCTCGCGCGGCACGGGCGTCATGCCGAAGGCCTTGGCGGCCTCCTCGTCGATCATGGCCAGCGGGTAGGCGCTGCTGGTCGTCTGCTCGAGGCAGCCGTAGGGATAGCCCAGCAGCCCCTTGACCTGCTCGCGGATGTCGATGGGCGGCGAGTCCGAGAGGCTCAGCGTCGCGCTGGCCGAGCCGCCCCAGTAGCCGTCGAGCAGCCCGGGTTCGAGCTTGAGCGTGGCGCCGGGCTCGAGGCGCGTGCGCCGGAGTTCGTGCACCGGCGGCGTCAGCGGCTGCAGCTGCAGCGCGGCCTCGCGGGTGAGCTTGAGATCGCCGGCCTGCACGTGCAGCTTGATCGGCACCAGCCCCGCGGCCTCGGTCGCCTCGACCTGGAAGCTCAGCACCTTGCGCTGCTTGTCGGCCAGCTGCACGGGCTCGGGCTGGCCCGCGACGCGCAGCGGACCCTCGGCCTCCAGCCGCACCTTCACCTCGCGGGCGCTGCCCGAGAGATTGCTCACGTCGAGCGCGATGGTGGCCTTGTCGCCCGGCGAGAGGAAGCGCGGCATCGAGAGCTCCGCCACCAGCGGCGCCGCGACCACGGTCTCGGCCTGCGCGCTGCCGTAGCTGTCGGCGCTGGACACCACCGCCATCACGCGCAGGGTGCCGTTGAAGTCCGGCAGCTTGAAGCTGACCGTGGCCTCGCCCTTGGCATCCAGCAGCACCGGGCCGCTGAAGAGGTCCACCAGCAGCACCTTGCGCGGCATGCTCTGCGTGTCCCGCTTGCCGGCGTCGCCCCCGAAGCGCTGGCGGGCGGCGTTGCCCTCCCTCTTCTCGATCAGCTTGCCGTAGAGGTCCAGCAGATCCGCGCCGTAGCGGTGCTTGCCGAAGAAGAAGTCCTGCGGGTCCGGCGTCTTGTAGCGGGTGATGTTGAGAATGCCCACGTCCACGGCGGACACGGTCACGATCGCCGACTTGCCAGCCAGCTGCGGCACCTTCACCTTGATGGGCAGCGCCTGCTCGGGCGTGGCCTTCGGGGGCGCGACGAGCTCGACCTTGGGCTTGCGGTCCTCGCGCCACAGCGGCAGGTGCACGAGGCCCAGCGCGCGCGCCGGCGTCACCTTGTCACCCTGGTTGCCGGGGCGGAAGGCGGCGACGGTGATGTAGAGGTCGTGGCGCTTCCAGTCCTCGGCCACGGGAATCTCGACCGTCGTGCCGCGGGCCTTGACCGCGAGGCGCTCGCTCCACAGCACGCGGTCGCCCTCGACCGTCACCAAGGCCTCGCCATCGTGCGGCGGCTTGATCTCGAGCTTGGCCTTCTGGCCGGGCTTGAAGGGCGCGCCCTCCAGCTTGAGCTGCACGCGGTCCGGGCGATTGCCGACGTCATCGGCGTCCTGCGCACCCCAGCCGGCGTAGAAGCCATAGCGCAGCGTCTCCTGGGTGCTCGGGTCGGCGATCTCCAGGCGGTAGCGGCCCCAGCGCACGGGCAGCGCGATCTTGCTGCGCTTGTCCAGCTTGATCTGGCGGGCCTCGACCAGCTCCTCCTGCGTGTTGAAGCCGGAGTGCCAGCCGCGGCTGTCGTCATAGCGCCAGTACCACTGCCGCTCCTCGGAGATCAGCTTGAGCTGCAGGTCGGCGGCGGGGTGGAACTTGCCGGCGGCGTCCACACGCGTGAGCTCGAACTCCGCCATGCCGCCTTCCTGCACCACATTGCGGTCGAACAGCGGGCGGATGGCCACGAGCTGCTCGGCCGGCCACCAGCTGCGCTCCAGCGATCGCACCACCGGGCGGCCGCCGCTTTCCAGCAGCGCGACGCTCGTGCGCAGCAGCATGGGCGAGCTGCGCTCCGTCAGCTCGGGCTTGAAGCTGAGGCTGGCGTGGCCCTTGTCGTCGAGCTCCGTGTCCGACGCGTCGCCGCGCTTCTTCGCCTTGTCGTCCGCGAAGTCCCCGAAGATGAAGCCGGGCAGCTGGCGTGCCAGCGGATTGACCTGGCGCTCGCTGTAGAGGCTGGCCTGCACGCGGTTGCCGGAGGCCGGGGCGCCGTAGAGGTAGTCGCCCTGCACGTCGACGCTCAGCTCGGCGTCGCCCGTCAGCACGGTCTCGGGCGCGCTGAGCTGCAGCTTCATGCGCTCGGGCAGGAACTCCTCGACCTGGAAGCTCCACTGCGCGTCCGGCTGCTTGGCGGCCGGGTCGACGCGGGCCTGCAGCTGCCAGCGGCCCGTGGGCGCGTCGGCCGGCAGGCTGATGGCCTGCTGGTAGTAGCCGGCCCCCGTGGCCCCCGGGCGCACGAGCAGCGTCGCGGCATTGCTGCCATCGGGCTTCTTGAGGCTCAGCGTCAGCGGCACGGGCTTGGTCCAGGCGCGGCCGTCGGCGTCGCGGGCCAGCACGGAGGCCTGGAAGCTCTCACCGGGGCGGTAGAGATCCCGGCCGGCGTAGACGAAGAGCTTGTTGTTGCGCGAGGGATGGCCGACGGCATCGAACTCGGACAGGTCCAGCGCCGCATCGCCCAGCGACAGCACCGACATCTCCTTGCCGCGCTTGGCCAGCACCACGCGGGCCTTGTCCAGCTTCTGCGTGAAGACGGCATGGCCCTGGCCGTCGCTGCTGGCCTGCTGCACGGCCTTGCCGGCGTCGTCCACCAGCGTCAGCTCGATGCCCGACAGCGCCGACCCACTCTTGAGCGAGGTCGCGAAGACATCGATCTGCGAGGCGTGGCGGCGCAGGTGCAGGCCGATGTCCGTGACGTAGAAGTGCGTGACCTGGTAGTCCCAGCCGAAGCGGCCGGGCGTGTTCATGACGGCCACGTAGATGCCCGGCTCCTGCAGCTCCTTGATGCGCTCGACGGGCAGGAAGGAGACGTTGCGGCGGTTGGGGCGCTCGTCCGTCGTGAAGCGGCCGATGTAGACGCTGTCGGACATGCCGCGCAGCTGGTCCAGCACATAGCCCGAGGTCGTGCCCTTGAGGCGGCGGCCCGGGTCCTCGTAGTAGTAGCCGCCCTCGTAGTCTTCACTGCCCTCCTCGTAGCTCGCGGCGCGCGGGCGGTCCCGGCGGCCGCCGACCTGGTCGAGGAAGGCGCTGAGGTTCTCGGGGCGGATGCGCAGGAACTGCACGTCCACCTGCGGCGTGTTGACCGTCACGACGGGCAGGCCGCCGTTGATCTCGGCCGGCAGCACGGTGCCGCGGCTGGCGAAGTAGTAGGCATCGGGCATGGCCTCGCTCGCGACCTCGCAGGTCTGCGGCGTGGCCAGCGTCGCGCCCGCGCGGGCGGCCAGCTCGCCGGCCAGCTTCACGCGGAACGTGCGCTCGGGCTTCACGTAGGGGAGGTAGAGCACGCGCGGGTTGTCGCCCAGGACCCAGCGGGCCTCGACGGGCTTGGCCTTGTCGGCATCCTCCTTCGGGCCGGACTCCGTGGCCGTGAGCAGCTTGCCGAAGTCCTGGCCGCTGGCCAGCGCCTGCGTGAACATCACCGCGATGGCGGGCGAGCCGTCGAAGAGGCGCGCCTTGCAGTCCGCCAGCGCGAAGGCAGCCGGCGGGCCGCTGTCGGCCTCGGTGGCCTCCGGCATGCCGTGCTGGCGCTGCCAGCCCCACCAGCCCGCCGCGGCCACCGCCGCCGCCAGGCCCACGCCTGCGAGGATCTTCAGTCCCTTGCCCATCGTCGCCATCGTCTTGCTCCCGCCCTGCTGTGATCAAAGGGCGCGAGCAGTGTAGGGCGCGCCGGCACTCCCGCCGTCCCCCTGTTGCGGCTTGTTGCTCCCTCCTGCTGGGGGGATGACAGCACGCGCGGCACGCCCCTCGCACAGGCCGCGCGCCTCTTGGCATACTGCGGCTCCCCCGCCCCCGCACCATGCTGCCCCACCGCATCCCCGACGCCAATCTCGCCGAGCTGCCCGCGGCCTGCGGGGTCTACGTCTTCCATGGCGAGGGCGCCCTGCCCCTCTACATCGGCAAGAGCATCAATATCCGCTCCCGCGTGCTGGCCCACCTGCGCGAGCCGGCCGAGGCCCGTCTGCTGGCCCAGACCTGCCGCATCAGCTGGCAGCGCACGGCGGGCGAGGTCGGGGCGCTGCTGCTGGAGTCCCGCTGGGTGAAGGAGCAGCAGCCGCTGTTCAACAAGCGCCTGCGTCGCAGCCGCTCGCTGTGCGCCTGGACGGCGGCGGGCGATGCAGCCGCGCTGCGCCTGGTGCACTCGCGGGATCACGACTTCGCACGCAGCCCTGGGCTGTTCGGTCTCTTCAGCTCCGCCCACGCGGCCCAGCAGGCCCTGCGCAGCCTGGCGGAGGACCACCGGCTGTGCCTCGCCCGGCTCGGGCTGGAAAGCGCCTCGGCGCGCGGCTGCTTCGCCCGGCAGCTGGGGCGTTGCGCCCTGTGCGCCGGGCAGGACACACCGGCCGTGCACGATGCCCGCCTGTTCACGGCCCTCGGGGACTGGCAGGTGCAGGCCTGGCCCTTCGACGGCGCCGTGGGGCTGGTGGAGCGGGACGGCGACTGGGTCCAGACCCATGTGCTGCAGCACTGGGCCTACCTCGGCACCGTCGAGGGCGCCCACCTCGCGCTGCCGCCCGCGCACCGGCCGCCGCCCTTCGACCTCGACGGCTACCGCATCCTCGTGCGGCCGCTGCTGAGCGATCAGGCGGAGCTGCTGCTCGCCTCGGCCAGCGCCAGCTGACGCGTCGAGCGATAGGCCCGGCGCTCACCCGTCACCGGGTCCGTGAAGGCGATGGCCCGCGCCAGCAGCTGCAGGGGCGCGTCGAAGTCCTCGCGCGGCGGCTGCAGCACCGGGTAGATGCGGTCCCCCGCCAGCGGCAGGCCCAGCGCGCACATCTGCGCGCGCAGCTGGTGCTTCTGCCCGGTCAGCGGGTGCAGCTCGTACAGCGCCCGGCCCTGCCCCAGCCGCCGCAGGCAGCGGATCTGCGTCTCGGCATTCGGCTCGCCGGGTACCTCGGCCATCTGCATGAAGGCATCGCCCTCGCGCTCCACCAGGCGGCTGCGATAGCGCAGCGGCAGCGCCAGGTTCGCGGGCGGCGCGTCGGCCACGGCCTCGTAGACCTTCTCGACGCTGCGCTCGCGGAACAGCCGCTGGTAGGCGTCGCGGTGGGCCGGCTGCACGCAGAAGACCGTGAGCCCGGCGGTCTCCATGTCGAGGCGGTGCACGGGCGTGAGGTCCGGCAGATCCAGCCGGCGCTTGAGGCGCGTCAGCAGCGTCTGCTGCACATGGCGGCCCTTGGGCGTGACCGGCAGGAAGTGCGGCTTGTCGGCGATCACCAGGTGCGCGTCCACGTGCACCAGCTGCTCCTCGAAGGGCACGGGCACCTCGCGGGCCACGCGGCGGTAGTAGTAGATGCGCTGGCTGGCGCGATAGGGCGTGTCGGGTGGCAAGACCTGACCCTGCGGCCCCAGCACCTCGCCAGCGGCCATGCGGGCGGCCCAGTCTTCGCGCTCGACCAGCGGCAGGCGCTCGGCCAGGAAGTCCAGCAGCAGCGGCCAGGCGCCCGCCGGGCAGGCCAGGGCCGAGGCGCTCACGCCCTCGCGCATGGGCAGCGCGAGCTTGGGCGGGCGGCTCACTCGATGGCCGGGCCGCCGCGGGCCCGCTCGTCCATGTAGCGGATCACGCGCTGGCGGTCCTGCTCGTCCAGGCCTTCCTTGCGCCAGCCGCGCATCCAGGCCTCGCGGTCCTTCTCCTGGGCGAGGCGGCGCACGGCGGCATCGATGGCCTCGATGTGCTGGAGCCCCTCCGGCGTGCGGCTGCAGGCGACGGTGGCGAGCTGCGTGCTGCGCCCCTCGGCCAGCGGCAGCTTCACCAGGTCGTCCCCGCCCTGCAGGCGCAGGAACTCGTCCACCACGGAGGGGTACTCCAGCGTGTAGTCCATGCGTCGGGCCCGCAGCATGTGCAGCAGGTGCATGTTCCGGTTGGGCACGACGGTGCGGGGCGCGGCCTCGCCCGCCTGCTTCAGGAGGGCATCGATGCGCGGCCCGAAGGCGCGGTCCCGCGGCAGCAGGCCCTGGAGGTCCGAGCGCTGGAGCAGGTCCGTCAGCTGCAGCGCCTGCCCGGTGCTGGCGGTCTCGAACTGCGCAAGCCGGTCCCGGTGCACCACGACATGGATCTGGCGCGAGAACAGCGGCGGGTACAGATGGCTGAAGTAGAGCCAGCCCAGGCGCTCCGGCGTGCGCACGTGCAGCAGGCTGCACATCGTCTGCCCCTGCCGCGCCTGCACCTCGAAGCGCGTGAAGGGCATCTCGACCAGCACGTGCCGGTACTGCGGCAGGCGCTTCAGCAGGATGCGCATGAAGCCGTCGAGTTCGCCGTGACCGAGATCGTCCACCGTCAGCGGCGTCTGGCCCGGCCGGGTGTAGCTGAAGTGCGGCGGCACGTCCTGCACCAGCCAGGTGATCGCCGGCAGCTCGGCGGCCCGCGCCGGCGCGATCAGGGCCGACAGCAGCGCCAGCCCCGGGAGCAGGCATCGCAGGCAGGAGCCCAGGAACTGCGGCAGCATGCGGATCGAGAGGGTCGGGTCAGGATCGGCAGGAAGCGGTGGGGCTCAGTCCCCCTCCACCCACTCGATGCGGGCGCCGAGCGTGCAGATGTTCTCGACGAAGTGCGGGTGGGCGCGGCGGATGGGCGTCGCGTTGCGGATCACCGAACGCCCGGGAATCGACGCCGCCACCATCAGCAGCGCGATGGCCACGCGGATGATGTAGGGGCTCTCGACCTCGGCCGCATGCAGGGGCTTGCCGCCGAAGGTGACCATGCGGTGCGGGTCCGAGAGGAAGGCATGCGCACCGAACTTGGACAGCTCGGAGGTCCAGCCCATCGCGCCGTCGTAGATCTTGTTCCAGAACATCACGCTGCCCTCGGCCTTCACGCCCAGGGCCACGAAGATGGGCAGCAGGTCCACCGGCAGATAGGGCCAGGGCGCGGCCTCGACCTTCTGCAGGATGTTGCGCGTGAAGGGCTCCTTGACCTTGAGCGGGCCCTGCGTGACGGCGCGCGACCAGCCGTCCTTGTGCTCGATGTGCACGCCGAACTTCGCGAAGGTGCGGTCGATCAGCGGGAACTGCTCGGGCTGCGAGTTCTTCACCTGCACGTCGCCGCCGGTGATGGCGCCGAGCGCCAGGAAGGTGACGATCTCGTGGAAGTCCTCGGCGAAGGTGAAGTCCCCGCCGCCCAGGCGCTGCACGCCGGTGATCTTGAGGCGCGAGGTGCCGAGGCCCTCGATCTTCGCGCCCAGCATCTGCATGAAGGCGCAGAACTCCTGCACGTGCGGCTCGGAGGCCGCGTTCATCAGCGTCGAGGTGCCCTCGGCCAGTGCGGCGCACAGCACGAAGTTCTCGGTGGTGGTGACGGAGGCGTAGTCCGTCCAGTGGTCGTTGGCCTTGAGCGGGCGGTCGACGCTCAGCAGCAGGCCGTCGGGCAGGCGCTGGACGCTGGCGCCGAAGCGCTCGAAGACCTCCACATGCGGATCGATCTCGCGGGCGCCCAGCGTGCAGCCCTTGACGTCGTCCTCGATGCGGGCGGCGCCGAAGCGCGCCATCAGGCCCGGCACCAGCATGATGGAGGAGCGCATCTCCTCCGGCAGGCGATCCGTGGCGGCATCGAAATGCGTGTCCCGGTGGTGCACGTCCAGGATGCCGGTCTTGTAGTCGACCTCGACCGTGCTGCCCAGCTTGCGGAAGACCTCGAGGATCTTCTTGACGTCGGTGATCTCGGTGATGCCCCGCAGGCGCACGGGCTCGGCGGTGAGCAGGGTGGCGCAGAGGATGGGCAGGATGGCGTTCTTGTTGGCCGAGGGGATGATGCGGCCAGCCAGCGGGGTGCCGCCGTGAACAATCAGATTCGACATGGATGCTGCAGCGAGAGGGTCGGGCCCCTGGGAAGGGGGACGGCGCCGATTATCCCGGATCAGCCCGCCCCCGGCGCGCCGGGGCCTTGCGAGCACGGGACGGGCCGCGCCTGCAGGGCGCCGCCCCTCGGGGCTTCAGTCCCGCGGCGGCGCCTCGCGGCGGGCGCCGTAGGGGCAGTGCCCGGGCCGCGGGCCCACCTGGGGGTGCTTGCGGCAGATGTCCGGGCGGCGCTCGTAGACCGTGCAGCGCCGCGTCTTCGCATCGAGGAACTGGCAGTCCCCGCCTGCACGCCGGGCGAGCTGGAAGATCTCGTGCCGGAAGCTGAAGTGCTCGATCAGCCCGGCCTTGCTCAGGCGCTTGGCGATCTGCTTGGGTGCCTCGTGCTCGGCCTCGAAGGCATCGACCAGCCCCAGCCGCACCAGATCCGCGAGGCGGGCCTCCACGGGCATGGTGCAGCAGTTGGCGGCGCAGGTGTCGCACAGGCCCTTGCGGTAGCGCGTCCAGGTCTCCGTGCGGTCGACGTCGACGATGTGGATGGACGATCTCATGGCGCGGGGCGGCGGGCGTTGAAGCGGCTGGGGCCGGCATCCTACCCCGAGGCCCCGAGCGAGGCCCGGGCGGCCGCTCGACGCGCCGCGGGCGGGCGCGTCAAATCACCGCCCCGCCAAGGGGGCGCTCGCCGCGCGCCGGCTCAGTTCGCCAGCTCAGTTCGCCGGCTTCCAGCCCTGCACGGCCAGGCGGCCGACGGCGGAGTCGTCGGTGAAGAAGCCGTCGATGCCGGCGTCCAGGTAGGCGCGGATCTCCGCCACGCTGTTGCCGCGTGCCGTGGCGTCGGCGGTCGGCGCGCCCTGCAGGCTCGTCGGCAGGAAGGCGTTCTCCGGGCGCAGCGTCCAGATCGTGATCTTCAGGCCCGCGGCGTGCGCGTCCCGCGCGAAGCTCGTCGGCTGGCCCAGGCCCGTGGCCACACCCTTGGCGTCGCGAACCTGCGGGATCACCCATTCCTTGTACGGCCCCACCGCGTAGGCGTAGCGGGCGATCTCCTTCAGCCCGTCCGCGGTGACCAGGTCGGCATAGCTGCGGGTGTTGGCCGCGCCTTCCTGGATGAAGTCCCAGGGCCGGCCGCTGCTGTTGATGAGCTGCACCAGGCGCACCGTGCTCTTTTGCGCGATGGCCTTGAGATTGGCCACCTCGAAGGACTGCACGATCACCGGCGCGTCGCGGTGGTTCCAGCCGTTCTTCTCGAGCACCGACAGCAGGGTCGGCTCCAGCGGCAGGCCGATGGACTGGAAGTAGGACGGGTGCTTGGTCTCGGGAATGATGCCGATCGTGCGGCCTTTCGCGGCCGTCTGCGCCTTGGCGAGGTCGATCACCTCCTGCAGCGTCGGGACCTCGAACTGGTCGTTGAAGGTGGCGTTGGCCGGGCGCACCGCCGGGATGCGCTCGCGGGCGCGCAGCGTCTTGAGCTCCGCCAGCGTGAAGTCCTCCGTGAACCAGCCCCGGATGCTGACGCCGTCGACGGACTTCGTGCGCAGCCGGTCCTTGAACTCGGGCTTGTCGGCCACATTCGTCGTGGCTTCCTTGATGCTGCCGTCGGCGTTCAGGATGGCGATGGCGTTCTCGTGGCGGGCCACCAGCACGCCGTCCTTGGTCGAGACGAGGTCGGGCTCGATGATGTCGGCGCCGTCGTCGATGGCCTTCTGGTAGGCCGCCAGCGTGTGCTCGGGCCGCAGGGCGGACGCGCCGCGATGGGCGATCACCGCGGAGGCCGGCGGCCAGGGCTGGGGCTCGGAGGCGCTGCCCCCGCAGGCGGCCAGCGCAGCCAGCAGGACGGCCACCGGCAGGGCGGCCAGCGGCGTCAGGCGGCGCGGCGCGCGGGGGGAAACGGGCTCTTGGACGATGGACATGCGGGACTCCCAGTGTGAAGTCCGGCAGCATCGCAAGGCCGCATGACAGCTTGATAAGGGCGGCGTGTCGGGGCTGTCACACGGACGCCGCCCCGCCCCATCTCGCCCCATCGCGCCCGAGTCAGGCGGACGGACGGGCTTGCGGGCGGCTTCAGCCCAGGCGCCCGTCGCGGACCAGGTCCTGGTGCATGGCGTTGACCGCCATGGCGGCCTCATGCCCGCGGGCCATGTGCGTCATGATGATTTCGTTGGCCTTGGTGAAGCGGTGACCGATGCGCACCGTGTAGGACTTCAGCAGCCAGCTGCCCAGGCCCTGGAAGAACACGGCCTCGTCGAGGTCCCGCCACTTCACGCCCGTGACGCCCTTGCTCCAGGGCAGGATGCCACGCGAGTGCCAGACGCCGATGTCATCGACATAGAGGAGGTGGCTGCGGATCTCCATCACCTGGTAGACCAGGAAGCCCACCACCGGCACCGTGAGCAGCAGCCCGCCCTTCCAGTTGGCGCCCCAGAACGCGGCCAGCAGCACCATCGCCACCAGGCCCAGCAGCACGACGCGGATGTAGGCGGTCCAGGACTTGCGGGCCAGGATGCGGGCATCGCGCCCGGCGTTCAGCGAATTGTCTTGATCCAAGTGGGGCTCCCTAGAAAGTCCGGCATCCTACGCGGGACGACAGAGCGGGAACACGGGGGAAGCGCGAAACCCGCCCCCCTGAGCCATGGGAGGGGCACCGCCGCCATGCGACGGCCCCGCACGGACGCAAAAAAGCCCGGGCAGGCCGGGCTTCTTGCGCTCCCAAACGCTAAGCAGCGCTTGGAATTTTTGTCTTGGTGGCCAAGGGCGGAATCGAACCACCGACACGCGGATTTTCAATGCAGTGAGAAATTGCCGGCTGACAAGCACTTAGCCGGATTCCCGGTCTCCTAAATGCCAAATCCTCAGGCGTTCTTCCCTGGCGAATTCTGGGCTGAGGCGAGATTTGTAGAAGCCCCAGCTGCACTGCGCCATCGCAGGTTGATTGGTGGCCTGTCCTACCCCATCCATCCTCGACATCACACGGAAGGCCGCGGGCGAAACCACGCCACCTTTTGGCCGTCTTCGCCCACCCGGTACTGCAGGTCGAACAGACGCGACTCGGAGAGCACCTGCCGCCAGGTTCGGCAGCCATACTTGACAGGCACATGCTTTGGGTAATCGGCGGCAATCCAAGCCTGGGCCTGCTCTAGCCTTGTCCAGCCGTCCTCTGCTAGTTCCTTGGCAGCCAGTTTCAAAACGCGAACGATGCCAGCGGAAGGCCAGTTGAAGCTGCCGTCATGCGCGATGCCGTGCACGACCAGGTCATTGAATGTCTCCGTTTGAACAAATTGAGCGAAAGATGCGTTCATCGCTTCGATTACATGTGTCCAGGCCATCAACTCACGGTGATGGACCTCAATTCGATCCCGGCAGTGTTCAAGATGCTCTATTGCAGCAGCACAACCGCTTTCATTGGATAGGTCGAACTTGTCGATGAGGCAATGCACCAACTCATTGGGGCCTGTCAGGATTTTTGTGTGCGAGGGATAGCATGACGACCAGGAGCATCTATGCCAAGCAAGAAGAAGCCGGCGGGAGCCGGCATGACGGCACTGCCGTCGATCCCCAAGGAACTCATTGAGCA
>JAYRJQ010000008.1:0-228191 GCA_041906185.1 Burkholderiaceae bacterium
TTTCCGCAGGATCATCATTCGGTGGATCCTCGCTCGGGTGTCGTGCGCCGGCACCATCTCTACGACCAAACCTTTCAGCGGGCCTTCAAGCGAGCGATCCAAGGAGCTGACATCCACAAGCCGGCAACGCCGCACACGCTGCGGCATTCGTTCGCTACGCACCTGCTGCAGGATGGCTATGACATTCGGACGGTACAGGATCTCCTGGGCCATGCCGACGTCGCCACCACCATGATCTACACGCATGTGCTCAAGGTCGGCGGAGGGGCGGTGCGCAGTCCCATGGACGCACTGGCGGCACAGTCGGGCGCGCAACTGCCCGCGGCCTTGGAGAGCCGCCAGAGAGCAGTCGCTCGTTAATGACTGCTAGCAGCCTGAAGCGGTCGTCACACCACGACTGGCAGCTTTGCAGCGATAGCGGTCGTTCGCAACATAAGCGGCGCGAACCGCTTGTGTCTCCTTTTGCCTCACCTGAAGGAGCGCAATCGAGTAGGCTTGCCGCATTGCGCCACGATGGCAACTAGGCAGATGACCGAGCCCGAACACTCCTCCTCCAGGAACCGTACCGGCGCCACAGTGGCTGGCTTTTTGCTCGCGCCGCTGGTCCCTGCATGCACGTTCGCTGCGACTAGCCCTGGCTTGACGGACAACAGCTGGAAAGTGGCCGTCGCGCTGATACCCGTCTTCTATTTGTTTGCGCTCTTCGCGACAGGATTTTTTGCGCTCCCGCTGTACCTGCTTCTAGAGCGCACCAACCGACTCACGATTTGGTCGACGCTTGTGAGCGGACTAGCGATAGGCGCGGCTGTCTTGGGGGTTATGGGTGAGACAGCCGAGGCGGCGCTTTTTGGTGCTGGTGTCGGTGCAGGCGCAGCGCTTGTGTTCTGGCTGACTCGGTACACGTTTCGACGGTCCATGCAAGACGCATGACCACAGCAATTGGGGCCGATTAAGGTGGCTTCAGTTGACTGAGCTAGGAGTCGAAGGGCAGCTCTCAGCCTCAAGCCGCTGGCCCCGTCTGACCTTCGGCGTCGCAGCGGAGGACTAAGCTGCTCGCGCGGCAGCCGCTCCGGCATCGCCATGGTTACTACTAGGGTTTGCTACGCGCGCTGGTTGCCACCTCTGGCCTACCGCCGCCGGTCGCCATGTCGATCTTTAACCGCCAGTGCGGATCGGCCGCATGCATCGGACGCAGGCCTACTGATACCTTGGGTCCTTGCTGTTGTTCGCTGCATCGAACTCCGCGGGCACCCGCTCCTTGCCCCAGATGGACTTGCCCGCCCTCTTAGGATTGCGCTCAAAGTGCTCGTTCCGCTCCCTGAAGTACCGGTCGATGGCGGTCTTCACCTCATCGACTGAGGCGTAGTCGCTGTTGTGGATGATGGCCCGCGCCATCCCGCTGAACACCGACTCGATGACGTTGAGGAACTGAGCCGACGCCGGCAGCGGCACCAGCTCAATCTGCGGACCACCATCCCCGCGACCGTTGTTCTCTTCAATGAACGCCTGCAGTCGCTTGGACAGGTGCCAAGACGCGGCATCCCATGACAGGTACAACGTCCGCATGTCGGCGTACTGCTCGAGCAGCAACGTCGCCATCCGGATCATCTCCGTCGTGTTCTTCGCCCTCGAATAGAAGTGGGTCACGCGGTTGCGCGACAGCTCGACCGCGGCAGTGAGGATGAGCCACCCCTTCGACTTCTGCCATTGAGCGACGCTCGGGTGCTCATCCGGCCCCGCCAGCAGCCGTCCCGCCTTGGCCTTCACCGCGAACGGCCCGTACTCGTCGACCGAGAAGAACCGCTCGTCGTCGCGCAGCTTCGACAGCACCTCCTGCACCCGCGCGAGCTTCTCCCGATACTCGGGATCGTTGCTTGTGAGTACCACCTTCGCAGCTCTCCATCGAAACCCAGCACTCCGTATTGCCTGCCGGAGCACCTCCTTGCAGGCCGAGAAACCCCGCTTCTGCAGTTCCGCCTTCAGGTCATCCATCCGCCAGCTCGTGCGGTTGTAGCCGGACAGGCTCGGTGGCTCATGAAGCAGCCCGAACAGCGCCTTCTTGAACTCGTCGTCCTCTGCCTTGTGCGGCCGTGGTTTGCGCTCAAGCAACCCATTCACCCCTTCAGCAGCGTAAGCGGCCAGCCGCCTGCGCACTGTGTTGCGCGCCAGGCAGAGGTGCTCGGCAATGGCGTGATGCGAGAAGCCCGCCTCCTTCGCCATCGCGGCCAACACCATCCTGCGCGCTGAGCCGCTGGCTCCTGCGAGCGCGCCACCCAGCGCCCCGTCCGGAAACTCTCCTCGCTCCAGCCGGTACAGCCACTCGAGCCACCGCGCGCGCTCAACCTCGGGGTGGGTCAGTTTTCGTGGAACTGCGGGCGGAGCGGAAGAGGGAACGATGGGTGGCCGGCCGCCATATCTCTGTGGCTTCTCGAAGGAGAGCACCTTCTTCAGAGTGTTGCGGCTCATCCCCTCACGCTGTGCCACCGAGCGAATGGACTGCCCCTGGACAAGCACCTGCCGGCGCAGGCGTTGCCACTGGGAAACATCGGAGTACATGTTGGACTCCTTGCCAGCCCCGCTGGCTCTGGGTTGGTACTAAGGCGAGGCAACCATGGTGCCCGACAGGCTGTTAAGACACTGCTCGCCGCTTGCTGGAGCGACCGTTCGACCGCTCGGGCAAGAAGTGCCGTGGTCGACTGGCAGGCAACGAGGGCAAAGCTACCGTTCAAAGGCGCCGCCAATGAATGACCGGTGCCCGCGAAAGCTGCCACTCAACTGTACGAGGCGAACGACCTAGATCAGCCTTAAGCTGACATCGCGCTGCTAACGGCAGCAATGCAGCGCCAGCGGTACTTCAGCATTCGCCACTGAATTCACTCTGCCAGTTGAATAGCAGACGTCGGCTCGTTCGCCCCCTGGCCGACCTGTCTGAAGATCGCAACAATCATTTGAGATGGTCTGCCCGTCACAACTGGGTTCCGCTCTCAGATGGCCGCACAATTCCAAGGCGAGTAGGGAGGAGGCCTAACTGACCCGCATAAGCGGGCAAAGCCTGCGCGCAGGTTCTGGGGTGGCCTCCAGCTAGATTAGCGGAGAACACCCATGAAGCTTCAGGCCTATCGCCTGCGGAACTACCGCAGGCTGCGCGACGTCGTCATCGAACTCGATGACAAGATTTCCATCTTCGTCGGCGCGAACAACAGCGGGAAGACATCGGCCGCTCAAGGCCTTTACTCATTGCTCCGCGGCGATGCTGCGAGCTTTGAGTTGTTCGACTTCAGCGCCATCCTTTGGGCCGAAATTGACAACATCGGCAACGCACTACCGGGTGACGCGGACGCGCCTAAGCTGCTTCCCGCCATCACCCTGGATCTCTGGTTCCGCGTTGGAGACGCCGATCTGGGTGTCGCCATGCCGCTGCTGCCAAGCACCGACTGGGATGGCAAATGCGTGGGTATTCGCGTCTCCTTCGAGCCGAAAGATCCCTATGACCTAGTGAAAACCTACCGCGAGCTGCGAGAGAAGACCACGGCTGCCGCCATGAAACTCGCGGCGAAGGCCGCAGCTGGTGCGGCGCCTGCCGCGGGCGGCGTCACTGAGTACAAACCGTGGCCGCAGAGCCTGACGAAATTCCTCACCAAAGAATTGCCGAAGCACTACGGCTTCCGCTACTACGTGCTCGATGAGCGGGCGTTCGATGGGTACAAAGAGAAGTCCGCTGCCTATACGCCGCAAGAGGTGGCGGGGGATAGAACGGGCGACACCATCCTCAAGTCACTCGTGAAGGTGGACTTCCTGCGTGCCCAGCGTCACCTGGATGACCCGAAAGGCGGTGGAACCGCTGCACGGGCAGAGAACCTGTCCAGCCGCTTGAGTAGGTTCTACGAGCGAAATCTCGAGAAGCGAGAGGATGACCACCAAGCGCTGCAGGCCTTGGACGTTTCCGAGAAGGAACTGAACTCTCATTTGAAGAACGTCTTCAGCGACACGCTCGAGCAGCTGAAGAAGCTTGGCTATCCCGGCGTGAACAACCCCGACATTGTCATCAGGGCTGCGCTGGACCCGTCCAAGATACTGGGCCAGAGCGCGAAGGTGCACTACGTTGTTCCTGGGGGCGGCGAGGCCCAACTTCCCGACAGCTACAACGGCCTGGGATTCAAGAACCTTGTGTACATGGTTGTCGAGCTGATTGACCTGCACGAGCGCTGGAGCAAGGAAAAGGACGATCGGCCGCCGCTGCACCTAGTGTTTATAGAGGAGCCTGAGGCCCACTTGCATGCCCAAGTCCAACAGGTCTTCGTTCGCAACGTCCTGAAGCTCTTGGAGGAGAACCACGAGAACGAATCAGTCTTTCATACCCAGGTCGTGGTCACTACTCATTCCCCGCATATCCTTTACGAGCGAGGCTTCTCTCCCATCCGCTACTTCCGCCGCGTCAGTGCGGAGATGGAGCATCACACCGATGTTCGGAACCTTTCCCGCTTTAAGGCCGGCGAAGAGGAGAAGGAGGCACTCGCGTTTTTGCAGCGCTATCTGAAATTGACGCATTGCGACCTGTTCTTCTCAGATGCCGCCATCCTCGTGGAAGGCAACGTCGAGCGACTGCTCGTTCCGGCCATGATTGAGTCATGCGCGGAGCGGCTCCGCTCCTCGGCGCTCACGGTCTTGGAGGTAGGCGGCGCGTTCGCGCATCGCTTCCGCGAGCTCATCGAGTTCATTGGAATCACAACGCTCGTCATCACAGACCTGGATAGCGTCGTCGTCAAGGTGCCTACTGCAGACGGCGCAGCGCCCCCCTCCGCCGGCCAAGACGATGAAGAAGACGACCTTAAGGTATTCGAGTCGGAAGAAGAGGATGACGCTGGGGAAGGCGGTGCGGACCTGAAGGTAAAGAAGAGCTCAAAGAAGCGCGGGAAGACCTGCGAGGCGCACGCGCCAGGCGCCGTCACCGCCAACCAAACGCTCATCAGCTGGATACCGAAGAAGCAAACTGTTGAGGCGCTGTGGGCCGTTGGCGATGCCGAGAAGGTGCATACCCTCGATGGCGGCAAGGCGCATGTGCGCGTTGCCTATCAAACCAAGGTCAAGGTCACCGTAGACAAGATCACCGCTGAGCTTTGCGGCCGCACCCTGGAAGAGGCGTTCGGACTGGAGAACGCGAGCTGGTGCCAGGATGAGAAGAATGCGGCGGTGGGCCTAAAGCTGCGCAATGCTGCCAAGACGCCTCAGGAACTGGCCAATGGGTTGCACAAAAGGGTCATCAGCAAGAGCTTCGACAAGACTCGCTTTGCACTGGAGGTCCTAGCCAGTGGACCGCTCAAGAGCTGGAAAGTGCCCGCCTACATTCGTGAAGGCCTGACCTGGCTTGAGACGATGGTCGACTATGAAGCTGAGGCCGAGGGAGCCGTGGCCGCCAACGCAGCTGCGATTGCTCCCATCGACGGTGGCGCCATCGCGCCTGAAGCAGCCCCTGGAGCTCACGCATGAGCCGGCGCGCCACCAGTCCCGACACGGATGCCGACCGAGAACTACTCGACTGCATCACCGCCACGCCCCCTCAATCCTTCATCGTGACGGCCGGCGCAGGCTCCGGCAAAACTACGTCGCTCATCAAGGCGCTGGAGCGCGTTATTGAGAAGCATGGTCAGAGCATGCTCAGGAAGCGTCAGCGAGTCGCCTGCATCACTTATACCGAGGTCGCGGCCAACGAAATTCGAGAGGACGTGGCGGCTGAGAACCTCGTGCATGTCTCGACCATCCACAGCTTTTACTGGACTATCGCAAGCACGTTCCAGGCTGACATCAAGGCATGGGTGCTGAAGGGCCTTCAGGAGCACTTAGACGGGCTCGTCAACAAGGTGTTCGGCCCGAAGGTTCATAAGAAGACTAAAGATAAGAACAAGAAGGACCAAGTCCGGTACAAGAAATACCTAGAGGCCGCGTCCAAGACGCCCTCTTTCCGATACGGCGTCGCCAGCGACTACGAAGACGGAGTACTTGGACACGAGGACATCCTAAAACTTTGCAACTACCTGCTCCAACACAAGCCGCTTTTCAGGCGCGTGGTCGCACTCAACTTCCCGTTCATCTTCATCGACGAAAGCCAGGATACCTTCCCCGAAGTCGTCGAGTCGTTCAGGATGTTGGAAGCTCAGATGCGCGACCGTTTCTGCCTTGGCTTCTTTGGCGACCCGATGCAGAAAATCTACCTGCGGGGCGCAGGGAAGATTAGCCTCGAAGAGGGGTGGAAATCCATCACCAAGCCTGAGAACTTCCGATGCGCACAGAGCATCCTGCGCGTGGCCAACGCTATTCGCAAAGAGGGTGATGGGTTGCAGCAGGTCCGAGGCCTCCATGAGATCGTTGATGGTGTGCTGCAGCCTGTTGAGGGCTCGGCCAGAATCTTCGTGCTCCCGAACACAGGAAATCGCCAAGCCGCGCTGAGCCAGCTGCGTGCATGGAGCGCGGCCGCGAACGGAGATGACGGCTGGCTCCAGCCAGACGATGCGGTCAAGATACTTGTCATCGTTCATCGCATCGCAGCCAAGCGGCTGGGGTGGGCCGGCATCTACTCCGCGCTCAACGACCAGGCGCCGGCGTCGTTGAAGCAAGGGTTGCTCGATGGGACTTGTTGGCCGGTGCGTCAGCTCCTGGGCTTCGTTGTTCCACTGGTCCAGGCAGTCGACCGCGCGGATGAGTTTGCGGCAATGAACATCTTGCGTGAGCATTGCCCCCGCCTCCAACGGGCAGGTGCCGCCAGGGGTAGCATTTCTACAGTTCTCAAGGAAGTGCGAGGCGCGACGCTTGCACTGCAAGGCATGATTCGAGACCCTGCTGCGACACTCGGAACCGTCGTCGCTCATCTGCGCGAAACGCAGCTGCTGACACTCGATCCGCGAATGGAGCGTGCGCTCGGGCTCGGGGCGGGAGTCGACGATGAGGCTGCCGTCGATGCTGATGCCGAGGCAGACGGCGGTGATGAGGGGACCAGTAGTAGCGCCGCCACCGATTTGTCTGTTGCGAAGCTGTTGCAGTGCCCCGCCGCTGAGCTTCTGCCATACGCCCTGTACGTATCAGAGGGCTCACCGTTTGCGACTCAGCATGGTGTCAAGGGAGCTCAGTTCGACAGAGTGCTGGTGGTAATGGACGAAGAGGAGAGTGACTACAACCTCTACGACTATGAAAAGGTGTTGAGCGAGAAGCAGGCCAGCGCGGATGACCGCAAAGCCTTCGAAACCGGCAATGACAACACGTGGAGCCGTACGCTTAGGCTGCTGTATGTGTGCTGCACTCGAGCTAAACGCGGCCTTGCACTAGCCTTCTTCGTCGCGAACCCAGCGGCAACGGCGGCTCATATCGTTGCAAGCGGGATATTCCCAAAGAGCTCGGTCATCACCCAAGACGTCTTGGATGTTGCCTGACGGTCATCAGTTGGAGTCGGCAGCGTTTACCCCGGCTGAATTGACTGGATCACGCGACGAGCGTGCTGATAGCGCAAGAAGCGCAGTTGCAGGAAGCCGGCGAATGCGCTTCATGGCGATCGCTGACTGCCTCGACTTGATTTTTGGCCGGTATTGGCCAAAGCGGTCACTCAGGCGGTTAGTGGCGAATGACTCGATTCAGCCTATAGCAGTCAGCCCACGCCAGCCCCAACCACGCAACGCAACGCCACGCGCCGTCTGGCCGTCCAAGCCGCAGCTTTCCCAACTGCCGCACCAGGCTTCGAAACTTTGACCTCATCGCCCGGCCGGCCTTCCCCCAAGACTTCGATAATTTGCCCGTAACTTCGAAACTTTGTTCTCAGCCTCCTCTTGTTCTCAGCTTCCTTCTTCCCATGCCCCTCCACCACCTCACCATCCCCGTCACGCCCTTCCAGCAGAACTGCTCCCTCGTCTGGTGCAATCAGACGCAGGAGGCGGCGGTGGTGGATCCGGGCGGGGAGATCGCGCGGGTGCTGCAGGAGGTGGAACGGCGGGGGCTGACGCTCAAGGCGATCTGGCTCACGCATGCGCACATCGATCACGCCGGTGGCACGGCGGAGCTGGCGCGGCTGAAGGGGCTGCCGATCATCGGACCACACGTGGGCGACCAGTTCTGGATCGACGGCCTGCCGCAGCAGAGCGCGATGTTCGGCTTTCCGCCGGTGGAGACGTTCACGCCCACGCGCTGGCTGCAGGACGGGGACATGGTGCAGATCGGTCAGGAAACGCTGACGGTGCGCCACTGCCCCGGCCACACGCCCGGCCACGTGGTCTTCCACAGCGCGGCCGCCAAGCGCTGCTTCGTGGGGGACGTGCTCTTTGCCGGGTCGATCGGCCGGACGGACTTCCCCGGCGGCAACCACGCGCAGCTGATCAGCTCGATCACGGACCGGCTGTGGCCCATGGGGGACGACACCGTGTTCATCCCCGGACACGGGCCAGAGTCCACCTTCGGCGAGGAACGGCGCAGCAACCCCTTCCTGAGCCACGCGCGCTGGGGCTGAAGCCACCCGACGCTCCTCGTGCGGCCGCAGAGCCGCACGCCATCGTGGCGGCGCGCTGCGGGATCGCATCAGGCCCGGCCGTTGCGTTCACCGCGGTGGGGCGGCTCGATTCAGACGCCGTGACCAGCCAGACGGGCCTGCCAGGCGGACCAGCAAGACGGGCTAGCAAGGCGGGCCAGTGAGACGGGCCAGCGAGTGGGTCCGTGATGCACGGCCCTCAGCCCGCACGCTCTCGGTCAGCGCGCCGGCAGCAGCAGGCTGACCCGCAGCCCGCCGCCCTCGTGCGGATCGCGGTTGGCCAGCAGGATGCGCCCGCCGTGGGCCTCGGCGATCTCGCGGGCCAGGGCGAGGCCCAGGCCGGTGCCGCTGCGCTTGGTCGAGTAGAACGGCAGCAGCGCCTGGGCCAGGACGACCTCGCTCATGCCCGGCCCGCGGTCGCTCACGCTCAGGCACCACTCGGCCCCCTGGCGCTGCACGGCGAGGCGGACGTCCGCCGCACCGGCCTGCGCCTCGCAGGCCTCATGGGCGTTCTTGAGGAGGTTGATGAGCGCCTGCTCGACCTGGGCACGGTCGAAGCTGGCGGTGCCGGCGGGCAGCGGGCCGTCGAGCTCGAAGGCCTGCTGACTCTTCAGCTGCGCGATGAAGTCGGCCCAGGGCACGGGCGCGAGGCGGGGCAGGGGCAGCTTGGCCACGCTGGCGTAGCCGTCGAGGAACTCATGCAGGTGGCGCGCGCGCTCGCCGATGCTCTGGAAGACCTGGGGCAGGCGCTCGAGCTGGCCGCGCCGCGCCAGCTCGGCCCCGCTGTGTGCCAGAGAGGAGATGGGCGCGAGCGAGTTGTTGAGCTCGTGGCTGATGACGCGGATCACGCGCTTCCAGCTCGCCACCTCCTGACGTGAGAGCTCGCGGGTGATGCGCCGCAGCAGCACCAGGCGGTGCGACTGCCCGAGCAGGTTCAGCGAGCGCTGCGACAGATGGAAGCTCTCAGGCTCGCCCTGCCCCTCGCCCGTGTCGGGCAGGGTCAGGAGCTGGTCTTCGCCCTGGCGCAGCGCGTCGGCCAGCGTCGCGGGCAGGGGGGCGAGGACCTCATCCCAGGCCTGCCCCGCCAGGCGGCGGCCGTCCGCCAGGAGCTGGCGGGCCGCGATGTTGGCGTAGGCAACCTGCCCGCGGCCGTCCACGAGCAGCAGGGCAACCGGGGTGTTCTGCACGACGGTGTCCAGGAGCAGCTCGCGCTGGGCCAGCTGCTGGCGCTGGCCGCGCAGCGCCACGGCGAGCTCGCGATGAGCCCGCAGCAGCGCCTGCACCTCGCCTTGGCCCTCGGCCGCCAGGGTGGTGTTGAAGTCCCCGTCGCGATAGCTCAGGACGGCCCCTTCCAGCGCCCGCAGCACCCGCCGCAGCGGCGCCAGGCACCACATCACCAGCACGCCGGCCACCGGCAGCAGCAGGGCCAGCAACAGCAGCGGGAGCCACAGCTGGCTTCGCGCAAGGAAGGCGCCCCAGCCCAGCTCGCGCATCAGGGGCGGCAGCGGGCCGACGGTGAAGGCGGCATCGAGCCCCAGGGCCACGGCGCTGATCAGCAGCAGGCTCAGCAGAACGCGCAGGCCGAGGTACTGCAGGGCCTGGCCCGGGCGCCACGTGCGCATGGGCGTCAGACCCCGCCCTCGCGGGGCAGGCCGTAGCGGTCCATGCGGCGGTACAGCGCCTGGCGCGACAGCCCCAGCTGCTGCGCGGCACGCGCCACGATGCCCTGAGCGGACTGCAGCGCGGCGAGCACCGCCTCACGGCTGGGCTCGTCCAGGTTGCGATGCGCCTGGAGGGCCTGCGCCGCCACGGCCGATGCGGCCGGCAGCGCCAGGTCCGCCGCCTGGATCACGCCGTCCCGGCAGAGCAGCGCCGCACGCGCCAGGGCGTTGCGCAGCTCGCGCACATTGCCGGGCCAGGCATGGGCCAGCAGGGCGGCGCGCGCGGCGTCGGAGAGGCGCACGGCCTGCCCCGTCTGGCGCGCGTGGCTGTCCAGCGTGTGCTCGGCCAGCGGCAGGATGTCGTCGCGGCGCTCGGCCAGGGGCGCAAGGCGCAGCTCGATCACGTTGAGCCGGTAGTAGAGGTCCTCGCGGAAGGCGCCCGCGGCCACCATGGCGGGGAGGTCGGCATTGGTGGCGCTGATCACGCGGACGCGGCTGCTGCGGGTGCGGGTGGAGCCGAGGCGCTCGAACTGGCCGGTCTCCAGCACGCGCAGCAGCTTCATCTGGCCGGCCAGCGGGAGATTGCCGATCTCGTCGAGGAAGAGCGTGCCGCCGTCGGCCGCCTCGAAGCGGCCCTCGCGCGCCTTGCCGGCACCGGTGAAGGCGCCGCTGTCCGCGCCGAAGAGCTCGGCCTCGATCAGCTCGGCGGGCAAGGCGCCGCAGTTCAGGGCCACGAGCGGCCCCGCCGCGACGGCGGAGTTGGCGTGCAGCAGCTGGGCGATGCGCTCCTTGCCGCTGCCGTTGGGGCCGGTGATGAGCACCGGCAGCGGCGCGCGCGCCACCTGGCAGGCCATCTCGAGCGTGGCGATCATGGCATCGGAGGCGAACACCAGATCCCCCAGCACATGGCGCTCGCGCAGCGCCTCGATGCGCTGGCGGCGCTGGCGGCGGGTCTGGCTCAGCGCCTCGTTGGACTCGGCCAGCTCCAGCAGGTTCTCGACCGAGGCCAGCAGCTTGAGGTCGTCCCAGGGCTTGGCGAGGTAGTCGGCGGCGCCGGCCTTCACCAGGGCCACGGCCTGCTCGAGCTGCGTCCAGGCCGTCAGCAGGATGACGGGCAGGTCCGGGTGGCGCTGGCGCAGCTGCTGGAAGAGCGCGCGGCCTTCGTCGCCGGAGGTGGTGTCGGCGCTGAAGTTCATGTCCTGGATGACGAGGTCCACGCTCTCGCGGGCGAGCAGGGCCAGGCCTTCGTCGGGGTCGGCGGCGCACAAGGCACGGATGTCGTGCAGCGAGAGCAGCAGCGCGAGCGCCTCGCGCACGCCGGGGTTGTCGTCAATGATCAGGACAGTTCGCATGAGGGGGCGAGGATAGCAAGCGAAAACCCCGCGGCGGAAGCGCGCGGGGCCGGGTCATCCCGAGGACTCAGGACGTCAGCTGCGCAGCGCCGCCACCGGGGGCAGGGCCGCCGCGCGGCGTGCCGGGCCGAGCACGGCCAGCTGGCCGAGCGCCCACAGCGCGACCGCCCCGGCGGGCAGGTAGTGCCAGGGCAGGCCGGGCAGCTCGTACTGGTGCACCAGCACGCTGCTCAGCGTCGCGGCGCCCAGCAGGCCCAGCACGATGCCGGCGCTGCTCAGCACGAAGTTCTCCGTCTGGAAGTAGCGCAGGATCTGCCCCCGCGTGGCCCCGAGGGCGCGGCGCGTGCCGATCATGCGGGTGCGCTGCTGGACCCAGAAGCTCGCGAGGCCGACGATGCCGAAGGCCGTCACCACCAGCAGCGCGACGCACACGCCGACCAGCAGGCCGATCATGCTGCGGTCCTGCGCGTAGTAGCGGGCGCGCGCCTCGGCCCAGGTGCGGCTGTCGCGCAGGATGCGGCCCGGGCCGGCCTTGTCCAGCGCCTCGCCCGCCGCCTTCAGCACCGCCTCGCGCTGGGCCGCGTCGACCCGCAGCACGTATTCGCCGCGCTGGAAGATCTGCTTGATGGGCAGCATCATCGCCAGCGCGTTTTCGTCGGCGCCGCCGGGGTGCGGCGAGATCATGCGCTCCACCACGCCCACGATGGTGCTCGGTCCCGAGCCCACGCCCCAGACCTTCTGACCCAGCGCCGAGCCGTCGGGGAAGAGGCGGCGCGCCGTGGCCTGGCTGATGATGAGGGCGGGAATGCCGATGCCGTCCTCCTCGTCATAGGCCTTGCCGTCGCGGAATTCCTCCGGCTGGAAGTCCCGGCCCTCGACGAGGCGCAGGCCCAGCAGCGCCACGCTGCCCTCGCCCACGCGGTACTCCGGCACGCCGACGCCCTGGGCCTTCTCGTCGTCCGTGCGGCGCAGGCCGCTGACGGTGAACTGGGGGCCGTAGGGCACCTGGTTCATCATCGTCACGCCCTTCACGCCCGGGATCTGGCGCAGGGCGGCCAGATCGACCTCGGTCTGGGCGCGAGGATTCTCCGTGGGCGTCACGCCCGTCATCCGCAGGGTGATCAGCTCCTCGTCGGCCATGCCGCTGGGCTCCTGGATGCGCTCCAGGCGCTGGCTGATCAGGAACAGGGCGTTGCACACGATGGTGCAGGTCAGGGCCACCTGCAGCACGATGAGGCCGGCGGCGGTCTTGTGGCGCTTCAGGGTCGCCAGGATGGGCATCAGTTCCATGGGGGCCTCCTCATTGAGTCTTGAGTTGCAGGGCCGGCTGCACCTGGCAGGCGCGCCAGGCGGGCAGCAGGCCGGCCAGCAGGCTGGCCACCAGAGCCACGCCCAGCGTCGTGGCGAGCATGGGCAGGTCCAGCTGCACCGTCCTGGCGTAGTCACTGCTGCCATGGCGCACGGCCCAGATGCCCAGGGCGGTCAGGCCCAGCCCCAGCACCCCGCCGGCCAGACCCAGGCTGCCGGCCTCCACGAGGAACTGCAGGAAGATCTGCCGCCGTGGCGCGCCCAGGGCGCGGCGCACGCCGATCTCGCCGGAGCGCCGCAGCGCCTTGGCCAGCTGCAGGCCCACCGTGTTGACCAGGCAGACCACCAGGAAACCGAAGGACAGCCACAGCTGCAGGCCGACGTCGTTGGGCACCACCTGCTGGGACTGCAGCCACTCCATCACGGAGCGCAGGCGAACGTTGGTGGGCCGCTCGTAGCGGCCGGCCTGGCGCTGCTGGTCGGAGTACTGCTCGAGGTAGGCCTTGTAGGCCGGGGCATCGCTCGCCTGGGGCAGCTCCACCCAGTACTGCAGCCAGGAGCAGGGCGCCTGCAGCACGCGCATGTCGCCCTGGATGTTGCCCCAGCAGTTCACATTGCCCGAGCTGCCGTACTTCTGCGCCAGCGCGGCGGACAGGGGCACATACAGCTCGGCCGTCTCGGCATACGCGCCCAGGCTGATGTCGAAGTAGTGGGGCACCGGGCGCCAGTGGTCCAGCACGCCGATCACGCGGACATCCTTGTCCCGCAGGCGCAGCATGCGACCCCGGCTGTCGGCACCGCCGAAGAGCCGGTCGTTGAGACGGCGGGACAGCACCACGACGCGGGCCTCGCTGGCGTCGTCCTCGCGGCTCCAGCCGCCGCCGTACAGGAAGGGCGCCTCGAACATCGCGAAGAAGTCGCTCGTGGCCCAGCGGCCGGTGGCAAGGAAGGGGCGCTCGCGGCTGTCCGGCGGCGTCACCGCCACGCCGCCGCCGGTCATCATCACCTGGCGTTGGCCCCGGGCCTCGCGCAGCAGGGCCTCGGCGTCGAAGCGGGTGAGCTGGTAGATGGGCTCGCCACCCGGCACGAAGCCGTCGCGCATCGTGCCGGCGTCCAGCTGCACGTTGAAGAGACGGTCGCTCTTGTGCGGGATCGGGTCGCGGGAGAGCACGTGGAAGATGGTCAGCGTGGTCATGCACGCCGCCACGCCGATGGCGATGGTCAGCAGCATGAGCACGGTCAGGCCGCGGCTGCGCCGGAAGCTGCGCAGGGCCAGTTCGATGTAGTAGGCAAACATCAGCTTGCTCCTTGCAGGAGTTGGTTCACGCGGGCCAGCTCGGCCTCGCCCAGCTGGCCGACGGCGGCCTGCAGCTGCAGCGTGGCCAGCACGTAGGCATGGCGGGCCTGCGCGTGGGCATTGCGGGCCTGCGCATGGCTCTGGATGGCCAGCAGGAGGTCGGTCATCGTGCGGGTACCGAGGGCCTGGCCGGCGCGGGTGGCGGCGAGGGCGCGCTCGGCGGCCTGCACCGCCGCGGCGCTGCTGGCCACCTGCTCGCTGCCCAGCTGCACCGCCAGCACCTGGGCCTGCGTCTCGCGCACCAGGGCCCGGCGCGTGGCCTCGAGCTGCTCGCGCTGCAGGTCCCGCTCCAGCACCGCCTGGCGCTGCTGGGACTGCGTCGCACCGCCGGCGAACAGCGGCACGCTCAGGCGCAGCGCCACGGTGTTGACCATCCGGCCGGCGTCCGCGGCCGGCACGCCGAAGCCGCTGCGCCGCTGGCTGTCCAGGCCCAGGTTCAGGGTCGGCAGATGGCCGGCGCGGGCGGCGTCGATGCGGCGCTCGCTCGCCACCAGGCCTTGCTGCGCGGCCTGCAGCAGCGGCTGCTGGCTCATCGCGCGAGCCACCCAGGCCTCGGGGTCCGCGGGCTGCAGCGGCGGCGTGGGCAGCTCGGCGCTCAGCGCCTGCAGCGCCCCTGGCAGCTGGCCCGTGATCTCGGCCAGCGCCTGGCGGGCATCGGCCAGCGCCTGGCGCGCCTGATGCGTCTGGCCGCGGGAGAGGCCGTGGTAGGTGCGCGCCTGCTCGACATCCACCAGGGCGGAGAGCCCCGCCTCGTAGCGGGCCTGGGCCTGGCCGACCTGCTGCGCGAAGGCCGCCTCGTTCGCCTCGGCCGTCTCGAGCGCCGACTGCGCGGACAGCACCTGGAAGTAGGCCTGGGCCACGCGGGCACAGAGCTGCTGCTCGGCCGCACGCAGGCGGGCGTCCTGGGCCTCCAGGCGGGCCTCGGCGGCGTCCAGCGTGCGCAGCTGGCTCAGGTCCACCAGCACCTGGCTGATGTGGCTGCCGCTGGCATGGCTGCGCTGGCCGTCGCTGCGCTCCTCGGCGGCCGACAGCGACCATTGAGGCAGCAGCGGCGCCCGGCTCTGCACGAGCAGCTCGGCCTGCACGCCGCGCTGGGCCCGGGCCTGCGCCAGCACCGGGTCGGCCGCGCGGGCCTGAGCGTAGACGCTCAGCAGGTCATCCGCGCGCGCCGCGCCGAGCAGCGGGAGCAGCGCCACGGCCAGCGCCACGACTCGCGTAACGTGCCGCCAGCGCTTCTGTGATGACAGGGTTCGATGCATGGAACGCCCTCAGACCGTCTCGCGGACGGCATCGCCCTGCGGATGCAGCATCTCGCCCAGGCGCAGCTCGGCGGCGATGTCCACCACCTGGCCGTCCATCACGTGCACATTGCGCTGGGCGCGCGCGGCCAGCTGCATGTCGTGGGTGACCATGACGATGGTCGCGCCGTCCCGGTGCAGCTCCTCCAGCAGGTCCATCACGCTGCGGGCCATGGCGCTGTCGAGGTTGCCGGTGGGCTCGTCGGCCAGCAGCAGCTTCGGGCCGCCGGCCAGGGCGCGGGCGATGGCCACGCGCTGCTGCTGGCCGCCGGACAGCTCCGCCGGGTAGTGCTTCTCGCGCGCAGCCAGGCCCACGCGGGCGAGGGCCTCGCGGGCGCGGCGCTGGCGCTCCTCGCGGCCCATGCCGCGGTAGCGCAGCGGGACCTCGATGTTGTCCAGCACGTTCAGGTCGGGGATGAGGTTGAAGGCCTGGAAGATGAAGCCGATCTTCTGGTTGCGCAGGCGCGAGCGCTGGTCGTCGTCCATGCCGCTGACGTCCTGACCGTCCAGCTCGTAGGTGCCGCCGGTGAAGGATTCCAGCAGGCCGGCGATGGTCAGGAAGGTGGTCTTGCCCGAGCCGGACGGGCCGGTGACGGCGACGAACTCGCCGGCCTTCACCTCGAGGTTGAACTGCCGCAGGGCAAAGGTCTCGACCATCTCGGTGCGATAGACCTTGGAGAGCGATTGCATCTTCAGCATGGGATGTCCTTTGCTTCGCTGGATTCGGAATTGGGAAGGGCGCTCACTGGGCGAGCGTGATGCGCTCGGCGCCCCTGAAGTGCTCGCCGCCGTTGACGACCACGCGCTCGCCGGGCTTGAGCCCCTCGAGCACCTCGACCTGGCTCAGGCTCTGCGCCCCCAGGCGGATGGCGCGGCGCACGGCCTCGCGGCCCTGCACCACATAGCAGAAGCGGCCGCCGCCCTCGTCGATGAAGGCACCGCGGGCCACCTGCAGCACCTGCTCGCGGTGGTCCAGCAGCACACGCACCGAGAGGCGCTGGTTCTGGCGGAGCTGCTCGGGCTGGGCGCCGTCGAAGCGCAGCCGCGCCGCCACCTCGTTGTTCACGACCTCGGGCGAGACGGAGCTCAGCACGCCCTTCCAGGTCTGGCTGGGGCCGCGGATCTCGCCGGGCATGCCGGGCTGCAGCTCGCGCGCGAAGCTCTCGGCCACCTGCATCTGCACCTCCAGCGCCGTGAGGTCGACCACCGTCAGCAGCTTGGCGTCCTTGGCGACGCTCATGCGGTCAGTGACGAAGAGCTGCCCCACCTGGCCTTCCACCGGCGAGCGCACCTTGAGCTCGTCCTCCTGGCGCGCCAGGTCGGCCACGACCAGCTGCTGGCGCTCATGGGCCTGGCGCTTGGCCTGCAGCTCGAAGCGGGTCGCGTCATCCTTGAGGTCCAGCAGCTCGCGGGCCTGCTTCAGCGCGATGTCGGCCTTGGCGAGGGCATCGCGGGCCTGATCGACCTGCATGCTGGCGGTGGCGCCGGCCTTGAAGGCCTGCTCCTGGCGGGCGAGATCGTTCTGCGCGGTGCGGCGGGCCAGCTGGGCCGTCTCGAGATTGCTCTGGGCCTGGGCGCGCTGCTGGCGGGCATCCGCCTCGGCGCGAAGCAGCTCGCTGCGCAGGGCGTCGGCATTGGAGCGCTCCTGGCCCAGCCGCGCCATGAGCTCGGGGCTCTGCAGCTGGAGCAAGACCTGACCCTTGCGGACCTTGTCCCCCGCCTGCACCTGGACGCTCACGGTGCCCGCGTTGCCGGCATAGAGCGTCGGGCTGACGGCGGCGACGACCTTGCCCTCGCCCGCCACGTCGCGGGTCAGCGGGCCGACCTTGACCTCGGACAGCGTCAGGCGGGCCAGGCTGACGGAGGCGCCGCCGCCCAGCGCCTGCAGCAGGCGAGGACCGGCGAGGCCGACGCCGGCCACCGCAAGAAGGCCGACGCCGCCCAGCAGCCAGCGTCGGCGGGGCGACCCGGTGCGGGTAATGGGGCGGTCCTGGGCAGAAGTGTCTCGGATCATGGCGGACAGAAAGTGGGCAGTGACGCTCTGTGTATTGCAAGCCCCATGCCAGTCCGCGAACGA
The DNA here is from genome assembly GCA_041906185.1 of Burkholderiaceae bacterium. Lineage (GTDB taxonomy): Bacteria > Pseudomonadota > Gammaproteobacteria > Burkholderiales > Burkholderiaceae_C > Roseateles_B. The sequence continues at coordinate 17,557 of JAYRJQ010000008.1, forward strand.
GAAGAAATTCCTTTCGTTTCAATGACTTGCGCAATCCATCCGCTGCGAGCCGAGTGTCCGCGGACACCCCGGACACCCGCCGGACCCGCCCGGACAGCCGGACAGCCCGTCCCCAGGCCCCGCGTGGCCGCTGACGGTTATCTGGTGAATTCCTCACATTTCACGTTTTGAAGATTCACGGCCTGGGCGATAGCCGCCCATCTAGGCTATGTCCTTCGCTGCGGAGCCTGTCATCTCTGCGGTGAAGGGCGCGAGGTCAGCGCCGTGTCCGTCACCGGCACGAGACCTGCGCCTGCTGCGTCCCGTCGGTGCCATCCAACAGGCGGGGCGCCTGCCGCGATCCCCGCCACATCAGGGAGATGAACATGTGGTCAAGCAATCCAACCGTGGACCTGGGCGCCGGGCCGCCGGCACCCCTTTCGACCGGGACCCTGTCACATGCCGCCATGGCCCGCGCCAGCGCACTTCGCATCGCGGACCAGGTCATGAACGAGCTGCGCCAGCCGCTGCCGCGCACGGTGCCCCAGGAACGCCGGCGGGCGGTCTCGCTCAGCACCCACTGGCTGCACCTCGTGCTGGAGGAGCTGGACTATGGCGTGCTGCTCGTCAGTGGCACGGGCCAGCTGCTGTACACCAACCACGCGGCGCGGCGCAGCCTGGACGCCACCTTCCCGCTGCTGGTGGAGGGCGGGCATCTGCGCGCCCGGCTGGAAACCGACGGCGGCCCGCTCTTCGACGCCCTGGGCCGGGCCGAGCACGAGGGGCGGCGCTGCCTCCTGCGCATGGGCGATGGCAGCACGCGCACCAATGTCGTCGTGGTCCCGCTGAACCGCAATGTGGAGCAGGCCGCCGTGCTGCTGGTGCTGGAGCGTCAGCAGCTGTGCGCGGATCTGGCCGCCCAGTGGTTCGCCCTGCGCTATGGCCTCACGCCCACGGAGACCGAGGTGCTCAAGCTCCTGAGCGACGGCGCCCGCCCCAACAAGGTGGCCGAGGAGCAGGGCGTGGCCATCTCCACGGTGCGCACCCAGATCCAGAGCATCCGCGCCAAGTCCGGCGCCCAGAGCATCGGCGAGCTCATGCGCCAGCTGGCCGTCCTGCCGCCGCTGATGTCCGCGCTTCGCATGGAGCTGATCTGAGCCACCCGGCCGGGCGGGGCGGCGCCCCTAGCCGCGGCCTTCGGAGCCGCGTCAGCCCCTGAGTTTTGAAGCGGGTGCGGCCCTGCCAGGTAGGCCATCGCGGCGGTGGTGCCGGGCCCCTCAGCGCTCCCTGCGAGAGCCGCCGTTCCCTCAGCGTCATCTGCATCGTCGCCACCGGCGCTCCGGGGTCGGGCCCCGCCGTTTCCACCCACCTTCCGGCTGGAACTCGCGATCGTTGGAAGTACCCGGCAGCGACACCGGCCGCACCCAGCAGCAGCACCCCGCAGGATCAGAGCCCCCGTCCAAGCCGCCGTTGTCACGGAACCTTTGACGGTGCCCCTATCTCAACGCCCCTCGTGGTCCGGACCCTCGCAAGGCCCCAGCACTGGCGGGAAGCAAGGGGCGAAGGCGGCAGCATCGGCGTCATCCACGTCCAGCCTGCCCGTGAGCCCGCCGGTCACCCCCGGCTGCCATCTGCCATCTGCCATCCACAAGCTGGCATCTGCTTCTTGGCTTCTGCTTCTTGGCATCGACTCCTAGGCATGTGCCGACCCCGGCGCCGGCCACTCCGAGCCGCTCCGGGGTCGCCCCCCATCTCATGCCGACCGCCCAGCGCAGGCGGCGGCGCTAACATCTGCCGCATCGCGGGTGCACACCCGCGCGCCGCCCCGGACCCGCGTGATGAGCCCTGCTGCGACCTCCCAAGTAACGCCCCTGGCCGACTGGCCGGGCCTGCCACCGCTGTTGCAGCGCCTGGCGGCCCGCGGCGTGGAGCGCAGCTATCGCAAGGGCACGCTGCTGATCGAGGAAGGCAGCCAGGGCGACACGCTCTACCTGGTGCTCAGCGGGCAGCTGCGCGTGTTCAGCTGCGACCACAGGGGTCGCGAGATCACCTACGGCATGTACGGCCCCGGGGAGTACGTCGGCGAGATGAGCCTGGACGGCGGTCCGCGCAGCGCCAGCGTCATCACCGAAACCCCATGCCGATGCGTGCTGCTCACCCGAGCCAGCCTCCTGGAGCACATCCGCGCGGAGCCGGAGTTCGCGCTGGAGCTCATCGCCAAGGTCATCCAGCGCGCGCGGGCCGCCACGCTGTCGACGAAACAGCTGGCGCTGAACGACGTCTACGGCCGGCTGAAGCACCTGCTGGAGGACCCCGAGATCGCCCAGCAGCGCCTGACCCACCAGGCCATGGCGCAGCGCCTGGGCTGCTCGCGGGAGATGATCTCCAAGCTCATCAAGGACCTGGAGCAGGGCGGCTATCTCGTGAAGGCCGAACGAGGCCGCTACGAGCGCGTGCGCACCCTGCCGGCGCGCTGGTAGCGGGCATGCCCCGGGACCAGTAGTTGGCCCCGTCTGCCGGCCGTGCCTGCCGGTGCTCAGGCCGAAGGGCCGCCGGGCGGGGCGTCAGTTCGCGTTGCGGCTCTTGAGCGGTGGGGCCGGCTCGAAGCGCTGGGTGGGCTTGGGTGCGCGGTCAAAGAGCCCCTGGACCTTGGGCAGATTGGACTCGATGTCCTTGATGCGCGTCGTGCCGGCCGGGTGGGTGGACAGCCACTGCGGCGGCGCGCCCTTGGCCGCCTGGCCCATCTTTTCCCAGAGGCTGACGCCCGCCGCGGGGTTGTAGCCGGCGCGAGCGGCGAGCTCCATGCCGACGAGGTCGGCCTCGGTCTCGTCCTCGCGGCTGAACTTCAGGGTCAGCAGCTGGCCGCCCATGTTCAGCAGGGCGTCGCCCGTGTTGCCGAGGCCCAGCAGGCCCGAGAGCAGGCCGGCGCCCAGGCGCGTGGCAGCGCCCTTGCCCATGCGTTCACGGGCGTGCTCGCGCAGGGCGTGCGCCACCTCGTGGCCCATGATCATCGCGACCTCGTCATCGCTGAGCTGCAGCTTCTCGAGAATGCCGTAATAGAAGGCGATCTTCCCGCCCGGCATGCAGTAGGCGTTGAGCTGCGCACTGCCGATCAGGTTGATCTCCCACTTCCACTCCTGCGCCCGCGGATTCCAGGGCAGGGCGAAGGGAATGATGCGCTGGGCGATGGCGCGCAGCCGGATCACCTGCGGGTGATTGGCCGGGGCCAGGGCCCGTTGCTGGGCCGCCTGGCGCATCGTCTGCATGTACTGCTGGGCCGCGGCGGCCTCCACCTGCTCGGCCGAGACCAGCTTGGTCGCCCAGCTCTTCTCCCCGACTTCCACGCCCTCGCGCGCCAGCGCCGGCGCAGCCGCACCCAGCCCCACAAGGCCCGTGAAAAGCCGGCGGCCGGGCTGGCGCGGGGCGCAGCCTCGGCATTCGCAGCGGCCGAAGCCATAAGCCGGCACGCCGTCCAGGGTGAGTTCGTGGTGAAGGATGAAGTCGTTCATGGTGATGCAAGCCCTTGTGCGGCGTCCGGCCGGTGCCCTGGCCGCCATGCCCAGGCGATGACTGTACACAGGCCGGTGTGCCCGCCGGCCCGTGCGGACCGATGGCGCACCCGGCGCAGGGGCTCATTCGCCCGAGGTGGCGTCGTCCGGCGTGACTTCAAGGGCCTGAATGGCCCGGCGCAGCGGCCCGAGCAGCATCGCCAGCGCGGGCAGGCCGAGGACGAAGGCCACGACGAAGAAGCTGGGCCAGCCGATGGACTCCGCCAGCACGCCCGCCAGCGGCCCCACCCACACCCGGCCGACCATCGCGAAGGCCGACAGCAGCGCGAACTGCGTCGCCGTGAAGCGCTGGTTGCACAGGCTCATCAGCAGGGCGAGCAGCGCCGCGGTGGCCATGCCGCCGCAGAGGTTCTCGTTGGCCACCGCCAGCATCAGGCTGACATCCACCGGCGTGGCCTGCGCCAGCTTCACGAAACCCCAGTCAAAGGCCGGCATGACGATGCGGCCCAGCTGCCCCGGCCCCGCCTGCGCGAGCCACCACAGGCCCAGCGCGCTGAGCGTCTGCAGGCAGCCGAAGACCAGCAGGGAGCGCCACAGCCGCAGTTTGAGCATCAGCGCCCCGCCCAGCAGCGCGCCGAGGATGCTCAGCCACATGCCGATCACCTTGTAGGCGACGCCGATCTCCGCGGTGCTGAAGTGCATGCCCTGGAGGAAGAAGGGCGTCAGCAGCGCTTGCGCGAAAGCATCGCCCAGCTTGTAGAGGACGATGAAGCCGAGGAAGGCCAGGGCGCCGGGCTGCGCGAAGTAGTTGCCCAGGCTGTTGAGCAGCGTCTCGAAGCGCGCCCGGCGGGCCGCCCACAGCGCAGCCGGGCCGATCAGGGCGATGCCCAGCAGCAGCGTGAGGAAGTCCGTCCACTTGGCGGCCAGGGGCGCGGGCAGGCTGGTGTGCGCCCACAGCGGCGCCAGCGCCTCGCGCAGGGCCGGGGCCAGCAGCCCGTTGACGGCCGCCGCGCCAAGCCCCACGGTGGCCAGCACCGCGAGGAAGCCCAGCACGTCGTGGCGGGCCACGCTCTGCGGCGCCTGGGCGTGGCGCAGGCGGGGCACCAGCAGCACCGCCGCCACCGCCGCCGCGACCATCAGCCAGGCCATGGCACGGTAGACCTCCGGCCAGGTCCAGCCGCCGCCCTGCTGCGGGTCCACCCAGATGAAGGTCAGGCCGCCGGAGACGATCATGGCCAGCCGGTAGCCGGCCACATTGAGCGAGGCGCCCAGGCCGCGCTCGGCGGGCAGCAGCACGTCGGTGCGGTAGGCGTCGATGACGATGTCCTGCGCCGCCGACGCAAAGGCCACGCCCAGCGCGAGGAGGGCGAAGAGCCCCGTGTTCGCGCGGGGCGAGCAGGCCGCCATGGCCATCATCAGGCCGGCGAGGGCCAGCTGCGTCAGCACCATCCAGCCGCGCCGGCGCCCGAGCACGGGCAGCTCGAAGCGGTCCATCAGCGGGGCCCAGAGGAACTTGAAGGTGTAGGGCAGTCCCACCAGGCTCAGCACGCCGATGGTGGCGAGGTCGAGCCCTTCGCCGCTCAGCCAGGCCTGCATCGTGGGCCCGGTGAGGGACAGGGGCAGGCCGGAGGCGAAGCCCAGCAGGGTGACGATGGCGAGGCGGTAGACGCTCTGCAGCCGCGCGGCCAGACCGGGCGCGACCGAAGGCGCCACGGGGGCGGGCGGGGTGGGCATGGGCCGGATTCTAGGGGGGTGGCCAGCCCGTCATCGGGCCCGCTCTGCCGGGTGCGATGCGTGCGTGTGACGCCCGTGTTCGATGCGTGCGATGCGTGCGGCGCAAGGTGGTGGCGAGGCCGCAGCGGCGGGCGCCTCAGGCGTCCAGGGAGCGCAGCCCGACGGCGCGATGGCGAGGCATGAACCACTGCCCCAGCTGGCCCTGTGCCGTGCGCAGCAGCAGCCAGTGGCCGCTCGTGACGGCCCGCTCGCCCAGGCACTCGGCCTGCAGCGGGTCCGAGGCGGGCCCGAGCAGCGCCACGCGGGGGCCATGCAGGCTCGCCAGCGCCTCGGCCGGCGTGTCCGGCAGGGCGTCCAGGTGCAGGTATTGCAGACGGCTCAGCGGCACGCACAGCGGCCGGCGCTGACCCGGCAGCTCCAGATCCAGGGCGAGGTCGCCGTCATGGAAGGCGCTCAGGCAGCCCGTCAGCTGGCTACCGTCGAGCAGCCACAGCTCGCAGGGCCCGGACATGCCCCCCGGCCCGGCCGGCGCGAGCGCGACGGGCAGGCCCGGCAGCACGGGCCAGGGCGGGATGCCGGCGGTGCTGGAGGGGGTCGAAGGACGGTGCAGTTCCACGCCTGCAGTGGACCAGCCCCGGGCCGGCGGCGCTCTGAGCCAGCGCAAGCTTTGGCGCCCCGGCCGGGCCCGCGGCGGCCGTGCAAGAGCGCACGAACGGCGCAAATCCCCCCGCGCCCGGGGAAACGGCCGGCACGCGACAATAGACGCATGTCAATTCCACCCGCGCCCCCGACACGCCTGGACCCCGCCGCCGAAGCACCGGGGACCACCACCGACCCGGCGGACGCCCAGCAGTTCCGGGCCGCCCTGGGCCTTTTCGCCACCGGGGTCTGCATCGTCACCGCCCGCGCCGAGGGCGGCTCGCTGGTCGGGCTCACGGCCAATTCCTTCAACAGCGTCTCGCTCACGCCGCCGCTGGTGCTGTGGAGCCTGTCGCGCCGCGCGGGCTCGATGCCGGTCTTCAGCCGGGGCTCGCACTACGCCATTCACATCCTCGCGGCGGACCAGAAGGCCCTGGCGCAGCGCTTCGCCACCCGCGACATCGACCGCTTCGCCGGGCTCGCCTGGAGCGAGGGCGCCGGCGGCGTGCCGGTGCTGCAGGGCTGCGCGGCCGTCTTCGAATGCGCCAACCGCAGCCAGTACGAGGAGGGCGACCACGTCATCTTCGTGGGCGAGGTCGAGCGCTGCTGCGTGACGCCGCAGGCCCAGCCGCTCATCTTCCACGGCGGCCGCTACTACACCGAGCTGCCGATCTGACGCCGCCCGGGCCGGCGCAGGGTCAGGTCATGCCTGCCCTGACCGGTCAGCCCGCCGGACGCGGCGCTCAGCCCTGCAGGGCCGCCAGCTGCGCGCGCAGGGCGGCGTTCTCGGTCTCCAGCTCGGCCACGCGGGCCTGCAGCGCCTTGATCTGCGCCTCGGTGGCCGACTCGGCTGTGACGGGCGGCAGGCCGGCGCTGTTGAGCTTCTCCTCGCCACCCTCGCCCGCCTCCTTGGGCTTGGACTTGGACTGGCGCACGCGCTTGGCGGCCTGCTTGATCTCGTCCTTGCCGGCGGCCACCACGGCCTGCTGCTCCTCGACGGGCAGCGCCGCCACGGTGGCAGCGGTGTTGAGCGAGACCTCGCCGGCGCGCACGGCCGCCACCAGCTCGGGGGCGGCGTTCTTCTGGATCTTCTCGATCTGCTGGACCTGGCTGGCACTCAGCCGCGCGGCGCGGGCCACGGCCTCGCGCGTGTTCAGGGCGGGCACGGGCGGCAGCTCGGCGGCGCCTTCCCAGGGCGCATCCGCGGCGGGTTCGACGGCGGCGGCTTCACCCGGCGCGGCGGCCAGCTGCTCGGCGCTCTCGGCCATCCGGCGCTGGCGGCGCTCGGTCAGGATCTCCTTCTTGCGCAGCGCCAGGACGCCCCGCTGGAAGTCGGAGACGCTGCGGCGGCCCAGGTGCTGGTCGATCATCCACAGATGCACGTCCTCCATGGACTTGAAGTGCGGATGCTGGATGGTCTGGAAGGGCAGGCCGTGCTTCTGGCAGATGCCGTAGCGGTTGTGCCCGTCGACCAGCACATCGCCCCACAGCACCAGCGCATCACGGCAGCCTTCGGCCAGGATGCTGCGCTCGAGGGCGTCATGCTCGTCGGGCGTCAGCGGGTCGATGTAGGCCTTGAGTTCTTCCTTGACGATGATGTTCATGGGTGCGCGGGAGGGGGACAACAGGTTCGGCGGGCCGCGATTGTAGGCAGTCGCGCCGGCCCGGGCCCGTCAGACGGGTCTTAGCCGGGCCGGCGGCTGCGACCTCCTCCCCGAGGTCCCGTGAAACGCTGCCGTGGGGGCGGCGTCAGATCTGCACGCGGGTGCCCAGTTCCACGACGGCGTTGTCGGGCAGGCGGAAGTACTCCGCCGCGCTGCCGGCATTGCGGCTGAGCGTGGCGAAGAGGCGTTCGCGCCAGTTCGCCATGCCGGAGCCCGGCGTCGGCACGACCGTCTCGCGGCTGAGGAAGTAGCTCGTCTCGAAGGGCGGCACCTCGAGGCCCTGCGCCGCGCACAGCGCCAGCGCGGCGGGCACATCGGGCACGTCCATGAAGCCGAAGTGCAGCGTGACGCGCCAGAAGCCCGGCACCAGGGGCGCCAGCACCACGCGCTCGGCGTCCGGCACATGGGGGCGCTCGGCGTAGACGACCGTCAGGATGAGGTTCTGCTCGTGCAGCACCTGGTTGTGCTTGAGGTTGTGCAGCAGGGCCTGCGGCACGGTGTCGGGGTTGGCCACGGCATAGACCGCCGTGCGGCTGGCGCGATGAATGCCGGCCTCATGCCCCGCGATGCCCTGCAGGAAGGGCAGCAGGGCCAGGCCGTCGCGCCGGATGCCCTCCATCAGCAGGTGGCGGCCGCGCGCCCAGGTGCTCATCACGAGGAACAGCAGCCCGCCCATCACCAGCGGGAACCAGCCGCCGTCCAGGAACTTGATTGCGCAGCCCGCCACCAGCAGGGCGTCCAGCGCCAGGAAGAACAGCGTGGCGGCATAGGCCACCGGCGCCGGCAGGCCCCAGCCGTGGCGCACCACGAAGAAGGTCAGCACGGTGGTGATCATCATGGTCAGCGTCACGGCGATGCCGTAGGCGCCGGCCAGGGCGGAGGAGCTGCCGAAGTACAGCACCGCCGCCAGCACGCCGGCCAGCAGCGCCCAGTTCACGCCGGGCATGTAGATCTGGCCGGCCTCGCGGGCGGAGGTGTTGCGCACCTCCATGCGGGGCAGGAAGCCCAGCTGGATGGCCTGCTTGGTCATGGAGTAGGCCCCCGAGATCACGGCCTGCGAGGCGATCACCGCGGCCAGGGCCGCCAGCACCACGGCCGGGATCAGCCAGCTGCTGGGGAACAGGCGGTAGAAGGGGTTCTCGATGGCACCGGGGTCGCGCAGCAGCAGGGCGCCCTGGCCCATGTAGTTCAGGGCCAGCGCGGGCAGCACCAGGCCCGTCCACGCCAGGCGGATGGGGCGCGCGCCGAAGTGGCCCATGTCGGCGTAGAGCGCCTCGGCCCCGGTCAGGGCCAGCACGATGGCGCCGACGGCCGCGAAGAGGTGCCAGCCACGCTCCGTCAGGAAGTGCCAGGCATGCAGGGGATTCAGCGCCGCGAGGATGCCGGGCTGCTGCCAGATGTGCCACAGGCCCATGCCCGCCAGCACCAGGAACCACAGCGTGATCACCGGCCCGAAGAGCCGGCCGACCACGGCCGTGCCGAAGCGCTGGATGACGAACAGCGCCACCAGGATCGCCAGCGACAGCGGCAGGACGAGCGGCTTGAGCGCCGGCGTGATCACCTCCAGGCCCTCGATCGCACCCATGACGGACACGGCCGGGGTGATGATGCTGTCCCCGTAGAACAACGTGGCGCCGAACACGCCCAGCAGCAGCAGCGCGCCGCGCAGGCGCGGCCGCTCGCGCACGGCCTGCGCGGCGAGGGCCGTGAGCGCCAGGCCGCCGCCCTCGCCCCGGTTGTCGGCCCGCAGGATCAGGAGCACGTACTTCAGGGACACGACCAGCATCAGCGCCCACAGGATGGTCGAGACGGCGCCGATGATGTTGGCCGGCACCAGGCCGACGCCGGTGGCCGGCAGGAAGACTTCCTTGACGGTGTAGAGCGGGCTGGTGCCGATGTCGCCATAGACGACGCCGATGGCGCCGAGCGTGAGGGCGGCGAGCGCCTGGGGACGGTGGCCGTCGGGTGGGGTCGCAGCGGGGGTCGCGGCAGGGGTCGGGCTGGACATGGGAAGGGCCAGGCAGTTGAACTGCCAGCACTGTCGCGGAGGCGTCATCAGGAACGCATAAGTGCCGATCGCGCCACATCCGGGGGCATGAAGGCACCAAAACAGCGCCATTTGTCACGTGGCTACAGGTGCCAATCGATTCCAGTTATGAAAGACTGGTCGCCCACCCCTCGAGTGCGGGGGGTGCCCGGCCGGGCCCTTGGCGGGCCGGCCTCCTCCCTCACCGAAGGTGTGCCGAGATGAAGTTCAGTTCCCTGCGAATCGGTCAGCGTCTGACCCTGGGTTTTGGGGTGGTCATCGTGCTGCTGCTGGTCATGGCCGGCATGGCGATCTCCGGCACGCGCGCGCTCAGCCGCGACGTGAACGAGGCCATCAGCCAGGGCTTCCAGAAGACCTTCCTGGCCAACAAGGCCAAGGCGGAGCTGGGCGATGCCTCGCGCGGCATGATGAGCACGCTCATCATGACCAACGACGACCAGATCAAGAAGGAGCTGGCCACCGTCGAGGGCCTGCTGCAGGCGCACGAGAAAAGCATCGCGGCGCTGGAGAAGCTCGTCGATGACGCCGAGGGCCAGGCCGCGTTGAAGGCCATGGCCGAGCTGCGCACCAAGTTCATGCCCGCGCAGGCCGGCTTCGTGAAGCTCGTCGCCGAGGGCGACAAGGACCAGGCCACGCTGAAGTTCCTCTTCTCCGTGCGGGCCCTGCAGGTGAAGTACCTGGCGACGATGGACAAGTTCGTCGAGTCCCAGAACAAGCAGATGGAGACGGCGGGCGCCGACGCCCAGAGCCTGGCCAGCCGCAGCATCACCGCCATCGCGGTGCTGGCGCTGTGCGCCACGGCGGCCAGCGTGCTCATCAGCGTGCTGGTCTCGCGCGGCATCGTGGGGCCGCTCAAGGGCGCCGTGGCCGTGGCGCGCAAGGTGGCCTCGGGCAACCTCAGCAGCACCATCGAGATCCGCGGGCAGGACGAAACCGGCCAGCTGCTCGAGGCCCTGGCCGAGATGAACGAGGGGCTCAAGCAGATCGTGGGCCGCGTCCGCGACGGCACGGAGTCCATCTCCTCGGCCTCCGCCGAGATCGCCAGCGGCAACATGGACCTCTCGTCCCGCACCGAGATGCAGGCCGCCGCGCTGGAGCAGACCAAGCACTCGATGAACGACCTCACCGAGACCGTGCGCCGCAACGCGCGCAATGCCCACCAGGCCAACGAGCTGGCCCAGCAGGCGTCCGAGGTCGCGCATGCCGGCGGCGAGGTCGTCTCCCGCGTGGTGAGCACCATGGGCTCGATCGACGCCTCGTCCAAGAAGATCGTGGACATCATCAGCGTCATCGACGGCATTGCCTTCCAGACCAACATCCTCGCGCTGAACGCCGCCGTGGAAGCGGCCCGTGCGGGCGAGCAGGGCCGCGGCTTCGCCGTGGTGGCCGCCGAGGTGCGCAACCTCGCGCAGCGCAGCGCTGGCGCGGCCAAGGAGATCAAGAGCCTGATCAGCGACTCCGTGGAGAAGGTCGCGCAGGGCAGCCAGCTCGTGCAGCAGGCCGGCTCGACCATGGACGGCGTGGTGGCCAGCGTGCAGCGCATGACCACCGTGATCGGCGAGATCTCCCAGGCCAGCGAGTCGCAGACCGAAGGCATCGAGCGCGTCACGCGTACCATCCACGAGATGGACCAGAGCACGCAGCAGAACGCGGCGCTGGTCGAGGAGGCCGCCGCGGCCGCCGATTCCATGAAGAGCCAGGCCGAGTCCCTGGAGCAGGTCGTCAGCCTGTTCCAGCTGGACGAGCGCCGCTGACATCCCCTTTTCGACACAAGGAGCGACCATGCATCTTCGCCTTACCCCGCGCCTGAACCGCCGCACCCTGATCGCCGCCGGCCTGCTGGCCGCCGCGCTGCCCTGGAGCGCGCATGCGCTGGATGTCGCGGGTGTCAATGTCGAGCCCACGGCCAAGGTCGCGGGCAAGGAGCTGAAGCTCAACGGCGCCGGCGTGCGCACCCGCGTGATCATCAAGGTCTACGTGATGGCCCTGTACCTGCCGGAGAAGAAGGACACCGCCGCGGCCGTGCTGGACGCGCCCGGCCCGCGCCGCTTCGCGCTGACCATGCTGCGCGAGGTGACCGGTGACGACTTCGGCCAGGCCTTCATGGCCGGCATCACCGCCAACACCGACAAGGCCGAGCGCTCCAAGTTCGTCAACCAGCTGGCGGCCTTCGGCGAGGTCTTCGTCAACCAGGGCACCATGAAGAAGGGCGACGTGCTCACCGCCGACTGGGTGCCGGGCACCGGCATGGTGATGGCCATCAACGGCAAGTCCGTGGGCGAGCCGCTGCCGGACGTCGGCTTCTACAACGCCGTGCTGAAGATCTGGCTCGGCGAGAAGCCGGTGGACACCTCGCTCAAGCCGGCCCTGCTGGGCGGCAAGGCCTGACCCCCGCGGCGGCCCGCGCCGCCGCGCTCAACGGCACAGCAGCAGCACCAGGCCCAGGCCCCAGCTCAGTTCCACGGGCAGGGCCGGGGCGATGCTGGCCAGCACCGCCAGCGCCGCCAGCAGCAGCGCCGCGGTGGCCAGCAACCGTATCAGCCCTTGCGCACGCCATGGCCCACGCCCTCGCCCACGCCGCCAGGGCACGGCCCCTGCCCGACTCCGTTCGCCCATGCCCACCGCTCCCTCGCGGCAAGACGGCCGCCTCTCGATGACGCGCAGCATGCGCGGCCGGGCATCAGGAACACATATGGGCGCGAGCCGGCCTCAGCGCGGCTCCGCCAGCCGGTAGCCCACGCCGGGCTCCGTCAGCAGCAGCTTCGGGTCCGCGGGCTCCTCCTCGAGCTTGGCGCGCAGCTGGCCCATGTAGAGCCGCAGGTAGTGGGTGTGCTCGGTGAACTCCGGGCCCCAGACATCGGCCAGTAGCGCGCGGTGCGTCACCACCTGCCCGGCGCTGCGCACCAGGCGGGCCAGCAGGTTGAACTCGGTCGGCGTGAGGTGCAGGGCGCTGCCGTCCAGGCTCACGCGATGCGCCTCCAGGTCCAGGCACAGGCGGCCCTTCTCGTAGCGGGTGACGGCCGCGCGGGTGTGCACGCCGCGATGGCGCAGGGCCACGCGCATGCGGGCCAGCAGCTCACTGATGGAGAAGGGCTTCACGAGGTAGTCGTCCGCGCCGGCGTCGAGCAGGCGCACCTTGGCGCCGTCCTGCTCGCGGGCGGAGATGACCAGCAGCGGCGTGCCCCGCTCGCGGCGCAACCGCTGCAGCAACTCCTCGCCCTCGCCATCGGGCAGGCCCAGGTCCAGCAGCACGAGGTCCGGCGGCTCGGCATGGCTCAGCAGGGCATGGCCCTCGGCCAGGCTGGCCGCCGTCTGGACGTCATAGCCTTCCAGGGCCAGGGCGTCGCGCAGGGTGCGGCGCAGCTCGCGGTCGTCTTCGACCAGCATCACGCGCAGGCTCATGGCGCGTCCTTTGCAAAGGGTTCAGGGGAATCGGGTGGAGGCGTGCGGGCCTCGGGGGTCAGCGCCGGGCCGGCGTCGGGCAGGGCCTGGACCGGCAGGCGGCACTCGAAGCTGGCGCCGCCATGGCTGCGCGCCCGCAGGCTCAGCGTGCCGCCATGGGCGATGGCAATGGCCCGGCACGCGGCCAGGCCCACGCCGGCGCCGCGGCGGCTGCCGGTAGCGTCGGGGCGCTCGCGGTCCAGCTCCTCGCCGCGCTGGAAGGGCTCGAAGATGCGGGCGCGCGCCGCCGGGGGCACGCCGGGGCCGCGGTCGCGCACAGCCAGCAGCAGGCCGTCGGGCTCATGGCGCACGAGCAGCTCGATCGGGCCCTCCGGGGCGTAGCGCAGGGCGTTGTCCAGCAGGTTGTCCAGCAGCTGCGCCAGGAGCACGGCGTCGCACTGCAGCAGTGGCAGCGCGCTGGCCACGCGCAGGCGCACGCGCTGGGCCGCCTGCGGATGGCGCTGGCGCACCCGGCGCAGGGCGGCGCCGACGACCTCCTCCGCCGCCTCCCAGTCCGTGCGCAGCTGCAGGCCGGCGCGTTCCAGGCGGGCGAGCTGCAGCGTGTTGTCCGTCATGCGGGAGAGCTGGCGCGTCTCGTCCAGCACCGTCGCGAGCAGCTTGTGGCGCTGGGCGGGCGTCTGGCGCTCGCCCTGGTCCAGCAGCGAGCTCGCCGCGCCCATGATGGTGGCCAGCGGCGTGCGGTAGTCGTGCGAGATGGCCGCCAGCAGCGCGTTGCGCGTGGCCTGGCCCTCGGCTTCATCGTGCGCGCGCCGCGCGGCCTGCTCGGCGGACTGGCGCTCGAGCGCGAGGCCCATCTGGTCGCACAGGGACTGGGCATGGGCGCACAGCTCGGGGTCGGGTTGGGTGGCGTCGGGCAGGATGAGCAGCGCCGCGCCGTGGCTCGCCTCGCGCCCGCGCAGGGGCAGGTACCAGGCCGACAGCTCGCGGTAGCGGCCGGTGCCCGGGCCGAAGGGAACGCCCTGGCGCCAGCAGGCCCACAGGCCCGCGAGCTGGTCGCCGTCCGGCTCGCCGATCAGCAGGATGCCCTCGCCCAGCCGGTTCTCGGCCGGCAGCGGACCGGCGCCGAGCAGCAGCGGTGCGGGCGTCGGCAGCAGCGCATCGAGCTGCGTCTGCAGGAGCTGGGCGGCCTCGACGGGCGAGCGGCTGTCCCGCAGCGCCTGGCCCAGCGCGCGCAGCTGGTCCGCCTGCTCGGCGTGGCGGCGGGCGGCATCGGCCTCGCGGCGCAGGCGGCTCAGCAGCACCGCCACCAGCCACGACAGCGCCAGCATCGTCGCCAGCAGCCACACATGGCTCCAGCCCTGCAGCTCCATGCTGCGCTCGGGGCTCACGAAGCGCCAGTTGAAGGCGAGCACCGCCAGCAGGCTCAGGACCATCGACGCCAGCAGCGGCAGCCACAGCGTGCTCAGCGTGGCGGCCAGCACCAGCAGCAGCACGAGGTTGGCCAGCTCCACATGCGCATCGACGCGCAGCATCAGGCCCCAGCACGCCGCCCAGATGAGGGCAGGCGGCAGGCAGCGCTTGAGCAGGGGCGGCAGGGTCATGGGGCGCTACGGTAGCAGGCCCGGCGTCAGGAAAGCATCAGGAGGACGCCGGGTCCCTCCGACCCGGCGCCACCGTCTTCCGTTTTACGCCGCGCGACGCCCCACGGGCAGGGCAGCCAGGGGCTCGTCGCGCATCCGGTGCAGGGCCACGGCCCAGACCAGCGCGACCAGCCCCAGCAGGCCGCCCATCACGGCCAGCGACGCCGCCAGCGACAGCGTCTCGCCCGCCAGGAACAGCCATGCCAACGTCGTCGTGCCCATCACGAGGACCAGCGGCCCCTGGCCGGCGGACCGCTGCGTGGCCCAGGACCGCAGCAGCAGCGGGCTGGCCAGCACGGCGCCGAGGCCCATGCCCTGCAGCAGCCGCATCGGGCCGGGCAGCTCGGGCAGCGTGATCAGCAGCAGGCCCGGCACGGCCAGCCCCAGCATCATCAGGCCATGGCGCCGCAGCAGACCGGCGCGCAGCCGCCCCTGCTGCGGCATGCCGGGAAGCTGCACCAGCAGGGCCTGCTCCTTGCGCGAACGCTGCAGCGCCGTGCCCAGGTTGAAGAGCTGCCCCACGACCATGCCCATGCAGAGCTGGCCGATCCCCAGCCACCACCAGTGGACCGGCAACTGCGGGGCGGCCTTGCGCAAGGCCGCCACATCCGGCACGAGCAGGCCCAGCACGGCAAACGACGCCACCACCACCAGCATGATCGTGCCCAGCGTTCCGAGGATCATGGTCCAGTGCATGGCGCCATACAGCGGGTACTCCATCCGGGCCATGCAGTGGGACGGCGTGGGGCGCGGGTCCTGCAGCAGGCGCGCCAGGCAGCGGCGGGAGAGCCCGGCCATCGCCGCGTTGATCCGCAGCCCCCAGCGCCCCTGGTGACGAGGATTGAAGCCCCCGGCGCCGGACTTCATGGACTCGATCAGGCGCTGCATGCCCTCGTAGCGGCGCACATGGGCGGCGCGGCCATCACCGATCAGGCGGACCTGGAACACCGACAAGGCCGTCAGCACCGTCAACGCCACCAGCGGCGGGCGCGCCTGCCACAGCGCCACCAGCGCATGCGTCAGGGACTGCGTCCAGGCCTGTGACTGCCACAGCGGCACCACGGCCGGGGGCAGCACGAACAGCAGCACGAAGCTCAGCGGCCAGCGCACGAAGGCCGTCATCAGGCTCAGCGACAGCCCGCTCAGCAGCATGGCCAGCCACAGATCTCCGCCGAGCTGCGCCACCAGCAGACCCGTGGCCAGCACCGGCACGCCCCAGACCAGCCACACGGCCCAGCGCAGGTGCAGGACATGTCCCGGCAGCAGCCGCGCCAGGTGCGGATGGTTCTGGCGCTGCAGGCCCGACAACGTGAGCAACCAGGCGCTGACGAGCAGGCCACACAGGCCGACACCTGCGACGAGCACCGTCAGCGGGCCGCCCTGGAAGGCATACGTCACCGCCAGGAACACAGCCATGCTGAGCACGCTGACCCAGATCTGGCGCGACGAGGTCTGGCTGATCCGCGTCCGCCAGGGCGCGCCCACCAACAGCGCGACGGTCCGGAGGGCGGCGTTCATGCGGTCAGCTCCTCGAACAGGTCTTCCAGCTGCACGCGCTGCAAGCGGGCGGCGACGTCAGGCAAGACCTGACCCTCCGCCCATTGCAGCAGCCAGCGCTCCTGGCCGTCACCGACGGTGCGGCGAGACAGCACACGCGCGCCGGCAGCCACGAGCGGCGCCAGCGCGCCGGCCTCGCCCTGCGCCACGCGGCACTGGTCCATCAGCCCGTCCAGCGGCGCCTGCAGCGCCAGTTGCCCGCGAGACAGGAAGGCGACGTTGAAGGCCACGCGTTCCAGGTCGGAGAGGATGTGCGTGGAGAACACCACCGTCGTGCCGCGGTCCAGCACCTGCTCGACCAGCTCGCGCAGGAAGTCGCGCCGGCCCAGTGGGTCCAGGGCAGCGACGGGCTCATCCAGCACCAGCAGGTCCGGGCCATGCGCCAGCGCGCGCACGATGGACAGGCGCTGCTGCTGGCCGCCGGACAGCTTGGCGATGGGCTTGTCCCGTGGCAGCTCCCAGCGGGACATCAGCCCCTCGACCAGCGCCTCGTTCCAGCGCGGATAGAAGCTGCGGAAGTAGGCCAGCAGCTGGGCCGGCGTGAACTGCTCGAACAGGTCCGAGTGCTGGGGCACGTAGCCGATGCGGGCGCGCGTGGCGTCGTCCAGCGCCCGCACGTCGCAGCCGAAGAGGCGGGCAGTGCCTCGCTGCGGATCCCGGAGGCCCAGCAGGCTCTCGAGCAGCGTGGTCTTGCCCGACCCGTTGCGGCCCAGCAGGCCCACGACCTGCCCGGGCATCAGTTGCCAGTCGATGCCCGCGAGCACCGGCGTTCCGCCATAGGCCAGGTGCAGGCCCTGCACCTCGAAGGCGGGCGAGAGCGCGACGGACTGGCTGGCCAGCGGCGTGGCCAGCTGCAGGCTGGCGGCGTTCAGGGTGTGGGTGCTCATGCGGCATCTCCCTCTTCAAGAATGGTTCGGAACAGCTGGAGCGCCTGCTCGGGCCGCAGCTCCAGCTGGCGGGCCTCGGCGGCGGCCTTTTCCAGCGTGGGGCGCAGCAGCTCCACGCGTGCACCCAGCGGCTGGCGCCGCCCGTGCTGCGCCGCCACGCGCATGGGCAGGCCGCGCTGGCGCTCGACCAGCCCTTCGGCCTCCATCAGCCCGTAGGCCTTGGAGACCGTCATCGGATTCACCGCCAGATGCGCCGCCAGCTCGCGCACCGACGGCAGCTCCTGCCCGGCCGACAGCTGGGCGCTCGCCACCAGGCGCCGCAGCTGCTCCAGCAACTGGCGGTAGATGGGCTCGGTGGAGCCCGTCTGGATGTGGAAGAGGTGGACGGTGGGCATGGGTGTATGCGTTGTGTATCAATACAGTAATACAGTTCGGCGGAATGGGCAAGGTGGTGGAAGTCATGGGGGGCCACCCCACGCCCCGAGCCCAGCGACGGACTGAATCCGCTGCGCAGGCGCCTGTCCACCTCGTCCTTCTTGCCGACAGCCCCCCCTTAGCGCGCCGGCCCGCTGTCAGCTCCGCGCCCGCAGCACCGCATCGGCCAGTGCACGACCGCTGAGCCAGGCGCCTTCGACCTTGCCGCCGTTCAGCCAGTCGCCGCACAGCCCCAGGCCTGCATCGGCCTGCCAGGCGAAGCCCATGCCCAGCGCCGGGGCACTGTCGGCGTAGCGCCATCGGTGAAGGGAAGAGCCGACGGGCGGCAGACCGCCGTGCGTGGCAAAGGCCTCGAGCAATTGCGCCGTCACGCGCTCGGGTGGGTCCGACAAATGAGCCTCGCTCCATTCGGCCTCGGCATGCAGCAGCCAGCTTTCGGCGCCGCTGCGGCCCGGCTTGCTGCTGTTGCGCGCCATCCAGCGCAGCGGACCCTGGTTGACGAAGGCCGCGTCGAAGGGCAGCGGCAGCGGGGCGTCGTACTGCAGCATCAGCGCCCAGCAGCCCCGCATGCGCACGGCAGTGCACACCTCATGCATCGTGGATACATGCGGCTGCAGCAGCGCGGCGGCCTGTGGTGCGGGCAGGGCGAGGACGAGCGCCTGATAGTCGTCAGCGCGCCAGCCCTCCTCGGCGGTCTGGAGCTGCCACGAGCCGGCCTCGGTACGCCGCAGGGCCGTGACCGTCGACTCGGTGGTGAGCCGCAGCGACGACGCCAGCCAGCGCGCCGGCGCCGTCATGGCAGGCACGCCGACCCAGCGCCGCAGCCCGGTGTCGGGGCGGTGACCGCCCGCGCCGCCCAGCACCGCCAGGCGCGGTGTCCACGGTGCGGCCACGCCAGCGGCCTCCCAGCGCGCCACTTCTGCCTGGAAGTGGGGATCACGGGCGGTGAAGTACTGCGCCCCGTGGTCGCAGCACCAGCCCTCGCTTCGGCGGGTGCTCATGCGGCCGGCGGGGCCGCGGCTCTTGTCGAACACCCGGACGTCGAGCCCCGCGCGCTGCAGGGCGCTCGCGCAGCTGAGGCCGGCCAGGCCGGCGCCGATCACGGCGACGCAAAGGGAGGGAGGCATGGAGAGATCCGAAACCACAGGGGTGGCCATTGTGCCGAGCGCCCTGCCCGCGGCCGGCAAGACCGACCGGCGGCGGGGTTCTTTTCCCGCCGTCCGGCAAGGCGCGGCGGGCTGGGCTAAGGTGCCGCCGATGAACGCCGTGCACCCCAAGAAGCTGCTGCTGAGCAAATGGACAGCCGTCGCGCCGCAGGACCGCGAAAAGCACTTCCTCGTCTCGGCCCTCGTGCTGCCCGAAGTGCCTGAGGCGGCGTTGCAGTGGGTGGAGATCGAGGCCGTGCATTCCGGACGCACCCGCCGCATCCCGTGGCGGGAACTGCGGGACGCCACGCGCTGGCAGCAAGGCTGGCGCTGAGGGAACCTATGGCTCAAACCCTGCACTCACTGCCCGAGGGCTACCGGGCCCTGGTGATCGGCGCGCGCGGTGCCATCGGCGCGGCCCTGCTGGACCTGCTGCGGGCCGATCCCCGCTGCGCCACGGCCCTCGGCCTGCACCGACAGTCAGACCCCGCGCTGGACCTGCTGGACGAGGCCGGCGTCGCCGCCGCCGCGCGACAGCTGACGGAGCTGGGCCCCTTTCAATTAATCGTCAACGCTGCCGGACGGCTGCACGGACCCGGCCTCATGCCCGAGAAGAAGCTCGGAGACCTGCGGCTCGAATCGCTGCAGGCGATCTTCGCGGCCAACACCTTCGGGCCCGCGTTGCTGCTGCACCATTTCACGCCTCTGCTCGACCGGCACTGCGGCCGCCTGGCCATGCTCTCCGCCAAGGTGGGCAGCATCGGCGACAACCGCCTGGGGGGCTGGTACGGCTACCGCGCGTCCAAGGCGGCGCTGAACATGCTGATCCGCACGGCGGGCGGCGCAGCCACCCCGGCGCCCTCATCGCCGCATTGCATCCCGGCACCGTTGCATCGCCGCTGTCCGCTCCCTTTCGCGGCGGCGAACTCGGGCGCCCGCCGGCTGCCGCCGCCGAGCTGCTGAGCGTCATCGACGGGCTGCAGGCGCCAGACAGCGGCGGCTTCTTCAGCTACCGCGGCGAGGCGCTGCCCTGGTGACGCGACGACCCGCCGCGCACGTCACTTCAAGCGGGTCATCCTGAAGGATCCCAGCACCCGCTCACCGCCCTTGCCCAGCGACACATAGCGCCCCGCACCCGCAGCCGCGGAGCCACGCAGCAGGCGGTAGGCATCGCAGGCCGCCACGCGGCCCAGCGTCAGGGCGTCGCCGTCGCGGGCGAAGGCGAGCGGGTCCTTCGAGGGGAAGAAGGCGTCGTCGGCTTGGGTCGTCGACTCCACGATGAGCTGGTGCCAGGGCAGCACCCGGTCGCCATCGCCCAGGCCCAGGCATGAATCGGCGCGCGCGTCGGTGAAGCGGACGATCAGGCTGACCTGGGTGCGCTGCTGTGGGTCAAGGACGTCGAGGCGCCATCGGCCCGGCAAGGGCTGGGCGTGGGCCAGGCCACCAGCAAGCAGCAGCGTGCCGAGGAGGCTGAAACGTCGGGACATCCGAAGCAGTGCGGTCACAGGCCAGGACATGGTGGGCTCCAGGCAGGGTTGAGGGTTCCGGCGGCGGGCTCAGGGCGCCCCGGGCGGTGGCTCATGGCAGACCGCCTCGAGGTTGTGCCCGTCCGGATCCCGCACGAAGGCGCCGTAGTAGTGCGGATGGTAGTGAGGCCGCAGGCCGGGCGGGCCGTTGTCACGCCCGCCCGCGGCCAGCGCGGCCGCGTGGAAGGCGTCCACCGCCGCGCGGGATCCCACGCGAAACGCCAGGTGCAGCGGCGTCGTGACGGGCGTGCCCTGGCGGATCCACAGGTCGCTGCCATCCTCGTGGCAGAAGCCGACGCTGGGCGAGGGCTGGCCCGGCGCGGCGGGCAGCTCGACGACGCGGGCGTGCCCGGTGGGGGCCAGCGCCTGCGCGTAGAAGGCTTTGCTCGTCGCGTAGTCCCGGACGATGAGGCTCAGGTGGTCGATCATGGAAGCTTCCTCCAGGGGGGACGGATGCAGGGATGGGGCCGCGCTCAGCCGAGCAGCAGCCCCGCCAGGTGAACGCCGCCGACCGCGAGGCACACCGCGGAGCTTCAGCGCCAGAACGCCACGCTGCGGGTCGGGTCCCGGTCTCGCGTGGCGAGGACGAAGCCCAGCGCACCGCGACCCAGGTAGACCGCCGTGATCGCCGGCAAGGCGGAGGCCTGCAGCGGCAGGGCCGGCAGCACGCCGGCGCCCGCGAGCGCATACGCGGACCACAGGCCCAGTACCGCGGCGATCCCGAGCGTGATGCCGGTCGCCAGCGGCCGCCCGGCCGCGACGAGGCGCAGCATGGACTGCCCGGCGCCGAAGACGCGGTACCAGGCGGCCCCGAAGGCGATGCAGCCGAGGTGCAGCAATGCGGCCAGCGCGCTGCAGGCCGCGCCGATGAGCAGGCAGACGTCCCCGGCGCTCATGACGGCATCCCCCGCCGGCGCGCGATGCAGTACCAGTCGATCGTCTGCACCGAGGCATTGGCGGGGAAGGGGCGCGGCATGTCGCTCTCAGTCGGCAGATTCATGGCGGGTTCCTTGGCTTGAAAGAGGCCTGTTGCGCGAGCTCCACGTCCGGGCGCCCCCGCGTCGGCCGGGCGCCGGTGTACCTATCATCGCAAATCATCGGATACCGCTGACCCACGCCCAACGCTCCAGCCACTATGCGACACCCCACCCTCTGCCTGCTGATCCTCTTCGGTGGCCTTGCCGACGCCGCGCAGGCCATGATGTGCTTTGGCCCTGATTTGCACCATCTCAGGGTCGTGAACGCCAACACGGTGGAGATCTCTGGCCGTGGCGGCACGGCGAGGACCAGCGATGGTGGCGAGACGTGGATCCCCGTCCCTGCGGTGCCGGCGCCGCTGAAGGAACCCGTCGAAAGTGACAATGCCCACCCCTTCACAGACCGGATCTTCAGGGCGCCCGACGGCACTCAACTGCGGAACCGCAGTGTGAATGGCAGCCGTGACGTAGAGATCCTGCGCCCGCCCGCCAGGCAGGCCTGGACCACCGTTGCCAAAGGGCTTCTGCTGGGCGTCGGCGATGGCGCTGCCTATGTCTTTCAAGGCGACATGAGCATCAAGGACGGGCGCTGCGGCGTCTCCCTCAGCAAAGGCATGATCCGGGAGGTGTCCTTCGGCAAAAGGGTTCTGGACAAGCACGAGCACGCCCCGCCCTTTCAGATTGAGGTCACCCCCGAATCGTTCTGCCTGTCCTACCGAAGACAAGACAACCACGCTCTCTGGGACAAGAGCCCGTGTGACTCGCCCGATCACCGCGTCGCTGGAAATGACCGGGAAATCAACGGATTCGCCGTGGCGCCTGCAGCGCCAGGCGCGAAGCAGGACGAGCGATCGAGAGATGTGTACCTCTCGGGCGCAGACTTCATCATGCGCTGGAACGGCGCCACACGAACCTGGCAGCACCTTCAAACGCCCCCAGGACCGGGCTGGTTCGAGTGCAACGGTCCCGTTCCCAGGCCGGAGCGCTAGGCGCGTCAGCCCCGCCGACGCGCGATGCAGTACCAGTCGCTCGTCTGCACCGAGGCATTGGCCGGGCAGGGCAGCGGGTCATGCGTCTGCACGTCCAGACCCACCGCCGCCAGCCAGGCCCCGACGCCCGCGGGCCCGTCCATGGGATGAAAGAACACATGGACGACGTCTCCGCGGCTGCTGCGCTGCGGGCCGGAGTCCTCGGGCCGTCCGCCCTGCGTGCTGAGGTAGAGCAGGCCGCCCGGCTTCAGTAGCCGGGCCGCCTGCGCGACGAAGGCCTCGGCCTCGGCGGGATTCAGGTAGGGCAGGCCGAAGGCACAGACGAGGCCGTCCCAGCCGGCGTCATCGCCCGGCAGCTGCCGGCAGTCCGCCACCTCGAACCGTGCCGTCGGGACCGCCGCACGCGCCAGCGCGACCATGCGCGGCGCGAGGTCCACGCCCAGCAGCTGCAGGTCCGGACGCCAGGCCATGAGCCGCCGCGCCACGGTGCCGGGGCCGCAGGCCGCGTCGAGCACGCGCGCCCCCGGCGGCAGTTGACGGGTCAGCGCCGCGTAGGTCTCGTCATACAGATCGAGGTCCATGTACTTGGACTGGTACAGCTCGGCGTGCTGGTCGAAGACCTGGGCGGACTGGGCACTGGGATCCATGGCTTGCCTGATCGGAGGGCCTGCGGCGCAGGCGCGGACCCTGGAGCTTAGCGGAGGACAGGCGGGACGCTGGCTCCGGGTAGGCCCCGGGTACGCCCCGCATAGCCCCGCATGGGCCCGCCGGTGCCAGAATGCAGGCCTGTCCGATGAAAGGATGCCCGATGACTGCCCTGCCTTCACGACTGGCCCTCGCGGCCACCCTGGCATTCGCCAGCCACGCGGCCCTGGCCGCACCGGCCGAGGAAACGCTGCGCCTCAAGTTCCAGGCCAGCGCCGGCGACGCGGCGAGCACGCTGCAGATCCAGTTCGTCGGCTACCGCGACCAGCGCTGCCCAGCCAATGTGCACTGCATCAGCGCGGGCACGGCCCAGGCGATGTTCTGGGTGCAGCCGAACGAGGGCGCCGGGCAGCTGGTGACGCTGCCCTGGTCCGACGAGGCCGTGCCGGCCGGCGGCTACACCCTGCGGCTCAAGAGCCTCGAGCCCCGCCCGGACACGCGCAAGCCGCCCAACCCCGCGGACTACGAGGCCGTGATCACGCTGCACAAGCCGGCTGGCAAGCCCTGACCCCGGGATGACGGCCGCCAAACCCCAGCTGCGTCTGCGCATGCGCGTGACGGTGGACGACGCCATCGCCATCGGCCCCGGCAAGATCGCGCTGCTCGAGGCGCTGGACGAGACGCGCTCGATCACCGCGGCCGCCAAGGCGCTGGGCATGTCCTACCGGCGCGCCTGGGCGCTGATCGACGAGCTCAACCGCTCGCTGAAGGAGCCCGCCGTCGTCAGCGCCGCGGGCGGCGCCCAGGGCGGCGGCAGCGAGCTCAGCGCCAGCGGCCGCCAGCTGCTGGCGCTCTACCGCGGCATCGAGGCCGAGGCGCAGGCCCATTGCCGGCCGCAGATCCAGCGCCTCCTGAAGCTACTGGGCTGACGGCGCGCAATGGCGCGCAAGGGCTGGCGCTATGGGCTGCGTTATGCGGGGCGGTATATTGCGCCCATGACTCCGCCCTTCGTGCCCCCCACGGCCCGCCGCCATGCCTGACGCCCTGATCGCGCTGGGCCTGTCGCTCAAGGTGGCGCTGTGGGCGACCGGCATCAACCTGGTGCTGGGCACGGCGCTGGGCTATGCGCTGGCGCGCTGGCGCTTCCCGGGCCGCGAGCTGCTGGACGCCGTCCTCACCCTGCCCCTCGTGCTGCCGCCGACGGTGCTGGGCTACTACCTCCTGGTGCTGGTCGGCCGCAAGGGCTGGCTCGGCGCCTGGCTCTTCGACACCTTCGGCATCCGCCTCATCTTCACCTGGCAGGGCGCCGTGATCGCCGCCGCGCTGGTGGCCTTTCCGCTGGTGCTCAAGGCCGCCCGCAGCGCCTTCGAGCAGGTCGACCCGCAGCTGGAGCAGGCCGCGCGCGTGCTGGGCCTGGGCGAATGGGCCGTGTTCTGCCGCGTGAGCCTGCCGCTGGCCTGGCGCGGCATCCTGGCCGGCCTGCTGCTGGCCTTTGCCCGCGCGCTGGGCGAGTTCGGCGCCACGCTCATGGTGGCCGGCAGCATCCCGGGCCAGACGCAAACGCTCTCCATCGCCATCTACGAGGCCGTGCAGGCCGGGCAGGACGGCACCGCGCAGCTGCTGGTGTGGATCACCTCGATCAGCTGCGTGGCCGTGCTGGTGGCGGCGAGCCGCCTGGCGCCGCCGAGCCGGGAGCGCGCATGAGCTTCGAGATCCGCATCCGCCGCCGGATGCCGGCAGTGCCCGGCGGCACGGGGTCAGGTTTTGCCCTGGACCTGGACCTGCGCACCGAGGCCCGCCGCCTTGTCATCCACGGCCCCTCGGGCGCCGGCAAGAGCCTCACGCTGCAGGCCGTCGCGGGGCTGCTGCGGCCGGACGAGGGCCTCGTCCGCGTGGCCGGCGAGACGCTGTTCGACAGCACCACGCGGCTGGACCTGCCGAGCCGCGAGCGACGCCTGGGCTATCTGTTCCAGGACTACGCCCTCTTCCCCCACCTCGACGTGCGTCAGAACATCGCCTTCGGGCTGCAGCAGGGCTGGCGCAACCCCTCGCGCACCGCAGCGGACGAGCGCGTGCAGCACTGGCTGGGCCTCATGGCGCTTGAGGGTGTGGCCTCGCAGCGGCCGCACCAGCTCTCGGGCGGGCAGCGCCAGCGCACGGCCCTGGCCCGCGCCCTCATCACCGAGCCGCGGGCGCTGCTGCTGGACGAGCCCTTCGCGGCGCTGGACCCGGCCCTGCGCGAACGCCTGCGCCAGGAGCTCTCGGCGCTGCTGGAGCGCCTGCAGATCCCGCTGCTGATGATCACCCACGACGCCGAGGACCTCGAGCGATTCGGCGAGGCGCGGGTGCAGTTGCAGGACGGACGGATCGTCGCGTCGACGCGCTAGGCCGGGGCCAGCGCCTCGCAGGCCGCGCGCAGATTGGCGCGGGCCGGGGCGTCCCAGGCGGCGTGCAGCGCGTCGGTCACGAACAGGCGCGGCCGCGCCAGAAAGCCCGCCAGGATGCGATGGCGCCCGGCGCGGAAGTCGGGCTCGGGCACGAAGGCGTACTCGGCCCGGATCTGCCGCTCGTACTCGGCATAGCGCGCCGCCGGTGCCGCGAGCACGGCGAGGTCGAGGTCCAGCAGCAGGCCCATGTCGGGGTCCGTCGCGCGGTGGTCCTGCGTGGCCAGCACGAGCTGCGCCACGCGCTCGGCCTGATCGGCCGTCAGACCCAGGCCGGGGAGCGCCTGCCGCGCCCAGTCGGCGCTGCGAGCCTCGTTGTCCCGCGCCTGCGGGTCGTAGACCGCGTCATGGAACCACAGCGCCAGCGCCAGGAGCTCGGGCTCGCGCGCCAAGGGGCGCCAGCGGGCCAGCGAAGCCAGGCATTCGTCGAGGTGCTGCAGGGCATGGTAGTGGCGCTGCGGCTGCGACCACGCCGCGATCAGCGCACGCCCGAGGGTCAGGTCTTGCCCTGGGCCATCCCGCAGGCCCAGCGCCTCGCAGGTCGCGCGCCAGGCCCCGAGCAGGGCCGGCTCGCTCATGCGGCCCCCGCGCCATGGACCAGCGCCGCCACGCGATCGGCAAAGCGCGGCCACAGCGCTTCGGGCAGGTCATGGCCCATGCCGGGGATGAAATCGGTCTGCACCTGGCGCAGATGGCGGGCCAGATGCCGTCCGGCGGCGACGGGCACCAGCGGGTCGGCCTCGCCGTGGATCACGAGAGCGGGCGCCGTCACGCGGGTCACGAGCGGCGTGCGGTCGTCGTCGGCCACCACGGCCATCAGCTGGCGCAGCATGCCCTGCGGATGGTCGCTGCGGCGCAGGGACTCGACGACGCGGGCCTCGAGCCAGCCTTCCGGCGCGGGATAGGCGGGGCTGCCGATCAGCCGGTACAGCGCCGCGAAGTGCTTCTGCAGCGTGGCCTCGTCGCGCCGCGGGGGGCGTGCCAGCAGGGCCTGGCGCACGGGCCAGCTGGGGCCGGGCAGGTGGCGCGCGCCGGTCGTGGTCATCATGAGGGTCAGACTCTGCACCCGCTCGGGCGCCTGGTCCGCAAGGTGCTGGGCGATCATGCCGCCCATGGAGGCGCCCCACACATGGGCGCGGCGGAGCTCGAGCGCGTCCATCACGCCCAGCGCGTCGCGGGCCATGTCGGCGAGGGTGTAGGGGCTGCGCACCGGCAGGTGCAGCAGGTGCTTCAGCGAGGCCCAGCCCACGTGCGGCAGGCCCAGGTGGTCCAGGTGCTGGCTGAGGCCGATGTCGCGGTTGTCGAAGCGGACCACGCGCAGGTCGCGCGCGGTGAGCGCGTCCACGAGACCCTGGGGCCAGCCGATCAGCTGCATGCCCAGTCCCATGATCATCAAGAGCGCAGGGGCCCCGCGGGGCCCCTGGTCGTCGACGGCGATTCGCAGGCCGTTGGCGGTCACATGGCTTTGCATGCGGCGATCATAGGCGGCCCGCGTGACAGCACATCACTTGCAGGTGAAGCTCTTGTGCGTCACGTCCTTGACGTTGCCGGCGCCGCAGGTCTTGATGGCCTGCTCGCTCATCTGCGTCAGGGCCTCGCGGTCGCTGATCACGCGCTCGCTGTTGGGGGCGATGACGCAGGCGGTGCTCATCAGGGCGGCGAGGGTGACGGCGGCGAGGGTGGCGATGCGCTTCATGGGGTCCTCCGGGGAGATCAGTTGGAATGGACGCGACTGTAGGGGATGCCGCGCCCGCGCCGGAGGTCCGGGCGACGAACTGTCGCCCGGGTGGCATGGGCCGTTCAGCCTGCCGACGGAGCGGCGCCCTGGTAGCCGCGCGGCACCGCGCCCAGCAGACGCCGGGTGTAGTCCTGCCGGGGTGAGGCCAGCAGCTCGGCGGTGCCGGCCTGCTCGACGACGTCGCCCTGCTGCATCACCAGCACCTCGTCGGAGATGAAGCGCACCACGGCGAGGTCGTGGCTGATGAAGATGTAGCTGAGGCCGAACTCGTCCTGCAGGTCCTTGAGCAGGTTCAGCACCTGCGCCTGCACCGACACGTCGAGCGCCGACACGGCCTCGTCCAGCACCAGCACCTCGGGCTTGAGCGTCAGGCAGCGCGCAATGGCGATGCGCTGGCGCTGGCCGCCGGAGAACTCGTGCGGGTACTTGGGCAGCGCCGAGTCGTCCAGGCCCACCTTCTTCAGCAGGCTCGCGGCGATCTCCAGGCGCTCCTCGTGATCCGCGCCGATGTCGTGGATCTCCATGGGCTCGATCAGCGTCTGGGCGATGGTGAAGCGCGGGTTGAGCGAGGCATAGGGGTTCTGGAACACGACCTGGATGCGGCGGCGCATCTGCTGCCAGTCGGCGGCGCCCATCTTGAGCAGGTCGCGGCCCTCGAAGAGCACCTCGCCACCGGTGGGCTCGTGCAGGCGCAGCAGCGTGAGGCCCATGGTCGTCTTGCCGGAGCCGGACTCGCCCACCACACCCAGCGTGTGGCCCTTGCGCAGGCGGAAGCTGACGTCCTTGACCGCCTGGAACTCCTTGCGGCCGAACAGGCCCTCGCGGAAGAAGAAGCTCTTGCGCAGGCCGCGCGCCTCGAGGATGACGGGGGCGTCCGGGTCCTTGACGGAGGCCGCCTGGCGGGCCGCGCGGCCGGCGATGTGGTCGTCGATCACCGTCAGCCGCGCCGGGTTGTCCTGCAGCGACGGGCGGCAGGCCAGCAGCGCGCGGGTGTAGGCGTCCTGGGGCGACTGGAAGATCTGGGCCACCGACGCCTGCTCGCGCACGAGGCCGTGGCGCATCACGACCACGTGGTCCGCGATCTCGCCCACGACGCCGAGGTCATGCGAGATGAAGAGCAGGCTCATGCGATGAGCCTCCTTGAGCTTCGCCAGCAGCTCCATCACCTGGCGCTGGATGGTGACGTCCAGCGCGGTGGTGGGCTCGTCGGCGATCAGCAGCTTGGGGCCGCAGGACAGCGCCAGCGCGATCATCACGCGCTGCTGCTGGCCGCCGGACATCTCGTGCGGGTAGGAACGCAGGCGGCGCTTCGGGTCGGGAATGCCCACCTCGTGCAGCAGCTCCTCGGCGCGGGCCAGGGCCTGCTTGCGGCTCATCCCCAGGTGCAGCATGAGCGGCTCCATGATCTGGTCGCCCACCGTGAAGACGGGGTTCAGCGAGCTCATGGGGTCCTGGAACACGCAGGCGATCTCGCGGCCGCGCAGGGCCTGCAGCTCGCGCGGCGCGCTCTGCAGCAGGTCCCGCCCCTGGAAGAGGATGCGGCCGCTGCGCTCGGCGTTCTCCGGCAGCAGGTTCAGGATGGACATGGCCGTGACGCTCTTGCCTGAGCCGGACTCGCCCACCAGGGCCACCGTGCGGTTCTCGGGGACGTCGAAGCTGATGCCCTTCACGGCCTGCTGCCGCTGCATCTCGCCGCGCAGCTTGCCCATGCGGAACGCGACGTGGAGGTCTTGGATACTCAACAGCATGTCATCTCGCATTCTTCAGTACCAACACCCTCGGACTTGACCGAGTGCAGCCCGAGGATCCGGCTTCGCCGGGCCTGTGGGCTGGCCCCCTTCGAGGGGGCGCGCGAAGCGCGTAGGGGGTGGTCCGTCTTCCGGCTTCGCCGGGCCTGTGGGCTGGCCCCCTTCGAGGGGGCGCGCGCAGCGCGTACGGGGTGGGTCCTCATTCCAGGCCGCGGAGTTTGGGGTCCAAGGCATCGCGCAGGGCGTCGGTGAACAGCGCGAACGCCGTCACGAACACCGCCATGCACAGGGCCACGGCGGTCAGCTGCCACCAGTAGCCGAGGATCAGCTCGCTCTGCGCCTCGGCCAGCATCGTGCCCCAGGAGACCTGGTCCACGCTCACGCCCAGGCCCAGATAGGACAGGATGACCTCGGCCTTGATGAAGCGCACCACCAGCAGGGACAGCTGCACGAGCGTCACGTGGGACACATTGGGCAGGATGTGGCGGAACATGCGCGCACTCTGCGAGGCGCCGATGGCCTCGGCCGCACGCACGTACTCGCGGCTGGAGTGCTTCATGAACTCGGCCCGCACGAGGCGGTAGACACCCGTCCAGCCCGCGAGGCCCAGGATCATCACCACCGGCAGCACGCCCCGGCCGAAGATGGCCGCGAAGGCGAAGATCAGCAGGATGTCCGGCACCGCGGTGAAGACGTTGTAGACCCACTCGAGGAAGTCCCCCACGCGGCGGCCGAAGAAGCCGGAGAGGGCGCCCAGCACGGTGCCGATCAGCGTGGCGACCAGGGCCGCCAGCACGCCGACCATGATGGAGACCTCGGCGCCCTTGAGCACCTTGGACAGCACGTCGCGGCCCAGGCGGTCGCCGCCGAAGGGCAGGGTCTCGCGCTTGACGATCTCCTCGGTCTTGAAGGTGGCCGCCTTGGCATCCCACTCGGCGTAGCGGGGCGCGAGGGGGTCGATGTCGCTGAGGTCGACGTTCGGGCCCCGGGGCCCCTGCACCGCCTGGCTTGCCTCCGCGGGCGCCGGGCCCATGAAGGTCGGCGGCGCGTTCGGCACGCCCACTTCCTTCTGCCAGCCCGAGGCGACGAGGCCCAGGCCGGTGGCGATCACGAGGACCAGGAAGACGGCCACGATCCACAGGCAGGCCATGCCCAGGCGGTCGGAGCGCAGGCGCCGCCAGGCCGCGGCCCACACGCCCTGCGAGCGTCGCGGCTCGGCACCGGCGGCGGCCGGCATGGCATTCACGGTCGTGCTCATTTGAGGACCACCCGGGGGTCGACGGCCTTGTAGAGCAGGTCCGTCAGGAGATTGATCACCATGGTCAGCATGGCCAGGTAGATGGCGAAGGCCTGGATCACGGGGTAGTCGCTGCGGTTCACGGCCAGCAGCAGCTCACGGCCGAGACCGGGAATGGAGAAGAAGACCTCCAGCAGGAAGGAGCCCACGAACACGCCGGGCAGGGCCACGGAGATGTTGGTGAGGATGGGGATCATCGCGTTGCGCAGCACGTGCTTGAGCAGGATGCGGCGCTCGGCCAGGCCCTTGGCCCGGGCGGTGCGGACGTAGTCATGGCCGATCTCGTCGAGGAAGAAGCTGCGGTACAGGCGCGTGTACGGCGCCAGCGCCACGGCCACCGCCACCATCACCGGCAGCGGCGCGTAGGTGGTGAGGTTCGTCCAGGTGCTGCTGCTCCAGCCCTGCACCGGGAACCAGCCCAGGCGGAAGGCGAAGAAGTACTGGCCGACGATGACGTAGACCAGCAGCGAGATCGACACGGCCACGGTGCTGAGCACCATCACCGCGCGGTCCGTCAGCGAGCCGCGCACGGCGGCCACGGCCAGCGCGAAGGGGATGGCCAGCAGCACCTCCAGCACGAGGATGGGCAGCATGACCGTCAGCGTGGCGGGCAGGCGCGTGGCGAAGAGCGTGGCCACGGACTCGTTGGTGGCCCAGCTGTGGCCCCAGTTGAAGGTGACGATCTGCTTCAGGAAGATCAGCAGCTGCTCCCACACCGGGCGGTTCAGACCGAGCTGCTCGCGAATCGCCAGGATCTGGTCGGCGGACGCGTTCTGGCCGCCGAGGATCTCGGCCGGGTCACCGCCGAACCATCGGAACAGGAAGAACACCAGCAGCACGACGCCCAGCAGGGTGGGAATCATTTGCCACAGGCGCCGCAAGAGGTAAGCCGTCATGGCTGCTGGTCTCCAGGTCGGATTGCCAGCCCTGGCGGCAGCCAGAGCCCGTGAGAGAGCCGGCGGCGGGCGCAGGCCGCTCGGACTCGGGCGCCAGTCTAGTGCAGGCACCGCGCCCTGCCCATGTAGGTTTTTGCTGAGTCGATCTTCGATTTCTCCTAGGGAATTCCAGGGCTTTTGGCGTCACAATCGCCAGCCCGTGCCGGCCTTGCCCGGCCCGGTGGGTCGTTCTCGAGGGATTCCAAGAATGCGCGCTGCTGTTGTTGCTGCTCTCCTGCTGGGTGCCCTGGGCGCGTCCAGGCCCGTGCCGGCCCAGGCGCCTTCGCCGGCCGCCTCCGACGCCTCCGCAACAGCGACGGCCCCGGGCGACGCCCCACCGGCGGCCGCCCCGCGCAAGGTGCTGCGCTACGCGATCCGCGTGGCCGAGACCGGCTTCGACCCGGCGCAGGTCTCCGACCTCTACTCCCGCACCATCACGGCCGGCATCTTCGACGCCCCGCTGCGCTTCGACTACCTCGCGCGTCCCGTGCGCCTGAAGCCCTCGACGGTGGAATCGCTGCCCGAGATCAGCGAGGACTTCAAGACGCTCACCTTCCGTGTCAAGCCGGGCATCTACTTCGCGGACGACCCCGCCTTCAACGGTCGCAAGCGCGAGCTGACCGCGGCCGACTACCTCTACACGATCAAGCGCCACTACGACCCGGCCAACAAGAGCAGCAACCTCTACATCCTCGAGAACGCCCTGCTGCCGGGCCTCTCCGAGCTGCGCCAGCAGGCCCTCAAGAGCAAGAAGCCCTTCGACTACGACCGCGAGGTCGCCGGGCTCAAGCTGATCGACCGCTACACCTTCCAGGTCCGCACCGAGCTTGGGGACCCGCGCTTCGTCTACAACTTCGCCGACGCCTTCCTGGGCGCCGTGGCCCGCGAGGTGATCGAGGCCTATCCCGGCAAGGCCATGGAGCACCCCGTCGGCACCGGCCCCTGGCGGCTGGCGGAGTGGCGGCGCAGCTCGCTGATCGTGCTGGAGAAGAACCCCAACTACCGCGACGTCTTCTACGACGAGACGCCCGACCCGGCCGACCGGCGCATGGTCGAGGCCGCCGCGCGCCTGAAGGGCCGCAAGCTGCCGATGCTGGATCGCGTGGAGATCGCCGTGATCGAGGAGAACCAGCCGCGCTGGCTGTCCTTCCTGCGCAACGAGTTCGACCTCGTGGACGACGTGCCGCAGGAGTTCCTGCCCCAGGTGATGCCGCAGAACAAGCTGGCGCCCAACCTCGTGCGGCGCGGCATGCAGGCGGTGCGCTACTCGCGCTCGGACCTGTACTTCTCCTACTTCAACATGGAGGACCCGGTGGTCGGCGGCTACACGCCGGACAAGGTCGCGCTGCGCCGCGCCATCGCCCTGGCCGTGGACCTGGAGAAGGTGATCCGCCTGCCGCGCCGCGGCCAGGCCATCCCGGCGCAGGGGCCCGTCCCGCCCGGCACCTTCGGCTACGACCCCGCCTTCCGCTCGGAGATGAGCCAGCACGACCTCGGCCGCGCGCGCGCCCTGCTGGACCTCTACGGCTATGTGGACAAGGACGGCGACGGCTGGCGCGACCTGCCGGACGGCTCGCCGCTGGTGATCGAGTACACGACCGAGCCCGACGGCGAGAAGCGCGCCCTGGCCGAGCTGTGGCAGAAAGCGCTGGACGGGATCCAGGTGCGCATCAAGTTCCGCTTCGGCAAGTGGCCCGAGAACCTCAAGGCCGCGACCGCCGGCAAGCTGCAGATGTGGGGCGCGGGCTGGAGCGCCACGGCCCCGGACGGCGACGCTTTCCTCGGCCTGGCCTACGGACCGAACAAGGGCCAGGCCAACAAGGCCCGCTTCGACCTGCCGGCCTACAACGCCGTCTACGCGAAGCAGAAGCGCCTGCCCAACGGCCCGGAGCGCCTGGCCCTGATGAACGAGGCCCAGCGCCTGGTGGTGGCCTACATGCCCTTCAAGGCCGAGGTCCACCGCATCTTCACCGACATGGCCCAGCCCTGGGTGATCGGCTACGACCGCAACATCTACATGCGGGACTTCTGGGCCTACGTCGACGTCGACGCCGAGCAGCAGGCCCGCGCGCGCCCCTGAGCCGTGCCCCCTGACGTGCCCCCTGAGATAGGGGCGCCGATGCACTGGCAATCTAGGGTGAATACGTGCTCGCCGGGAAGGTCGCTTCCGCGACACTGCGGCCATGACATTCCGCGCCCCAGCGGGTGGCCCCTCCCGACGTGACGTGCTGGCGCTGGCCGGCCTGAGCGGCCTGGGCCTCCCCGGACCCGATGCCACTGCGCTCGCCCTGCCGAAGAAGGTCCTGCGCTACGCCTTTCGCGTTGCCGAGACCGGCTTCGACCCCGCCCGCATCAGCGACCTCTACTCCCGCATCATCACGGCCCACATCTTCGAGGGGCTCTACACCTACGACCACCTGGCCAAGCCGGCCCGCCTCAAGCCACTCGTGGCGGAGGGCATGCCGGAGGTGTCGGAGGACTTCAAGGTGTGGACGATGCGGGTACGCCCGGGCATCTACTTCTCGGCCGACCCGGTCTTCAAGGGCCAGCCCCGGGAGCTCGTGGCCGAGGATTTCGTCTACAGCTGGAAGCGCTTCGCCGACCCGGAGGTGGCCTCGCCCTCGTGGTCCGAGCTGGAGGAGCTGGGCATCCTCGGCCTGGCGGACTACCGCGCGTCGCTGCTGCGGAGCAAGGCGCCCTTCGACTATGACCGCCCCATCGAGGGCCTGCGCGCGCTGGACCGCTACACACTGCAGATCCGCCTGCGGGAGACGCGGCCGCGCCTGATGGAGGTCTTCGCGCAGATCGACACCTACGGCGCGGTGGCCCGCGAGGTGATCGAGGCCTACTTCGGCGAGACGATGGAGCACCCGGTCGGCACCGGCCCCTTCGTGCTGGCCGCCTGGCGGCGCAGTTCGCTGATCACACTGAACCGCAACCCGCACTACCGCGAGCGCTACTACGACGCCCAGCCCGCGGCGGACGACAAGGAGGGTCAGGCCTTGCTCGCGCGCTTCAAGGGGCGGCGCCTGCCCATGATCGACCAGGTCCAGGTGGCCATCATCGAGGAGAGCCAGCCGCGCTGGCTGTCCTTCCTGAACCGCCAGTTCGACTTCCTGGAGCGCACGCCGGAGGACTTCATCCAGCAGGTCCTGCCGCAGGGCCGTCTGGCGCCCAACCTGGCCAGCCAGGGCATCCAGGCCTACCGGGCGCTGCTGGCGGATGTGCTCTTCACCGTCTTCAACATGGACGACCCGGTCGTGGGCGGCTACTCGCCGGCGCGCGTGGCGCTGCGCCGCGCCATCGCCCTGGCCACCGACTGCGGCCGCGAGATCACGCTGGCCCGCCGCGGGCAGGCCATCCCCGCGCAGTCCCCCTACCTGCCGCACACCACCGCCTACGACCCCGCTTACAAGAGCGAGATGGGGGACTTCGACCCGGCGCGGGCCAAGGCGCTGCTGGACCTCTACGGCTACCGCGACCGCGACCGCGATGGCTGGCGCGAGGACCCGGACGGCCGCCAGCTCGTGCTCGAGAGCCTCACCACGCCGGACGGTTTCCAGCGCCAGATCGACGAGATCTGGCAGAAGAACCTCGCCGCCGTGGGCCTGCGCGTGCAGTTCCGCACCGGCAAGTGGCCGGAGAACTTCAAGGCCCTGCGCGCGGGTCACTACATGATCTGGAGCCTGGCCGTGTCCGCCGCCAAGCCCGATTCGCAGGACGCGCTGGCGAGCTTCCACAGCGGGCATGTCGGGGCCTCGAACTACGCCCGCTTCCGCCTCCCGGCGCTGGACCAGCTCTTCGAGCAGGCCGCCGGTCTGCCCGATGGGCCGCAGCGCCTGGCGCTGTTCCGCGAGAGTAAGCGCCTGGCCACAGCCTACATGCCCTACAAGTACCGCGGGCACCGCTACGTCACGGACCTCGCCCACCCCTGGGTGCAGGGCTACCGCCGGCCGCTGTTCGCGATGCACTGGTGGGAGTGCGTGGACATCGTCGGCGCGTCGCCGTCGCGGCCTGAATAGGCGCTGAGGCCATCGAGCCCGCGG
This sequence comes from Burkholderiaceae bacterium, assembly GCA_041906185.1. Lineage (GTDB taxonomy): Bacteria > Pseudomonadota > Gammaproteobacteria > Burkholderiales > Burkholderiaceae_C > Roseateles_B. Next base: position 52,540 of record JAYRJQ010000008.1, read on the forward strand.
GGCCTTGCTTCAGGACGTCAGGGCCTCAGGGCGCCGGCGGCGTGAAGCGCAGCCCGCCCGCGATGCGGTTCCAGGCATTGATGTGGCCGATGGCGGCCGTGAGATGGGCGATCTCGCTCACGCTGAACTGCGCCTGCAGCGCGGCGTAGGGGCCGTCGGCGTCCGGGTGCGCGGCCTGCAGCGTCAGGGCCTCGGCCCAGCCCAGTGCCGCCCGCTCGCGCGGCGAGAAGGCCGGGGAATCCCGCCAGCAGGCCACTTGGTCCAGCTGCAGGGCCGCCAGGCCCAGGCGGCGCCCGAGGTTGAGGTGGTACTGCAGGCAGAAGGCGCAGCCGTTGAGCTGGGAGACGCGCACCTTGACGAGCTCGCACAGGCCCTTGTCCAGGCCCGAGGCGTCGACGACGCGGCCCAGCTCGCGCAGCGCCAGCACGACGCCGCCCGCGTCCTTCTCGAAGGCCGCCCAGTCCAGGCGAGCCGCCACCGTGTCTGCATCACTCATGACTTCCATCCCGCCGAATTGCCGGCGCGGGGCGGACTATAGGCAGTCGCCCGGCCGCGCCAGCACGGATTCAATGAATCGGGCCTTCGCGGTGCGATAAGCGTCCTCGCCATCCGCCGCGTGCCGGCGCTTGACCTCATCGTAGGCGGCGACCAGGGCCGGGTCGGCCCGCAGGGCGTCGCGAAAGGCCAGGAAGTCCTCGAAGGTCGAGCCGCTCGCGACGATCTGCAGGGCCAGGTCCTGCCCCTCGGCCCAGGCGTCCGGCGCGAGGAGCATGCACAGCTCGGGCGTGCGCAGCGTGTCCTGCTTGATATGCCAGCCCTCGCCGCACAGCTGCGCCACGACCGCCGCATGGGAGGCCGGGGCGACGATCACGGCGATGTCCAGATCGCCCTTGGAGCAGGCGCCCGGGATGGACGAGGCGCCGATGTGCTCGATGCGCGCGCCGGGCAGCCGGGCCTGCAGCGCGGCGGCGGTGCGCTCGAAGAGGGACTGCACGGCGGGTTGGTAGTCGGCGGCGGCCAGGATCTTCATGGCGGTCCGGAAGCGTCGATGAGGGCCGCAGTGTCGCAAACCCACGCGCTGCGCCGGGTCTCTTGCATCTTCGCACGACCGTGCTAAATTCCGACCCATGGAAGCCAAGACCGAGCGCAGCGAGCTGACCCAGACCGCCATCGTGGACATGGCGCTGGAGATGGCCGCACTGGAGGGGCTGGAGAGCCTGTCCATCGGCGAGATCGCCAAGCGCCTGAACCTCTCCAAGAGCGGCGTGTTCTCCCGCATCGGCTCGCGCGAGGCGCTGCAGAAGGCGGTGCTGGACGAGTTCGACCGCCGCTTCCAGCAGGACATCCTGCTGCCGGCCCTGCGCGAGCCCCGAGGCCTGCCGCGCCTGGACGCCATCATGCGCGCCTGGCTGGCCCGCGCCTGCCAGCCCGGGCACCGCGGCAGCTGCCTCTATGCCGCCGGCGCCTTCGAGTTCGACGACCGCGAGGGGCCGCTGCGCGACATGCTGCTCGCGGGCGTCAGGCGCTGGCGCCAGGTCCTGCGGCGCAGCGTGCTGCAGGCGGTGGAATGCCACCATCTGAGCGCGGACCTGGACCCCGATCAGCTCGTCTTCGACCTCGACGCCATCTTCACCGCCGTCGTGCGGGAGACCCGCTTCCTGCGCGACCCGCGGGCCGCCGAGCGCGGCTGGAGCGCCTACCAGCGCCTGATGCAAGGCCTGCGCTGCCCTTGAACAACGCCTGATTCACCCGTCGCGCCATGGGGCGCGCTGCATTTCCTCCAACTTCGCACGGTCGTGCGAAACAGATCGAAAGGTGTCACCATGCTCAGCCCTCTCCTGATCCTGGCCCTGTGCGGGCTGGCCGGCGCCCTGTGGCGCGGCTGGCAGAGCCTGCGGGCCCTGTGGCGCGCGGTGCCCGCCCGCAACCGCGACTTCTTTCTGGGGTGACGCCATGAGCCAGACCCGCCCCGCCGTCGATCGCTTCTATGCCCAGGGCCGCGTGCTGCAGGGCCTGCGCATCAGCCTGGACTTGCTGCAGCGCCACGCCCCGGCCCAGGCGGCGCGCCTGGCCCTGCGGCTGTTCGACACGCCGCTGCCACCGCGTCTGCTGCAGCGCCGCGCCCCGATGGCGCCGTGGCAAGGCCTGACCCTCCCCTTCGAGACCCGCCGCATCCAGCTGTGGCACCGCCCGGACGGCGCGGCCCGCCCCCGCGTGCTGCTGCTGCATGGCTGGAGCGGCCAGGCCGGGCAGATGCGGGGCCTGGCGCAGGCCTGCTGGGACGCCGGCCTGTCGCCCTACGTGCTGGACTGGCCGGCCCACGGCCGCAGCAGCGGATCGCGGACCGACATCGCCCAGTGGCAGCGGGCCCTGCAGGTGCTGAGCGTCGAGCACGGCCCCTGGGTGGGCATCGCCGCGCACTCCATCGGGGCGCTGGCGGCCGCCCACGGCGTCGCGCGCGGCCTGCCGGCGCGCCGCCTGGCCCTGCTGGCCTGCTCGGCCCCGCCGCGCCATCTCCTGGAGGGATTCGTGGCCAGCTTCGGCCTGGGCAGCGCCGTCCGCGACCGCATCCGCCAGGCCCTGGAAGCGCGGGCCCGGCCCGGGCTGGCCGGCTTCGAGCCGGACTGGCTGGGCCAGCACCTGCGCCTGCCCGTGCTGCTGGTGCACGACCGCCAGGACCGGGCCGTCCCCGCCGCCTACAGCGAGGCCCTGGCCGCGGCCCTGCCCGAAGCCACCCTGCAGCTCACCGACGGCCTGGGGCATCGGCGGCTTCTGGACGACGCCGACGTTCAGCAACGGGTGGCCCACTGGCTGGCCGCCGCGGCCTGAATCACCTGCCCATTCGATATATCCGCAGCATGGCCGCCGAGGCCGTTCGTGAAATCGTTACAGAATGTGTAACTTTCCGCGCAGGGCCCCCGTCCATATAGGGATATAGCCCGAGCCGGGGGGCGTCGCCCCCTCACTACACTCCGCGCACAGGTGCCGGAAGCCACGCCCCCTCGACCCCGGGAGGCGGCCGCCTTCCGTGCTTCAGAAGTCAAAAGCAGCCTGAAGAGGAGTGCGTAGTGAGCTGGATCCCGACGTGGCGTGAAGTGTCTGCAGAGGATGGGCGGGCAGTGGCTCCCGACGAGCGCCTGGCCTGGCCGCAGACGCTCGCGCTGGGCCTGCAGCATGTGGTGGCCATGTTCGGCGCCACGGTGCTGGCGCCGCTGCTCATGGGCTTCGACCCCAACGTCGCCATCCTGATGAGCGGCATCGGGACGCTCCTGTTCTTCTTCATGGTCGGCGGCCGGGTGCCCAGTTTCCTGGGGTCCAGCTTCGCCTTCATCGGCGTCGTGATCAGCGCCACCGGCTATGGCGGCAGCGGCCCCAACGCCCAGATCGGCCTGGCGCTCGGCGGCATCGTGGCCTGCGGCGCGCTGTACTTCCTGATCGGTGCCCTCGTGCAGTGGCTGGGCACCGGCTGGGTGGAACGCCTGATGCCGCCCGTGGTGACCGGCGCCATCGTCGCCGTGATCGGGCTGAACCTCGCCAGCGTGCCGATCAAGAACATGGCCCCCACGCCCTTCGACGCCTGGGTGCAGGCGCTGACCTTCCTGAGCGTGGCCCTCGTGGCCGTGCGCAGCCGCGGCCTGCTGCAGCGGCTGCTGATCCTGGCCGGCCTGCTCATCGCCAGCGTGCTCTACGCCGTGCTGACCAACGGCCTCGGCCTGGGCAAGCCCATGGACTTCAGCGGCGTGGCGCAGGCGGCCTGGTTCGGCCTGCCGCACTTCGCCAGCCCCCGCTTCGAGGCCGACGCGCTGCTGCTGATCGCCCCCGTCGCGCTGATCCTCGTCGCCGAGAACCTCGGCCACCTCAAGGCCGTGGGCGCCATGACGGGCCGTGACATCGACCGCGACATGGGCCGTGCCTTCATGGGCGACGGCCTGGCCACGATGCTCAGCGGCGCGGCCGGCGGCACCGGCGTCACCACCTACGCCGAGAACATCGGCGTGATGGCCGCCAACCGCATCTACTCGACGGCCGTCTTCGTGGTGGCTGGCCTGCTGGCCGTCGTGCTGGGCTTCTCGCCCAAGTTCGGCGCCCTCATCCAGACCATCCCGCTGCCGGTGATGGGCGGGGTCAGCATCGTGGTCTTCGGCCTCATCGCCGTCTCGGGTGCCAAGATCTGGGTCGACAACCGGGTGGACTTCAGCCAGCACCACAACCTCATGCTTGCCGCCATCACGCTGATCCTCGGCACCGGGGACTACACGCTGCACCTGGGAGGCTTCACCCTGGGCGGCATCGGGACCGCCACCTTCGGGGCGCTGCTGCTCAATGGCGTGCTGGCCCCCGGCCGGGCGCGTCGATGAAGGTCGCGACACCGTGCTGGATTGCGCGCTTTTCTGACTGAGACGCCATGCCGACCGCCGCCGAAGCACCGCTGGCAGCATCCAATCGACAGCACACGCCGTCGATGAGTACACGCCCACGCTTCGCTCCCAGTCGCTGGTGCCTCCGCCTTGCCTGCGGAGTGCTCGCGCTCGGTCTGGTGGCCTGCCAGCCGGACACGCGCACGGACGCCGCCACGGTGCCCAGCCCGGAGGTGCTCGCCCGCCTGGACGCCCTGGATCCGGACCTGCGGCTGCGCCCGCGCGAGATCGACGACGAGCTGCGCGAGCTGTCCGCGCAGCAGCCGCCCGGCAGCGCCTCGCGCCTGGCGGTGCTGGGCCTGCGCGCCGTCGTGCTGGCCCGGGTCGACGAGGCCGCCCGCTACGAAGACCTCCGCCAGCAGCTGGCCCAGTGGCCCGGCCGCGACGATCCCCGCGTGGCCACCACGCTGCGCCTGACCGAGGCCGTGATGGAGGCCCGCCGGGCCGCGCTGTCCAACCAGGGCCAGAAGCTCCGCAAGATCCTCACCATCCTGGACGAGATCGACGAGACCGGCCAGCCGCAGCGCCCGCTGCTCACGCTGTGGGAGATGCGCGCCGGCGTCTTCACTGAGCAGGGCGAGTTCGACAAGGCCCTGCGCGCCGGGCATCGCGTCCTGGAGCTGGCCGACGGCCCCATCGCCACGCTCACGCGCCGGGTGTATGCCCGCCTGCAGCTGGCCGGCATCTACGCCGCCGCCCAGCAGTTCGACCAGGCCGTGAAGACGCAGGCCGAGGCCGAGCAGCTCGCGGCGGGCGACCAGCGGCCGCTGCTGCGCTACTTCGTGGCCGTGAACCGCGGCTCCATCTACCAGGACCGGGACCGCGCCATCACGGAGGCCGCGTCCCAGGCCGCTCTGGATGCCGCGCGCGAGACGGGCTTCGACGACCTCATCGCCAACGCCCTGGCCAACCGCGCGGACGACTTCCTGCGCAAGAAGGAGTGGGCCAGCGCCATCGCGCTCACCACCGAGGCCGTCCGCCTGGCCCAGAAGCGCAACGACGTCTACGCCGCCGCCCTCGGCCGCCACAACCTGGGCATCGCCCTGATGCACACCGGCCAGGTGGCCCAGGGTCGCCAGGAGATCGAGGCCGGCTTCAAGCAGGCCGCCGAGGCCGGCGCCGCCACGGGCATGGACGCGCTGTACGAGGAATACGGCCGCGCGCTGCACGAGGTGGGCCTCACGCAGGACGCCGTCCAGGCCTACCTGAAGGAGCGCCAGTTCCGCCGCCAGCTCTACCGCGACGACCTGCGCAAGACCGTCCTCGAGGCCCAGGAAGCGCTGGAGGCCGACCGCCGCAGCCGCGAGATCGAGCTGCTCAACCGCGACATGAGCCTCAAGAACGAGCAGCTGCGCGCCAGCCAGCTGGAGTTCCGCCTGTGGCTGCTGATGGGCGGCTGCGTGCTGGCCGCCGGCGTGCTGCTGCTGATGGCCTACCGTCGCGTGCGCCGCACCAACCTCGCCCTGCAGAGCACCAACGAGCGGCTCAAGGTGCAGAGCGAGCGCGACCCGCTGACGGGCCTCGCCAATCGCCGCCACTTCCAGGCCGCCATCCGCCAGCGCGAGGAGCAGGACCTGCTGCGCGGCAGCGTCTTCCTGATCGACATCGACCACTTCAAGCGCATCAACGACAACTTCGGCCACGCCGCGGGCGACACGGTGCTGGTGGAAGTCTCGCGCCGCCTGCGCCAGGCGCTGCGCGAGGACGACCTCGTCGTGCGCTGGGGCGGCGAGGAATTCCTCATCGTGATCAAGTCCAGCGACCCCGTCTTCGCCCAGCACCTGGGCCAGCGCCTGCTGGAGGCCATCGGCGGCCAGGCCGTGGTGCACGAGCGCCACACCATCCCGGTCACGGCCTCCATCGGCTTCGCGAGCTTCCCCATCGAGCCCCACGGCGTGTCGCTGCACTGGGAGCGCGCCATCGACATGGTCGACACCCTCATGTACATGGCCAAGGCGCACGGCCGCAACAAGGCCTACGGCCTGCAGTGGGCCGATGCGGCCGACGGTGACGCCCTGGTGGCGCTGTCCGAGCAGATGGAAGCCGCCTGGCACGACGGCAAGGTGCGGCTCTCGACGCCCGCCGGCCCGGCCCAGTGGACGGAGCCTCGCCCATGAAGCGGCTGCCTTCTTCCGCCCGCCGCCTGCTGCCGCTGCTGCTGGCGCTCGCCGCCGGCACCGCCCTGAGCGCACCGGCCGGCACCGCCACCGGTCCGCTCGCCGCCCCCGCTGCCCCTGCGGCGACACCGTCCACCGCCCCGGCGCCCCTGAACCGCGCCGAGATGCGCCGCGACGGCCTGCAACTCATGCTCCTGGCCTATGACCGCCCGCAGGCGGCCGTGAAGGCCCTGCGGCCGATGGTGCACAACGCCCAGGCGGCCGGCGATGCGGCCCTCGCGGCCGAGCTCACGCTGGACCTCGCCGCCGCGCTCACCGCCGGCCAGGGCGCCAGCGAGGCGGAGGCCCTCGCCCGCGAGCTGGACGCCAGCTTCCCCGGCCATGCGCAGCTGATCCGCGCCATGCTGGCCGAGCGGCAGGACCATCCCCAGGCCGCGAGCGAGCTCGCCCGCAAGGGGCTGGAGCTGCTGCATCCGCCCTGCCAGTGGGAGCACCGCGAGGCCGAGCTGCAGGAGAGTCTGGCCGCGGGCTGCGACGCCACGGCCACCTGGCTGGGCCTGCGCCTGCTCGGGCCGGGTCAGCAGTCCACCGGTGCGGGCGCCTCCGCCATCACGGTGTTCGAGCGCCATGCGGCCCTGGCCCGCCTGCTCAAGATGCCGGCGCTGCTGGCGCTGAGCCTGGGGCGCCTGTCCGTGGCCGAGCATGAGCAGGACCAGGCCGAAGCCGGCCGCCTGCATCTCGCCCAGGCCCTGCAGGCCGCGCAGGCGGACCTGCCCACGCTGGCGCGCATCAAGGTCTACGAGGGCGGCATCGCCGCCATCCGCAAGGACCGCGGCGCCCAGCTGCGCGCGCTGGAAGAGGCGCTCAGCCTGGCCCACAGCGCCGGCGCGCCCCGCGTGGAGGCCGTCGTGCGGGCCAATCTGGCCGACTTCTACCTCAGCGCCCGCCAGCCCGACCGCGCGCTGGCCCAGGCGCGCCAGGCGCTGCCGGCGCTCGAGGAGTTCCAGGACCGCCGCATGGAGCGCATCCTGCGGCACAACATGGGTCTCGCGCTGATTCTGCTGCGCCAGTTCGACGCCGCCCGCCAGGAGCACCGCCGCCTGGACGCCATGCGGCCGGACCTCGTCGGCGCGGCGGAGCGCAGCCACGAGCTCGACGAGCTGGCGGATGCCTGGGCGGAGACGGGCCAGTGGGCCGAGGCCCTCAAGGCACTGGTGGCCGGGCGCCAGCTGAGCCAGCAGGTCCAGGAGGCCTCGCGCAAGGCCCAGCTGGACGAGCTCAAGCTGCGCTACGACAGCGACCGCAAGAGCGCCGAGCTCACCCTGCTCCAGCGCGACGGCGAGCTGCGCGCGCGCCAGGTGGCCAACAGCGTGCTGGCCCAGCGCGTGGGCATGGCCCTGGCCCTGCTGACCGTCCTGCTGCTGCCGCTGCTGGTGATGATGCTCACCAAGGTGCGGCAGGCCAATCGCCAGCTCAAGGCCAACGAGGCCCTGCTGCGCGCCCAGAGCGAGCGCGACCCGCTGACCAACCTCGCCAACCGCCGCCACTTCATGGCGGTGATGGAGCAGCACGCTGCCAGCACCTTCAACGGCGCCCTGCTGATGGTGGACATCGACCACTTCAAGCACGTCAACGACGAGCACGGCCACTCGGCCGGTGACGCCGTGATCTGCGAGGTCTCGCGCCGCATCAGCCAGGCCGTGCGGGAAGAGGACCTGGTCGTGCGCTGGGGCGGCGAGGAGTTCCTCGTCTTCGTCCCGGGCGTGCCGCCGGCCCAGCTGCAGCAGATGGCCGAGCGCATCCTGCACGCCGTCGGCAGCGAGGTGGTGCAGTCGCCGGACGGCCCGCTGCACGTGACCGTCTCAGTCGGCTTCGCCCACTTCCCGCTGCCGCCCACCGGGCTGTCCCTGCACTGGGAGCAGGCCGTCAACTGGGCGGACATGGTGCTCTACACGGCCAAGGCCCAGGGCCGCAACCGCGCCGTGGGCATCGCCACCATCGACGCGCACGACACCGAGGCGCTGACGCAGATCCAGGCTGACTTCGACGCCGCGTGCATCTCCTCGCGGGTCCAGCTGCTGCAGGTCCTGGGGCCCGCCGCGCCCTGACGCCGGGACGCGGGGGCGGCCGTGCCGACCCAGCCCCCCGCCCGATACTGCCCCGGCCCCACCGGAGCCGCCATGCCCGACACCCCGATCCAGGCCCAGATCCACGCCTTCTACGACGCGGCCACCCACACGGTGAGCCATGTCGTGGCCGACCCCGCCACCCGACGCTGCGCCATCATCGACCCGGTGCTGGACTACGACCCCAAGTCCGGGCGCTGCAGCACGCTGAGCGCCGAGCTGATCGTCGCCTGGGTGCAGGAACAGCAGCTGACGGTGGACTGGCTGCTCGAGACCCACTGCCACGCCGACCACCTCAGCGCCGCGCCGTGGCTGCAGCAGCGCCTGGGCGGCCGCATCGCCATCGGCGCGAAGATCACCGAGGTGCAGCAGGTCTTCCGCCGGCTCTTCAACGACCCCGCCATCCCCACCGACGGCCGCCCCTTCGACCAGCTCTTCGAGGACGGCGAGCGCTTCGCCATCGGCAGCCTGAGCGCGGAGGTGATGCACACGCCGGGCCACACGCCGGCCTGCGTCAGCTACCGCGTGGGTGACGACGTCTTCATCGGGGACACGCTCTTCATGCCGGACTACGGCAGCGCGCGCTGCGACTTTCCCGGCGGCGACGCGGCCACGCTGTACCGCTCCGTCCAGCGTCTGCTGGCCCTGCCGGCGCACACGCGCCTGCATCTGTGCCACGACTACCCGCCGTCCAGCCGGCCCGCCTGCTGGATCAGCACCGTCGCCGAGCAGCGCGCTGACAACGTGCACCTGCACGAGGGCGTCACCGAGGCCGCCTTCATCGCGCTGCGCCAGGCCCGGGACCGCCAGCTCGCGATGCCGGTGCTGCTGCTGCCCGCCGTGCAGGTCAATGTGCGCGCCGGCCAGCTGCCCGAGGCCGAGGCCAACGGCGTGCGCTACCTCAAGATCCCCCTGAACGCGCTGTGAACGTCCTGACGGCGCTGCGCGCCTATGCCCGGGGCCCCTGGCTGGACGACCTGGTCGCCGCGGCCGTGGTCAGCGTGCTCCTGATCCCGCAGAGCCTCGCCTACGCCCTGCTCGCCGGCCTGCCCGCCGAGGCCGGCCTCTATGCCAGCCTGCTGCCGCTGCTCGCCTATGCGCTGTTCGGCTCCAGTCCCTATCTGGGCGTCGGGCCCGTGGCCATCGTGGCGCTGATGGTGGCGCAGACCACCGCTGCCGCGCCCGCCGGCTACAGCCCGGGGCAGGTGGCCATGGTGCTGGCCGCCGAGACCGGCCTGCTGATGGCCGTGGCGGCCGCGCTGCGGCTGGACGCGCTCGCGGCGCTGATGAGCGTGCCGGTGCTGCACGGCTTCGAGACCGGCGCCACGCTGGCCATCGCCATGAGCCAGCTGCCTGCTTTGCTAGGCAGCCCGGCGCAGGGCTCCGAGCTGCCGGCGGTGCTGGCCAGCGCGGCCGGCAGCGGCTGGGCCTGGCACGCCCCCACGCTGGGATTCGGCCTGGCCGCCGTCGTCCTGCTCCTGCTGGGCCGGCGCCTGATGAAGGGGCTGTGGGCCCGCCTGGCGCCGCTGCTGGTGCTGCTGCTGACGCTGGGCGCCGCCTGGCTGCTGCAGGCCCAGGGCCAGGGCGTGCGCCTGATCGGGACGCTGCCGCCGCTGCACCTGCACCTGATTGCGCCGCCGCTGGACGCCGCCCTGTGGCTGGCGCTGCTGCCCGGCGCCCTGCTGATCGCGCTGATCTCCTATGTCAGCAGCCTCGTCGTCGCCGAGGCCCTGGCCCGGCGCCGGGGCGAGCGCGTCGATGCCCGCCGCGAGCTGACGGGCCTGGCCGCGGCCAATGTCGCGGCGGCCTTCAGCGCCGGCTTGCCCGTCGCCGGCAGCTTCTCGCGCAGCGCGCTGCTCTACGACGCCGGCAGCCGGACCCGCATGAGCAGCGTCATGGCCGCGGTGCTCATGGGTGCCGCCGCCCTGAGCCTCGCGCCGGCGCTGGCGTGGCTGCCGCGCAGCGTGCTGGCGGCCACCATCCTTGTCGCGGTGCTGTCCGGTCTGCAGTGGCGGCCCTATGTGGAGGCCTGGCGCTACGCCCGGGCCGAGAGCCTGCTGATGCTCGCCGTGACGCTGCTGGTGCTGAACGTCAGCGTGGCGGCGGCCCTGGGGCTCGGGGTGCTCGGCTCCATCGCCCTGCTGCTGCAGCGCACGGCCCGCCCGCACGTCGCCCTCGTGGGCCGCGTGCGGGGCACGGAGCACTACCGCAACGTCGACCGCCACGACGTCGAGTGCCTGCCCGAGGTGCTGGGCCTGCGCATCGACGAGAGCCTGCTCTTCACCAATGCGCGCAGCCTGGCGGACGTCGTCCAGGCCCAGCTCGCCCAGCATCCCGGCACGCGGCGCGTGGTGCTGCAGATGTCCCCGGTGAACGGCATCGACTACAGCGGCCTGGAGGCCCTGCGCGAGCTGCACGACGGCCTCGCACGCCAGGGCCTGCGGCTCGACCTCAGCGAGCTCAAGGGTCCGGTGCTGGACCGCCTGCGGGCCGCGCAGTGGGAGCGGTGGTTCCGGGGCCGCGTCCACCTCAGCCACCACCAGGGCATGACGGCCGACCAGGCTGAGGACTGGATCAGCCCCTGAGCCACCAGCTCACAAAAGGGGAACGTGGGAGGGTGGGGCCGCGTCAGCGCGTCTCGTCGAGGGCCAGGCGCAGGCCGAACAGCAGGAAGAGCATGCCGATGCTCCGGTTCAGCGCCGTCACCCAGGACGCCGGCACGCGGACGCGGCGGCTGGCGCCGGCCGTGAAGGCGGCGAGGCTCAGGCACCACAGCATGCCGTTGAGGTCGAAGACGAGGCCCAGCACCAGGAAGGCCAGCCCCTTGTGGGAGGCGTCCGCGCTGATGAACTGCGGCACGAAGGCCAAGAAGAAGAGCGCCACCTTGGGGTTGAGCACATTGGTCAGCAGCCCCTGGCGGAAGACCGCCCACAGCGGCAGCGGCGGGACGCTCGCGGCCGGTGCGTCGGCGGCCGGACCGGCGCCGCGGCGGCGCTGCCACAGCATGCCCAGGCCCAGCCACACCAGGTAGGCCGCTCCCACCAGCTTGATCACGACAAAGGCCGTGGCCGAGGCCGCCAGCAGCGCCGAGAGCCCCACGGCCCCCGCCATCACGTGCACCAGCGTGCCCGCGCCGATGCCCAGGGCCGCGGCGGCACCGGCCCGCCAGCCGTGGCTGGCACTGCGGCTCATGATCAGCAGCGAGTCCGGCCCGGGCGTGATGTTGAGCAGCAGGCCGGAGACGATGAACAGACCCAGATCGTGAATGCCAAGGCTGGATGCAAGCATGGGGAGCTCCTGTAGGCCGCCAGCATAGCCTGCCGGGCCGCATCGGCGCGTCGGGGGGACACGGTGTTGCGCCCGCTGGTCAGCGGCGCGGGCATTCGTTACCCTCAGGGCTGCTCTCTGCAGGGGTTGGCTTGTGGTTTCATGGCTTCGGCTAGTGCATCGGACAGCAGCCAGGCTGGCCCTGATCGCCGGGCTCTGCGCGGGTGCGGCCCTGATGTCCGCCCCGGGCCGTGCGGCCTCGCTCCAGGCCTTGCCCTTCACCGCGCTGAACTCCGGCAGCGGCCTGCCCAGCGACGCCGTGATGGTCAGCCTGCAGGACCGCCGCGGCTTCGTGTGGCTCGGCACCACGAGCGGGCTCGCCCGCTACGACGGCCGCCACGTGCAGGTGTTCCCCGCCCGGCCGGAGCAGCCCGACGCCCTCAGCCACCCCTTCATCCACGCGCTCCTGGACGATGGGCAGGGCACGCTGTGGGTCGGCACGAGCGACGGCGTCGACCGCCTCGCCCTCGCCACCGAGAAGGTCCGCCGCGTGGCGCTGCCCCCCGGGCTGGCGCTGCAGCAGCGCCGCGCGGTGGGCCTCGCGCCACGCACGGGCTCGCAGCTGTGGGTGGGCCTCGCGGCGGGCCTGCACCTGCTGGACCGCCAGAGCGAGCAGTTCACACGCTGGGAGCCGCCGGCCGAGCTGGCGCTGGCGGATGAGCGGCTGCGCGCCTTCAGCGCCGACGGGCAGGGCGGCGTGTGGTTCGCGCAGGGCGACTGGGTCCTGCATGTGGATGCGCAGGGTCAGCTGCGCCAGCGCCTGCGCGTGAGCGCCCACCCCTCGGCCGCCGGCCGCGCGCCGGCCCAGCTGCTCGTGCGCAGTCTGCTGGTGGACCCGGGCGGCCGCCTGTGGGTCGGGATGAGCGGCGGCCTGCAGGTCTGGACCCTCGACCCGGACGGCCTCGGCGTGCGCGCGGACACCATGCTGTCGGCGCTGCCCGTGCCGCGCACCACGGTTTTCGCGCTCGTGCAGGACCGCGAGGGCGGCGTGTGGATCGGCCTGGGCGACCACCAGGGCCTGCTGCAGTGGCGGGACGACGGCCAGGGCCTGCGCCGCTACCGCCACCAGCCCGCCGTGCCCGACAGCCTGGCCTCCGACAGCGTGGCCTCGCTGATGATCGACCGCGACGGCGTGCTGTGGGTCGGCAGCTGGGGCAAGGGCCTGAGCCTCGCGGACCTGCGCTCCGGCGGCTTCCTGCGCTACCACCACGTGCCCGGGGACGAGCGCAGCCTCAGCGGCGACTCGCCCATGGCCTTCGCGCCGGACGACGCCGAGCACCTGTGGGTGGGCATCTACGGCGGCGGGCTCAACCGGCTGCACCTCGCCAGCGGCGACACGGAGCGCATTCCCGATGCCCAGCTGCCGCTGCGCAACATCAAGACCCTGCTGCGGGACCGTGACGGCCAGCTGTGGGCCGGCGGGGACGGCGGCCTGATGCGCTTCGACCCGCGCCAGCGCCGCAGCCAGACCGTGCCCCTGCAGGCCGCCACGCCGTCGGCGGCCTCCATCAGCGCGCTGGTGCAGGACCGCCAGGGCCGCGTCTGGGCCAGCAGCGCCAGCGGGCTCTACCGCATCGAGAGCGGCGGCCAGCGCGTGCAGCGCTACGGCGCCCGCCCCGGCGTCGAGCATGCGCTGCAGCACGACACCATCGACTGCCTGCTGGAGGACCGCGAGGGCCGGCTGTGGGTGGGCACCAAGGGCGGGCTCTACCTCTACCGCCCGGACACCGACGACTTCGACTTCGTGCTCACCGCCGACCGCGTGCTGACCCAGCCGCAGAAGCTGGCGGTGCACGCGCTGCGCCAGGACGTGCGGGGACGCCTGTGGCTGGCGGGCAACCAGGGAGTCTTCGAGCTGCGCCAGGACGCCGACGGCTGGCATCTGCGGGACTGGTCCGGAACGCCCGGCCTCGGCCGGGGCTCCTACGACGCGATGCAGGACACGCTGGACGGCGAGATCTGGCTGGGCGCCGACGACGGCCTGGTGCAGCTGGTGCCGGACCAGCAGCGCGCGCGCCGCTACCCGGGGCGCTCGCGCTTCGGCGGCGGCGTCAACTTCGGGGCGGCGGCGCGCGGCCCGGACGGCAGCCTCTTCTTCGGCAGCACGGGCATCATCCGCTTCCACCCGAGCCAGCTGCGCGACAACCCCCAGGCGCCCGTCGTGGTGCTGTCGGACCTGCGGCTGCACAACCAGAGCCTGCTGCCCGACGCGGCGGCGGCGCGCAGCGCGCAGCGCGTCGGCTCCAGCGCCAGCGTCAGCCTGCGCGATGTCGGCATCACCGGCCCGCTGCATGCCGCGCGGCGCATGCAGCTGGGGCACGAGGAGGCCATGGTCAGCTTCGAGCTCTCGGCGCTGCACTTCGCGGACCCACGGCGCAACCGCTACGCCTGGCTGCTCGAGGGTTTCGACCGCGACTGGATCCAGGGCCGGGGCGAGCAGGCCATGGCCACCTACACCAACCTCGACCCGGGGCACTACCGCCTCGTCGGCCGTGCGGCCAACCCGGACGGCGTGTGGAGCGAGCAGCAGACGCTGATCGAGATCGAGGTCCTGCCGCCGTTCTGGCGCACGTGGTGGTGGCGCAGCGGCGTGCTGCTCGCCGTACTGGCGATGATGGCCTGGGCCTACCGCTGGCGCACGGCCGCCCTGCACGCGGCCCGGCTGACGCTGGAGGCCAAGGTGGCCGAGCGCACGGCGGAGGTGGTCGAGCAGGGCCGGCAGCTGCAGATCGAGAAGCACCAGGCCGAGGCCCAGCGCGAGGCCGCCGAGAAGGCGCGGCGCAGCATCACGCTGCTCAGCGAGATCGGTCGGGACATCACCGCCACGCGCGACCTCCCGACCATCCAGCAGACGCTCTACGCCCACGTCAGCGAGCTGATGAACGCGAGCGTGTTCGGCGTCGGGCGGGTGAACTGGGAGGCGGGCGTCATCGACTTCGAGTTCGTCATGCAGGACGGCCAGCCCTTCATGCCCTACCAGCGCAGCCTCTCGGCCCTGGAGCAGCCCTCGGTGCAGTGCGTGCTCGAGACCCGCGAGCTGATGATCGACGAGTTCGCCCAGGACATCCGCCGCCTGGACCAGCACGTGCGCCAGCGCAGCGGCCAGGACGAGGCCCGCCTGGCCGACGGGCGCCCGGTCGCGGAGGCGCGCTCCGGCATCTACGTGCCCATGCAGCTCAAGGGCCGCGTGATGGGCGTGATCGCCGTGCTCAGCGGCGTGCCCAAGGCCTTCGGTGTGGCCGACCTCGACATCCTGCGCACCCTGGGCGCCTACGCCGCCGTCGCCTACGACAACGCCGAGGCCTACCGCCGCCTGCAGCTGGCGCAGGAGCGCCTGGTCGAGCAGGAGAAGCTGGCGGCGCTGGGGGCGCTCGTCGCGGGTGTGGCGCACGAGCTCAACACGCCCATCGGCAACAGCCTGCTGATGGCCAGCACGCTGCGCGACGCGAGCCGGGACTTCCTGCAGCGCGCCCAGGGCGGCAGCCTGCGGCGCAGCGAGCTGCAGACCTTCTGCGAGGGCAGCGAGGCCTCGACCACGCTGCTGCTGCGCAGCCTGGAGCAGGCCGCCAATCTGATCGCCAGCTTCAAGCAGCTGGCCGTCGACCAGACCTCGGACCAGCGCCGCCGCTTCGACCTCGCGCAGACGGCCGAGGAGGTGGTGATGACGCTCTCCAGCCGCATCCGCCGCGAGGAGCACGAGATGAGCCTGGAGCTGCAGCCGGGCCTGGTGCTGGACAGCTTCCCCGGACCGCTGGGCCAGGTCATCAGCAACCTGGTGCTCAACGCCATGCTGCACGGCTTCGCGGGCCGCAAGGGCGGGCGCATGCGGCTGACGGCCCAGGCCCAGGGCGCGGACCATGTGCTGGTCGAGTTCACTGACAACGGCGGAGGCATCCCGCCCGAGCACCTGCGCCGCATCTTCGAGCCCTTCTTCACGACCCGGCTGGGCCAGGGTGGCTCGGGGCTCGGGCTGCACATCTGCTACAACATCATCCACACACTGCTGGGGGGCAGCATCCGCGTCCAGAGCGTGATGGGCGAGGGCACGCGCTTCGTCATCGAGCTGCCCCGCGTCGCCCCCGCCGAAGGCGCCGAAGTCCCGCTGCGCCCGCCCGCGCCGCCCGAGGATGGGTGGGAGCAGGGCGGCGGCGTCTGAGCCCCGTCGATCACCATGGCCTCGTCCGCATTGCCCCCCACCACGCCTGCATCGCCGGTCCGCTACCCGCTGGAGGGCGGCTGCGACTGCCGCGCCGTGCGCTACCGCGTGCTCGGGGCGCCGCTGTTCGTGCACTGCTGCCACTGCCGCTGGTGCCAGCGCGAGAGCGGCAGCGCCTTCGCGCTCAATGCCCTGCTGGAGGCGGAGCGCGTCGAGACGCTCGGCATCGAGCCGGACCTCGTCGCGACGCCTTCGGAGAGCGGCGCCGGCCAGCAGATCGCCCGCTGCCCGCACTGCCGCATCGCCGTATGGAGCCACTATGCCGGCGCCGGCCCGCTGCTGAAGTTCCTGCGCGTGGGGACGCTCGACGACCCAGACGCGATGCCGCCCGACATCCACATCTTCACGGCCAGCAAGCAGCCCTGGGTGCTGCTGCCGCCCGGGGCGCTCGCCGTCCCCGAGTACTATGACCGCGCCCGGCACTGGCCCCCCGACAGCCTGGCCCGCGCTGCGCTGCTGCTGCCGCGCATCCAGGCCTACCAGGCCGCCCTGTGCGGCCAGGCCGACCTTCCGGATTCAAGCGATGCCCCTGCCAACCCCGACTAGCTCGCCGCTGGCGGCCCTCTTCCTCACCACCGTCGCGCTGGCGGCGGCCGGCCCGGCACAGGCCCACCCGCCGGCCGGCGCGCTCGGCCTGCTGCCCCTCTACGCCGAGCAGATGCTCAGCGCCGCGGCCTCGGCCTGCGCGGTGCGCGCGCCTGCCTCGGGCGAGGCCCTGAGCGCGCTGCTGCGCCAGCTCCAGACCCGCGAACGCGCCGTGCTGGCCCGCGCCAGCCAGACCGCCGAGACGCTGGAACGGGACGCGCTGGCGCAGGCCGTCAACGGCGAGGACGCGGACCGGCGCCAGGCCGCGCTGGAGGTGCTGATGGAGGTCCAGGGCCAGAAGATGGGCAGTGGCCAGCTGGTGCTGCAGGCCCTCGCGCAGGCGACGGACCGGCAGGCCGGGGAGCTCTGCGAGCGGCATCTGGCGCAGATGCGTGCGCCCGGCTGGCTCGAGCGCACGACCGAGGAAGGCCTGACCGGCGCCCAGGCCCTGCGCCGCCAGATGGAACGCTGAGGAGGCCCGCCATGAATCCCGCCAAGGTGGACCGCCAGCGCCTGCGCCGGCTCACGGACCTGCCCAACATCGGCCCGGCCATGGCCGGCGATCTGCAGCTGCTGGGCATCCACGAGCCCGCCCAGCTGAAGGGGCGCGACCCCTACCAGCTCTACGAGGCCCTGTGCCAGCGCACCGGCCAGCGCCACGATCCCTGCGTCATCGACGTCTTCATCTCCGTCACCCGCTTCATGGACGGCCATGCGCCGCTGCCGTGGTGGGACTTCACCGCGGAGCGCAAGGCGCGCCTCGGGCCCCGCTGAGCCCGCCTGCCCTCAGGCCCGTTCCAGCGGCGCCAGGACGCCCTGCGGGTCGATGGCCGCCTTGATCGCTCGCAGCCGGGCCAGGTTCGCACCGAAGAAGGCCTCCGCCGCGCGGCCCTGCAGCGCATTGGGGTAGTTCACGTAGGCGCCGCCGCTGCTCCAGGGCTGCAGACGCTCGCGCATGCTCTGGGCCCATTGCTCGGCGCCGGCCAGCGTGCTCTCGGCGGTGCCGCTGGCGTACTCGCACAGGTACTGCGCGCTGAAGAGCGCCCGGCGGTGGGCGAAGGCCGTGGCGTCCGGCGCGACCCGGGCGATGGCCCCGCCCATGAGGTTCAGCACGACCACGCCCGTGCCCTGGCGCGCCGCGACCCCGGCGGCCAGCGCGGCGATGCCCGCGGCGTCCAGCGGCTGCTCGAAGAAGTCCGAGCTGGCCGTCATCGACACCCGCCTCAGCAGGCCGCCCTCGCGCTGGCTGGGCAGGTGGCATTGCGGCAGGCTGTAGCCCTGGCAGGCGCCCATCATCACGGCGCCATAGCTGCTGGCCTGCCAGCGCTCGAACGAGGGCGCGCGGCCGATGCGCTGCAGCAGGGCCGTCCAGAAGGGCTGGAGGGCGGCGCTCTCGCCCGCCGCCACGCCCCAGATGCGGAACTGCGCGCTGCCCGCGGGCAGCACGAACTGCGACCAGATCGCGTCCGGCAGCCCCTGCCCTTGCCCCTGCGCCTGCCAGGACTGCCAGGCGCCCAGCGCCGCGGGCAGGGCGTCCAGCGGGAAGTCGGCCTCGAACTGCTGCAGCGGCCCCACGGCGTGCGTGCGCAGGCGCAGCTGCGTGAGCACGCCGAGGTGGCCGCCGCCGCCCCCGCGCAGGGCCCAGAAGAGGTCCGGCTGCTGCTGGGCGTCGCAGTCCAGCAGGCGGCCGTCGGCCGTGACGAGCTGGGCGCCGAGCAGCTGGTCGCAGGTCAGGCCCTGGGAGCGGTCCACGACGCCGAAGCCACCACCCATCGTGATGCCGGCGATGCCCACGCTCAGGCAGCTGCCCGACGCCACGCTGCGGCCCAGCGGCAGGAGCGTGCCGTAGACGTCCGCCAGCGTCGCGCCGGCGCCCACCACCGCCACGTCCCCCTGCAGCTGCACGCCGTTCAGGGGGCCGACGTCGATCACCAGGCCGCTGCCCGTCGAGCTGCCGACGTAGCTGTGACCGCCACTGCGCAGGCTGAGCGGCAGGCCGCGGGCGCGGGCATGCGCCAGCCCCGCCTGGACGTCCGCCGCGCTCGCGCAGCGCAGCACGGCCTGCGGCAGGCGCTCGTCATAGCGGGCATTGGCCACGCGGCGCACCGTGTCGAAGGCCGCCTGGCCCGGCAGCAGGAGCTGGCCCTGCACCTGGCGCCCCAGGGGCTCCCAGTCGGCGGGGAAGGGGCTCGGCGTGGGGGCGGGCGTTGGCGTGGGCGTCGGGGTCGGCGCGGAGGCGCCGCCCCCACCCCCGCATCCCGGCAGCAGCCAGGCGGCCATCGAACCGGTCCCCCATGTCAGGGCCTGGCGTCGTTTCATGTGCGGTCCCCCTCGTGCTGGCTTGCTGCCAATTAAATACCAGTCTAATACCAACAAAGCCAGCCCGTGCCGGGGTTAGCCCCGAGCTTGAAATGCCGGCCGCACTTGCTATCGTCGGGGCCACCGCCGGGCCCGTGCGTCAGGCGGACCACCGGAGACCCCCATGCTGAGATCCCTGGCGCTTGTCATCGGCTGCTATGTGCTGTCGGTGGTGCTGGTCCTGCTGACGGACCCGCTGCTGTCGGCCCTCTTCCCGGGCGACTTCGTCGCCGGCCGCATCCCGAGCACGCCACCGCTTTTGGCCAGCACCGGGCTGTTCATCCTCATCTCCATCCTGTGCGCCTGGCTCTGCGCACGCCAGGCGCGCACGAACCCCTGGCGCCACGTGCTGTGGTTCCTGGTGCTGGGCGAGCTGATGGGCATTGCGGCCACCATCCCCAACTGGAGCCGGGGCTGGCCGCACTGGTACCAGCTCTCCTGGCTGCTGAGCTGGCCCGTGAGCTGCTGGTTGGGATGGCGTCTGGCCACGCGCGCGGCCGGGCGCACCGAGGCCGAGCCGGCGCCTTGAGCCAGGGCATCCAGCGCGCGGACTGTGCGCAGGACGCTCACCGGCCGCCCCGACGCCCCCCGGACGCCTCCGCCATGCCTTAGCCTGCGCGGCCATGCCAGACACCCCCGCCTCCGCACCGCTACCCCGGCTCGTCCCCGCCCGGCTGGACCTGCACGGCGCCGCGCTGCTGGCGCTCAACACCGAGTACCTCAGCGGGGTCTTCGCGGAGATGGCGCGGCACTTCGGCGCCCTCCCGGCCGACCTGACCCGACAGCCCGTGTCCGCCTATGCCGCCGCGATGCTGGACAAGGTCTGTGCCGACGTCCCGCCGGTGGGCTGCTTCTATCTCATCGAGCAGCCGGGTGACGGCACCCGGCCCGCCACCTTCGTCGGCATGGGGGGCCTGCGCCGGGTCGAGGCCGAGGCCGAGGGTGCCGAGCTCAAGCGGCTCTACCTGCGGCCCGAGGTTCGTGGCCAGGGCCTGGGGGCGTGGCTGCTCGGGCAGCTCATCGATGACGCCCGGGCCTTCGGCTACCGCACGCTGTGCCTGGACTCCGCCCCCTTCATGCACGAGGCCCAGGCGCTGTACCGCCGCCACGGCTTCGAGGACGTCCCCGCCTATGCCGGCACCGAGGTGCCCGCGCCGCTGCAGGCGCAGTGGCGTTTCATGCGACGGGCCCTGTGAGCACGGCCATCCGTCTTTTCCATCCCCTTTTCCGTCCTCATTTCCATCCAACTCCCGGGAACATCCCATGATCGACCACACCGGCCTCGTCGTCCGCGACTTCGAACGCAGCAAGTCCTTCTACCGCCAGGCGCTCGCGCCCATCGGCTACCAGCTGCTGATGGAACTGCCGGCGGCCGTCACCGGCCATACGGACGTCGCCGGCTTCGGCGAGCCGCCCAAGCCGGACTTCTGGATCAGCCGCGGCACGCCCAACCAGCCGCCCATCCACATCGCCTTTCGCGTGAACACGCGGGCAGAGGTCGATGCCTTCCACCGCGCTGCCCTGGCCGCCGGCGGCACGGACAACGGCGCCCCCGGCCTGCGCCCGCACTACCACCCGGACTACTACGGCGCCTTCGTCCATGACCCGGACGGCCACAACATCGAGGCCGTCTGCCACGCGCCGGAGCCGCGCGCGTGAGCCCCTGCCGCCTCCGCCTCGCCGGCCTGGACGACCTCGACACCCTGGCACCCCTCTTCAACGCCTACCGGCAGTTCTATGAGCAGCCGGACGACCCGGCGCTGGCCCGCGACTTTCTCCAGCAGCGGCTGCAGCGCGGCGAGTCCGTGGTGCTGCTGGCCGTAGCCGCAGAGGCGGGCGGTGCCGCCGGTGCTGTTCAGGGCCTCGGCTTCTGCCAGCTCTACCCCAGCTTCTGCTCGGTGGAGGCGCAGCCCATCTTCGTGCTCTACGACCTCTTCGTGACGGCCGACGCGCGCCGCCTGGGCGTCGGGCGAGCCCTGCTGCGCGCCGCCGAGAGCCTGGCGCTGGAGCGGGGCGTCGCCCGCCTGGACCTCACCACGGCGCGCAGCAACCACCGCGCGCAGGCGCTGTACGAGTCGGAGGGCTGGGTGCTGGACGAGGTCTTCCTGGCCTACCAGCGCTACCCCGGCGCTCCCCGGCCGGCGCTGCAACGAGCGTAACGCGCCGAGGGCGCGGCCCGGCGGCGGCGGCTCGCCACAATCTGCAGCCTCGCCCTCCTGCCTCACGCCATGAGCCACCACCGCGCCCCCGGCCTCGACACCCTGCGTGCCCTGGCCATCGTCCTGGTCTTCTGCTTCCACTACCGCGTCTTCGTGAGCGGCACGCCGGACCTCGGCTGGCTCTCGAATGTGGGCTGGACGGGCGTGGACCTCTTCTTCGTGCTGAGTGGCTACCTGATCGGCGAGCAGCTGACGGCGGGGCTCGCGCGGGGCGAGACGCTCTCGCTGCGCAGCTTCTACGCCCGCCGCGCGGCGCGCACCTGGCCGCTGTTCTGGCTCGTGCTGGCCGCCTTCTTCCTGATGCCGGGCGTGCTGGGCGGCCGGGAGCCGCCGCCGCTGTGGCGCTTCCTGACCTTCACCCAGAACATCGAGCTGCGGCCGGGCACGGCCTTCTCGCATGCGTGGTCGCTGTGCGTGGAGGAGCAGTTCTACCTGCTGCTGCCCCTGGCCCTGCTGGCCGCCCGTGCGCTGCGCCTGAGCCGGCGCCAGGCCTGGCTGGGCATCGCCGCCCTCACGGGCGCGGCCATCGCCTGGCGCAGCCATCTGTGGACGCGGTATGGCGTCTCGGGCGATGACGCCATCGCCTACTACCAGCACATCTACTACGCCACGCTCGGCCGCGCCGACGAGTTCCTGCCCGGCCTGGCCGTGGCGCTGCTGCAGCACGGGCATCCGGCGCTGTGGCAGCGGCTGATGCATCGTGGGCGCCTGCTGCTGGTCCTGGGCATCGGGGCCGTCGGCGGGATGTGGACGGCCGCCGTGTGGAACTACGTGCTGCCGGACGGCAGCTGGGGCTTCTTCATGACCTGCATCGGCTACAGCGCCATGGCCTGGGCCTACGCCCTGCTGCTCGTGGCCTGCCTGGCGCCGGGGCACGCGCTGTCCCGCCGTTCACTGCCCGGGGCGCGCGCGCTGGCGCTGTGGTCCTATGCGATCTACCTGACCCACAAGCCCCTCGGCCACGTGATGAAGCCGCTGCTGCAGGACGTCCCCGCATGGGCGGCTTTCGGGCTCACCGCCCTGGCCAGCGTGGCGCTGGGCGGCGCGCTGTACCACGCCGTCGAGCGCCCGGTGATGCGCTGGCGCCAGCGGCGCTGGCCGAGCCAGTTCCGGCCGATGCCGGGCGCCATGCCGGGCACGAAGCCCGCCGGGTCGGTCGCCAACGAGGCGGCCTGAGCGCCGCCATCCGCCGCGAATCTCAGTCGCCGAAGATGATCTTGCGGCGCTCTTCCACCCAGGCTTCCAGCTTCGGGCCGAAGACCTCGTCGACGCGGTTGCGGCGCACCTTGAAGGTCGGCGTGATGAAGCCGTTGTCCACCGTCCAGGGCGTCTTCACGAGGATCAGGCAGTCCAGCTGCTCGTGCGGGTCCAGGCGGGCGTTGATGTCGTCCAGGTGCTGCGTCAGCTGGGCCATGAGCTGCTGGCGGTCGGCGTCGGTGCCGCTGCGCTGGGCGGCGTCCGGCGAGAGCATCACGATGCCCACCGGCTGGCCGAGGTTGGCCCCCGTCACGGCGCAGGCCTCGACGGCCGAGTGCATGGTGAGCTTGTCCTCGATGGGCGCCGGGGCGACGTACTTGCCCTTGCTCGTCTTGAACAGGTCCTTCACGCGGCCGGTGATGCGCACGAGGCCCTGGGCGTTGATGCTGGCCTTGTCACCGGTGTGCAGCCAGCCGTCGGCGTCGAGCACGTCGGCCGTCATCGCCGGTTCCTTGTAGTAGCCCAGCATCACGGCCGGGCTGCGCATGAGCAGCTCGCCATTGTTCGGGTCGATGCGCAGCTGCACGCCGTCGTAGGCCGGACCCACGGTGCCCGTCATGTCGACGCCGGGCTTGGTGATGTTGCTGATCGCGAGGTTCTCCGTCATGCCGTAGCCCTCGTTGACGGGCAGGCCGATGTGGCGGAACCAGTTCAGCAGGGCCACGGGCATGGGCGCGGCACCGCCGGCGGCGATGCGGCACTGGTCCAGGCCCAGCGCCTTCCTGAGCTTCTTGCGCACCAGGCCGCCGATGATCGGCAGGCTCAGCAGCAGGTCCAGCTTCTTCTGCGGCATCTTGGCCTGCACGCCCTGCTGGAACTTGACCCACAGGCGCGGCACCGAGAAGAAGATCGTCGGCCGCGCGCGGCAGACGTCGGCATTGAAGGTGTCCAGGGACTCCGCGAAGAAGACGTGCATGCCGGTGCGCAGCCAGCCGTGCTCGACCAGCACGCGCTCCACCACGTGGGCCAGCGGCAGGTAGGACAGCAGGCGGTCCGAGGCGGACATCGGGAAGCGGCCCAGCGCGGCGGTGAGGGCCCAGGCGAAGTTGCCGAAGCTGTGCATCACGCCCTTGGGATGGCCGGTGGTGCCCGAGGTGTAGATCAGCGTGGCGAGGTCCCCGGCCTGACGCATGACCTGACCCTGCAGCGGGGCCGTGCGGGCGACGATGGCGTCCCAGCCCTCGTAGCTCTGGCGCGCGTCGTCGGGCGACAGGGCATAGCTGATGCAGGGCAGGCCGGCCGGCATGCCGGGCTTCATGCCTTCCCAGCCGTCCAGCTTGCCGATGAAGCAGGCGCGGGCCTCGCTGTGGGTGAGGATCTGCTGCACGGTCTCGGCCGCCAGCGTGGGGTAGAGCGGCACGGAGACGTAGCCGGCCATCCAGATCGCCAGGTCGCTCATCAGCCACCAGGCGCAGTTCTTGGACAGGATGGCGACCTTGGAGCCCTCGGGCCAGCCCTGCGACTTCAGGTGGGCGGCCATGCGCCGGACCTGGTCGGCCACCTCGGCCCAGGTGAAGTCCTTCAGCTCGCCGCCGCCCATGGGCTGGGTCAGCGCCACCCGGGAGCCGGCTTCGCGCTCCCAGCGGTAGAGGCACTGGAGGGCCAGGGTGTCAGGGGCGATGGCGCTCATGGGGGGGTCTCCTGCTATTGATCGATTTGTCGAGCTTGATAGCAAAGACTAGCTACCAGGCCCCGATCAGCCTAGCGGGTTTGCTCGCACTTGTTGTGCGGAAATAGCTGAGCTCAGGGCCGTCCTGCAGTCTTTGTGCACACATCGTGCGTCAAAAGACGCGGCCACGCCTGATGCCAGCACAGGACCACTTCGACGCGTCGCCCGTCTGGACAGATCTCCCTAAAACGGCATTCCCCGGCAGGGGATGGGCCGGCGCCCGCTCAGGCGCTCTCGGCCGCCTGGAGGGCGGCGAGCGCCTCGTGCAGCTGGGCCTCGCCGAGGCCATCGGCGCGCTGGACCGGCGCCTCGGCCAGGGCGGCCGCGCCCTCGCGCTTGAGGCGGGCCACCCACTGGCCGGCCTCCTTGCCCTGCGCAAAGCCCTGGCTCTGCAGCAGCAGCTGGCCGTCGGCGGCATTGAGCTTGAAGTAGAACTGGCCGTCCGATTCGCGGTACTGCTTGAAGACCGGCAGCGCCGACTTCGCCTTGGCCACGGGGGCGGCGGCGGTCGGCAGCGCCTGGAAGCGGCGCAGGCCCACGGCCTCGCGCAGGCGGGCCAGCAGCGGCGCCGCGATGGCGCGGGCCTTGGCGGCCCCTTCCTGCAGGATGAGCTCGATGCGCTCGGGATTGGCCATCAGCTGCTCGTAGCGCTCGCGCATCGGGCCGATCTCGGCGTCGATCTGCGCGAAGAGGCGCTGCTTGGCCTCGCCCCAGCCCAGGCCGGCACGCAGCTCGGCGCGGAAGGCGGCGCGCTGCTCGGGCGTGGCGAAGGCGTCGAAGAGCTGGACCAGGGTCGTGCCTTCCGGCTCCTTGGGCTCGCCGGGCAGGCGGGAGTCGGTGACGATGCGCGCGATGGCCTCCTTCAGGCCCTTGGCGCCGCCCTCGAACAGCGGCACGACGTTGTCGTAGCTCTTGCTCATCTTGCGGCCGTCCAGGCCCGGCAGCAGCTCCATCTCGGCGTCCACCTGCGCCTCGGGCAGCACGAAGAAGTCCTGGCCCTGGCCGAAGAGGTGGTTGAAGCGCTGGGCGACGTCGCGCGCCATCTCGATGTGCTGGACCTGGTCCTTGCCGACCGGCACGCGATGGGCGTTGAACATGAGGATGTCCGCGGCCATCAGGATGGGGTAGCTGTACAGGCCCATGGTGACGCCCGCGTCCGGGTCCTCGCCGGCCGCGACGTTGGCGTCGACGGAGGCCTTGTAGGCATGGGCGCGGTTCATCTGGCCCTTGGAGGTGACGCAGGTCAGCAGCCAGGTCAGCTCGGGAATCTCGGGGACGTCGCTCTGGCGGTAGAAAACCACGCGCTGGGTGTCCAGGCCGGCGGCCAGCCAGGTGGCGGCGATCTGCAGGCGCGAGCGCTCGATGCGGTCCGGCTCGTCGCACTTGATCAGCGCGTGGTAGTCGGCCATGAAGAAGAAGCTCTCGGCGCCGGGCTCGCGGCTGGCCGCGATGGCCGGGCGCACCGCACCCACGTAGTTGCCGAGGTGCAGGGTGCCGGTGGTGGTGATGCCGGTGAGAACGCGCTGGGTCATGGTGGGCGTCGGTTTGCTGTCGTGCGGGGCGCCAGAGCGCCGGGAAGGGGGCTATTGTCACCGCTTGCCGTGGCGCCGGCGCCGCGGAGGGGCTAGCGCCGGGCCGGGCCGCCGCGCAAGCCCCAGACAGGCGACGCGTCACTCAAAGCAACAGTCGCTTCAATCCGTGGCAGCGAATGCCGTTGCAAACGCTAGCATCGGACAAACGGTCCCTCGGAAGAAGGGCACGGGGAGCCTGCGCCGATGAGCTTGCTGGTGCTGCTGAGTTCGTTCCTGGAGCTGATGCTGGGCATCACGCTGCTTGCGCTGTGGCGGCTGAACCCGCGGCATGAGCATGTGCGGCTGTGGGGGCGCAGCGCCATCCTGCTGGGCATGGGCCTGGCCCTGGGCGTCGGGATGGCGCCGGTCGTGGGGCCTGGGCCCGCCTTCGACGCGCTGGCGGGCCTCGCCTCGGCGGCGGTGATGACCTCGCTGTACCAGCTGATGAAGGGCAGCGCCCTCTACCGGGGCCGCGCCTGGTCCGGGCGCTTCTGGGCCGGCCTGCTGATTGCCATGAGCGTGGGGATCGCCGGGCTGGCGCTGCAGCACAAGCCCTGGGGCGTGGCCTTCGCGGGCGCCGTGCTGGCGCTGGGCAACCTCGTCTGCGCCCGCTGGATCGGCTGGACCCCGCGCCGCGCGGAGCGCGTGATGAGCCTGCTCTTCGTGGCCTCCGCCGCGGTGCATGCCACGGGGCCGATGCTGCATCCGCTGAGCCAGTCCTCCATCACGCATGCCAGCGGGCTGATCGTCCAGACACTGCTGAGCCTCACCCTCATCATCGTGGCCGCGGCCGGCGCCCAGCGTGAGGCGCGCGACCAGGCGCTGCGCTTCACGCGCCTGGCCGAGCACTCGCTGCAGGGCCTGGCCGTGATGCGCGACCACCGCCTGCTCTACGCCAACCCCGCCGCCCTGCAGATGTTCGGCTTCCCCAGCCTGGCCCACGCCCGGCAGAGCGATGTGCTGCAGGAGATGGTCCTGCCCGCGCAGGCGCCCACCTCGAAGGAGCGCCACGCGCGGGTGATGTCCGACCCCGAGGCCCGCATCGAATGGGAAGGCCCGCGCCTGACGCAGGACGGCCGCCGGCTGCACCTGCGCGGCCTCTCCAGCCAGATGATCTGGGACGGCCAGCCCGCCGAGCTGATCGTGATGCTGGACGAGACGGCCCGCCACGAGGCGCTGGAGGCCCTGACGCGCCAGGCCCTCTTCGACGAGCTGACCGGCCTGCCCAACCGCAACCACGCCGTCCAGAGCCTAGAACGCCTGACCGCGGCGGGCACGCCGCTGCTGCTGCTGTCGGCGGACGTCGACCGCTTCCAGCTCATCAACGAGACGCTCGGCCCCGAGTTCGGCGACCGCCTGCTGCATGCCCTGGGCCAGCGCCTGCTGGCGCACATGCGGCACAGCCCGCATCCGGCCAGCGTCAGCCGCCTGGGCGAGGACCAGTTCCTGCTGCTCGTCGAGGGCCTGGAGGCGCCCGCGCAGGCCGAGATCCTCGCGCGCAAGCTGCTCGAGGCCACGCGCCTGCCCCTGCGCCTGGACGAGCAGGAGCTGACGGTGCACCTCTCCGTGGGCCTTGCGCTCTCACCGCGCGACGGGCGCGACGCCGCGACGCTGCTGCGCGCCGCCGAGTCCGCCATGCACCGCGCCAAGCAGATCCCGGGCAGCGCCTTCGCGCTCTTCGACCCGCAGCTGGACCGCCGCGCCAGCTCGATGCTGCAGGCCGAGCAGCTGCTGGACAAGGCCGTGCGGGCCCGCGAGTTCCAGCTGGTCTACCAGCCCAAGTTCCGCTGCGGCAGCCGGCAGCTCAGCGGGTTCGAGGCCCTGGTGCGCTGGCAGCGGCCGGACGGCCAGCGCATCAGCCCCGCCGACTTCATCCCCGCCGCCGAGCGCACGGGCCAGATCCTCGCCCTGGGCGAGCTGATCATCGACATCGCCCTGCAGCAGCTGCGGCAGTGGCACCAGCAGGGTCAGGTCTTGCCCGTCGCCATCAACGTGTCGCCGGTGCAGTTCACGCACCCGCGATTCGCGGACCGGCTGCTGGAGCGGCTGGCGCACAGCGGCCTGCCGCGAGGGTTGCTGGAGATCGAGATCACCGAGTCCGCCGCGATGACGGAGCTGGACGAGGTGCTGCGCCAGCTGGAGCAGCTCGGTGCCGCGGGCGTGCCCTGCGCCATGGACGATTTCGGCACGGGGCAGTCCTCGCTCACGATGCTGCGCAAGCTGCCCATCCGCACGCTGAAGCTGGACCGCAGCATGGTGGAGCCGCTGCCGCGCCCGGAGGCCGCGGCCATCGTCGAGGCAACCTGTGCGCTGGGCCGCAGCCTGAACCTGGAGATCGTCGCCGAGGGCGTGGAGACCGAGGAGCAGGCGGCCGCGCTGGAGCGCCTGGGCGCGACCCATCTGCAGGGCTATCTGCTGGGCCGGCCGCTGGAGCCGGCGGCGGCCACGGCGCTGCTGCAGCACCGCGGCGAGGACCGGCCGCGTCAGGCGCCGGCCGTGCACTGAACGCGCGCCGTCCCCGGAGCGCCGATCGGGGCGATCGTGGCGATCAGTCAGCCATCACCTCACCCAGCCGCACCGGGCCCGCCGGCAGCCAGGCCGGGTTGAACTTCAGCGGCGCCTTGGGGAAGAGCATCACCACGGTCGAGCCGAGCAGGAAGCGGCCCATCTCGGCGCCCTGGGCCAGCTCGATGGCCTGGTCCTCGTAGCGCCATTCGCGCACCTGGCCGGAGCGGGGCGGGTTCACCACGCCATGCCAGACCGTGGCCATGGAGCCGACGATGGTCGCGCCGACCAGCACCATCACGAAGCGCTCGCCGTCCGGCCGCGCGAACTCGCACACCACGCGCTCGTTGCGGGCGAAGAGGCCCGGCACGCCGCGCGCGGTCACGGGGTTCACCGAGAACAGGTCCCCCGGCACATGGATCATGCGCAGCAGCCGCCCGGCGCAGGGCATGTGGATGCGGTGGTAGTCCTTGGGGCTCAGGTAGATGTTGGCGAAGTGGCCGTCCTCGTAATAGGACGCCATGCGTGCATCACCGCCCACCAGCGCCGTGGTGCTGAAGTGGTGGCCCTTGGCCTGGAAGATCTGGTCGCGCTCGATGCGGCCGAACTGGCTGATCGCGCCGTCCACCGGGCACAGCAGGTGCGCCACCGCCAGCGGGCGTGCGCCCGGCTTCAGGGCGCGGGTGAAGAACTCGTTGAACGTCGGGTAAGCGGCCGGGTCGGGATTGGCGGCCTCGTCCATGTTGACGCCGTAGCGCTGGATGAAGCGGCGGATCACGGCGGTGGTGACGCCACCCCATTGTGCGGAGGCCGCCCGGCCGGCCAGGGAGGTCAGGGCCTGCTTGGGCAGCAGGTACTGGAGCAGGATGGCGAGGCGATCGGACACGGCGGATTCCGGTGAGTGGGCCAGGGTGGGAGTATGGACCGGCGGCCTTTCCCCGGGAAAGGGGCGGCCGGCACGGGGCCCGACGCGCGCCGGGCGGGGCGGATTGTAGGAGGCGCCCCCACCCGCCCCGCGCCCCCGTCAGCGCTCTGGAGAGCCCGCTCCACGCCCTGGCAGGGGCCGCTCGCGCGCCTGACCCATGTCAAGCGGGCGGCGCTTCGCGGAGAATCAGCGACTCGTTGCCGCCCCGGCTGTCCCCGGTCGCCCCCGGTCGCCCCCGGTCGCCTATTTCCGCCTGCAGAAGCCGCCATGGAAATCTATCTCGACGCCAATGCCACCACGCCCGTCCTCCCGCAGGCCCGTGCCGCCGCCCTGGCAGCCATGAGCGAGGACTTCGGCAATCCCAGCAGCATCCACAGCACCGGGCTCAAGGCGCGGGCGATGATGGACGCCGTGCGGGCGCGGGCGCAGCGACTGCTGGGCACGGGCGGCGGGCAGCTGCTGTTCACCAGCGGGGCGACGGAAGGCATCCAGACGGCGGTGCTCTCGGCCCTGCGGGCCCTGCGCGAGCGCCGCGATGCCGGCGAATCCATCGGCAGCCTGCTGTTGTACGGCGCCACCGAGCACAAGGCCGTGCCCGAGGCGCTCAAGCACTGGAACGAGCTGTTGGGCCTGAACCTCGAGGTGCGGGCCATCCCCGTCGGGCTCGACGGCCGCCATGACCTCGCCTGGCTGAGCCTGCAGGCACCGCGCGCCGGCCTGGTCTGCACCATGGCCGCGAACAACGAGACCGGCGTCATCAGCGACCTCGACGGCATCGAGCAGGCCCTCTCCGACAGCCGCGCCTTCTGGATGGTCGACGGCGTGCAGGGCCTGGGCAAGCTGGACCTGCGCCTGGCCGCGCGCCGCATCGACTACGCGCCCTTCAGCGGGCACAAGCTCTACGCGCCCAAGGGCATCGGCCTGCTCTATGTGCGCGAGGGTGCGCCGGTGACGCCGCTGCTGGCCGGCGGTGGCCAGGAGGGCGCGCTGCGCTCGGGCACCGAGAACATGAGCGGCATCGCCGCGCTGGGCGCCGTGCTGGCCGCCCTGGAGGACGGCCAGACCTTCCGCGCCCCCGCCACGCTGGCGCGCTGGCGCGACCGCCTGGCCGAGACCTTGCTCGCCGCCTTCCCCGGCCTCGTCTTCAATGCGCCGCTGGCCGTGAGCCTGCCCACGACGCTCAACTTCGCGGTGCCGGGCCTGAGCTCCAAGCTGCTGCTGGACCTGTTCGATGCGGCCGATGTGCGCGTGAGCGGCGGCTCGGCCTGCAGCGCCGCCAAGGCCCTGCCCAGCTTCGTGCTGCAGGCCATGGGCGTGCCCGATTGGCAGGCCGCGTCGGCCGTGCGCCTGTCCTTCGGCCCGGCCGTGGACGAGCAGCTGATCGACGAGGCCTGCGCCCGCATCCGCGCCTGTG
This sequence comes from Burkholderiaceae bacterium, assembly GCA_041906185.1. Lineage (GTDB taxonomy): Bacteria > Pseudomonadota > Gammaproteobacteria > Burkholderiales > Burkholderiaceae_C > Roseateles_B. Next base: position 83,247 of record JAYRJQ010000008.1, read on the forward strand.
GCGAGGCCCTGCGCGAGAACTGCCTCACCGGCACCGTGGCCCAGGAGGGCACGCCGCTGACCCCGATCACCCGCTATGTCGTCGATGGCGCCTGCTGCTGGCTGCTGGCCGACCCGGCGAGCCGCACCGCCGTCGTCATCGACCCGCTGCCCGAGCTGAACGAGCGGCTGGAGCGCCTGCTGCGCTGCCAGGACTACCGCCTGCTGGCCGTGCTGGACACCCACAGCCATGGGGACCACGCCTCCTCGGCCGAAGGCCTGCGCGCCGCGCTGCCGGACCGCCTGCTGCACGGCGAGGTCGATGCCCTGGGCTGGCCGCTGGACGCCGAGCAGCTCGTGCTGGGCGATCAGACCCTGCGCCGCCTGCCGGTGCCCGGCCACACGGCGGACTCCACCGCCTATCTGCTGGGCAAGGGCAGCCAGGTCCGCGTGGCCTTCGTGGGGGACACCGTCATGCCCGGTGCGCTGGGCCGCACCGACTTCCCGGTGAGCGAGCCCCTGGCCCTGCGCGACTCCCTGCGCCGCCTCGCCGACGCGCTGCAGCCGTCCACGCTGCTGGCGCCGGGTCATGACTACGAGAACCGCTTCGCCACCACGCTCAGCACCGAGGCGGCCCACCAGCCGCTGCTGGCCGGCGCGCTCAACGGCAGCCTGGACGCGCTCGGCCTGGCCAGCGCCAAGGCCGAGTTCGAGCGGGGCCTCGGCCTCACGGAATACCAGACCATGGCCTGCGGCGCCCGCGTCTGCAGTGGCCCGGAGGCCGCGCCGGAGCTGGACGCCCGCGGCCTGCGCCTGCTGCTGCGCACGCATCCCGAGGCGTTGCTGGTCGATGTGCGCGAGCCCTACGAGCAGCGCCTGAGCCTGCTGCCCGACCTGGGCGACGTGCAGCTGCAGGCCGTGCCGCTGTCCGTCCTCGTCGAGCACCTGCCGCAGTGGCTGGCCCTGCCGGCCGAGACGCCGGTGGTCTTCTTCTGCCGCAGCGGCAACCGCAGCGAGCAGGCCGCCCGCGCCCTGCGCCGCCTGGGCCATGACGCCGCCTACACGCTGGCCGGTGGCCTGGCGCTGTGGCCCCAGTGCGAGCCGGGGCTGGAGGCGGCGCTGTACGTCTGAGGGGTGCCCGCGAGCCGGCCGGCATTGCAGGCCGATGTCAGAGGCCGGTATCGCCGGCAAGACCTGACCCCCTGGATCTTCAGGCGCTGTCCTGCCGGCGTGCCGCGAGCCGCCGGCCCAGCCACAGGAGCGCCGGCACCGCCAGTCCAAGGCACAGCCAGCTGAGCGTCAGCGTCCAGACCTTCGCGGCCAGATGCAGGCGCCCTTCCGAAGCCGCGGCGTGCAGCCAGGCCAACCCCAGGGGCACCACGCCCAGCCAGGCGCTGGCCGTGCCTGGCATGTAGCGCCGCTGCAGCAGGCTCAGGGCCAGATGCGGCAGCACGGCGTTCACCTCCATGGCGATCACGTACGCGGCAAACACGGCGGACAGCATCTCCCGTTCACGCCCCCTGCTCAGTTGCATCCCGGTCAGGACCACAAGCCCCAGGGACAGCAGCAGGGCGGCCCAGCGAAACTCGCCATCGCCCACCGGGCGGTACAGGCTCTGGGCACGGGACCAGCGAGGCAGAAGCCACGCCTCTTCGGCGTTATGCAACAGCACGGAGGCGGTGAAGGCCAGGGTCAGGCCCTCCAGGCGCATCATGGGGCGAGGACCGCCGTCAGGCTAGCGCCCCGCCGGCGGCTCCCACAGCTCCAGCTTGTTGCCTTCCGGATCGATCACCCAGCCGAACTTGCCGTACTCGGATTCGTCGACCTTGTCCTCCACCTGGCAGCCCTCCGCGCGCAGGGCGGCAAGCAGGGCGTGCAGGTCGGCCACGCGGAAATTGACCATGAACGGCGAGGTGCTCGGCGCGAAGTAGCCGGTGTCCGCCGCGAAGGGGCTCCAGATCGTGGTGCCGTGGGCGGCGGCCGGGTCGTCCGCCCAGCGGAAGACGACGCCGCCCCACTCCTCGACCTTCATGCCGAGGTGCTGCTCGTACCAGGCCGCCAGGGCCTTGGGGTCGCGGGCCTTGAAGAAGAGGCCGCCGAGGCCGGTGACACGTTGCATGAGGTGCTCCTGCTTGAGGGATGCCGTGGTGATGCTCAGTCGTGATGCTCAGGACGCCGCGGCCACTTCGGCCGCGAGGCGATCGAGATTCTGCTCGTTCGCGGGCTCGACGATGGCACGCACCGCCGCCGCGACCTGCGGATCGTCGAAGGTCTGCCGCCAGTCGACAAGGGTGCCGCCCGCGGTGGCCGTCAGGCCGATGCGCAGCTCGAAGAAGGGCGCACAGACGTGGCGCAGGCGAACGAGCGCAGGTGTGATCTCCACGAACTCCGACTCGTTCGGATAGTCCCGGCCATCGGGCCCGTGCATCACGAACTGCCAGCGGCCGCCCTCCCGGAAATCGAACTGCTGGAAGGTGTTGCGAAAGCCTGCCGGGCCCCACCAGCGCGCCAGGCGGGCGGGGTCGGCGATGGCGGCGTGGATCTGCGCCGGCGTGGCCGGGATCTGGCGCTGGTGGTGGAAGGTGGTCATGGAGAACTCCTGGGCATCGAAGGGAGGCGAAGACCGAGGGCATCCGCGTCCGGCAGCACGGCCACGATGACCCCGACGATCAGCAGGCGCCCGGGCACCCGTTGCGAGCCCAGGGCCAGGGCCAGTGGGACGGCAGGGTGGGACAGTGCGGACGGCATGGGGTCTCAGCGACCGCGGGCGGCCAGGGCCGGCGTTGCGGAATTCGCCCGACCGCACGCGCACCACGGGTCTCGCCAGGTAAAGCGCGTCAGGGGGCAGGGCGGGCAGCAAACCATGGGCCGGATGGTAGCGCCGGCCAGGATCAGGGGGCCGGGCGCGGCATCGGCTCGAAGCCCGTCTCGCCGCCGAAGCACGCGGCGTCCGCGGGCAGCGGCTGCCAAGAGGCCTTGTGGCTGACGAAGTACTCACCGCTGGCGGGCGGCACCTCGCCGTCGGGCATGACGCCGGCCGGCACGCCGGTGATGTGGCCGAAGCGCGCGTCCCGCGTCATCAGGTGCGTGCCGCATCGCGAGCAGAACAGCCGTTCGAGATGGGCGGTCGGCCGGTAGGCCTGCAGATGGTCCGCGCCCTGCACCTCCAGCGCCTCCGCCGGAACGCTGAGCCAGGTGGTGAAGGCGGCGCCGCTCAGGCGTCGGCACAGGCCGCAGTGGCAGTTGATGGGGGCCTGCAGCGGCACCGAGGCGCGCAGGGTCACTGCCCCGCAATGGCAGCCGCCGGCACGTTCGGAGGGGGTCAGGTCTTGCTTCATGGACGTCGTGTTCATCGTTGTGGGCGGGCCAGGCGGCAGGACTGGGCCAGGCCGATGCCGGCCAGCCCCCACACCACGGCCGCCACGATCTCGAAGGTGGACAGGAGGGCCGGACGCCACACCCCCAGCGGGATCAGCGCCAGGGCGCGGACCAGGCAGACCGTGGCCATGGCCGCCAGCCCGAATCGCAGCAGGGGCAGGCGGCGCACCCAGCCGAGGGCCGATGCGGCATAGAGCCCGCACAGCCCCATCGCGGCGGCGATCAGCAGGCTGCTCACCGGCGCCAGCCAGGTGCCGGCCTCGGCCGATCGCACGACGGCAGGCGGCGCGCCGAAGAAGGCGAACCAGGACGGTCCGCCCGCGATGGCGAGGACATGGATCAGCACGCCGACGCCCGCGATGAACACGGCCAGCGCAGCCCAATGACGGCCTGGATGAGCAGCCGCCTCCGCACGAGGGACGACCTCGCCGGGCCGCGGAACGGGGATGGAATTCTTCATGGTGCCGGCGAGTCTACCCAGGCCCGCAGCCCCTGCCGCAAGTCAGCCGAGGCCTCGGCTCAGAAGCGGAAGTACATCAGGCCCTCGTCCAGCAGCGGCCCGACGGGCTGCGAGGGCGCCACCAGGAACTCCGCCCGCTGAGGCGCGCCGGGCAAGGCCACCACCCGCAGCAGCGGCACATCCTGCACGTAGCCAGTGATCGTGTGGCGCGTGGACGAGAACTGCAGGAAGTGCGTGCGCATCACCGCCTGGATGACATCGCCCAGCGTCTGCGAGGGGTCGACGTCCAGGGTCATGTCCAGCGGGCCGGCCTGGTCGTCGGCCCCGCAGCAGGCCTCGCGCAAAAGGCGGATCTTCATGGGCGTGTGGGAAGGGTCAGCCGCACATCGGCCGGGGTTCGGAGGGCACGGAGGCCGTGAAGTACTGTTCGATGAGGTGACCCTGGGGCGTACGAACGCGCCAGCGGCCCTTGAATATCGAGCCATCCATGGCAACGGTGATCCAGCTGTCTTGCAGTGCCTGGCAGTCCGTCCCATCGTCGCGGCATAGCAAAGCCGACAGGCCGCCGGCCCCATCCGGGTGGCCTGTCGGCCAAGTCCCCCAGGACCGGCCCGGCTCGGCATGGAGCCGCAGCACGAGGCGCCGGCCGTCGCTCGCATCGAAGCTGATTTGCAGGGATGGCCCGTCCGTGGGCGAGCAGCGTCGCTGGGCCTCTCCGACGGACGCCACGACGACGTCGGGCCGCTGATCCGGCTGAGCGGACGCCAGGAGCGGCGCCATCGCCATCGCCAGCAGCCATCGAAGGCGTCGAGTCATCATCACTTGCAGCATGGAAGCTCCTCGTCAGCGCGATGGCGAGTCAAAGGGTCCGTCAAAAGGCAGATCCTCGGCCCTTTCGGCCCCGGTCAGCCGCTTGCCCAGGCATACCGCCTCCGGCCGGCCGACGTAGCGACCGTAGTTGTCGATCACGGCATAGCCGTGGCGATCATAGAAGCGCAGGGCCCGCTCGTTGACGCGGCGCGTCTCGAGCCAGATCTGCCGGTAGCCGAAGGCCCGCGCCTCTTGCTCGAGAAAGCTCAGCAGGGCTTGACCCACCCCTTGAGAGCCCGGCGCGGCGAACATGCGCTTGAGTTCGGCGATGTCTGGCGCCAGCGGCCGCAGGGCCCCGCAGCCGACGGCCTCGCCCGCGTCGAGCCGCGCCACGGCGAAGCAGGCCCGCTCACCCTGCACATCACGGACATCGAAGGACGCCGTGCCGCTGCTGCCGGTGATGCGCTGCAGCGTCCGCGACAGCGCCTCCAGGAGCTGCCGGCTCTCGGGCGAGGTCGGGTCCGCCAGCTCGATCTTCATGAGGCACGACCTGACCCCATCACGAGCTCATAGTGCTCGACGGTGGGGAAGGGATCGTAGAAATGATGCAGCAGCGCGCGCCAGGCCTGGTACTGCGGCGAGCCGCGGAAGCCCACCGTGTGGTCCTCCAGCGTGTCCCAGCCGACGAGCAGCACGTACTGCGAGGGCTTCTCCAGGCAGCGCTGGAGCCGGTGGAACTGGTAGCCGGGCATGGCCGAGATGAGGGCCTGCGCTTCGGCGAAGGCCGCCTCGAAGGCAGCTTCTTGGCTGGGAATGACCTGGAGGATCGCAACTTCGAGGACCATCGGCATCTCATTCGGGCGGGAAGGGCTGGCCAGTCTCGCAGAAGCTGTCGCTCAGTCGAGCAGCGGCCGGAAGAAGGTCCTCTCGTAGCGGCGGATGCAGCGGGTCTCGGTGGCGAAGCGGAAGGCGGCCTGGCAGCCGGGGTGCCCGGCGGACTCGGTACGGTAGCGCTCGTAGGCCGCCAGGCTCGGGAAGGAGAAGAGGGCGAGCGCCACATCGTTGGCGCCCTCGCCGGGCAGGAAGTAGCCGTGGTGTTGGCCGCCGAAATGGCGGACCAGCGGGATCCACATCCGGGCGTACCGCTCAAACTCGGCGATCTTGTCGGGATCCAGGACGTAGCGGACGTGGCAGGTGATCATGGGCGTGAGTGTCCAGGAGAACGGCGCGCTGGGGATTCTGCGGCGATCGCGAGCGGTGCTCAGCTCGCCCAGAAGTAGCGCACCAGCCCGAGGCTCAGCGCCATCAGGTAGCCGCAGGCGAAGCGGTCCATCCGCAGCACGCGCAGGCCCTTCTTCGCGCGCCACTGTCCCATCCAGCCCATGGTCGCGCCCACGGCAAAGGGCGTGACGAGCAGGTTGAGCACCCGCAGCGCCGGCTGATGCAGGAAGGAATGCGGCATCAGCCACAGGCTCAGCCCGCCAAGGATCGCCCCCAGCAGCAGGTAGCCGAGGCTGCTGACCCAGGGCGAAGGCTCGGTACGGAACGGGGCCAGCAGCACGCGGCCACCGAACTCGAGGACCAGGGCGAGCAGGAACTCCGCCAGCAGTTCCACGATCACCTCCACCAGCCATTCCATGCCTTTGCTCCGTCCGTTTGGGCTTCCAGGGGCCGCACGATGCCCGGGGCTTCACGGCCGGTCAAGGCACAAAGCTGTGGACAATTCTTGAACAAGGCCTGGTTTATCCACAGGCCGGCGTCGCTCGGCGAACTTGTTGTCGAACCGTCCGGTGGCATTCCCCGGTGGCGCTCACAGGCTTTTTGGAGACGCAAGTGCTTGTCACGAAAGGACTTTGAGCACTTGTCCACAGAAATGAGCCTCCTCTATTACTCCTACCAGTTAAAGATCTTTAACTACTGTTGTTGAAAGACAGGACGTGAAAAAATCGGGGATTGGCCTTTTGGCGCACCCGAATCTCCGGTGAAGGCGCTGCGGCCCGCTCTTTGCCGCCCTGCCGGCACGTCCTTGAATGAACACCACCTCGCTCTTCTGCGCCTCCGCGGGCTTCGAGTCCGCCTGCCGCATTCCGGCGCTGCCGGCCTCGCACCGCGCGCATGGCCTGCATGGCCACAGCTACTTCGCCACCGTCCGCGCGGACCTGCCCGCTGGCTGGGCCCCTTTCCCCGGCGGCGAGGTGGAGGCCCTGCGCGAGCGCCTGGCGGCTTGTGTCGCCCCGCTGGACCACGGCCTCCTGAACGAGCAGATCGAGAACCCCACGGACGAGAACATCGCCCGCTGGATCCGCCGCCGCCTCGAGACCGAGTTCGGCGTGCCGGGCATCCAGCAGGTCGGCATCCAGAGCACCACGCATTCCGGCGTGGACCTGGACGTCTCCGGCCGCGCGCATGTGTGGCGCCGCTACCGCTTCCAGGCTGCCCACCAGCTGCCCAACGTGCCGCTGGGCCACAAGTGCGGGCGCATGCACGGCCATGGCTTCGAGGTCATCCTCCATGCCAACCAGGACCTGGGCGAGCGGGACCTCAGCATTGACTACGACCATCTCGACGACATCTGGGCGCCCTTCCATGCCCAGCTGAACTACCACTGCCTCAACGAGATCGAGGGCCTGCACAACCCGACGAGCGAGGTGATCTCCGCCTGGTTGTGGGCACGCATCCGCCCGCAGCTGCCCGAGCTGTCGTGGGTGACCGTGTACGAGACGGGTTCGAGCGGGGCCAACTTCGACGGCACCATCTACCGCATCTGGAAGGAGATGACGCTGGACAGCGCCGTGCAGCTCAAGCGCGCGCCGGCGGAACACCCGCAGCGCGGCATCCATGGCCACACCTTCACGCTGCGCCTGCACCTGTGCGCGCCGCTGGATGCCGTGATGGGCTGGACGGTCGATTTCGGCGACGTGAAGACGCTCTTCAACCCGCTGTTCAAGGCGCTGGACCACCACCCGCTGCACGAGATTCCTTCGCTGGCTGACAGCGACACGGCCTCGCTGGCCGCGTGGATCCTGCGCGAAGGGGGTCAGGTCTTGCCGCAGCTCGACCGCGTGGACCTGTACGAGACGCGCGGCTCCGGGGCGCTCGTGAGCGCCGGCCCGGCCGACGAACTGATCCCCGTGTGAGGACGACACCATGACCTACGCCGTCAAGGAACGCTTCTACACGCTGCAGGGCGAGGGCGCCCAGGCCGGGCGCCCGGCCGTCTTCTGCCGCTTCGCGGGCTGCAATCTCTGGAGCGGCCGCGAGCAGGACCGCGCCAGCGCCGTCTGCAATTTCTGCGACACGGACTTCGTCGGGACGGACGGCGAGGGCGGCGGCAAGTTCGCCACGGCCGTCGAGCTGGCCGATGCCATCGACAGCCTCTGGCCGCGCGATGCGCAAGGCCAGCGCCTGGGCCGCCCCTACGTCGTCTGCACCGGTGGCGAGCCGCTGCTGCAGCTGGACACCCCGCTGATCGAGGCCCTGCATGCGCGCGGCTTCGAGATCGCCGTCGAGACCAACGGCACGCAGCCCGCGCCGGACGGGCTGGACTGGATCTGCGTGAGCCCCAAGGCCGATGCCGAGATCGTGCTCACGAAGGGCCACGAGCTGAAGCTGGTCTATCCACAGCCGCTGGCGATGCCGGAGCGCTTCGAGCAGCTCGACTTCCAGCATTTTTTCCTGCAGCCTCTCGATTCCATCCTGCAGAAGCAGCACACGCGCGAGGCGGTGGCTTACTGCATGAGCCACCCGCAGTGGCGGCTGTCGGTGCAGATGCACAAGGTCGTCGGCATCGCCTGAAGCAAAAAAAAGCCCCGGACCGTTGGCCGGGGCTTTTGCTTTGTGCTTGCGCTCCGTGCTGCAAGAGCCGGCCTTCTGCCCGGCGATCGCTCGATCTCCTCAGGCTGTCATCAAGCCGACAGATGCGCCGTCTTCTTGTCGAGCACGGCTTCGGGAGAGTCGGCTTCCTGCTCGGTCTCGGCATTGAGACGCGCCTGCAGCTGCGCCGTGTCGAGGTCACCCGTCCACTTGGCGACGACCACCGTGGCCACGCCATTGCCGATCAGGTTCGTCAGCGCGCGCGCCTCGCTCATGAAGCGGTCGATGCCGAGGATCAGCGCCAGGCCGGCCACCGGCACACCGCCCACCGCCGACAGCGTGGCCGCCAGCACGATGAAGCCCGAGCCCGTGACGCCGGCGGCACCCTTGGAGGTCAGCAGCAGCACGGCCAGCAGGGTCAGCTGCTGCGTGAGGCTCATCGGCGTGTTGGTGGCCTGCGCGATGAAGACCGCGGCCATCGTCAGGTAGATCGAGGTGCCGTCGAGGTTGAAGGAATAGCCCGTCGGGATCACCAGGCCGACCGTGGACTTCTTGGCGCCCAGGTTCTCCATCTTGGCCATCATGCGCGGCAGCACCGACTCCGAGGAGGACGTGCCCAGCACGATCAGCAGCTCTTCCTTGATGTACTTGATGAACTTCAGGATCGAGAAGCCATGCGCACGGGCGATGGAGCCCAGCACGATGAAGATGAACAGCAGGCAGGTCAGGTAGAAGCTGCCCATCAGCTTGGCCAGCTGCACCAGCGAGCCCAGGCCGTACTTGCCGATCGTGAAGGCCATGGCACCGAAGGCGCCGATGGGAGCCAGCTTCATGATGTAGCCGACGATCACGAACAGCACGTGCGAGCTCTTCTCGATGAAGTCGAACACCAGCGTGCCGCGGCCGCCGAAGCGGTGCAGCGCGAAGCCGAACAGCACCGCGACCAGCAGCACCTGCAGCATCTCGCCCTTGGCGAAGGCGTCGAACATGCTGGTCGGGATGATGGCCAGCAGGAACTCGGTGGTGTTCTGCATCTTGCCCGGGCCCGTGTAGGCCGCGATGCCCTTGGTGTCCAGGTGGGCCGGGTCGACGTTCATGCCCACGCCGGGCTGGAACACGTTCACCACCACCAGGCCGATGACCAGCGCCAGCGTCGAGACGATCTCGAAGTACAGCAGGGCCAGGCCGCCGGTCTTGCCGACCTTCTTCATGTCCTCCATGCCCGCAATGCCCACCACGACCGTGCAGAAGATGATCGGCGCGATCAGCATCTTGATCAGCTTGATGAAGCCATCACCCAGCGGCTTCATCGCTGCGCCGGTCTCGGGCACGAAGTGGCCCAGGGCGACGCCGATGAGGATGGCCAGGATCACCTGCAGGTACAGGGACTTGTAGAAGGGGGGTTTGGACACGGTCGCCATTGCAGCACCTCGTGAATGGGGTTGATGCGCTCATGGTGCGCCCCGAAATCGCGCAAATCTGTACGTGGAATTGCACATTTTTGGGCGCCTGGCACAGCTCACCGCCCGCTGTAAAGGCACAAGGCTGTGGACAACTTTTGAGCAAGCGGGCACTTGTGCACAGGCGGGCTGGGGGGCCTGCGACTTGTTGTCAAACCGTCCGGTCGAAATCCGGGGCTCAGGCCACAAGCTTGTTTAGACGACAAGTCTTTGAATGGCAAAGACAAATTGGACTTGTCCACAGCAGAGGCCGCCCTCTACTAAGACTACGAATTAAGGATTTCTATCTTGTCTTGTTGATATCAGCCGGGCAAAAAAACTTGCGCTGTTGCAGGCAGGGCCTCCGGGTCGCCTGCCGGGCTTGGCGTGAGGCAAGCCAGCGTGCACACTCGCGGCCCATGATGAACATTGCCGACCTCCAGGCCCGTCTGCGCGCCTTCGCCGCCGAGCGCCAGTGGGAGCCCTACCAGACGCCCAAGAACCTGGCCATGGCCCTGGTCGTGGAGGCCGCCGAGCTGGTCGAGATCTTCCAGTGGAAGACGCCGCAGGAGTCGCAGGCCCTGGACGAGGCCACGCGGGTCCACCTGGGCGAGGAGATTGCCGACGTCCTGCTGTACCTGCTGCAGATTGCCGATCATTGCCAGGTCGACGTGCCCTCGGCCGTGGAGCGCAAGCTCGTGATGAATGCCCGCAAGCACCCGCCGCTGCCCCGCGAAGGGCAGAACGCATGAGCGGATGCCTGAGTGAACGCATGAACGAGACCGTGGCGGTGATCGACTTCGAGACCTCGGGTCTCGGTCCGGCCAATGGCGGGCGGGCCACGGAGATCGCAGCGGTGCTGGTGCGCGGCGGGGCCATCGTGGGCGAGTACCAGAGCCTGATGCACACCGGCGTGTACGTGCCGCCGTTCATCGAGCAGCTGACGGGCATCAGCAACGAGATGCTGGAGGGGGCGCCGCCTGCCGAGCAAGTCATGCGCGAGGTGGCCGAGTTCACCCGTGGCTGCCCGATGATTGCGCACAACGCCGGCTTCGACCGCGGCTTCTGGCAGTTCGAGATGCGCAAGGCCGAGATCGAGCCGGATCCGGCGCACGAGTTCGCGTGCACGGTCCTGCTGGCGCGGCGGCTCTACCCGGAGGCACCGTCGTGCAAGCTGGGCCAGCTCGCCCGCTGGCATGAGCTGCCGGACATGGGCCGTGCTCACCGGGCCCTGGCCGACGCCAAGACGACCGCCCACCTGCTCATCCGCATGGAACGCGACATCGAGCAGCAGTTCGCGCAGGAGCTGGGCGTGGCGCCGGTGCGTCATGAGCTGCTGGCGCGGCTCCAGAAGGCCAACAAGACCGCGCTCAAGCGTTGCGTGGCGGATTACGCGACCGTGTGGCGCCGCCGTGCGCAGCAGCCCCTGCCGCTGCAGGTGGGATGAGGGCGCTGACGATGCACGCCACCCGGATCGGCCTCGAAGCCCCATGGCTGCGGACTTTGCGCCAAAAAGGGGCCTGAAAATATCGCCTTGTCAAGCGGCCGTATTTGCTGATTTGCCCGCCACAATCCCGCCCTTCGTCTTTCTTTTGCCGCTGGTTTCTTTGTATGTCGAGTATTCAGGTCCGTCCGGCCACGCTGCGTGACGCCAAGGCCATTGCTGAGATCCACGTCGCCGCTGCGCAGGACGCCTACAAGGAACTGCTGCCGGTGTCCGTGCTGGACAGCTGGTCCGTGCAGAAGCGCCAAGCCTTCTGGCGCGAAGCCATCGACCTGTGCGAGCCGCAGGTCCTGGTGGCGCACATCGACAACGAGATGATGGGCTTCGTCGGCTTCGACCGCTCGCGCGACAAGGGCACGCCCTCGAGCACGGGCGAGATCTGGGCGATGTATGTCGCGCCCAAGCACTGGGAAAAGGGCGTGGGCCTGGCCCTGTGGGACGCCGCTCGCGATGGTCTCCAGGAAGAAGGCTGCACCAAGGTCACGCTGTGGACCTATCTGCGCAATGAACGCGCCCTGCGCTTCTTCGAGCTGGCCGGCTTCAAGCGCGAGCTCAACACCACCAAGACCACCGAAGTGGGCTCGGTGCGCCTCGAAGAGCTGCGCCTGCACCGCTCGCTGGTGTGATGTCCTGAGGCTGGCAGCGCCTCGTCGTGAGACGCGGTGCTTCCGGTGAAGGCGGCTGGCGATGCGCATTTCTGCACGCTTGCCGCCGCCCTGCTGTCTGACGTCAGGTTCGGCACGGTCTGGACCCTGAGAATCCTGCGCCAGTGGCACAGCGGTCTCCGAGGTGCCTGGCATCGCAGGATAGGCACCCCCCGTGAGACTCGCAGCGGCCGCCCGGTCGGCATTCTTCGCCCTGCTGGCTGTGTTCGGCGCCAGCGCCTTGGCCGCAGGCCAGCCTGTGAAGTTGCTCATGAGCGCAACGACGGACGGCAACGGCCGTGTGATGCCGCTGAGCGAGGAGACGCGCGCCCTGCTGCAGGCCATCGAGCAAGCGTCCGGCCTGTCCTTCGAGGTGCAGCCCCTTCCCTGGCAACGGGCGCTGCGCCTGGTGGCGCAGGGCGAAGGCCTGCTGTTCGGCGCCACGCTCACCGCCGAGCGGCAGAAGACGCTGGCCTTCAGCGAGCCGCTCTACCGGGAGTCCGTCTGGCTGGTCACGCGATGCGACCGGACCTTCGACTACCGGCAGCTGTCACAGCTGGAGGGCAAGACCCTCGGTGCCGTGCGAGGCGGCGTCATCGGTCCGGATGTCGATGCGGCGGTTCGCGCCGGGCGCTTCCGGCTGGACTATGAGACCGGTGACTCCCGCGCCCGTTTCGAGAAGCTCCTGCTGGGGCGCACGGACGCGCTGCTGATCTACAGCCGCTGGCCCGCGGCGGACGTCGAGCGGGCGCTGCAGGAGCGCTACGGCATGCTGGGAGCCCGCGAGTCCGATGCCATGCAGCGTCATCCCTTCTGCGTCATGCCGCGGCCGGTGTTCAGCGACGACGTTCGCATCGCCGCCGCCATCGGTCACCACGCCGAGGTCCTGCGGCGCATCAACCGCGCGCTGGCGCAGGGGCGGGCATCCGGCCGCCTGAACCCAGTGATGCCGGAAGCATCCCAGGGACGCCGCGAGCCCTGAAGCGCCGTTCCACGCCGCCACGTTCTCCAGTCGCGACCGGCTTCTCTCGTCGCGATGATGTCTTTCGCGAGTAACTCATGAAGTCAGCGTCATCTGTGGAGCACGCATCAAATGAGAATGGATCGAGCAGAGGCCTGCATTCATCGGGTCTTTTGGCCGTCTGATGGAGAGCCTGCCATTCCCGGGCGGACCCGCGATCCGAGGTAAAGTAAGGGTTCCTTACTTTCAGAATTTCCAACAAGTGCTCGCGAAGATTACCGCCAAGAATCAACTGACCTTGCCCAAGAGCGTGACGGAGCCCCTCGGGCCGGTGCAGTACTTCGACGTGCAGACCCGGGGTGGCCAAATCGTGCTGACCCCCGTGCGAATCCAGCGAGGCGATGCCCTGCGGGCCAAGCTGGCCGAACTGGCCCTGTCGCAAAAAATGCTGGACGCCGCCCTGAGCTGGGCCGAAACGCAGATGGGAGGTGTCAAAACCATCGAGACCCCCCCCAAGCCCCGGGCCGCGAAGGCCGCAAAACCATTGAGTGTCCCCACCCGGGAAAAATCGGCCGCCAAAAAAGCGGTGGCTCGAAAAACGGGGAGTCCCAAAACGGCCGCGAAATCCACGCCGACCGCCAAAACCATCGAGACCTCCCAAAAACCTCAGGCCTCCCGCCGTGCAAAACCATTGAGTGCCGACGCGAAGCCGGCCCGCGTCGCGAGCGCCGGCCGCCCGCGCGCGGCAAAACCATCGAGTGCATCGGCCGTCCGCGCCGGCAAGGCCGCGGCAGCTCCGGCACGTAGCCGTTCGGCTCGTGGTGTGGCGGTATCGGCGGCATCGCGTCGCGCGGCATGAGTCCGCGCCCTCGATCCGCGGCGGCGGGCGCGGGCCCTCGCGCGCGCAAGACCCGACCCCCGACGGCCGTGCTGGACACCGCGCTGTTGCTGCAGGTGCTTCTGCACAATGATGAGGACGGGGGCGTGCTGCGCCAGGCCTGGCAGGACGGCCGCCTGCCGTTGCTGGTCTGTGCGGAAACCGCACAGCTGCTGATGCTCAGCCTGGCGGCGCCGGCCTTGAAGCTCAAGCCTGCCCAGCAGCAGGAGTTGCTGGCCGATGTGCTGCCCTATGCCGAGGTCTGCAAGCCGTTGGGCCAGCGGGTGGCCGCGCGGCTGCCGCTGGGGCCGTTGCTGGCCCTGAGCCTGGCGCAGGCCGCCGGGGCCGGGCTGCTTCTGAGCGACTCCGCCGCCGTGCGCAGCCATGTGGCGCGGCAGGCGGCGCGCTATCCGGGCCTGCGCGTGCTCACCTTGCGTGAATGGGTTGACGAATCGAGAAGCTGATCAGCCCGGAGGGCCGCGGGCGATCTGATAGATTCACGCCCGCTTATGAGCAGCTATAACTTCGGATCGAGCGGGAGCATGTGGCGCGTGGTGTTCTACGAACGCCGCGGCCACCGCATTCACATCGACCGCACGGGCCCGTGGCTGCCTGACCGCCAGCTCGCCCACAACTGGGCGATGTGGTTCAAGGAGCGTGGCTACCACGTGGCGCTGCAGGACTCCGCCGGGACGGTGGAGCGCTTCAGCCAGGGCCTCCCGGCCTGACTGAAGCCGTGCTCAGGCGAGATACTGCCCGCCGTTGGCGCTGATCGTGGCGCCGGTGATGAAGCTGGCCTCGTCTGCGACCAGGAAGCACACGCAGCGGGCGATTTCCTCCGGCGTGCCCAGGCGCCCGACCGGGATCTGCGGCAGGATCATGCTGCTCACCACCTCGGGCTTCATGGACTTGACCATGTCCGTGGCGATGTAGCCGGGGCAGATCACGTTCACGGTGATGCCCTTGCTGGCGTTCTCCAGGGCCAGCGCCTTGCTGAAGCCGATCTCGCCGGCCTTGGCCGCCGAGTAGTTGGTCTGGCCGAGCTGACCCTTCTGGGCATTGATGGACGAGATGTTCACGATGCGGCCGAAGCCGCGCTCACGCATGCCGTTGATCACCTGGCGGCTCATGTTGAAGACCGAGTTCAGGTTGGTGTTGATCACGGCCTGCCACTGGGCGAGCGTCATCTTGTGCAGCATGCCGTCGCGGGTGATGCCGGCGTTGTTGACCAGCACGTCCACGGGACCCAGCTGAGCCTCGATCTGCGCGACGCCGCGTTCGCAGGCTTCGAAGTCGGAGACGTCCCAGCGGAAGACGGGAATGCCGCTGTGCTCATGGAAGGCCTGCGCGGCGGTGTCGTTGTCGGCGTAGACGCTGGCCACGCGGTAGCCCGCTGCCTTCAGGCCCAGGGCGATGGCGCCGCCGATGCCGCGGGTGCCTCCCGTCACGATGGCCACTCTTTGCATGCTCGATGTCTCCTTGTGTGATGCAGGGCGCTAGAGCGCCAACGCCGCATCATTCGCGCGACGGCCTCGTGCGTCAACCGCCCGGGCCCCCCGGCATGGGGGCGGCAAGGGCATGGAGCAGGCCCACAAAAAGAAGCCCCGCCGGACCGGGGTCTGGCGGGGCTGAGAAGGCAAGAGCAGATTGTTGAGCTCTGTCGCGGGCAGGCAGGGCCGGCCGATCGACGCGGCGGACTGTGCCATGCCGGCATGACGTGGTGATGACGCCGCACCGGAAGGCGCTCGCCGGCTCAGGCCAGGCCCCAGCCCTCGGTGGCGGCCGGGGCCTCGTGCTGCTGCACATGGACCGGGCACAGGCGCTTGGCGGCGGCCCGCTGCACGAGCTGCTCGGCCTGATCGGCGCTCAGGCGCAGGGCGAAGCGGCTCCAACGGCGCTGCACCAGCTCATGGCCCCAGGCGTCCTCGAGCGCCCAGCGGATCTCGTGCGGCGTCTGCAGATGCTGCTGCTGCAGCACGCGGGGCACGAAGGCCAGCACGAAGCGGTTGAAGTCGGCCCGCAGCTCGTCCTGCGGCAGGAGGGCCTCCAGGCGCGCCAGGCGCTGACTCCAGCCCGGCGTGGCGAACTGGCGGGTCACGAGGGCCTGCAGCGCCTGGATGGGGTTGAAGAGGCGCAGGCGGTTCGGCGGCAGCACGTGCAGCGGAAGCACGGCGGCCTCCTCGTGCGGGAGCGTCGTCACGAAGCTGCTCAGCACGGCGAGGCGCTGCCAGGCGCGCGCATCGAGGCCGCCCATCTCGCGGATGGGGCCGGCCTGCAGGCTCTGTGCGGCCGCCTGCAGCTCACCCCAGCAGCGGCTGCCCTTGGCCGTGTTGGCCTGGCGGCTCATCATGGCCAGGTGGCCGGCGGCGTAGCCGGCGTCGTCCCGGACGCGATCGAGGCTGCGCTGCTGCGCATGGCCTGGCACGTCGTTGAGGGGCAGGCGGCTGACGGGGCAGTGCTCCGTGTCCAGCTGCTGAAGGTAGTTGGGCGTGAGCAGCGTGGTCTCGAAGCTGCGCCCGCGCGACCAGGCGTGCGTGCGCAGCTGCAGCCAGCGCTGCGTATGGCCGGCAGCCTTGAGCGTGCGGCGCCCGAAGGTGGCCTGGCCCGCCTGCCAGCCCTGGCGCAGCGGAGACGTGCTGAAGAGGTGCTCGACGGCCGGCGCGACGCCGTGGCGCGCATGGTCCCAGCCCAGTTCGAAGCCGACTTGCCGACCGGCGGGCAGGGCCGGGCCGTCCTCCATGGCCAGGTCGAGCTGGGCCGGTGCAGGCGGGGCGAATCGGGCGGTGGACGGGGTGCTGAGCTGGGCCATGGTCATCTCCGGAAGTGAGGGGAGTGGCTGGCCGCCACAAATCTGTCAGCGACCTTGTGGCACAGTGTGCGATCCAGGTAGCTCAAGGCGTGAGCTACCTGCACCAGGTCTCGAATCTGGGGAAAACCACGACAGGGAGGGCCGCTGGCCATGGACCGTACCGAGCGCTTCTACAAGATCGAGATGCTGATCCGCGCCCAGGAGTGCGTCAGCTTCGCGACGCTGCTGGAGGCCCTGGAGGTGTCGCCAGCGACTCTCAAGCGCGACCTGCAGTACCTGCGCGAGCGCATGGACGCGCCCATCGAGTACGACGCCCTGGACCGCGGCTACCGCTTCAGCCAGGACTGGCGCGGGCAGAAGCACGAGCTGCCGGGCGTGTGGTTCAGCGAGAAGGAGCTGCATGCCCTGCTGACGATGAACCAGCTGCTGTCGAGCCTGGACGAGAACGGCCTGCTGACACGCCATCTGCAGCCCATGCTGGACAAGCTCAGCGGCATGCTGGGCGGCGACGAGGCCGAGGCGCGCGAGCTGACGCGGCGGGTGAAGCTCATCTCCACGGCGCGGCGCCGCGTGCCGTCCGAACACTTCGAGACCGTAGGCAGCGCGCTCGTGAAGCGCCTGCGCCTGCGCCTGGCCTACCGCAAGCGGGGCCGCGGCGGCCAGCCGGGCTCACGCAGTGAGCGACTGGTGTCGCCGCAGCGGCTGGTCCATTACCGCAACACCTGGTACCTCGATGCCTGGTGCCACCAGAGCGAGGGCCTGCGCCGCTTTGCGCTCGATGCCGTGGAGGCCGCCGAGGTGACCGAGGACAAGGCCCGTGCGGTGGCCGTGAAGCAGCTCGAGGCCGAGCTGGACCAGGGCTATGGCATCTTCGCGGGCGGGCGGCCGCAGCGCGCGCGCCTGATCTTCAGTGCGGAGGCGGCGCAGTGGGTGTCCCGCGAGGAGTGGCATCCGGCGCAGGAGAGCCGCTGGCTGGACGATGGCCGCTGGGAACTCGACGTGCCCTATGTGGACGCCACCGAGCTGCTGATGGACCTGCTGCGGCACGCCGGCGACGTCGAGGTGCAGGCGCCGGCGACGCTGGCCGACGCCTATGAGGAGCGCCTGCGCCAGGCCTTTCAGCGCCTGCCGCGCAAAGGGGCGTAGCAGCGCGAGCAGCCCTGGGAGATGTTGAGGGAGCGATCAGGCGGCGAAACCCGGTGCCGCTGCAGGGCTCAGCCTTCGTCAGGGGCCGTCTGCTGCCGCTTGAGGCGCTCGCTGTGCCAGTAGACGTCGTCGCCGCCCTTGCCGTCGAGATTGGCGCGGTTCAGGACCCGGGCCAGCACGAAGAGCAGGTCGGAGAGGCGGTTGAGGTACTGGCGCGGCGCGGCCTCGATCTGCTCGCCCTGGTGCAGGGCATGGACCACGGCGCGCTCGGCGCGGCGGGCGATCGTGCGGCAGACGTGGGCGATGGCGGCGCTGCGGGTGCCGGCGGGCAGGATGAATTCCTTCAGACGCGGCAGCGCGGCGTTGTAGTGCGCCAGGGCCTCGTCCAGGCGCAGCACGGCGTCGTCCTTGAGCAGGCTGTAGCCCGGCATGCAGAGCTCGCCGCCGAGGTTGAAGAGCTCGTGCTGGATCGTGATGAGCAGCTCACGGACGTCCTCGGGCAGCGGCTCGGCGAGCAGGACGCCGATGTTGGAGTTCAGCTCGTCCACATCGCCCATGGCCAGGACGCGCAGGTGGTCCTTGGGCACACGCGTGCCGTCGCCCAGGCCCGTGGTGCCGTCGTCTCCGGTGCGGGTGGCGATCTGGGAAAGTCGGTTGGCCATGGTGTCAGGGAGCGGGTCGTGGTGAAGAGGCCCGCATCTTGCCTGAACCGGGCCGGCGGCCCGTCTTAGCCCCTGCGTCCGCTGCGGTGAAAGTCGGGCCGTTGCGGGCTGGCGGGGTGCGCGTGGGCGCCTTCGCCGTGCGGCGTGGGCGCATGGCCGGGCGGGGCCACGGGCGGGCTGGGCGCGCGGAAGGCGCTCATGATGTTCTGGATCAGCAGGGCCAGCATGTCCCGGCGCCAGAGGCCCAGCAGGGCCAGGATGACGACGGCGCTCAACAGGATCCAGCTCGACAGGCTCATGGCATCTCCTCGGGGTGGCGGTCTTGCAGCCATGGTGGCACGCGGGCGCCTGCGCTTCAAGCCTCGCGGCTTGCGCCAGCGCAGCTTCCCGTCGATGGGCTTGCGTTCGGCGCGGGCCCGGCGGAAGTTCAGCGGAGGTTCAGCCCGGCTTCCTAGAATGGGTCACGCCAGTGATGAAGGAGCCCGCCATGTCCCACGTCTCGTCGCCCGCCGCCCTCGACAGCCCCCGCCGCGCGGTGCCCGAGACGCTGAAGCAGGCGCTGCGCGACCGCTTCGGCGCCCGCTGCGCGGAGTCCCTGGCCGTGCGGGAGCAGCACGGGCGTGACGAGAGTCCGTTTGACGTCGCGCCACCCGAGCTCGTGCTCTTTGCCGAGTCGGAGGAGGAGGTGGCCTTCGTGCTGGCGCAGGCCCATGAGCACGCCGTGCCGGTGATTCCCTACGGCGCGGGCACCTCGCTGGAAGGCCATCTGCTGGCGGTGCAGGGCGGCATCAGCCTCGATCTCTCCCGCATGAACCGCCTGCTGGCCGTGCAGGCGGAGGACCTCACCGTCACCGTGCAGCCCGGCGTGACGCGCCACCAGCTCAACAACGAGCTGCGCCACCAGGGCCTCTTCTTTCCCATCGACCCCGGCGCCGACGCCTCGCTGGGCGGCATGGCGGCCACGCGGGCGAGCGGCACCAATGCAGTCCGCTACGGCACGCTGCGCGAGAACGTCCTGGCGCTGCGCGTGGTGACGCCGGGCGGCGAGGTGATCCGCACGGGCTCGCGCGCCCGCAAGAGCAGCGCGGGCTACGACCTCACGCGCCTGTTCGTGGGCAGCGAGGGCACGCTGGGCGTGATCACGGAGCTGACGCTGCGCCTGTATCCGCTGCCCGAGGCCGTGTCGGCCGCGATCTGCTTCTTCCCCAGCATCGACGCGGCCGTGCAGACCACCATGCAGATCATCCAGATGGGCGTGCCCATCGCCCGCTGCGAGCTGCTGGACGCGAACACCGTGCGGGCCGTGAATGCCCATGACCACCTGGGCCTGCGGGAGTCGGCCATGCTGCTGATGGAGTTCCATGGCTCCGAGGCCGGTGTGGCCGAGCAGGCCGCGACGGTGCAGGAGATCGCCCGCGACTTCGGCGGCGAGGACTTCGAGTGGTCCCGCACGCCGGAGGAGCGCACGCGGCTGTGGACGGCACGCCACCATGCCTACCTCTCGGCCCTGCAGATGAAGCCGGGCTGCCGCTGCGTCACCACGGACACCTGCGTGCCGATCTCGCGTCTGGCGGAGAGCATCAACGAGTCGGTGGCCGAGGTGCTGGCGTCCGGCCTGCCCTATTTCATCGTCGGCCACGTGGGCGACGGCAATTTCCACATGGGCTACCTGATCGACCCGGCGCTGCCCGCCGAGCGCGAGACGGCCGAGCGGCTGTCCGCGCAGATGGTGGCCCGCGCCCTGCGCCTGGGCGGGACCTGCACGGGCGAGCACGGCATCGGCCTGCACAAGCAGGACTTCCTGCGGGACGAGGCCGGCGAGGGCGCCGTCGACCTGATGCGCACTCTCAAGCGCGCCGTGGACCCGCGGGACATCATGAACCCGGGCAAGATCTTCCGCAGCTAGCGTTCAGCGGTAGCGCCGCAGGATGGCCTCCAGCCGGCCCTCCGCCAGCAAGGCCTGCTGGGCGGCGGCGAGCTCGACCCGGGAGATGGGCGACTGCCGCTGGCGCAGACAGAAGAGCGCCGTGCGCGAGATCTCCAGCGGCGAGACCACCAGTGCCCGCAGGCGCGGGTCTCGCAGGCGCGCATGCGCCAGCTGCAGCAGGCTGATGACGCTGTAGTCGGCCCGGCCCAGCTGCTGCATCTGCAGGAGGCGCAGCTCGTTGTGGGCCGTGCTGCGGCGCATCTGTCGGGCCTCGAACAGCGGATCCAGCAAGGGGTAGCGGTAGCCGTTGACCACGCCAATGGTGCGGCCTTTGAGCTGCGACAGCTGCTGCACGGGAGGCAGGGCGCGCGTGCTCACGAGAACCTCGACGACCTCCATCAGCGGCTGGGGCAGCCAGTCGATGAAGGCCTCGTCCTCGCGGCCGTACCACTGCGGGTTCTCGAAGCACTGCAGGTCGAAGCTGCCCTCGCGCAGCTGCTGGCCGACCCGCCGCGCGGGCACCAGCAGAAACTGGGGCTCGCGGCCGAGGCGATCGGCCAGGGCCTGGCCCCAATCCTGGATGATGCCGCCTAGCAGGCGCTCGTCGTTGCTGCCCTGGCTGATGTCCGCGAAGGGCGGGCTCGAGCCGGTGGTGACCAGCAGGCGCAGCGGCGGCGCGGCGTGCGCCGGCATGCCTGGCCAGAGCAGAAGCTCCAGCAGCCCCAGCAGCCCCAGCATTAACGGGCAGATGCGGGCGGCTCTCACCAGGGGACACCACGAGGCGGTCAAGGGCAGGTCCCGGAGCGGTCGGTGCCGACGGGGCGCCGCGCCGCTCGATGCGCCGTTCAATGTGCTGTTCAATGCGCCGGTGCCGGCACGGTCCAGCGTTTGCTGACCTCGCCCTTGGCGTTGACGCTCTCCAGATGCACGCCGAATCCCCACAGCCGGGCGACGTGCTTGAGCACCTCCTGCGCGCTGTCGTGCAGCGGGCGGTCCAGGTGCTGGGTGTGGCGCAGGGTCAGCGAGCGATCGCCCCGCAGGTTCACGTTCCAGACCTGGATGTTGGGCTCCCGCGTGGAGAGGTCGTACTGGCGGGACAGCGCCTCGCGCACGTGCTGGTAGCCGCCTTCGTCGTGGATGGCGGAGATGAGGTACTCCTTCTCCTTCTCGTCGTCCAGGATGGCGAAGAGCTTGAAGTCGCGCATGAGCTTCGGGCTGAGGTACTGGCCGATGAAGCTCTCGTCCTTGAAGTTGCGCATGGCGTGATGCAGCGTGGGCAGCCAGTCGCTGCCGGCGACGTCGGGGAACCAGCGGCGGTCCTCCTCGGTGGGGGCCTCGCAGATGCGCTTGAGGTCGGTGTACATCGCAAAGCCCAGGGCGTAGGGATTCAGATTGGCCAGGGGCTGCTGGGCGATGACGTTGGTGTGCGACTTGAGCCACTCGATCATCATGCCGTCGGTGAGGTAGCCGTCGTCGTACATCTGGTTGAGCAGGCGGTGGTGCCAGAACGTCGCCCAGCCCTCGTTCATCACCTGGGTCTGGCGCTGCGGGTAGAAGTACTGCGCGATCTTGCGCACGATGCGGACGATCTCGCGCTGCCACGGCTCCAGCAGCGGCGCGTTCTTCTCGATGAAGTACAGCAGGTTCTCCTGTGGCTCCTCGGGGAAGCGCCGCGCTGCCTGGGCCTCGGCGTCCTTGTCCGCGCGGCGGGGCAGGGTGCGCCAGAGGTCGTTGATCTGCTGCTGCGCATAGGACTCGCGGTCCTTGAGCCGGAGGCGCTCCTCGGCCAGCGAGAGCTTGGCGGGCCGCCGGTAGCGGTCCACGCCGTGGTTCATCAGCGCATGGCAGGAGTCCAGCACGGCCTCGACAGCGTCCAGGCCGTGGCGCTCCTCGCATTCGGCGACGTAGTTCTTGGCATAGACGAGGTAGTCGATGATGGACGACGCGTCCGTCCACATGCGGAAGAGATAATTGCCCTTGAAGAAGCTGTTGTGCCCGTAGCAGGCATGCGCGATCACCAGGGCCTGCATGGCCATGGTGTTCTCCTCCATCAGGTAGGCGATGCAGGGGTCGGAGTTGATGACGATCTCGTAGGCCAGGCCCATCTGGCCGCGCTTGTAGTTGCGCTCGGTGGCGATGAACTCCTTGCCGTAGCTCCAGTGGCGGTAGTTCACCGGCATGCCCACGGACGCGTAGGCGTCCATCATCTGCTCGGCGGTGATGATCTCCAGCTGGTTGGCGTAGGTGTCGAGCCCGTAGCGCTCGGCCGTCTGGCGGATGACGTCGTGGTATTCGTTGATCAGCTCGAAGGTCCAGTCGCTCGGCGCGGGCAGCGGGTGCTCCGGGCGCTTCTCCAGCGGCTTCATCTCGCGCAATGGCGGCGGGCAGCGGCGGCCGCCCCATTCGTGGCGGTCCGGGGAGAGGCCGGTGCGGCGGCGGTTCTCGATGTCGGTCATGTGGCGGCCCCTTCCTTCTTGAACAGGTCGCGGAAGACCGGATAGATCTGGTTCACCTCCACGGCCTTGCGCATGGCGAAGTGCGGCACCTCGTCGGCCAGCTTGACGTATTCCTCCCAGAGGTTCTGCTCCGCCTCCGCCACCTGCACGTAGGCGAAGTAGCGGCACAGCGGCAGGATCTTGTCGGTGAGCAGCTCGCGGCAGCGGCCGCTGTCGTGGTGCCAGTTGTCGCCGTCGCTGGCCTGGGCGCCGTAGATGTTCCACTCGGACGGCGAATAGCGCTCGCGGATGATCTGCTCCATCAGCACGAGGGCCGAGGACACCACGGTGCCGCCCGTCTCGGTGGCGTGGAAGAAGTTCTGCTCGTCCACCTCCTGCGCCTGCGTGTGGTGGCGGATGAAGACGACGTCGATCTTCTCGTAGTGCCGCGTGAGGAAGAGGTAGAGCAGGATGAAGAAGCGCTTGGCCAGGTCCTTGCGCGACTCGTCCATGGAGCCCGAGACATCCATCAGGCAGAACATCACGGCGCGCGTGGTCGGCACGGGCACCTTCACGCGCGAGCGGAAGCGCAGGTCGATGGGATCGAGGAAGGGGATGGCTTCGATGCGGCCCTTGAGCCGGGCGATGCGGGCCTCGGTGTCGTCGATCAGCGCCTGGTTCTCGGGGTGCTCGGGCAGCTCGCGAAGGAGCACCGCGAGGCGTTCCTCGAGTTCATGCAGCTCGCGCCGCTTGCCCATGCCCAGCGCAATGCGCCGGCCCAGCGCGCCGCGCATGGAGCGCACGACGTGCAGGTTGGTGGGCGTGCCATCGCTCGTGAAGCCGGCGCGGTGGCTCTTCCATTCGGGCGTCTCGGCCAGCGTGGTGCGGGCGAGGTTGGGCAGGGCCAGGTCCTCGAAGAAGACCTGCATGAACTCCTCCTTGCTGAGGTGGAAGACGAAGTCGTCCTCGCCCTCGCCGGAGTCGCTGGCCTGGTTGCCCTGACCCTGGCCCTGACCGCCCTGCGGCTTGGGCACGCGGTCGCCCTTGACGTGGTCGCGGTTGCCGGGCCGCACCACCTCGCGCGTGCCGCCCTCGCCATGGCCGAAGACCGGCTCGCTGAGGTCCTTCTTGGGGATGTGGACCTCCTCGCCGCGCTCCATGTCCCGGATGCCGCGCCCGTCCACCGCCCGCCGCACCGCCTCGCGGATCTGGTCCTTGTGTCGACGCAGAAACCGCTCGCGATTGCCGATGGACTTGTTCTTGCCCGAGAGCCGTCGATCGATGATCTGCTGCAGCATGTGCTGTCCTTCTGTAGCCCTGCTCCACCCGGTCTTCCCGAGTGGGGCCCGAGGATCCGGCTTTGCCGGTCCTTCGGGCCCGCCCCCTCGAGGGGGCGCGCGCAGCGCGTAGGGGGTGGTCCGGTCAGCTACTCTTGCGCACGCGCAGGTACCACTCGCAGAGCAGCCGCACCTGCTTGGCGGTGTAGCCCTTGTCGACCATGCGCTGCACGAAGTTCTCGTGCTTCTTGGCCTCCTCGGCGCTCGCCTTGGCATTGAAGCTGATCACCGGCAGCAGCTCCTCGGTGTTGGAGAACATCTTCTTCTCGATCACCGTGCGCAGCTTCTCGTAGCTCGTCCAGGCGGGGTTCTTGCCGGCGTTGTTGGCGCGGGCCCGCAGCACGAAGTTGACGATCTCGTTGCGGAAGTCCTTGGGGTTGCTGATGCCCGCGGGCTTCTCGATCTTCTCCAGCTCGGCATTGAGTGCCGAGCGGTCGAAGACCTCGCCGGTGTCGGTGTCCCGGTACTCCTGGTCCTGGATCCAGTAGTCGGCGTAGGTCACGTAGCGGTCGAAGATGTTCTGGCCGTACTCCGAGTAGCTTTCGAGGTAGGCCGTCTGGATCTCCTTGCCGATGAACTCGGCGTAGCGCGGCGCCAGCTGCTCCTTGATGAAGCCGACGTACTTCTGCTCCAGCTCGCCCGGGAACTGCTCGCGCTCGATCTGCTGCTCGAGCACATACATCAGGTGCACCGGATTGGCGGCGACCTCGCCCGGATCGAAGTTGAAGACCTTCGAGAGGATCTTGTACGCGAAGCGCGTGCTGATGCCGTTCATGCCCTCGTCGACGCCCGCGTAGTCGCGGTACTCCTGCAGGCTCTTGGCACGCGGGTCGGTGTCCTTGAGGTTGTCGCCGTCGTACACCTGCATCTTCGAGTAGAGCGTCGAGTTCTCGGGCTCCTTCAGCCGCGTGAGCACCGCGAACTGCGCCATCATCTTCAGCGTGCCCGGGGCGCACTTGGCCTGCGAGAGGGAGGAGGTGCGGATCAGCTTGTCGTAGATCTTCACTTCCTCGCTGACGCGCAGGCAGTAGGGCACCTTGACGATGTAGATGCGGTCGAGGAAGGCCTCGTTGTTCTTGTTGTTGCGGAAGGTCTTCCACTCGCTCTCGTTGCTGTGCGCGAGCACGATGCCGTCGAAGGGAATGGCCCCGAAGCCCTCGGTGCCCTTGAAGTTGCCCTCCTGCGTGGCGGTCAGCAGCGGGTGCAGCACCTTGATCGGCGCCTTGAACATCTCCACGAACTCCAGCAGCCCCTGGTTCGCCAGGCACAGGCCGCCGCTGTAGCTGTAGGCATCGGGGTCGTCCTGCGCGTAAGTCTCGAGCTTGCGGATGTCGACCTTGCCCACGAGGCTGGAGATGTCCTGGTTGTTTTCGTCGCCCGGCTCCGTCTTGGCCACGCCGATCTGCTTGAGCACGCTCGGATAGCGCTTCACGACGCGGAAGCGGCGGATGTCACCACCGAACTCGTCGAGCCGCTTCACCGCCCATGGCGAGAGGATGCGGTTCAGGTAGCGGCTCGGAATGCCGAACTCCTTCTCCAGCAGCGGGCCATCCTCGACCGGGTCGAAGAGCCCCAGCGGCGACTCGTTCACGGGCGAGTCCTTGAGCGCATAGAACGGCACCTGCTCCATCAGCTGCTTGAGCCGCTCGGCGATGGAGCTCTTGCCCCCGCCCACCGGGCCAAGCAGGTAGAGGATCTGCTTCTTTTCCTCCAGCCCCTGCGCGGCGTGGCGGAAGTAGCTCACGACCTGCTCGATGGCCTCCTCCATGCCGTAGAACTCGGCGAAGGCGGGGTAGAGCTTGATCGTCTTGTTGGCGAAGATCCGTGAGAGCCGCGGGTCGTTGCGGGTGTCCACCATCTGCGGCTCGCCGATGGCCTTGAGCATGCGCTCTGCGGCCGAGGCGTAGGCGAGGGGATTGTGCTTGCACTCGGCCAGGTATTCCTCGAGCGAGAGCTCTTCGACCCGGGTGCGTTCGTAGCGGGCGGCGTAGTTGCTGATCACGTCCATGCTGTCCTCCTGATCCGGTGGGAGGCGACGCCGGGCGAGTGGCAGCCGGCGCCGTCTGGGAAGTTCTGGTGACGTCCTGGGGCAAGGCGTCATCAGAGCTTTCCGAGCATCAGCTCACGTCAGCAGGATCATGCAGCAAGGGCCGGAAGCACGCAGGAAAGAGGGCCTTGAACCCCACGCTTCTTGCGCATTCCGAGGGTCTGCCGGAACGGCGGGCCCTGGTGTCATCCTACGCCGCTCGTGACGGCTGGGAAGGACACAAGACCTGACCCCGCATGACGTCTCTTGTAGTCCTTTCGCGATGACTTCGCAACGCCATCCTGCGGGGGCTCGTTGACAGCATAGACCTCTGCATCATGCGCGGGCAGTGCCGGTGTTGCGTTGACGCGTGAAAAAAAGCCGTGCCCAGCACACGGCTTTCGGCACGGCTTTCTGCACGACGTTCGACATCGATTTCGCCAGGGCCCGGATCCTGACGTCGGCGTCTCACCAGCGCCTGCGTCTCATTGCGGTCCGCGCAGTCGCTCGATCAGGCCGTTGAGCTCGTCCAGCGAGCTGAACTGGATGGCGATCTCGCCGGATTCACCGCGGCGCGTCTTCTTCTTCACGCGGATCTCGACCTGGGCGGTCAGCAGGTCGGAGAGCTCTTCCTCGAGCCGCAGGACGTCGCGGCTCTTGTCGCTCTTGACGCGCAGCAGCGGCGTCTGGCGGCCGGCGCCCTGGTGGCGCTGCACGAGCTTCTCGGCCTCGCGCACGCTGAGCTTCTTCGCGGCGATCTCGGTGGCGCTCGTGATCTGGTGGGCGCCGTCGAGGGCCAGCAGCGCACGGGCATGGCCCATGTCGAGGTCGCCGGCCATCAGCATGTTCTGGACCGGCTCGGCGAGGTTCAGCAGGCGCAGCAGATTGCTGGCGGCGCTGCGCGAGCGGCCCACGGCCTGCGCGGCCTGCTCGTGAGTGAGCCCAAACTCGTCCGTAAGGCGTTTCAGGCCCTGCGCCTCTTCCAGCGGGTTCAGGTCCTCGCGCTGGATGTTCTCGATCAGGGCCATGGCAGCGGCGGCCTCGTCCGGCACGGCCTTGACCAGCACCGGCACGTCGCGCAGACCCGCCAGCTTGGCGGCCCGGAAGCGGCGTTCGCCCGCGATGATCTCGTAGCGGGCCACGCCGTCCTTCGAGGCCTCGGCGCCGATGGGGCGCACGAGGATGGGCTGCATGATGCCCTGGCCCTTGATGCTCTCGGCCAGTTCGTACAGCGAGCCTTCGTCCATGCGCGTGCGCGGCTGGTACTTGCCGGCCTGCATCTGCTCCAGGCGCAGGGTGCTGGGCTCACCTTCGCGCGCGGCGGGTGTTTCGGTGACTTTGGGGCCGAGCAGGGCCTCCAGGCCCATGCCGAGCCCCTTGGGTTTTTTCGTGACCATGGCGCGGATTGTCGCAAAGTGCCGCTGCCGCACCCGCCGCGCGCGCCGGGGACACGATTTTTTCGCGCCCCTGCATCCGGATCGCCCGACCCCGCATCCAAGCACAGGAGGCCCCCATGTAGCGGGGCCCTGGAGCGAGGAGCGCTTGCATGATGAATCGGCAGACACAACAAGGACTGCAGGGGCTGACCCTGGTGGCCGCCCTGGTGATGAGCCCCCTGGTCATGGCCGCGCCGGCCCCATCGGCCCCATTGGACCCCTCCGCCTCGTCGGCCGCACCGGGGCAGAGGCTGACGCCCGCGGAGCAGGCCGCGCTGGCCCGGCAGATCGGGCTGCGCCTGAACGCGGAGTACCACGACCCGGCCCGGGTCCCGGCCGTGCTGGCAGCCCTGACGCCGCAGGCCGGCACCGTGGCCGGACCGGCCCTGGCGGAGGCCTGGACCCGTGAACTGCAGGGCCGGCTGCAGGATGCCCATGCGCGCCTCGTCTACAGCCCCAAGCCGCTGCCGCTCGACGACGCCCGCCCGCCCGAGGCTGACGACGCCCCGTCCGGTCCGCCGCCCGCCGTGATGCGCCACATGAACTGCGGCGTCGAGCGTGTCGAGCACTACCCCGGCAACATCGGCTACCTGCGGGTGGACGGCATGGCACCGCCCGCGGCCTGCGCCCCGACGCTAGCCGCCGCGCTGCAGGTGCTGGCACAGAGCGATGCGCTGATCCTGGACCTGCGCCGCAACGGCGGCGGTAGCCCCGCCATGGTGCAATGGCTGGCCAGCCACTTCCTGCCGCCGCAGACGGCCCTGAGTTCCATGGTGCGTGCCCGCGATGCCTCCCACGAGGCCCTGATGACCCAGCCCGGCCTGCCGGGGCCGGATCTGGGCCAGGTGCCGCTCTACGTGCTCACCAGCGGCAAGACCTTCTCGGCCGGCGAGCATCTCGCCTATGACCTGCAGCAGGCCGGCCGCGCCCGGGTGGTGGGCGAGCCCAGCGGGGGCGGCGCGAATCCGGGCGTGTTCCGGACCGTGCATCCGCACTTCCGCCTGTGGGTCTCGCTGGCGCGGTCGGTGAGCCCGGTCACGGGAAGCAACTGGGAAGGGCGGGGCGTGCAGCCGGACGAGCGCGCGCCGGCTCCCGACGCCCGCCGCGTGGCCTACGGCCGTGCGCTGAAGGACCTGGTAGCGGCGAAGGCACCGTCCGCCATGGAGGGTGAGCGCGAGGAGCTGCTCACCGAGGTGGACGAGGTCGCCCGGCGCCTGGGCCTCTGAGCCGCCCGGCCCCTGCACTGAACAAGGAATCCGACGATGGAAAACAACGTGAACGAGCTTTTTGTGGCGGTCGGGGTGACCCTGGCGATCCTGGCCTCGGTGGCCGCGCCGGTGGTCGTGCTGCTGCGCCTGATGCGGCACCAGACCCGCCAGAAGGAGCAGCGCTACCGCTTCCTGCTGGAGCTGGCCGATCGTCAGCAGACACTGCCGCCGGAGCTGCTGCTGGAGCCCAAGTCGACCGACGCCGATCGCCGCCGCGGCCTGGTGCTGGTCAGCGGAGGCCTCGGGCTCTTCCTGACGCTGGTGGCGCTGCCGCTGGAATACAACGAGGGCCACCGCCTGTCCGAGCTCTGGGGCCTGGCCTGCCTGCCGCTGATGGTGGGGCTGGGGTATCTCGTGAGCTGGTGGCTTGGTGAGCGCGACGCGCGTGCCGGTGGCTGAGCCCCACGACCCCGAGGACCGGCTCGACCGGCTCCTCGTGCGGCGCGTGCTGGACACCGGCGAGTCCCAGGCCTTCGAGCAGCTGCTGCGGCGCCATCAGGGCCTCGTGCGGGCCCAGCTGCGCCGCCTGCTGCACGGCGATGCCGCCCAGGCGGATGAGCTCGCGCAGGAGGTCTTCCTGCGCTTGTGGCGCAAGCTGGATCAGTACCGCGGCGAGGCCCGTTTCGCGACCTGGCTCTTCCGCCTGGCCTACACGGTGTTCCTGGAATCCCGGCGCAAGGGTCGGCTGGACGTGCAGGACGGCCTGGCGCCGGAAGCGCTGGACGAGGCCCTGGGCGCCACCCCGCAGGCGCCGCACGCCCTGCGTCTGGACCTGCAGCAGGCCCTGGAGCGCCTGCCTCGGGCGGAGCGCCAGGCGCTCATGCATTGCGCCGAGCTGGGCCTGAGCCACGAGGAAGCCGCACAGGTGATGGGCGTGCCGCTCGGGACGCTCAAGTCGCATGTGCAACGAGGCAAGCAACGCCTGCGCCACTGGCTGCAGGACTGGAAGGAGAGCAGGCCATGAGCCGACAAGCGCAGACCGATGGGGTCTTGCCCTCGGAGAGTCCCGATGACGACGCCTGGCTGGAGGCCTGTCTCGCGCAGGCGAGGCTGGACCCGGTGCCGGACGACGGCTTCACCGCCGCAGTGATGCAGCGCCTGCCGGACCCTCGGCGCTACCAGCGGCGCTCGGTGGCGCCGCTGTGGGGCGCGGCGCTGGGCGGCTTGCTGCTGGCCCTGCAGCTGACCGGGGCGGGCCTGCTGCCGAGCGCCCTGTCGGCGGGTGTCCGGGGCGGCGGCGGGCCGGCGCTGGGCGTGCTGCTGATCGGCCTGCTGGGGCTGGTCGCGCTGCTGTGCGGCTGGCTGTGGTCGGAACGGGAAGGCTGAGGCGGCTCAGTCGCCGCTGGCGGCCGTGCAGAGCGTCGCCAGCAGCGCCTGCCCCTGCGGCCAGTCACCGAGCCCGCTGGCCGTGTTGAGATGGCCATGCGGCCCGGCCACCACGAGGCGCGCCCCCCAGTCCGCAGCCATCTGGCCGGCCCGTGCCGGATCGCAGTAGGGATCGTCGGTGGACACCACCGCGATCGCCGGGAAGGGCAGGCGAGGGCGGCGGATGGGGCGCCAGTTGTGGAGCTGGGGCGGCATGTCCTCGCGCTCGGTGTCGGGCGGTGCCACGAGCAGGGCGCCCCGCACGCGGGCCGTGTGCTGCGAGTGCGCCGCCCAGGCCGCGACCAGCTGGCAGCCCAGGCTGTGGGCGACCAGCACCGCCGGCGTCTGCGCCAGGCGGGCGTCCGCGAGCAGCACTTCGTCCAGCCGCGCCATCCAGTCGCCGCGGCGGGGCCAGTCCCAGTCGGCCTGCTCGATGCGGACATGGCCCAGCGTGCGCTCCCAGCGGCTCTGCCAGTGGTCGGCGTCGGAGTTCAGCCAGCCGGGCAGCAGATAGACGGGCGTGGCGGTGGCGGAGGCGGTCATGGGCATCATCAGGACGAAGGGAGAAGGCGCTCCGGCAGGGCACGAGGGCCGGGTCATCCCTTATGCTGTCGGATTGTTCCCATTGATTGTGCTGGAGATCTCATGACGTACACCGTGTTTGTGGATGGACAGGAAGGCACCACGGGGCTGCGCATCCATGAGTACCTGGCCCAGCGCGGTGACATCGAGGTGCTGCGCATCGACGCCGACAAGCGCAAGGACGCCGCCGAGCGCGCCCGCCTGCTCAATGCCGCCGATGTGGCCTTCCTGTGCCTGCCGGACGCTGCCTCGCGCGAGGCAGCGGCCATGATCAGCAACCCCAACACCTGCCTGATCGACGCCAGCACGGCCCACCGCACGGTGCCGGGCTGGACCTTCGGTCTGCCCGAGCTGTGCCGGGGCCAGCGCGAGGCCATCCGCGGCGCCAAGCGCATCGCCAATCCCGGCTGCCATGCCAGCGCCTTCATCCTGGCGGTGCGCCCGCTGGTCGATGCAGGCCTGCTGGCGCCCGAGGCGCTGGTCACGGCCACGTCCATCACGGGTTATTCCGGCGGCGGCAAGGGCATGATCGCGGAGTACGAGGCGGGCGGCAACGCACTCCTGAAGTCGCCGCGGCCCTATGCCCTGGGCCTGGCACACAAGCACCTGCCCGAGATGATGGCCCACACCGGCCTGAAGACGGCGCCCGTGTTCATGCCCATCGTGGCCGACTTCTACAAGGGCCTGACGGTGACCGTGCCGCTGCACCTGCAGCAGCTGCGCGCGGGCACGACGCCCGAGCAGGTCCGGGAGGCGCTGGCCGCCCACTACGAGGGCGAGCGCTTCATCCGTGTGATGCCCCTGCGCGACGCCGACACCCTGGCCGGCGGCTTCTTCGACGTGCAGGCCTGCAATGACACCAACCGGGTCGACCTGTTCGTCTTCGGCAGCACCGACGACAAGCCGGGCCAGATCCTCGTCATGGCCCGCCTGGACAACCTGGGCAAGGGCGCCAGCGGGGCCGCCGTCCAGAGCATGAACGTGCACCTGGACGTGGACGAGGCCCTCGGCCTCGTCTGACGCAAGCCCATGCGCTGGTGCACTGACGCCGAGGTGCCGGCCGCGGCGCTGCAGGCGATCCGCGAGGCCGTCGTCCTGCATGGCCGGCAGCAGACGCAGGGCAGCGATGCACAGGACATCGCCTGCGCTCTGTTTGACGACGCCGGGGCGCTGATCGCCGGCGGCTGCGGCCGCACGGAGTTCCAGCGCCTCTATGTCGACTACCTGTGGGTGCACCCCGAGCACCGGGGCGAGGGCCTGGGCGGGGACGTTCTGCGCCGCCTCGAGGCCCAGGCGCTGCGGCGCGGCTGCCTCGACGCCCTGATCGAGACGCTGCTGGATGACGCCGCGGCGCTCTACGAGCACCTTGGCTACGCCTGCATTGCCCATGTCCACGACTTCGTGCCCGGCTTCACGCGGCACACGCTGCTGAAGGTCTGGCGGCCGCGCGACTGAGCCACGGCCGCCAGGCACCTGCCAAGCGCCTGCCAGGCGGCGGCTCGCCCCGATCGTGACGCAATTCACGCCAACAGCCCGCATCCCCCTCACTACGGGGGCCGACCCTCGGTATCAGATGCGGCGCTGCTTCCCATAATCCGCCCGCCGATCCTGCCTCGATGCGGGCGGCTCAAAAGACAGTGGATGTGACGGGAGAGGGCGGTCGGGAGCCGCCGGTGCGAACGGAGGAGTCGCCATGCACCTCAATCTGGGCCCAGAGCCCTTGGCTGAAGGTTTCAGCCTGCAATTTCCGGACGACGTGTGTGCCAATTGCGGCACGCGCAGCGAGGTCTTCGTGGCCGAGCAGGACACCCGGGTGACCCGCCTGCTGCCGCTGGGCGGCTCGGCGGCGGCCTTTGCCCTGCCGGTGCCGACCTGCCTGCATTGCGCGGACAGCCTGTCGCGTCCGCCGCTGAGCTGGGGTGGCAAGCTGGCCTTCACGGCCCTGCTGGCGGGCGCCTGCGCGGCCGTGCTGACCATCGCCATCCCGGACGGCCCCGGCGCGGGCCTGGTGGCCCGGCATCCGTGGACGGTGTCCGCGCTCGTGGGGCTGACGCTCAGCTGGGTCTGGTTCCGACGTCATCGGGCCGAGGCCCCGCAGAGCAGCTTCTACCAGCCGGTGCGCATCCGCCGGCTCAAGCGCCAGCGCCTCGGGGGGACCGTCCTGGCCTTGCACTTCGGCTTCACCAACAAGGCCTATCGCCTCGCCTTCGCGCGGGCCAACCGCGAGGCCATCCGCGCCGGCCACGTGGGCGCGGCGGACGCCTGAGCGGGCTTACTGCAGCACCATCTCCACGCGGCGGTTGCGGGCGCGGCCGTCCTCGTCGGCATTGGAGGCCACGGGAGCGATGCTGGCCGCTCCCTTGGCGTTGAGGCGGCCGGCCTCGATGCCGTAGGGCGGCTTCGTGAGGGCCGCCACGACGGCCTGCGCGCGCGCCTGCGACAGGGCCTGGTTGGCGTCGAAGCTGCCGACGTTGTCCGTGTGCCCGACGATGTAGACGCGCAGCTTCGGATCGGTCTTCAGTACCTGCGCCATCTCCGCGAGCTGCGGCTGGGACTCCGGCTTGACCTCGCTCTTGCCGGTGTCGAAGAAGAGCCCGTAGAACGCGATCTTGCCCTCCGCCTTCAGCCCCTGGCTGATGCCCTGCGCGTCCACCGTGACCTGGCCGGTGGGCATGGCACGGGGCTCGACGATCTCGATGTAGGTGGCCGCGCGGTGCGTGTGCGCGGTCTGGGCGACGGACGTGTACAGCAGCAGGTGCAGCTGGCGGCCGCCCTTCGAGAGCTGGCCGACGAGCATGCGGCCCTGCTCGTGGCTGATGCTCGACGCCAGGGACCAGCGGCCGCTGGAGGAGGGGTCCATGCTGGGCAGGTCACCCTTGGCCCAGCCCATGCCGCGCAGCCGCTCGTTCTTGTCCAGCGCGAAGTAGGCCTTCACGCAGCCCTGGGCCTCGGTCTCGCAGGACCAGACCGTCTTGAAGCCTGCCGCCTGCAGGGCCTGCTGATGATTGCGGAAGACCTCCAGCGGACCCTTGTCGAGCGGTGCCACGTAGAACAGGCGCGTCACCTTGCCTTCGAGGGTCAGTGGCTTGATGAAGCCCTCGCTGCCCTTGCCGACACCGCCGGCGTCCGGGAAGGTGCGCTGCTCCCAGTCCTGGTGGGCATAGCCCGCCAGCACGCTGCCGCTGAAGCGCTGGAGCACCGGGTGGTCGCTGCCGCCCGGCACGTCCGCCGTGGGGACATCGGCATGGCAGGGCAGGGCGGTGAGGGCGCCGATGAGCAGCAGCAGGGCGCTCAGTCGGGGGGCACGCGAGGGGGTCATGGGGGATCCTCCGGGAGGGAAGGGCGCCGGTCTGGCGGCGCCGGATGGCGGTCTGGACGAGCGGCCCCTCGGGACTCGAGGGCCGCGGAGGCGGGAGGCGGCGCAGGGGCGCGCTCGGCCGGGTGGGTGCGGGTTACTGCAACACCATTTCCACGCGGCGGTTGCGGGCGCGCCCGTCTTCCGCGGCGTTGCTGGCCAGCGGCGCGAAGTTGGCCACGCCCCGCGCCTGCAGGCGGGCGGCGGGGATGCCGCGCTGCACCAGCGCAGCCACCACGGCCTGCGCCCGGCCCTGGCTCAGCGCCAGGTTCGCGTCGACACCGCCGACGTTGTCCGTGTGGCCGACGATCAGCACCTTGAGCGCCGGCTGGGCCTTCAGGGCGCTGACCATCTGGTCCAGCTGCGCGCCGCTCTCGGGCTTGATCTCGGTCTTGCCGGTGTCGAACTGCAGGCCGTACAGCGCGATCCGGCCCTCGGCCGCGAGGCCCTGGCCCAGCGCCTTGGCGTCGACCGTGACCTGGCCCGTGGGCATGGCCTTGGGCTCGACGATCTCGATGTAGGTGGCCGCGCGGCCGGTGTGAACGTTCTCGGCCGCCGAGGTGTAGAGCAGCATCTGCAGCGTGCGGCCGCCTTGCGACAGCGAGCCCACCAGCATGCGGCCCTGCTCGTAGCTCAGGGACATCTCCAGGTTCCAGGTGCTGTCCCGGTAGTCGGCATCCACGCCCGGCAGATTGCCCTCGGCCCAGCGCATGCCCTTGGCGCGTTCGTAGCCGTCCAGCGCGAAGTAGGCCCGGGCGCAGCCCTGGGCCTCCGTCTCGCAGGTCCAGGTGGTCTTGAAGCCGGCGGCCATGAGGGCCTGCTGGTGGTTGCGGAACACCTCCAGCGGGCTCTTGCCCTGGGGTGCCAGGTAGAACAGGCGCGTGACCTTGCCCTCGAAGCTCACTGGGTTGGCGAAGCGGTTGTCGTCCTTGGCGGCGCCGCGGGCGTCGGGGAACTGGCGCTGGTCCCAGTCCTGCTGGGCATAGCCCACCAGCACGCTGCCGGCAAAACGCTGGAGCACCGGGTGGTCCCGGCTGCCAGGGACGTCGGCCTTGGGCACGGCGGCGTGAGCGGCCAGGGCGCCGAGGGCCAGGCACAGGATGGCTGCGCTGCGGGAGAGGAGGGTGTGGGACATTGCCGGTGCGTTCCGTGGCAGTGGGGATGCTGCGCGATCCTAGCCAGCACACTTCGACATGATGTAACCATGTGAATGTGCGGCCCCCCTCAAGCCGGGGATCCGGCGAGTCCGGCCACGCGTCCCGGCGGCGTCAGCGCAGGTCTTCTGGCGGGCTGCGGAAGTGGTAGCGGTAGGCGCTCAGGAAGCCGAGGCCGCGGTACAGGGCGAGTGCGGCAGCGTTGTGCTCCCCCACCTGCAGATAGGCCCGGCGTGCCCCCTGCGAGCAGGCCTGCTGGAGCAGGGCCAGGCAGAGATGGCGGGCATGGCCCTGTCCGCGGAAGGCTTCCGGGGTGTAGATGTCGTACAGACCCACCCAGTCGCCTTCCTGGGCGATCTGCCCGCAGGCCAGCAGCTCCCAGCCTCGGATGGTGTTGCGACGCAGCCAGAAGCCCTGGTAGGGCACGCGGGACTGCGACTGTCGCTCGGCCTGGGCCTGGATCTCGAGCTCGCTGCTGCCCTTGAGCTCTCCCATCTGGCGGGCAAATTCGAGGGCATCGACCGCATGCAAGACCTGACCCCCGGGCAGCGGCCACCCCATCACGTCGTCCAGCTGGGGGCGCACCAGGACTTCGGCGGCGTCATAGCTTGGCCAGCCCTTGGCGGCGAGCCTCGCATCCAGGTCGGGCGGCTGCGTGAAGGGGGTGATGCGGACCACCAGCGGCAGGCCGGCGGCATGGAAGCTCCGGGCGCTGCGGGCGAGCAACTCGTCCACGGGCAGGGTGCCGGCCTCCAGGGCGTTGATGCAGCGGGCCCGCTTGGCTTGGCCGGGAGAGAGGCGGATCAGCCAGCCCTCGATGCGGGATTCCTGCGGAGGCGAGGTGGCGTTCAGGCCGGCCGTTTCGGCCTGTCGCCCGAGTTCAGCCAGTGCCTCGGGCTTCATGTCACATCGCCGCGATGCGGCGCACCATTTCCTTGGCGAACTCCACGAAGGACTGCGCGCCCTTGGAGGAGGGGTCGAACACCACGCCGGGCAGACCATAGCTGGGGGCCTCGGCCAGGCGGACGTTGCGGGGGATGACGGTATCGAAGACCTTCTCGCCGAAGTGCGCCTTGAGCTGCTCGCTGACCTGGTTCTGGAGCGTGATGCGGGGGTCGAACATGACGCGCAGCAGGCCGATGATCTGGAGGTCCGGGTTCAGGTTGGCGTGCACCTGCTTGATGGTGTTGACCAGGTCCGACAGGCCCTCCAGCGCGAAGTACTCGCACTGCATCGGCACGATCACCCCATGAGCCGAGCACAGGCCGTTCAGCGTGAGCATGGACAGCGACGGCGGGCAATCGATCAGCACGAAGTCGTAGTCGGCCTCGGCAGCCTTGAGCGCGGCCTTGAGGCGGCGCTCGCGGCGCTCCAGCTCCACCAGCTCCACCTCCGCACCCGCGAGTTCGCGATTGGCGCCCAGCACGTCGTAGCCGACCTGCTCGTTGCGTTGGCGAGCTTCGGCGATGGTGGAGGATTCCAGCAGCACGTCATAGACGCTCAGCTCCAGCGCGCGTTTGTCCACGCCGGATCCCATGGTCGCATTGCCCTGGGGATCCAGGTCCACCACCAGCACGCGCTGGCCGACCTTGGCCAGGCCCGCGGCGAGGTTGACGGTCGTGGTGGTCTTGCCGACCCCACCTTTTTGATTGGCAACGCAGAAAATCTTCATGAGGGCTCCCCCCTGTGCGCCGGCCCTGAGGCGGGCTCTATCCGCTCGATCGGCGGGGCCGGATCGGCGAGTCCGCGGGACGGGCGGTGCGCAGTGCAGGGCTTGTGTGCTTGGTGGGCTATCGTACTTGGGAAGGCCGGCTCGCCCCGGGCTCAAGCGCGGGTTTTGATCCAGATGAGACAGCGCTGGGCGTCCAGACCGGGCACCTGAAGCTGTTCCACGTGAAACACATCGAGGTCCGCGGGCAGCGCGGCGAGCTCCTCCTGCGGATGCTGGCCCTTCATGGCCATCCAGATGGCGCCCGGTTTGAGGTGCTGGCGCGTGAGGGTGGTGAAGTCCAGCAGCGAGGCGAAGGCCCGGGAGGTGATGACGTCGAACGGCGTCACCTGCAGTTCTTCCACCCGCGAGTGGATGCCGTGGAGGTTGGACAGGCGCAGTTCAGCCGCCACCTGCTGGATGAAGCTGGCCTTTTTGGCGACGGCATCCACGCAGCTGACGTCCAGCCCCGGCTCGCAGATGGCCACGACCACGCCCGGCAGGCCGCCGCCGCTGCCGACGTCCATGAGGCGCTGTCCCGGCGTTGCGGCCAAGTGCCGGCGCAGGGCAGGGATCAGGCTGAGGCTGTCCACCAGATGCTGGACCAGCATGGCCTGCGGGTCCCGCACCGCCGTCAGGTTGTAGACCTTGTTCCACTTCTGGATCAGGCCCAGGTAGTCCAGCAGTTGCTGGAGCTGAACGTCGCTGAGATCCAGCCCCAGGGTCTGGGCGGCCTCGCGCAAGGGGGCGAAAAGGTCGGAAGAGCTCATGCGAGGATCATCTCTCAGATGCTGACGAGGGTGTGGAGGGACAGGAGGGTGGCGCCGGCCTGGGCCAGTTGCGCAGAGATCTGGTCTCGCAGGGCCTCGGCACTCAGGCCGCGATCCGGCCAAGTGTGGTGGGCGTCGCTGACCACCCAGGGCTGCAGGCCCAGCGCCAGGGCACCGAGGGTCGTGCCTTCGATGCAGCAGTCCGACTGCAGGCCGACGAGGATAGGCTGGCGGACCCCGCGTTGTGTCAGGGCCTGGACCAATGAGGGCACCTCCAGGGCATTGGGCGTCGTCTTGGTGAAGCGCGCCTCGTCGGGCCTCGGCGTCAGGCGCGGGTCGATGTCGAAGCCGGGGCCATCCATCGGGCCGCTCGGTTCGCTGTGCTGGATCCACAACACGGGGACGCCGCGCCGTCGCGCCCAGCCGATCGCCTGTTCGCAGGCCCGGACCAGGCTGTCGCCGTCCGGCATTGGCGGGCACAAGCGGCCGTCGAAGGCGCCGCATTGGACGTCGATGACCAGCAGCGCTGCTTGCTGGAGGTCGAGGGCTGTGAGCGCCGGCGTGGCTGCGCTCATGCGCAGGCCTTGGTGTCGTCCGTGAAGCCCTTGAAGCGGCCCTTCTTGAGGTGAACCAGCAGCAGCGAAATGGCCGCCGGGGTCACGCCGGAGAGGCGCGATGCCTGGCCCAGCGTTTCCGGTCGGTGCTTGTTGAGCTTCTGCCGGACCTCGAAGGAGAGGGCGGTCACCTGGGCATAGTCCAGCTCCTCGGGCAGCTTGAGGTGCTCGAAGTGCGCGGCGCGGGCGACGTCTTCCGTCTGCTTGCTGATGTAGCCGGCGTACTTGACGCTGGTCTCCACCTGTTCAATGACGGCATCGGCCAGGGCGCTGCCGAGATCGGTCGTGAGTGTTTCACGTGAAACACCAGCTTCCGGCCTGGCGATGGCGGCCACCTCGGCCACGGTGTCGTAGGCAACGCCGGGTCGGCGAAGGAGGTCGACGAGGTTGTATTCACGTTCGAGCGCCTTCCCGACCAGCCGCTCGGCGTCCGTCGCGGGAAGGATGCCGGGATGCACCCAGGTGCTCTTCAGCTTCTCTGTTTCACGTGAAACAGCGTCCCGCTTGCGATTGAAAGCCGTCCAGCGGGCGTCGTCGACCAGGCCCAGCTCGCGGCCCTTCTCGGTCAGGCGCATATCGGCGTTGTCCTCGCGCAGCTGCAGCCGGAATTCGGCACGGCTGGTGAACATGCGGTAGGGCTCGGTGACGCCCTTGGTGATGAGGTCGTCGACCAACACGCCCAAATAAGCCTGCTCGCGGCCGGGCAGCCAGGCGCCGCGGCCTTGCGTCTGCAGCGCGGCGTTCATGCCGGCGAACAGGCCTTGGGCGGCGGCCTCTTCATAGCCCGTCGTCCCGTTGATCTGGCCGGCGAAGAAGAGGCCCTGGATGGCGCGGGTCTCGAAGCTGGACTTCAGCTCGCGCGGGTCGAAGTAGTCGTACTCGATGGCGTAGCCGGGGCGCAGGATGTGCGCTTGCTCCAGCCCGGGGATCGAGCGCACGGCGGCGAGCTGAATGTCGAAGGGCAGGGAGGTCGAGATGCCGTTGGGGTAGAACTCGTGCGTGGTGAGCCCCTCGGGCTCGAGGAAGATCTGGTGCGAGTCCTTGTCGGCGAAGCGGTTGATCTTGTCCTCGATGGACGGGCAGTAACGCGGCCCCACGCCCTCGATCACGCCGGTGAACATCGGGCTGCGGTCGAAGCCGGAGCGGATGATGGCATGCGTGCGCTCGTTGGTGTGGGTGATCCAGCAAGGCAGCTGACGCGGGTGCTGGTCCGCCGAGCCCATGAAGCTGAACACGGGCACGGGGTCGAGGTCCCCCGGCTGCTCGGTGCAGCGGGTGAAGTCGATGCTACGGCCGTCGATACGGGGCGGCGTGCCGGTCTTCAGGCGCCCCTGCGGCAGTTTCAGTTCCTTGAGGCGGCCCGACAAGCGCACGGCGGGCGGGTCGCCGGCGCGCCCGGCGCTGAAGTTCTCCAGGCCGATGTGGATGCGGCCATCCAGGAAGGTGCCCGCCGTCAGGACCACCGCCCGTCCGCGGAACTGCAGACCGGACTGTGTGACAGCACCCACCACGCGATCGCCCTCGACCATCAGGTCGTCCACGGCCTGCTGGAAGAGCCACAGGTTCGGCTGGTTCTCCAGGCGGTGGCGGATGGCGGCCTTGTACAGCACGCGATCGGCCTGGGCGCGGGTGGCGCGCACGGCGGGCCCCTTCGAGCCGTTGAGGATGCGGAACTGGATGCCGGACTCGTCCGTCGCGGCGGCCATGGCGCCACCCAGCGCATCCACTTCCTTGACGAGGTGACCCTTGCCGATGCCGCCGATCGACGGGTTGCAGCTCATCTGGCCGAGCGTCTCGATGTTGTGGGTCAGCAGCAGGGTGCGCACACCCATGCGCGCCGCGGCCAGGGCGGCCTCGGTACCGGCATGACCGCCACCAACCACGATGACGTCGAACTCTTGGGGATACAGCATGGCAAAGGCACGGGCCCCCAGCCGCGGCAGCAGCCTTGAGCCCGAGATCAGCAGCGGGGAAGGGGGGCGATTTTACCGGGGCCTGTGGATAAGTGCGAGCCCAACCCCTTGCCGCCCGCGGGCTGTTGATCAGGCCATTGCCTCCTGCCGGACAAAGCGGGCGGTGGCCGTCAGGGCGGCGTCGAGTGGCGTAGCTTGCAGGTGCCAGCGCCGGGCCAAGGCGTCCGCGGCGGCGGTGTCGAACTCGGGGGCCTCCAGGAGAAAGTCGAGCCCCTCCGCGGAGGCACCGGCCCAGGCCGCCATGCCCGGCAGGCGCAGGGCGGCGCGCATCAGCGGCAGGGGCAGCGCGAGCCGCGGCGCCCGCACGGCCAGGGCGCTCGCCAGCTGATGCACCAAGGCATGGAAGCTGGGGCTGCTGTGGTCCAGCAGGAGGTAGTCGCCCGTGATGATGTCGCCGTCCAGGGCCAGATGGGCGAGGAAGTCCGCCAGGCGATCCACGCTGACGAGTGGCAACTGGTGGCGGTGAGAGCCGGGCAGGGCACTCAGGCGACCGCGCAAAAGCTGGCGGCAGAGGGCGTGCAAGGCCGCATGATGGGGCAGCTCCCCTTCGCGGGAGTGCCCGCAGACGGTGGCCGGGTGGACGCACAGCCAGTGTCTGCCCAGACGCGCGGCGAGCTCGCTCATGTGGACCTGGGCTTCCAGCTTGCTGGCTTCGTAGCCACCCACCCGGCGGTAGACGCGGGCCCAATCGGTGGTGCCGTCAGCTGTGATGCCCAGGCGCGCGAGGTGCGGGCGATGCTGCGTCATGTAGCCTCCCAGGGCGATGAACCGGCCGGCGTGACCGCTTGGGTCCGTCTGGGCCGTCCACAAGGCTTCCGTGGCCTGCACCTGGGCGCGGTGGGCCTCGATCCGGCTCAGCCCCCATTCGAAACGGGCGGCCAGATGGATGACGACCGCGGGGCGCAGCTTACGAATGAGTGTCTGCGCCGCCGCGGCGTCCTCCAGTTGGTAGGGCACCGCCTGCAGGGTGGCCAGCACGGGGCCCGGGATGCCGCGTGCCGCCAGCCAGGTCAGCAGGGAGGCCCGCTGGGGTTGGGGATCGCGCAGGGCGAGCACCAACGGTGTCTCGGGCGCCAGTTGCAGGAGACGATGCAGCAGCCAGCGCCCGATCTGACCGGTGGCGCCGGTGATCAGGACCGCGCCGGGAGGCGTGGCGGCGGGTGTGACGTGACGTTCGATCGGCATGGAAGGCATTCCTGAGGAGCTAGTGACCGTGGGAATGCTCAGGCCTTGACTACACTCCAGGGTCAAGCCCTCGCGCTCCCTTTTTCCTGCTGCCACATCGCGTGGTGCGGTGCCAGGGCGGGCCGGGGGCGTCACACGTCCACCGGTCGCGCGCATGGCGAGGGGCCGGGATGCCTGGAGTCCGCAATGCTCATTGGTGAGTTGGCCGCCGTCAGCGGCCTCAGTCACGACACCCTTCGCTTCTATGAGCGTCAGGGCCTGCTGTCGGCCCTGCGCACGGACAAGGGCTATCGACGTTATGGACCCGAGGCCGCCGCGCGCCTGACGCTCATCCGCCTGGCACAGGGCCTCGGCTTCAGCCTGGCGGAGATCCGGGAGGTGCTGCAGCAGATGGACGGTCTGCAGACGGGTGCCCTGGAGACGGGGCAGGTGCAGGCCCTGCTGCAGGGCAAGCTGGCCCAGATCGATCAGCGGCTGGCAGAGCTCCAGGGCCTGAGGGCCAGCCTGTCGGAGCAGCTCCTGCGGGCCTGCCCTTTGCGGCTGCGGACGGAGGTGCAGTGATGGAATGCCGCGCCCGCTGCGCTGCCTGCTGCATCGCACCGTCCATCAGCTCACCGATTCCCGGCATGCCGCTGATCAACGGCATCAGCAAGCCGGCCGGCGTGCGCTGCATCCAGCTGGACGACGAGGACCGCTGCCGGATTTTCGGGCACCCGGAGCGCCCGGCCGTTTGCGCGTCCTTGCAGCCGTCCGAACTCATGTGCGGCGAGAGCCGGGAGCAGGCCATGCGCTGGCTGGGCTGGATGGAGGAGCAGACCGCGCCGGACCTGCCGGGCTGACGTCTGCTGACAGCGCCAGTCAGCGTGCCGGCCGGAACTCGAGGGCCAGGCCGCTGAACTCCATCGCCAGGGCATCGACAGCCAGTTGAAGTCGCCCTTGCGACGGATGATGCAGCGTCACATGCCCATCGTGGACGGCCACCAGCGGCGTCCAGCCCAGATGATGGTGCAGCAACAGGCAGGGCAGTTGCAGGTGTTCCAGGGACGCCGCTTCCAGCCGCACGGCGCGGCTGCGCAGACCGGCGCTCAGCGCGGTGAAGCAAAGCTGCTCCAGCCCGGCGGGGGCGTGGCGATCGGTGTCGTGCGTGAAGGCCGGTGCAGGCAGGCCGTGATGCCGCGCGATGTAGGCCAGTGCGCCTGCGTCGCCGGCGGCGCCATGGGGCGTGCCGTGTGCGGACAAGGCGCACGCGGACGCCCACCGCGCCGCCATCCTGTGCATGAACCCGCTCAGCTGGCCGGTGGCACCGGGCATGCGTCAGAGGGCAGGCACAAAGACAAGAGGCTGGCGGATGCCAGCCTCGGAAGGTACTTCATGATCGCGAATTACCAGGTGCCCTTGGGCGACGGCTCTTCACCAGTCGTCTGCCAGGTGCCCTTGGGGGACGGGTCGCTCTCTGCCACGAGCCAAGTGCCCTTGGGAGAAGGATCCTGCCCGGGGCTCCAGGTGCCCTTGGGGCTTTCGCTACCGTCGCCACCGACGATCCATTCAAGATCGCTTGCGCTGAGTTGCTCGAAAGTGTTCATAAGTGATCTCCAGTTTGCTTCAAAGGGAAGCTAGCTCTGGCGATTGGATCACCGGACGCACGCGGCGGCCACTGTCACACATTACAGCCTAGGGATGATCCTTACCGGATCAACCCGAGTCGCAGCGCCTTCAGCACGGCCTGGTGCTTGTTGTTGCAATCCATCTTGTGCATGGCGTTGTTCAGGTGAAGCACGGCCGTTCGCTCACTGATGCCCAGGATGCCGCCGACTTCCCATGCCGTCTTGCCTTCCATGGTCCAGCGCAGGCACTCCAGCTCCCGGGGCGTCAGGCTGGGGAGGGGCTGCTCGAGCGAGGCGCCTTCCGGGAGGAAGACATTCCAGGCGGCCTCCTGCGCGTGAACCGCAAAGAGCTGGAGGTCGGCCACGACCCGCGTCAGCTGCTGGTGGTCCGAAGGCAAGGCCTCGCGCCGGTCGACGCCCATGATGAAGTGCCGGCCTTCCGGCAGGTGCAGTGCCAGGCAGATGCCGCTGCAGTAGCCGAACCGCGCCTGCTCTTCCCAGAGATCGGCCCGGCCGTTCTGAACGTAGGTGAACTGGCTCCAGATGATCGGCACACTGTGCCGCTTCACATGCTGCATCACCGGGTCCAGCTTGCCCAGGGACGGGTCGTAGGCAATCTCGTTGAACCCGACGGGCGCGTTGTCCACGGACAGGAACTCGGCATTGCCGGGCCCGCGATCGAGTACCACGGTCGCAGTGACGGTCTCGAACCCCAGATCCTGCGCAAACCGCACGATCTCCTCGCGGAACTCGTCGCGATTCTTGGCTTCAAGCACCGATTGAAAACTGCCTTGCAGCATGAGGCCGGGGATCCCTCGGGAAGATTGGAGTTGTGCGGGAATTGTCAGCGCTCAGAGGACCCATTCTGCTAGGGTTTACAGCTAGCAACAACTTGCAGGTCTCAGCACACTGCGCTTACAGGATGATGCTCCCCACTCGTCATCCTCCACAACAAGCAAGACCTGTCGATGACACCTGCCTGGATTGTCTACGCGTGGCCCCGCCTGCTGTGCGCAACGGACGCGACACCGCAGCTGCAACTCGCCCACCTGAGTACCCGCGTCCTGGTGCCGGGCGATGCCGACCATCCCGCCATGGGCCAGACGCTCTGGAAGGGCGAATGGCAGCATGGCACCGCGGGCGTCGCCTGGGATTGGGTCCGGCTGCCGGTGGGCGTCGTGGCCATGGTGGATCCGATGTCCCTCGTGACCAATCTGCAGTTCCTCAACCCGCGCGGCGAGGTCCTGGCGCCCGCGGATTCCGCGCGTCAGCTCAACGAGATCGTCCATGCCCTGCCCTGGCAGCAGGAGGTGCATCGGGCGCTCGGCCTGATGCACTAGACCTGACGCAGGACAGCGGTCCCGCCCAAGTCGCACCGGGCATGAAAAAGGCGCCTCCTCGGAGGCGCCTTCGTCTTGGGGAGGCCGGCGGTCAGCGAGCCACGGCCAGGCGCATGGAGCGCGCGATGAAGAGCAGGCCGGCCAGCGTCATGGCACCGGACACCAGCACCGATGGCATCCACTTGGCGAGCGTCAGCGCCTCGC
The DNA here is from genome assembly GCA_041906185.1 of Burkholderiaceae bacterium. Taxonomy (GTDB): domain Bacteria; phylum Pseudomonadota; class Gammaproteobacteria; order Burkholderiales; family Burkholderiaceae_C; genus Roseateles_B. The sequence goes on from JAYRJQ010000008.1 coordinate 128,011, forward strand.
CCTTGAGCACCTGCAGCATCAGCGTGTTCTGGGCAAGACCCGGCACCCAGTAGTACCAGCCGGCCTCGCCGCCAGGGTTCATCAGGCCCACCATCGGCGCCAGGCTGATCAGCGTCATGGCGAGGGTGGCGCTGGCCTGGGCCTCCTTGAAGGTCTTCGTGCGCACGGCCATTGCCATGAGCAGCGCACCCACGCCGGCCGCGAGCGGCAGCTGCACAGCCAGGCAGCGAAGGGCCTCGCCCCAGCCGAACTGGAACATGGCCTGCAGGCTGTCGCTCTGGATCAGGTACTGAGCCGGGAGGAAGCTGAGGTTGGCCAGTGCCGCCACGGCGATGCCCGACAGCGCGACCGCGCCCCACTTGCCCATCACCAGCGCCATCGGCGAGGCCGGGTTCATCAGCAGCGGCTCGAGCGACCCGCGCTCGCGCTCGCCGGCCGTGCTGTCCAGCGCCGCGGTCAGGGCTCCGTAGAGCACCGCCATGATGATGAACATCGGCACCATGCTGGTGATGCGCGTGGCCCGGGCCTGCGCGCTGGCCAGGTCCCGCTCCTCGATGTCCACTGACTGCAGCAGCTCCGGCGACACGCCGCGCAGGGCGAGGTGCAGGCCGGCGCGCTCCTGGTTGAAGCCGCGCAGCAGGCGCTGGACGCTGCCGACCGCCACCTGGGCGCGCTGATTGGCGCTGTCGCTGACCACCTCGACGGTCGGGCGCTCGCCCTCCAGCAGCTGCTTCTCGAAGTCCTTGCCGATGACCAGCACGGGCTCGAGGAGCTGGGTCGCCCGCAGCTTCTGCTCATAGTCCGCCGGGGCGGCCTTGAGGGTGTCGGTCTGGCGCAGCAGGTAGTTCTCGAGCGTGGGCGCGTACTCCAGGCCGGCCACCGTCAGCTCGCGCTTCTCGGCCCGCTCCTCCAGCGAGGCGATCAGCCCGGAGAGCGCCGCCAGCATCAGCGGGCCCATCATGACGGCGGGCACCAGCATGCGCAGCAGCGTGCGGCGGTCGCGGATCGCGTCCACGAGCTCCTTGAACAGCACGATGCGCACATGGGCGAGGAAGGAAAGGGGCGGGCGGTCAGGCGTCATCGACAGGTCCTTGGGCGCGGGGGCGGGGGTGCTTGCGGAAAGGCTCATGCCAGCGCCTCCTCGGTGGATTCGTCAGCGAAGGCCAGCTTCACGAAGGCCTCCTCGAAGCGGGTCTCGCCCGTCTGGGCCAGCAGTTCGGGGACGCTGCCCTGGGCCACGGCGCGGCCGCGGGCCATCACGACCACGTGGTCGCACAGCTGCTCCACCTCCTGCATGATGTGGCTCGAGAAGACGATGCACTTGCGGCCGCCCTCGGGGGAACGCAGGTGACGCAGGGCGTCTCGCAGGCCTCGCGTGGCCAGCACGTCGAGGCCATTGGTTGGCTCGTCCAGCACGATGTTGGCCGGGTCGTGCACCAGGGCGCGGGCCAGGGCCGTCTTCATGCGCTCGCCCTGGCTGAAGCCCTCGGTGCGGCGATCCAGGATGCGGCGCATGTCCAGCAGCTCCGCCAGCACGTCGGCGCGGGCGTTGGCGGCGTCGCTGTCCATGCCCTGCAGGCGGCCGAAGTAGACGATATTCTCGCGGGCCGTCAGGCGCGGGTAGAGCCCGTGCGCATCACCGAGGATGCCCATGCGGGCGAGGGCGCCGCGCGGCTGCTTCAGCACGTCGATGCCGTCGACCTCGAGCCGCCCCTGGTCGGGCGGGAACAGCCCGGCGAGCATGCGCAGCGTCGTCGTCTTGCCGGCGCCGTTGGGTCCGAGCAGGCCCGTGATGCGGCCGTCGGGCGCATGGAAGCTCAGGGACTGCACGGCCTGCACCACGCGCTTGGGCGGGCGCTTGAACAGCGACTTGCCGCCGGCCTGGGTGGTGAACTGCTTGGAGAGTTGTTCAATGCGGATCACGGCTGCACCTCCGTGCGGACGATGGGCTGGAAGGCGGGCGGACGCGGGATGCGCGTGGCGCAGCCGGCTTCCTGGGGCAGAGCGGTGTCGTCGGTCTTGGCGTCGATGAAGCGGTACAGCACCTCGCTCATGCAGCCCAGGCTCATCACGCCGTGGCCGGCCTGCGGCACGACGATGTGCTGCGCCTTCGCGCCCAGGGCCTTGGCGATGCGCTCGGCATGGCGCGGGGGCGTCACCGGGTCGGCGCCGCCGGACAGCAGCAGCACCGGGCTCTGCGCGGGCGGCACCTGGTAAAAGGCCGCCGGCACGTCGGCGCGCGGCCAGTCGCGGCAGACGCGCTCGTACAGCTCGGCGTCGATGCGGCCCATGTCGCGTGACGGCGCCTCGCCGCTCTTGCCCAGGCGCGGCGCGTCCTCGGCGCAGATCACCGAGAAGTGCATGCCCATGGCCAGTCGGGTGGCCTTGTTGCTGGCCATCGAGCCGCCCAGGCCGCTCAGGAAGTCGAACTGCCCCCGGGAGGCCGACTGAATGGCCGCCGGCAGCATCGACGTCATCGACGGCACATACAGCGGGCCGCGGATCACGCGCAGCAGCGCCGTGCGCGTCAGCGTGAACGTGGCGGGTTCGCTGGTGACGGGATGCCGCACCGTGACGCTGCGGGGCAGCGAGGCCAGCACCTGTTCCCACTGCTGGCGCAGCTGCGGGTAGCGCTTGGCGCAGGCGGGCTCGCCCTCGCAAGCCTTGAACTCGGCATCCAGCGCCGCCTGCACGTCAACGGAGAGGCTCTCGGGCAGCACGAGATCCGGCGGCGCGACGCCGTCGATCACCGTGCGGCGCACGCGCTGGGGGAACTGCCGCTGGTACTCCAGCGCGGCGCGCGTGCCGTAGGAGCCGCCGATCAGGTTCCAGCGCTCGGCGCCCAGCGCGGCCCGCACGGCGTCGAAGTCCTGCATGGCGATGGTGGTGCTGAAGAAGCGCAGGTCGCCATAGGGCAGCTTCTTCAGCTGTTCGCGGCATTCGTCCAGCCGGCGCAGGCTGGCCGCCTCGTCGACGACCTGCGACAGCGGCAGCCGGGATTCGTCCGCGCATTCCAGCGGGGCGGACTTGCCGGTGCCTCGCTGGTCGATGAAGACCAGGTCCCGGCGGTTGTTGAGCCGCGCCAGGCGGGACATCACCATCGGCGCGACACCGATGGCACTCTGCCCCGGCCCGCCCGCGAGCATCACGACCGGGTCCGGCTGCTTGTTGCGCGCCATGGCCGGCACGACGAGGTAGTGGATCTCGACCTGCGGCCCGTCCGGCCGCGCGGAGTCCAGCGCCCGCTGGACCGAGCCGCACTGCAGCTCGTTGGGAATGCCGTCGATCCGGCAGGCCTTCGTCGCGGCTTGTGCCTGGTGCTGGGCCCCCAGCAGGCCCGTCAGCAGGCCGGCCAGGATGGCGAGCCGTCCCCCGTGCCGTGTTCGGCAGATCTTCATCATCGTCCTTCCCCGGGCCGCTCCGGCCCTGTGTGTTGGCATGGGGCGGATTATGGGAAGACTGGCAGGGGGGCGCAGCGATGTTGCGGTGAATGGCGGGGAGGTGCGGCGACTGGCAGGAATCAGGGGGCCGGCGGCAGGGTGGCCCGCTCGCCGGTCTCGCTTGCCGGCCTCACTCGCCTCAGGGCGGAAAACTCAGCAGCACGCCCGCGAACAGGCAGGCCAGCGCCTCGCCTGCCACCGGATCCAGCGAGGGGCTGCGCCAGGCCCTGCCCGGGTGCAAGGTCTCCACCGCGGCGACCTGCGTGCCAGACGCGTCCGTGACGAGGAAGGCGGGGGCCGGGCTGGCCAGATGAAGCTCATGGCCACGCACCTCCTGGATCTGCATCTGCAGCACCTGGCCGTCGATCTGCATCTCTCCGTGGGCCGGGCGCCATTCGTCGCTGAGGCTGAACTCGGCCCCCTGAGACCCGCGTGTGCAACTGCAGCGCAGGGTGGTGACCGCGTCAGGCAGAAGCCCGAGCCGGCTGGTAAGGGAGGACCGGCGGCGGCTGTCGCAGTGGCCATCCCAGGGCGTCTCCGCGCCGAAGCGAAAGCTCAGATCCCACCGCTCGGTCGTCCTCCCGAACGGCCCCAGCGTGAAGCCCTCGGTGCTTACCGCGCTGCGGCGGACCTCATCGACGGCATAGGGACCCAGGCGGAAGGCCTCGACCGGGCTGGTGCCCAAGCCGTGCGCGCGCCAGCCGCTCCGGTCGACCGCAGGCAGCATCTCGGCCTGCGCTTCCCACGCTGCGTCCAGGATGATGGGCCGGCGTGGAGCCGCCGGGGGCGGGGGCTCCGCCAAGCTGGCTCGTGCGCCCGTCAGCAGGCCCAGCAAGAGGACGCAAAGTGGCAGCAAGACCGCCCGGGCGCACGCCCGGACTCCAGGAACGGCGGGGCAGGGCCTGTGGTGCCGCTGGGAGAGCAAGAAGGACATGGGGCTGTCGTTGAAAGCTGAGGCGGGGCCATGAGACCACCGCGCCGCGTTCAACCGATGCGTCGACGATCGTGGGTGCCCTTTGGCAGTACCGGAAGTAGTCCACCACAATACCAATATCCTCCACGCGCGCGTCACCGAACCGCCATGCCTGCCCTTCGCCTCCGGATCCGCCCACCTGCACGATGGCTCGCTCCCATCGCCCTGTGGGCGGCAATCCTGCCTGCCGCTGCCACCGAAACGGCGGATGCCGAGCCGACTGGTCTGCCCCAAGCCCGGCGTCCCCGGGTCGCCCTGGTCCTGTCCGGAGGCGGCGCGCGTGGCCTGGCGCACATCGGCGTCTTGAAGGTGCTGCAGGCGCTGCGCGTGCCTGTGGACCTCGTCGTGGGCACGAGCATGGGCGCTGTCGTGGGCGGCGCCTATGCGGCGGGGCGCAGCCCCGAGGAGCTCGAAGTGCTCATGCGTGGGGCGGACTGGGGCAGTATCCTGGCCGACCGCCCCCCACGGGATGAGCTGAGCTTTCGACGCCGCGAAGACGACCGCCTCCTGCCCTCGCGGGTGGAGTTCGGGCTGAGCACCCAGGGCGTTCGCCTGCCCAGTGCCGCCGCCGGCAACAGCGGACTCGAGTTCACTCTGCAGCGCCTGCCGCCTGCCGCCGAGCACGACACGCCGGTCAGCCAGCTGCCCATGCCGTTCCGGGCCGTGGCGACGGACCTGCTGAACGGCCAGATGGTGGTGCTGTCCGAGGCGCCGCTGGGCCAGGCGATCCGCGCCTCGATGGCCGTGCCGGGTCTGTTCACGCCGGTCCGGCTGCAGGGGCGCCTCATGGTGGATGGCGCGCTCGTGCGCAACCTGCCGGTCGACGTGGCCCGGCAGATGGGTGCCGAGCTCATCATCGCGGTCGACGTCGGGTCGCCCCTGCTCGAGGAATCGCAGATCCAGAGCGCCCTGGGCGTGGCGGACCAGATGCTGAAGATCCTCACCTCCCAGAACGTCGAGCGCTCGCTCGCCGAGCTGGGGCCGCAGGACATCCTCATCCGTCCCGCGCTCAAGGACATCGGCCTGACCGACTTCCAGCGCAGCGAGCAGGCGCTCGAGGACGGAAGCACGGCCGCTCGCGCGGTCGCGGCACGTCTGCAGGCGCTGTCCCTCAGCGACGAGGCCTACCGCCACCACGAGGCCGCACGCGAGCAGCACCGGGCGCTCAGCCAGCAGTCGGCGCCGGTGCTGGCCGGGATCGGGCTGGAGGGCATCGAGCCCGGCCGCAGGGAGGCCCTGCAGGCGTCCCTGCCCCTGACCCTCGGTGCGCCGGCGTCGCTGCAGCAGGTCCAGCAGGCCACGGCAACGCTGTACGGGCGCGGGGACTTCGAGCGCGTCGAGCCGCGCATCGAGGACCGGGACGGCCAGCGCCAGGTGAGCTTCGAGCTCACCGAGGCCTTGTGGACACGCAGCCGTGTTCGCCTGGGCTTCGAGGTGGCCAGCCAGTTCGAGCGCGCCACCGAATACACGCTCTCCGGCCTGCACACACTCAGCTGGGTCAACGACTGGGGCGCGGAGCTGCGCACCGGCGCCAAGCTCGGCTTCAGCCGGCAGCTCCAGGGCAGCTGGTTCCAGCCGCTGGGGCCGGGATCCCGCTGGTACGTCGAGCCTGGCCTCAGCTTCACCGGCACCACGGTGAACCTGGAGAAGCAGCTGGCCTCCGTGCGTGTGCGCAACGGCAGCGTGTCGCTGGGGCGCCAGCTGGGTGATTGGGGCACCGTCGAGCTGGGCGCCGGCCGCAAGCACACGCAGATGACGCTCCAGGGCACGCCCAACATCTTCGACGAGCACTACGCCTTCGCGCGGGGGCGCGTGGACACCCTCGACGCCATGGCCTTTCCCACCGCGGGGCAGACGCTCGACCTGCAGTACCAGCGCATCCGCGGCCGCGACGGCACGGTCACGCTCAGCTGGCAAGCCAAGGGCATGCAGGCCTTCCGCCTGGGCGATTGGGCGGGCCATGCCTACGTCAACCTGGCGGATGTCGCCCAGGGCTCGCCCCTGTACTCGCAGGAGGTGCTGGGGGGCTTCCTGCGCCTGTCCGGCCTGGCGCCCCAGGCCTATGACCAGGTGAAGTCCCATGCCTTCGCCCGCTTGGTCATGGCCCGCAAGATCGGCGAGATGCCGACGGGGCTGGGCGGGGCGCTGCGCTGGGGCTTTTCGCTCGAGACGGCGCGCGAGATGCCGTGGCCAGGCGACCCGACCCAGCTGAAGCTCGGCGAGCAGCAGCGCCGACAAGCGTGGTCGACCCAGGCGGGCAGCGTCTTCCTGGCCGTCGACACCCGCTTCGGCCCGGTCTATGTGGCGCATGGCGGGACCCGTGGCGGCAGCCGCGCGACCTACTTCTTCATCGGCCCGGTGTGGTGACCCGGGCTCCGGTGCCTTGGCCGGCGGCGGGTAGCACGCCATGCGACTGCCCGGCGCACCGGGTGCTGCTGCACGGCTTTGTCACCGGCCGGCGGGAGGGGGACTTCTACGCTGGCACTCCTTCACTTTCTTCTTCGAGACGACCATGACCCTCCACAAGCGATCGACGACCTGCCTGGCCCTGGCGCTCGTTGCCTGTGGCGGCGGCGGCGAGGGCCTCCTGCCCACGCCGCCCCTGCCCAAGCCGAATGCCCTGCTGAACGAGGCCAACCTGCTGGAGGCGGCAGCCGTCGCCTACGTCGGCAACGCCATGAGCTGGGCTGACTACGCCGTGCTGTACGACGACCTGCTCCGCGGCTATCAGGTCCAGCTGGTGGACGGCACCTATCCCTGCGCCCGGGGCGGCTCGGTCACCTTGAAGCGCCAGGACCAGCGCTGGAGCTACACCGTCAGCCACTGCCTGACGGCCCGCCTCAACGTCGGGTCCGGCAGCTTCGAGGTGGACGCGAGCGACGCGGCCGGCAAGGGGCAGATCCATGTGCGCCTCGACCGGATCCAGCTGCTCGGGCTCTGGGCGAATGCGCCCGAGCTGAACTTCTCCGGCCACTATCAGCATGACCTGGCCGCGGGCGGCGAGCCGTCGGCGCATGTGCCTCAGGCGACGCTCACCGTGCAGAGCCCCGTGAGCACGCGGGAGTACACGGCGATCACCCGCACCCCCGAAACCAGCCACTTCCGCGTGAAGTCCTCGGTCTTCCCCGTCGCGATGAAGGTGGCCGTCGAAGCCCGCTACGGCGGTGAGTACGTGGCGAGCGCTGACGACGGCACCACCATCTCCGTCAGCATCTCGGGCACGAACCGGTCCATTGCGCTGCGGGCGTCGCCGGAGGCCAGCCCGCAGGTCACGCGGCTGTACACCGAGGCCGAGTTCAAGGCGGCTGTCCAGCGCGCGGTGCCCTGAGCGACGGGCGCGGCGGTAGCGGCTGACGCCACCGGCGGTATCAGCGCTCGCGTCAGGGCCACAATTCCTAATGCGAAAGAGTCGTGGCTTTGGAGACTGCGTGAGCTGCGCCAGGGAGGCGCAGCGTTCCGCCAACTCCAGTCGACGCCATGACCCAAACTTACGCCCCCCTCGCACTCGCGCTGTGTGCCCTGCTGACCGCCTGCGGCAGCGGCGAATCGCCCCCCGAGCCTGACAAGCCCGCTCTGCTGAACAGCACCAATATGGTCGAGGCAATCGCCATCGCCCAGCGGGCGCAGGACAGCGTCCTCGTCGTGAACCAGCTGTTCCGGCTGGCCTCCATCGAGCTGCTGACCGATCTGCCCGCGAAGACGGCGGGCCCCTGCAGCGGAGGCGGCGACTTCAGCTACACCGGCACCGGCCAGCAGCACAGCCTGCAGTTGCGCCAATGCCAGCTGAAGGACTACCGCTACCGCAAGGGCACCTTGGGCTACGTCGAGGCCCAGGACGGCACCACGCTGACCCTCACCGACGTCGGCTTCGACATGCCGCTCCTCAGTCTGAGCTTCGATGTCGTCGGCACGGTGGTGGAGTCGCAGATTGCCATGCAGCCCAAGCGTGTTGCGGGGGACGTCAAGATCTCGGCCGGCGCCATCAGCGACAGCTGGAAATACACGCTGACGAGCCAGCCTGCCGCGTCGGGCGACCTCGTCGTGGGGGAGATGACCTTGCAGACCTCGAGGCTGCCGTTCTCGATGGTGATGCAGTGGACCGTCGAGAAGCCGGGCGCCACGCTCCGGGCGCCGGACGGCTCTTCGGTCACGGTGATCTCGTATGACGGCACGCGGGGCGTGGCGGAACTGGGCGTCCCAGGCCGTCCGCCGGCACGTCAGGAGTTCACCAGCACCGACCTGCAGGCCATGCTGAAGCGCTGGACCTACTGAGCCCGCGAACGCGCAGGGTCGGGGGGCGACGGCAGGTGCTGCCATGCCCCTCGTGCCGTAGCAGGTTTCCCGACATCCTGCTGACGCAGGCTTTCTGACGGCTGGCGGGCATTGGCGTATCGTCGGCGCCTTGCCCACTTCGGTGCGGGCCCGAGGGCCGGCACCCACTCAGGAAGGAAACCTGCATGAAGCTCTATTTCAGCCCTGGCGCGTGCTCGCTGTCCCCGCACATCGCCCTCATCGAAGCCGGCCTGCCTTTCGAGGCCGTGATGACCAGCACCAAGACCAAGAAGCTGGCCGACGGCACGGACTTCTTCACCATCAACCCCAAGGGCTCCGTGCCGGTGCTGGAGCTGGACAACGGTGAGCGCCTGACTGAAGGCCCGGCCATCGTCCAGTGGATCGCCGACCAAGCGCCCGACAAGCAGCTGGCCCCGCCCAACGGCACCTGGCCGCGCTACCGCCTGCAGGAGTGGCTGAACTACATCACCAGCGAGTTGCACAAGGGCTTCTCGCCCCTGTTCAACCCCGCCACACCGGAAGATGCCAAGCCGATGCTGCGCGAGGCCCTGCTCAAGCGCATGGCCTGGGTGGACAGCCAGCTCGAAGGCCGTGACTACCTGCTGGGCAGCCAGTTCAGCGTGGCCGATGCCTACCTCTTCGTGGTGAGCAACTGGGGCCAGTATGTCGGCGTGGACATCAGCGGCTTTGCGCACCTCGGCGCCTTCCGCGGCCGTGTGGCCGCCCGCCCGGCCGTGCAGGCCGCCATGAAGGCCGAAGGCCTGATCAAGTAAGCCGCTGCGCCTGCGGCCGGGTCCCCGGCGATCGCAGGCGCGGCCACGCAAAAGGCGCCCCGAGGGGCGCCTTTGTCTTGGGCGCAGGGCACGGGGCGTCCTGCGTGATCCCGGCGGCTCAGCCCTTCTTCGCGGGCTTGAGCAGGCCTTCGCAGGTGGCGCGCTGCTGGTCGGCCGTGTCCACCTTGGCGCAGACGCCGTCGAGCTGGCCGCGGAGCTTGCCAAGGGAGGCCTCGTGCTGGCCGCCCTTGTTCCAGGCCTGCAGGTCCGTGCCCACCTTCTTCAGCGAGCGGGCGCTGCGCTCGTAGAACGCGCCCTTGTCCTTCTCGGCCTCGGTGAAGAGCTGGCCGGCCACCTTCTCGATGCGGGCGGCGTCCTGCGGCGCCAGCTCGACGAGCGCCGCCAGATAGGTCGCGCCCCACTGCAGACGCGTGGCGGGGCCCTCGCTCTTGTTGAAGGCCTCCTCGTACCAGCGCAGGGCCTCGTCCTTCTTGCCCTGCTTCTTGGCGTTGCCGCCCAGCATGCTCATCAGGTAGTAGGGCGAGTGGCTCTTGGACAGGCTGGACTTGAGCAGCGCATCGCTCTGCTCCCACTGGCCGGTGGCGCCCAGCAGCCCGGCGGCCTCGGTGATCACGGCCTGGCGCTCGTAGCCGTCGGTGATCTCCTTGTCCAGACGGGCGGCGGTGTCGCGCACCTCCTGCAGCAGGGCCGGGTTCAGCTTGGGATGGCGCTCGTCCTTGGGCAGGTCGATGCGGGCCAGCTCCACGCGGGCGCTCAGCGCGGCCAGGCGGTCGGCGCGCGACAGGCTGGCGTCGGCTTCCAGGCGCTTCAGCGCGGCTTCGTACTTGTCCAGGAGCGCCTGCCGCTCCGGGCCGGCCTTGGGAGCCAGGCTGCGGACGATCTCGGGGGCGCCGTAGCTCAGGGCGTCCGTCTGGGCGCGGGCGTCGGCGGCGCTGGCCAGCACCTTGTTCACGCGCTCGGCCAGGGCGGCATCGACCTTCAGGCCCTTGCCGCCCTCGTTGGCCGCCAGGGCCTTGAGCCACAGGCGCGTGCCGGTCTCGGCGTCTGCGCCCTGGGCGCCGGCGGCCAGTTGCGCCAGCAGCGCTGGCCGCTGCGCCGCGGGCACCAGCTGCTGCTCGTCGGTCTCCCAGGAATAGAAGCCCAGCAGCTTCCACTCGTTGGCGCTGAGCTTCTTGCCGCCGCGGGCGTCGGCCAGCACCGACTTGATCGGCCGGCCGCCGGCCAGGCCCAGCTGCAGCACCTTCATGACTTGGGCGGCGTCGGCCTCGCCCGGCAGGCGCGTCAGCTCCTGGCCGTCGTTGCTGAAGAGGATGAGCGTGGGATAGCCCCGCACCTTGAAGCGCGTGCCCAGCTTCTGCGCGCCGGGGACGTCGCCATCAAGGTGCACGGCGACGATGCTGCGCGTCTGCTCGATGAAGTCCTGGCGGTTGAAGAGCGTGGCCTTGAGCTGGTTGCAGGGCGGGCACCACTTGGCGCCCCAGTACAGCAGCACGGGCTTCTTCTCGCTGCGGGCCTGGGCGAAGGCCTTCTCGATGTCGGCGTCGCCGGCGGCTTCCTGCCAGGACACGCTGCTGGCCGTCGGCGCGGCGGCGCTGGCGGGCAGGATGCAGGAGGGGCTGAAGGCGGCCAGGCTCAGCAGGCCGGCGCAGGCCAGGGCGGTGGGGCGCAGGGAGGCAGGAAGCTTCATGCGTTCATGCGGCCGTCTCATGGACGACCGGTGTCGGGTGAAGAAGCGCGCATTGTGACCCCAAGCCCGCCGCGATGCCTATGCGGGCTCGTCCGGGCGATCTGCGCAAAGGGCATAAGGCGGCCCGCCGGCCCCTCAGAGCTTCAGGGCCATGCCGACGGACCGTGGTGCCGTGGGCTGGAAGCCGAACTGCGCATAGAGCCGCTGGGCCTCGCCGTCGGCGATGAGGCTGACATAGGCCGTGCGCGGCGCGTGGGCCCGCAGCCAGTCGCACAGGGCGGCCATGATGCGCTTGCCCAGGCCGCGCCCCTGGTGCTGCGGCAGCACGGCAATGTCCACCACCTGGTAGAAGCAGCCGTCGTCACCGATGACGCGCCCCATGCCGACGACCTCGTCCCCCAGCAGCAGCTGGACGCCGAAGAGCGTCTGGCGCAGGCCGCGCGCCGCGGCCGTGTCGCTCTTGTCGCTCAGGCCCGCCTGCTGGCGCAGATGGCGGTAGGTGGTGACGGTGGGCGGCTGCTTCAGGAGGGTGTAGTGGAGGGTCATGGCAGGTGCTCCAGGCCGGACGACGCATTGTGAGGAGGGGCGCGCCGGCAGCCAAAGGCCATGGGCTGGCCCTCAGCCGGGGGCCGGGTCGTGCGGGTCCTGGGCGCCGCCCAGCCAGCCCTGGGCATCGTCCTCGGCCGCCGGCTCGCAGGCGTGGCGGGCGAGGGCCATCCAGGTCGCGAAATCGGGTTGATGCGCCCGGCGCGGGGCAGGGCGGGCCAGTTCCAGGTGCTGGGCGTGGGCGATCAGCACGCCGAAGTCCGCCGGGATTTCCTCAGGCTCGGCAATGCCCGCCTGGAGCACGAACCAGCACTGGCTGCTGAGCGCGAGGTAGGCCTGCGACTTGGCGGGCCGCCGCAGCTCGCCCAGCAGGTCGGCGCGGCGGACCTTGATCTCGTGCACGGCGACGTCGAGGTAGTCCGGCACCGTGGTGTGGCGGATCGAGAAGACGTCGGGCATGGCCTGAACCCAGCGCGACCGGCCGAGTGCGGCGGGGGCGGGAGCGTCCAGCAGCGTGGCGGGGGCTTCGGGGATGGCGGTCGCTTCGGGCGCGGCCGGCAGGCCGGCCCGCAGCGTCAGCCCGCGCCAGACGACGCGCCCAGCACGCTGCAGCTCCAGCGCCACGCGGCCGACGAGCTGCTCGTGGGCATCCCGCGCCCGGCGGTTGCGGTCCAGCGTCGCGGCCAGGGCCTGGACGCCGGCATCCGTGACGCGCAGCCGTTCGCGCCCGTCCTCCTGCAGCCGCTCCAGCAGGCCGGCGGCCAGCAGCTCCACCTCGATCAGGTCCTGGCAGGGCCAGCCGGCACTGCGCCAGATCTCGCGCAGCCGTCGCCAGTGCGGGGTTCCGAGCGCCATGGGGCGGCCTCAGTCGAGCACCGGAGTCTGGGCGTCCGCCGCCTGGCGCGCCGGGCTGGCCTGCGGGGCGAACTGGGCCCAGGCCACGCCCAGCAGCGTCAGCGCGGCGCCCAGCAGCTTGGCGGTGCCGAACTGCTCGCCGCCGGCCACCCAGGCCGCGAGGCCGGCGATGGGCGGCATGAGGTAGATCAGCGGGGCGGTGCGGGCCACGCCGCGCCGGGCGTTGACCCAGCCCCAGGCCAGCCAGCTCCCGAAGCCGATGCCCATCACGGCCCACAGCGCGCCCAGCCACAGCCCGGGCGTGACGGCGGACCAGTCGGTGTGCAGGGCGGCGGGCACGGCGTAGAGCAGCACCGGGGGCGTCGCGGCGAGGCTCGCGTAGCACATGACCAGCACGGGCCCGTGCCGCTCGATCAGCGGCTTGGCGGCGACCGTGTAGTACGAGAAGAGGGCCGCCGCGACCAGCAGCACGGCGTCCCCGCCGCCCGCCCGCCAGTCGGCCGCCAGCAGCTTGTCGGACATGAACAGCAGCGCCCCGCAGACGGCCAGCCCGATGCCCACGAGCTGCGCCCGCCGCAGCGGCTCGAGCCCCCAGGCGCGCAGGATCAGCAGCGTGAAGATGGGGCCGCAGGCCAGCAGCACGGAGCTGGAGAAGGGCGTGGACCAGTGCACGCCGAAGCTCGACAGCACGAGGTGCAGGCCCTGGCCCAGCAGACCCAGGCGCAGCAGCGCCCAGGCGTCCGGGCGGGAGACGCGGGGCCAGCGCAGGCCGTGCCGGTGCAGCAGCAGGCCGATCACCAGCAGCGGCATCAGCGTGAATCGCAGGCACAGGAAGCCACCCGGCCCCATGGCGGCGAGCAGCGCCTTCTGCAGGGGAAAGTTGAGGCCCCAGGCCAGGATGACCAGGAGGCCCGCCAGCAGGGCGAGACGGGAGGAGGGAGCGGTGGCGGGCATGCCCTGATCTTGCCAGCACCGGCCGCCGCCGGCTGTCAGCAGCGCGGCACCCGCGGCCCCGTGCCCAAGAAAAAACCCCCTGGCCGGGAGGCGCAGGGGGTTTGCGGTGTGCGGTGCCGGGCGGACCCGGCAGGCTCAGCGGGCGATCACGGCTCGATGATGCTGCCTTCGATCGCGCCGGGCGTGCCGCTCAGCAGGATCGTGTAGACCTTGCCCGAGGTCAGCGTCTTCTTGACGGTGAAGACCGTCGGGGCGCCGGCGCGCACGTCGAACTGGATCTCGCTCGTCGTGCTGGCTGCGTAGCCGTCCGACAGGGTGCCCGGTGCCACGCTGCCGATCACCGGCGACGCGTTGACGTACAGGGAGACATTGCCGAGGCCGGCCACGCCGTTGAGGACGCGAACCTTGGCCGTGTTCAGGGCCGAGGGCAGGGCGTTGTCTTCCTTGATGGGCGTCAGCGTCGGAGCGGCCGCGTCACCCCAGATCAGCATGCCGTAGACGGTGCTGCGCTCGAGGGCGATCTGCTTGGAGGGCTGGACCACGGTGGTCGAGCCGGTGGTCACGCTCCAGTCGACCTTCACGCCGTTGGTCACGGTGATGTCGCTGTAGCTGGGCGAGACGGCGGGCGAGCCGGCGTTGGTCAGCGAGGCGACGCCGTTGAGCGAGGCGGTCACGGCCGAGGTGCGGGGCAGGGCGGAGATCACGCGGACCTTGGCCAGACCGTTCTCGTACTTGGTGACGTTGCCCTTCTGGCCCAGCAGCAGGCCGTTGACCATGACGCCGCCGGTGGCGCTGGTCAGCACCAGGGTGTTGACCTTGGTGGAGTCGAGGGTGACGCTGGGGATGTCCAGGCGCAGGTCGGTCTTGCTGCCAGCCGCGGTGACGCGGATCTGGTAGGTGCCGGCGGTCAGCGTGCGGTAGGCGTCGCCGTTGCCGGGGATCAGGGTCGAGGCCGTCGGGGTGGCGTCGGCCAGCGAGGCGCCCGGGGCGGTCACGTAGACGTCGACGTTGCCCGAATCCGAAGCCAGGTTCAGGGTCAGCAGCTTGGTGCTGCCGCTGGCCGGCTCGGTTTCCGATTCGTTCAGCAGGCGGGTGGCCATCGAACCGGTGTTGCCGAAGGCGATCAGGGTGTAGTTGCCGTCCTTGATCAGGTTGCTCAGGGCCGGGGTCGACAGCAGGGTCGACGTGCCGCCGATCAGCAGCTCGGACGTGTTGCTGCCGGTGCTGATGCTGGCATAGCTGGCCACGGTGCCGAAGCCGATGCCGGTGTTCACCTTGGTGTCGTTGACCTTCAGGTCCAGCGACGAGTAGCCGACGCTGGCGTTCAGCAGACGCACATTGGTGTTGCCGTCATTGCCGCCGCCGCCGCTGCCGCAGGCGCTCAGCGCCAGGGTGCCGATCATGGCGAGGGCGCTTGCCCATCGAGTGAATCTCATCAAACGCTCCAGTTCTCCGTTCGCGCCCCTCAAGGGCACGCATGAATCGAGTACGCGACAGCCCGGGGCTGCCGGCGTCGACTGCGGGCGATTGTAATGAGATGGCCTGACGCTGTCGGCGAGCCGGGGCGAAGGCCGTTCCGTAAAGATTTGCTGCCCCCGGCCGACCCCGGTCGCGCACCCCGGTCCGCCTGAGCCGGCCGCTAGAGCCGGCTCTCCAAAGCAGGGTTGCCCGCCATGGGGCGCGCGGGGGCCGCTGCTAGCATCGTCCGCGACCTCGGGCCGCCGGCAGTGGCCTGCCTCGGTACACAACAATCATGAAGGAGACCGCCATGGCCTACGAGCATCTGCTGGCCCCCCTGGACCTGGGCCACACCCAGCTGAAGAACCGGGTGCTGATGGGCAGCATGCACACGGGCCTGGAGGATTCCCGCAAGCATTTCGACCGAATGGCGGCCTATTTCGCCGAGCGCGCGCGCGGCGAGGTCGGGCTGATCGTGACCGGCGGCTTCGCCCCCAACATCGAGGGCTGGGCCAAGCCCTTCGCCGGCACGCTGGCCACCAGCGGCGCCGCCCGCCGCCACAAGGTCATCACGGACGCCGTGCATGCCGAGGGCGGCAAGATCGCCCTGCAGATCCTGCACACCGGCCGCTACGGCTACCACCCGCTGTGCGTGGCGCCCTCGCGCATCCAGTCCCCGATCTCGCCCTTCACGCCTCGTGAGCTGAGCGAGCGCGGCATCGAGCGCCAGATCCGCGCCTTCGTGCGCTGCGCGAAGCTCGCCCGCGAGGCCGGCTACGACGGCGTCGAGGTGATGGGCTCCGAGGGCTACTTCATCAACCAGTTCCTTGTCACCCACACCAACCACCGCCAGGACCGCTGGGGCGGCGCCTACGAGAACCGCATGCGCCTGCCGCTGGAGATCCTGCGCCGCACGCGCGAGGCCGTGGGCCGCGACTTCATCATCATCTACCGCCTCTCGATGCTGGACCTGATCCCCGACGGCAGCAGTTGGGAGGAGGTCTTGCAGCTGGCGCGCGAGCTGCCCGGCGCCGGCGCGGACATCATCAACACCGGCATCGGCTGGCACGAGGCCCGCGTGCCCACCATCGCCACGAGCGTGCCGCGCGCCGGCTTCTCCTGGGTGACGAAGAAGCTGCGCGAGCAGCTGCGCGCCGAAGGCATCACGACGCCGCTGGTGACCAGCAACCGCATCAACACGCCCGAGGTCGCCGACCAGGCGCTGGCCGAGGGCAGCGCCGACATGGTCAGCATGGCCCGCCCCTTCCTGGCCGATGCCGACTTCGTGCGCAAGGCCCGGCAGAACCGCGCCGACGAGATCAACACCTGCATCGCCTGCAACCAGGCCTGCCTGGACCACGCCTTCCAGCAGAAGATCGCCAGCTGCCTCGTGAACCCGCGGGCGGCGCACGAGACCGAGCTGCGCGTGATCCCGCTGCAGAAGGAGCAGCCGCGCAAGCGCGTGGCCGTCGTCGGCGGCGGCCCGGCCGGCATGGCCGCGGCGACGACGCTGGCCGAGCGCGGCCATGCCGTCGAGCTGTTCGAGGCCGGCGCGGAGCTGGGCGGGCAGTTCAACCTCGCCCGCCGCGTGCCGGGCAAGGAGGAGTTCAACGAGACGCTGCGCTACTTCCGCCGCCGCATCGAGACCACCGGCGTCACGCTGCACCTGAACCGCCGCGCGGGCCTGGACGATCTGCAGGCCTTCGACGAGATCGTGCTGTCCAGCGGCGTCGCCCCGCGCAATCCGCGCATCGAAGGCCAGGCCGAGGGCGAGGCGCGGGGTCAGGTCTTGAGCTACGTAGACGTGCTGCTGCAGCGCAAGCCCGTAGGCCAGCGCGTGGCCGTGGTCGGCGCGGGCGGCATCGGCTTCGACGTCTCGGAGTTCCTGCTGGAGGCCGGCCACTCGCTGGCCCTCGATGCCGCAGCATGGCGCAAGCACTGGGGCGTGGGCGATCCGGCCGAGACGCGCGGCGGCCTGCTGCGCGCCCAGCCCGAGGCACCGACGCGCCAGATCACGCTGCTGCAGCGCAAGAAGGGCAAGCTCGGCGCCGGCCTGGGCAAGACCACCGGCTGGATCCACCGCGCCGCTCTGAAGATGAAGAACGTCGAGATGGTCGGCGGCGTCAACTACGAGCGCATCACCCCCGAGGGCCTGTGGGTCAGCTACGGCGAGAAGCGCGAGGACCTGCAGCTGATCGAGGCCGACACCATCGTGCTGTGCGCCGGCCAGGAGCCCGTGCGGGAGCTGCAGGCGCCATTGGAGGCCGCGGGCCGCCGCGTGCACTTGATCGGCGGCGCACTGGAGGCCGGGGAGCTCGATGCCAAGCGTGCCATTCGTCAGGGTGTGGAGCTGGCCACGCGCCTGTGAGCGCGAGCGGCCGCGCAGCAAGCGTGCAACTTTTCTCTGATGCCGAAGCGGTGCGATCCCGGTAAACCCTAGACGGTGTGCCACGCCGGCCGCTTTGGCCTGACAGTCCTGCCTCGAGGGGGCGTCCTGTGATCCTGGAAGACGCTCGATCCCGATAAATAGAGCGACCCGGGGGCAGACCCGCCCGTCAGGTGTCGCGAAAGGTCTGTCTTTCCATGCGCTTCCCGCGTCGCCGCCTGCTGCTGGCGAGCCCGCTTCTCCTGCCCTGGTGCGCCCATGCGCGAGGCGGGCTGCTGCCCACCTGGGACGACCTGAGCGCCCGGGACCCCGTCGTGTGGCTGGGCCTGGCCTGCGTGGCCGGCGGCCTGGCGATGGGCGGCGTGCTGGCGCTCTTTTTCCTGCAGCGCCAGCGCCTGCAGCGCCGGCGCGAGGAGCTGCGCCGCCTGCGCCAGGAGCGCGTGCGTCTGCGCGCCTTTCTCAATGCCGTCCCTGATCCCATGTTCTGCAAGAACGCCTGGGGTGCCTACGAGGGCTGCAATCCCGCCTTCGAGGCCGCCGTGGGCCGCAGCGAGGCCGAGCTGCTGGGCCGGCGCGACGACGAGCTGGGCATCCGCCTGGACTGGACCCGCAAGCGCGACCGCCAGCTGAGCTGGTACCAGCGCCCGGACGGCGAGCGCCAGTGCCTGGACGTGGTTCAGGTGGACATCCACGACGACGAGGACTTCCTTGGCCGCATGGCCGTGGGCCGCGACGTCACCGAGCTGCAGCTCGCGCGCGAGAAGGCGCGCCGCGCCGAGACCGTCTTCGCGCACTGCGGCGAGGGCATCCTCGTGTGCGACGAGGAGCAGCGCGTGCTGGACCTCAACCCCGCCCTGAGCCGCATCTGCGGCTTCGAGCGCGAGGAGCTGCTGGGCGAGGTGCCCCAGCTCTGGCGTGACGGCGAGCAGGACCCCGAGCAGCTGCAGGCGCTGCATGCGCAGGTCCAGGCCGAGGGGCACTGGAGCGGCGAGCTGCTGCTGCGCCACAAGAATGGCGAGTCGGTGCCCGTGTGGGCGACGGTCGTGCGCGTCGAGCCCGAGGGCGACGGCGGCCCGGGCGAGGGCGTGCAGTACCTGAGCGTGCTGACCGACATCTCGCGCATCAAGGCCACCGAAGCACAGCTGCTGCACCAGTCCCTGCATGACCGCCTCACCGGCCTGCCCAACTCGGCGCTGATGCGCGACCGCATCGAGCGCGAGATCGGCCAGGCCCAGCGCGTGCAGGGCAAGGTCGCAGTGCTGTTCATCGACCTCGACGACTTCCGCGACGTCAACGACATCGCCGGCCACGCCGCGGGCGACCACGTGCTGCGCACCGCGGCCGAGCGCTTCATCAACGTCGTGCGCGCCAGCGATTCCGTGGCCCGCGTCGGCGCCGACGAGTTCGCCATCGTGCTGGGCGGGCTGGACGACGAGTCCGCCGCGCTTCGCCTGGGCGACCGCCTGATCCAGGCCATGGACGAGCCCATCCTCGTGGGGCTGCAGCGCTTTAACATCGGCGCCAGCATCGGCCTCGCGCTGTACCCGACGGACGGCCACACCGTGGACGAGCTGCTGCGCAATGCCGAGGCCGCCATGTGCCGCGCCAAGGCCCAGGCGCGCAACAGCGTGCAGTCCTACCGCCCCGAGCTCACGCAGGCCGTGCAGCAGCGCTTCGAGCTCACGCATGCGCTGCGCATGGCCAATGAGGCCGCGCAGTTCCGCCTCGAGTACCAGCCGCAGGTGCGGCTCTCGGATGGCCAGCTCATCGGCGCCGAGGCCCTGCTGCGCTGGCGTCACCCGACCCGCGGCCCCATCTCGCCGGCCGAGTTCATCCCTCTGGCCGAGGACACCGGCCTCATCGTGCCCATCGGCCGCTGGGTGCTGGAGCATGCCTGCGCCCAGGCCGCGCGCTGGCAGGGCCAGCCGGGCAAGCCGCAGCAGGTGGCCGTCAACGTGTCGGCCCGCCAGCTGCGCCAGCCGGACTTCATCCTCGCGCTCGACTTCATCCTGATGAGCACCGGCTGCCCCGCCACGGCGCTGGAGCTGGAGGTCACCGAGAGCCTGCTGCTGGAGGACGCCGAGCAGGCCATCCGCCTGCTCAACCAGCTGGCCGACCGCGGCGTGCGCGTCGCCATCGACGATTTCGGCACGGGCTACTCCTCGCTGGCCTACCTCAAGCGCATGCCCGTGCAGACGCTCAAGATCGACCGCAGCTTCGTGCAGGAGCTGGGCGAGGACAACAACGTCGCGGCCATTGCCCGCACCGTGATCGTCCTGGCCCACAGCCTGAACCTCGACGTGCTGGCCGAGGGCGTGGAGACCGCCCAGCAGGCCGAGTGGCTGCGCCGCGAGGGTTGCGACTGGGCGCAGGGCTGGCACTACGGCCGCCCCATGCCCGCCGACGCCTTCGAGCTGCCCCAGCCCGTGGCCGCCGAACCGCGCCTCGCGGTGGTGAAGGCGCTGCAGCGGGCCTGAGCACGCCTGATCGCTTGATCGCGCAGGCGGGGCCCGCCATGCGCGCCCTGCGCACAGGGATGGCATCACCTGTGAGGCCTTGCAGCGTGAGCTGCCCCGCGGCGCCTTTGTAGCCCGATAAAGTCCTGCCCTCACGATCAACAGCTCCGGAGGATGCCGGCCGCGAGGCTTGCAGGAACGAGGAGCGCCGAGGACCCAGGCCGTCACAGATGCGGTCGGGCCCGGCATCACCAGGGAGAACCCATGATGAAGACTGTTGCAGCGCTGCCCGGCGCGGCGGACCTCTGCGCGGCTGTCATGGCGCAGACGCTGAGCGCCCCGGCGATCGCCGTGGCGGGGCCGTGCGGCAAGTCCGCCTGGATCGCTGAAGCACCGGGCGTAGGCGCTCAGGCCGTCTCGCATGCCAGTGGGATCTGCTCGCGGGACCCCAACGGCGAGGAGGCGTGTGCCGCCGTGAGGGCAAGGACACGTCGCAAGGACGGACTGGGCGGGGCACCGGCTCGTGATTCGGCACCCCGCCCCTGCAGTGCCGATGCCTGACGGCAGTAGCCCATGATGAGTCGATCCCTTGAACCCAGGCGCGTGGTCTGGATCCTCGGCCTTGCGATGGCAGCTGGGGTGGTGACGTTCTGCTGGCTGTGCCAAGGCGGGCACCCGACACCGACCGAGCACCCCGTCACCAGCTTTTTGGCAGAGCCCGTGCGCCAGAACCGTGCACCAGCCGTGACCCGCGTGCTGCCGCCGGCCGCCCCTGCGGTCAGCCCCGCATCGCATGGCCAAGGGATGCCGGCGCCTCCGGCGTTGAGGACGCTTCTTCATGCGCGCGACCCGTATGCGGCGGCCGTTCAGGCCCGCCAGTCGGGCGTGCCGGGCGGCTTCTTTGCGGCGGAGGGGCTGGTCAACGCCTGCCAAGACGTGCTGACGGCGCCCCTGATGGCCACGCAAGGATTTCCGGCGACGGCCATCGCCTCGGGCCCCTTGCGCTCCGACATACCGGCCGGGTGGGAGGCGGACGAGCCACCGCGCCAGGCGGCTCGCCTGGCTGCGCTGCATGAGGCGCAGGCACGCTGTGCAACGCTGTGGGCCAATCGGCGTGGGCTCCATGAACCCCATCTTGCGGACCGACTCTCGCAGTCGCTGCTGGAGGAGTCGCGCCGGCTGGGTGACGTCGGTCCCGGCCTGTCCTTCGCGTCGAGACGCGCCTGGCTGCAGCGTTTGCATTCGCAGCAAGCCTGGTTGAATCCGGACTACGTGCAGGTCTTCTCGTCCGAGAGTTATGAGGATGCTGGATTCTTTGACGGCCAGCCCTGGGGCGGCGCCTCCTCCCGGGAGGCCTACGAACGCGCCTTGCGTCTGGCGGGCTGGGCCTACGGCTTTGATGCCGCGGCATCGCAGCGGAGCCTGGCCACCCTCGCGGTGTGTGTCCGCATGGGCGCTTGCGAGGGGCGGGTGGAGGATCTGGTGTTGGCCGACTTGTCCGCGGATTCGGCGCTCCGGCGCGAAGTCCTGGCCCTGTACCCGCGCCTGCTGGAGGCCCTGCGCCGGGGTGACATCGATGCCTTCGCGACTGTGGCACGCAAGCCGGGCTCTTGAATGGCGCCTGGACTTAGCAGGGCGGCTGCAGCGGGCCGGATCGCGCCGGCGGCCCGCCTTGCGCGCCCAGCGCACGCCGGTGGTGTCACCCTGTCAGGCCTTGCAGGGCAAACCGCCCGGTGGCGCCTTCGCGGCCCACTAAAGTTCCACCCTCACGATCAACAGCTCCGGAGGATGCCGGCCGCGAGGCCCGCAGGAACGAGGAGCGCCGAGGACCCAGGCCGTCACAGATGCGGTCGGGCCCGGCATCACCAGGGAGAACCCATGATGAAGACCTTTGCTGCGCTGCTCGGCGCGGCCTACCTCTGCGCGCCTGTCGCTGCGCAGGCGCAGAGCGCCCCCGCGACTGCCCCTACCACCACCCCATCTGCCGCGGCCAAGCCGCTTGGCAAGCCCGCCTTGATCGCCGGCGCACCGGGCGCGAACCTCCAGGCGCTCTCGGGGGACAGCGAGGGCTGCCCGCGCGGACCCAACGGCGAGGAGGAGTGCACTGTCGAGGTGTCGGGATCCAGCAACCGCGGCAGCTCGGGCGGTGGCAGCTTGGGGAGCGGCGGTGGTGGCCTGGGCGGCGCTCGATGGTGCAATTGAAAACTGCAAATCGACATATTCAAGCACAGCCCTATCGATTCCTGTTGGCGCGATTATGAATCTAACCTTTTTGGGTGCGCCAATGAAAAAATTTCTTGGAGATGCGCAGAGAGATTATGAGTCGAAAGTGTATGCTAATGTGAATACGATGTTTATCTGTAAATCTGCCAATCCGTACAAGTAATGAAGAAGATTTACGCATTATTTTTCGCGATGGGTGCATTTGCGCTCTTTTCAGTGCTCGTTTTGATGGTTTCGAGGTCAACCGAATATTCTGTACCTCGCTTGAAGAAATCTGAAATTCAACAGGATGACTCTCAGCGCTCGGAACATCAGAAATCCTCGCATGATGGAGTTCCGGGGGCAGTAAGCAAAGTTGCTGAAGTCCCCGTTCCTGTACCTGTCCGGCCCACGACTCAAGACGGACCATTGACCATCGGGGAACAGCTTGCGCACGGGATCGAATCGATGTCGCCCGCACAGGCTTTTCAAACGGCAATTGCCGTCCCTCGTTGCGGGCGTCTTTCTTTTGATTTGAATCTCATCGATGGCCGGATCGCCAGAGAACCCGAAGGTGCTGCAAAGGTGCGTCTTCGGAAGGAGAAAGAAGGCTTAATGGCGCTGATGCCCAATTGCCAGACGATTCCGGCGGAATATCAAACATTAGGCGGGGAGTACCAGTTGCGTGCTCGCTTGCTGAAGCACGCCTACGCTGCCAGCATTTCTGGCTCCGCCGCCCAGTTGATGCAGATTCCCGAGCAGTTCTCAGGTGTTCCAGCCACTGAGTTGAGGGAGCGTGCAAACCATGACGCACTAGGCGGCGACGTGCAGACGATGGCAACGTTGCTGATGAAGGCCGACTCTGGAAGTCTGGACGATCAAGATTTGAAGATGTTTGCCTTTGCACTGCAGCGCGCCGCCAGGGATCCTGAGTTGCGTGCTTATGTGGAGACAACACAGGCTCTTTTCAGCCAGGTTCTGGAGGAGCGTTGGCAGCCTCGGACACCAGGCGTCAAGCCTGTCTCGCCGCAGGGATTCAAGGTCGACAGCCAGGGCGCCTTTCTCTACCCGCAGGGCTATGAGGAGCCGCGTGATGAGGCCTATCGAACTCGCGCGAAAGAGCTGGATGCGGCATTGGCAAAGACAGCTCGGATAGCTCGCAAACCCAGCTGACATTGCTCAACTCACTCGCTGCCACGAGCGCGTCCTGGAAGCTCGCGATACAGAGATTTGGGCAGCGAATGAAGCAAACCTGGACTGCCTTCAGCGAGCTCGCAATGGATAAGCACACAGACCGTGCACCCGGGCCCCGTCGGCCCCTGATTTGGGGCGGAGGACTCCTCCTCGGCGTTCTGGGCGTCGCCGGATGGCTTGGCCTCGCGGAGCACCCGGCGGAGCCCGTGGCCAGCGAGTGGCGGGGCGCCGGGGGGGCGTCGTCAGCGCAAGTCACCTCGCGGGATCCCTCCCAGGCGTCGAACCCGGTGGCCGGTGCCGCGACGGCGGCGTCTGGACCGAGCCTCGGCCCGGTGAGCGGGCCCGACGAGGCCTTGGCCATGATTCCCTGGCACCGCTACCCCAGCGGCATGCCGGCCGCGGCCGAACTGGCGCTTCAGAAGCGGGACGCTGGACAAGCCTATGCCGTCGCGACTGATCTGCAGATGTGCCAGGGGATGGGAGCCGCGCTGCGGGCGCTGGAATCGCAGCTGAATCGGACCATGGATGCGGCGCGACGGCAGGTGCTTCAGCATCAGTGGACGGTGCGCCAGAAGGACGCCGCCTACTGTCAGGCGATTCCCGGTGACGTCGGGGCGCTTCGCCTCCAGCTGCTGGCCTTGGCGGTGCAGCAGGAGGTGCCCGGATCCGGCACGGACCTCGCTCTGGCCGGGCAGGGCGGCCAGCCGGCGGTGATGAAGCAGGTGCTCCAGGAGATGGCGCTCGGCCAGGTTCGAGCGCTGAGCATGGTCGCTGATGGCATGGTCGCGGCGGCCACGCCCCTGCAGGTGGCCGCGGCCCGGGATGCTCTCGTTCGGGGCGCGCGGGACCCGGCACTGCAAGGGCCTGGAGGGCCCGAGCTCGAAAAGGAACTGGACTTCCTGCAGCGTCACGCGACGGTGGACGCCTGGAAGGCGGACCCGGGCAACGGCGGCAAGCGGGAGGCAGCGAGCCGGGCCTGGACCGATCCGCAGGGCGGCGCGCGCCTGGAGCCCTCCACCGATCCCGAGGTCCGCGCGCTGGCCGACCAGTACCTCGCCGCGTTGAAGCGGCGATCGAAGGCGGGGCAGGGCGGGGGATAGCGTGCCTGGCGTCGCCTGCCCTGATGCGCCACGGGGGCGGTGAGCGGCCAGCGCTGGGCGTCAGGCGCACCGTCGTGGCCTCGCCCTGTCAGGTCTGCCAGGGCGAACTGAAGGAGACCGTTGCGCAGACCCAGGTGCTGTACGCGGTAGTGCTGGAACAGTACTGGGCCAAGCGCCATCCGGAAGCGCACAGCGCCCGCCCTGTGGGCTTCAACACCGACGCACACGGTGTGTTCCTCTACCCACCGGGCTTCGACGAGCCCACGGATGCGGCCTACCAGGCTCAGGCCCGAGCGATGGACGCCGCCTTGATCCGTGCGTGGCGATGCCCAGGCAAGCCCGCCTGAACCGCTCGCCGGAACGGCGAGCGCCGGCTGTCGCACCTAGGCCAGCCCCCGCAGCTCCACCACCTCCAGCCCCTGGCGCAGCTCCTGGCTGGAGCCGAACCAGCCGCAGGCGGGCGAGGGGTCCGGCGGGTCGTCCGCCGGGGGCTCCGGGACGAGGGGCGGGGCGTCTATGGGCGGCGGCCTCAAAAAGGCCTGTCGGATGGCGGCCGTGACCGGCACGGGGCGTGTGTTCTGCATGGGCCTCCCTGCGAGGATGAAATGAACAGGGAGTGGAGTTTCAAGGTTAGCTCCGCGAGCCGCATCGGCAGGCCGACGGACACGCGCCGGGCCGCCTCCGTCAGGGTGCGGATCCGCCCCCGGCCATCGCCTGTTGCAGCGCGCGCCGGTACTCGGCCGATTCCCGCACCGCCGCCACACCGTCCCAGATCCGCTCGGCCAGCTGCGGGAAGCGCTTCACGAAGGCGTGCGAGAGCAGCAGGTAGTAAGGCTTGCTGACGAGGGGCGGGCCGTGGCGCTCGAGGTGGGCGGCGAACTGCGGGGTGCGGCTGAGGGCGTAGTCACCCTGGCTGGTCTGCAGGGCCGCGGCACCGAGGCGGCCGCGCTGGAGCATCGTGAGGATGCTGTCCGGCGCCTTCACCGAGGCCTCGGTGGGCACGTCCAGCTGGCGCAACCACGCCACGACGGAAAAGCCCGCCTGCGCGCCCACCGCGCCCTCCAGCTGCGTGATCCGCCGGCCGTCCCAGCTCACCGCGCTGCCCTTGCGGCGGTAGAGGTGGTAGCTCTCCTCGAGCATGGCGCGCTCCGGGTCGACCTGATCGCCGCGCATGGGGTAGCGCCCGATCTTGAGCCGCTCCGGCTGGAAGCTGGCCTTGAAGGCGCCGTCCACGCCGCCCTCCTGCAGCGAGAGCATGCAGCGCCGCCAGGGCAGCAGCGTGACCTCGAGGCGCAGGCCCAGGCGCTGGCCGAGCAGCCGCATCATGAGCATGTTCAGGCCGGTGCCGTCGCGCAGCAGCCAGGGGTAGGAGTTCTCGTCCTCGGCGCAGAGCTGCAGCACGGTGGGCGGGGGCTCCGGCGCGGTTGAAACTGGCGGCACGGAGGTCTGCGCGGCCGCGGCGCCGCAGACGAGCAGCGCGCCCAAGCGCACCAGCGAGGCCGCCCAGGCGCGGCCGGAAGTTCCTGCGCGATCCCAACGCATCTTGTGTGCCTCCTGCAGCCCGCATGGCGCGGGCCGGGCCCACTGAATATAGCCAGCCCGGGCCCGCTCAGGGGGATCCGCAGGCCCGCGTGTCCCTCAGATCGGCAAGGCCGTGCTGTTCTTCACCTCTTCCATGACCGCGTAGGTCCGGGTTTCGCGCACGCCGGGCAGGGTCCAGATCACGCTGCCGATGAACTCGCGGTAGGCGCTCATGTCGGAGACGCGCGTCTTGAGCAGGTAGTCGAAGCCGCCGGCCACCAGGTGGCATTCGAGGATCTCCGGGCGGGCCTGGACGGCCGCCTTGAAGTTGTCCATCACGTCCTGCACCGTGCGGTCGAGCAGGATCTCGATGAACACCATCATCGAGGCGCCCAGCTTGGCCGGGTTCAGGCGCGCCTCGTAGCCGAGGATGTAGCCCTCGCGGGTGAGCCGCTTCACGCGCTCCAGCACCGCCGTCGGGGACAGGTGCACGGCCTCGGCCAGCTTGAGGTTGGAAATGCGCCCGTCCTGCTGCAGCACGCGCAGAATGCGGGCGTCGATGGTGTCTAGACCCGAATCGTGGCTGGCCATATGAATTTCTCACTGCAGGATGTCTGATGTTCTGAATTTAATTCAGGAGCAACCTGCATAAAGTTCAGGCTTTCACTAATTCGCCCGTCAAAAAAGGGGATCTCCATGACCGCCTTCCCGCTCCTGCCCGAACACGCCCGCCTGCCGGACCCCTACCGCGACGAGATGCCCGTGGTGCAGGCGCTGGCCGCCAGCCTCGGCGCGGGCCTGGACTGGAACGCGGTGATCGCCACCGCCAGCCCCTGGGTGGACCAGGTGCGCAACAACCCGGCGCCGTTCTGGGCGATGGAATCCCTGCTGCGCGAGTACCCCATCACCAGCAGCGAGGGCCTGGCCCTGATGCGCCTGGCCGAGGCCCTGCTGCGCGTGCCGGACGCGCCCACCGCCATTGCCCTGACGGCCGACCAGCTGGGCCGCGGCAGCTTCGACGGCGGCTCGGAAGGCCCGCACAAGATGCTGGCCAGCCTCTCGGCCACGGCCATCTCGCTGTCCAAGAAGTTCCTGCCGGACGGCGAGGGCCAGGGCGGCCTGCTGACCCGCCTGGGCGCGCAGACCGTCGTCGCCGCCACCGTGCGCGCCATCCAGCTGCTGGGCCGCCAGTTCGTGCTCGGCCGCAACATCCAGGAGGCGATGAAGGAGGCCGACGACGCCCGCCGCGTGCAGGCCCAGCTGCGCTTCAGCTACGACATGCTGGGCGAGGGCGCCCGCACCGAGGCCGACGCCCGCCGCTACCACGCCGCCTATGTGAACGCCATCGAGGCCATCGCCGCGGGCCGCAAGGCCGAGTCGCCCGAGGGCTCGGACGGCATCTCCATCAAGCTCAGCGCGCTGTTCTCCCGCTACGAGGTGCTGCACCGCGAGCGCGTGTTCGCCGAGCTGCTGCCGCGCGTGTGGGTGCTGATCGAGAAGGCCGCGCAGGCCAACATCAACCTCACGATCGACGCCGAAGAAGTCGACCGTCTGGAGCTGTCACTGGACGTGCTGGACGCGCTGTCGGCCCGCATCGCCGCGCACTTCCCGCAGTGGCGCGGCTTCGGCCTGGCCGTGCAGGCCTACCAGACCCGCGCGCTGGCCGTGGTCAACGAGGTCGCCGCCATCGCCCGCAAGCATGGCCTGAAGTTCATGGTCCGCCTGGTCAAGGGCGCCTACTGGGACGGCGAGATCAAGCGCGCCCAGGAGAACGGCCTGGCCGCCTACCCGGTGTTCACGCACAAGCAGCACACCGACGTCAGCTACCTGGCCTGCGCCCGCGCGCTGATCAGCCACGCCGACGTGATCTACCCGCAGTTCGCCAGCCACAACGCCGGCACCATCGCCGCCATCGTGCAGATGGCCCGCACAGCCGGCGCCAAGTTCGAGATGCAGCGCCTGCACGGCATGGGCGAGGGCGTCTACCGTGAGGTGCTCAAGGACGGCAGCATCCCCTGCCGCGTCTACGCCCCCGTGGGCGAGCACCGCGACCTGCTGGCCTACCTCGTGCGCCGCCTGCTGGAGAACGGCGCCAACAGCTCCTTCGTCCACCAGCTGGCCGACCCGGCGGTCCATGTGACCGAGCTGCTGGGCTCGCCGCTGGCGCAGATCCAGAGCCAGGGCGCCCTGCCGCTGCCGCTGGACCTCTACCTCGCCCCGAACGGCCAGGGCCGCGCCAATTCCAAGGGCGTGGACCTCACGGACCTGGCCCAGCGCCAGCCGCTGCTGGCCGCGCTGGACCAGGTCGTCGTGGGCCCGGTGGCCGAGGCGACGGCGGTGGAGATCGGCGCCGCGATGGAACGCCTGCAGGGCGGCTTCACGCGCTGGAACGCCACGCCCGTGGCCGAGCGCGCGGCCATCCTGCGCCGTGCGGCCGATGCGCTCGAGGCGCGTCTGCCCGAGTTCTGCGCCCTGCTGGTCAAGGAAGCCTTCAAGACGCAGGGGGACTGCGTGGCCGAGGTGCGCGAGGCGGTGGACTTCCTGCGCTACTACGCCGACGAGGCCGAGGCCCAGGCGCCGCAGATGCTGGGCCGCGGCGTGTTCGTGTGCATCTCGCCCTGGAACTTCCCGCTGGCCATCTTCGCCGGCCAGGTCGTCGCGGCGCTGGTGACGGGCAATGCCGTCGCCGCCAAGCCCGCCGAGCAGACGCCTTACGTCGCGCTCAAGGCCGTCGAGCTGCTGCATGCGGCCGGCGTGCCGACGGACGCCCTCGTGCTGCTGCATGGCGCCGGTGAGACCGTCGGTGCCGGCCTCGTCGCCCATCCGCTGACGGCAGGCGTGTGCTTCACCGGCTCGACCGTGGTGGCGCAGATCATCAACAAGACCCTGGCCGCCAAGGACGGCAGCCAGATCGTCCCGCTGATCGCCGAGACCGGCGGCCTGAATGCCATGCTGGTCGACTCGACCGCGCTGCCGGAGCAGGTGGTGGATGCCGTGGTGCAGAGCGCCTTCCGCTCCGCCGGCCAGCGCTGCTCGGCCCTGCGTCTGCTGTGCGTGCACGAGAGCATCGCCGACGGCGTGATCGAGATGATCAAGGGCGCCGTGCAGGAGCTGTGGGTCGGCCAGCCGGCCGAGCTGGCGACGGACGTCGGCCCCGTCATCGACGACGAGGCCTACACGAACATCGCGGCACACGTCGAGCGCCTCAAGCGCGAGGCGCGCCTGATCGCCGAGGCCCCGGTGCATGACGCGCTGCCGCGCATCATCCGCCCGGTGGCCTTCGAGATCGCCAAGGTCGCTGACCTCGGCCAGGAGATCTTCGGCCCCGTGCTGCACGTGCTGCGCTGGGGCGGCGAGGTCGACGCGGTGCTG
Source organism: Burkholderiaceae bacterium (assembly GCA_041906185.1). Classification (GTDB taxonomy): domain Bacteria; phylum Pseudomonadota; class Gammaproteobacteria; order Burkholderiales; family Burkholderiaceae_C; genus Roseateles_B. The sequence continues at coordinate 157,242 of JAYRJQ010000008.1, forward strand.
GAGCAGATTAATGCCCTCGGCTACGGCCTGACCATGGGCATCCAGACTCGCATCGACAGCCGCGCCCTGCGCCTGGCCGAGAAGGCCCGCGTGGGCAACATCTACGTCAACCGCAACATCATCGGCGCGGTCGTGGGCGTGCAGCCCTTCGGCGGCGAAGGCATGTCGGGCACGGGCCCGAAGGCCGGCGGCCGGCACTATCTGCACCGCTTCTGCGCCGAGGCCGGCAGCGCGCCGGCCGTGGGCGGCGGGGTGATCTCGGGCACCGCGGACGCCAGCCAGCTCAGCAGCCGCCTGGCCGCGCTGCAGGCCGCGCAGGCGACCTGGGCCTCGGTGGACCTCGCCCAGCGCGTGGCGGTGCTGCGCCGCGCGGCGGACGGTGCCGAAGGCCCGGTGGCCTGCGTGCTGCGGGCCCACGCCCAGCAGGCCGAGCATGGTCTGCAGGACCAGGTGCTGCCCGGCCCCACGGGCGAGAGCAACGAGCTGCGCCTGCATGGCCGCGGCGTGTTCGCCGTGCTGAGCGAGGGCGCGGACGATGCCCAGATCGCGGCCGCCCTGGGCGGTGCGCTGGTGGCGGGCAATGCCGTCGCGCTGGTCGGCAACGGCCGCTGCGAGGCCCTGCGCCAGCGTCTCGTGCAGGCCGGCGTGCCGGGTACCGCGGTGGCCGTGCTGCCCGTGGACCAGGCGCATGGCCTGCTCGCCGCCCCGGCCCTGGCCGGCGTGGTGGTGGCCGCGAACGACACCGCCCTGGCCCGCGCCGTGCTGCGCCGCCTGGCGGAGCGCCCGGGTGCCATCCTGCCCCTGATCACCGCCGCCGACGCCGCGAACCCGCGCCAGCAGTACCGCTTCGCGGCCGAGCAGACGCTGACCATCAATACCGCGGCCGCTGGCGGCAACGCGGCGCTGCTGGCGGGTATGCACTGAGGCCCGGCCGGCGCCAGGTGATGGACTGGCGCCGGCCCCTCAGTTCATACGGCGGCTCACAGCCAGGTGCTGATCTGCGCGAGCGGCTTCTTCAGGCCGCCGTGCACCGGCACGAGGCAGCCCGGCTTCGGGTAGCCGACGACCAGCAGGATCACCGGCTTCTCGTTGTCCGGCCGGCCGCACAGGCCGTTGAGAAAGCCCATGGGGCTGGGCGTGTGCGTCAGCGTCGCCAGGCCCGCGTCGTGCAGGGCGCTGATGAGGAAGCCCGTGGCGATGCCTACCGACTCCGGCACGTAGTAATGGCTGAAGCGCTCCCCCGCGGCATCGATGCCGTACTTCTGGGCAAAGATCGCGATCAGCAGCGGCGCCTCCTCCAGGAAGGGCTTGTTCGGGTCCGTGCCCAACGGGGCCAGCGCGCGCAGCCATTCCTCCGGGGCGCGGCCGCTGTAGAACGCGCGTTCCTCCTCCTCGGCGGCCTCGCGGATCTGGCGCTTGAGCGCCGCGTCGCCGATCACCGCGAAGTGCCAGGGCTGCTGGTTGGCCCCCGACGGCGCGGTGCCCGCGGCCAGCAGGCAGTGCTCGATCACCTCGCGGGGGACGGGCCGGCTGTCGAAGTCCCGCACCGTGCGACGGCGCTTCTGCTGCTCGTAATGCGCCCGCGCGCGGGCCTGCATCTCGGCCGCCGGCAGCTCGCGGTAGTCCGCCAGTGCTTCCATGGCGGGGTCGGGATAGGCTTTATTGGTCTGCATGTGGTCTCCTCTCGTGACTCCGGGCGCGAGCTTAAGCATCCCGGCCGCCGCTGCCAAGCCGAGGGGATCCCGCAGGGGCGCACCCGTACACTGGCCCGGCCCGATCCGACTTCCTCCACTTCCTGATCCCGCAACCATGCACAACACCCTGGCCTTCATCGGCGGCGGCAACATGGCCAGCGCCATCCTGGGCGGCCTGCTGCGCGCCGGCCGCACGCCCGACTCCCTGATCGTGGTCGAGCCCTACGAGCCCCAGCGCCAGAAGCTGGCCGCCGAGCTGGGCCTGCAGGCGCTGGCCGCGCCGGACGCCTCGCTGGCCCGTGCCGGGCTCGTGGTGTGGGCGGTCAAGCCGCAGCTCTTCCAGGCCGCGGCGGCGCCCTGCGCCGGGTGGCTGGGGCAGGCGCTGCAGCTCTCGGTGATGGCGGGCATCCGCTCCGACGCCATCGCCCGGGCGACGGGCGCCGAGCGCGTGGTGCGCAGCATGCCCAACACGCCGGCGCTGATCGGCCAGGGCATTGCCGGCCTCTTCGCCCGGCCCGCCGTGACGGCGCAGGACCGCCAGCTCGTGGACGAGGTCCTCGCGCCCACTGGTCGCACCGTCTGGGTGGACCGCGAGGCCGACCTGGACGCCGTCACGGCGCTGTCGGGCTCCGGGCCGGCCTACTTCTTCTACGTCGTCGAATCCATGATGCAGGCCGCACAGGAGATGGGCCTGAGCGAGGCGCAGGGCCGCGAGCTGGCCCTGGCCACCTGTGCGGGCGCCGTGGCGCTGGCGCTGCAGTCGCCCGAATCCCCCGCCGTGCTGCGCGAGCGCGTCACCTCCAAGGGCGGCACGACCTACGCGGCCCTGAGCGCGATGCAGGCCGCCGGCGTGGGCCCGGCCATCGTGCAGGCCGTCAAGGCCGCGCAGCAGCGGGCCCGGGAGCTGGGTGATGAGTTCGGTGGCTGAGCGCACCCGGCGCGCCGCCCGGCTCGGCCTGGCGGCCCTGGCGCTGGGCGCATGGGCCTCGCTGGTCGCTGCGCAGGACTGTGGCCGCCTGCAGCAGCTGGCCGGCCATGGGGGTCAGGTCTTGCCCTTCGCCGTCAGCCCGCCCGAGGGCCAGGCGCGCGGCGTGAGCCTCGTCCTGCTGGCCGGCGGCCACGGCCATGTCGCGCTCGACGCGGCCGGCTGCCCCGCGCAGCTCAAGGGCAATGCCCTGCTGCGCGCGAGGCCGCTGCTGCAGGCGCGCGGCTACGAGGTCGTGACGCTCGACGCGCCGGCCGACTACCAGGGCCTGGACGGCCTCGCCGACTTCCGCATCGCGCCCGCCCATGCCGAGGACATCGGCCGGGTGGTGCGCTGGCTGCGCGAGCACGGCGCCCATCAGGTCTGGCTGCTGGGCACGAGCCGCGGCAGCATCTCCGCCGTCAATGCGGCCTCGCGCCTGAGCGGTGATGCGGCGCCGGACGGTCTGGTGATCAGTTCTGTGCTGAGCACGAGCGTCACGGCGCGCAAGAGCTGGGCGGGCCACCACGTCTTCGACCTGCCGCTGGCGCAGATCCGGCAGCCCACGCTGCTGCTGGGCCATGTGGACGACAGCTGCCCGCGCTCGCCGCCGAGCGGCCAGGAGCGCGTCGCGCAGCGCATCGGCGCCTCGGCCCGCACGCGGCTGATGTCCGGCGGCAGCGGGCCGGTGAGCGGGCCCGATGCCTGCGAGGGCCGCTCGCCGCACGGCTTCTGGGGGCAGGATGCCGACATGGTGGACGAGACGCTGGCCTTCATCGAAAACCCGCCGCGCTGAGCGCTCGGCTGGCGCCCGCGCGGCCCTACACTCACGCGCCGTGAGCTCCCATCCCGAACTCCTGAACCGGGCGGCCGATCCCGCCCGGGCCTTGATCGCCGCCTGACATGGGCATCGCCTCCCGCCATTCCCTGCGCGACTGGCTGCGCGCGCCCGGCAGCCTGAGCCGCCGCCTCGCCCGCCTGGGGCAGCGCTTCGAGGTGCAGGTGCTGCGCCAGGGCGTGACGCCCCTGCGCGCCGCCGAGCGCCAGGCCCTGGGCCTGCCGCGCCGCGGCTGCACGGTGGTGCGCGAGGTGCTGCTGCGCGTCGACGGCCGGCCGCTGGTCTGGGCGCGCTCGGCGCTGCACCAGTCCTCGCTCGCCGGGCCCTGGAAGGCGCTCAAGGGCCTCGGCTCGCGGCCGCTCGCGCACCTGCTCTACGACGATCCCCGCATCCAGCGCAGCGAGCTCCAGCCCCGCCGGCTCGCCCGCTTCGGCCACACGCGCCGGCAGATGCAGCGCCAGTGGCTCGCCGCCACGGGCGAGCCGCCGCCGCCGCAGATGCTGTGGTCCCGCAATTCCGTCTTCCGCCGCGGCGGGGCGCCGTTGCGCGTGATGGAGCTCTTCGTGCCCGGCGTGGCGGCGTTCAAGCCGGGCAAAAAGCCCCGATGAGGCCCCGATGAGGCCCCGTTGCTGCCCCGCTGAGGTCGTGCTGAGGTCGCGGTGAGGGGGCGCTGAGGGGGCGCCGCCGTCACCCGATCCTTCGTCCGGCTTATGCTCACGCCCACGGGTGATCGCCACGGCATCCGGCCCCCTGGATCCGGACCGGGCCCTCGTCACCGCTTCAACAGGAGTTCCTCATGCAACGACGTCACTTCATGCCGCTGGTCCTCTCCAGCCTGGCCTTCTCCGCCCTGGCCAATCCGCCCGAGGGGCGTGGCAACGGGCATGGCAAGGGCAAGGACAAGCACGAGGACCGTGACGAGCGCGGCGACCGCAATGACGGCGTCAGCGTCAGCGCCCGCGGCGACGCCGGCGGGCTGGTGAGCGTCAGCATCAGCGTGGGCGACGCGCGTGCCTGGGTCCGCGAGGCCGGGGTGCGCGAGCGCTACGCCGACCTGCCGCCCGGCATCCGCAAGAACCTGGCCCGCGGCAAGCCGCTGCCCCCGGGCATCGCCAAGCGCCTGCCGCCGCCCGCGCTGCAGCAGCGCCTGCCGCACTACCCGGGCTACGAGTGGCAGGTCTGCGGCAAGGACCTGGTGCTGGTCGCCGTCACGACGCTGGTCGTGGCTGCCGTGCTGAACTCGGTCTTCGACTGAGCCCCGCGCGCCTCAGCGCAGGCTGAGGTCCGCCACCGTGCCGGCGAAGATCGCGAAACCCACCCAGTGATTGGCGCGGAAGGCGCGGAAGCAGCCCTCGCGGCTGCGGTCGCGGATCAGCGTGCCGTGCCAGACCACCTGAGCGGCCGCGGCGGCCAGGCCCAGCAGGAACCAGCGGCCCAGGCCCAGGCGCAGGCCGAGGAAGGCCCAGGCGGCGAGGAAGATGCCGTAGAAGGCCATCACGCCGATGACGTCGAAGCGGCCCAGCGTGATGGCGCTCGTCTTGATGCCGATCTTGAGGTCGTCGTCGCGGTCGACCATGGCGTACTCGGTGTCGTAGGCCAGCACCCAGAACAGATTCGCCACCAGCAGCGCCCAGGCGCTCTTGGGCACCGCGGCGTTGATGGCCGCGAGGCTCCACTCGCTGCCGCCCAGCGCCGCCGAGAAGGCCATCGGGATGCCGAAGCTGAAGGCCACGCCCAGCACGGCCTGGGGCATGTTCACCACGCGCTTGGCGTAGGGGTAGAGCAGGGTGACGGCCAGCGCGGCGAAGGACAGCAGGATGGTCGGCGCGTTGGTCGTGAGCACGAGCGCGAAGGCGGCCAGCGCCAGCACGGCGCCCACCGCCAGGGCCTCCTTCACCGAGACCGCGCCGCTGGTGACCGGGCGCTGCGCGGTGCGCTTGACGTGCTTGTCGAAGTCGCGGTCGGCGACGTCGTTGACGCAGCAGCCGGCCGAGCGCATCAGCACCGTGCCGGCCGTGAACACCGCCAGCAGGTGCCAGCCGGGGAAGCCGTCCGCCGCCATCCACAGCGCGGCCAGCGTGGGCCACAGCAGCAGCAGCCAGCCGGCGGGCCGGTCCCAGCGGATCAGGTTCAGGTACAGGCTCAGTCGGGAGGGCGCGGCGGAACTCATGGCGGCATTGTCACCCGGTCCGAGGACAGCGGCCGAGGTCCAAAGGCCTTGCCGTGGCAGGCCCGGCGCGCCGCCGCTATGCTGGCCCCGCCACAAGAAGCAGCGGCCGCCCGGGCGCCCCGGGCCGGCCCTCGACGTTGTCCCTTCATCGACTCTCCACGGAGCATTTCATGAGCGCACGCACCTCCCTCACGCAGCTGTCCCGCCTCGGCATCGGCCTGGGCATGGCCTGGGCCCTGGCCCTGCCGGCGCTGGCCGCCGCGCCCCAGCAGAAGAGCCAGGCGCCCGGCTTCTACCGTCTCGCGCTGGGCGAATTCGAGATCACCGCCCTGAATGACGGCACCGTCGAGCTGCCGGTCGACAAGCTGCTGACCGGCGCCAAGCCCGGGCAGGTCGAGAAGGCCCTGGGCCGGGCCTACCTGAAGGCGCCGGTGGAGACCTCGGTGAATGCCTTCCTCGTCAACACGGGCAGCAAGCTGGTGCTGATCGACACCGGCGCCGCCGGCCTGTTCGGCCCCACGCTCGGCCGCCTGCTGGCCAACCTGAAGGCCGCGGGCTATCAGCCGGAGCAGGTCGACGAGATCTACATCACCCACTTCCACGGGGACCACGTCGGCGGTCTCACGGCCGAGGGCAAGGCCGCCTTCCCCAATGCGGTCGTGCGCGCCGAGCAGCACGAGTCCGACTACTGGCTCAGCAAGGAGCAGATGGACAAGGCGCCCGCCGCCGCCAAGGGCGGTTTCCAGGGCGCGCAGGCCTCGCTCAAGCCCTATGTGGACGCCGGCCGCTTCAAGCCCTTCAGCGGCGCGACCGAGCTGCTGCCCGGCATCCGTGCCGTGCCCACGCCGGGCCACACGCCGGGCCACAGCATCTACGTGGTCGAGAGCCAGGGCCAGCAGATGGCCTTCTGGGGCGACCTGATGCACGTGGCGGCCGTGCAGTTCCCCGACCCGAGCGTGACGATCCAGTTCGACTCCGACTCCAAGGCCGCCGCGCCTCAGCGCAAGAAGGCCTATGCCGAGGCGGCGGCCAAGGGCTACTACGTGGCCGTGGCTCACGTCAGCTTCCCGGGCATCGGCAAGCTGCGCGCCGACGGCAAGGGCTACACCTGGCTGCCGGCGAACTACAGCACGAAGTTCTGAGGCCCCGCGGCAACGGCGCCCGTGCCCGGGAGGGCGCGTGGCGCTTGCCGGCATCCCGGACCTCATCAAGAATGGGGCGCGGCCCGCCTGCTGCGGGCCAAGGAGAGCGGTGTGAGCCTGCGTGCTGTCGGGCGTCGGACATGGCGGCGGGCGCTGCTGCTGGGGAGCGCCCTTGCGGCGGCCGCCCCGCTGCAGGCACAGGCCCCCGTGGTGCCGCCTGCCCCGACCCCGACCCCCTCCGCCGGGATGGGCCAGAGCCTGCTGGCGCTGTCCGATCCCTGGTGCCCCTTCAACTGCCAGCCTGACAGCGAGCGCCCCGGCTACGTCGTGGAGATGCTGCGCGAGGTCTTCACGCCCCCGACCTGGCGCCTGAGCTACCGCATCGTCCCCTGGGACCGTGCGCTGCAGGAGGTGCGGGACGGGCAGGCCGCAATGGCGCTGGTGCTGACGCGCGAGCAGGCCCAGGTGCACGGTCTGCTGATCGGCCGCGAGACCGTCGGCGAGCCGATCGACTGCGTCTACGTGGCCGCGGGCAACCCGCTGCGCTTCAGCCGGGCCTCCGACCTGGACGGTCTGCGGCAGGTCGCCGTGGTGTCCGGCTACGAGTACGAGCATGCCTTCGGCGAGTGGCTGGCGCGCCCCTCGAACCGGCACAAGATCGTCTTCACGCGGGGCGCCAATCCGGCGGAGGTGAATGCGCGCAACCTGGCCCGCGGCCGGGTCGACGCCGTCATCGAGACCGCCGCGGTCATGCAGCTGCAGATCCAGCAGCTGCACCTGCAGGACCGCATCCGCGAGGCCGGCTGCCAGACCGCCTCGCCGGTCTACGTGGGCTTCAGCCCGCACCTGCCGCAGGCCGCCCGGCTGGTGGAGCAGTTCGACCAGGGGATCGCGGAGATGCGGCACAACCGGCGGCTGGCGCGCCTCCTGGCGCGCTACGGGCTGCAGGACTGGAAGCCGGACTGACCCACCCCCCCAAGCGCCTCGCGCCGCCTCAAGGACCGTGAATGCACCTGCGGCGGCGTGCGAATGGCGCCCTGGCTTCCGTCACCCATCCTCTTCGGCCGTTATTCTTCGCGCTCCATGAACAAGCAAGGAAGGGAGCAGACGATGAACAAGCGCTACGGGGCGATGGCGGCACTGGCGGTCCTGATGGCCGGCACGGGCCTGGCGCATGCGGACGACGCCGCGCAGAAGCCGGGCTGGTATGCGGGCCTGCAGGTGGGCAGCATGCGCAAGGCCGACCTGATCACCGGCGACAGCGATGCCTACCTGGGCTTCCTGGCCGGCTACCGCTTCAACAAGGAGTGGAGTGCCGAGCTGACGGCCGCCGGCGGCTTCTCCTGCGAGATGCACATCATGGGCGTCTTGTTCGGCGACCGGTGCGAGGCGCTGGACCGCCACATCGGCGGCTACGGGCTCTACACCCTGCCCGCGACGGGTGACCTGAAGCTCTACGGCCGCCTGGGCCTGGGCAATACGCGTGTGCAGACCTTCGACGGCAAGTTCTTCGGCAGCTACAGCCGCGTCGAGGCCGGCGTGGGCGGTGGCCTGGCCTACGAGCCGTGGTCTTCGATGAGCGTGCGCTTCGACGTCAACCACCTGACGCGCACCAAGGCGACCTCGATGAGCCTGCAGCTGCTCTGGCGCTTCTGACGACGGGGGCGAGGCCTCGGCAGGCCTCGCCGTGACCGCGCGCCCGCCGGCGCTCAGCCGTCCAGGCGCTGCTGGAAGACCAGGCCCGCGTGCTCGCGCAGCGCGTGGAACTTGATCTTGGGCCAGTTGGCCTCGATGGCACGCAGCTCCGGCGCGTACTCCACCAGCACGGTGGGCGCGTCGACGGCGTCGTAGGCCATGCGGAAGTCGTTGGCGTTGATGAAGCGCTTGAGCTCGGCCTCGCCGCCGTCCTCGGGGGCGCAAGTCACCCAGCGCGCCACCTGGAAGCGGCTGGGCGTGATGCGCGCCTTGACGCCGTACTCATGCTCCAGGCGGTGCGCCACCACCTCGAACTGCAGCTGGCCCACGGCGCCCAGCAGCAGCACGCTGCCGGCCACGGGGCGGAAGACCTGGATCGCGCCTTCCTCGCCCAGCTGCTGCAGGCCGGCCTTGAGCTGCTTGGTCTTGAGCGGGTCTGCCACTTCCACCGAACGGAACATTTCCGGCGCGAAGAAGGGCAGGCCGGTGAACTGCAGGGCCTCGCCCTCGGTGATGGTGTCCCCCAGTTGCAGTACGCCGTGGTTGGGGATGCCGATGATGTCGCCGGCGAAGGCCTCGTCCAGCAGCTCGCGGCGCTGCGACAGGAAGCTCACCACGGTGTTGGGGCGCAACTCCTTGCCGGAGCGCACGACCTTCAGCCGCATGCCGCGCTCGAAGTGGCCCGAGGCCACGCGCAGGAAGGCGATGCGGTCGCGGTGGGCCGGGTCCATATTGGCCTGGATCTTGAAGACCACGCCGCTGAACTTGGGCTCCTCGGGCTCGACCACGCGCTGCATGGCCTGGCGCTCGCCGGGGGCCGGGGCCAGCTCCACGAGCGCGTCCAGCACTTCCTGCACGCCGAAGTTGTTCACGGCGGAGCCGAAGAACATGGGCGTCTGCCGGCCCGTCAGGAACTGCTCCAGGTCGAAGGCGGGCGCCGCTTCGTTGACCAGCTCGATCTCGCCCTTGGCGTTGTCGTACTGCATGCCGAAGCGGTCGGCATAGGCCGGGTTGTCCAGGCCTTCCAGCACTTCCTCGTCGCCGGCGACGCGGTCCTCGCCCGGCGCGAACACGCGCATGCGCTGCTGGCGCAGGTCCATCACGCCATGGAACTGCTTGCCCATGCCCACGGGCCAGGTGAAGGGCACGACGGCCATGCCCAGCTCGCGCTCGATCTCGTCCAGCAGGGCCAGCGGCTCCTGGACCTCGCGGTCCATCTTGTTGACGAAGGTGAGGATGGGCGTGTTGCGCGCGCGGCAGACCTGCAGCAGGCGGCGGGTCTGCGGCTCCACGCCGTTGGCCGCGTCGATGACCATCAGCGCCGCATCCACGGCGGTCAGCACCCGGTAGGTGTCTTCCGAGAAGTCCTGGTGGCCCGGGGTGTCCAGCAGGTTGATCACGCAGTCGCGGTACTCCATCTGCATGACCGAGGAGGCCACCGAGATGCCGCGCTGCTTCTCGATCTCCATCCAGTCCGAGGTCGCATGGCGGCTGGCTTTGCGCGCCTTCACCGAGCCGGCGATCTGGATCGCGCCCGAGAACAGCAGCAGCTTCTCCGTCAGCGTGGTCTTGCCCGCGTCAGGGTGGGAAATGATGGCGAAGGTGCGGCGGCGGCGCACTTCCGTCTCGATGCGGGACGACAGCTCGGTGGACATGGGCTCGGGAGTCCGTGCGCGGCCGCGGCAGGAGCGCCACGTGCAGGCCAGACCCGGTATTGGGAGGAAGGGGCGGATTATCGCAGGGGAGGGGCGTCCGGCGGGCCATGCGCCAGCGGGCGGGGCCTGCTGTGGCCGGCCGGCGCGGCCTCAACCGGAAGTTCAGGCCAGCCCCAAGGGGCCGCCGGCTTCCCGTCACGGTGGCTTGGGGCCAGACTGCGAGCCATCCACTCTGCAGGAGGTCCCCGATGAAGCGATGGATGCTGGCCCTCGTCCTGGGGGCATTGACGGGCACAACGGCGGCGGCCCAGGCGGCCTATCCGAGCCGTCCCGTCCACCTGATCGTCCCGACACCCGCCGGCGGGCCGAGCGATGCCGCCGCGCGGGCCCTGGCCCGGGGCCTCTCCGCCGAGCTGCGCCAGGAGGTGCTGGTGGAGAACCGGCCGGGGGCGAACACCGGCATCGGTGCCGCCGCCGTCCTGAACGCGGCGCCGGACGGCTACACGCTGCTCTTCGGCCTGGCCTCCAATGCCGGCCTGCCGCACCTCAGCAAGGCCTCGCCGTACAAGTCCCTGGGTGAGTTCACCGCGGTGGCGGCAATCGGCGGCAACACGCAGTGCCTCGTGGTGCCCGCCGCCCTGCCGGCCCGCACGCTGGCCGAATTCGCGAGCTATGCCCGTGGCCGCCCGCAGGCGCTGCTGCGGGGTTCCAGCAATGTCTCGGAGGACCTGGTGGCCGGCCAGATCACGGGGGCGCTGGGGTTCAAGCTGGACCGCGTGCCCTACAAGGGCGCGCCGCAGCTGCTGCCGGACCTGCTGGAGGGGCGCCTGCAGGCCGCGGTGATGCCGGTCAGCGCGGCGGCGCCCCATGTGCGGGCCGGGCGCCTGGCCATGCTGGGCTGCAGCACACCGGAGCGTCTCGCCGCGCTGCCCGCGGTGCCCACGCTGGCGGAGGCGGGTGTCGCCGCGCCGCCCCTGATCACGGCGCACTTCGTGCTCGGGCCGCCGCGGCTGCCGGCGGAGATCGTCGAGCGCCTGGCCGAGGCCGTGCGCCAGGCCGCGCAGACGGCGGACTTCCGGCAGGAGATGGACCGGCTGCTGATCGTGGGCACGGCGCGCCCGGCGGCCGAGACCCGCGAGCTGATGCTCCGCGCCGAGGCGCAGTACGTGCAGTTCGTCCGGGAGACCGGCGCCAGCATCGACTGAGGGCAGGGGCGCCGCGGGGGCGTTTCGGTGCTCAGCGATGGCCGAGCCAGCTCGACGCCCGGCGGCTGCTGGCCTGGTGCCAGGCCGGGCGGCCATCAACGCTGGACTCGCCCTTGGCCGTCGTGCGCTGCGCGAGCTCGGTGCAGCACTCGGCCACGAAGTCCGAGAACACCCGCAGGCGCAGCGCCCGCCGGGCCTCGGGCCGGAAATAGAGGGCCAGCGGTGGCGGGTCCATCAGCTCCCAGTCGAGCAGGACGGGCATCAGGCGCCCCGACGCCAGCTCCGCCTGCGCGGTGGCATGGGCGATGCGCATCACGCCGCCGTCGGCCAGCGCCAGGGCCAGGAGGTTGTCCCGGTGGTTGGAGTGGAGCCAGCCCCGCACGACCACCTCCTCGAGCGCCTCGCCCTGCGCGAGCCGCTGCCGGTAGCGCCAGAGGTCTAGCAGCTTGCCGTAGGGGTTGCGATAGCACAGGCAGTTGTGATCCACGAGCTCCCGGGGGTGGCGAGGGATGCCGAAACGCTGCCAGTAGCCGGGTGTGGCCGCGGTGACCTGCGGCAGGACAGGCAGCTCGCGCCGCACCCAGGCATCCGCCTGGAACCAGCCGTGCAGGACCAGGACATCGCAGGCCTGCGCGGCGGGCTCGTCCAGGTGAAGGATGGTGCGGAAGTCGAGCGTGAGGTCCGGGTAGCTGGCGTGAAAGGCGGGCAGGGCGGGGACGAGGCAGTGTTGCAGGAAGAACGGCGTGCCGCCCACCACCAGCGTGCCCTGCGGCCGCTGCCGGGCCTGGCGCAGCCCCTCGTCGGCGGCCTGCAGCTGGGCCAGCAGGGGCGCGCAGGTCTCGGCGTACTGCACGCCGTCGGCGGTGAGTTTCAGGCCGCGGCTGCCGCGCTGGAAGAGCGTCGTGCCCAGCTGCGCCTCCAGGGCGCCGACGAGCTTGGCCACCGCCTGCAGTGACACGCCCTGCTGGCGCGCGGCGCCCGAGAGGCTGCCGGCCTGCGCAGCTGCGAGGAAGTATTGCAGGGCTTTGAGCTTGTCCACCGTGCAAGGAGTGTGACGTGAAGACGAGGACATTGGCAATCGATGCCAGCGATGCCGGCGACACCCGCGACACCCGCGACACCCGCGAGCTGCGCCGTGCCGCGGCCCGCCGGCTGCTCGAACTGGTCAACGGCAACTGGGCGACGCAGGCCATCGGCGTGGCGGCCCGGCTGGGGCTGGCGGATCAGCTGGCGGCGGGGCTGACGCAGAGCGAGGCCCTGGCCCAGGCCTGCGACTGCGAGGCGAGGGCGCTGCGGCGCCTGCTGTGCGGCCTGGCGGCGCTGGGCGTTGTCGAGCACCAGGCAGCCGACACGTGGCGGCTCACGCTCATGGGCGAGCTGCTGCGCCGCGAGGCAGTGCCGGGCCTGGGCGCCCATGCCCAGTGGTGGTCCCAGCAGGCCTGGAGGGTCTGGGCGGACCTCATCGGCAGCGTCCGCACCGGGCAGAGCGCGCGCCAGCGGGCGCACGGGCAGCGTGGCTTCGAGCACCTCGAAGCCGACGCGGCGTCCGCGCCCCTGTTCCATCGGGCGATGGCGGAGCTCACGCGGCTGGTCGCGGCGGACCTCGCGGCGTCGCCTCTGCTGCCGGACACCGGCCTCCTCATGGACCTCGGGGGCGGCCATGGCGAACTGCTGGCCGAGATCCTGCGCGCGCGGCCGGGCCTGCGCGGGGTGCTTGTTGACCTGGGGCATGCGGTCGAGGGCGCTGCCCGGCACCTGCACGCCGCCGGAGTCGGCGAGCGCGTGTCCGTGCAGGCGGGCGACTTCTTTGAGCCCTTGCCCGGCCCCGTGGACGCCGTCCTGCTCAAGAGCGTCCTGCATGACTGGGACGACGAGGACGCGGTGCGCGTGCTGCGGCGCGCGGCGCAGGCGCTGGCGCCCGCGGGACGGGTGCTGGTGATCGAGCGTCTCATGCCCGGCCAGGTGCAGGACCTGCCGGCGCACCGCACCACGGCGCGCAGCGATCTCAACATGCTGGTGAGCCTCGGGGGCCGCGAGCGCACGCTGGAGGACTACGACGCCCTGCTGGCCGCCGCAGGCCTCGCCCGACGGCAGGTGCTGCCGGCCGAGGCGGCGTTCTCGGTGATCGAAGCCGGCCCCGGGCCGGCGTCGATCCCCGTGCCCCCGGAGGCGCCTTCCCGCGCCTTCAGAGCCGGAACACGTTCAACGCCCGCTTGAGCGTCTCCGAGCGCTGGTGCAGCGCGTCCACGGCGGCGGCGGTCTCCTCGACCATGGCGGCGTTCTCCTGCGTCATGCGCTCGAGATCCGCCACCGCGGTGTTGACGTCGGCGATGCCCACGGACTGCTCCGTCGTCGCGCGCTGGATCTCGGCCATCATCGTGCCCACGCGGTCCACCTCCTCGACCGTGCGGCGGATGGTGGCGTTGGCCTCGTCCATCTCGCGGGCGCTCAGGCCGACCTGCTCCACGGAGCCCTGGATGACCTGGCGGACCTCCTTGGCGGCGCCCGCGCTGCGCTGGGCCAGGGCGCGGACCTCGCTGGCCACCACGGCGAATCCCCGGCCGGACTCCCCGGCCCGTGCGGCTTCCACGGCGGCGTTCAGGGCCAGGATGTTGGTCTGGAAGGCGATGCCCTCGATCACCTGCACGATGTCCCCGATGCGCTTGGAGGAGGTCTCGATGGCGGTGAAGGTCTCGTTGACGCGGCCGACCGCGTGGCCGCTGGTCTGCGCGGCGGCCGCGGCGGAGGTGCTCTGCCCGGCGACGACGCTCGCCGTCTGTGCCGTCTGGCGCACGGCACTGGCCATCTCGTCCATCGCGGCGGCGGAGCGCTGCACGGCGCTGGACTGGACCTCCGTGCGCTGCGAGAGATGCTGGCCGGCCCGCGCCAGCTCCTGGGCCGTCGTCACCGTGCCCTGCACCTCGGTGCGGGCATCTCCGACGACCGCGCGCAGATTGATTTGAATCTGCCCCAGCGCCCGCGTGATGGCGCTCAGCGGGTGCGGATGCACGTGCGGCACCGGCTCGATCAGGTTGCAGCTGGCGATGTTGTTGGCGGCTTCCTCGGCCGCGTCGAGGCGGCGCTGAATGTCGAACTGGAACCACAGCACCAGCCAGATCGAGCCCAGCACGGCCATGCCGGACGGGCCCCAGCCACCGAGGCCCGGCAGCAGCCAGGCGACGGCCGCGCAGGCCAGGCCGATGGCGACGAGCCCGGCCGCCAGGCGCTGCGTGACGTCGAGCCGGTGCAGCCGCGCCGGCAGGTCGCGCAGGCCCATCTGGCGCACCCGGCCCGCGTGCAGCTTGAAGCTCGGGCGCGCCTGGCCGCGCTGCGCCACGATGCGCGCGTAGAGCTGCTCGGCCTGCGTGATCTCGGCGCGGGTCGGCGCCTCGCGCACCGACATGTAGCCCACCGGCTTGCCGCGCTCCAGCACGGGCGTCACATTGGCCCGCACCCAGTAGTGGTCCCCGTTCTTGCGGCGGTTCTTGACGATGCCCGTCCAGGGGCGCCCACGGCCGATCGTGGCCCACATGTCGCGGAAGGCCTCCTCGGGCATGTCGGGATGCCGCACGAGGTTGTGGGGCTGGCCGATCAGCTCCTCGTAGTCATAGCCGCTGACGCGGCTGAAGGCGGCATTGCAATGGGTGATCCGGCCGGTCGTGTCCGTGGTGGAGACCAGCAGGTCGTCCTTGAACTGAAATTCCTGCCGGGTGACGGGCTCATTCACGCGCATGGTTGGTACTCCCTGTGCCTGCGTCGGGGTGTTCGCAGTGGCGCGGAACCCCTCGGGCCCCGCCGGCGCCGAGCATAGGCGGCGTCCTGCAAACCTTTTCTTGACCCGCATCAATTCTGCGATCGAGCCCGCCCCCACGGCGTGTTTTCCTCACAGCTGTCCTGCTTTCTGACGGCCCGATGAAAAGCCCGGCGGCGCAAACCCGCATTGACCCTGCCGTGCGACACCCGCACAGTGCGGCCCGCTGGCGCCGAGGACGCCGGCCCCTCAAACGACAACAACGGAAGGCTTGGTCCCTATGAAATCCGTCTCCGCGACTGCGGTCGCCTGTGCGCAAACCTTTGCGCGCAAACCTTTGCGCAACGCAACCCGCCCCTCCAATTCGGTCTCGACCGTCTCCGGAACGCCAGGTCTGGCGCTGCACGGCGTGTCCCTGTGGCCCCTGGCGCTGGCGGCGGCGCTCATGGCCGGCTGCTCCGGTGAGCCGCCGGGCAGCAACGCGCCGCTGACATCTACACCGGCCGCGCCGGCCGTGACGACCGATGCCACCGGCCTGGTCAACCCGGCCGCGAAGTTCCCGGATCACCACGAATTCGACGCCGCGCTCTACGTGCCCTTCCGCACCGCCCAGGGCGTGGCGGGCCGCGAGCTGGTCGTGTCGCTCAACTACCCCGGCATGCCGGCCGGCCAGGTCTTTGCCTGGCAGATCAGCCTGGTGGATGAGCGCCAGCAGGTGCTGCGCACGCTCGGCGGCGAGGCCGTCTGGGGCGGGCGTCCGCTGACGGTCACGCAGGCCTGGGACGGGCGCGACGCCCAGGGTCAGGTCTTGCCTGAAGGGCGCTACGAAGCGCGTCTGAACGCCGTCACGCTGCCGGGCTTGGTGGCCGAGGCCGCGCCCGCCGGCGGCGAGGCCCGTCGCGCGGCGCTGTGGGCCCGTGCGGACGGCCATGAGGTGCAGCAGCGCTGGGCCTTCCAGGTCGGCCGCCCCGCTGGCCCGCAGATGCCGGCCTTCGCGCCGCTGCGCACGGCCCTCGAGGCCAGCGGCCCGCAGCGGGCGCGCGCACTGTCCGTCCCGGCGACCGGCTCGCTGCCCTACACCGTCTACTACGCCAATCTGCACAGCCAGACGAACGACTCCGACGGCGGCGGCGCCATCAGCAGCTGCACGTCCTCCCAGGCCGCGCAGACCGGTGCCTACGGCCCCGCGGACGCCTTCGCCTACGGCAAGGCCGCGGGCCTGGACGCGCTGATGACCTCGGAGCACAACCACTACTTCGACGGCTCCTCCAGCACCAACGCCGCCGGCAGCGCGACCGCGGCGCGCAGCCGCTACCAGGCGGGCCTGAGCGCCGCCAGCAGCTTCAACAGCGCGAACCCGGGCTTCCTGGCGATCTACGGCATGGAGTGGGGCGTCATCAGCAACGGCGGCCACCTCAACATCTTCAACAGCAGCGAGCTGTTCTCGTGGGAATACAACAGCAGCAACGAGCTCTTCGGTGACCGCTACGTGGCCAAGAGCGACTACGCCGCGCTGTACGGCGCGATGCGCGCCCAGGGCCTGATCGGGCAGTTCAACCATCCCGAGACGAGCGGGCAGTTCGCCATCAACGGCACGGACCTGGCCTACAGCGCCGATGGCGACGAGGTGATGGTCCTGGCGGAAATCCTGAACACCTCGGCCTTCTCCAGCAACACCACGGAGACCGAGACCGGCCGCAGCAGCTACGAGGACGCCTTCAACAAGCTCCTGGAACGCGGCTATCACGTCGCCCCCGCGACCAACCAGGACAACCACTGCGCCAACTGGGGCAAGTCCTACACGAACCGCACCGGCGTGCTGATCCCCTCGGGCACCGCGCTGGGCCGCACGGCCTTCCTGGACGCGCTCCGGGCGCGCCGCGTGTTCGCGTCCATGGACAAGAACTCGCAGCTCGTGCTGCAGGCCAACGGCCACCTGATGGGCGAGCGCTTCAGCAACAGCGGCCCGCTGAACCTGAGCGTGGGCTATGCCAACAGCGCCGGTCGCAGCGTCGCCACCGTGCAGATCATCGAGGGCGTGCCCAAGCGCAACGGCACCGTCAGCACGCTGGCGAGCACCGCCACGGCCACCGTCACGCCGGCCGTGGGCGAGCACTTCTACTACGCCAAGGTCACGCAGGATGACGGCAAGATCCTGTGGTCCGCGCCCATCTGGGTCACGCAGACTTCCGGCGGCGGCACGGCGGACACCACGCCGCCCACGGCCAGCGCCTCGGTGAGCGGCACGGCGGGCAGCATCACGCTGGCGGCCACCGCGAGCGACAACGTGGGCGTGAGCCGCGTCGACTTCGTCGTGGACGGCAACGTCGTCGGCAGTGACAGCAGCGCGCCGTACAGCCTGGCCCTGGACTCCACGACGCTCAGCAATGGCAGCCACACGCTGGTCGCCCGTGCCTACGATGCCGCCGGCAACGTCGGGGCCTCGAGCAGCGTGAGCTTCAGCGTGAGCAATGCCAGCGCGGTGCTGAACGAGACGGAATCCAACGGCACCCTCGCCAGCGCGAACGTGGTGAGCGGCCAGACGACGATCAGCGGCACCATGGGCAGCAGCACCGACAAGGACTTCTTCAAGGTGAGCCTGGCCGCCGGCAAGAAGCTGCGCGTGGACATGGTCGGCCCCTCGACGACCGACTACGACCTCTACATCGTCAACGGCAGCGGCACGACGCTGGTGGCCTCCGAGGGCAGTACCAGCAGCGAGAGCCTGACGTACACGAACGGCAGCAGCGCGCAGACGGTCTACATCAAGGTGATCTCCTACTCGGGCAGCAGCACCACGCAGCGCTACACGCTGACGTTGAGCTATCCCTGAGGTTCTGGACCCGGGTCCGGACTCGGGCCTGGACGGGGGCCGGTGCGTGCTGCGCCGCGGCCGGCCCTTGCGCCAGATCAGGGCCTCGCGGCGGGGCCGGGCAGGGGGGTGAAAGACCCATGGTGACGGGCTTACGCGGCGATTACAGTCGCGCCCATTCCCCACTTCGGAAGCACCATGTCCAACCCCTCCCTCACCCAGCCGGACACCCGCCGCTGGGCCTGGCTGCCGCCCGTCGGCAGCTGGGGCTACTACACCCTGCTGGCCGCGGTCGGCATGTTCATCCTCGGGCCCCTGGGCGGCGTCACGGCCGCCTTCATGAACTTCTCCATCGGCTTCTTCGTGGGCGGCCAGGTGCTGGCCGGCATCCTCGGTTCGGTGATCACCTACGGCTACGGCCCCGAAGGCCGCCATGGCGCCAACTACATCCAGACCACGGCCGCGTCCGTGGCCGGCATGATGGCCATGAGCACGCTGATCCAGGCCATGACCTGGATGGGCATGCCGCAGGTGCCCGACTGGCAGCTGGTGCTGTACATGCTGTGCATCAGCATGATGGCCGCCGGCATCGGCATGCTCTACACGCCCATCCTGGTCGAGCGCATGCAGCTGACCTTCCCCTCCGGCCTGGCCGTGGCCAATATCCTGCGCGCGCTGACCGACCCGGTGCTGCTGCGCCAGTCGGTGTCGCGCCTGTTCGGCGGCCTGGGCGTGGGCCTGGGCGGCGGCATCGCGGCGGCCAAGGTCGCCTGGATGGGCACCATCGAGCTGTCCACCTCCACCTTCGGCGCCGGCCTGATCGTCGGCGCCCGCGTGGGCATCCCGGCCATTGCGGCCGGCCTGGTCTTCGAGGGCCTGTCGCCCTACTTCATCAGCATCGGCTGGCTGCACGAGGGCGAGCCCTTCCGCAAGATCGCCTTCCTGATCGCGCTGGGCATGATCCTCGGCGCGGCCGTGGTGGACCTCTCGCTGATCTTCTACCGCGTCGTGCGCCGCCTCGCGCAACCGGGCGAGCGCGTGGTCGTGCCCGACGAGCAGCGCACCGGCCCGCGCGCCAGCCTGCCGCGCCTGCTCGCCTGGGTGGGCGTGTGGACGGTGGCCACGGTGATCTGCGGCGTGCAGTTCTTCAACGAGCCCCTGGGCTTCATGCTCATGGCCGTCGGCCTCGTGTACCTCTTCGTCATCGTCTGCGGCATCTCCCTCGGCCTGACGGACTCCAACCCCATCTCTTCGTCCTTCGTGGTGACGGTGCTGGTGCTGGCCAGCCTGGGCCTGAAGGATCCGATGCTGGCGCTGATGGCGGCCATGGTGGTCTTCGTCTCGGCCAGCGTGGCCGGCGACATGCAGCAGGACCGCTCCACCGGCTGGCGCCTGGGCTCGAACCGGACGCTGCAGTTCCGCTTCCAGGTCGTGGGCCTGCTGCTGGGCGCCGTGCTGGCCGTGGCCATCGCCAAGCTCTTCATGACGGCCTACCCAGTGCTGAACCTGGACCAGACCGTGATGAGCAAGGACCAGGCTCCGGCCCAGTGGACCTCGGCGATGACCTACAAGTTCGTGGGCGCGCTGCGCAGCCTGACCGACCCGAAGCCGTACCAGACCGACGCCATCCTGATCGGCGTCGCCATCGGCCTCGTGACAGAGTTCCTGCGCAAGTGGATCAAGGCCAACGCGGCCTACCAGCGCTTCGCGGCCGGCTCGCGCGTCGGATTCGGCACGGACTTCATGCTCGATGCCGTCTTCCTGCCCAGCCCCTATGCCTCGTCCTTCGGCGGCTTCGTGAACCTGGCCACCTCGGCCTGGTTCGCGGCGGGCGGCGTGGTGTCCAGCGCGATCAACACCTTCGCGCCCAAGACGCCGCCCCAGCCGGGCGAGGAGGAGCTGCCAGCCGACATGAGCTCGACCTCGCTGGTCGGCGGCGGCCTGATCGCCGGCGATGCGCTGGCGGCCCTGGGCCTCGGCGTGGCGGGGCTGCTGGCCGTGCTCTGACGGCGCGTCCCCTCCAGAAGCAAGAGGCCCCGCGGGGCCTCTTGTCGTTGGTGGGGTCGACCCCGAGGGGCTGCGCTCAGAAGCGGCAGGTCACCGACAGCTCGGCCGAGCGGGGCGCCCCTGGGACGAGCAGGTTGTCGTTGCTGCCGTGGGCCGACACGATGTAGCGGCGGTTGCCGGCGTTCTTCAGGTGCAGGGCGACGTCGATGGCGCGCGAGCGGTAGTAGGCGCCCAGGTCCATGACCACGTAGCCCGGCAGCACGACGGCATTGCTCGGCGAGGCGTAGCGATCGGCCGAGTAGCGCAGGCCGCCGCCGGCGCTGAAGCCGTGCTCCAGCTGCTTGACGGCCCACAGCGAGGCCGAGTGGCGCGGCGTCAGGCTGGGGCGCTTGCCCTGCAGCGGGATCTGCACGACCGGCGTCTGCGGCGCGGCCTGGCTGGCGTTGGAGCGGGTGATGCGGCCGTCGAGGAAGGCATAGCTGGCCGACACATCCCAGCCCTGCGGCAGGTGGCCGCTGGCGGTCAGCTCCAGGCCGCGGGTGCGCTGCTCGCCGATGTTGACCAGCACGCCCGGGCGCGCCGGATCACTGGTCTTGATGCCGCTGCGCTCCAGGTTGAAGAGCGAGGCCGTGACGGCCAGCGCGCCATCGAGCAGGTCGAGCTTGCTGCCGACCTCGACATTGCGCGTCTGCTCGGGGTCGTTGCCGGCGTTGTTGGCGGCCAGGGCGAAGCTCTCGCCCGAGGGCTGGTAGGACTTGCTGACGGAGAGGTAGTAGGCGCTCCAGTCGCTCGGCTGCCACACGAGGCCGGCGCGCGGGCTCCAGGTCTTGTCCTGGCGGGACAGCGGGGCGCCGGTGCGCGCGAAGCTGGTCGACTGGTCGAAGCGGTCGTAGCGCAGGCCCAGCAGGGCCTTCCATTGCGGCGACAGCGTGAGTTGGTCCTGCAGGTAGACGCCCACGACGTCGAAGACGCTGTGCGCCGGGTTGGCCGCCGCCAGCGTGGCTGCGGAGAGCGCCGGCGGCTCGACGCGGCCCGGCTGGAGGAGCGGCACGCGATCGACGTCGTTCTGGCTCACGAAGTTCTGGTCCTTGTTCTGCCGGCCGAGCTCGAGGCCGGCCAGCCACTCGTGGCGCAGGCCACCGAGCGTCTGGCGCAGATGGAGCTCGGTCTGGCTGAACCAGCCGTTCTCCTCGCGCGTCACATGGCCGCGGCTGCGGCCGACGGTCATCGTCGCGGTGTCGACCGTGCCGCTGGGCTGCGTGTTGTTGCGGTCGAGGTCGTAGGTGTAGCGGCGGGTCACGTGGTGCAGGGCCAGGGACTCGTTGAAGCGATGGTCCAGCGTGGCGGTGAGGGACGAGACCCGCGAGCGGCTCGTGTCGTCGCGGCGCGCGTTGCTCGAGCCGTAGTAGGTGCCCGGCGCCACGTCGACCGGCCGGCCGTTGTACGAGGGGATGCCGAAGTCGGTGATGCGCAGGTCGGTCGCGTGCTCGGCCTGCACGAGCAGCTCGGTGCGGCTGCCGAGGCGGGCCGCCAGCGTCGGCGCGACGGCCGTGCGCCGCACGAAGCCCTGGTCGCGGTAGCTGCCGGAGTCCTCGTGCGCGCCGGTGAGCCGCAGCCCGACGCCCTCGGCGAGCGGGCCGTTGGCATCCAGCGCGACACGGCGGAGCCCGTGGCTGCCGAGGTTCAGCGTCACCTCGCCAAAGCTGCCGGGCTGGGGCTTCTTCGTCACGCGGTTGATGAGGCCGCCCGAGGAGCCGCGGCCGTAGAGCACCGCCGCCGGGCCCTTGATCACCTCCACGCGCTCGACGTTGGACAGGTCCCGGAAGTAGAGCGCGTCGTCGCGGATGCCGTCGACGAACTGGTCGGAGATGGCGGTGAAACCGCGGATCGTGACCTGGTCACGCTGGCCGTCGCCGCTGCTCAGGCCCACGCCGGGCACGTTCTGCAGCACGTCCTGCAGCGAGCGTGCCGCCTGGTCGCGGATCAGCTCCTCGGAGACCACGTTCACGGCCTGCGGCACGTCGCGCAGCGCCGCGGATGTCTTGGTGGCACTGCGGGACTCGGCCGGCGCGTACTCGCTGCCCGCCTTGGCCTCGGCACGCAGGGTGGGCATTACATAGCCCTCGGGTTTGGCCTCGGGGGCCTTGGCGGGCGCGGCCGACTGGGCGACGGCGGCACCGGCGGCTAGGGCCAGCGCCGAGAGCGCCAGCAGCCGGGCGGGGGCGGAGTGGATTCGAGACTTCAAGAGCGGCTCCAGGTGGGGGGGCATGTCAGGGCCGGGCGCGGCGCAGGAAGCGCCCGCGCCGGGCAGGGCGCGCGGGGTGTCAGCAGCGGCGGCCCCGAGGGCCGGCGCGGTGCATCCCACGCCAGAGGCGGCGCCCGTCGATGGGACCGGCCTGCCTCGGCGATGGCCTGGATTTTATGCGCCAATGCGTATCATTCGCATTTGCATTGGATCAAACTTTGATCCCTGGGGCCGCTGCTCGCGCAGGTGGCGCGGCAGGCGCACGGACGGCCGTCTCTTGGCGGGACGAGGCCTGGTCTGACGAGAGGGCAGGTGGGCCGGCGGAGGGGTGGCAGCGCGAGGAGGCGGGCCTGCGGGCCGATGGGCGAGGCCATCGGCAAAGGTGCTTGGCGAAGGCACACGGCAAAGGTGCCTGGCAAGCGTGCGCGGCGAGGGGCGCCGCGCAGGAGACCCGAGGCGGCCGGGGCGGCGCCTCGGTCGGCGGGGTGGACCCGCCCGGAAGACTCAGTCCTGCAGCAGGCTGCGCAGCATCCAGGCCGTCTGCTCGTGGACGGTGATGCGCTGGGTCAGCAGGTCGGCGGTGGGCTCGTCTGAGGCCTTCTCGACGGCCGGGAAGAGGCTGCGCGCGGTGCGGGCGACGGCCTCATGGCCTTCCTGCAGGATGCGCACCATCTCCAGCGCCTTGGGCGGCGTGGCGGGGGCGTCCTTGAGGCTGCTGAGCTTGGCGAACTGGGCGTAGCTGCCCGGCGCCACATGGCCCAGCGAGCGGATGCGCTCGGCGATGGGGTCCACGGCATTCCACAGCTCGGTGTACTGGCCCATGAACATCGCATGCAGCGAGTTGAACATCGGGCCGGTGACGTTCCAGTGGAAGTTGTGCGTGGTCAGGTACAGCGTGTAGGTGTCGGCCAGCAGCTTGGACAGGCCGGCGGTGATGGCCGCGCGGTCCTTGTCGGAGATGCCGATGTTGAGGGTCGGTGCACTTACGGGCTTCTTGGCCATGGGTCCTCCTGTCGAATGGGGTGGGTGTCTGTCGGATGACGGGAATGCCTCAATCTACCGCAGCGGCCACGGTGGGGCCAGTCAATTGCCTTGATGGCGCTCATAGCCGCGGGTCAGGTCTTGCCTGGCAGGGCGGCCCGGCGGCTGTCAATGCGGCGCCGGCGCGTCCATGCAGTCGGCCAGCAGGCGGCCCAGGTGCGCGGCCAGCCGTTCACGAAGCTGCACCGGGGCAAGCACGCGCACGCGGGCGGGCTGGCGGGCGAGCTCCCGCGCCATCCAGTCGAGGTCGTCCACCTGGGCCCGCAGGCGCCAGCCCTGGGCGTCCGGCACCGGCTCGCCGAGGCTGGCATCCAGCGTCGGCGCGGGGCTGCCGGGCTCGCCCAGCAGCACCTCGACCTCGTGGCGGCGGGGCAGGCGGGCCAGCGTCTTGTCGAGATAGTCGAGCACGTCGAAGTCGGCCGGGCGGGCAAAGGTCGCGGGCAGCGCCTGGACCGCCTCCACGCGGTCCAGGCGGAAGCTGCGCAGGTCCTCGCGCAGCCGGCACCAGGCGACGAGGTACCAGGCGCCGCCGCGGTAGGCGATGCCGTAGGGATGCAGCTCGCGCCGGCTGGCTTGGCCGTCGCGGTCGCGGTAGTGCAGGGCCACGCGCTGTCCGGCCGCCGCCGCCGCGCTGAGCGTGAGCAGCTCGCGGCCGGCGGAGCCCTGCGCCCCCGGGCGGCCGAGGTCCAGCGCCACGCTGGCGTTGACCGCCTGGATGCGCCGCTGCTGGGCATCCGGCATGACGCGGTCCAGCTTGGCCTGCGTGCTCGCGATGGCCGGCAGCGCCCCCTGCAGGCCCAGCTCCCGGGCCGCGCGCAGGCCGATGGCCAGCGCAAGCGCCTCGTCCGCGCTGAAGCTCATCGGCGGCAGCTTGTAGCCGGGCCGCAGCCCATAGCCGCCATCGCAGCCTCGCTGGCTGTGCACGGGAATGCCCAGCGCCTGCAGCTGGGCGATGTAGCGCCGCAGCGTGCGGGCATCCACCCCCAGCATCGCGGCGAGCTCGGCGCCGCTGCGCAGACGCTGGGCCTGCAGCAGCTCCAGCAGGCTCAGCAGCCGCCCGGCGGGATGGCCGTCGGGCGTGGGCGAGGAGGAGAGGGCGTTCGGGCGGGGCATGGGTCGGCACCGGATTGATACAGGGCGGATTCTGTCCTGTATGACCTCTACAGTGCGAGTCACCGGCCCACTATCGCGCCGTTGCCTGAAAGCCCCCTCGCATGGACGCCTCGCACAGCCTCTGGCTCTTCTTCCTGCTGACCCTCGGCATCATCGTGCTGCCGGGCATGGACATGGCCTATATCGCCGGCCACACGCTGCAGTCCGGCGCGCGGGCCGGCGTGCTGGCGCTGGCCGGCATCGTGGCGGGCGGCGTCGTCCATGTGCTGCTGAACCTGAGCGGGCTGTCCGCCCTGCTGATGCTGCTGCCCGGCGCCTTCGAGGGGCTCCTGTGGGCCGGGGCGCTGTACCTCGCGTGGATCGGGGTGCAGATGATGCTCGGCGCGTGGCAGGCGTGGCAGGCGTGGCGCCGGCCGCCCTCGAACGCCGAAGCGCCCGCTCCGGCCCCGGCGCAGGCCCCGTGGCGCATCTTCGTCAGCGGCATGGCCAACTGCCTGCTCAATCCCAAGGCCTACGCCTTCATGCTGGCCGTGTTCCCGGGCTTTCTGCGGAGCACCGAGCGCGGCCTGGCGGCCCAGGGCCTGCTGCTGGGGGGGATCATCGCGGGCAACCAGGTGGTGGTTTACGGCACGGTGCTGCTCGCCTGCCTCGGGTCCCGGCGCTGGCAGCGCGGGGACGGCCGCGGCATGACGCTGCTGTCCGGGCTGATGGGACTGAGCCTCGTCGGCTTGGCCATCGGCACGCTGGTGCGGGCCGCGCAGGGCCTGCACTGAAGCCGGCGGCGATGGCGGCTTGGCTCAGGCCAGCTTCTTCGCGCCCGCCACGCAGGCCAGCACGCCCGCGGCCACGCCCAGCATGCCGGCGCTGACGGGCTCCTGCAGCAGCCAGGCCGCCAGCGCCAGGCCGAAGAAGGGCTG
Source organism: Burkholderiaceae bacterium (assembly GCA_041906185.1). Classification (GTDB taxonomy): domain Bacteria; phylum Pseudomonadota; class Gammaproteobacteria; order Burkholderiales; family Burkholderiaceae_C; genus Roseateles_B. Next base: position 182,491 of record JAYRJQ010000008.1, read on the forward strand.
CAGCAGCTGCAGCTGCCCGACGGTGGCGATGCCGCCCAGCGCGAGGCCGCGATACCAGAACACGAAGCCGATCAGCATGCTGAAGAGGCTGACGTAGGCCAGGCCGGCCCAGGCGCCGGCGTGGACGCTGCCCAGGTCGCCGGGCATGAGCACGACCGCCCCGAGCAGGGCCGCGGGCAGCGACAGCACGAGCGCCCAGCAGATCACCTGCCAGCCCCCCAGCGTGCGGGACAGGCGCGCCCCCTCGGCATAGCCCAGGCCGCACACCGCCACGGCGAGCACCATCAGGCCGTCGGCGAGGAGCGAGCCCTGCGCCGCCTGGCCCCGGCTGAGCGTGAAGGCCGCCAGCAGGCCGCTGCCCAGCAGGGCGCAGATCCAGAAGGCCGGCCGCGGGCGCTCACCGGTGCGCAGCACGGCGAAGCTGGCGGTGGACAGCGGCAGCAGGCCGAGGAAGAGCAGGGCATGGGCGGCGCTGATGTCGCGCAGGGCGAGGGCCGTCAGCAGGGGAAAGCCCAGCACCGCGCCGCCGGCGACGATGAGCAGGGGCACGAACTGCGAGCGCGTCGGCCGCGGGGACTTCCAGGCCGCGAGCATCAGCACGGCCAGCAGGCCGGCGAGGCTGGCCCGGGCCAGGGTGAGGAAGACCGGCTCGAAGTCCGCCACGGCGAGGCGCGTGGCCGGCATGGAGCCGCTGAAGATCAGCATGCCGATGAAGCCGTGCAGCCAGCCGCGCCCCTGCCGCGGCGGTGTTCCGGGGGATGTGTCTTGCGCCATGTCGTCCTCCTGCTCGTGGGTGCGTGCGCGCTGCGACGGGCCCGCAGCGTTCGAGGCCATCCTAGGGACGGGAATCAATACAATCAAAAAATCGTCATGGATACGCCGCCTGCACCCTCCGATGCCCCGCGCCCGCTACAAGCAGCTGGTCGACCAGCTCGCCGCTGACATCCGCGCCGGCCGCCTGCCGCCGGGCACCCGCCTGCCCACGCACCGGCAGCTGGCCGCGCGCGAAGGCCTGGCCCTGGTCACGGCCAGCCGCGTCTATGCCGAGCTCGAGGCGATGGGTCTGGTGAGTGGCGAGACGGGGCGTGGCACCTTCGTCAAGGAGATCGCGCTGCCCCCGGGGCAGGGCGTCGATCTGCTGGCCTCGGCGGCGGACATGGTGGACCTGAGCTTCAACTACCCCTCGCTGCCCGGGCAGGCGGAGGCGCTGCGGGCCGCGCTGCGCCAGCTGGCCCAGGGCGGGGACCTCGACGCGCTGCTGCGCTACCAGCCCCTGGGCGGGCGGCCGCATGAGCGGGCGCTCGCGGCCCGGCACCTGGCGACGCAGGGCTTGCAGGTGCCCCCCGCGCAGGTGCTGTGGGTGGAGGGCGCCCAGCACGGCCTGATGCTGTGCGGCCTCGCCCTGCTGCAGCCGGGGGACGTGGTGGCGGTGGACAGCCTCAGCTATCCGGGCTTCAAGCTCGTCGCCGAGTCGCTGCGGCTGGAGCTGCTGCCGATCCCGTCCAGCGGCATGGGCCCGGACGTGGACGCCTTGGCCGCCGCCTGCCGCCGCCGCCGCGTGAAGGCGCTGTACGCCATGCCGACCCTGCACAACCCGCTGGGCTGGGTGATGAGCCTCACGCGCCGCCGCGAGCTGGCGGCCCTGGCCCGGCGCGAGGGCCTGCTGGTGATCGAGGACGGGGCCTACGCCTACCTTGCGGGGGAGGCCCCGCCGCCGCTCGCGGCGCTGGCGCCGGAGCGGACGGTGCATGTCACGGGGCTGTCCAAGAGCGTGGCGGCGGGGCTGCGCACCGGCTTCGTGGCGGCGCCGCCGGAGGCCATCCCCCGTCTGGAGCGCGCCCTGCGTGCCTGCAGCTGGAGCACGCCGGGTCTGACCAGCGCCCTGGCCTGCGCCTGGCTGGAGGACGGCACCGTGGCGCGCCTGGAGTCCCGCAAGCGGGCGGATGCCGCCGAGCGCCAGCAGCTGGCGGCGGAGGTGCTGGGGCCGCTGCGGCGCCAGGGGCACCCGAGTTCCTACTTCGTGTGGCTGCCGCTGGGCGAGGAGGTGCGGGCGGACCAGGTCGCCATGGACCTGCTGCGCCAGGGGGTGTCGGTCTCGACGGCGGAGCCCTATGCCACGGGTGCGGTCGTGCCGCATGCCATCCGCCTGGCCCTGGGCTCCGTCGAGATCCCGCAGCTGCGCCGGGCGCTGGGCCGCGTGCGCGAGGTGATCGAGGCGCGGAGCTACTGAGCCTGCACTGCCTTCATCCGATGCACCGGGCGCATCGGCGGGGGGTCAGTGCCAGGTGTCGGCGGACGAGGGCGTGTCGTCCAACGCGTCGCGAGGGTCGCGGCTGATCTCGGCGTCGGATTCCTCGGCCACGCCGTCCAGGGCGAGGTCCTCGGCGCTGGGCACCCAGCCGGGCAGGCGCCCCTGCTGGAGGCGAGCGGCCGCGTGGCGGGCGGCGAGCTGGGGGTCGTCGTCGATCAGGCGGCGCGCTTCACGGATGCTGGCGGCGAACTGCGGCTGCAGCCGGGCCAGGGCGCTCAGCTGCGGGCCGTGACGCTCCGGGTAGACCTGCCACCAGGTGACGATGCTGCGGGGGTTGTTCAGGTCCAGGTGCATGACGGGCCTCTTTGGCAAGCACTGTGAATGTACTGTATGAATGTACAGTATTTCGTTCGCGATGCAAGGCCCTGTGGCGAGAGGCCCACTCGGGGGGAGGGCCCCGGTGCCCCCACCAAAGGGGGGAGGTGGGGGCCACTTCGGTGGGATGCCGCCGCGAGGGCCTTGCGCCCGACACTTCGTGCACTGATTCACGAGAGGTCGCCATGTTCCACGCTGCTGCTGTCGCTCCCGCCACCACCTCGGCTCACGCCGCCAAGGGCGCCTTCGCCGACGCCTGGCGCTGGGCCCGCGTGGGCCGCGAGGCGCTCGGCCTGCTGAGCCTGCCGCTGCTGCGCTCCGGTCAGGGCATTGACGGCCTGGAAGTGACGGACTCGACCTTCGAGGAATGGGAAGCGGTGCAGAGCCAGTTCGAGGAGCGCGTGCGCGCCGGCACCGTCCGCATGATCTGAGCCTCCGTGGCCCTCAGGGCGCGTGTCGGGCCAGTTCGAGCCCCAGCAGCGCCCGCTTCGTCTGCGGCCCCCAGCGGTACTCGCCGAACTGGGCACTGGCCCGGATCACCCGGTGGCAGGGGATGAGGTAGGCAATGGCATTCGCCGCCACGCAGCTCGCCACGGCCCGCACGGCGCGCGGCGCCCCGACGGCCTCGGCCAGCTGGCTGTAGGAGCAGATCCGCCCCGGCGGAATCGCCAGCAGCGCGCGCCACACCTGCAGCCGCAGCGGGCTGCCGCTCATCAGCAGCCCGATCGGCCGCTGCGGCGCCGCCCCGGACAGACGCCGCTGCACCTCGGCCGCCAGCCCCGCCAGCGCGGCGTCGTCTCGCACCCAGCGCGCGGCCGGCAGCGAGGCTTGGGCCTCGGCCAGGGCAGGGCCGGTGTCTGCATCCGCCGCATCCCCAGCCCCCGCCGGCAGAAAGGCCATGCGCAGCACCCCCCGCGGGGTGGCGGCCAGGAAGACCGGCCCCAGCAGGCTGTCAAAGCACGTCCACTGCACCACGAGGCCGGCGCCCGCCGCCTTGAACTCGCCCGGCGTCAGCCCCTCGAGGCTCAGGAAGAGGTCGTGCAGGCGCGAGGGCCCCGACAGCCCGGCGTCCAACGAGGCGCCGAGCACCGGCGCCGCCGCCTGCAGCGCCTGCTTGGCCCGCGTCAGGCTCAGCGCCTGGCTCAGCTCCTTGGGGCTGATGCCGGCCAGCTGCACGAAGCTGCGCTGGAAATGGGACGGGCTCTGGCCCGCCGCCTGCGCGAGCGCCTCCAGACTGGGGGCCTGGGGGCTGGCGGCGATGGTCTCGATGGCCGCGCGGACGCGGGCATAGCGCGGCGGGGTGGCGGTGGCGGCGACCTCGGCGGGAAGGTTCTGCGCGGGCTGGTCCATGGCGGTATGGGGGCGGGACGACGATGCTGTCATTCTGGGCAGCCCCAGCGCGGCCGGCCACCCGCTTCTTGCGCCGCTCGGCTCAGGACAGCCGCGTCACCCCCGCCAGCGGGCAGGCATAGACGGCGTTGCGCAGCGCGGCGATGGCCTCGTAGCGCGTGAACGTGCGACGCCAGGCCAGCACCACGCGCCGGCTGGGCACCGGCGCGCTGAAGGGGATGTAGCGCAGGTGCGGGCTCGGCTCCTTGGGCACGCTCAGCAGCGGCACCACCGTGATGCCCATGCCCGAGGCCACCATGTGCTTGATGGTCTCCAGCGAGCTGCCCTCGAAGCTCTTGCGGATGCCTTCGGCGTCGCTCGAGAAGCGGGCGAACTCCGGACAGACCTCCAGGACGTGGTCCCGGAAGCAGTGGCCGGTGCCCAGCAGCAGCATGGTCTCGGCCTTGAGCTCCTCGGCGCTGATGGACTCGCGCTGCGCCAGCGGGTGGCTCGCGGGCACGGCCACGACGAAGGGCTCGTCGTAGAGCGGCGCCACGGCCAGGCCGGTGTCGGGGAAGGGTTCGGCCATGATGGCGCAGTCCAGCTCGCCGGTGCGCAGCATCTCCAGCAGCTTCACGGTGAAGTTCTCCTGGAGCATCAGCGGCATCTGCGGGTAGTGCTCGATGGTGTGACGCACCAGCTCGGGCAGCAGGTAGGGGCCGATGGTGTAGATCAGGCCCAGGCGCAGCGCGCCGGCCAGCGGGTCCTTGCCGCGCTTGGCGATCTCCTTGATGGCGCTGGCCTGCTCGATCACCGACTGCGCCTGCCGGACGATGTCCTCGCCCAGCGGCGTGACCGTCACCTCGCTGGCGCCCCGCTCGAAGATCTTGACGTCCAGCTCCTCCTCGAGCTTCTTGATCGCCACCGACAGCGTGGGCTGCGACACGAAGCAGGCCTCGGCCGCGCGGCCGAAGTGGCGCTCGCGGGCCACCGCGACGATGTAGCGGAGCTCGGTGAGGGTCATGCTATCGATCTCCAGAAGCTCTTAGGGTATGAGCCCTACATTCTGCCGGGCTCGGTGCAAACCCGCAGCGCCCCGCTACACTGCCGCAGCTTTTCAAACCGTGATCAACCGTGAGGGCTTCACGCCATGACGACCGAGCGCAAACCCGTCAGCCTGCAGCGCCTGCTGGACATGCACGCCAGCGGCGAGAAGATCACCATGCTGACCTGCTATGACGCCGCCTTTGCCCAGGCGCTGGATGAGGCCGGCGTGGATGTGATGCTGGTCGGGGACTCCCTGGGCAACGTCCTGCAGGGCCAGCCCACGACGGCCCCGGTCGAGCTGGACGAGATGGTCTACCACACGCGCTGCGTCGCCCGCGGCCGCAAGGCGGCCTTCATCGTCGGCGACCTGCCCTTTGGCAGCTACCAGGGCACGCTGGCCGAAACCTGGCACAGCGCCGCGGCTCTGGTGAAAGCGGGCGCTCACATGGTCAAGCTCGAAGGCGGGGGCTGGACGGCCCCGGCGGTGCGCTACCTGGTCGAGCGCGGCATTCCCGTCTGCGCCCACCTGGGCTTCACGCCGCAGACCGTCACGGCCCTGGGCGGCTTCAAGGTGCAGGGCCGGGACGAGGCCTCCGCCGCCCGGCTGCGCGCGCACGCCGAGGAACTGGTCGAGGCCGGCGCCCAGATGCTCGTCCTGGAGATGGTGCCCTCGGCCCTCGCGGCCGAGCTCACCCGCAGCCTGCCGATTCCCGTGATCGGCATCGGCGCGGGCGTGGGCTGCTCCGGCCAGGTGCTGGTGCTGCACGACATGCTCAACATCACCTCGGGCCGCAAGCCCCGCTTCGTCAAGAACTTCATGCAGGGCGCCGCCTCGGTGCAGGAGGCCCTGCAGCGCTACGTCACCGAGGTGAAGGCCCAGACCTTCCCGGAAGACGCCGTGCACGGCTTCTGACCCGGCCGTCGCGCCGAACGCCCCCCGATCATGCAGATCCATCACGACATCGCCGGCCTGCGTGCCGCTCTCCAGGGGCGTGGCCCCGTTGCCTTCGTGCCCACCATGGGCAATCTGCACGAGGGGCATCTGTCCCTGGTGCGCCAGGCCCGCGAGGCCGTCGGGCCGCAGGGCCTGGTGGTGGCGAGCATCTTCGTGAACCGCCTCCAGTTCGCGCCGCACGAGGACTTCGACACCTACCCCCGAACGCTGGAGCGGGACTGCGAGCTGCTGGCGGGCGTGGGCTGCGATGCCGTCTTCGCGCCGTCCGAGAAGGAGCTCTACCCCGAGCCGCAGGGCTACAAGGTGCAGCCGCCGGCCGAGCTGGCGGACATCCTCGAGGGGCATTTCCGGCCCGGCTTCTTCACCGGCGTCTGCACGGTGGTGGCCAAGCTCTTCAACATCGTGCAGCCGCAGGTCGCCGTCTTCGGCAAGAAGGACTACCAGCAGCTCATGGTGATCCGCCGCATGGTGCAGCAGATGGCGCTGCCCATCCGCATCCTCGGCGGCGAGACCTGCCGCAGCGACGCCGGCCTGGCGCTGTCGTCCCGCAACGGCTATCTCAGCGACGGCCAGAAGGTGGACGCGCTGCTGCTGTCGCGCACGCTCCAGGCGCTCATCGCCCGCTGGCAGGCCGGCGAGCGGGACCTCCCCGCGCTGGAAGCGGCCGCGATGCAGGCGCTGCGGGACGCGGGCTGGGCGCCGGACTACGTGGTCCTGCGCCGCCAGCACGACCTGGGCGCGCCGGCCGAGGGCCAGCCGCTGGTCGCGCTCGCGGCCGCCCGCCTGGGCAGCACGCGACTCATCGACAACCTCGAGGTTTGACGCCGCGGGCCGGCCCCGGGGCCGGCATCAGGCGTCGCGACGCGGGCGGGCTTACTGCACGCCCAGCATTTCCACGTCGAACACGAGCTTGGCATTGGGCGGGATCACGCCATTGCCCGCGCCGTTGGCGCCGTAGGCCAGGCTGGCCGGGATGATCAGGTTGCGCTTGCCGCCGACCTTCATGCCCGGCACGCCCTGGTCCCAGCCCGCGATGACCTGGCCGGCGCCCAGCACGAAGGTGAAGGGCTGGCCGCGGTCCACGGAGCTGTCGAACTTCTTGCCCTTGTTGCCGGCCGCCGTGGCGTCATAGAGCCAGCCGGTGTAGTGCACGGTGACGGACTTGCCGGACGTGGCGGTGGGGCCGGTGCCCACGGTCAGCTCGGTGATGGTGACGGTTTCCACCACGGGCGGCGTGCCGCCCCCGCTACCGCCGCCGCAGGCGCTCAGGCCCAGGGCCGTGGCCAGCGTGGCGATCAGGGTGAGGCGGCGGGTCGGGGACATCTTCATGGCGTGCAGTGCGGTTGGTGCGCTGCCGGGGCGGCGGCGCGAGTCAGGGGAGCTGCCGCGAAGGGCGGCAGGCGCGCCGAAGTGTAGCGATCGCTCGTCGGGGCGCAGGGCTGGAAGGCTTGACAGTTGTGCGAGCCGCGCGCGGGCGCGGTCATCGGGCGCAGGCCTTGCCGCGTTGTGCTGGGTACCGAGGAGAACCCAGCCATGAAATCCCTGATCCTGCGCAGTGTGGCGGCCGTGGCCGTCGCTGTCCTGAGTGCCTGCGGCGGCGGTGCGGAATACCACAGCGGTGGCGGCGGCGACGGCGGCGGGCCCTACCCGCGCCCGAATCCGCAGCCCAATCCGCCCACGCTCAGCTGCAGCAGCGCCGGCCTGGCCGCCGCGGCCCAGAGCAGCTACCCGACCGTCTGCATGCTCACCAGCAGCGGCGAGATGGTGATCGAGCTCTACCCGACCTACGCCCCGATCACGGTCAACAACTTCCTGCGCTACGTGTCCGACGGCTTCTACAGCAACACGCTGTTCCACCACGTCGACCGCGACTTCGTGATCCAGGCCGGCGGCTACACCAGCGGCATGCGGGTCCGCACGCCGACCTACGCGCCGATCCTGTCGGAGTCCAACAACGGCCTGAGCAATCTCGTCGGCACGGTGGCCATGGCGCGCCGCAGCGACCCCAACAGTGCGACCTCGCAGTTCTTCATCAACGTGGTCGACAACAGCAAGACGCTGGACTACGAGAGCGCCGCCAAGCCGGGCTACACAGTCTTCGGCCGCGTGATCTCCGGCATGAGCACGGTCTACGCCATCAACGGCCAGCCGACGTACTACTACAGCGCCTCCGACATCGAGCCGCAGCAGGAAGTGCTGGTGTACTGGGTCCAGCGCCTGCGCTGAACCCGCCGCGCGGCGTGCCGCGTCAAGTTCCCACGGCGTGCAGCTGCGCGTTGTTGATGGAGTAGACGCGGCCGTCCGGGCCGGTCACCGTCGGCGTGTAGGCCTGGCCCACGCCGGCGTTCATCTGCACCGACTCGCTGAAGGTGTTGGTGCGGAAGTCCCAGCGGTAGAGGAAGCCGTCCTCGCAGTTCACGAGCGCCGCGCGGCCGGCGACGTCGATGGCGGCCGAGTTCACGCACCACTCGCGCACGCCGCCCGGGGTGTCGGGATCCGGCGTGGGCCCGAGGATCGTCATCACCTCGTTCATGACGCTCACGGCCGGCGTGATGGGGTCGGCGCGCGTGGCGGCCGGGTCCAGCAGTGCCATGCGGTTCTGGCCGTTGCCGGTGCCGATGCCGTAGTAGTTGTTGTACTTCACGAGCAGCAGGTAGCTCGAGGCGCCGGTGTAGCCCGGCACGGCCGAGGCCGGCACCACCGAGGGCGTGTCGTCCCAGCCGAAGGAGCCGGGCGTCTTGAGCTGCGCGAGCGTGGCGTCGAAGTGCAGGAGCCAGCCGCGGCCGTTGTGGTCGCTGCGGGCGCCCTCGAGCACGCCGTAGTAGACGTCGCCGTCGGGCCCGATGGTCGGTGAGGCGGTGCTGCTGTCGCTGATGCGGGCCGGCAGCCCGGTGGCCGGGTTGATGAGCTGGCGGCGGGCCTTGAGCTGCAGCGTGGCGGCGTCGAGCGCCAGCAGGTAGCCGGTCTGCGTGCCCGCTGCGGGGTCGGTGTTGGCGACCACGTACAGCGTCTGCCCGTCCGCGGACAGCGCGGGCGCCGCGTTCATGGCCGGCTGGTAGATCAGCGGGTCGCCCGCGAGATCGGCCACGGCCTTCCAGCTGGCGCTGCCGTCCGCCGCAAGGCGGGCAATGCCGCCTCGCAGCCCCAGCGGCGCCCCGCTGCGGGCGATGAAGCCGAAGTACAGCGCGCTGTCGGCGCCGGTCGTGAGCGGGGTGTTGATCAGCACGCTGCTGTCGAAGCTGGCGGGGGCGGCGTCATAGGCCGCATTGCCGTAGAAGGCGATCGGCACCGTGCTGCCCGTGGCCTGGTCCACCTGCGCGCGCTGCAGCACGCGGCCGCCCTTGGCCGGCACATAGAGCCGGCCCTGGCGGTCCAGGGCGATGTTGAAGGCCGGCGTCCAGCTGCTGGCGGGCAGCACGTAGTCGGTGGTGAGCGTCCAGAGCGGGCTGCCGTCGGCGCCCTTGCGCGCATCGACGATGAAGTCTCCCGCCGTCGTCGTCTTGACCGGCACCATGACCGTGTTGGCGGCGCTGATCACCGGCGTGCCGTAGTGGATCAGCAGGAAGCCGCCGGCGCGGTAGGGCGGCTGGCGGTCCACGGGCAGGGTCCAGAGCACACGCTTGAGCGACATCGCCGCCACGCTGGCCTGCGCGGTGTGCTGTGCATTGCCGCCGTAGAAGTACCAGGGCTGACCGGCGGTGGGCGTCGGCGTGGGGGTGGGCGTTGGGGTCGGCGTGGGCGTCGGGGTCGGGGTCGGGGTCGGGGTTGGCGACGAGCCCCCGCCGCCGCCGCAGGCCTGCAGCAGGCCGGCCATGCCGGCACCCAGGATCAGGCGGCGGCGTTGTTGTTCTTGTCCTGGCATGGGATCCTCTCTGTGGGGATGCGGTGCGTCCGGGCATTGGACGCGCAGCCCCGCGGCGGGACGCTGAGGAATTTCCCTAGGATGCGATGGCAGCGGGGCGGCCCCGCACCACAATGCGCGCCATGCCCTCCAGCCCCTCCCACCGCCCGTTCCACCCGGCGCCTCGCGCGGCCCCCCGGGTCGCCCTCGCCGCCAGCGCGCTCCTGGCCCTGTCGGCCCTGGTGGCCTGCGGCGGCGGCGGTGGGAGTGCCGTCGGACCGACGACCTCGCCGGAGCAGGCGGCCCTGGCCCGCGTGCAGCTGGGCGAGCGCCTCTTCAATGACCGCAACCTCAGTGGCTCGGGGCGCATGTCCTGCGCCACCTGCCACGACCCGGCCTTCGCGCATGGGCCGTCCAACGCGCAGCCCGTGCAGGTGGGCGGCGCGTTCGAGACCGAATTCGGCCTGCGCGCCGCGCCCTCCCTGCGCTACCTGGACCTCGTGCCGGCGTTCAGCCGCGGGGACGGCAGCCTCGGCAGCCTGCGCGGCGGGCTGATGAGCGACGGCCGGGCGGCCAGCCTCGAAGCCCAGGCGCGGCTGCCCTTCCTGAATCCGCTCGAGATGGACAACGGCAGCGTCGCCACGCTGGCCGGCAAGCTGCGCCGCGCCGCCTACGCGCCGCTCTTCGTCCAGGTCTTCGGCGAGACGGCCGACGACGAGCTCAAGCTGACGCAGGCCACGCAGGCCCTGGCGGCCTTCCAGCGCGAGAGCGCGCAGTTCCACCCCTTCGACAGCAAGTACGACCGCGTGCTGCAGAACCAGGCCCAGCTGACGCCGCCCGAGCAGCGCGGCCTGCAGCTCTTCCGCGATCCCGCCAAGGGCAATTGCATGAGCTGCCACGACATCGTGACGCAGTCCTCCGCGCAGCCGCGCTTCACGAACTTCGGCTATGCCGTGCTGGGCGTGCCCCGCCACCCGGAGCTGCCCGCCAACCGCGATCCCGCCTACTTCGACCAGGGCTTGTGCGGCCCGCAGCGCCAGGACCTCGCCACGCCGGCCTTCTGCGGCGCCTTCCGCACGCCCAATCTGCGCAACGTCGCGCGCCGGCCCGTGTTCTTCCACAACGGACGCTTCAACTCGCTGATGACGGTCCTCGAGTTCTACAACACGCGGGACAGCGACCCGGCCCGCTGGTACCCGACAGTCAACGGCGTGGTGCAGCGCTTCGACGACCTGCCGGTGGCCCTGCGCGGCAACGTCAACACACAGGCGCCCTTCGGCAGCGCCACGCCACGCATGACGAGCGCGGAGCTGGGCGACCTGCAATGCTTCCTCGAGACGCTCAGCGACGGCTACCAGCCCGGCACGCTCCCGCGGGAGAGCTGCCGCCCGTGACGCCCCGGCCTGTGCCTTCGAGCGCAGGCCTCAGGCCTTGAGGAACTCGGCCTTGCTGCCCAGCCAGCGGTCGACGTGCTTCGCCGCGGCGGCCGGATGCGCATCCAGCAGCTGTGGGGCCAGGCGGCGCGCGGCCTGCAGCAGCGGGGCGTCCTCCTGCAGGTCGGCGAAACGGAGCAGCTCCGCGCCGCTCTGGCGCGAGCCCATGAACTCGCCGGGGCCGCGGATGTCGAGGTCGCGCCGGGCGATCTCGAAGCCGTCCGTCGTCTCGGCCATGGCGCGCAGGCGCTCCTTGCCGGTCTGCGACAGCGGCCCGGTGTAGATCAGCACGCACACGCTGGCCACCGAGCCGCGCCCCACGCGCCCGCGCAGCTGGTGCAGCTGCGAGAGGCCGAAGCGCTCGGCATGCTCGATCACCATGAGGCTGGCGTTGGGCACGTCCACGCCCACCTCGATCACCGTGGTGGCGACCAGCACCTGCATCTCGCCCGAGGCGAACAGCGACATCACGGCCGCCTTCTCCGCCGGCGGCATGCGGCCGTGCAGCAGCCCGATCATCCGTTCGGGCAGCGCGGCGCTGAGCTCGGCATGCGTCTCGGTGGCGTTCTTCAGGTCCAGCGCCTCGGATTCCTCGATCAGCGGGCAGACCCAGTAGACCTGCCGGCCCTCGGCCACGGCGTCGGCGATCTTGGCGATGACCTCGTCGCGGCGCCCGTCGGCGAACACCCGCGTCACGATGGGGCTGCGGCCCGGGGGCAGCTCGTCGATGGTGGAGACGTCGAGGTCGGCGAAGTAGGTCATGGCCAGCGTGCGCGGGATGGGCGTGGCGCTCATCATCAGCATGTGCGGCTCGATGCCCGAGCGCTGCGGCGGCAGGTGCGGCACGTGGTCGCCGTAGCCGGGCGGCAGCTCGCCGGTCTGCGACTCCAGCTTCTTGCGCAGTGCCAGGCGCTGGGCCACGCCGAAGCGGTGCTGCTCATCGACGATGGCCAGGCCGAGGAACTTGAACTGCACCTTGTCCTCGATGACCGCGTGCGTCCCGACCACCAGCTGCGCGCTGCCGTCGGCCACGGCGTCCAGCATCTTCTGGCGGGCCTTGCCCTTCACGGAGCCGGTCAGCCAGGCGATGCGGATGCCCAGCGGCTCCAGCCAGCCGATGAGCTTGCGGAAGTGCTGCTCGGCCAGGATCTCGGTGGGCGCCATCAGCGCGCACTGCCAGCCGGCCTCGATGCAGATGGCGGCGGACATGGCCGCGACGACGGTCTTGCCCGAGCCCACGTCGCCCTGCAGCAGGCGGTGCATGGGCTGCGGGCGGGCGAGGTCGTGCGCGATCTCCTCGCACACGCGGCGCTGAGCGCCGGTCAGCGCGAAGGGCAGGGCGGCGAGCAGGCGCTCCTGCAGCCCGCCGGGGCGTGTGGGCAGCATGGGCGCACGCAGCTGGGCGCGCTCGCGCTGGGCCTTCATCTGGCTCAGCTGCTGAGCCAGCAGTTCCTCGAACTTGAGCCGCTGCCAGGCCGGGTGGCTGTGGTCCTCCAGGCTGCCCAGGCGGGCGAGCGGCGGCGGGTGATGCAGGTAGTTCAGCGCCTCGCGCAGCGGCGGCAGCGGCTTGGGCACGGTGCCGGCGGGCAGCACCTCGTCGAGCGGCGCCCGCTTCATCGCGGCGGCGATGGCCTTGCGCAGATAGGCCTGCGGCAGGCCCGCGCCGGCCGGGTAGACGGGCGTCAGCGCGGTCGCGAGCGGGGTGTCCTCGTCCACGGTGCGGAAGCTGGGGTGGACCATTTCGCGGCCGAAGAAGCCGCCGCGGATCTCCCCGCGCACCCGCACGCGCTGGCCCACGGCGAGGCTCTTCTGGTGCGATGGGTAGAAGTGCAGGAAGCGCAGCGTGAGCTCCGTGCCACGCGCGCGGCCGGCGCCCTCCGAGCCCTCGTCCTGCAGCCGCACGATGAGCTGGCGGCGCCCGCGCAGCTCCACGCGGGACTCCCGCACCACGCCCTCGCACTGCACCGTCTCGCCCTCGCCGGCCTCGGCGATGGGCGTGAGGCGCGTCTCGTCCTCGTAGCGCAGCGGCAGGTGCAGGGCGAGGTCGATGTCGCGCCGCAGGCCGAGCTTCTCCATGGCCTTCTTCGGGCCGGACTTGGCCACGGTCGGCGCGCCAGGGGCGTGGCTGGCCTCGCGGGCCGTGGCGGGCCGGGTGGAGGAATCGGGGTCGGCGGACATGGGCGGCATTCTGCCTAAGCCGGGGCGCCTCTTCGTTGAACCGGGGCACCGGTCAGCGGGAATCGGCGAAGATGCGTTGAGCACCCACCCCTGACCGATCGAGGAGCCGAGGAATGATCAGCAAGCATGCACGCCGGGCGAGCCGGGCCGCGGCCCTGGCGACGGCGGTGGCCGCGATGGCCATCCTGGGCGGCTGCGCCAGCATGAGCGAGAGCGAATGCCAGCGGGCCGACTGGTACCGCAAGGGCGAGCAGGACGGCCGCGACGGCCAGACCCGCGACCGCGTGGAGGACCACGCCCAGGCCTGCGGCAAGGTCGGCATCCAGCCGGACGAGGCGCGCTGGCAGGCCGGCTGGGCCGAGGGCGTGCGCCGCTACTGCCGCCCCGTCAACGGCTGGCAGCTGGGCCTGAAGGGTGAGTTCTACCGCGGCGTCTGCGCCGACCAGCCGGACGGCGCGGCGTTCGAGGACTACTACCAGTCCGCCAAGCGCATCTACGACGTCGGCCAGCAGATCGACCGCAACTACCGCGACATGCAGCGCCTGGAGCGCGACCTGGCCGAGGCCAAGACCGACGAGGAACGCAAGCGCCTGCGCAGCCTGCTGCGCGAGCTGGACATCGAGCAGCAGCGCCTGCGCCAGCGCCAGCGCATGGAGATGCTGTCCGCGCCGCGGCCCTGAGCCGCCGCTCCATGAAAAACGCCCTGGCAGGCCAGGGCGTCGCGTCGGAGGGCTCGACGGTTCAGGTCGACAAATCAGGTCGGCGTGGGCACGCCGGCCATGCGGTCGTGCTTCAGGAAGTACTGGCGGGCCAGCGCGACGAGCTGCTTGTCGCTCGGGTGGTCGACGGACTCATAGCCGACGATGCTGCTCACCAGTCCTGCGCGGTGCTTTTCGACGTAGTGCTTGAAGTCCTTCTGTGCGGTGGACGAGCCCACCACCAGGATTTCCTGGATGCCCGCCAGTGCGGCGCAGACGTCGGCATAGAACTCATGCTCGCTGCGCACGGCGCTGCCATGCTGCTTGGTGTGGTGGGTGTGGGCCTTGACCTTCTCGGCCTGCACATGCTCGGCGTCGAACTGCAGGATGTTGGCGCTGTGGTGGTCCAGCCAGACGACGGCGTGGAAAAGACTCATGCGAAGCTCCTTTGGGTCATAACGGTGAAAAGACGTGCCCGGCCGCGTCAGAGCGTGGCGTGATGGGCGTGGCCGCCGCGGGATTCCATGGCGGACTGGCAGGTGATGCAGCGGGTGACCTGCGGGCTCAGGCGCAGGCGGTCGAAGGCGATGGCGGCGCCGCAGTCGGCGCACAGGCCGAAGTCGGCGTCTTTCAGGCGCTGCAGGGCGGCGTCGATGTCGCGCAGGGCCTGCAGCGTGGCGTCGCTGCGGGCGAGGTCGACCTCGCGATCGGCGTCGTGGGCCGTCTCGCCGTCGCTGTCCTGCAGCAGCTGCTCGCGGGCGTGGGTGACGCGGTCCGTGCCGCCCAGTTGCAGCGTCAGCTCGCTCTCCAGGCGCTGGCGCTGGGCCAGCAGGGCGGTCTCGAGAAGGCCTTTCTGGCCGGGGGTGAGGGCTGTGCTCATGTGAGGCTCCTTGGCTTCATGGTGGCACCGCCGGCCGCGGCGGACGTTGATGCGCATCAAGCCTGCTGAGGGCATGGAACAATCCGCCCCTGGCACGCGCGGGCAGGTTCCCGGCGCGCCACGTTCTCGCAACCTTCTTTTGGCACGGGTCCGTCCGGCCCTCAAATCATGAGCAGTACACCTTCCGACGCGGCGCGCGAATTCACCGTCGCCGACTTCGACTTCGCACTTCCCCCCGAACTGATCGCCCAGCATCCCGCCGCCGAGCGCAGCGCCTCGCGCCTGCTGGACGGTCGCACCCAGCCGCCGGTGGACCGCATCTTTCGCGAGCTGCCCGGCCTGCTGAACCCGGGCGATCTGCTGGTCTTCAACGACACCCAGGTCATCAAGGCGCGGCTCTACGGGGCCAAGGCCAGCGGCGGCGCGGTGGAGGCGCTGATCGAGCGCGTGCTGCCCGGCACGCACGAGGTCTGGGCGCACATGCGCGCCAGCAAGAGCCCCAAGCCGGGCGCCGTGGTGCGCTTCGCCGATGCCTTCGATGCCGAGGTGCTGGGCCGCTGCGGCCCGGACAACGGGCTCTTCCACCTGCGCCTGTCGGGCGATCCGCTCACGCTGCTGGAGCAGCACGGCCATGTGCCGCTGCCGCCCTACATCACGCATGACGACAGCGCCGACGACGTGCGCCGCTACCAGACCGTGTTCGCCCGCTCGCCCGGCGCCGTGGCCGCGCCGACGGCGGCGCTGCACTTCGACGAAGGCGTCCTGGCCGACCTGGCCGCGCGCGACATCGGGACGGCCCATGTGACGCTGCACGTCGGTGCCGGCACCTTCCAGCCGGTGCGTGTGGAGAAGATCGCCGAGCACCAGATGCACAGCGAGTGCTTCGAGGTTCCCGCCGCGACGGTCGAGGCCATCGCGCAGACGCGGGCGCGCGGCGGCAAGGTCGTCGCCGTGGGCACGACCACGCTGCGCGCGCTGGAGTCCGCGGCGCGCGGCGGCACGCTGCAGGCCGGCGCCAGCGAGACGAGCATCTTCATCACCCCGGGCTTCACGTTCCGCGTGGTGGACCGCCTCGTCACCAACTTCCACCTGCCCAAGAGCACGCTGATGATGCTGGTCTCGGCCTTCGCGGGCTACGAGACCGTGATGGCGCTGTACCGCCACGCCATCGCCCAGGGCTACCGCTTCTTCAGCTACGGGGACGCGATGCTGCTGGAGCGCCGCGAGGGCTGATCAGGCCTCGTCAGGCGTCGTCAGGCGTCAGCCAGCCCAGCCGCCCCTGGCAGGCCTCGTTGAGCCGGGCCTGGAAGGCGGCGGCCTGCGGCTCGGGCAGGGTGAGGTGCACCTCCACCATGGCGCCGTGCTGCACGTCCTGCAGCTGCGCCTGCGCCAGCTCGATCTCGCGGCGCAGCAGCCCTTCCAGCGCATAGGGCAGCGTGCAGCGCAGGCGGGCCTGGCGCACGCGGGGGATCTTCTGCGCCTGCAGCAGGGCCTGGGCGATGCTGTCGGTGTAGGCCCGCACCAGGCCGCCCGCGCCCAGCTTGACCCCGCCGAAATAGCGCACGACCGTGGCCAGCACGCCGTCCAGGTCCTGGTGGCGCAGCACGTCCAGCATGGGGCGGCCGGCCGTGCCGCCGGGCTCGCCGTCGTCATTCGCCGCCGACTGCCCGCCTGCCAGCAGCGCCCAGCAGACATGGGCCGCGCCGGGATGCTGTGCCTTCAGCGCCGCCACGCGCGCCTGCGCGAGCGCGCGATCCGCGCAGGGCTCGACGCAGCCGATGAAGCGGCTCTTCTTGATGATCAGTTCGCTGTGGACGGTGTCGGCAAGGCTGAAGGGCATGGCGCGGATTGTCCCCCGGCGCGCGCGCGTGGCCTCGCGGGCCCATGCCTGCGACAATCGCGCCCATGCTGAAGTTCGAACTCCTCAAGACCGAGGGCCGCGCCCGCCGCGGCCGCATGACGCTCAACCATGGCGTGGTCCAGACGCCCATCTTCATGCCCGTGGGCACCTACGGCACCGTCAAGGGCGTGATGCCGCGCTCCCTCGAGGAGATGGGCGCGCAGATCATCCTGGGCAACACCTTCCACCTCTGGATGCGCCCGGGCCTGGACATCATGAAGCAGTTCGGTGGTCTGCACCGCTTCGAGCGCTGGGACAAGCCCATCCTCACCGACTCCGGCGGCTTCCAGGTCTGGTCCCTCGGCGAGATGCGCAAGATCAGCGAGGAAGGCGTGAAGTTCGCGTCGCCCGTCAATGGCGACAAGCTCTTCCTCACGCCCGAGATCTCCATGCAGATCCAGACGGTGCTGAACTCCGACATCGTCATGCAGTTCGACGAGTGCACGCCCTACGAGACCAAGGGCCACATCACGACCGAGCTCGAGGCGCGCAAGTCCATGGAGATGAGCCTGCGCTGGGCCAAGCGCTGCCAGGACGAGTTCAGCCGCCTGCAGAACCCCAATGCGCTGTTCGGCATCGTGCAGGGCGGCATGTACGAGAACCTGCGGGACCACTCGCTGGCCGGCCTCGTCGAGCTGGACCTGCCGGGCTATGCCATCGGCGGCCTCTCGGTGGGCGAGCCCAAGGCCGACATGCTGCGCGTGCTGGACCACACCGGCCACCAGCTCCCCGCGAACAAGCCGCGCTACCTGATGGGCGTGGGCACGCCGGAGGACCTCGTCGAGGGCGTGCGCCAGGGCATCGACATGTTCGACTGCGTGATGCCCACGCGCAATGCGCGCAACGGTCATCTCTTCACCCGCTTCGGCGACCTGCGCCTGCGCAACAGCCGCTACAAGAGCGACGAGCGCCCGGTGGACGAGACCTGCAGCTGCTACACCTGCAAGGGCGTGACGAACGCCGACGGCTCGGTGAGCGGCGGCTTCAGCCGCGCCTACCTGCACCACCTGGACCGCTGCGGCGAGATGCTGGGCCCCATGCTCACCAGCATCCACAACCTGCACTACTACCTGAACCTGATGCAGGAAGTGCGCGACGCGCTCGATGCCGGCGACTTCGAAGGCTTCCGCGCCCGCTTCGCGGCGGACCGCGCGCGCGGCCTCTGACCGGCCGCCGCCCCCTGCCATGAGCGCCGCAGCCCCCTTGCGCGCATGGCTTTTGGCAGAGGGCGTCCTGCGGCGCATCATGGGCCCATGCTCAAGCTGCTGATCGCACCGCTGCGCTGGCTGGGCCGCCTCCTGATGGCCCTGCTCATCCTCTTCGAGGAATGGGGCTGGGTGCCGCTGCAGCGGCTGATGGCGTGGCTGGCCCAGTGGCCGCCGCTCAAGTGGCTGGAAGACCGCATCCGCGCGCTGCCGCCCAAGCCCGCGCTGCTCGTGCTGGCGTTGCCCTTCCTGCTGGCGATCCCCGTGAAGCTGCTGGCGGTGTGGCTGATGGCCTCGGGCCGCGCGCTGCTGGGGCTGCTGCTCATCCTCTCGGTCAAGTTCGGCGGCACCGCGCTGCTGGCCCGCCTCTTCCACCTGACGCAGCCCGCCCTGATGGCGCTGCCGTGGTTCGCGCGGCTGTACGGGCGCTGGACGGCCTGGAAGCAGGGCGTGCTGGACTGGCTGCATGCCACCGTGCTGTGGCGCCAGGCCCGAGCGCTCAAGCGCCAGCTGAAGCAGCTCCTGCGGCGCTGGCGCGCGCAGTGGCGGGCGATGATGCACGGCACGCCCTGAGGCGCCGGGCCCGCGCCGTCCGATCCTCGCGCAGCGGACCGCTCAGGCCGCCACGGCTGGCGAGGGCGTGCGCTCCGGCAGCGTCAGCGTCACGCACGTGCCCTCGCCGGGCACGCTGCTGAGCGAGAGGCGGCCTTCCATCAGGTCCACGATCTCCTTGACGATGGCCATGCCCAGGCCGGTGCCGGGAATGGCGCCGGACTTGTCCGCGCGGTAGAAGCGCTCCGTCACGTGGCTCAGCTCCTCCGCGCTCATGCCGATGCCGTGGTCCTGCACGCCGATGGCCAGCTGCATGCCGCTGCCGTCGCGGGTGGGCTGGCGCGACAGCGTCACGCGGACCTCGCCGCCCCCGGGCGAGTACTTGTAGGCGTTGGAGAGCACATTGCGCAGCGCCTGCAGCAGCTTGGCGCGGTCCACGCGGACCTCGGCCAGGCCCACGTCCGGCGAGGTCTCCAGCACCGGCGCCTCGCGGCCGTCGGCGGGCTGGAAGTCCTTCACCAGCTCCGCCAGCACCGGCGCCAGGGCCAGCTGCTCGTACACGAAGTCCTTGCCGCGGCGGGCCTCCATGCGCGAGAGGTCCAGCAGCTCGTTGAGGATCTGCATCATGGCCTGGCTCTGGCGGTGGATGCGCCCGAGGATGTCCTGGAGCCGCTCGGGCGAGGGCGTGCGCATCATCAGCAGCTCGGAGAAGCCGTAGATGCTCGTCATGGGCGTGCGCAGCTCGTGTGCGGCGGTGGTGACGAACTCGCTCTTGAGCCGGTCCACCGCCACCTGGTGACTGAGGTCGTGGATGTGCAGCACCTGGCGGATGGTGCTGCCGGTGCCGCGGTGCAGCGCCAGCTCCAGCACGCGGTCGCGCGGCTGGGCAAGCTCGATGGTGCAGCGGCGCTCGGCGAGCTGGTCGATCGAGAAGGCCGGTTGCGACTCCACGCAATGCGCGCGCAGCCGGCGCGTGAGGCCGGCGGTGTCGAGCCCGAGGATCTCCGCGACCTCGCAGCCCGTGAGCGTCTCGAAGGCCGGGCTCGCGTAGTGGACGACCCCCTGCGCATCGAAGGCCACGAAGGCGTCCGGGCTCAGCGCGAAGATCGCCTCGAGCTGGTCGGACTGGCTGCTCAGCTGCTGGACCAGATCCCCCACCAGATGAGAGAGGTGCTCGATCTCCGACGGGGCCTCGTCCCGCAGCGCCAGCAGGTTGGAGAGGCTGCCGCGGTTGCGGTGCTGCTCCAGCAGGTCGCGCATCGAGCGCATGGCGGCGGCGCGCGCGGCGAGCTCGTCCCGCAGCTGGGCGGCCAGGCGCTGCTGCTCGCTCACGTCGCGCAGGGCGTAGACCCAGCCGGCGATCTGATCGTCCCCCGCGCGCACGGCCGAGCGGCTGACCGACACGATGCGCGGGGCGCCGATGTGGCGGGGCAGCAGCACGAGGCTGCTGGACTCCTGGTCGTCGTCGTCGTGCAGGTGCGGCACCAGCGAGCGCAGGCTGCGGCCCAGCAGGTCCTGCGGGTTGCTGCCCAGCCAGTCGGCCAGCACCGGGTTGACGAGCACCAGCTCGCCCTGCACGTTGGTCGTGGCGATGCCATCCGCGATGGCGGAGAGCGTCACGGCCGCCTGCGCGCGCTCGGCCTGCAGCGAGGCGGCGGCCTTGTTCAGGATCTCGAAGGTCTGGCGGAACTCCAGCGGTGCGGCGCCGTCGGGGGCGACGCTGCTGAGCTGCCCGCCCTGCGTCTGCAACTGCTCGCCGAAGGCCTGGATCTTGCCGAGGTTGCCCAGCCAGCGCTTCGGCGGGAACCACACCAGCACCACCCCGCTGCCCAGCGCCGTGAGTGCCAGCGCGAGGGCGAGCAGGCCCTGGCGCCAGATCTCGCCCGCCACGCGCTGGGTGTGGAAGCTCAGGCGCAACACGCCGTAGTCCCGCCCGCCCACGCTGATCGGCACATTGGTGTCCACCAGCTCGTTCTCCACGCGGTGCATCAGCCAGGCCGGGGCATTCAGCCCGGGATGCTCCTGGCGCCGCACGTCGATGAGGGCGCCCTTCATGTCGATGAACTGGGCCTTGTCGAGCGCCGGATGGTCAATGGCGCGCTCCAGCAGGCGCTTGATCGTGTCGTAGTCCCCGATGACGGCGGACTCCCCGACCGCCGGGCTGATCAGGCTGCCGAGGGTGTCCACCTCGGCGACGGCCTGGTCCATGCTCGTGCGCGTGGTGTACCAGACGAAGCCGCCGAAGCCGAGCCCGACGAACAGCAGCATGGCCGCCGAGTGCAGCAGGAACACCCGAGCCACGAGGCTCTGGGGCAGCAGGGCACCGAGGCGCAGGGCCATGGTTCAGCGCAGCGGGGCGGGGGCCGTCTGGTAGAAGCGCCGGTAGGCGGCGTACTCGCTGCCGTCCGAGGCGATGAAGTGCGCCTCGCCCGTCAGGCCCAGCGCCTGCGAGCCCTGCTCCAGGATGGCCATGCCGCGGGGGTCCTTGTGCATGTTCACGAAGGCGCGGGCCACGGCCTGCATCTCCTTGTCGGACACGCGGGACGAGGCCATGAGCGCGAGATCGTGCAGCGGGTCGGAGCTCCACAGCACGCGGTAGGCCTTGCCCTCGCGCCGGGCGTGGTTCTCGGCCAGCTGCGAGTTGACGCCGCAGGCCGCGACCTTGCCGCTGTAGAGCTGCGTCAGCGCGCCGTCCATGTTGCCGCCGAAGACCACGCGCACATTGACCTTGCGGCTCAGCAGCTGCGCGTAGTTGAACTTGTAGGCCACCAGCGCCTCGGGGCCGGGGAAGGCGACGTCCTTGCCCTCGAGCTGGGCGAGCTCCTTGATGGGTGAATCCGCCGGCACGATGATCTGCGCGTGGATGGGCGGCGTCTGGCGGCGCCCGAACACCCGCCAGCCGAGCTGCTCGCGCTCGGGGCTGAAGAGGTGGTTGCTGAAGACGAAGTCCACCTCCTGCGCGAGCACATAGCTCGTGGTGTCCGCGGAGGTGCGACCCAGCTTGAGCGCCAGCTTCACGCCACTCTTCTCGGAGACGTAGGCAATGATCGGGTTCCAGTAGCTCGCCATCAGCGGGATGCTGGCCTGGTTGACCGGGGAGAAGTTGTAGACCTTCTCCTGGGCCAGGGCCGGCGCGCCGAGGGCGGCCAGGCCGACAGTCGAGCCGAGCTGACGCAGCAGCTGGCGGCGGGTGGCGTCGGGAAGCGTGTCACGGGGCATGCATCACCTCGGGGGCGGGCCGGGAAGGCCCCATGATGCGGCAAAGCCCGGGCGCGGGGAAAGACACAGCCCGGCAAAAGCGGGACTTTTCCCACCCCGGCTGCCGGCGTCTCGCGCGGGAGGGGCCACTGGTGGCACCCGGCCTCACCCGGCCTCATCCGGCGTTACCCGGCGTCACCTGGCTGCAACAGGGGCGCGGCGGGGGAGCTCCGCCGCCCGTGCTCAGCGGGCCAGCATCTGCCCCACGCGCGCCTGCAACCCTTCCGGCGTCACGTCCGCGGGCGCCATCGCGGGCCCGGCGACCAGGCCCACGCGGCTGAAGATGCCGCGGCGGAAGGGCCGCACCATGGCCTGGCCCTGCTCCACGCGGGAGAAGAAGGAGCCCCAGAGGTTCTGCAGCGCCAGGGGCACCACGGGCACGGGCTGGCCTTCCAGGATCTTCATGATGCCGCCCTTGAAGGGCTGCAGCTGGCCGTCGCGGGTGATGCCGCCCTCGGGGAAGATGCCCAGCAGTTCGCCGTCGGCCAGCACGGCCTGCGCCTCCTTGAAGGCCGCCTCGTAGATGGCCGGGTGCTCCTTCTGCGGGGCGATCGGAATGCACTTGGCCAGGCGGAACAGCCAGCCCAGCACCGGCATGCGGAAGATGCGGTGGTCCATCAGGAAACGGATCGGGCGGGGGCTGGCGGCCATCACCAGCACGGCGTCGATGAAGCTGACGTGGTTGCACACCAGCACCGCCGCGCCCTTGAGCGGGATGTGCTCGTCGCCGGTGAGCTTGAAGCGGTAGATCATCCGCGACAGGCAGAAGGCGAAGAACCGCAGCAGGTACTCCGGCACCACCAGGAAGATGTAGAGCGCCACCACCGCATTGGCCAGGCCCAGCAGGCCGAAGAGCTGGGGCAGGCTCATGCCCGCGCCCAGCAGCACGCCGCAGATCAGCGAGCTGGCGATCATGAACAGCGCGTTGAGGATGTTGTTGGCCGCGATGATGCGGGCGCGGTGGCTGGGCTGCGAGCGCATCTGGATCAGCGCGTACATCGGCACGCTGTACAGGCCGGCGAAGAGCGCCAGCAGGCACAGGTCGATCAGCACGCGCCAGTGGGCGTGCTGGCCGAGGAACTCCGAGAGGGTCAGGGCTTGCGTCACCGCCGGCAGGCCCTGCGAGGCCACGCTCAGGTCCAGCGCGAAGACGCTCATGCCGATGGCGCCCAGCGGCACCAGGCCGATCTCCACGTGGCGGCGCGAGAGCATCTCGCACAGCAGCGAGCCCGTGCCGATGCCCACCGAGAACACGACCAGCAGCAGCGAGGCCACCTGCTCGTTGCCGTGCAGCACCTCCTTGGCGAAGGCCGGGAAGTTGGCCAGGAACACCGCGCCGAAGAACCACATCCACGAGATGCCCAGCAGCGAGCGGAACACCGCCAGCTGCTCGCGCGCCAGCGAGAGGTTGCGCCAGGTCTCGGTGAAGGGATTCCAGTTGATCTTCAGGCCGGGGTCGGTGGACGGGCTGTGCGGGATCATCTGTGCGGTCAGCCGGCCCAGCACGGCCAGGCCCAGGGCGGCGAGCGCCACATGGTGGCGGCCCACCTCGGGCGTGGCGATCAGCAGGCCGCCGGCGACGTTGCCCAGCAGGATGGCCACGAAGGTGCCCATCTCCACCATGCCGTTGCCGCCGGTGATTTCGCGCTCGTCCAGGTGCTGGGGCATGTAGGCGAACTTGACCGGCCCGAAGAGCGTCGAGTGCAGGCCCATCAGCAGCACGCAGGCCAGCAGCACCGGCACGTTGACCGTCCAGAAGCCCCAGGCCGCGAGGGCCATGATGGCGATCTCCAGCTCCTTGATGCGACGCATCAGGCCGGCCTTCTCCATCTTGTCGGCCAGCTGCCCGCTCGTGGCCGAGAGCAGCACGAAGGGCAGGATGAACAGCGCGCCGATCGCCAGCCCGGCCTGCGCCGGCGGCAGCCAGGAGAGCTGCAGCTGGTAGGTGATCAGCACCGTGAAGGCGAACTTGAAGAGGTTGTCGTTGCCCGCGCCGAGGAACTGCGTCCAGAAGAAGGGCGCGAAGCGGCGCTGACCGAGCAGGCTGAACTGGTTGCCGTGGGCGTGGGCAGCTGGGGAGTCAGGAGCGTCAGACATGGCGGACTTCTTCAGGGCTTGATGAGGACGGCGCGCTCGCCCAGGCCCGCACGGGGCAGCCAGGCGAACATGGAATCGACGGTGACGGTCTCGATGTGACCGGCGAAGCGCTGGGCGTTGGGATGGTCGTCGAAGGCCACATTGGCCATGCCGACGCGGGCACCCAGGCGCGAGAGCGTGGAGAGGCGCAGATCGCTGGGCTGGTAGCCTTGGGCGCGCAGCCAGGCCTGGGCCTGGGCGCGGCCCTGCAGCGAGGGGTCGGCGGCCAGGGCGATGGATTCGAGCACCCACTGGTTGCTCTGCTGGTAGCGGGTGGCCCAGGGGTAGGCCACCATGGAGTAGCGATGCTCGTGCACCGTCAGCAGGCGCTGCGGCTCGCGCAGCTGCGGCAGCAGGGCCTGCTGCAGCGCCGGCGTCGGGGCGACGTAGGCCGCCTCGTAGCGGTGCGGGCGGTCCAGGAAGAACTCGCCCAGGCCCTGGCGGTAGATCGCGGCCTCGGCGGTGCCGCAGTGGTTGAGTTTGTGCAGGACGCGCCACACGGGCTTGCCCGCCTGCTCGGTTCTGTAGGCCAGGCCCAGGTGGGACCATTGCAGGCCGTACTTGGAGAGGTCCTGCCCGGCGCGCGCCAGCACCACGACCTGCGCGCCGCTGGCATCCAGCTGCTGCGCCGTGCGCTGCGCCAGCGCCATGCCCTGCTCGACCTGCGCCCGGGTGAGGGGCTTTTCCTCACAGGGCCGGCCGGCCTGGGCCGTGCTCACCACCGCGGCCAGCAGCAGGGCGGTGGCCGCAGCCCTCACTTGCTGACCTTCTCGTTGTAGAGCAGCGAGGCGCCGATCTCGTTGGGGATGAAGCAGATCGCCTCGCCCGCCACCGAGAGCACCGTGCCGGTGGCGATCACCGACACCGTCACGGCCGCACCGACCGAGGCGGCCGTGCCCTTGAGCACCTTGCCGGCAAAGCGGATGCTGACGCGCACGCCGTCGGACGCCCGCTGCAGGATCCACACCGAGCCCTCGGCGCTGGCCTCCACCGCGACGACGGTCAGCACGGTGCCGGCCGACAGCACCGCCACGGGCGCCGCCACCGAGACGGCGACGGGGAGCATGGACACGAGGCTCAGGTCCGCGGACGGGTCGTGGGCCTGCCCGGCCAGCGGCAGGCCGAGGGCGACGCAGAGCAGGCCGCGCGCCAGCAGGACCGAAGTCCTGCACGAGGTCCGGCGCGAGGTCCAGCGGGGTGTCAGAGCAGTCATGGGCGTCCTTGTCTCGCCGGGGTCGGCGTCGGTGAGGGCGGTCAGGCCGTGGCGTCGGCCTCGTCGCGCATCGCCTGGCGGCGGCCGTGGTAGCGGGCCTCCGCGAGGTCGGCGTCATGCGCGTCGCGCAGCATCTTGGCCAGGGTGAAGACGTTGGAGATCAGGTAGAGCCAGCTCACCAGCAGATAGGCCTTCCAGACGGGCTGGATGTCCATGCGCCACAGGCCCCAGCCGGTGAGGCCCATGGCCAGCACGAAGGCGCTCCAGACGACCATCTTCCACATGGGCGTGTCGACCGGCTTGTCCTGGTTGTCACGGATGAACTTGGCCAGCACGAAGGCGGCCGAGAGGCAGAAGATGTAGCCCATCACCATGAAGGCGCGGTCCAGGTCCTCGCCCGGCAGCCAGGCCAGGCCGATGCCGCACAGGCTGACGCTCAGGCCGAACGAGATCCACACCTGCAGGCGCCAGGCGGGCGTGTCGCGGCGGACGATGGATGGGGTCGGTGACATGTGATCCTCCCGGAGGTCGCTGGGCCCATGGTGCGCCGGCGTGGGGGCCCGGGCCTCCCTGTTTGTGACAAGTGCTTCCGGCCGGCCGGCGAAGTATCGCCTCACGACACCCCGCCCTCGAAATGCCGGGCGCTGGCGAAAACCCGCGGGCTGAAGGCCCGGCCCTGCCAGCGCACCTGGCGCTTGAGGGCGAAGTCGAAGAGCAGCGGGTTGTGCTCCCGCAGCGCCTCCAGCGGGGTCACGTCCCGGGGCGGCAGCACTCCCGCGGCCACGAGGCGGCCCAGGCGGTGCAGCGGGCGCACGGCGGGCAGCGGGTAGTCCGAGCCGTGCAGCAGCCGCTCATGCCAGTCCTCGCGCTGCAGCAGCGTGTGCCAGACCTCCGGCTCGCGGTTGAACTGGAACACGGCCGAGACGTCGCCCAGCAGCCGCTCGCGGCCGTCCGCCTCGTCCATCAGCCGCGCGAAGAGCGCGAAGGCCGGCTCGCGGCGGGGGCGCGGGCGGTCCAGATCCAGCGCCCGGCCGAGCGAGGCGCAATGCGCCGCGATCACGCGCACGCCATGGCGCAGGGGCTCGCGCAGCAGCAGCGGGTTGCCCAGGTCCTCGCGGCCCGCCCCGGGCACGGCGTGCTCCTCGCCGCAGTGCACGATGAGCGGCATCCCGTGGGCGGCGAGCGCATCGTAGAAGGGCCGCAGGCGGGCGTCGCGCAGGTCGATGGCCATGCTGCTGGGCAGCCACTTGAGCGCCACGGCGCCGCCCGCACGGGCCCGGGCGAGGCGCGCGAGGGCGTCCGGCCGGTAGGGATGGATCGACGCCACCCAGCCGAAGCGCTCCGGCCGGGCGGCGGCCACGGCCTGGGCGTAGGCGTCCGGCGTGTGGAAGGTCGTCCAGTCCGGCCGCGGCCGGCCCTGCGCGTCCAGCGCCTCGTCGAAGGCGTAGAGCAGCCAGCGCGCGCCGGGCGGAAAGCCGTCGGCCAGCTGGCGCAGGCGCTGCACATAGGCGCGGTCCATGCTGCCGCCCTCGGCCGGCCGGGCCTGGGCGGCGTCCATGATGACCCGCTTGCGCAGCAGCTCCACGGGGTGCCACCACTGGTCCATGACCGGGTTCAGCCGGCAGCCGCTGCCGCTGTCCCCGCTGCCCAGCAGGTGCGCGTGGACGTCCCACAGCTGCGCCGGGGCGATGCCCTCCCAGCAGCGGGCGAGCAGGGCGGCCGTCTCGCCATCGAGGCGGGCGTGGCTCTCTGGCGCGGCCTGCGCGGCCTGCGCCGGCTCGGCGCCCAGGCTGGTGAAGAAGCCCGCGGCGGCGGCGGCACCGCAGCACAGCAGTCGGCGCCGGCCTGGCAGGAAGGGGGGGTGCTCATGCGAAGTCATGGGCGGGATGCTGGCCGGCGGCGGGCCGGCGGGCCCGCACTTTGGGCCGCGGTGCCGTCCCGGTTCACCGGCGGTAGCGCCACCTGCTACCGTAGCGCCCATGTCGAGCACCCACGCCCTCCTGACCCTCATCAAGGCCGAACTCAAGGCCCAGTCCATCAGCTACGGCCAGCTGGCCGAGGCCCTGGGCCTGTCCGAGTCCAGCGTCAAGCGCATGTTCGCGGCGGGCGGCGAGATGCCGCTGTCGCGCATCGACGAGATCTGCCGCGTGTTGCGCTGCGACTTCGCCGAGCTCTCGCGGCGGCTCGTCGCGGCCCAGCCGCTGCGCAAGGAGCTGACGCTGGCCCAGGAGCGCGCCGTCGTGGCCGACGACCGCCTGCTGCTGATGGCCCTCTGCTGCCTCAGCCAGTGGACGGCCGAGCAGATCAGCGCCCACTACCGGCTCGACGACGCCGAGGTGACGAAGTACCTCGCCCAGCTCGACCGCCTGGGCATCATCGAGCTGCGCCCGCTCAACCGCTACAAGCTGCAGGTCGCCAAGACCTTCCGCTGGCGGCCGCAGGGGCCGGTGATGCAGTACTTCCGCGAGGAGGTGATGCAGGATTTCTACGCCGGCGGCTTCGACGGCGAGGGCGAGCTGCTGATGCTGGTGCACGGCCAGCTGGCGCCGTCCAAGGCGCGCGAGCTCAACGAGCGCCTGCAGCGCGTGGCGGAGGACTTCGCCCGCCAGCACCTGCTGGACCAGAAGCTGCCGGACGCCGAGAAGCGCCAGTACACCCTGCTGATGGGCATGCGCGGCTGGCTGTTCGAGCGCTTCCAGCATCTGCAGCGCAAGCCCGGCGTGCGGGCCTGAGACGCCGACGGCCCGCGTCATGTCACCCGTTGACGAACGCACGCGCCCGTCCGGGCACCCGACGCTGGCCATGGCGGCCGCCTGCGGGGCCGGCGTCCTGTGGGGCACCGGCGCCCTGGTGGTGAACCTGCTGGTCGGCCGGCACGGCTTCACGCCGGCCTCGATCTCCTTCTGGCGTTTCGCCATCGGCGCCGTCGTGCTGCTGCTGGTCTTCGGCCGGCGCCTGCCCGGGCGCGACATCCTCGCGCTGTGGCGGCCCCTCGTGGGCGCGGGCGTGGCCATGGCGGGCTATGTGCTGTGCTGGTTCCTCGGCATCGAGCGCATGGGCGCTGCCGTGCCGACGCTGATCGCGCTGTGCCTGCCGCCCGTGCTGGTGAGCCTGCACGGCGTGCTGCGTGGGCGGGAGCGGCTGGATGCGCCGCTCGTGGGGGTGCTGGGCGCGGCGCTGCTCGGCACGGCGCTGGTGGTGACCCGGCACGGGCCCTCGCAGGCCGTGCCGGCGGCGGCGGTGCTGGCGGGCGTCGGCTATTCGCTGGTGTCCGCGCTGCTGTTCGCCGGCTTCTCGCTGGGCAGCGGCCGCCTGTCCACGCGCCTCGGGGCCGGCCCGGCGGCCACCTGCCTGACGATCGTCGCGGCGGCGGCCATGGGCTTGTTCGGCTGGGTGCGGCCTCTGCAATGGCCCGAGGGCTTGCCGCCCCAGGCCTGGTACCTCTACCTCGGCGTGGTCACCGCGGCCCTGGCGCTGCTGGCTTTCAGCTGGGGCGCGGCGCGCATCTCCGCCACGGCCCTGACGGTGGCCACGCTCATCGAGCCGCTGACGGCCGTGCTGCTGTCCGCCTGGCTGCTGGGGGAGTCGCTCGGGCCGCTGCAATACGTGGGCGCCGTCCTGCTCATGGCCAGCATCTGGGGGCTGGGCCGGCGCGTGAACGGTGCGGCGGGGCCCTCGCACTGAGCGGCCGCGCCGCTCACCAGAACTGCCAGTTCCCCGTGGCGACGACCCACACGCCCAGCGCGCCGTTGGTGACGGCATGCGCGATCACGGCGTTCCAGAGGCGGCCGGTGCGCACGTACAGCGCGGCATAGGCCGCGCCGGCCACGATGGCGGCCAGCCACAGCGGATGCACCAGCATGAAGGCGAAGGTGGAGAGCACGATGGGCTTGAGCGTCACGCGCTGCGGCGGCACGGCCTCGAACTGCGGGTGCTCCAGCCAGCGCATGACGAAGCTGCGCCAGAACAGCTCCTCCATCACCGGCACCAGCGCGACGGCGCCCAGCCAGCGCACGGCGATCAGCGCCCAGTCGAGCTGGCCATCCGCCTGCACGGGCACGAAGGCGGCCGTGGGCTCGCCGATCTGCATCCACGGCGCGTCCAGCTGGATCCAGGCCACGAACACGAGCAGCCCCACCAGCACGCTCCACAGCGCCTCGCGGCCCTGCGGCCGGTTCTGCCGGTGCAGCTCCCCGAAGCCGCGCCAGCTCCAGGCCAGCAGGCCGCCCACCAGCAGCAGGTTCAGGGCGTAGATCCAGCGCGCGTCCAGCCAGCCGAGGTCGGCCACGGCGCCGCGCAGGGCCAGCAGGCCGAGGAAGAGCAGGAAGGGCAGGATGCGGGCCCAGGCCGCGGGGCTGAGGTTCATGACGTCAGTGGGTGGGGTCAGGTCTTGCTGGCCGGAGCCGCCGCGTCGCGCAGCGGGCCCAGGACGTCGGCATTGTGCTCACCGAGGCTGGGCGCCAGCTGACGCAGCCGCCCCGGGGTGTCGCTGAGCTTGGGGACGATGCCTGGCACCTCCAGGCGCAGACCGCGGCCGGTGGTGAGCGTCTCGATCATGCCGCGGGCCCGGTAGTGCGGGTCCTCGGCGATGTCACGGGCCGTGTAGATGCGGCCCACCGGCACGCGCGCCGCCTGCAGCACGCGCAGCACCTCCTCGACGGGCCGCTGCACCGTCCAGGCGGTGATGGCGGCGTCGAGCTCGTCCACGCGCGCGGCGCGGCCCGCATTGCCGGCGAGGCCAGGGTCCTGCCCGAGCTCGTCGCGGCCGATGGCCGTCATGAGGCGCCGGAAGATCGAATCCCCGTTGCCGCCGATCACCACCTGCCCATCGGCGCAGCGGTAGGCGTTGCTGGGCGCGATGCCGGGCAGGGCCGAGCCCGCCGGCTCGCGCACCGCCCCGAAGGCGCTGTACTCGGGCAGCAGCGACTCCATGCAGTTGAAGACGGACTCGTACAGCGCCACGTCCACCACCTGCCCGCGTCCGGTGCGCTGGCGGGCCTGCAGCGCCAGCAGCACGCCGATCACGCCGTGCAGTGCCGCGAGCGTGTCGCCCAGGCTCACGCCCGCGCGCACCGGCGGGCGGCCCGGCTCGCCCATCAGGTGGCGCAGCCCGCCCATGGCCTCCGCCACGACCGCGAAGCCGGGCAGGTCGCGGTAGGGCCCGGTCTGCCCGAAGCCACTGATGCGAAGCATGACGAGGCCCGGGTTGTCGGCCGCCAGCGTCTCGTAGCCCAGGCCCCATTCCTCCATCAGGCCGGGCCGGAAGTTCTCGATGAGCACGTCGCACTCGGCCGCCAGGCGGCGCGCCAGGGCGCGGTCGCCCGGCTCGCGCAGGTCGAGGGTGATGCTCTCCTTGTTGCGGCTCTGCACCTGCCACCACACGCTCTCGCCCTCGTGCAGCATCCGCCACTGGCGCAGCGGGTCGCCACTGCCGGGGGGCTCGACCTTGATGACGCGCGCGCCGAAGTCGGCCAGGGTCTTGCCGGCGAAGGGGCCTGCGATCAGCTGACCCAGCTCCAGCACCTTGAGGCCGGTGAGCGGGCCGTCGGGCAGCGGGGCGGGCGGCGTGGCAGGCAGCGAGGCGGCCGCGGGGGAGTCATCACGCATGGCGTCAGGTCGATTCCGTCGATTGGAAGAACTGCCGCAGCGCGGCGATGGCATGGCGCACCTTGGCGGGCTGCGCGTCGCGCTGCGGGGTGAGGGCATGGATCGGCAGGGTCGGCCAGGCCAGCTGGGGCAGGAGGCCGATCAGGCGTCCGGATTGTGCGGCCTCGCCGACGTCGCTGGGGCTCAGCAGCGCCAGCCCGAGGCCGGCCTCGCACAGCTGCTGCAGGCTCAGCTGGTTGTTGCTGGTCGCGCGGGCCTGGACCTCGATCATCGCGCTGCCCGGGCCCGGCAGCGGCACGCGGTGGCGGCTGGCGGCCTCCGGGCGCAGCAGCAGCCAGTCGTGCGCGGCGAGGGTGCCGAGCTCGGGCACGCCGTGCCGGGCCAGGTAGGCCGGCGCGGCGAACAGCGACACCGTCTTCTCGCCGATGCGCGTGCCCACCCAGCTGCTGTCGGGCAGCCGGCCGAAGCGGATGGCGAGGTCGATGCGCTTCTCGACGAGGTCCGTGAAGCCGTCGTCCACCTCCAGGTGCAGGCGCAGCGCCGGGTGCGCGGCCAGCAGCGGCGCCAGGGCCGGGCCGAGCTGCCGCGCGAAGCCGACGGGCGCCGTCATGCGCAGCTCGCCCTCGGGCGCGTCCCGCAGCTGGTGCAGCTGGGCCTGGGCGTCGCGCGCGGCGGCCAGCATGGCGGCGCAACCTTCGTGGAAGCGGGTGCCGGCCGGCGTCAGGCTGAGCTTGCGGGTGGAGCGGTGCAGCAGCGTCACGCCCATGTCCCGCTCGAGCGCCCGTACCTGCTGGCTGACGGCCGAGGTGCTGGTCTGCAGCTGCCGGGCGGCCCCGGCGAAGCTGCCCTGCTCGATGACGGTGGCCAGCACGGCCATGCGTTTCAACTGGTCCAGCATGAAGATTTTCTAAACAGTGCTGGCGAATTCTGCCGTCTTATCGCGGCATCGTGAAGTTTTTAAAGTTCATCCCATCGCAACACCGCGACCGCCGGCCCCCACCGGGCACGGTCGCACCGACGAAAGGACCTCGTATGAAGATCGCTCTGATTGGCGCCACCGGCTTCGTGGGCAGCGCCGTGCTGAAGGAACTGCTGGCCCGCGGCCATGAGGTGCGTGCCCTGGCACGTGAGCCGGGCAAGCTCGCCGCGCAGCCGGGCCTGCAGACCGTGCGCGCCGACGTCACCGACGCCGCTGCCGTGACCGAGGCCGTGCGCGGCGTGGATGCCGTCATCAGCGCCTACAACCCGGGCTGGGGCCATGCCGACCTGCACGACGAGTTCCTGCGCGGCGCCGACGCCATCACCGCGGGCGTGAAGGCGGCTGGCGTGGCGCGCCTCCTCGTGGTCGGTGGCGCCGGCAGCCTCTACATCGCGCCCGGCGTGCAGCTGGTGGACACGCCGGAGTTCCCCGCCGAATGGAAGGCCGGCGCCCTGGCCGCCCGCGAGGCGCTGAACCGCCTGAAGACGAGCACGGGCCTGGACTGGACCTTCCTGTCGCCCGCCATGCATCTGGAGCCGGGCGAGCGCACCGGCGTCTACCGCCTCGGCCGCGACGAGCCGGTGTTCGACGCCGCCGGGCAGTCCCGCATCACCGTGGCCGATCTTGCCGCCGCCCTGGTGGCCGAGGCCGAGCAGCCGCAGTTCCTGCGTCAGCGCTTCACGCTGGGCTACTGAGCTCTGGCTCCCGCCCGGGGCGCCATCGGGCTCACGGGCGACCCAGGGCCGGCACGTGCTGCTCGAAGCGCGGTCGGGCCGCGGGAATGAGGGAGCGCACGAAGCTGTCGGTCAGGTGCTGGCCGTCGCGGAAGACCACCACGCCGCTGGCGCTGACGGCCTGGCAGCGGCCGTCCGGGCAGACGAGGTCGTTCAGATCCAGCACGTGCACATTGGCGAAGCGGCCCGCTGCGCTTGCCAGATGGCGGGCCACCGGGGCCACCTCCGCCAGGGCGCCGTCGGTCTGGCAGGCGCCCGCCGGCATCGTGCCGTCCGGCGTGCGGTGGCGAGCCACGCAGCCCGGGCCGTCGAAGCCGAGCCGGGGTGTCCCCGGGAGCAGCAGGATGGTGCCGGCGGCCGGGCTGAGCTGCTTCAGCACGCGCGTGCTGCCCTCGACCCAGTCCTCCTGCGTGAAGCGCTCGGAGGCCACGCCGCCCATGACGATCACGTCCGGGCGCAGCCGCGCCAGGTCCTGCAGCACGGCATGGCGCCAGTCGGTGCACACCTGGTAGGTCTGGCCGATGCGCTCGTAGAAGATGTCGATGTCCAGCATCGGGCAGGACGACTTCGTGAGCACGACGACCCGCCACTGCGGCGGCGCGAAGATCCCCTGCACCAGCGAGAACCACTGAGCACTGATGCTGTCGCCCAGCAGGACCACCGTGCGCTTCGCCGTCTCGGGGCCGAACACGCAGGGCTCGACGCGGGCATGGCTGTACCAGGCGTCGCAGTGCTGGCGGTAGATCACGGGGGCGTCGCCCCGCCAGGCCGAGGCAGCCTCGGCGGCGGCAGCGGGGGCGGGTTCGAGCGCACGCAGGACGCTCAGGCTGGCCGCGAGTGCCACCACCCCGGCGAACACGCCCAGCAGCAAGGTCCGGCCCGCCGGCCCGTGGCTCGCCCGCCCCTTCCAGAACGGCAGCTCCACGCAGCGGTAGCTGAGCATGGACAGCAGCAGAGTGAGCAGGCCGAGGACCGCCGTGGGTCCGGGCTGGCCTTCGTAGCCTAGCGAGAAGCCCAGCACCAGCACCGGCCAGTGCCACAGGTAGATCGCATACGAGCGGTCGCCCAGCCAGACCAGCGCCGGATGCGCCAGCGGATGGCGCGCGCCCAGCGAGGCCCCGGCCGCGATGAGCAGGGCCGCGCCCACCGAGGGCAGCAGGGCCCAGCCGCCGGGATAGGCCATGCGCGGGTGCAGGAGGGCGGTGCTGGCCAGGATCAGGCCCAGGCCCAGCGCGCAGGCGAGCCCGGCGCGCGGCGGCGTTAGCGCGCGGCGCAGGTCCGCACGGGAGGCCGCCAGGTAGGCCAGGCCGCCCAGCGCGAACTGCCAGCTGCGCGAGGGCATCAGGTAGAAGCCGAACTCGGGGCGCGCGGACGTCCAGTAGAGCGACGCCGCCAGGCCGGCCGCGCCAAGGGCCGCCAGGCCCCGCGCCGTGCCTGCAGGAGATCGCCAGGGGAGCAGCGTGAGGAGCAGCGGCCAGACCAGGTAGAACTGCTCCTCCACGGCCAGCGACCAGGTGTGGATGAAGAGGTCCCGCGCCGCCAGCTCGTCGAAGTAGCCGAACTTCGCGAACGCGAAGTAGAGGTTGCTCACCCATGTGGCGGCGTAGGGCGCGGAGGCCAGCTGCGCGGTGGCTTCGGTGTCCGAGAGCAGGGCGGCCGCCGCGGCGAAGGAAACGCCCAGCACCGTGAGCATCGCCGGCAGCAGGCGCTTCACGCGCCGGGCGTAGAAGCCGATGAAGTCGATGCGGCCCGACTGCTCGAGCTCCCGCAGCAGCAGGCCGGTGATCAGGGCGCCGGACAGCACGAAGAACACGTCCACCCCCACGAATCCCCCGGCCAGCGCCGGTACCCCGGCATGGGCCAGGCACACGACCAGCACCGCCACGGCGCGCAGGCCCTGCAGGTCGGCGCGGAAAGGGAGGGCGGCGGCGGGATGGGAGTTCGGCATGGGACAACGGCGAGAGCGCCAGAGCGCGCCCGAGGGGGGACGTCGGGGGGGATTGTGGACCGGATGAGGCGCCTGATCGCGCCCGGGTGGGGGGCGGATCGCCTGCTATCGTGTCGCGCTCACCAGACAGCAGACGCCCTCGCGGGCCAGGAGGACGGCAGATGTACAGCACCGGCGAATTCGAGGGCAGCTTCCAGATCGACGGCAAGTCCGAGGACACCCGCGTCTCGGTGAGCCTGGACGAGTCCCTCCACCTCTCGCCCGCCCGCCGCGGCATGAGCGCATCACGCGTCGGCCTGTTGCCGGTGACGCCGTCCATGCTCCTGACCCGGGATCCGGCCCTGATGGCCCAGGGCCTGCACTATGAGGTCCGGGGCAATGCCCTGGGCTCGGTGGCGGTGGGCTCGGCGGCCGATGGCTACGAGCTCCATGCCGTGGTGGCCTTCGAGCTGGGGATCCACTACAGCGCGGCGGGGATTCGCGTCGAGATCACCGGGCAGACGCTTCATCACGGGCGGGACGTGTCCTCGCCCGCGCCCTGGCCGCCGGAGCCGCGGGCCTTCGCGATCCACTTCGACATCCCCCGGGACGGCCTGGGTGCCTTCTTCCAGCTGAAGGACGAGTGGCTCTCCCAGGTGCAGGCGCTGTTCGATCAGTGCTTCGACCCGGCAGCCTGACGCCGTCGCTCGCTCATCGAGCGGCCGACGCCGCCTGCGTCCCGCCACCGCCGCCCGGCCCCACGCCGCCGCCCGTCAGGGGCGCGCCCTGCTCGGTCCCGGTGCCCTGGGCGGCGTTGCCAGGGGTGACGGGGCCGGAGGTCAGCGCGGGGAGGGTCGAGGCGAAGGCGAGGCCGCGTCGCGCGGCGGAGGGGGGCACGGGCAGGGCGGCGTACCAGCTCGCCAGGGCCTGGACCTCCGCCGGCCGCAGGGCGCGGGCGATGCGGGGCATCTCGCCGCTCGGGTCCGTGACTCGCCGGCCGTCGCGCCAGGCCTCCAGCGCGGCTTGGAGATAGGCGGCGGGCTGGCCGGCCAGCGGCGGCAGGCGGTCGCCCTGGCCGCTGCCGTCCCGGCCGTGGCAATTGGCGCAGGCCATGAGCTGGCGGGCGTCGTCGCCCGTCCAGGCGAGGCGCGCGGCGGGGCTGTCCGGTGAGGGCGGGGACGATGTCGATGTCGACGAGGCGGGCGATTCCATCGCGCCGAAGTACGCGGCCACCTGGCGGCGCTGGTCGGACTTCAGCGCCTGGGCGATGGGCCCCATCACCGGGCTCTGGCGCGTGCCGTCGGCATAGGCGTCGAGCTGGCGGCGCAGGTAGGCCGCTCCGACGCCCGCCAGCCGCGGGAAGCTGGCCGCGGGCGCGCCGGCCTGGCCCTCGCCGCGGGCGCCATGGCAGCTGCTGCAGGCGGCCGCGCCGCCGGTACCGCCCGTGACGAGGCGCTCGCCGGCCTCCAGGTCCGCCAGGCTGGGCGTGGGTTCGCTGGCGGGGGGCACGGGCAGTGGCAGTGGGCCGGACGCTGCTGGGGCCGGCGCGCTTGCCGGGGCGCCGGCCCACGGCGAGGCCATGCGCTCGCAGCCGCTCAGGCCCACGGCGAGCAGGAAGCCCAGCACCACCGCCAGCGTGAAGGCGAGCGTTTCGACCAGGCGCCGCACGCGTCTCATGCCAGCGGCCCCGGCAGCCTGGACCAGCGCTGCGTGATGGCTTGCGAGGCCCAGTAGGCGAGGGCGCCGACGGTGGCCGTCGGGTTGTAGGACGCGTTCTGCGGGAAGTTGGACGCGCCGATCACGAAGACGTTGGGCACATCCCAGCTCTGGCAGAAGCGGTTGACGACGCTGGTCTCGGGGTCCGTGCCCATCACCGTGCCGCCCGTGTTGTGCGTGGTCTGGTATTGCGTGCTGCTGTACGGCCCCTTGCGCGGCTGCCCGACGACCTGCCGCCCGCCCATCGCCCGGCCGATGGCCACGGCCTGGTCGGTCACATAGGCGGACAGGCGCAGGTCGTTGGGCGGGAAGTCGAAGGTCATGCGCAGCAGCGGCTGGCCCCAGGCGTCCCGGTAGGTCGGGTCGAGGTCCAGCCAGTTCTGCCGGGACGACACCGAGCTGCCGTGGATGTTGAGCACCGAGGTGTGGGCGTAGTGCGCGGCCACGGCGCGCTTCCATGCCGAGCCCCAGGCCGGCGTGCCCGGCGGCGTGGGGTGGAACTCGATGGGCCGCCCGTGCGACATCACCTCGCCGATGTAGGCCCCGCCCACGAAGCCGAGGGGCGCGTGGTCGAAGTTGTCGCTGACGAAGTCGGCGATGACCGTACCGCACGCGCCGGAGCGCATGAAGGGGTTGATGTGCACGCTGCGGTCGAAGAAGACCTGCACGGCGCTGGTCGTCTGATAGGCGTAGCCGCGCCCCACCACGCCCGTGCCCGCCTGGGGATCGTAGGCCTTGCCGATGCCGGAGAGCAGCGGCATGCGGACGTTGTTCAGCGCGAACAGGCCGACGATGACGAGGCGTGCGGGCTGCTCGAACTGCCGCCCGGCGGCATCGGCATAGACGACGCCGGTGGCGAGCCGGCGGCGCTCGTCCAGCAGGATGCGCAAGACCTGGCACTGCGTGCGCAGCCGGAAGCGCGGCTCGCGGGCGAGCGCGGGCAGCAGGGCCGTCTGGGGCGAGCTCTTGGCGTAGTGCTCGCAGCCGAAGCGCTCGCAGAAGCCGCAGAACATGCAGGGCTGCATCGCCAGGCCCTCGGGGTTGGTGTAGGCCTGGCTGAGGTTGCAGGATGGCTGCGGGAAGGGGTGGTAGCCCAGGCCCGCGGCGGCCTTGCGGAAGAGGGCGCTGCCGTAGGGCTCCTTCTGCGGCGGCGTGGGGTAGTCCCGCGAGCGCGGGTCCTCGAAGGGGTTGCCGCCCGCCACGCGCCGGCCTTGCAGATTGCCCGCCTGCCCGCTCGTGCCCATCAGGTACTCGAAGCGGTCGTAGTGCGGCTCCAGCTCCGCGGCGCTGACGCCCCAGTCCTGCACCAGCAATTCGGGCGGCAGGAATTTCCGGCCGTAGCGCTCGTCGGTCAGCGTGCGCATGCGCAGGTCGCTGTCCTGGAAGCGGTAGGTCTGCCCGTTCCAGTGCACGGCCGAGCCGCCCACGCCGCTGCCGGGCAGGAAGCTGTCCAGGCGGCGCATCGGCAGGGCGGTCTGGCTGGCCAGATTGCGGAAGGTGAAGGTCTCGCGCGCGCTGTCCTGCATCAGCGCCTTGCGCACGGCGTAGTGCAGCTCGTCGTGCATGGCGGGGCCCTGGAAGTCCGGCACCGTGGCGCGGGGCTCGCCGCGCTCGAGCGCCAGGACGTTCATGCCGGCGCGGGTGAGCTCGCGGGCCAGGATGGCACCGACGAGGCCCATGCCGAGGATCAGCACCTCGGTCTCGGGCAGACGCTGGGGGCGGCCGGCCATGCTCAGCCCGGCTGGCCGTGGCCAGGCGCTCCGTGCATGCCCTGGGCGTCGTGCGAGCCGTGGGGCCGGCCGCCAGCCTCCCCCAGGCTGCGCGGCGCCGCGGTGTAGGGCAGGCCGTGACGGTCGATCCAGTCGAGGTAGGCCCCCTGCGCGCCGGGGAAGCCGATCATCTGCCACGCCGCCATGCCGCGATTGCCGCCGTAGACCGGGTCGCAGAAGTAGCCCTCGACGGTCATGGCCAGCAGGGATTCGAAGAACACCGCGGAGGGCACGCCCGCGAGGTCGATGCCGCCCTTCTGGAGCGCACTCAGGCAGGCATCCTGCGCGCCGCCGCCGAGCTGCACGAAGCCGGGCTGACCGCGCGCGGCGAGCCAGTCCTGCAGCCCGCGCAGCGCGGTGCGAAAGAGCTGGGCCGGCGTCAGCGGGAGCTGGTAGCCCTGCGTCGGCAGGCCGGGTGCCCAGGGCCCGTCGCGGTAGAGCCGCTCGCCGGCGCCCCAGCTGCCGGCGAGCTGGCGGTCGATGAAGGTCGGCACGCCCGCTTCGACGGCGCTGGGGCCCAGGGCATCGGGCGGGATGAGGCGCTGCACGGCGGCCTCGACTACCGCCGCCTCCTCGGCATTGAAGAAGCGGTAGGCCGCGGGTGCGGCCTCCTCGGCGGGCGCCGGCCTGGCCGCCTGAGCCTGACACAGCCCCGGCGCCAGGGCAGCGCCGCCGCTCACGGTGAGGAAGATGCGCCGCCGCAGGTCGGGGGCAGGGCGGGCATCGGCAGGAGGCGGGCGTTGCGGCATGAGGGGCTCCGGTTCGGCGGAGTCCCGGGGCAAGCCGCATGCCGGCTTCGGTCGCTCAGTCGTAGTGCTCGATGCCGTCCGGCACCGTCACCCAGGCATGCTTGCGGGACTCGTAGACGGACACCGTCGGGCCGGGGAAGCCGGGCTCCGCGAAGACGCCGACCGGGATGACGAGAAAGTCCGGGAAGGCCTCGGGCACGTACCAGACCGTCACGCCGCAGCGCGGGCAGAAGTGGAAGTGGGCGCGGGTGCCCTCGTCGCCGACGCGCACATAGGTGGTCGACTCACCGGCCAGCTCGACGTGCTCGCGCGGGAAGCGGGCCTGCTGCGCGAACGGGCCACCGGTGCGGCGCTGGCAGGCGAGGCAGTGGCACACGGATACGCGCACCGGCTCGGCCGTGACGCGGGCGGTGAGCTGGCCGCAGCTGCAGGCGGCGAGGCGGAGGGTCATGGAAGCTCCCGGAGAGTCGGCAGGGCATTGTGCGGCCGCGCCGCGCCCCCGTTCAAGGCTACAGACTTGCCCGGAGGGCGGGTGGCGACGCCCGGTGTTAGCTTGTCGCCAGCGCCCGGGGGGCTCCCCGGGGCATTCCCCATCTGAACGGAGGCAGACATGGCAAGGCAAATGACGTGGCAATGGCTCAAGGTGACCGGTCTCGCGGCGGTGGCCGCGGCGGCGGCGCTGGGATCCGCCCCGGTGCGGGCGGAGTCCCCCGCGCTGCTGGAGGCGCTGACGGCCCCGGTGGCGCCGGGGGAGGTGACCTTCGTCCAGTTCCCGTCCCCCAATCTCGCCTCACCCGGCTCGCCCCTGACGATCCAGGGCAAGCTGACCGTCCCGCGGCACGGCCATCGCAAGCTGCCGGCGGTGCTGATCCTGCACGGCTCGGCCGGGGTGGACGCGCGGGGGGACTTCTACGAGTCGGCCCTCAACGCCGCCGGCATCGCGACCCTGCAGATCGACATGTGGCAGGCGCGCGGCGTCACCACGGCGGCCCAGCGGCCCACCGCCCCGGTGCTGACCTACCCGGACGCCTTCTCCGCCCTGCAGTTCCTGGCGCAGCAGGCCCGCATCGACGGCAGCCGCGTCGGCGTGCTGGGCTTCTCCTGGGGCGGGCTGGTCAGCATGGGCACCGCGGAGCGGCTCTACGCGGGGCAGTTCGGCGGGGGGCGGACCTTCAAGGCCCACGTCGCGCATTACCCGGTCTGCTATGCCTGGAACAACGCCGCCCTGGCTGGCGCGGTGCGCACGACGCCGGCGCAGTACGGCGTGCAATGGCTGAACCTCACCGGCGCGCCGGTGCTGCTGCAGGTCGGCACGCTGGATGACTACGACAAGGGCAGCGGTCCCTGCGAGGCCCTGGCGCGCTCGGCCAATGCCGGCAATGGCGGGGTGGTCAGTGTGAACGCCTATCCCGGCGCCACCCACGGCTGGGATCGCCTCATGGTGCCCATGGCGGTGACGGACCCCTTCGCCGATCTCGGCAGCTACTTCCGCACTGGCGTCGTGCCGACGGTGAACTTCAAGCCCGACGTCGAGCAGGCCTACCAGGCGCGCAGCCGGGTCGTGCGCTTCTTCGCGCGGCACCTGTAGGCGCGAGCCTCCCGGCGGCGGGGCCGGGGTGGCTCAGGGCGCCGCCAGGCGTTCGGTGAACAGGTGGAGCGCCGCCTGCTCCTCCTTCGACAGGTAGTACATGCGGGAGCCGGGCGTGCGGGCGGAGGCCTGGTACAGCGCCTGGACCTCGGCCTCGCTGACCTGCAGGGCGTCGGCGTACTGCGTCTGAACGTCCTTCAGCGCCAGATCCGAGGTGAAGCTCACCGGGCCGGACGCGGCCGTGGCCGCCGCCGTTTCCTCGCCGGGCTTGCTCACTTCGATGAGCGCCTTGGTGGAATGCAGACCGATGGCGAAGCGTTCGCCGATGGCGACGCGGCGCTGGCCGGACAGCAGGATCATCACGCAGGCGGATTCGCAGGTGGCCGTGTACCGGACGCCCGGCTGCTGCAGCTCGAGCGGGCCCAGCGGCAGGTCGCCGACGCAGGTGTCGAGGCCGCTGGCCTTGATGTGCCGGGCGATGCGGGCCGCTTCCTGGTTGTACCCGCCCTTGGAATTCAGGCAGATCAGGCGCAGGCCGGGATGCTGCTTCCGGGCGGCCTCCAGCTGGGCGACGAATCGCTCGCCGTCACCGGCTTCGATGCCACCTTCGAGGATGAACGAGTCCCGGCAGACGGCGCGGTCGCTGCTGCAGGTCTTGCCGACGGTGAGCGTCAGCTCGCTCAGGTTCACGATCCGCGAGGCGATCGAGTAGCTGACGTGGTAGATCGGCGACCGCAGAAAGCCCGGCTGGACCAGATAGGCCGGCAGGAACCAGAACGTGAGCAGCAGGAAGTGCGCGGCCGCGGCCGCGACGGTCCAGAGCGGGAGGCGACGCAGGGCGGCGGTCAGCTTCATGGGGTCGTCCGGGACAGTTGAAGGCGGGGAGCTGAATGCCTCCGCGGATGTGAAACGAGGCCCGTGAAGGGCCTCGCCTGATTCAGAAGCAACGGATTACTTCTGGTCCTTCTTCAGGTTGCTGTTGTTCGGGCCATTGACCGTGGCGCAGCCGCCCAGCAGCACGCTGGCGACCACGACGACGACGACACCGATGATGCCGCCGGACACGGCGTCGATCTCGGCCTGATTCAGGGCCTGGATTTCTTGAGTCTTGGTTTGCATTTGATTTCTCAACCTGACCAGAGATACAGCTGGTCCTCCTGTATCCGGGCACCGAGGGGCCCAGATTCCTCACGGGGCTCGTGGCCTTTGCATGCCCTCAAGCGCCCCCTCTATTGCTTCGTCCGTTTGGACGAATCCTCGAGCGGCGCAGTTTAACCTCAGATGGCGGTGGCCCGGCGGGCCGGTGCGATCAGCATCCTGGCGATCGGCGGGAGGCCTCGGGCGTGGCCTCGGGGGAAGCCCGGAAGCGGCCAGAACGCGGCCCGAAAGTTGCCGCGGTCGAGGCCGCAATCAGCAGGAACCACCAGTCATCGCCGGCAGTCGGCGGCGACAGGCCCGCGGTCATGAGCAAGATGGCACCGACATTCGGTGCGATTCTAGGGGTGACAGCTAACACGTTAGGTGGGTATAACGGCGATCTGTTCAGACACACCCGCCTCGCCGACAGGGCGAAGCACCCTTGGAATCGGGATCGCATGACAAGCAAAGGCAACCGGGGTTCGACCGGAGTTCTCGCCGCCGCAGGAAGGGGCGTGATCCGGTGAGGCTGCTGATTTCCACTTCCGTGGGCGACGAGCATGCGCTGGCGGTTGACATGGCGATGCGGGCGCGGGGGCACGATGTGGTCCGCTGGTTTGCGGCCGACTGCCCGACGCGGCAGACCCAGTCGTTCCGTGTCGGGCCCGGCACGCCGCCCGTCTTCACCTCCCGAGACGACCTCGGGCCGTCGTGGGGCTCCAACACCATCGACGTCGCCTGGTTCCGGCGTCACGCGCCGGCGGGCCTGACGGGCGCGGTGCCGGCAGACCGCCTGGCACACGTCGGCGCCACCTGGACGCGCTTCCACCAGTCCTTCCGGGAGCTGTTTCCGGACACCACGGCCTGGGTCAACGACCCCGAGCGTCAGCTGCTGGCGGAGTCCAAGCCCGCGCAGCTGAGGGTGGCGAGGCAGGTCGGGCTGGCAGTGCCGGACACCTTGATCACCAATGACCCCGACGAGGCACGCGCGTTCGTGGCGGCCCGCCCGGGGCAGGTCCTGTTCAAGCCGCTGACCCTGGTGGAGCGGACCGTGGCGGGCCGCACGCGCGTCTCCCGCGCCGTCCGTGTCGGCCTGGATCAGCTGCGCCACGACAGCGCCATCCGGACGGCGCCCTCGATCTTCCAGGAAGTGATTCCCGTGCGCCGCGAGCTGCGCGTGACGCTGATGGGCGCGGCGGCTGTCTGCGCCGCGATCCGGGACCGCGACGACCGGGTCGTCCTCGACTGGCGCTCCATCGCCCGGGACCGCCGGTGCATCGAGCCGTGCACGCTGCCCGAGGAGGTGCTGCGGCGCTGCCAGGCCTTCATGCGCGCGATGGGCTTGTCGTTCGCCACGCTGGACCTTGTCCAGCATGCCGATGGCCGCTACGTCTTCCTCGAATCCAACCCCGCGGGTCAGTTCCTGTGGGTGGAGCAGGCCAATCCGGACATCCCGATGCTGCGCACCTTCTGCGAGTACCTCGAGTCGCTGGACCGCAGCGACCCGCCGGTCCCTTCGACCTCGGCGGGTGCGTCCGCGCTGGGCTCGGTGCTGAACACCGAGGCCTTCCATGCCCATCTGGCTGACGATGCCCGCGCGCACCGTACCAGCCGCAACGCCAACGTCCTGAGCGAATCCGAGCCGCCAGCGGCCGCCATCACCTGAGGTTCCCATGCATCACCGTCTTCTGGCCCTGTGCGTCCTGGCCCTGCACCTGACCCTTGCCCATGCGCAGCCGAACGAGCGCGTGCAAACGCTGCACCAGCAGGACGGCGCCGACCGCACGAACAGCCGCGGCAAGCCGTGGGACCCAGCCGTCACGGCGCGCGATGCCCAGCGCGTGGCAGCGGTGCGCGAGGAGCTCAAGGCGGGGCGCCTGC
The DNA here is from genome assembly GCA_041906185.1 of Burkholderiaceae bacterium. Classification (GTDB taxonomy): domain Bacteria; phylum Pseudomonadota; class Gammaproteobacteria; order Burkholderiales; family Burkholderiaceae_C; genus Roseateles_B. Next base: position 225,829 of record JAYRJQ010000008.1, read on the forward strand.
GTGATGTCAAGGACTTCTACGCCGCCGCGATGATCCTCCAGCATGGTGAGACCCCCGACGACTTCCGGCTGGCGAATGCCTTGTCGTGGCTCGCCTACACCCTGGCGGACGATCCGGACACGGTGCCGGCGCGCGAGGCCGGCTGGCTCTACGCCGCGTCCTGGGACCGCCTCCTGATCTCGCTCGGCAACCGACAGTGGTACGGCACCCAGCGGCATCGCGATCCCGCCACCCATCAGCCGGGTGATCTCTTTCCCACGGACGACGCGGCGGCCGCACCGCGCGACAAGGACCGCTTCAGCGGCCCTCGCTACCGCTATTGAACCGAATGTCCCGCACGCGAGTCCGCGTGCGTGCCCCCCGTTCCACGGCGCCCGGGCGTCGACGGAAGCCGTGACGCAGGCCCTGCGTTGAACCGGCTCCGGGCAGAGGCCCGGGGCCCTCAGGAGAAAGCAATGAACTCGAAGCACATGGAAGTTGCGGTTGAACTCACGCTGGCCGACGAACTGGCCGTCGAGCTGAACGACACCGAGCTCGACCAGATCGCCGGCGGCAACGTCTGGACCTACACCGACAACGGCAAGATGTGCGACGGCCCGGTCTACGTCAGTTGAGCGGCGGGCGGTGCGCGTCCCTGACGACGGACCGCCCTTGCGCGGTGGCGCGCCTGCGTGTCGTGCCACCGCATGCCGGCTGGGCCACGCCGCCCGCCGTGCCTGACCTCGCGCGGGGTCACCCGCCTGTTTCGAGGTGGGCTGCGGGCCCATGAGTCCCCTCGCAGAGACCCTGGGCGCCCTGTACGAGCGCATGCCCGGAGCGTTCTGGGCATGGGCCGTGTTCGGCTTGGCGCCGGTGCTCGTGCCGGCACTTGTGTGCCTGTCCTTCAAGGACCGGCCGTCGTCACGACTGGCCTTCACGCTGTCGGGCGCAGCCCGCCTGGTTCGTGTTCGAGATGTTTCTCGTGCCGGTGCTGATGGACGCCTGTCCGCTCTCGCGGTCCCTCCTGGAAGGGCCGCTCGCCTGGCTCCATGGGCCTGCAGGGCTGGGGGATGTGGCCCTGCCATTGCTGTGACTGGCCTGGCTCCTGATCGGCAGCCGACGGCATCTCCGGCCCTGGCGCCGCCTCGGGTCTTGTGCCGCGCAGGACGTCAGGCGGTCCTCTTCGGGAGCGACGTCGCCCCGTTCCTTCCGTGTCGCCCTCACACAGGGAGGGGACATCCTCCGCTGTTCATCAGAAGCACAATCTGCACGTCAGGTGAACTTCCTGTCTTGCCGGATGTGCAATCTCTACCATGTTTCGCCCAAGGGGGACCTCACGACCTACTTCCGGTCGATGCCGCCCCCCGGCCTCCTGGAGGCACCCGTCGGGCCCTTTGGCCGTGGCGTCTTCCTGCGGCTCGTCGGGCGTGAGCTGGTGGGTACCGTGGGGCAATGGGGCCTGATCCGGCCGGGGCAGCCGGGGCGCATCGACTACCTCCCGGCCAAGGCTGGGCCGGACGGCAAGGCGCGCAAGCCGCGTCCCCGGTCCACCAACAACGCGCGCATCGAGGGCATCGACGCCAAGCCCACCTTCAAGGCCGCCTGGAAGGCCGGCCGGCGCTGCCTCGTGCCGGCGCAGTGGTACCAGGAGCCCAACTGGGAGACGGGCAAGAACCTGTGGTGGCAGCTGCGCCGCGCAGACGGCCTGCCCTGGGCCCTGGCGGGGCTGTGGTCCGAATGGATCGACCCGGAGACGGGCGAGGTGGTGCCCAACTTCACCCTCATCACCTGCAACTGCGACGCGCACCCGCTGCTGGCCCGCCTGCACAAGCCGGACCCGACGCTGCCCGCAGACGGACAGGACAAGCGCTCGCTGGTCCACATCGAGCCCGAGCACTGGGCGCAGTGGCTGGAGGGCACGGAAGACGAGGCGCGGCCGTTGATCCAGCCGCCGCCGCTGGCGATGTTCGACCTGGCGGATGCACAGCGCACGGACCAGCTCCTGGCCGCGCAGCGCGCCACTAGCGCCTGAGCGCCTCGCTGTCCGTCACGACGCGGCACCACCAGCTCTGCCGGAAGAGCTGAGGGGCCTTGTCGCTGGAGCCCAGGTCCTCGATGCCCGTGACGATGAGCTGCCAGCTGCGCACGGTAACCTTCGGTGCTGGGAAACGCATGAGGGACCTCCAATGACACCCGCCGAGGAAGCCGCTCGAGCGACTGAGCTTCTTGCGGGAAAGGCGATCTCGAAAGTGATGCGTGAATCGCCCCGGATTCCCTAGACACCTTTGAGCCGTTGGGAATGGCGTCGCTCGAACTCTGCGGGCGAAGTATCGCCGGCAGTGCCGTGACGGCGCTTGGGGTTGTAGAACATCTCGATGTAGTTG
>JAYRJQ010000009.1:0-223459 GCA_041906185.1 Burkholderiaceae bacterium
CGGCGTCGTGCGCGCGAGCTTCCCGCGCCGGACCAGGCGCTCCCACAGCCCCTGGTGCCAGGCCGGCGAGGTCATGCCGGCGCTGTAGCCGTTCAGGCGATCCAGCCGGTCCTGGGCGTAGCGGATGAGGGCGCCGGCCTGGTCCTCGATGGCAGGCATCCGCAGCGTGGGGCGCGCGGTGCCGGCGGCCACGAGATCGGGCAGGACCACGGCATGGAAGCCGCCCACCACGGCCAGCACCGGCCCGTCCTCGGGGCCTCGCGCGGCCAGCGCCTCCGCGATGGCGGCGGCCATCTCGGCCTCGCGGGCCAGCGTGCCGTCGGCGCGCAGCTCGTCGTCCGCATGTTCCAGACGCGAGAGCTGGCAGTAGGCGGCGACGTCCGCGATGTGGGCCTCGATGCTGCGGCCCGGCGCCGGGGCCTCGAACAGGTGCTCCCACAGCTCCTCGTGGTCCCGGCAGCCGAGCTCGCGCGCCAGGTGGGCGAGGTACTGGCTGCGCTGCAGATGGCGCTCGTCCAGCAGCGATCGCGCGGGCGCGTCGGGCGCCTGCGCGCCACCGGCCTCGGACTCGAGTGCCGACTGCTCGGCCAGGTCCAGGTCGATGAAGCGCGCCGGCAGGCCGTGCGCGGTGGCATGGCGCAGCGCGACCAGCTCCGGCGAGTGGTCGCAGAAGGGGTAGTAGGCGGCGTGGCGGCGCGCGGGCGTCTCGCCCTCGCCCTTGAACACGCAATAGGCGTACAGGGCGAGCGGCATGCGCGCCTGCGGATGCGTCAGCTGCGGGATCAGGCGCGTGAAGCTGCGCGGCCCTTCCACGAGCACCGCGCTCACCTTTGTCCGCGCCAGCAGCCGCTGCAGCTGCAGCGCGCACGCCGGGCTGTGATGGCGCACCGGGAAGACGATCAGCGCCGGCGTGAGCAGCCGCGCGCCCAGCGCGCGCAGCGCCTCAGCCTGGGGCGCTTCAGCGGTCCAGCTCACGCCGGGCATCGAGCACGCGCTTCCATTGCGAGGCGCCGACGAGCTTCTGCGAGCGCTGCTTCACGACGACGTCGAAGTAGTGGCGCAGCTTCTTGCCGTCGTCCGGGTTGTCCTTGAGCACCGTGCCGATCAGCTGCCGCGCCACATGCTCGCCGCCCACGCAGCCGTCGCCGAAGTAGTGCGCATCCAGGCAGGCCGCATAGCCCACCGAGACCGCCTCGGCGGAGGACATGACCGCCGTCGGCTTCTCCACGACCACGCCCTCCTGCGTGACGCCATGGCGCAGGTCGTTGAAGGCCGTGACCAGCAGCTCGACGACGTCGGGCTGGAACTCCACCTCGACCTGCGCGTGCCGCAGCAGCGCCTCCGTGCGCTCGCGGATCAGCTGGGCCTCCAGCTTGCGGTCGCCGATGGGGCGGACGGTCTCGAAGTTGAAGCGACGGTTGAGGGCGCTGGACATCTCGTGCACGCCGCGGTCGCGGATATTGGCGGTGGCCAGCACATTGAAGCCGCGCGCGGCGAAGGCAGTGCCATCGCTGCCGGGCAGCTCGGGGATGTGCAGCAGCTTGTCGGAGAGCAGGCTGATCAGGCTGTCCTGGATCTCGGGCTGCACGCGCGTCACCTCCTCGAAGCGGCACAGCCAGCCGGCTCGCAGCGCTTCGAGCATGGGGCTCGCGACCAGCGCCCGGGGCGTCGGCCCCTCGGCCAGCAGGAGCGCGTAGTTCCAGCCGTACTTGATCTGGTCCTCCGTCGTGCCGGCCGTGCCCTGGATGCTGCAGGTCGAGCGGCCCGAGATGGCGGCGGCGAGCAGCTCGGAGAGCATGGACTTTGCGGTGCCCGGCTCACCGACGAGCAGCAGGGCGCGGTCGCTCATCAGCGTGACGATGCAGCGGTCGATGAGCGCGTCGTCGCCGTAGAACTTGCGCGAGACGCCCAGCCGCGCGTCGCCGAGCACGAAGCTGCGCACCGCGCGGGGCGACAGCTGCCATCCGCCCGGCCGCGGGGCGTCGTCCTTCTCGGCGAGACGGGCCAGCTCCTCGGCATGCACCCGCTCGGCGGGCTCGCGGAGGATGGCTTGTGCGGGCGCGCCGGTGGTTGCTTCAGTACTCACCTCAGTATTCACTCTTCTTCTCCCAGTCCGGATCGAATCCCGGGCCCTCCGCGGCGATGAGCCGCAGGTCGTCATGGCACTCCGACAGCAGCACCTGCGGGACCTGGCTCAGCAGCAGCGCGCTGCGGGACCAGCGGTCGCCGGCGCTCGTCGAGGCAAAGGACAGGTGGCGCAGCGCCACGGTGCGGTTCTCCTCCGGCAGGCCGTTGCCGGTGAACTCGATGATCGCCAGCAGGCCGAGGGTGGGGAAGCGCTTCTCGTAGGTGAAGAACCAGCCCGCGTCCTCGGTATCCCCGCGGGTGAAGCCGAGCTTGGTGGCACGGTTGCGCAGGGCGAAGGTCTCGATCAGATGGCCCTGGAACTCGGTGATCTGGGTCGCGACGCCCTGGTCGGCGGGCAGGGTGTAGCCGCCCTTGCCGAACTGCTGGAACAGCGGCTTCACCGCGTAGTCGGCGAGGTGCTGCTGCCAGGCCTGGACCGTCTCGGCGTCCAGCAGGGAGTCGTGCGCGAGGCATACGCGCGAGCCTGGCTGCAGCTCGACCGGGTCGTCGTGGACGTCGGTGAGGCTGCCGTCGTCCAGCGGCCGGAAGACCTGGCGCACGACGCGCCGCTCGCCGTCCTCGAGCGTCTCCAGCCAGACGAGGCGCTGGACGAGGTGGCGCAGCACCGGGTGATGGCGCAGGTAGTCCGTCCAGTCCTCGGCCGGCCAGTCGCGTCCCGTGCACAGGGCTTCATACAGGCGGTCCGTTTGGAGCTCGACGATGCTCTTGAGCTCCTTCTTGGCCGCGCTGAGCGCCTTCTTGGCGGCCTTGGCCTCGGCCTCGTCGTCGTCCTGGCGCGGGTCGGGCAGGGCCGCGATCTTCTTGCCCTCGGGGTTGAGGAGCTCGATCTTGAAGTCGGGCAGCAGGCGCGCCGAGAACTGGCGCGGGCCGTAGCTCAGCTCGAGCGCGCCGGTCTCGTCGAAGCCCGCCGTGGGGATCGTGCGGTCGGCCAGCTCCGCGAGGCTCCAGCCGCGGCGCTCGGCCAGGGCCTGCGCCTGCCGCGTCGCCTCCTCCTGGAAGCTCTTGGTGCGGAAGCGGTTGCCGATGGACAGCATCAGCTGCGTGGCGCTCGGGTGCTCGATCCAGGCGAGCATCGCGATCAGCGCCTTGCCCTGGGCCGCCCGCGTGCCGTACCAGGCCTTGAGGTAGCGCTGCACGGGCGGGGCGGCCCGCTCCGCGCAGCAGGCCGCGGCCACGGCGAGCAGGCCCTTGCTGGCGATGGCCGAGGCCAGCGGCTGGCGCTGTAGATTGGCCACCAGGGTGGCCGCGATCTCGTCGAGGCTCCGGTTGAACAGCGGGTCGTTCTGATAGAACTGCGGGTAGGCTTGCATCGCCTGCTGATGCATCCGCGCCATCTCACGGGCCCGGACCATGGCTTCCTCATGCGTCGCCGGCCGGACGTCCTCGCTCATCCAGGCGTCCAGCACGAACTGCCCGAGGGCCTCGCGGTCCCGCGGCTCCATCAGCCCACACAGCTTGCGCAGCACGGCGTTGGGCTCCGGGCTCTTCTGCTTGCAGGCCTGCACCAGCAGCCAGCGAAGGGCGTCCGGCGGCACCGGGGCCTGGGTGTCGTGCCATCGCACCGCGGGGAGAGCGCTGAAGGGGAACCACTCCAGGTCCTTGGGCAGGCCCTTGCCCAGCTGCTTCGCGGCGTCCCGGGCGAGCCCTTCGCGATCGAGGTAGTGCTCCACCGGGCGGCCCAGCGCCTGCAGCGCGTCCAGCTGCGCGCCCTTGGCGACGTCGTGTTTCTCCTTGCGGACGGCCTGCTCCAGCGCGGGCACGGCCGGCTCATGGCGCAGCCGCCCGAGCCACTGCGCCGCCACGGTGCGCACCTCGGCCTTGCCGCTCTCCAGTGCCGCGATGATGCGGGCCTCCTTGCCGGCCAGGTTCTTCAGCGCCTCCTGGGCCAGTGCGCGGTCGCCCTTGGCCGAGCCCAGGGCCAGCTCGAACAGCGTGTTGACCAGCGCCTGCGGCGGGCTGGGCAGCGTGCCGATCGCCTTGAAGAGCTTGGCGCGGGCGAAGTGCCAGTCGTGGGTGGACGCCTCCGTGAGCAGGCGGATCACCAGCGCTTCCTGATGGGCCACGAAGGGCCAGACGTCGGCATCCGGCCAGTCTCCGGCCAGGGTCTGGCCCCAGGTCGAGCAGTAGGTGCGCAGCAGGTTCTCGGGCGGATAGCCCTGGGCCTCCAGCAGCAAGGAGAGTTCCAGCAGCCCCGGCCGGCCCGTGGCGCGGTGCAGGGCGTTCACGCTGGAGGTGATCACGTGGTCGAGGTGCTGCCCCTTGGGGTCGATGAAGCCCAGCGCGCGCAGGACCTTGACCAGGGCCGCCGGCGTCAGGCGGCCGGTCTCGATCAGCTTCAGCAACGGCGGCACGAGGTAGACCTGCCGGCTGTACGGCGTGCCCGAGAGCTTGAGCGCACTGCGGGCCGGGCCGTCGGTGGCGAGCAACTGCCGCAGCGCCGTGGCCTCCGTGGCCCGGAAGGGCTCGTCCAGATGCAACTGCCAGGTGTGGCCCTGAGCCTGGGCCCGCGCATGACGCTCCCGCGTCTGGACGTTGGACTTCTCGACGTCCGCATTGGCCTGCGCCCAGAACTGCTCGACATCCGCGGCGGCGACCGCATTGCCGGCGGCGGACCAGTCGATGACGGGCAGCTCGTAGACGTAGTCGGGGGCCACGGGCACCTGCGCCTCGCCGTCCCATTCGGCGATCAGCGCCTGCACCGCGGGGGCCTTGTCCGCGGCGGCCGTGTCGCGCGCAAAGGTGGCCAGCGCGTCGTCGTGGCGCTGAGCGGCCAGCGCGGCCAGCCGGCGCAGGGCCTGCAGGCGGGTCTCGGGCTTGCCCTGCAGAGCCAGCGCCCGTATGGCCTCGATGACGGGCGCGCCGCAGCGAGGGAGCAGGGCATCGGCGGCGGCGCGGATCTGCTTGCTCGTGCTGCAGGCGAGCTCGGCGATGGCCGGGGCCCAGTGGTCCAGCGCGGCCGTTGGCGCCGGCGCGATCATCTTCAGCACGTGCAGACGGGCCCCGACCGACGAGGGCAGCAGCAGTGCCGACAGCCGCTCGGCATGGCGCACGAGCGCGTCCTCGTAACCGGCGACGTCCGTGAGCAGCAGGGGCCGCTGCTCGGCGAAGTACGACGGCCCGCTCGGCAGCTGGAAGCCGCCCACCAGCCAGGCGGCGGGCGAGAGACCGTCCTCGATGCACAGCGCTTCCAGGCCATCGGCGGACAGTCCCTTGGACGTGGGACGCGTGCCGCTGAAGCAGTTGAGTCCCATGCCCGTGCTGTGAACGAGCATCAGCTCCGGCCATTTCACGTCCCGCTCGAACTGCAGATGGCAGCGGCCGACGTTGCTGTGCTGGGTTGCGGCCTCGAGCACCCGTGCCAGGCGCAGGCCCACGGCGGGCGGCACCTTGTCGAAGCCCACGTAGAGCGCCTGCTCAACCGCCCGGCCGCCTCCCATCTCGACCAGCCGGAGCTTGGCGTCCGCGCCCTCGCTGGCCGCCAGCGTGGCGAGCACCTCGATGGCCTCGCCGGTCAGGACATAGGTCAGGACCTCACGGGCCAGCGTCGCACCCAGGGGCTGAGCCCAGGTCTGCAGCCGGTCGGCCCAGGCCTCGGGAACGCCCGCGGGCACCTTGACCGAACGCCCCCCCAGCAGCTTGCTCATCCACTCCAGCATGTGCACCTCCTCGTCGCCCGGCTTGTTGCCAGGACCTTGTTGCTTGTTTGCAGGCGGGGGGATTATTGGCCGATTTTTGGGGCCAGCCGGCGGGGCAGGGGGCGGGGAGACCCCATGTGCGATCAGCGGACGATGGGCGTCAGGTCGCGCGCGCTGGATCCGTCGAGGTGCTGGTGGATGCTCGAAGGCTTCAAGCGGCCAGGGCGGCAGCTTCGTGGGTCATGGCAAGACATCGTGCTGACACGTTCGGCTTGAACGCAGCGGCGGGCCGCTCGCTCACTGCACGAGGCCGAGTTCGATCCCGGGATGTGGCCCGGGCAAGACCTGGCGCAGCGCTGACTTGAGGCGCGGCATGCCGCTCTCCACGGCAGTCAGGGCCACGATGGCATGCTTTGACGCCACGTCCGCCATGGCGAGCGCTCGACAGCCGGGGTTGCTTCCCCAGTGCCAAAGGGCCATGCGCTCCGCAGTCTGCTCAAGGCCCCAGCCGAGCCCCCAGTACACGCCTGACGCGCCCGGGACGGGCACGGGATCGCGCGTGACCAAGTTCAGCAGCCCTTGATCTGCCAGTGTGGCCGCCATGAATCGCGCGTAATCCGGCGCCGACGTGTAGAGGGAGCTGGCGGCGATCTCGAAGGGAAAGCGGAGCTGGCGGATGTGGCCGGCCGCGGTGCGCCCGGGTACCAGCGACCTCGACACCGCGTCCGTGAGCTTGAGGGCGCAGTTCGTCAGGCCCAGCGGCACGAACAATGCGGACGACGCCAACTCGTTCAGTGGCTTGCCGGTGAGTACCTGCAGAAGATGCTGGAGGAGCACATAGCCTTCGCCCGAGTAGCCCCACCGGGTGCCGGGCGGGAAGACGAAGCGCAGCGGGCCGTCGGCGGACCAGTTCGGCAGTCCGGCAGTGTGAGAGAGGAGGCGACGCGCGGTCAGCCGGCTGAGCATCTCGCGGGGCACGACATCAAGCGCGGGTTGCTCGCGCAAGGCGAACAGGTTCTGGCGATGCACATAGCCGTCCGGAAGCAGCTCGCTCAGCGGGCGGTCGAGGTCCAGCTGCTCGCGCAGCGCCATCTGCAGTGCCAACGTGGCGACGATGGGCTTGGCCAGGGACGCGGCTTGAAAGATGGGGGTGGCGCCAGTGTCGGCACGGCAGCTCTCGGCGTCAGCGGACTCGATGAGCCTGCCCTCATGCACTTGGGCCACGGCAAACGCGCACTCAGGGGCTGACGGCGGTGCGCCCGCGGCCCGGCCCAGGCCTGGAGAAGCGGCCAGCATGCCTAGGCATCGGAACAGAGCTTGGCGTCGAGTGGGAGCGCGCATGCGGTGTGGGTGTGGGGCCTGCCGATGCGAGGCGACTCGAGTACCGGGTCAGGCCCCCCGATACCAAGCACCCGTACGAAAGGGCGCCGGAACTTCCTCCGAGAAAGGATCCTCGACACCGAGTGCCGCAAGCTCGGCGAACCAGCGATCCCGCAGCGACTCGGGCAGCTTGGTGCCACACCAAGGGCAGAAGGCAATGGCCTTCGAGCTTGAGCCCCCGTCGTGAATGAGAAGGCCGTACTCGCGAAATTGGTCCGAGTAGCCAACGAGCGCGTCAGGGCAGTCTTCGGCCAGCTGGTGCACGGAGCACAGGTGCTCCGCCTGGCTTTGCATCTCGTGGCAGCAGTGCTTAGTCATGAGACACACCACGGAGGGGCCGGTGGGGCGAGCACGTGGGACTCATGTCATCCACCACTGCATGGCCAGGATGGAGCGCGCGCTCCCCGCAATTAAAGCGGAGTCGACGCGAGTCCGCTCGAGCCAGCGCTGGGGCGATCCGGACGCTTTCAAAAGCGTTATCTGCTCTCGACGGAAAAATCGTCACGAATAGAGAGGCGATCCGTCTTGTCATCGAAGTTGAGGCAGTCAAATCCATTGAGTCGGGCCAAATCCGTGGTGGCAAAGCTCGTGCTGGCTTCCTTGTATCGCGTGCCGACCTTCCGCAGGCCAGCCACGACCCCACTGCGATAGTTGACGCTCTTGCGATCGTAGGAACTGGCTTCTGGGTCTTCACTCAGCGTCTCCATGCTGACGAGTTCCAGATCTCGCATGGCGGCGGTGTACCTGAACTGAAACGTGAATGAAGAATGGATTCTCACGTACCCGGTGACGTAGAGCGACGAGTCTTTGAAGCTGAGGTTGTACCAATGTCGAATCTGACAAAAGTCGCCAGATGCGGAAATGACGGAATAGCCGCCGCCCGCAGTGCCGGCAAGCACCACAAGTCTCTCGTGCCGCGGTCCATCCGCGTTGGGTGCAGTCATGATCAGCGCAATGTCCAGGATGCCATCCCCGTTCATGTCGCCGCGTTCACTTGTCCACAAGGCGTAGTTGCTTTCTGGAAGGGCGGCTCTGGCGATTGCCAAGGCCTTTTGCGCTTAAACCCAGCTTGGCGGCTCGCAGTAACCCGAGGAGTTGAACGTCAAGATCGCGATGCCGTGAAGCAGCTTTTGTGCAATGTGCATGGTTTGCGGGCGCCTAACGGATTTTTTGGGAGGCAGCCCACGCCACTGGGGCAGACGCGCTGCGCCACAGATCGGCACCGCCATCCACCTGCGTAGGCTGCTGGCCACACAGGTACTCGTCCAGTTGCACAAGCGATTGCGCCAGCTGCCCAACCGCCTGCGCACAGAGGCGCGTGGTCTGTCCCTACAAGAACAGCCCCTGGCGGGGCTGTTGAACTGAGGACTTGCACCTGCGACATGAACTCACGAATTGCATGGGGTGCAGTTCAGTGGGCCATGTCGCAAAACTGCGACACGGAGCATCAGGTTGCACTGACGGTGCAGCAACGGATTGCACTTCTGGCCCGCGAAGGCCAGATCTGCTGCCGAGATTTGCATGTGGCCCCGCCTGGTAGGTGAATCAACGCGCTGCACTTTGTACTCGGACTGTCGCTGCCCTTGCACTTTGTCGTTTGCATCGTTGGGCCGGTTGGCGATCCACGAACTGCCGGTCTGGCGAGCTACCTCAAGGCTCGGGCCAGCGTGGTGAGCTGCATGGGCGCGGCGATTGGCGAACAGGTAGGCGTGGTGGGGCCGGGCAGCACCGAAGACAGCAACCACGCGCCGCAGGGCTGCTTCGGTGCCGGCGCGCATGTCCAGTGGCTCAACCGCCAGCCACAGCGCATCGACCCGGATCAACGCAACATCTCGCGCAGCCAAGCGGCGCAGGCCGTCGCATCACTCATCGGCCAGCGCACGCGGACGTGGACCGCCCCGCGCTGCAGCTCCAGTTCGATGGACTGCGGCGGAGCAGATGGCGGGACCTCCGCGACCACCGACACGGGGACGAACGCGGGTGCGCTGCAAACCTCTCCGTCGTCAGCGGCAAGCCGCCGCCACTTGTGAACGAGATTGGCGTTGAGGCCGTAGCTCATGGCCACCTGGGCTACGGACGCGCCTGGGGCCGCGCATGCAGCGATGACTTGCCGCTTCAGCTCTGAATCGTGACGCCGGCGGCGGGCCGGATTGGCGTCAGACATGGTGTCCACCTAACTTGTTTGGTGGGCGCCATACTGGCTGCCGGCCACGCGCCGTTCAAGGTGAGTTGGCCGGACGGATACCGACAGAGTTCGAGTTCACACGACGTAGCGTGCGGCCCTCCTTAGTCCAGCCGTTGGATGGCGAAGGCGCTGGATACCCGCCGAAACATCCCGGGTGCATCAAGCCCATCCTGACTGAACAGCGCCTGAAACAGCTCTTGTAGCGAGCGTGTCTGCGCCAGGCGATCCGCGGTACCAGGCCTGCCGTTCAGCAGAATCTCGGCGAACACTCCGTGCGTGTAGTTGCTTGTCGTCGTGCCGGCAAGCCAGCGCGCCGCGGCTTCCGGCCCCACGGGCTGGGAGACCCAAAGCGCGTCTTCAGGGAGGAACACGTCGACCGTCCGCCCTCCGTCGCGCACCATCCTGCCAACGATCAAGAGGTAGCGGTACTGCCGTAGGGCTTCCTCAGACGCGCCCGCGAATGGGGCGAGTCTCGGGGCGGAGAACGTCAGGCCATCACTCATGCGGCGGGCCTTGATACCGTCCACTGGGGCAAGCGCGTTCGAGTCAGGCAGCGTGTAAATGGGGACAGCTTCGCTTGTCTCGCTGCTGAGCGGCTCTCGTACTCCGTCTGTGACCACCCCCGAGGGTAGATCGAGCAAGCGGCGGAACTCCACAAACATGTTGTAGTGAGGGGGCGTCCCGGGGGGCGGGTACACCACGAACCCCGTCGCGTTTGCCTTCGCCTGACTTCCCGTCCGGTCGAGACTGAAACCGAACGGCCCGAAGCAGCGCAGCAACGTATCGCTCCCGGCTGCGGGCGGCGTGACCGAATGATCAGGAAGTGGGCCGTACCTGAGCTCAGTGGGCGCGGTCGTGTCACCGATCTCTTGCTTTGCCGTAGCAATGCGCGCCTCCAGTCGCTCGCCAAGGCCGTACTCGCGGAACCACAACTCATCGAAGATAACCAGGAAAGGGGTACCTGCGTGCGCATCGCTGCTGACCAGTTGGTCGTCCTTGAAGCCCCTTGTCAAAGGCAACACCGCCAAGACCTTCAAGGACTTGATCCGCGTCGGATCGCCTCTGAACGGCAGCGCGACACGGCGCAGTTCCGTCCAGTTCGAACGGGCGTCCACGAGCACCCCTGCATACCTCGACCGGACTCGCAGCTTGTAGCGTAGGTAGTCGGCGTGTGATACCTGATCCCGCCCATCAACGTGCAGCGGCACGTCATTGGGTTTATCGATGCGAGGGAGGCGCTTGATGACGGCAGGCCGCTCGACGAAGCCAGTGTCGATTCCGCTCAGGCTGTCGTACCAGCGCACCAGTTCTGAATCGGCATCGTCCGCATGATCGGTCACGATGCTTGCAGGTGGCCCGCTGGCGAGCCTACGCGCGAGTTCCGTGGCCGAGAGCCCGACAACCCGCTCGGGAGGTACGGGCAGGTTGCGCCAGACCCAACGTGCGCTCGCAAGCTCGAACTGATGCACGTTGCGGAACAGCGGCTCCTTCCTGCCATCGGCAAACGGGGAGTAGAGAACCTCAACATCGCCTCGCACGTCCGGTCGCACGCGCATCGCCTCCGTCCGCATCGTGGGCAGTTCAGCGCTCGCTGTCTCCGCATAGACGGTCACCGGCTTGAACGCCCGATACAGCACCCCGGGTACGACCAAGTCCTCCCACGGGGCGTCCTGTTCGATGAGTTCGCGGAGCGCGACCGCATCCATGCGCGCGAAGTCACTGTCTTCTTCCACGAGGGGAGATAGTTCGAGGCGAACGAAATCTCCCGGCGCAATGAAAAACGTGCGCGTTCCCGGTTCGTACATTGAAGCGTTGCCGATTTCTACTGCGATCGTCAAGGGGATCGCTGGGAGAAAGACTTTGCCCTCGGCACCCGAGTCGAACCTCCATCGCAACCCCATCTGGCTTACAGCTGGGTCGAACGGAAGGTCCTCGCGGCTTTCAGCGCCGCCTTTGGAGGCATCGTGCTCCCTCAGAAGCTTCGACGTTGTCATCAACTGGTCCCGGCGCTCGTGAATGCCCTTCAGTTCGGTTTTCAGAGCATCGGCTTGGCGCTGCCGCTCGGCGTCGGGCAGGTCGGTCGCCGGCATCTTCCAGCGCAGTAAGGTGTGCTCGTCGATGCGAGGCGGCTCAACACCAATCTCATAGCGATGTCGGGAAAGTTCCTTTGCATACCCGTCTCCCCCTGGCACTAGCAAGATGCAGGGAGTCTTGTCTTCCTCGGCGCCGTGCACCTCGAGGCTTCGGGGCCACACCTGGGCGGGTATCTGCGGCCACTCCTTACCGGCGGCCGGCAGCAAGTTGCAGACGCCCACCGGGACACGACGCAGGAACTGCACGCGGTCGCGCTGGGGCGGGCTAAGGGTATCAAGCCTCGTGAGGTCAAGCTCCCAGCGGCTACCGTCGGTCGTGACTTCGGAGGCCATGCCGCCCCCCCGATCCATGACGCTGGCGGCAAACTCATAGAAGTCGGCATATCGCAGGGGCAGCGCGAGCAGATTCCGAGTACCGCAAATGACTCTTTCCAGCGGCGCAAGCATCAGCGATTGCTCCGCAGCGTGTACGCTCTCGGCCATGTCTTCTCGGTGCACGCGCGAGAGCGGGTTGCGACACACGAGATTGGAACCTCCGTAGCTGATCTCTCTCGTGAGCACGCCGTCCACATAGGCCGCGGTGACCGGCAAGAGCCTGTCTGTTGATTGCACAGAGTGGTCCCCGGCCAATTCGTAGCGGCCCGCTGTGAGTGCGTGCCAGTTGGCCGCTCCGGTCTCGCCGGCCTCCTTGTCCACTCCCTCCCTGGAGGAACTGCGCCGCCCAAACAGTTGCAGGCCGGCGACATCGTGGATCGACTGATCTGGTTGCTCCTCATGCCGCAGCCGCTTCGCCGGATCGCCGATCACAAGATCGATGCCCTCGCCGGGCAACACGGGCCGGGCATCCTGTGCTCGGAACCTCGGGAGCAATTCCGTCTGCACGATCTTGGCGAGTTCCGGAATGGCGCCTTCCTTCAGGTATACACCGTTGTTGGGGGCGGGAAGGTTGGTCAGGAATGCCTTAGCGGCCTCAAGGTACTGCTGCTCGAGGGCGTCGATCGGATCGCCCTGCGTCTCCAATGCCGCACGCACGACGGTACGTCGTGCTTCTATTGCAGCGTCCTTGTTGGCCTGTTCTTCTGCCCAATGTCGGAACCCATTCAAGGCATCACGCACTTCAAGCGTTGTGGCGGCGCGGGTGTCTCCATTGGAAAGGCCGACCACTGCTCGCTTCTCGAACTCCCCGGAGCCTACTGTTTCGATCATGGCGACGGGCTGTAGCGCCTGTTCTAGCCGATTTGCCATGTCGAGCAGGGAGTCATCCCGGCTGTCGCGGATGGTCATCCAGAAATTGTCGAGCTCATCAAGATCGTGCTTCAGCACATCGCCAAGCCAGAGCGCTTCGCAGTGGGCTTCTGCGGGAACGCCGTTGCCGTATTGGTGAATGTGAATCTCGGGCGGTCCGGGCTTGACCGCGACATCACCGGCGTGGCGAGCGCCACCGGCGCCGGGAATCGCGACGGGCGCAGCCGTCATGCGAATGCTGGGCCTGAGCTCCCAGATGCCTGTTCCGTCACCGGTTTCCCTGGCGACTACGTCACGTGGCAGCTTGAAGTACCAAGTCGCCAGCAAGGCGGACGGGGTCGGTGGAGCGAGTGACGACAGCGTTTGCATGAGACCAGCCCAAGGCACGGGCTGCTCGGTACCGTCGTCGGTTACCTCCTCTGGCGTTGCCACGTATGGCAGCGACAGCCTCCCCTCTGCTGCCAGCGACTGGCCCTTCGTCACGATCTGGGCCTTTAGCGAATCGAGGAAGGTCTGCTGCTCGTACTGCGGTGTTGCCGGGGTTACGCGGCGTAGGTCAGACCCTCCGTCAAGCTCGAGGTGGACCAAGAGTTCCGTAGGGCCCGTGGGCCACAGGTTCCAGGGAAGGGATGAGGAGATGAATGTCTCCACATCGCCTGGATCGACGTTGTCATTGGATCCCACAGCGAAACGAAGAGCGAAGGGCCATTCGTCTTCGGTAAGCAGGTCGCGTCGTGCGCCAACCAGCGAAAGACTCAAGCAGATGCGATACCCGAACATGGTCGGCCGCCTTTCAGATCGCCAAGGTGTCGAAGTACGCGTCGACGGCTGCGGGATCCGGACGATCCAGATCTGCGTAGTCCTGCGCGATGAGTTCATCCGCCGCCTTCGGCGGCGACTCTTCCGCAGCCTCTGCGAGAAGCCCGTGGGCTTCGACCAGTGGGCCGGCGACCACGGGTATCTTCGCAGCGCGCAGCGACGACGTGCCGCTTGAAGACCCAGACGGCTTCGCGAACACTTTCTCGACTGAGCGCGAGACGCGCAGCGTGTAGCACCAGCAGATCTTGATGCTGACGCTCAATTGGCCAACGCCCTTCATGCCTCCGTCTTGGTAGGTAATGCGAAGGACCAGGCGGATCGAAGCTGAGGCGATTCCCATGATCGAGAATTCGCCCCACATCAGCAGGCCGAGCGAGATGGCTGTACTGCCGGCGCCCGTTTGCCAGGATCTGTAGAAGTCGACGCCGACCGTGAACAGCAGGCCCGCGCTGCCAGACGCGAAGCCGAAGTTCAGCGCGATGAACGCCCCGGCGGACAGGCCGATGGACACCCGGGTCACGAACTCGGAAGGGGGCTTGTACGTTGCCTCAATGCCGAACCAGCCGCCGCCACCCAGGAAGAGGATAGCTAGGCCGAACGGCCGCTCCGGCTTGCTCAGCCACAGGCCAGTCCTGATCTCGAAGCCATCACCGACCAGCAGGCCCAGTCGCGAGCTGAGAGTGATCCCAGTCAGAGTGAAGGCCCCGGTACCAATATCGGGAAGGGGGAGGGTGAGCGTCGCGTCGATGCCAGCGGGCATCAGAGGGGTGATGGTCAGTCCCTCGACTTGCGGCATCAAGGCCTTGAGGGCGTCGGAGACGAACTGCAGCTCGGCGGCGAGTTCGAGTTGCTCGCTGTCGAACGCGAAGTCCAGTTCGCCGCGCTCGTCGAAGCTGAGGCTTCCCTTGCGGAGGGTCACCATTGGCTTGCCGTTAAGTCCCAGTTCAAAGTCAGCATCAAGGCGGGCAGACGTCTCCTGCCTGCGGCCACCATCTTTCTCGATGCGGATGTCGCTGATCGCCGAGAAGCGCGGCTTTAAGAGCCGAAGCTTGACCGGTCCGAGATCGAAGAGTGTCGCGTCGTTATCGAACTGCTTGTCGATCAACACCTTGGCCCACGCCGCCACCCGGTCTTTGTCGAACCCATGCTGGACCCGGAGCCAGTCGTACTCGTGGTCGCCGTCCAGAGGGACATCGAGGTCAGGAAGCAGGTAGGTGAGCTTGATCCCGCAAAAGTCCGGGAACAGGTCACGGACCGCGAAGTTCTCCAACCTCGGGAGCAGGCGGTCGCGGATGCGATCGAAAGGCATCCGGGCGCTCAGGGAGTTCAAGACCTCCTGGCCGAGGTCGTTGAACATCGCGCTGGCATGAGTGAGCTTCAGCGCATCTTCGGCCTGGCCGTAGTAGTAGCCGAGGCGCTCCCGCGTGACTTGAATGCCCTCGGTGACCGGGCCTTCTCCGTAGATGCGCACGGCTTCCAGTGCAGTGCCGATGGCCTGACGGCCAACTTCGATGGTCGGTCCGATCGACGATCGCGCCCAAGACTCCATCTGCTGCGCACCTGCCTTCGCGTACTGCTCCGCGATAGCGGCCTGCTCTTTGAGGACTGCTTCGACTTCCCCGACCGTGCCATCCAGCGAGCTCGTGATCTTTGCGATTGCCGCAGTTGTCTCTGCCGCGAAACCGCCGAGTGCATCGAGCGACCCCTGTAGATCCTGGAACGGGAGCGCGCGGAGCGCATCCGTCAACTGCGCCGTGATGGCTGCGGCGCCTGCGTCCAGCTCCGTCTTCAAATCGGTCGCAGCGGCTGCGAGCGCCGCCTCCAATGCGTCGAGATTGGCCGCGTCGTTCAGCTGGGTAGCCAAGTTGTCTTTCCAGGCTCTAATGGCCTCCTGAGCATCGGTCAGCGCTGTCTGCCAGGAGCCAAGCTCTCCGAGCTTCTCCGCGAGGAATGTTTCGATAGCCGTGCGCACCGGCTCCACAAGCGCAGCCGAGAGCAGTTCCTCGGCCTGACTGCGGAGCTCTGGGAACTGTGGCTGGACGAGATCGATTGGCGGGATCGCATCCGACCACCGTTCGACTGCATCAGCGATTGCAGCGATCGCGGGTTCGATCTTGGGGACAAGCTCCTCAAAGAGGGTGGCCGATGTTCCTTTCTTCAACCGCGAAAACCACTGCCCGGCTGCGTCGTCCATGGCTGGGCCGACGACATCGAGCAGATTACTCAAGGATCCGGGAAGGAACGCAAGACTCTCTCTGAGCCGGGCGTCAATCTCGGCAGCCGAATCTGAGTCTGAGGCGTACAGACGTTCGAAGTCGATGAGGTTTTGCACGAGCCGGCCACGGAGATCTGCAAGGCGTGCGCCGAACCGGCGTCCTAGATCTGAAGCCAGCGTGTTCAGGGAGTCCAGCGCAATGCGCGGTACGAATCCGACCTCCTCGATCTTTCGTAGCGCTTGGGTGCCAACTGCCTCCGCAAGAGCAGTTGCTCGACCTCTTGCGGTCTCGAGTGACTCCCTTTCTCGATCCAGTGGCTGGGTCAACTGCGCCTGAAAGTCCCTTATGCCGTTTGTGACGCCCGTAACGAAGCGCTGATTTCGCTCTAACTGAAGCGCACCCCAATCGGAAGCCTGACCTGAAACCTTCCCGACATCTACCTGTGCAGCCCTACTGAGGCGCTTAAGGAGTACTTCAACGTCTCGTCTCAGGCTGCCGATCGAGCTGAAGGGAAGATCAGCACCAGTGGCAACACGCTCGCGCAGTTCGGCCCGGAGCTCGCCAAGTCCATCGAGCAGTTGTCCATGCGCGGCTGCGAAGTCTGCGAACTGTTCATTTGCATCTTGTTTGACTTGAGACCGGGCGCCGAGGCCGCGTGCGAGATTGATGTTATGCACCCGCGCCTCAACTCCAGGAACAGGACGCCCGTGCATCAGGTTCACGGCCTCTTCGGACGGCGCAAGGCTGAACGTGAATGGCCCCATTCCCGGCTCGATGGCCGTTGCGTCGGGCTGCCGGGATCGTCCGTGGAAGCTGCTCCCGTAGGGCAGGGGCGGCGGTCCCGGAGGTGAGAAGATCGGATAGTCAACATCGGGCCAAGCTGGCCATACGTCCGTGTCCGGGCCGTCCGTGTCCCGGGTGCTCGTGAAGAAGACGAGCTTGTCCGTGCTCGCGATGCGGTGCGCAACCCCACCTTCGCCCTTGGCCGGTGCACGCGCGAGGTCGAGGAAGACCTGCGGATCGGGAAACTGCAAGTCTTCCCCCGTCTCGATCGGCCCCCTCAGTGCGATGACGAACCCGTCCTTGATGTCGCGTCCCCAAGTGGACTTCACGGGAATGACGGTTGTCGCGAACACGGACTGCAACAGCGGACCGGCTACCACTCGTTCCGCTCCGAGGTCGGGATAGCGCCGTCGCGGTTCGGTGATCTCGACGTATTCGCGGACCTTGCGAAGCGCCGCGACCCCACCGAAGGGAGGCTGCTGTTCCAGCCTATCCTTGCCATCGGTCGGTGGGCGCCCATCGCCCTTGTATCGCGGCGACATGCGTGTCGTGCGCTCGTACACGATCACATGGCGGGCTCGATTCCAGGTCATGGCAATGCGGCCGATGCGGATCAATGTAAGCGAATCTAGTCGACCCTGCCGCGTGCTGGTGATGATCTGCGTCTTGCCGTTGTTGAACGCAGCGGTCTGGATGCCTTCGCCGCCAAGCGACCCGAAGGCTAGGCCTTCGATAGTGCCGCTGCTTGAGATAGGCTTGCGCACCAGTTCGTCGTACACGTTGGACGACTGGAATGGCCAGTCCACACCGCCGCGAAGCGGCGATCTATTGGCGATCTCCGCAGCGGGCGCAGCGTCGGGCGAGGCATGCTCAGAGATCCGGAACGGATGCGCTGTCTGGCGCGATGGTCTGAGCCGGTATTCGACGCCGTCCAGCTTGAGCTGTTCTCGCTTGGTGAGGTCGGCGTAGACCCTCCACCAGGAGGGGCGGTGCCACAATCCTTCCATCCATCGTGCGGCGCGCGCGGCGTAGAGTTCCTTCTGTGCCTGTTCAACATCCGACTTCCGACTCCCACGCAGAAAGGTGAGCCAGAGCTCGTCGGACACAGGGACCCGGCCTACGAATCCTTCGAGTTCTGCAATCCTCAGTCCCGGAGCTTCTAGCGTGGCCTGCATGCCGTACAGCAACTCGAAATCGGCTCGCTGGAGGCTGACGCCGACGGCACCCAGTCTTCGACCCAGCAGGCGCCGCAGGGACCAGGGAGCCTCAGCCCTTGCTGTATTGATGTCTGTGACATCAAGCTTCAGCTGAGCGGTCGGCGTCAGCCGGAAGTCCAGCAAAGAGGTGGGTTCTCCGTCATTGTTGGTGATCGGAAAACGCGGTCGACCGGCACCCTCGTCCTCGCCGTGGACGTAGCCTTTGATCATCTCCTCGCCGATCGCTTGCGGCGGCAAGACGACGGTTAGTTCGCCGAGTTGCGAGTAGAAGCGCCACTCGGGTGCTTGGTCCGCATCGTCGATGTATTCAGCGACGATCTCGCCGGCTTCCAAGGTCTCTTTGGTGATCACGCGCGCAGCCGTGAACGGTGCGGGATCGAACAGCACGACATCGGAGCCCCAGTCGTTCCTCCCCGAGGTCTTGAACTGAAGCTGAAGCAGACGACTCTGGTCTTGTCGACTGCGCTCAATCAGTTGGAGCGTGCAACGACGGGCATCCGATGCCGGCTTCAGGTCGATCGCCCATGGGCGCGGACGCTGCACGATTGCAGACAAGGTCTCAAATCCTAGCTCCGGGTCCATGCTGAGTGCCGAGTAGCTGGCCTCGGAAAACTCCAGCTGTAGATTGCTCTCCAGTGGCGCTCGCATGTAGTTCCTGCCGTCGCCGGAGCGGCGCAGTTCAAGCGAGCCAGTGGTCAGGCCGCCAGCTTCTAGCTGAACGGATCCCGCGGCCAGGCGCTGAGGCCCGCCGCCATTACTGATTACCCAGCTGAGCACCGCGTCCTCTTCCCGATCGCGCAACTGTTCATCCACGTGGACCAGCAGCTCCCAAGCGGCACCGTCAATGCCGAGAGCGCCTCCCATGTGCAGTCGCATGCGCCGCTGCTGGAGGTCTGTCTGGATCGAGGACAGTTTGATGTCACTCATCCTGCCGTCAGCGTCCGCCTGAGCGGTGAACTCCAGCCGCACGACTTTGTCTGGATCAGCGCTGCTGATCCATGTCGGGATGAAGCTCATCCGGTTGAGCGCCCGAGTCGTGGCTAAGCCCAGGGCGTGCTCGCCAAGGAGTCCACGGCTGAGCGTCTGTAGCGTCAAGATGTCAGGCTCGAGCGATCCCTGTGCGCCTGGGAGATCTCGCCACTCGATCAGCCACCCGCCTTTGCAACTGCGGCGACAGGACAGCTCTGGTGCGTGTGCACGCAGGGGAGCGCTGGCGCGGCCCTCGAAGTCCAGTAGCGTCGCGTAGCCACTGACTTGCGGCGTGGAGAAGCTGGGACTGAGTCTGAAGCGGGTGCAGACCTCCCATGCGGTGCCGACGGCTCGCAGGGCAAACGAGAAGCTGTAATCGCTCGCTGCCCGCGACTTGACGTCTGGGGCAAGGGCCAGCAGATTCGTGACGACGGGACCGGCGCTGGCGGCCCCGACCTGAAGCAAGCGATTGGAGCGGCCGGGTGTCCGTCCAGTGTCGCCTCTCTCCAGCGTCCACTCCTCAGAGGTGCTCTTGGGCCAGGGCGGTCGGGTACCCGTTGTTTGTCGCCATCCGCCCGCGCTCACGTAGAACGCGCAGCTTCGCCCGCCGGACGCCACAAATATGAGGCCGTTGTTCTTGTCAAACTCCAGGTAGAGGCGCACCCATACGCCTTGCTCTTCAGGGCTTACGGGGGATCCGACGCGGAAGCGGAGGTCGATCCAGCCCCTTCTATCTAACAGGTATGTGCCGTCGGCTTGGCGTCTCACCTGATCGCATTTTGCTAGTGCGTCGCCAAATGTGTATCCACCAGGCAGTGCAACAGCGGCGTGAATCGGATCAACCTGCCAACGAATCACCGTGCTGCCGAATCGAAACGTGATGGAGTTGAAGCGCCAGAAGTTGAGGTAGTCGGCGTCCTCTGTGTAGAGGCCTGCTCCCTCCAGCTCGATCTCGTGACCCGCGCGCGGCGTCTTAATCAGGAAATTCATGCGGCCTCCCGGACCATCGCAGCTTTGTCTGCCGTGCCGACGTATTCGCTGTTGGCGATCCATGCCACACCATCGGGATCAAGTGCCGCGGCGCCGCTTGCTACGAAGTCCACTCCTGGAATGGGCTCGTCGAACCACAAATACTTCTGGGGGCCCTCCGCGAAGGTCGCGTGACAGGCCTGTCCCCAGGCCATCACAACGCGCTGCGGATCGGCGCACAAGGTCTCAAGATCTGCGCCTGGCGCGAGATCCTTGAGGCGCTTGAAGAACTCGCCGGCCACGAACTGATGTGCAGCATCGCGCGGCAGGCGCACGCTGCCGAACCAGCCAAGTACGATTGGGCGCGCGCCAACGCTTCCCATCCATTGCCGCCATCCTGTGGCTTGACCAGGCAAAGAGCCTTTGGCGATGCCGAAGCCCGAATAGAGCATCAGTAACTGGCAAGAGGCCAGGCTCTGCAGCGCGCCGTTCATGTCCAGTTGCGAGGACTCGGCGAGCAGGCCTCGGCCGCGGGTCCTGACCAACTGGAGAACTTGGTTGTTCTGCAGAGAGATGCCGGCGTAGCCGCGCTTGCCGCGTCCGATGATGGCGTGCATGCCTCCGTTCGTCGGCAGACGCGTCGCCTGGCCGAACAGTGCAAGGATGCCGACCGGGTCACGAAAGACTAGGTTCACGGCCTGCAGAAGGTCCTCACTCTCCTGCTGCACAAAACCCTGCCCCGTGGGCTCAACCAGGCCACCCAGACTCAACGAGCGCGTTTGAGCCGGTCCGATCAAAGCGCTACCGTTGCCAGTTGGCCAGGCGCCGTCTTGCTCGAGGGATACGGCGGCTTCGGGCCGGACGAGGCCCTGCACAGCGGTCGTCAACTGGATTTGCTCGCCCACTTGCGTCGGATCGAATCCGAGGATACCCAGCCTGTTCAAGAGAGGCGCGGGTGCTGGCTCTGGTGGTGGTTCGCCAGGCGGCGCCGGGACAGGTAGAGGGGGAGGCGGAGCCAGGTCGATGCCCCACCCATTCAGCCTGTATCTCTTCCCATGGACGGTTCCCAACCCGTTGGAAATCGTCCCCTTGCGCTCTCGAATGTCCCTCGCGTGCCTCGACCTTGATGTTGCCAGGACACTCGTGATCGTGTTGAGCTTCTGCTCGAGTGTGGCGTTGGGATGCGCGGCCAGAAGTTGGTCGAGTTGCGCCTTGGCTTCCCTGCGTTCGTTGCGCCCGAGCCCACCGTTGTTGACCTGGATGTCGAAAAAGAGCTGATTCGTTCGCTCCGAAGCCATGTTGTATTCGGTCGCGAAAGTAGCGGCTGCGGCTATCGCCTTATCGTAGTAGTCCGTCTTCGCTTGAGCGTCCTGGAGCTCCTGTACTTGGGGATAGCTGCCGAGCCGCGCGAAGGCGGACTGCCAGCTGGCTGTGAGCTCACGGTTGCCTTTCGCCGGATCAGACATCTGGCGACCGAATGCGAGCAGCTCAGACGGGCTCTTCCGCAAGTGGTCTTCCAGGACGCTCGCCTGCATGACCCCAAAGGCCTCGTAAAAAATTTCCCGCTCCTCCGTGAGTATTGTGTTCAGGAGCTTGTGGAGTGATCCGTAGCTTGGGCCGTTGGAGTTAGCCACATCGGTGAGAAGGGTGAAGCCGATCACGCCCCACGTCACGCCGACGCCATCCCAGGTGCCTGCAGCTTTGGTGTAGTTGTGGCCCTCGAACGAGGCAAGCAGGTTCAGGCTCCGCTCGTATTCTGAGGGCCACGGCGTGCCGGTGAGGTAAGTCCACAGACCAGCATCAACCTCACCAGTCTGCGCATGACCACGAGAGGCCTGGACACGCTGGACAGCTCTGCGCGTAGCCGGGCCGAAGTTGCCGTTGACGTTGGCTGGGTCCAGAGCTGGTTGAGTTCCGCCGCCTTGAGCGGGGACCTGGATCTGAGACAGGCTAGTCTGGATCTGCTGGATCAGCCTGCCTCTGGATCCTTGTGCAAACGTCGTCGGCATGCAGGCCCTCCAAGTCCGGGCCGCGCATGCACGGCGCACCGCCTCCCGGATCAACCAGTTGTCGGCGCATGATGCAGACGGAGAGGGAATCGGTCTTCCGCAATACTGATGATGGCAGAGGGGACCGCCCCGCCGGGCGCAGCTGGACGCGACCTCGCGTCTATGGCGACAGACCAGCGCGACGCGGCTAACGCTGCGGCGAGGACCATGCGAAGCGCTCCGCCTTCGCCACTGGTCTAAGTTTGTGGGCGCGGGGGAATTTGTGCGGTATCCCTGCCGCTCGCAGACCGCACTGAAGTGGTTGGCGCTGAAGGCCGCGCCGTTATCGGTGATCAGTCGTTTGATGGTCACGTCCAAGCGGTTGTAGCACCCGACCGCGTCGCGCGACGATCGCAGGATGCGATATCGATCATTCGACCCGTCCGAATGCCAACGCCGGGCACAACGGCCGCCTGCAGGAGCGCAGCTTCCGGCCAGACCGTTCCAAGGGGTTCGACCGCTTTTTGCAACGGCAGTCGCTGGGCGCTCCTTCGTCGAACGACCGAGATCAGCCTGATCCGGTCATCACCCGCACTGGCGGTTAGCCAAGCTGGAGTCCGCAACCGTACCCGTGGCCTTGAGTGCGTTCAAGCGGCTCTTTGTCCCGAAAACAGAGCGTCGCTCGGTGAGTGCCGCCTTCTTCAGTCAATCGTCGCAGACCCGTCAACCAATAGTCCCCAGGGGCTGGGCGGCGGAAGACGTTGTTTTCAGGTCCGCAGGCCTCGCTGTTTGCCGAATCGCAGCTGCTGTCTCGAAGGCTTTCTTGCGAATGCGCGGGTCCTTCATCGTGATACCTTCGGCCTCAAGAGCACGGTAGATCCCTCGGCGCGTCGGCACCGTGTTTTGGGTGACGAGGGCGCGAACAACGCTCTCAGTCCGGTGCAGGAGAGCGTCTAGTCGCTTTCGACTGAGGTCGGCCATGACCTCGGTTCGATGAGCAGCGAACGCCCTGTAAAGGTCGCCACACTGATATCGGATGTAGGCCACGCTGGTCCCGAACTTCTCGGCAAGGTCGGTTGCGTCCAAATAGCGATCCGACACATCCAGCGAGGCTGCCATTTCAGCCATCAGTCGGTCCATGTCCTCCCGGGACAGCCGATGGAACTGCCGGGCTCTGGGTGGCTCGCCCGTCCGCAAGGGCGGTGGGCTTGTCAACGGCTGCTCGGACAAGAGCTGAACCGGATCGAGGTTCAGTCGAAACGCGACCTCCAGGAAGCTAGTGAGCGTTGGCCGCATACCCCGAACCAGCCAGTCCCGCATGGTCTCAAAGTCCATACTGAGGCGTCGTGCGAACTCGGTCCCAGACTTGCAGCCATGCAGTTCGCAGAGCTGTTGAAGGTTCTGAGAGAAGCGGTCGATGGTCGCAAACTCCGGAGCCACCGCCCCCGTCGCGATCATCTTGGAGACGGCATCGGCATCGAAGAGCTGTCGCGGCGTAGTCTCTGACTCTTCCCATAGGCCGGTACGTGCTCCGAGGCTGCCGCTGCACGCCCAACACCTTCCGTAGGCGTTGGTGTCGGACAGAACTCGCTGCGGACGGCTGCAGCGGAAGCACTTGTTCACAAGGGCCGAGGCGTGCACGGGGCAGTGAGTGACGCTTCGACAGGACCACAAAAGCGGATACACGCACGGTTCTGAGCGGTCGATGTTCTGTGCCAGGCAACTCGGGCACCAGCGCATCGAATGCTCCAGCAGCCCTCCGCCTTTTGGATCGAGCAAGTCTCGCCAGGGAATGAAGGTGCAGCGCTGCAGATCATCGCGCCCCGTCAGCGTGTTGAGGGCCGCGGAGACGTCGGTCGCGTACTTGCCGAAGCCGTTGATCGTTTTGGCATAGTCTGTGGAGAAGCTATGACCACAGCTGACTTCACGAATTTGAGTGCGCGGCAACACAAACTTGATCATCAAATCGCGTACGCGTAGGCAGTGTCTGGCTGCAAGGCGATGTAGGTAGCTCAGCAAGGATTCGTGCAACGCGGTCCCCGCATCGGCGGGCTCAAGGCGGTACAACGCGCTTCTTGGCGGAAGGTCCTGTGCTTCATCAGCCTCAAAGAGATCGGGACAATTTCTCACGGCAGCGCTCCCCTCACGTGGACGTTGACGGGGCAGGGTCGGAGGCAGTGCGCACCGCATCTCGACTTGGTCCCCGGTTGCCGACCTTGCTCGATTTGCCGCGCTTATGGGGCTTCTCTTTCTCCTCGGCCGCTTGGGTCGGAGAGGGCGCGTCGAGTGCAGGCATGCTGTCGAGGCCTAGCTGTGAAGCTTCAATAGGTTGTATCCGGTGTTCATCCGGGTTGGGTTTGAGAGACTGGAAGTCGCCAAACACCCAATCCTCAAGGTCCCGGAGCCCGGATGAACAGCCATAAGCATGCCCGATTGACGTACGCGCGCCGCCTGGAGATGGTCAAGCAGATGACCGAAGGCGGCTTGAGCGCCGCACAAGCCGCCTTGGCGCAAGGCGTGACAGCACCGACCGCGCGCAAGTGGTTGGGCCGCTATCTGGCCGGCGGGGAAAGTGCCTTGAGCGACGCTTCCTCACGGCCTGCAAGCTCGCCGCGTGCCATCGAGCCCGCTAAGGCGCTGCTGATCGTGGAACTGCGTCGGCGCCGGATGCTGCACGCGCGGATCGCGCAGAGCGTGGGCGTCTCGGCGTCGACCGTGAGCCGGGTGCTGGCCCGTGCGGGGCTGTCCAAGCTCAGTGACCTGGAGCCGCGTGAGCCGGCGGTGCGCTACGAGCACGAGGCGCCAGGCGAGTTGCTGCACATCGACACCAAGAAGCTCGGCCGCATCGTGCGCCCGAGCCACCGCGTCACGGGCAACCGGCGCGACTCCGTGGATGGCGCGGGCTGGGAGACGCTGTTCGTGGCCATCGATGACCATGCTCGGCTGGCGTTCACGGCGATGCATCCCGATGAGAAGAAGCACGAGGCCGTCGCGTTCCTGCGCAACGCGCTGGCGTACTACGCGCGCTTGGGCGTGCAGGTGAAGCGGCTGCTGACGGACAACGGGGCCGCCTTCCGGTCTCGCGACTTCCGCCAGGCGTGTGCCGAGCAAGGCATCAAGCACAGCTTCACTAGGCCCTACCGACCGCAGACCAACGGCAAGGCCGAGCGCTTCATCCAGTCAGCGCTGCGCGAATGGGCCTACGGTTGGACGTACCAGAACTCCGCTCAGCGAACCCACGCGCTGGCGAGTTGGCAGCACCACTACAACTGCCACCGTCCTCACAGTGGAATTGGCGGCGTGCCGCCCATCTCAAGACTCAGCTCGTCAAGAAACAACCTCTTGACGCTTCACACCTAGCTGCCTCGCGAGCTCGTCGTCCGAGCACTGAAGCAAGCGGGCCTCTCCAGCTTTCGCTTCTTCAGTGAGTTGCAGAACAGTGCCGTTCAGAAGCGCCGCCTCCTTGATGGCAGCTCTCGTCAAGACCGGTGCCCCCGGCTTTGAGATGACAGAAACGAGGGCTCGGTCCAGCCAGTCTTTAAGGACGCCCACGCAACCTACAGACCGTGCCAAGAAGTAGTCGGCATGCTGAATGAAATCTGCCTCCTTTTCGATAGGAACGGCTTCGAGAAACGTATGCAGAACGTTGACGAATGCTTGCGGCGCCTGGCCTTGGGCACCTGTCGTCAAGGATGCGCCAGCATCGAGCATGTAGCGCGGGAAATGGACGACGTCCGAGCGCCGCAGTAGCTGGCCTCCGCCATCCAGGATACCGAGGAGGTCGTAGGCGCCGATCAAAAGGATCGGCTTCCGGAGCTGCACTGCAAGTGATTTCAGCACCTCAAACTGCAAGATGGGTATACCGCCCTTCTTGATGCGTAGTAGGGCGCTGGCCTCTTCAATGATCATGACCTGAACGTCACGGCTTTCGATCAAGCTTTCGAAGCTTCGCCTGAGCTCCTGGGGGATAAGGCCCCGTGCCGAGTGCACCGTGGATCCGTCGAGTTCCACCTGCATTTGGGGGATGAACTTCTTCCGAACCAGCGCCTCGTTGGCCTTTACAAGGGCTCGGGTGAAGAAGTCGCCCCAGCTGAAGTTACCGTCCAGCGGAGACGTGGCCCTGAATGACAGATATGGCAAAAAGCCTGGGTCCCGCTCCATGCGCTCGGCGTGCAAGGCACAAAGATGCCGCTGCACGGCCCGAATGATGGTGCTCTTCCCCACCCCACTTGGGCCCACGAGTGCAGCGACCGTTTCCGGTCTGGGGCTCGTGACGAGGCGAATGACGTGATCCAGAACATCCTCCAGCTGGTCGTGCTTGACGATCTTTTCGCGAAACCTATTGATCCGGGGGTCGATGTGGGAGTCGTTCATAGGTCCTCCAGGATGCGGGGTTGAAAGGCAGAAGTCGACTTGCAATCAGGTTCTGGCACAGGACCAGGCTTTGGATCCGGAGGTGTCTGCTGCCGCGAATCGGTCAGCTTTGCCCTGTGGTTTTGAGCCTCCAAATCGTTGCGGGCTTGTCGCGCGACGTTTTCCTCCCGTTCTTGTTCTGAGAGGAAGGCGGCGATTCGCGCGGCATTCAGCCGCGCCTTTCGTCCGCTTATCCGGTCAGTTAGCCTGATCTGTTCCGTGGCTCGCAGAACAGCACGCTCCGTCAGCGTCGAGAAGACCGCGAAGTGCTCTGAATAGCAGGTATGCCAGGAGCCATTGACAAACGCATAGGCGACGCCGCAGTTGAAGGGGTCGTATCGAGCAGGGACAGATGTGCCCTGGACGCCAGGTTGATTGAAAACGGGGCTTCTGAACCAGCGGTAATTCACCTTGATGCCCGCCGTGCAGACCTTGGCGACGCCCCGGTGCACTTCGGGGCAACTCGCCATCAGGAAGTTCTCGTCGTACGGGATAACGCGGTGCTTGCGCTGTCCGTGGGATCGGAGGCCCAGTGCCCAGGCCTCGTTCGGCGACATGTCCAGGCCTGTGTGATGGTTGACGTGGTAGACCTCATCCAGATACGCCTGGAACCCCTCGTCAAATCGATCCATCGTCCACACCGCATGTCGGGTGGGCTCGACCTCGGGGCTCACGCGCCTAAAGTAGTTCTCCACCACCTCTGTGCTGCCCATCAGCCGCTTGATGAACTGCTCTTGGGAGGTGTTGAAGATGCGCTCGCAGACACTGCCATCTCGGGGTTTTCCGGCGCGGCGTTCGCGCTTGTCGATGCCGAGCGAGGCCACTAGCTTTTCAAAGTAGACGCCCTTGAACTCTGAGCCCTGGTCCACGACGAGCTTTTGATGGACGCGTCCGTGACGTCGAACGCAGTCCCGAATGACCATCATGCAAGACCGGTAGCTGGGTTCGTCGAAGCTCAAGTAGTAGGCAAGTACCTTCCGAGTGTTGCCGTCTATCAAGATCGTGAGCCAGATCGTGTCGACGATCTTGCCCAGCTCGCTGTGGACAAACTTCAGCGGTATGGGTGTGTGGTCGATGTGCCCGATGTGCCAGGGGCGAACGCCATGCCTGGGTGTCGTCCATTCCAGTTGTAGGTAGTGGGGCTCTTCGTCATATGCCGCCTTCTCCCCAAGCCGAGCTGCCGTTTGAGCATGGCCCGAATGCTTCTTCACCATGCGGCAGAACCACTCGTACGACACTGGCGGAGCACCTTCTGCAGAGGCGGCTAAGCAATAGTGACCCCAGACCGTGATCCGATTCTTCGCCCGGATCGTTGCGAAGTTGGCGTGGATGTGCTCCTCCGCCAGCGTGAGCGCTCTGTGTGATGCCTTTGGCGTCCGGTTGCCGCTGCGTCGCGGGATCAGGCCGGCAAGTCCATTGCCGTAGAGCGCTTCGGCCTCACGGAAGGCCGCCTTCCAGTACTTGACGGCCCGCGTACTTCGCTTTGCCAGCGGGTTGTTCTCGATGTTGGCTCGGCCCTCTAGGACCTCAAGCCTCCAGATGCCCTCCTGCAGTTCGCTCTTCGATGCGTTCTTCAGAAGCTCGACACCAAGGTCCACGGCTTCAAGCAACTCGTTCGCGGACACAACGAAGATCTTCCTTGCCCGAACCAGTGCGTCAAATTCTGTGGGCGAGAGTTCTCCCAGTTGATCTCGTGCCTTGGTGTCGAGGCATCGAACGGTGAACCTGGTCTCTCCAGCGTTGACGATCTTCCATGGCACCCCGTCCCACAGGAACTTGGTCTCGGGCACGAGCTCTACGGCAAGGGCTGGCATGGCGATCGCCGGCGTGGCGCAGGGAAGGAATGACTGAAATGCTGTGAAGGCCGTCTCGTCGCGGTAGACGTACGCACGCTCTTGGTCAGTGAGCCGCTGGGTGTCGATTGGGAAGAAGACCTGCCGGCGCGCGATGGCCGAGTAGATGGCGTCCGCCGGAATTGCTGGCTCCAGATGAACTAGGTCGAAGAGGCGCAGGCGGCACTGCCCGGCGAGTCGGTCCAGCAGCTCAGCAGTGGCCGCGCACCTGGTGGAGGCGGGCTGCTGCAGGAAGTAGTCCTTGAGCAGTTCGAGGTTCTCGTGGCGAGCCCAGTTGTTTTGTGCGCTGGATCGGACCTTGAACGAGCAGCCGAGGATTTGCGCAGCAGCTTCGGCAGGCCGAGACCGCCACGTGCCGTCAGCTTCCTGCTGGTAGCGCCCTGGCATCTTTTGGGCCAAGCGCTGCAGTTCTTCTTCACGCTTGCACTCTATGAACTCGAAGCAATCCGCCGTGATGCGCAGGTAGTCTGGCGTCGTGTAGACCGATGTCTTGCGACGCCCGTCGGGAAGCGGGTAGGCGATCTTCAGTTTTTGGGGCTGACCGTAGAACTCCAGCGTGGTCTCGTCGTGGTCCATGTCGACGAGGGTCACGTACTCAGTGCTCTCGGCCTCTGCCTCCACCACGAAGGGCATCTTGAGCGGTGTGTAGCGCAGCTTGCCCGAGCACTTGTTGGTGCTAGTTGCGCGCGATGGCGGCTCCGCACGGACTCGCCGGATGTATTCCCGGCCAGCCGCCGGTACACCAAGCCGGTCAAACAGCTCGGCGAGTTCGTCGTCGGTCAGCATGGGGAAGCCGGCTCGTGCGACGCGGGCGTCAGGCCGTAGACAGTGACCTTCGCGTGCCGGCGGCAGGCGGGCCGGCTTTTTTCGGCGTAGCAACGCCCCTGCGCTGATCTGGTGTGGCGCATATCTAGTTTCTCCAGGGAAAAGTTGACCCGTGGCGAAACCAGAGCTAAATTCCAGATGTCACCCCGGAAAGCGCCCTGCTTTCTCCAATCTTGTGCAGGGGAGTGGCTGCTCCCCTGCGCTAGTGCGGATCAGTAATTGGGTTGGCGAATCTCCTTGAATTTCGACCGAACAACTGTTTGGCAGCGCATTAACGTTGCCAAATACTGTCGATGCTAGGTTATGCGCGCTAGGGGCGCAAGAGGATTGCGCCGGCGCTAAGTCATTGATGCCGGAAGAAAAATAAATTCAACGGGCTGCTCTCTGATAATGTGCCCCGCGCATGTCAAGGGCACAGTTCAACTTCGCGCATCATGAGCGGTCGTCCGTTCAAGACGCACAGGGTTGTTCCCTCTTTGTGCTGTATTTCTCAATGAGGCTTGCTCATTTTTTTCGGCGTGGCTTAAGGGGCCGGAAGGCTTCGGCGCCATATTGCGGAAGTTCAACGATCAGTCTTGAGTCGCTTGGACTTGATGGTGGCGACTGAGCGGCGCGAGGGGGCCTGGTGCGCCGACCGCACCAGACCTGAAGATTTGTTTGGCCAGGAATGGGCTTCACTGATACGCTTAGCAAAACGCTAGCGTTTTTCACACAGGAGCGGGTCTTGGCAATCACCAAAACCGAAGTCGTCAGCGTGCGTGTGCCGCCTGACGTGAAGGCCGCATTGGTTGCGGCTGCCGATCAAGAGCGGCGCAGCCTGGCATCTATGGTTGAGTTCATGGTGCTGGACTACTGCCGAAAACACGGCGTATCAGCGCTTCCAAGTGCCGCTGACAATGCCGTTAGATCGGGGGGTGCGCCCTAGGGCTGGCGGGCTTGTGTGCCACCAGCGATAAGCAGAGGAAGGCGGGCTGACAGACGAGAACTGAAGCCCTGCAATCCCGACAAGATCATGTGGGCTCGGTTGAGGGAGCATGAACAAAAATAACCTGTCCGAAAGCGACATCTGCGACAAGTTCATCCGTCCGGCTATGGAGTCGGCTGGGTGGGACGGCATGTCGCAGATCTATCGCGAGTACCCCCTGCGCGCCGGTCGCGTTGTCGTTCGTGGCCGCAAGGCACGGCGTGATGCTTCGACTGTCCTTCGCGCGGACTACGCACTCTTCTTCAAGACCAACATCCCGCTGGCCGTCGTCGAAGCCAAGGACAACAACCACGCGATGGGTGCCGGCATGGCCCAGGCCATCAACTACGCCCAGCTGCTTGACGTGCCGTTCAGCTTCGCCAGCAACGGAGATGGATTCGTGTTCCGCGACGCGACGCTGGCTGACGGGGTGCTCGAACGCAACCTTACGCTCGACGAGTTCCCGTCACCTGCTGAGCTGTGGGCACGCTATTGCGCTTGGAAGGGCTGGACACCAGAGACGCGTCAAGTCACCGAGTACGACTACGCACCAGCCAAGACCCCCCGCTATTACCAGCTCAATGCCATCAACCGCACGGTTGAGGCTGTGGCCTGCGGGCAGAACCGCGCGCTGCTCGTCATGGCCACGGGCACTGGCAAGACCTACACCGCTTTTCAGATCATCTGGCGTCTGTGGAAGAGCGGCGCCAAGAAGCGCATCCTGTTCCTGGCCGATCGGAACATCCTGATCGACCAGACCATGGTCAATGACTTCCGCCCTTTCAAGGGCGCCATGGCCAAGCTCAGCCCCCATGCCAAGGGCGTCGAGGTGATCGACAGCCAAGGCAAGACCACGATCGAAGAGGTTGACCTTGCGATCAACCGCGCCACCAAACAGGTCAACAAGAGCTACGAAATCTACCTGTCGCTGTATCAGGCCGTCAGCGGCACAGACGAAGAACGCAACATCTACAAGCAGTTCTCACCTGACTTCTTTGACCTCATCATCGTTGACGAGTGCCACCGAGGCAGCGCTGCCGAGGACTCGGCATGGCGAGACATCCTCAGCTACTTCAGCACCGCCGCGCAAATCGGCCTGACAGCCACGCCGAAGGAAACCGCCGACGTCTCCAACATCGACTACTTCGGTGAACCCGTCTACTCCTACAGCCTGCGCCAGGGCATTGAGGATGGCTACTTGGCCCCCTACAAAGTCATCCGCGTCGACCTGGACAAGGATGCGTTCGGCTGGCGTCCGCCTGAGGGCATGACCGACAAGCTGGGAAACGTCATCGAAGACCGGATCTACACCGGTGCGGACATGAACCGCAAACTGGTGCTGGAGCGTCGCGACGAGGTCGTCGCCGCCAAGATCACCGAGTATCTGAAGGCCACGAACCGCTACGACAAAACGATCGTCTTCTGCGAGGACATCGAGCACGCCGCGCGCATGCGCCAGGCGCTGAGCAACGCCAACGCCGACCTTTGTGCCACTCAACCCAACTATGTGGTGCAGATCACAGGCGACAACCCCGAGGGCAAGCGCGAGCTCGACAACTTCATCGACCCCGAGAAGACCTACCCGGTCATCGCCACCACATCGAAGCTGATGAGCACAGGCGTCGACGCCCAAACCTGCAAGCTGATCGTGCTGGACCAGAACATCAAGTCGATGACGCTGTTCAAGCAGATCATCGGACGGGGTACGCGGCTGCGCGAAGACCTGGGCAAGAGCTGGTTCACCATCCTCGACTTCAAGCGCGCCACCGAGCTGTTTGCCGACCCGGCCTTCGATGGCGACCCGGTGCAGATCTATGAACCAGGCCCCGACCAGCCGGTCGAGCCGCCGCAGCCACCGGAACCGCCGCAAGGTGGATCAGACGAATTCCCGGGCGATCCGCCAACTGGCTCAGGCACGATCGCCCGCGGCAATGATGCCCCTGCCGCCCCCCGCAAGTACATCGTGGGCGGTAGCGTCAACGTGGCTGTGGCGCGCGAGCGCGTTCAGTACCTCAACGCCGATGGCAAGCTGGTCACTGAGAGCCTGCGCGACTACACCCGTATCAACTTGGGCAAGGCCTACGACTCACTGGATGGCTTCCTGCAGGCCTGGAACAGTGCCGAGCGCAAAGCCGTGCTGATCGAAGAACTGGAAGGTCGTGGCGTCTTCCTGGACGCGTTGGCTGATGAGGTCGGAAAAGACTTCGACCCCTTCGACCTGCTCATGCACGTGGCCTACGACCAGCCGCCGCTGACCCGGCGCGAACGCGCCCAGCGCGTGAAGAAGCGCAACGTCTTCACCCAGTACGGCCCCGTCGCTCGCCAAGTGCTGGAAACGCTGATCGACAAGTACGCGGACGAAGGCATCACAACCATCGAGAGCGACGCCGTGCTACGCGTGCAGCCGTTCACCGACCTGGGCTCGCCCGTGGAGCTGATCCGCAGCTTCGGTGGTCGCCCCCAATACCTGCAGGCACTGGCCACGCTGGAGCGTGAGCTCTATGCGCCCAGCGCCAACTGATACTGAACCCGAATCCTGATGTCCAACCTCACCCCCGTCATCAAATCCATCCAGGACGTCATGCGCCAGGACGCCGGCATCAACGGCGACGCGCAGCGCATCGAACAGATGGTCTGGCTGCTGTTCCTCAAGGTCTTCGACGCGCTGGAAGAAGAACTGGAGCTGACCCGGGACGACTACAAGAGCCCCATCCCCGACCACCTGCGCTGGCGCAACTGGGCGGCCGACGCCGAAGGCATCACGGGCGACGCGCTGCTGGACTTCGTCAACAACACGCTCTTCCCCAAGCTGAAAGCCCTTCCGGCCGACCCGGTGCGCAACCCACGCGGCTGGGTGGTGCGCGGCGTTTTCGAAGACGCCAACAACTTCATGAAGAGCGGCCAGCTGCTGCGGCAGGTGATCAACAAGCTGGGTGCCATCGACTTCAACCGCAAGGCCGAGCGCCACCAGTTCAACGACCTGTACGAAAAGATCCTGCGCGACCTGCAAAGCGCCGGCAACGCGGGCGAGTTCTACACGCCGCGCGCCGTCACGCAGTTCATGGTGGACATGGTCAACCCGCAGCTGGGCGAGAAGGTGCTGGACCCGGCCACCGGCACCGGCGGTTTCCTGGTGTGCGCCATCGAGCACCTGCGCAAGCAGGTGCGGAACGACGAGCAGGAAGCGCTGCTGCAGAACAGCATCCACGGCGTTGAGAAGAAGCAGCTGCCACACATGCTGTGCGTGACGAACCTGATGCTGCACGGCATCGAGGTGCCCAGCAACGTGCGCCACGACAACACCCTGGCCCGCCCGCTGCGCGACTACGCGCCGGCCGAGCGCGTCGACGTGGTGCTGACGAACCCGCCCTTCGGTGGCATCGAAGAGCCGGGCATCGAGGCCGGATTTCCGGCCGACGTGCGCACTAAGGAGACGGCCGACCTGTTCTTGGTGCTCATCAAGCACATCCTGAAGACAAACGGTCGCGCCGCGCTGGTGCTGCCCGACGGCACGCTGTTCGGCGAAGGCGTGAAGACGCGCATCAAGGAACAGCTGCTGGCCGAGTGCAACCTTCACACCATCGTACGCCTGCCCAACGGCGTCTTCGCGCCCTACACCAGCATCAAGACCAACCTGCTGTTCTTCACCAAGGGCCGGCCGACGTCAGCCATCTGGTACTACGAGCACCCGTATCCGGCGGGCGTGAAGAGCTACAACAAGACCAAGCCGATCCGCATCGAGGAGTTCGATGTCGAGAAGGCTTGGTGGGGCAGCGAGGCCGACGGCTTTGCGGCGCGGGTGGAGACCGAGCGGGCGTGGAAGGTGGACATCGCGGCCATCAAGACGGCGGGCTTCAACCTGGACCAGAAGAACCCGCACACGCCGGATGCGGTAAGCCACGATCCCGATGAGTTGCTGCAGGACTACGTGAAGTTGCAGCGCGAGGCGCAAGGACTGCGCGATCAGCTAAGGGCGATCTTGGCCGAGTCACTGGGGGCCGGCGCGTGAGTGCGGTGCTGGAGACGCGGGAGCCGAGTGCACGGTGGCTGGCGGAGGTTCAGCCAGCGCTGGTGCGCGAGTTCGAGCTGGTAACCAGCGCGCCGGGAGGCGTAGCGCGGCTTCGTGAACTGATCCTGCTGCTAGCAGTACAAGGCAAGCTTGTGCCGCAGGACCCGACCGACCAGTCAGCGCACGAGACACTGCGGCGGATCAAAGGTGAACGCGATCGCTTGATTGGGACTGGCAAAGCCAAGGCGCCTAAGTCAATCAATGGAGTCGGAAACGAGGAGCCGCCGTTCGAGATCCCATCAAGCTGGGAGTGGGCCGCCCTTTCAGACATCGTTCGTGTATTGAACGGCCGGGCCTACTCCAAACAGGAGCTACTCACCGCTGGCCCTACCCCAGTCCTTCGCGTTGGAAACCTCTTCACGTCAGATCACTGGTACTACTCAGATCTCGACCTCGATCCTGACAAGCTTTGCAGCCCCGGCGACCTGTTGTTCGCGTGGTCTGCGTCCTTCGGACCATTCATTTGGGACGGCCCTAAGGCGGTCTTCCACTATCACATATGGAAACTCGATCCGATTGCACCCGCACTGTTCGATGCGCGGTTCTTCCACCTCGTTCTTCGGGAGAAGACGGCTGAATTGAAGGCAGCTGGTCACGGCGTTTCTATGGTCCATCTGACCAAAGAGAAAATGGAGAAGATTCCCGTGCCTTGGCCACCGCTGGCCGAGCAATCCCGCATCGTCGCCCGTGTCGACGAACTGATGCGCCTGTGCGATGCGCTCGAAGCCAAGGGCCGGCTCGAAGCAGAGCAGCACGCCCGCCTGCTCAGCACTCTGCTGGGCACGCTCACCGACAGCAGCACGCTCGAGGAACTGGCCGCGAACTGGCAACGCGTCGCCGACCACTTCGACCTGCTGCTCGATCGCCCCGAGGCCGTGGATGCACTGGAGCAGACCATTCTGCAACTGGCCGTGCGTGGGTTGCTGGTGTCGCAAGACGCAGGCGATGTCCCAGCGGACGCACTCAGTGTCACGATCCAGCGCTCCAGAAAGTCAAAGCGCCGGATCACCGCACCTGACAGCGATGCGATCGCTGAGGCTGGCATTGATCTGCCCAGTGGATGGGTTTGGTGCTCCGTGGATCAAGTCTCTGCGGATCATGAGACGGCGATCACCGATGGTCCCTTCGGTGCGAATCTCAAGACCGAGCATTACGTCGAATCTGAAGGCTTTCGAGTCATTCGGCTCCAGAACATCGGCGCTGGAGTGTTTCGCGATGAGCACCGAGCTTATGTCGACGAAGACCGCTACAACCGTCTACTTAAGCATGCTGCCTTTCCTGGGGATATTGTGGTGGCCGGCTTGGTTGACGATTCGATTCGTTGCTGCATCGTGCCAGACGGCATCGGTCCAGCAATCGTCAAGGCTGATTGCTATCGGTTCTCGGTTCACGAACGCGTTAGTTCTGAGTACATCTGCTTGTACCTATGCTCTGAGACTGCTCACCAGTTTGCCTCGGCTCATCACCACGGTCTCACGCTGACACGGATCGGACTCGGCAACTTCAGGTCCATCCCTGTGCCACTTCCTCCGGCGGCCGAGCAGCGCCGGATCGTTGCCCGCGTCAGCGAGCTTCGGCGCCTCTGCGCTGACCTGCGTAAGCGTCTGGTCGGGGAGCGCGCTACGCAGGGTGCGCTTGCCAATGCGTTGATCGATCAAGCGGCCGTCGTATAGCCCTCGTTCACGATGGATCGAACGTTCAAGGACCTTAGAAGCCCGTCCGGCGGGGATGATCCGTTTGGGACCTCCTGGGGTGAGCACTTTGACGATTCCGGCATCAGCTGGGACGAGTTGCTGAAGTCTCGACGCATCCTCATCGTCTCGGAGGCAGGCGCCGGCAAGACCTATGAGTGCGAGTCGAAAGCCAGGGAACTCTTCGCTCGTGGTGAGCCAGCCTTCTTCCTGTCTCTCGAAAGCGTTGCGTCCGCCGGCGTCGTGGCCACCCTCTTCGAGGATGAGCAAGAGCGTTTCACCAACTGGTTGGCGTCCTCATCGCAGCTTGCCTATTTTTTCCTCGACTCGATTGACGAGCTTCAACTCGTCCATCGCTCGTTCAAGGATGCACTGCGCCGATTCGCGCATGACATTCGGGGAGCCCTGGGACGAGCCACGGTGGTCATCACCGCTCGCCCTGTGCCCATCGATCGCCAAGCGTTCAGGGACAGCTTGCCCGTGCCGGCGCCAGTGCGACAAGCAGACTCGCAAGATGAGTTCATCCGCATCGCTATGGATGGACCGAGCAAGACCAAGGTTGACGGCCTGCCCGCCATCCGGGAAGTCGAGCTGCTACCGCTGACCGGACCGCAGATCATTGAGTTCGCACGGTCCCGAGGCGTTGAGAACCCGGAGGCCTTGCTGGCGGCCATTGATGCCAAGCACGCCAGAGAGTTCGCTCGCAAGCCGCAGGACCTGATCGAGCTTTGCGACGACTGGCGAGAACACGGTGGGCTTCGTGCCCACTTCGAGCAAATCCAGTCCCATGTGCGCGCCCGGCTCGCTGCTCGCCCCGATCGGCGTGAGAAGGCGGAGCTTCCGCCAACGAAGGCGCAGATGGGCGCGCAGCGGCTCGCGCTCGCGGTCATCTTGAGCCGGCGCCTGAC
The DNA here is from genome assembly GCA_041906185.1 of Burkholderiaceae bacterium. Lineage (GTDB taxonomy): Bacteria > Pseudomonadota > Gammaproteobacteria > Burkholderiales > Burkholderiaceae_C > Roseateles_B. Next base: position 36,371 of record JAYRJQ010000009.1, read on the forward strand.
CATCCGGTATAGCGCTGGGTCGGATGTCGACGCATCAGGCGCTGCGCCGATCGATCCGCGTGAGCTGCTGGCGGACTGGGGTCCCAACGAGGTGTTGACGCTGTTGGAGCGCCCCATCTTTGTCGAAGGTGGATACGGCAGGGTCCGGTTCCACCATCGGTCCGTGATGGAGTTTCTCGCCGCTCGTCAGATCCATGACCTGATCGAGGCCGGGCTGATGGCCCAGTCGGCTGCTTGCCGCATGTTGTTCGGACTCACGGGCTCGAACGATACGATCCTCAGGCCCTCGATGAGGCCCGTGGCGGCATGGCTTGCCTTGCTGCGGCCCGACATGTTCGAACGGGTGGTCAAAATCGAGCCGGACGCACTGCTGACCCAAGGCGACCCGGAGTCGCTCACGGATCTCCAGCGGGAGCGTGCGTTGCTCGGCTTCGTGGCGCGATACGGCAAGGGTCAATGGCGTGGCCTTGAGGTGCCGAATCTGCAGGTGGCGCGGCTGGCGCAGCTGGGCCTCGCCGGCACGGTGCAATCGGCCTGGGCCACTGGCGTCGAGGCGCCTGAGGTCCGGGAACTGCTTCTCCGGCTTGTGAGCGCCGGCCGTATGCAGGGATGCGCGGACCTGGTCGCACGCGTCGCAGCAGACGCATCCTGCAGTGATCGCGAACGATTCGAGGCACTCCTCGCGCTTGCAGCCCTGGGCGACTCCCGCCTCGCACCGATGGTCGATGCGATCGTCACGCTGGCGCCAGGGTGGTCCGAACGACTTGCGCGTTGGGTCGGGACGATGCTCTATCCGGAATGCGTCACCGAAGCGCAACTGGTTCAGCTCCTGGCGAGGGTTCGCGACGAAAGCAGGCGCAGCGGAGACTACGCAGACAGCGTCGCCCGGGTGATCCAGAAGGCCGATATTGACCAGGCGCGCCTTGAAGCCTTGTTGCCCGATGTGCTTCGGCTTGCGCGCGGTGGGCTGTCGGCGGTCGAGGAAGAGTTTCAAGAGGCCGATGGTCGGCTGGAGTTGTCCAGCATCCTGCGCGCGCTGTGTGTCCGGTTGCTCGAACTTGGAAGCATCAGCGAGACCCTGATCGAGGCTTCAGTTCTTGCAAGGCGGTCGGCCGACGCTGCCTCCGGCCTGGGTAAGGGCAAGACGGAGCTGAGTACATTGCTCAACTCGCTACCTGAAAGTTGGCGACCACGGATCTTCGAGGCAGATCTGGCCTGCGTGGAATCGCTTGGCAGCGATCGCAGTGCCAGGTACCGACTGGTTCGCATCGTCTATGAAGGAGCACTGAACTACAAGCTGGAGCGGGATGGCCCGTGGGTACGGGCAGCGCTAGCTGACGTACAGATGTGGCCTGAGCGTCGAGCGGTTCTGTTGCACCTGGCCGCGCACCTCTACGCGACCGAGGGAAGCCTCAAGGACGGCGAGGGCGCTCTGCGCGGGGTCGTGGCTGACTCGACAGCTCTGATCGACGAGTTGAACTCGATCGTCGCGTCGAACCAGCCAAGCCCCGAGTTCCTGAAGATGCAGGAGGAGCAGCGGAAACGGCAGGAGCGACAGGCCAAGAAGCGCGCCGATGAGAGGGAAGCGTGGGTTCGGATCAGGCGAGAGCTGGCTGAGCAGCCCGCGCTGGCACTCGGGCCCGCTCGCAGGGACAGCACGATCTGGAACCTTTGGCTGGTCTTGCGCAAGCTGGGCCGAAATGGCGACGAGGGGCGATGGGATCGTGCGTTCTTGACCTCCCAGTTCGGAGTGGACATCACAGACAGGCTGAGGCTTGCCTTGATGGCCTACTGGCGCGGCATGCACCCGACGGTTCGATGTGAGCGTCGACACGGCGAGGAGAACACCCATCTCGTGGTGTGGACGATCGGCCTGATGGGTATCTACGCAGAAGCGGAGGATCCCCTCTGGGCGACCAAGCTGACACGAAGTGAAGCGGAGCTCGCGGCTCGGTATGCCTTGCTGGAGCTGAACGGCCTGCCCAGCTGGCTTGGCAGCCTTGGAAAGGCGCACGCCACGGCGGTGGAGGCTGTCGTTGGCGCCGAGTTGCTCGATGACCTACTCGACGCGGGCGGCGATAGGGGCTGGCACTCGATGGTGCTGCAGTCTCTGAGGAACGGCACGCAGGACGTAGTACAGGTACTTGTGCCTCGCCTCTTTGGCTGGCTCGCATGGTCGGGCTCGGCACTGATGCACCTACCGCATTCACCATCGAACGAGCAGAAGCTGTCCCAGGTTGTGGGTGTTCTGCTGGCGCACGCCGCACCAGAAATCAATGGTTCGTTAGAGGGGCTGGCCGTGACTCAGGTGCGCACGGCGGGCACGGGCCCGTATCTGCTGTTCTGGCTGCCAGTCCTGTTCGCACTCGCGCCGTCGCGCGGAGTGGAGAGCTTGCTTCCTGTTCTGGCTGCACTTCCGGTGGAGCCCAACGGGGCAGCGGTTCGCATCATCGGTTCACTTTTCAATCAGTGGACTGGCTCTGGATCGACTGACTGGGCTGCGAAGCTGCCACCTGCCGAGCTACTTCGGCTGACGCTTGAGTTTCATCGACACGTGAGACCGGAAGATGACCGCGTGCAAAACACTGCCTTGGGGCCGCGAGACGCTGCTGAAAACGGGCGTCGGTACATCTTCGATGCGTTGATGAAGGCGAGTGGACCGGAGGCTCTCGGTGCAAAGCGCGCTCTCGCGGCCGATCCGCTCTTCGAGCGCTTGCGAGATCGCATCGCGGCGTTGGCTCAGGAGCGCCTTGCTGCAGAGATCGATTCCAGCGCCTGGACACCGACGGAGGTGGCCACACTTCTGGCCCGTAAGGAACTTGCACCCAGGACCGCAACCGACATGGCGCAGCTGCTGGTCGATCGGCTGGACGATCTTCAGGAACTGTTGCTCAAGGACTCAGGGCCGCGGGCGGGCTGGGCGTCGATCGACGACGAGAACACGCTGCGGCCCATGATCGCGCGCGAACTGGAAGTTGCGGCCCGGGATGCCTACACCGTTGACCAGGAGGCAGTGACCGCTGATGGCAAAGAGACCGACATTCGACTTCGGTCCGTTTCGGGCTACCAAGCGACCATTGAACTGAAGATCGGCGAGAAGGATAGATCCGCGCGCGTGCTATGCGACACCATCGACGACCAGTTGGTTAAGAAATACATGGCCCATCGAGAGGCGCGGACGGGCTGTCTTCTGGTCTCAGTAGCTGACCCGGACAGGTACTGGCTACACCCCGACACCAGCGAACGAATTGATCGCTTTGGCCTGCAGACGCTCCTTCAGGCCAGGGCCGCTGCTGCTCAGCAGCGACTCGGTGGAGAGGCGCGGGTGCTCGCTCGCGTCCTTGATCTTGTGCCGCGGTTGCCTAAGGAAAAGCAGTCTGCTGGCACTGCGGAATGACCTGATACCAACACCTTTATGGCAGAACGAACTGTTGGACCCCATGAGTTTTGGCTTCAGACCTGTGCCCTAAATACCCATCGTCGCGGTACGAACTACGCTCGTCTAGACACGCCATGGAACGCCTTCACAGCTGACGGTGGCAAGCTCGTATGCACTATTTGGGTGGACGAGATCGTCGAAGTTCATGACTCTGAGTCGGGCCTCACTCGTCGCTTCGTGAAGATGGGCGGGCGCTCCCGACGATGGAAGGGCGTCGGCATGCAACACGGGCAACATGCGCGCGCCAACCTGGACAAAGCCGTCGCTGAGAAGCTACCCATATTCGGCTTCGAGGCCGAGCCCAACAAGGCTGCCTTGGAACGCGGAGAGAGGTCGGTCAAGCACTTCTACCTCGACCGGACACACCAGCTGCAGGGTCGAATTGGCCTCAGTCTGTACGAACTGGAGAAAAGGCTGCACATCGAAGACGCGTTCAGGAAGCGTGGAGTCGCCGATGAAGAGGATCCGAATCTGCCCGCATCACTCTTCGAGCTGGTAGACGCGACGGTCGAACCACCAGCTGCGGGTGATCACCAGATCGAGGGCGCGAGAGAAGAACAAGAAGTCGGCCTACCGCTCGAAGGAAACCAGTCTGCCGATGTGTATGCCAGCATGGCCCTGCCAATACTTGTGGCGCACGTGCTTCAACAGCAAGACGGCGTCATGGTGCCGATCACATACCTCCGCCTCGCTGAACTCCTTGGTCGGCGGAACAAGCACGGCGACCCCTGGGCAAGAGGCCTGGGCTTCGTATTGGGTCGGGTAACCGAGCTGATTGACGGCGTTCGCGGCCGATCGATTGAGCCCCCACCGTTTCTCACGAGCATTGTCGTGCTGTCGAGCGGCCCAAACGCCGGTTTACCCGACAAAGGGGTGAGTGGGGTTTGGCCTGGGTACGAGACGATGTCCCGTGACGAGAAGCGAGCAAAGCTTGCTGCCGAGTTTCAGCGCATCCTCGCGTACGGTAGCCGATGGAACGAGGTGTTGCGCCTTGCAGGCCTGCCAGTGATCGAGCCACCAGTCGGCCCGAATGGAAAGCCCGTTCCAGGTGGTTGGGGAGGAGGGGAGTCAGAAGCCCACTTGGCGCTGAAGCACTACGTGCGGGATAACCCCGAGTTGGTCGGTGCGCGAGTCGACTGGGATGCCAGGGTCGAGTTCGCCCTGCGCTCGGCAGATGAGTTGGATGTGATGTTCATCTCGGATCGGACCTGGATCGGAGTAGAAGTGAAGTCCAGGGTCTCTGAGGGGAATGTCTCCGACTATGAGCGGGGCATTTACCAGGTCGTCAAGTACCGGGCTGTTCTGCAGGCACAAGCGCTGGTGGATGCTCCTGAGGCTCCACCGGAAGTCCGTGTGGTGCTCATTCTTGAGCGCGAGCTCCCAGCAACCTATCGTGCGTTGGCTGAGTCCCTGCGGGTTGAGGTCATCGAGCGGGTGAGCCCAAATGGGTCATCTGATCGTGCCACTCCTGGTCGACGCTAGAGTTAAAAGTGAACTCCCGGAAGGACGGATTCAGTTGAGATGAGGGACGCGCCGCGGGTCGCAAATTCCACCTGACGGAGCTAGGCATTGAACAACGTATGTACGGAGCGTACTGGTGTCTAGCGCCCCGAATGGGATTCCATCCGCGTCTTCGAGGTAGGTACCACACCCCCAATCGACCCTGGCACTGAAGCAGAAACAGCCCCCGGAGGGGCTGCTGAACTTAAGACTTGCACCCGCGAAATAAACTTGCCGTTTGCACTGGGTGCAATCGAATGCTCCATGTCGCAAAACATCGGCTTGTCAGAAAGAACCGTTGGTGGAGAGGAGGAGGATCGAACTCCCGACCTTCGCATTGCGAACGCGACGCTCTCCCAGCTGAGCTACCCCCCCACGGTCTTGAAAAGTATAGCGAGCCGCCGGGCCGTCAGCGAGCGGGTATTTGAACTGAGCGACACTGCAGGCCCCGCTGTTGCCCAGGGCCTCTGCGCCGTCACCCGCCATGTCCGATCCCACCGCTGATTGGTTCGAATCGCAATACAACAACCGGCTGCGGGTGCCCGACGCGGCGCTGATCCTCCAGCGCTGGGCCGAGGCCTCGGCGCTGGTGCGTGCGCAGGCGCGCTGCGAGCTGGACGTGCCCTATGGCGAGAGTCCGCGGCAGCGGCTGGACGTGTTCAGCGAGAGCGTCGGCAAGGCGCCGGTGCTGGTCTTCATCCACGGGGGCTACTGGCGCGCGCTGAGCAAGGAGGACGTCTCCTTCATCGCGCCAAGCTTCACCAGCGAGGGCGCGGTGGTCGTGCTGCCGGGCTACGATCTCTGCCCGGCGGTCAGCATGGAGCGCATCCCGCTGCAGCTGGCGGAAGCGCTCGCCTGGGTCTGGCGGCACGCCGAGGCCTATGGCGGCGATCCGAACCACATCATCGTCGCCGGGCATTCCGCCGGCGGGCATCTGGCGGCGCTGCTGAGCTGCTTCGACTGGAAGACCCTGGCACCGGACCTGCCGCGGCAGCTGGTGAAGGGCGTGCTGTCCGTCTCGGGCGTGCATGACCTGACCCCGCTGGTGCAGGTGCCCTTTCTGCAGCCGGACCTGCGGCTCGACGAGGCCAGCGCGCGCCGGCTCAGCCCGGTGCACCAGGCTCCGCCGGACTCGCCGCTGTACGCGGTCGTCGGTGGGGCGGAGAGCGAGGAGTTCAGGCGGCAGGCCCGGCTGATCCAGGACGCCTGGGGCCCGCAGGCGGTGCCGCTGGTGCAGGAGGTGGCGGGCTACAACCACTTCGACCTCCTCTATGACCTCGTGGCGCCGGAGGGCATCTCCCATGCCCTGGTCCGCAAGCTGCTGGACCTGCGCTGGTACAGCCCGCTGCTCTGAGGCGGGGCCTCACAGCGGGCCCTGTCAGACGACCGTGTCAGACGGCCATGTAGCGGCCGGGGCGGTGGTTGATCGCCAAGGCGGCATTCATGGCCGCCATGCCCACCAGCGAGTAGCCGATGCGCTCGGGGCTCACCACCAGGAGCGAGACCATCAGGATGCTTGCATCCAGCAGCGCCTGCATGTAGCCGGCGCGCCAGCCGCGGCTGTCCTGCAAGTAGAGCACGAGGATGTTCAGCCCCCCGAGGCTCGCACGGTGCCGGAAGAGGATCAGCATGCCCGCGCCGATCATCAGCCCGCCCGCGATGGCCGCGAACCAGGTGTTGATCTGCGAGAACTGCACCAGGCGCGGCAGCGCCTCCGACAGCGTGGACATGAGCGTCACCGCGGCCACGGTCTTGAGCGTGAAGGCCAGGCCCATGCGCCGGTAGGCAAGCCAGTAGAAGGGCAGGTTGATGCCGAAGAAGAGCAGACCGAAGGGCCAGCCGCTGGCGTAGTGCAGCAGGAAGGCGATGCCCACGGTGCCGCCGGTCAGCATGCCCACTTGCTTGAAGAGCGCCACGCCCAGCGCCACGAACAGCGTGCCGGTCAGGATGGCCTGCGCGTCCTCGAACAGCGTGTGGCGGAAGCTCTTGGTGCTGATGATGCCCATCGTGCCCTCACTCCCCCACGCCGGCCAGGAAGAACTTGATCAGCCCCTTGGCGGCAAAGCCCACCAGGCCGAAGCCCAGGCCCAGCAGGAGGATGAAGGTCCCGAACTTGCCGGCCTTCGACTCCCGCGCCAGCTGCAGGATGATGAAGACCATGTACAGCATGAAGGCGGTGACGCCCACGCTGAGCCCGAACTGGGCGATCTGCTCCTCGGTGTAGCCGAACATGTCATGCGCCCTTTCTCGTCGCGCGCGCTGAGCTGGCAGCGAGAAGGGCAGGGCGCGTGGCGCCCGGGAAGGCGGCTCTGCCGGTCCAGGGGGCACGCGCCCTCGTGGAGGTGGGCGAAGCCAGTGCGAGGTGGTTCATCTCTTCTAGTCGTTGCGGGTCAGCCCCGAGGTGTCGACCAGGTCGCGGTAGGCATGCCAGCTCGCGTGCCCCAGCCAGGGCAGCACGACGACGAGGCCCAGCATCAGCGTGGCCATGCCCAGCAGCGTGAGGCTCATCACGAGGACCGCCCACAACGCCACCGGGGCGGGGTACTCCATCACCACGCGCCAGCTGGTGAAGACGGCGCCCAGCACGCCGATCTGGCGATCCAGCAGCAGGGGTACCGCGATCACGGTGGACGCGAAGACGGGCGCGGCCAGCACGGCGCCCAGGCCGAGCCAGATCTCGAAGAGATGGCTCTGCTCATTGAGCACGACATGGCGCAGGAAGTCGATCGGCCGGGCCACGGGCACGCCGGCGAAGCCGGTGATCAGCGAGGCCGAGGTCATGACCCAGCCCGTGCCGGCGAAGGCCAGCAGCAGGCCGAAGACGACGAGCCGCCCGTCCCGCGGGCGCCAGACCTTCAGCACCGTGTGCAGGCCCGGGTGGCGGTTCAGTTCGAGGTCCCGGCTGATGGCATAGAGCCCGGTGGCAAGGATGGGCGCCACGAGCAGGAAGCCGCTGAAGGCGCCGGCCAGCAGCCAGAAGCGATCGCGGCCCACCAGGAAGATCAGCGCCCCGAGCAGGGCCAGCACCACGCCGTGGAGCAGCGAGGGGCCGGGGCAGCGCGTCATGTCGGCCCAGCCGCGCGCCAGCCAGCCGAGCGGACGCAGCGGCGGCACGGGCTTCACGCCGAAGCGGCGGGACTCCGCCAGGGCTTTCTCGGTGTACTTGTTGGGCATCAGGATATTCATGCTGCCATGCTCGGGCCAGGCCGCCCTTGACGGGCATCAAGACTAACCCTGATGCCGCCACGAAATGCGTGAGGGACGCCATCCCCAAGCGCAACGCCGCAAGAAAAAGAGCCGCCCTGGCCGGGGCCGGGGCGGCTCTCGTGGGGGGCGCGAGCCCCTCAGCCTCAGATCAGCGGGACGATGCGGTTCAGCTCGTCGTCATCGCCAGGCGCCTTGCGCAGCGGCACCAGGTGATGCTGCAGCGCGTGGTGCGCGCCCGGCTGCGTGACGCCATCGCCCAGCACGTGGCCCGCCGGTCCGGCCAGGACATCACCCAGGCTGAGCTTGTGCTCGGCGCCGGCCTTGCCCTGCTCGGTCTGCGCGGCATGGCCATCCGCATGGCTGTCCGTGCTGCCCGACGTGGCGGACGCGCTGCCCGTGTCCTTGGCGAACCAGACGTCGGCCATGTCATGCGTCTTGCCGTCGCTGGTCGTGTAGCCGGACACCAGGCCCACCAGGTTGCCGTTGTTCACCGCCGTGCCGGTCTGCGCATGCAGATCCAGCGACGTGATGCCCAGGTCGGCCAGGGACTTCAGCTCACCGCCGTCGGTCTTGCCGTCGTGGTTGGCGTCCACCCAGATCTTCAGCTGGCCGAACTCGGCGTCGCTGCTGGTCAGCTTGCCATCGTGGTTGCTGTCCATCGCGCTCATGGCCTGGTAGCCGTTGACCGCCCGCGAGCCGTCCGCCATCACCGTGCCGCTGCCGAACAGCTCCTTGCCGTCGTTGATCGTCCCGTCGCCGTTCAGATCGCGGACCAGCAGGCCGTCATTGCCGCCGACCCAGCCCCACTTCTGGGCGTTGCCCGTGCCGTTCAGGTCGAAGGTGACGCCCTGAGCGGCGGCGGTCGTCGAGACGCCGTTGCCATCCAGATCCAGCACGATCGGCGAGGTGAGCCACAGCGCGTCGAGCTGCGAGCCCGTCATCGCGTGGATGGCCTCGGTGGTCAGCGCGTTGAACTGCGTCATGTTCAGCTTCGCGATGTCCTCCGACTCCAGGCCCAGCACCTGCTCCGTCGACAGGCTGTGGACCTGTTCGGTGGTCAGGCCCGCGATCTGCGAGGTCGTCAGCGCCTTGATGTCATCGCTGGCGAAGTGCGAGAACTGGTCCGTCGTCAGCGCGTGGATCTGCGCGGAGCTGAAGGCCGCGATCTGGGTCGTGCTCAGGGCGTTGATGTCATCGCTGCTGAACGTGCCGATCTGGTCCGTGGTCAGCGACAGCACCTGGGCCGTGCTCAGCGCGGCGATGTGCTCGGTCCCCAGCGCGGAGAACTGCTCCGTGGACAGCGCATGCAGCGCGGAGGTCGACAGCAGCTTGATGTCGTCGCTGCTGAAGGCCGCCATGTCGGCGCTGTCGATGCCCCGCACCTGCGCGGACGTCAGCAGGGCGATCTGGGCCGTGGTGAAGGCGTCGATCTGGTCCGAGCTGAAGGCCTGCAGGTCGTCCGACTGCAGTGCGCGGAAGGCCGCGCTGCTCATGGCGCGGATGTCGTCGGTCGAGAAGGTGACGATCTGGTCCGAGGTCATGGACGTGATCTGCGCCGCCGTCAGCGCGGCCACCTGGTCGGTGCCCAGCGCCTGGATGTCGGCCGTCTCCCACTTGCTCAGCTGCGCCGTCGTGAGAGCACCCACCTGGAGCACGCTCAAGCTCGGCACCTGGTCGCTGGTCAGGGCGTTCAGCTGGTCACTGGACAGAGCCCGGACGGCGAACAGGTTCAGCGCGCGGAGGTCATCCGTCTGCATCGCCGCGATCATGCCTGCGCTGATGCCCGGCACCTGGACCGAGGTCAGGGCGGCCATCTGGGCGGTGCCCATGGCGTTGAAGTCGTCCGAGCCCATCGCGTTGATCTGGGCCGAGGTCAGCGCCGCCACCTGCGTCACCGTCAGCGCCGCCACCTGGTCGGAGGTCAGCGAGACGAACTGGTCGGTGGTGAAGGCGCGCAGGGCGCCGGTGCTCAGGGCACGCAGGTCGTCCGTGGCCAGGGCCGCGATCTGGTCGGAGTGCAGGCCGGCGATCTGGCTCGAGGTCAGGCCGCTGTACTGCGCCGTCGTCAGCGCCACCAGCTGGTCGGTCGACATGGCGCCCAGCTGGGCGCTGCTGAGACCGCGGATGCCGGCGCTGCTGATCGCCTGCAGGTCATCGGTGGCCAGCTTGGCGAACTGATCGGTGCCGATGGCCGCGACCTGCGACGAGGTCATCGCCGCGTACTGGTCCGTCGTGAAGGCCACCAGATCCTCGGTGCCCAGGCCCTTGATCTGGGCGTTGGTCAGCGCGTTGACCTGGGCCGTCGTGAGCGCGGCGAACTGGTCGGAGCTGAGCGTGCCCAGCACGTCGGTGCTGATGGCGCGCAGGGCCGTCGTGCTGATGGCACGCAGGTCCGACGTCTCCATCTTGGCCAGCTGGTCGCTGCTGAAGCCCACGATCTGGCTGCTGGTCAGCGCGGCGGCCTGGGCGGTGCTCAGGGCCACCACCTCGTCCGTCGTCAGCGCGGCGATCTGGGCCGAGCTGAGGCTGCGCAGCGCGGCGGTGTTGAGCGCGGCGAAGTCCTCGGTCTGCAGCGTCTTGATCTGGTCGGTCGTCAGCGCGGACACCTGGGCCGAGCTCAGCACGGCGAACTGGTCGCTGGTGAGCGCGTTCAGGTCGTCGCTGGCCATGCCCTTGATCTGCGCGCTGGTGAGCGCGGCGACCTGGGCCGTGGTCAGGGCGGCGATCTGGTCGGAGCCGAGCGCGGCGATCTGGTCGGTGCCCAGGGCACGCAGGGCGCCGGTGCTGATCGCACGCAGATCATCCGTCTCGAGGGCCGCGATCTGGTCGGAGCTGAAGCCCTTCACCTGGGCGCTGGTGAGTGCCGCGGCCTGCGCCGTGGTCAGGGCCTTGATCTCGTCCGTCGAGAAGCCGCCGAACTGGTTGCCCGGCGTGGTGGCCAGCGCCGCGATCTGGGCCGAGGTCAGTTGCACGATCTGGTCGCTGGTCAGCGCGGCGATCTGGTCGCTCGAGAGCGCCCGGATCGTGCCCGTGCTGAGGGCGCGCAGGTCATCCGTCTCGATCTTGGCGATCTGGTCGCTGGTCAGGCCGGCGACCTGGCTGCTCGTGAGCGCCGCGGCCTGGGCCGTGGTGAGCGCCTTGATCTCGTCCGTGGTCAGCGCGCCGATCTGGGCGGAGTTCATGCCACGCAGGGCTGCCGTGTTGATGGCCGCGAAGTCCTCGGTCTGCAGCGTCTTGACCTGGTCGCTGGTCAGCGCGGCGACCTGGTTGCTCGTGAGCACCTTGAACTGGTCGGAGCCGAGCGCGTTCAGGTCGTCGCTGGCCAGGGACTTCAGCTGAGCGCTGGTGAGGGCCGTGACCTGCGCCGTGGTGAGGGCACCCAGCTGGTCCGAGGTCAGCTGCGCGAGCTGGTCGGAGGTCATCGCCTTGATCACCGAGGTGCTCAGGGCCCGCAGGTCCTGGGTCTCGAGCTTGATGAGCTGGTCGCTGGTCAGGCCGCCGATCTGCGCCGAGGTCAGCGAGGCCGCCTGGTCGGTGGACAGACCGATGATCTGGTCGCTGGTCAGGGCGCTGAGCTGCGCCGAGGTCAGGCCCTTGAGCGCCGCGGTGTTGATGTTGCCGAAGTCATCGGTCGTCATCGTGCGGATCTGGTCCGTGCCGATGGCGGCGATCTGGGCGGACGTCAGCACCTTGATCTGGTCGGAGACCAGGGCATTGAGGTCGTCGCTGCCCATGCCCTTGATCTGGGCCGTGGTCAGGGCGGTGACCTGCGCCGTGGTCAGCGCGCCGATCTGGTCGGAGCCCAGGGCGGCGATCTGGTCGGTGCCCAGGGCACGGATGGCCGCGCTGCTGATGGCACGCAGGTCGTCCGTTTCCAGGGCGGCGATCTGGTCGGTGCTCAGACCCTTGATCTGGCTGCTCGTGAGAGCCGCGGCCTGGGCCGTGGTCAGGGCCTTGACCTCATCGGTCGTCAAGCCACCGAACTGGTTGCCCGGCGCGGTCGCCAGCGCGGCGATCTGAGCGGACGTCAGCGCCACGATCTGGTCGCTGGACAGCGCGGCGATCTGGTCGCTGCTCAGGGCACGGATGGTGCCCGTGCTGAGGGCGCGCAGGTCATCCGTCTCGATCTTGGCGATCTGGTCGCTGGTCAGTCCGGCGACCTGGCTGCTCGTGAGCGCCGCGGCCTGGGCCGTGGTCAGCGCCTTCACCTCATCGGTGGTCAGGGCACCGATCTGGGCGGAGTTCATGCCACGCAGGGCCGCGGTGTTGATGGCGGCGAAGTCCTCGGTCTGCAGTGTCTTGACCTGGTCGCTGGTCAGGGCGGCCACCTGGTTGCTGGTCAGGACCTTGAACTGGTCGGAGCCCAGCGCGTTGAGGTCATCGCTGACCATGCCCTTGATCTGGGCGGAGGTCAGGGCCACGACTTGCGCGGTGGTCAGCGCGCCGATCTGGTCGGAGCCCAGCGCCCCGATCTGGTCGGTGCCCAGCGCCTTGATGGCGGCGGTGCTGAGGGCGCGCAGGTCATCGGTCTCGAGGGCGGCGATCTGGTCGGTGCCGAGGCCCTTGACCTGGCTGCTCGTGAGCGCCGCGGCCTGGGCGGTGGTCAGCGCGCGGATGTCATCCGTCGCGAAGCCGCCGAACTGGTTGCCCGGGGCCGTCGCCAGTGCGGCGATCTGGGCCGAGGTCATGGCCACGATCTGGTCGCTGGACAGCGCGGCGATCTGGTCGCTCGAGAGCGCGCGGATCGTGCCGGTGCTCATCGCACGCAGGTCGTCCGTTTCGAGCTTGGCGATCTGGTCGCTGGTCAGGCCGGCGACCTGGCTGCTCGTGAGCGCCGCGGCCTGGGCCGTGGTCAGCGCCTTCACCTCGTCGGTGGTCAGGGCGCCGATCTGGGCGGAGTTCATGCCCCGCAGAGCCGCCGTGTTGATGGCCGCGAAGTCCTCGGTCTGCAGCGTCTTGACCTGGTCGCTGGTCAGGGCGGCCACCTGGTTGCTGGTCAGGACCTTGAACTGGTCGGAGCTCAGCGCGTTGAGGTCGTCGCTGGCCAGGGCCTTGAGCTGCGAGGTGGTCAGGGCCGTGACCTGCGCGGTGGTCAGCGCGGCGATCTGGTCGGAGGAGAGGGCGGCGAACTGGTCGCTCGTCAGCGCCTTGATGGTGGCGGTGCTGATGGCGCGCAGGTCGTCGGTCTCCAGCTTGACCAGCTGGTCGCTCGTGAGGCCGCCGATCTGGCTGGTGGTCAGGGCCGCGGCCTGCGCCGTGGTCAGGGCCACCACCTCGTCGGTGGTCAGCGCGGCGAGCTGGGCGGAGCTCATGCCGCGCAGCGCTGCCGTGTTGATGGCGGCGAGGTCCTCGGTCTGCAGCGTCTTGACCTGGTCGGACGTCATCGCGGCGACCTGGTTGCTGGTCAGGACCTTGAACTGGTCGGAGCTCAGTGCGTTGAGGTCGTCGCTGACCATGCCCTTGATCTGGGCGGAGGTCAGGGCCACGACTTGCGCGGTGGTCAGCGCACCGATCTGGTCGGAGCCCAGCGCCCCGATCTGGTCGGTGCCCAGCGCCTTGATGGCGGCGGTGCTGAGGGCGCGCAGGTCATCGGTCTCGAGGGCGGCCACCTGGTCGGTGCTCAGGCCCTTGACCTGGCTGCTGGTCAGCGCTGCGGCCTGGGCGGTCGTCAGGGCCTTGATCTCGTCCGTCGAGAAGCCACCGAACTGATTGCCCGGCGTCGTGGCCAGGGCGGCGATCTGGGCGGAGGTCAGCGCCACGATCTGGTCGCTGGACAGCGCGGCGATCTGGTCGCTCGAGAGTGCGCGGATCGTGCCGGTGCTCATCGCACGCAGGTCGTCCGTTTCGAGCTTGGCGATCTGGTCGCTCGTCAGGCCGGCGACTTGTGCGCTCGTGAGCGCCGCGGCCTGGGCGGTCGTCAGCGCCACGACCTCGTCCGTGGTCAGGGCGGCCAGCTGGGCGGAGTTCATGCCACGCAGCGCGGCCGTGTTGAGGGCCGCGAAGTCTTCCGTCTGCAGCGTCTTGATCTGGTCGGAGGTCATCGCGCCGACCTGGGCACTGGTCAGGACCTTGAACTGGTCGGAGCCCAGCGCGTTGAGGTCATCGCTGACCATGCCCTTGATCTGGGCGGTGGTGAGCGAAACCACCTGCGCGGTCGTCAGGGCCCCGATCTGGTCGGAGCCCAGGGCGGCGATCTGGTCGGTGCCCATGGCCCGCAGCGTAGCGGTGTTCAGGGCGCGCAGGTCGTCGGTCTCGAGGGCCGCGATCTGATCGGTGCTGAAGCCACGGATCTGGCTGCTGGTCAGGGCCGCAGCCTGGGCGGTCGTCAGGGCCTTGATCTCATCGGTCGTCAGACCACCGAACTGGTTGCCCGGCGTCGTGGCCATGGCGGCAATCTGGGCCGAGGTCATCGCCACGATCTGGTCGCTCGACAGCGCCGCGATCTGGTCGCTGGACAGCGCGCGGATCGCACCGGTGCTCATGGCGCGCAGGTCATCGGTCTCGAGCTTGGCGATCTGATCGCTGGTCAGGCCGGCCACCTGGGCGCTCGTGAGCGCCGCGGCCTGGGCCGTGGTCATCGCCACGACCTCGTCCGTGGTGAGCGCGCCCAGCTGCGCGGAGTTCAGCCCCCGCAGGGCGGCCGTGTTGATCGAGGCGAAGTCCTCGGTCTGCAGCGTCTTGATCTGGTCGGACGTCAGGGCGCCGACCTGGTTGCTCGTGAGCACCTTGAACTGATCGGTGCCCAGGGCGTTGAGGTCATCACTGGCCATGGCACGGATCTGCGCCGTCGTGAGCGCGGCCACCTGGGCCGTGGTCAGCGCGCCGATCTGGTCGGACGACAGGGCCGCGAACTGGTCGCTCGTCAGGGCCTTGATGGTGCCGGTGCTGATGGCCCGCAGGTCATCCGTCTCGATCTTGGCGATCTGGTCGCTCGTCAGGCCGGCCACCTGGCCGCTGGTGAGTGCCGCCGCCTGGGCCGTGGTCAGGGCCACGATCTCGTCGGTGGTCAGTGCGCCGATCTGCGCCGAGTTCAGGCCGCGCAGGGCCGACGTGTTGAGGGCGGCGAGGTCCTCGGTCTGCAGCGTCTTGATCTGGTCGCTGGTGAGTGCAGCCACCTGGGTGCTGGTGAGCACCTTGAACTGGTCGGAGCTCAGGGCGTTGAGGTCGTCGCTGCCCATGCCCTTGATCTGGGCGGAGGTCAGCGCGGCGACCTGGGCCGTCGTCAGGGCGCCGATCTGGTCGGAACCCAGGGCGGCGATCTGGTCGGTGCCGAGGGCGCGCAGGGCGCCGGTGCTGATGGCACGCAGGTCGTCCGTCTCCAGTGCAGCGATCTGGTCGGAGCTCAGACCCTTGATCTGGCTGCTCGTGAGCGCTGCGGCCTGGGCGGTCGTCAGGGCCTTGATCTCGTCGGTGCTGAGGCCACCGAACTGGTTGCCCGGCACGGTGGTGAGCGCGGCGATCTGGGCCGAGGTCATGGCCACGATCTGGT
Organism: Burkholderiaceae bacterium; assembly: GCA_041906185.1. GTDB lineage: Bacteria > Pseudomonadota > Gammaproteobacteria > Burkholderiales > Burkholderiaceae_C > Roseateles_B. The sequence goes on from JAYRJQ010000009.1 coordinate 52,006, forward strand.
CGCTGGAGAGCGCGGCGATCTGGTCGCTGCTGAGTGCGCGGATGGCGCCGGTGCTCATTGCGCGCAGGTCGTCCGTCTCGATCTTGGCGATCTGGTCGCTCGTCAGGCCGGCCACCTGGGCGCTGGTGAGCGCCGCGGCCTGGGCCGTGGTCAGCGCCTTCACCTCATCGGTGGTCAGGGCGCCGATCTGGGCAGAGCTCATGCCACGCAGGGCCGTGGTGTTGAGGGCGGCAAAGTCCTCGGTCTGCAGCGTCTTGATCTGGTCCGAGGTCATCGCGCCGACCTGGGCGCTGGTCAGGACCTTGAACTGGTCGGAGCCCAGCGCGTTGAGGTCGTCGCTGCCCATGCCCTTGATCTGGGCGGTGGTGAGCGAGGCCACCTGCGCGGTCGTCAGAGCGCCGATCTGGTCGGAGCCCAGGGCGGCGATCTGGTCGGTGCCCATGGCCCGCAGCGTGGCGGTGTTCAGGGCGCGCAGGTCGTCGGTTTCCAGCGCGGCGATCTGGTCGGAGCTGAAGCCCTTGATCTGGGTGCTGGTCAGCGCTGCGGCCTGGGCGGTCGTCAGCGCCTTGATCTCGTCGGTGGTCAGGCCGCCGAACTGGTTCGCCGGCGTGGTGGCGAGCGCGGCGATCTGGGCGGAAGTCATCGCCACGATCTGGTCGCTCGACAGCGCCGCGACCTGGTCGCTGGACAGGGCGCGGATCGCGCCGGTGCTCAGGGCGCGCAGGTCATCGGTCTCGAGCTTGGCGATCTGGTCGCTTGTCAGGCCGGCCACCTGGGCGCTGGTGAGCGCGGCCGCCTGGGCCGTGGTCATCGCCACGATCTCGTCGGTCGTGAGCGCGCCCACCTGGGCCGAGTTCATGCCGCGCAGGGCGGCGGTGCTCAGGGCGGCGAAGTCTTCCGTCTGCAGCGTCTTGACCTGGTCGGAGGTCATCGCGCCGACCTGGGCGCTGGTCAACACCTTGAACTGGTCGGAGCCCAGCGCGTTGAGGTCGTCGCTGCCCATGCCCTTGATCTGGGCGGTGGTGAGCGCGGCCACCTGCGCGGTCGTCAGGGCGCCGATCTGGTCGGAGCCGAGCGCCGCGATCTGGTCGGTGCCCAGGGCCTTGATGGCGGCGGTGCTGATCGCCCGCAGGTCATCGGTTTCCAGGGCGGCCACCTGCTCGGTGCTCAGGCCCTTGATCTGACTGCTGGTGAGGGCCGCGGCCTGGGCCGTGGTCAGCGCCTTGATCTCGTCCGTCGAGAAGCCGCCGAACTGGTTGCCCGGAACGGTCGTCAGCGCCGCGATCTGCGCCGAGGTCAGGGCGACGATCTGGTCGCTGGACAGCGCGGCGATCTGGTCGCTCGACAGGGCCTTGATCGTGCCCGTGTTCATGGCGCGCAGGTCGTCCGTCTCGAGCTTGGCGATCTGGTCGCTCGTCAGGCCGGTGACCTGGGCGCTCGTGAGCGCGGCCGCCTGGGCCGTGGTCATCGCCACGATCTCGTCGGTCGTGAGCGCGCCCACCTGGGCCGAGTTCATGCCGCGCAGGGCGGCCGTGTTGAGGGCCGCGAAGTCCTCGGTCTGCAGCGTCTTGACCTGGTCGGAGGTCATGGCACCGACCTGGGCGCTGGTCAGCACCTTGAACTGATCCGACCCCAGCGCATTGAGGTCGTCGCTGGCCAGCCCCTTGATCTGGGCCGTGGTGAGGGAGGCCACCTGCGCCGTCGTCAGCGCGCCGATCTGGTCGGAGGACAGCGCCGCGAGCTGGTCGCTCGTCAGCGCCTTGAGGGTGCCGGTGCTGAGGGCCCGCAGGTCATCCGTCTCGAGCTTGGCGATCTGGTCGCTCGTGAAGCCCAGCACCTGGGCGCTGGTCAGGGCCGCTGCCTGCGCGGTGGTCATGGCCACGACCTCGTCGGAGGTCAGCGCGCCGATCTGGGCGGAGCTCATGCCGCGCAGGGCGGCGGTGTTGAGCGCCGCGAAGTCTTCCGTCTGCAGCGTCTTGATCTGGTCGGACGTCATCGCGCCGACCTGGGCGCTGGTCAGGACCTTGAACTGGTCGGAGGACAGCGCATTGAGGTCATCGCTCGCCATGCCCTTGATCTGGGCCGTGGTGAGCGCCGCGACCTGGGTGGTGGTCAGGGCGCCGATCTGGTCGGAGCCCAGGGCGGCGATCTGGTCCGTGCCCAGGGCCTTGATGGCGGCGGTGTTGATCGCGCGCAGGTCATCAGTCTCCAATGCGGCGATCTGGTCGGAGCTGAGGCCCTTGATCTGGCTGCTCGTCAGCACGGCGGCCTGCGCGGTGCTGAGGGCGACGACGTCCTCGGTGTTGAGCGCGCCGAGCTGGCTGCTGGTGAGCGCCGCCGTCTGGGCCGTCGTCAGCTTGGCGATCTGGTCGGAGCTGAGCCCGTGGATCTGGTCCGTGCCCATGGCGCGCAGGGCGCTGGTGCTCAGCGCCCGCAGGTCATCGGACTCCATCTTCGCCAGCTGGTCGGTGGTGAAGCCCACCACCTGGCCGCTGGTGAGGGCTGCCACCTGGGCACTCGAGAGTGCCACGACCTCGTCCGAGGTCAGGGCCGCGATCTGTGCGGAGCTGAGGCCGCGGACCGCCGCGGAGCTCAGCGCGGCGAGGTCCTCGGTCTGCAGGGTCTTGATCTGGTCCGTACCGATCGCCGCCACCTGCGTCGAGGTCAGGACCTTGAACTGGTCGCTGGACAGCGCATTGAGGTCGTCGCTGCCCATGCCCTTGATCTGGCCGGTGGTCAGGCTGCTCACCTGCGTGGTCGTCAGCGCGGCGATCTGGTCGGAGCCCAGGGACACGATCTGGTCCGAGCTCATGGCGCGCAGCGCCGTGGTGGAGATCTGGCGCAGGTCGTCCGTCTGGATCAGCGCGATCTGGTCCGAGGTGAGGGCGACCACCTGCGCGGAGGTCAGCGCCTTGTACTGGTCGGTGGTCAGCGCCTGGAGGTCGTCGCTGCCGAGGCCCTTGATCTGACTGGTGGTCAGGGCGGCGACCTGCGTGGTGGTCAGCGCGCCGATCTGGTCCGAGTCCAGGGCGCCGAGCTTGGTGTCGTTCATCGCCCGCAGTGCCGCGGTGCTGAGCACGCGCAGGTCCGAGGTCTCGAAGCGCGCGATCTGGTCGCTGGCCAGCGAGTTGATGGCGAAGGTGCCCAGCGAGGCGACCTGCCGGGTGGTCAGGGCGATGATCTGGTCGCTGCTGAAGGCGGCCCAGTCCTCTGTCGTGAGCTTGGCGAGCGTCTGCGTGGACAGCGCCGCAATCTGGTCTGTCGACAGGGTGGAGATCAATGACGCCATGGTGTGCTCACTCGGTTATTGCTGGACGCCCGTCCCGGGGGGAGCGGGAGCTGCGGCAGCGCTGCAGCGCCGCCTGACCCATCAATTTCAATCAATGCAATGCGCGGGACATTTCCCGCTTCCGTCGGATTTCGGCGCCCCTTGCTCAAACTTGAGCGCCAACGCGCCCCCGACCTCGAGGGTGGGGACGCGGGGCGGGGCGTCGTGACGGTGTTCACTCAATTCGACCTTGACCGGGCGGTGGAGGGCCCGGACGCAGCTTCAGTTGTTCGTCCGGCGATGCTAGGACCGGGGCGGGGAAGGCAAAGCCAGCAAAAGCTGTTGCAATACTTGCCTGTTCCCGCCATGCAGGGCGCCGCGCCCGGCTCCAATGGCGGGGACGACGGGGCCAGGCCAGCGCCTGGACCACTCCATTTATGGCGCCATGCAGATCACGACACTCATCCCGGCCTACAAGACCAAGTACCTGGCGGAACTGCTGACGGGGCTGCTGACGCAGACACGCCCCAGCGAGCGGGTGATCGTGTCGGATGACAGCCCGGACGGCAGCTTCGGTGCGCTGCTGCGGGAGGGGCCCCTGGCAAGGTTTGCATCCCGGCTGCCGCTCGAGATCCATGCCGGGCCGCGCGCGGGGGCCTACGAGAACTTCAAGCACCTGGTGAAGCTCTGGGGAGGCCAGACCGAGCTTGTTCATATTCACCTGGATGACGACGTCATCTACCCCGACTTCTATGCCCAGCACCGCTTGGCGCATGCCACCGGAGACTCCATCTCCTGCAGCGTCAGCGCGCGCTGGACGGCCAACGAAAAGGGGCAACCCATCGAGGGCATGCCCATCCCGGATGGCATCTTCCACGCCCAGGCCCGGATGATGTCGGTCGGACCCATGGCGCTGATCTCCAGTACCGTGCCTTATTGCCAGAATTGGCTGGGAGAATTCTCGAACTGCGTGTTCCGGGCCGAGCATGCCGGCCTGCTGTCGGACACGCAGTTCGGTGGCGTGTCCTACGCCGGGCTGTGGGATCTGGGCTTCTTCATCGCGGCCAGCCTGCGCCAGCCGCTGGCCTACATCCAGGACCGGCTGGGCTATTTCCGGGCCGGTGGTGAGGGCCATTCGGCCCAGGTCAACGGCAAGCACATGAAGGCGGCGCACCTGGGTAATGCCGCCCTGGGCGTGGGCCTGGAACGCCTGGGGCGCATGAACGAGGCGCAGGCGCGGCTCTGCTACGACGGCATCGCGTCCGCGCTGGCGGCCCGCTACGGTGGCCAGGAGGATATGCAACCGTTTGCCGCCCTTCTGGCGCGCATGGCTCGCGGTGATGCTGACGCCCGCGACGCCTTCGTGGACGCCTGGCAGGCCTTCCTGACCCTGCACGGATTCTGAGATGAGCCTCCTGCAACGCCTCGAACGCTGGCGCGGGATGATCAGCCGCCTGCCGGCCCTGGAGCTGGAGGGCGCCGTCCGGGCGCTGCTGGTCCACTTCTTCTTCCACACGTCGGACAAGCAGCGGGTGGAACTGGTAGGCGAGGGGCCCCGCACGATCAATGTGCTGACGCCGACGGTCTTCAAGGGCGCGGGCGCCTTCCGGCTCAGCAACCGGGCCGTGTTCGGCGTGCCGCGCTCGCCGGGCAGTCTGTCGTGCAGCTACTTCGAGGCGCGCACGCCGGAGTCGCTGATCGAGATCGGCCCGGGCACGGTCTTCAACAACCGCTGCGTGCTGATCTCGGAGGGCGCCTTCATCCGCTTCGGGGCGGACTGCCTCGTGGGGCAGGAGCTGCAGATCTTCGACAGCCATCTGCATGACCTGCGTCTGGCGCACCGCCGCTCGCCGGATCCGGCACCGCGTGGGGTGGAGATCGGTAACCAGGTCTTCATCGGAGCGCGGGTGACGATGCTCAAGGGCGTCCGGATCGGCGACGGCTGCATCATCGCGGCCGGCGCCGTGCTGACGCCGGGCTTCGAGGCACCGCCGATGACGATGGTGGGCGGCAATCCGGCACGGGTGCTGGGGCCGGTGCCGCAGGACTGAGCCGGTCGACCGGCCATGCGAAAGGGCGCTCGAGGCGCCCTTTTTGCTGCGTGTTGAGGCGTGAAGCTGCTCAGGATTCGTCGTTGAGGCGCAGCAGGTAGGTGTCTTGGGCCCGGCTGGCGCGCACGACGCGGCGGCCGTGTTCGTTGACGGCCAGGTAGAGATCGATCGAGCCCTTCTGCGCGACCTGCGCCTGCAGGGCCTCGGGCACGTCGTAGCCGATGGTCGAGGCGGGCTGGTCGGCGCCATGCTTCTGGGGCGACAGGCCGGTGTACTCCCAGCTGCCGAGCATCGAGCGGCGGGCCCAGCTGTCGTCCGCGGGCAGGGCGGTGCCGCGGTCCACGGCACGGCAGACGATGGAGATGAAGCCGCATTCCTTGCCGGGCACGTACAGCGCAGCGTCGGAGGGGTGGCGGCTGTAGAGGCAGTCGATGGGCGCGAAGTTGAAGTAGCGCAGCATGTACTCCAGCAGCGGGATCGACGGGTACCAGAAGGTGTTGGGCTCGGTCTGGAGCTTGCCGGCGGTGTTGAAGTGCATGACGTCGGACTGCTCGTTCACGACGTTGGTCGAGAGCATGAACAGGCCGTTCTTCTTGACCAGCGGGCGGGCGCAGGCCAGCGTGTGCATGGGCGAGAAGACGTGGTAGAGCACGCCGGAGAGGTTGACGTAGTCGAAGGTGCCTTCGTTGGCGAGCTTCTGGTGCAGGTCGTACATCAGCCCGACTTCGCGGAAGTCCCAGTCGGCCTTGTAGGCCTTCTTGAGCCATTCCATCTTCTGGGCGCAGTGCGGCACGGCGTCGGTGGCGAGGACGCGGCGGGCGCCCTTGCGGTTCATCAGGACGGGGATGACGCCTTCCATGCTGCCGAGGTCGAGGCAGTCCTGGCCCTGGAGGTGGGCCTGGCGCATGAGCATGCGCGGCATGTAGGGGAAGTCGGGCGGATAGGTGCCCTGGGCGACGAGGCCGGGGGAGAGCTCGACGGTGTAGTACCACCATTCCTTGGCGGCCTGGGCCAGTTCTTCGTTGCTGAGCATGAGGAGGGGCTCCTGTCCGTGGACGACGTGGCAGCGGCGCCTGCGGGCGGGGCTGCATACCGGGAGTCTGCCTGGGGTGGCGGGGGCTGATCGGGGCAGGACAGGGGCGGGGAAGGGGTATTTCCAGCGTTTGGGGAGCGGCATGCCTTGAGCGGCGCGCCGCCTGGCTGGGGGCGGGCACGATGGCTCCATGCCAGGGCCAGGGGCCCTGGCCTTCGCCAGGCACAAACAGTCCACCGGACTGTTTGTGTCCGGGCTCAGTCCCCCGGACCGCTGCGCGGTCCTCCTCCTTTTACCTGCGCAATCCCCTGCCCCCGCATCCCGGCTCATGCACCGAGGGGGGAGCCGAGAGCTCGTTGCGCGAAACGCTGGAAAGGGACGGTGGGTAGGGCGTATGAGTCAGGCCGCCTGCGGCGCCGCCGCGTTCAGCCCGTTCTCGAAATGCAGCCGCATGCGCTGCGCCACCTGCTCCGGGCGGCGTTCGGCGAGGGCCTGCATCAGGTCCCGGTGCTCCTGCAGAGATTCGGCCAGGCGGCCCTGCTTGAAGAGGGAGTGGTGGCGATTGAGCTTCATCACGCGGCGCAGGTCGGTCACGATCTGCTGGCGCCAGCGGTTGCCTTCCAGCTCCAGCAGGCGCAAGTGGAAGGCCTCGTTGAGGGCGAAGAAGCGCTCGCGCTCGCCGATGGCGGCCTCCAGCTGCGCATGCAGGGCCTGCAGCTCGGCCAGCTCGGCCGCGCTGGCCCGCTCGGACACGCGGGCGGCGGCATCGCTCTCCAGCAGCGCCAGCAGCTGGTAGGCCTCGCGCACGTCACGCTCGGACATCTCGGTCACATAGGCGCCACGGCGCGGGCGCATGGTCACCAGGCCTTCGACGGCCAGCACCTTCAGCGCCTCGCGCATGGGCGTGCGGCTGATGCCCAGCTCGCCGCAGAGCTTGAGCTCGTCGATCCAGCTGCCCGGCTCCAGCAGGCGGCCGAAGATGCGCTGGCGCAGCTGCTCAGCCACTTCTTCGTAAAGCGGGCGCTGGGCAAACGGGGTGGAAGCCGGCATGGTGGCAGTGCGGGTGAGGTCAGGGGGGCGCCAGGGCGCTGTCAGCATCCAGACGATGCCGTTGCTGTCAGAGTGTAGTCAAATTTGAATTCATAATTATGAATAACGAAGGCGATATGATGCGAGGCCTTCAGGAGTCGTCAATGTCTGATTCGTCCAACGCCAAGCAAGAATTCGCCGCCGCTTCCCTGGAGCAGTGGCACAAGGCCGCTGCCAAGTCGGCCCCCGGGGGCGATGTCGCGGCCCTGAACTGGGTGACGCCCGAAGGCATCACCGTCAAGCCGCTCTACACCGCGGCGGACACCGCCAGCCTGCCGCACGCCGACACGCTGCCCGGCTTCGAACCCTTCCTGCGCGGCCCCCAGGCCACGATGTATGCGGTGCGCCCCTGGACGATCCGCCAGTACGCCGGCTTCTCCACCGCCGAGGAATCCAATGCCTTCTACCGCAAGGCGCTGGCCGCCGGCGGGCAGGGCGTCTCGGTGGCCTTCGACCTGGCGACCCACCGTGGCTATGACAGCGACCACCCCCGCGTCACCGGCGACGTCGGCAAGGCTGGCGTGGCGATCGACTCGGTCGAGGACATGAAGATCCTGTTCGACGGCATCCCACTGGACAAGGTCTCGGTCTCGATGACGATGAACGGCGCCGTGCTGCCCGTGCTGGCCGGCTATGTGGTCGCGGCGGAGGAGCAGGGCGTTTCGCAGGACAAGTTGAGCGGCACCATCCAGAACGACATCCTCAAGGAGTTCATGGTCCGCAACACCTACATCTATCCGCCCGAGCCGTCGATGAAGATCATCGGCGACATCATCGAGTACACGAGCCAGAACATGCCCAAGTTCAACTCGATCTCGATCTCGGGCTACCACATGCAGGAAGCGGGCGCGAACCAGGCGCTGGAGCTGGCCTTCACCCTGGCCGACGGCAAGGAGTATGTGAAGACCGCGCTGGCCAAGGGGCTGGACGTGGACGACTTCGCCGGCCGCCTGTCCTTCTTCTGGGCCGTGGGCATGAACTTCTACCTGGAGATCGCCAAGATGCGCGCCGCGCGCCTGCTGTGGTGCCGGATCATGAAAGGCTTCAATGCCAAGAACCCCAAGAGCCTGATGCTGCGCACGCACAGCCAGACCTCGGGCTGGTCCCTCACCGAGCAGGACCCCTACAACAACGTGGTGCGCACGACCATCGAGGCCATGGCCGCGGTCTTCGGCGGCACGCAGAGCCTGCACACCAACTCGCTGGACGAGGCCATCGCCCTGCCCACGGAGTTCAGCGCCCGCATCGCCCGCAACACGCAGCTGATCATCCAGGAAGAGACGCACATCACCAACGTCGTCGACCCCTGGGCCGGCAGCTATCTGATGGAGTCCCTCACGCAGGACATGGCGGACAAGGCCTGGGCCATCATCGAGGAAGTCGAGGCCATGGGCGGCATGACCAAGGCCGTGGACTCGGGCTGGGCCAAGCTCAAGATCGAGGCCAGCGCGGCCGAGAAGCAGGCGCGCATCGACTCCGGCAAGGACGTCATCGTGGGCGTCAACAAGTACCGCCTGGCCAAGGAAGACCCGGTCGAGATCCTGGAGGTGGACAACCTCAAGGTGCGCGACGCCCAGATCGCCCGCCTGCAGTCCATCAAGGCCCGCCGCGACAGTGCCGCCGTGCAGGCCGCGCTCGCCGCGCTGACCGAGGCCGCCCAGTCCGGCCAGGGCAATCTGCTGGACCTCTCGATCAAGGCCATCCGCCTGCGCGCCACGGTGGGCGAGGTGTCCGATGCGCTGGAGTCGGTGTATGGTCGCCACCGTGCCGACACGCAAAAGGTGACCGGGGTGTATGCCGCTGCCTACGATTCCGCCGAGGGCTGGGCCAAGCTGCAGGCCGAGATCCAGGCCTTTGCCGAGGAGCAGGGCCGCCGCCCGCGCGTGATGATTGCCAAGCTGGGCCAGGATGGCCATGACCGCGGCGCGAAGGTCGTGGCCACGGCCTACGCCGACCTGGGCTTCGACGTCGACATGGGCCCGCTGTTCCAGACGCCCGAGGAATGCGCCCGCCAGGCCATCGAGAACGACGTCCACGCCGTGGGCGTCTCGACCCTCGCCGCCGGCCACAAGACGCTGGTGCCGGCCATCATCGCCGAGCTGAAGAAGCAGGGCGCCGACGACATCATCGTCTTCGTCGGCGGCGTGATCCCGCAGCAGGACTACGACTACCTCTACGAAGCCGGCGTCAAGGGCATCTACGGCCCCGGCACGCCGATCCCCGCCAGCGCCAAGGACGTGCTGGAGCAGATCCGCAAGGCCGTGAGCAACGCCGGGGCGGTGGCCTGATGGACCTGTGCCTGGTCCCGGTGCTGGCCGAGGACTTCGAGCCGCTGCTGGACCTGCGCATCGCCGCCATGCGTGAGAGCCTGGAGCGTGCCGGGATCTTCGATCCGGCGCGTGCGCGGGCCCGTTTCCAGGGGCAGTTCGATCCGGCCTGCTCCTGGCACATCACGCAGGGCGAGGCCCGAGCCGGCCTGCTGACCTTGAAGCCGGCGGACGGGGCGCTGCGCATCGAGCATCTCTACATTCACCCCCGTCATCAGAACCAGGGCGTGGGCGCCTGGGCGCTTGCGCAGAGCAAGGCCCGCGCCCGGGAGCTGGGGCTGGACCTGACGCTGGCGGCGCTCCGGGCCAGCGAGGCCAACCGCTTCTACCAGCGCCACGGATTCCTGCCCGTCAGCGATAGCGAGCTGGACATCGAGTACCGCTGGTCCTGGCACGGGGAGGGCGCATGAGCCTCGCGCCGCTGATCGTCGGCAGCCCCGGCCCGGCCCAGCGCCGCGCCATGGCCAAGGCCATCACGCTGCTGGAGTCCACCCGCGCCGACCACCGCGCACAGGCGGATCAGCTCCTCGGAGAGCTGCTGCCGCACACCGGCCGCTCGCTGCGCCTCGGGATCTCCGGCGTGCCGGGAGTGGGCAAGAGCACCTTCATCGAGGCGCTCGGCCTCTTCCTGATCGAGCGTGGGCACCGGGTGGCGGTGCTGGCGGTGGACCCGTCCAGCACGGTCTCGGGCGGCTCCATCCTCGGGGACAAGACCCGCATGGAGCGCCTCTCCATGGACGAGCGCGCCTACATCCGCCCCAGCCCCAGCAGCGGCACCCTGGGCGGCGTGGCTGAGAAGACGCGCGAGGCCATGCTGGTCTGCGAGGCCGCGGGCTTCGATGTGGTGATCGTCGAGACCGTGGGCGTGGGCCAGAGCGAGACCGCGGTGGCCGGCATGACGGACATGTACGTGCTGCTGCAGCTGCCCAACGCCGGCGACGAGCTCCAGGCCATCAAGAAGGGCGTGATGGAGCTGGCCGACCTGGTGGTGATCAACAAGGCCGACGTGGACCCGGCCGCGGCGACGCGCGCGCAGGCCCAGATCATGTCCTCGCTGCGCCTCCTCGGCCTGCACGGCCGGCCCGAGCATGTGGCGCATGACGAGACGCTGTGGCACCCCATCGCCATGCAGATCAGCGCGCTGAGGTTCCAGGGCTTGAAGGAGTTCTGGACCGCGGTCGAACAGTTCCGACAGCGGCAGACCGCCGGCGGCCGCTGGGACGCCAAGCGCCAGCAGCAGGCCCTGGCCTGGATGTGGGAGCGCATCCAGGGCGGGCTCAAGGCGGCCTTCATGGCTGATGCATCGGTGCGCGCCCAGCTGCCCGACACCACCGCCCGCGTGCTCGCCGGCCAGCTGGCGCCCTCGACGGCAGCCCGCGCGCTGCTCACCGCTTTCCACGGCCTGGCCCCCGCCGCCGGGCCTGTGTCCCCGACCTCCGAATCCCTCAGTTCCCAGGTGCCAGGTCTTGCCTCCGCGGCAATGCCCGGCGCTGCCTCGTGAAAGGACCGTTATGCACGACATCCAACAAATGCTTGAAGAGAAGCGCGCCAAGGCGCGGCTGGGCGGTGGCGAGAAGCGCATCGCCGCCCAGCACGCCAAGGGCAAGCTGACGGCGCGCGAGCGCATCGAGCTGCTCTTCGACGAAGGCACCTTCGAGGAATGGGACATGTTCGTCGAGCACCGCTGCGTCGACTTCGGCATGGCCGACAACAAGATCCCCGGCGACGGCGTGGTGACGGGCTACGGCATGATCAACGGCCGCCTGGCCTTCTGCTTCAGCCAGGACTTCACCGTCTTCGGCGGCGCGCTCTCGGAGTCGCATGCCGAGAAGATCTGTAAGATCATGGACCAGGCCATGAAGGTCGGCGCGCCGGTGATCGGCCTCAACGACTCGGGCGGTGCGCGCATCCAGGAAGGCGTGGCCTCGCTGGGCGGCTATGCCGACGTGTTCCAGAAGAACGTGCTGGCCTCGGGCGTGATCCCGCAGATCAGCCTGATCATGGGCCCCTGCGCCGGCGGCGCGGTGTACTCGCCCGCGATGACCGACTTCATCTTCATGGTGAAGGACAGCTCCTACATGTTCGTCACCGGCCCCGAGGTGGTGAAGACCGTGACGCACGAGGAGGTGACGGCCGAGGAGCTCGGCGGCGCGAGCACGCACAGCAGCAAGAGCGGCGTGGCGGACCTGGCCTTCGAGAACGACGTCGAGGCCATCATGATGCTGCGGCGCTTCTTCAACTACCTGCCGCTGAACAACCGCGAGAAGGCGCCCAAGCGCCCCAGCGGCGATCCGGGCAGCCGCATGGACATCTCGCTGGACACGCTGGTGCCGGACAACCCCAACAAGCCCTACGACATGAAGGAGCTGATCCTGAAGGTCGTGGACGACGGGGATTTCTTCGAGCTGCAGCCGGACTACGCCAAGAACATCCTCACCGGCTTCGCCCGCATGGATGGCCAGACGGTGGGCATCGTGGCCAACCAGCCGCTGGTGCTGGCCGGCTGCCTGGACATCAAGAGCTCCATCAAGGCCGCGCGCTTCGTGCGCTTCTGCGACGCCTTCAACATCCCCGTGATCACCTTCGTGGACGTGCCCGGCTTCATGCCCGGCACCTCGCAGGAGTACGGCGGCATCATCAAGCACGGCGCCAAGCTGCTTTATGCCTACGCCGAGTGCACGGTGCCCAAGGTGACCGTGATCACCCGCAAGGCCTATGGCGGCGCGTATGACGTGATGGCCTCCAAGCATCTGCGCGGCGACGTCAACTTCGCCTGGCCCAATGCCGAGATCGCGGTGATGGGCGCCAAGGGTGCGGTGGAGATCATCTTCCGCGAGGACAAGGGCGACCCGGCCAAGCTGGCGGCCAAGGAGGCCGAGTACAAGGCCCGTTTCGCCAACCCCTTCGTGGCGGGCGCCCGTGGCTTCATCGACGACGTCATCCAGCCACACGAGACGCGCAAGCGCATCTGCCGTTCGCTGGTGATGCTCAAGGACAAGAAGCTCGAGAACCCGTGGCGCAAGCACGGGAACATCCCGCTCTGACGCACCGATGCTGAGCGCGCTCCTGCTCATGGCTGCCCTGACGCCCGCCGCCTCTGCCTCCGCCTCGGTCGCTTCCGAGACGGTGGCGGCGTGCGTGGCGCTGCGGGCCTTGCCGGCGCAGAGCCTGGACCTGCTGGAGGGGCGTCACACCGAGGACGGCCTCGCGGCGCTGATGGCGCTGGCGCAGGCTGGAGGCGTGGCGGCGCAGGACCAGGCCTGGTGGCGCGAGCAGCTGGCCGAGGGCGGCGAGGTCGACGGCGATCGCCTGCGCCACTGGGCGGAGCAGGGCTTCGAGCGCTGCACGGCCCGCGTCGCGCCGCGGAGCGAGCCCGGGCAGCGTGCGCAATGCGGCGCCGACCTCGACACGCTGCCCGTGATCCTGCTCTACCGCGTCGATGGCGTGACGCAGGCCGATGCCCGCCGCGATCTGCGCGAGGGCACGGCGGTCCTGGCCGATGGCGTCGAGGTGGCGCGTGCGGAGTCCATGCTGCGCTTCAGCTACGACGGCTCGGCGCCCCGCAAGGGCGGGGCCGAGCGCTGGATGCGGGAGCGCCAACAGGCCTGGGTGGCCCGCTGCCTGAGCGCCGCAGCAGCGGGAGCGCGTCCGTGAACCACTGTCTGAAATTCGAATCGATGGCTGGCGGTCTGCCAGCTTGGAGGCACCATGTTTAAGAAGATCCTGATCGCAAACCGGGGTGAAATCGCCTGCCGCGTCATCAAGACGGCGCGCAAGATGGGCATCAAGACCGTTGCGGTCTATTCCGAGGCGGACAAGGACGCCCGCCACGTCGAGCTGGCCGACGAGGCCGTGCTGCTGGGCCCGGCGCCGAGCCGCGAGTCCTACCTCGTGGCCGACAAGATCATCGCCGCCTGCAAGGCTACCGGCGCCGAGGCGCTGCACCCCGGCTACGGCTTCCTGTCCGAGAACGAGGACTTCGCCCGCCGCTGCGAGGAGGAGGGCATCGTCTTCATCGGCCCGAAGCACTATTCCATCGCGGCCATGGGCGACAAGATCGCCTCCAAGAAGCTCGCGAACGAGGCCAAGGTCAGCACCATTCCCGGTCACAACGAGCCCATCCTCTCGCCCGAGGAAGCCGTGGAGATCGCGAAGAAGATCGGCTACCCGGTCATGATCAAGGCCAGCGCCGGCGGCGGTGGCAAGGGCCTGCGCGTGGCCTTCAACGACAAGGAATGCTTCGAGGGCTTCAGCTCCTGCCGCAACGAGGCGCGCAACAGCTTCGGCGACGACCGCGTCTTCATGGAGAAGTTCGTCGAGCAGCCGCGCCACATCGAGATCCAGGTGCTGGGCGATGCGCACGGCAACGTGGTCTACCTGCACGAGCGCGAGTGCTCCATCCAGCGCCGCCACCAGAAGGTGATCGAGGAGGCACCGTCGCCCTTCATCAGCGACGTCACGCGCAAGGCCATGGGCGAGCAGGCCGTGGCCCTGGCCAAGGCCGTGAAGTACCAGAGCGCCGGCACGGTGGAGTTCGTGGTCGGCAAGAACCAGGACTTCTACTTCCTGGAAATGAACACCCGCCTGCAGGTGGAGCACCCGGTCACCGAGTGCATCACCGGCCTCGACCTCGTCGAGCAGATGATCCGCGTCGCCGCCGGTGAGAAGCTCACCTTCGGTCAGTCCGACATCAAGAAGGACGGCTGGGCCATCGAGTGCCGCATCAACGCCGAGGACCCGTTCCGCAACTTCCTGCCCTCGACCGGCCGCCTGGTGAAGTACCAGCCGCCCGCCGCGAACCTGGAGCAGGGCAGCGAGACGCTGCAGGGCGAGGCCTACGCCGGCGGCCAGTTCGGCGGCGTGCGCGTGGACACGGGCGTGTACGAGGGCGGCGAGATCCCGATGTTCTACGACTCGATGATCGCCAAGCTCATCGTGCACGGCCGCGACCGCAACGAGGCCATCGCCAAGATGCGCGAGGCGCTCAACGGCTTCGTGATCCGCGGCATCTCCAGCAACATCCCCTTCCAGGCGGCGCTGCTGGCGCACCCGGACTTCGTCACCGGCAACTTCAACACCGGCTTCATCGCCCAGCACTACGGCGGCGGCTTCCGTGCCGAGGACGTGCCGCATGCGGACCCGCGATTCCTGGTCGCCCTGGCCGCCTTCATCCGCCGCAAGACCCGCGAGCGCGCCGCCGGCATCAGCGGCCAGCTGCCGGGCCATGAGGTCCGCATCGACAGCGACTGCGTGGCCGTGGTCAGCGAGGGCGCCGGCCAGCAGACCCATCACGACGTCCACGTGGCCGAGTACATGGGCCACAAGGGCGAGGCCACGGTCGACGTCGGCGGGCAGCGCTACGTGATCGTCTGCAACTCGCGCCTGAACGACATCCGTCTCGAAGGCACGGTCAACGGCCAGCCCTTCGTGGCGCAGGCCGAGCGCGGCACGGGCAAGAACCCGCTGGCCTACCGCGTCAACCACAACGGCTTCGCGATGGACGTGACGGTGCTGCCCAAGCGCGCGGCCGAGCTGCTCAAGCTGATGCCCTACAAGGCACCGCCCGACACCAGCAAGTTCCTGCTCTCGCCGATGCCGGGCCTGCTCGTGCACATCGCCGTGCAGCCGGGCCAGCTGGTGCAGGCCGGCGAGCGCCTGGCGGTGATCGAGGCCATGAAGATGGAGAACATCCTCGTGGCCGAGCGCGACGTGAAGGTGGCCGAGGTGCTGGCCAAGACGGGCGAGAGCCTGTCGGTCGATCAGCCCATTCTTCGTTTCGAGTGAACCCCGCCATGAGCACCAAGCCTTATCGAATCCTCGGCATCCAGCAGATCGCCATCGGCGGCCCGGACAAGCAGGCCCTGCGCAAGCTGTGGGTCGACGTGCTGGGCCTGACCGTCACCGGCAACTTCGTCTCCGAACGCGAGAACGTGGACGAGGACATCTGCGCCATCGGCAGCGGCCCGCACAAGGTCGAGGTCGACCTCATGCAGCCGCTGGACCCCGAGAAGAAGCCGGCCGTGCACGCCACGCCGCTGAACCACGTCGGCCTGTGGGTGGACGACCTGCCCAAGGCCGTCGAGTGGATGAGCGCCAACGGCGTGCGCTTCGCCCCCGGCGGCATCCGCAAGGGCGCCGCGGGCTTCGACATCTGCTTCATCCACCCCAAGAGCAACGACGAGTTCCCCATCGGCGGGGAAGGGGTGCTGATCGAGCTGGTGCAGGCGCCGCCGGAGGTGGTGGCCGCGCTGGGATCGGTCTGACGCGCGAGCATCCGGCGTGAGGCTGCTCCTCGCGTCACCCATGGCGCTGGTCCGCGAGGAGGCATGGCTGCCGGGACTGGATGCTGATCTCGAACGGCTGATGCAATGGGGCAGCCGCCTGGGGCTGTACGGCATGCTGGCTGGTGTGCTGGGGTGGGCTTGGCTCGTGTTCCCGGCGTTGGGCCTGCCCCCGATGCTGTCGCGAAGCCCGGTGGGCCTGGCGTTGTCCGCGCTGCTCTGGACGCTGGTCCCTATTCTCGTCTGCACGCTGGGCCACGAACTGCTGCATCTGCTCGCCCTTCCTACCCGGCTCCTGCGACCGGACACCCTGCTGGTGTTCTGGCGGCGGGATCCGGTCTGGCAGTCGACCGTTTTTGTGAAGGTCGGTGGGCCCAAGACGCGGGGGCAGTTCATCTGGGTCTCGGTCTTTCCCTTCCTGGTGTTGACGGTCTTGCCTTTCGCGCTGCTGCTGTCGGGTGCCTGGAAGCCGCCGCTACTGGTGGGCCTAATCGCGGCCTGCAATGTTTACAGCTCGGCCGTGGACCTGCTCCAAGCGGGCATCCTGGCGCGCCACGCCCCTCGCGACGTCGTTCTGCACTGAAGGTTTGCCTGAATTTTTCCCTTCACGGCTTGCCACGGCCGAATAGCTTGGTATTCTTCGCTTTGCGCGAAGGCTTGTTTGGGTGATTGGGTAGTAACAAAGTCTTCCGCGAAGACTAAATTACTGCCAAGGCCACTCACATGCGACTCGACCTCACCACCCTCAACCTCGTGCTGGCGATCGAACAGACGCGTTCGATCACCCGCGGCGCGGAGCGCGAGCACCTCGCGCTGGCCGCGGCGTCCAAGCGGATCTCCGATCTCGAGACGCGTCTGGGGGTGCAGCTGTTCGAGCGCCGTGCCCGTGGCGTGGAGCCGACCGAGGCCTGCCGGGCCCTGGTGCGCCACATCCGCTCGCTGCATGCCTCGCTGCATGCGCTGGAGAGCGAGGTGATGGAATTCGCCCGCGGCATCAAGGGGCACCTGCGCATCGTGGCCAACAGCGGCGCCATCGCCGAGGCCCTGCCGCCCGATCTGGTGGCCTTCTCGCAGGCCCATCCGCAGATCCGCATCAGCCTGGAAGACCTGACCAGCGCCGAGGTGCAGGCCGCCGTGGCGGAGGGGCGTGCCGATGTCGGCGTGTTCACCGCGCCGCTGCTGGACAGCCGCATGCAGACCTTCAACTACCGCTCCGGCCGCCTCGCGGTGCTGGTGCCGGAAACGCACGCACTGGCCGAGCGGGCCTCGATCACCTTCGACGAGCTGCTGGACTATGACCTCGTCGGCCTGCATGCTGGCGCCGCCGCCCAGGAGCTGATGCGCGAGCAGGCCCTGGCCCGCGGCCGCACCCTCAACGCGCGCCTGCAGGTGCGCGGCTTCGATGCCATCGCCCAGCTCGTGGAAGCCGGGCTCGGCGTGGCCGTGCTGCCGCAGGCGCCGGCCGAACGATTCGCCCAGGTCTTCAAGGTCCGCCAGCTGCGGCTCGAGGAGGACTGGGCCAAGCGCGACTACGTGCTGGGCGTGCTGCGCCAAGAGCGCCTGCCCACCGTGGTCCAGCGATTCGTGGACGCCCTGTGCCCGCCCGAGACCCGGACGGAGGCCACGGCCACCACTCCACCCCTGCGCGGCAAGGCCTGAGCCCCCGCAGCACTGACAGGAATCCGCCATGAGCGCACGCACCCTCTACGACAAGCTCTGGGACGAGCACGTCGTGCACACCGAGGAAGACGGCACCGCCGTGCTCTACATCGACCGCCACCTCGTCCATGAGGTGACCAGCCCGCAGGCCTTCGAAGGTCTTGACATGGCCGGCCGCAAGGTCTGGCGCCTGTCGGCCAATCTGGCGGTCAGCGACCACAACGTGCCCACGACGGACCGCAGCGCCGGCATCGCCGATCCCATCTCGCGCCTGCAGGTCGACACGCTGGATGCCAACTGCGACCGCCATGGCATCACGCAGTTCAAGATGAGCGACCGCCGCCAGGGCATCGTGCACGTGATCGGCCCGGAGCAGGGCGCCACGCTGCCCGGCATGACGGTGGTCTGCGGTGACAGCCACACCTCCACGCACGGTGCCTTCGGGGCCCTGGCCCACGGCATCGGCACCTCCGAGGTCGAGCATGTGCTCGCCACGCAGACGCTGCTCGCCAAGAAGGCGAAGAACATGCTGGTGAAGGTCGAGGGTCAGGTCTTGCCCGGCGTCGGCGCCAAGGACATCGTGCTGGCCATCATCGGCAAGATCGGCACGGCCGGCGGCACGGGCTACACCATCGAGTTCGCCGGCTCGGCCATCCGCGCGCTGAGCATGGAAGGCCGGATGACGGTCTGCAACATGGCCATCGAGGCGGGCGCCCGCGCCGGCCTGGTCGCCGTGGACGACACGACGCTCCACTACGTCAAGGGCCGTCCCTTCACGCCGCAGGGCGTGGAATGGGAGCAGGCGGTGCGCTACTGGCGCACGCTGCACTCTGACGCCGGCGCGCACTTCGACGCCGTCGTCGAGCTCGACGCCGCACAGATCCACCCGCAGGTCACCTGGGGGACCTCGCCCGAGATGGTGCTGTCCATCGAGGACCGCGTGCCGGACCCGGACAAGGAGAAGGACGCCGTCAAGCGCGGCGCCATCGAGCGCGCGCTGACCTACATGGCGCTGGAGCCCAACAAGGCCATCAGCGACATCCGCATCGACAAGGTCTTCATCGGTTCCTGCACCAACAGCCGCATCGAGGACATGCGCGAGGCCGCCGCCGTCGTGAAGCGCCTGGGTGGCCGCATCGCGAGCAATGTCCGTCTGGCGCTGGTGGTGCCGGGCTCGGGCCTGGTGAAGGCGCAGGCCGAGGCCGAGGGGCTGGACCGCATCTTCACGGCCGCGGGCTTCGAGTGGCGCGAGCCGGGCTGCTCCATGTGCCTGGCCATGAATGCCGATCGCCTGGAGCCGGGCGAGCGCTGCGCCTCGACCAGCAATCGCAACTTCGAGGGCCGGCAGGGTGCCGGGGGCCGCACGCACCTGGTGAGCCCGGCGATGGCCGCCGCGGCCGCGATGCAGGGGCATTTCGTCGACGTGCGCCGCCTGGCCTGAGGGAGAGCAAGACATGGACAAGTTCACCATCCACAAGGGCCTCGTGGCGCCCATGGACCGCGACAACGTCGACACCGACGCCATCATCCCGAAGCAGTTCCTGAAGTCGATCAAGCGCACCGGCTTCGGCCCGAACCTCTTCGACGAATGGCGCTACCTGGACAAGGGCGAGCCCGGCCAGGATCCGGCCTCGCGCAAGCCCAATCCGGATTTCGTGCTGAACCAGCCGCGCTACGCCGGCGCCTCCGTGCTGATCGCCCGCAGCAACTTCGGCTGCGGCTCGAGCCGCGAGCACGCGCCCTGGGCGCTGGAGCAGTACGGCTTCCGCGCGCTCATCGCGCCGAGCTTCGCCGACATCTTCTTCAACAACTGCTTCAAGAACGGCGTCCTGCCCATCGTGCTCCCCGAGAGCCAGGTGGCGCGCCTGTTCGACGAGGTCCAGGCCTTCCCGGGCTACCAGCTGACGGTGGATCTGGAGCGCCAGGTGGTGATCAAGCCGGACGGCACCGAGCTGCCGTTTGATGTGCAGCCCTTCCGCAAGTACTGCCTGCTCAACGGCTTCGACGACATCGGCCTCACCCTGCGCCATGCCGAGAAGATCAAGGCCTACGAGGCCGAGCGCCTGGCCACCAAGCCCTGGCTGAACCACCGCATTCCCGGCTGAGCGCGCCGCGCCGCCCTCCGACACGAAAGACGCCCATGAAGATTGCAGTCCTGCCCGGTGATGGCATCGGCACCGAGATCGTCGCCGAAGCCGTGAAGGTGCTGAAGGTCCTGGACCTCAGCCTCGAGATGGAAACCGCCCCCGTGGGCGGCGCCGCCTACGAGGCTGCCGGCCACCCGCTGCCGGAGAGCACGCTGGCACTGGCCAAGGCGGCCGATGCCGTGCTGTTCGGTGCCGTCGGCGACTGGAAGTACGACACCCTGGAGCGCCGCCTGCGCCCCGAGCAGGCCATCCTCGGCCTGCGCAAGGAGCTGGGCCTCTTCGCCAACTTCCGCCCTGCCATCTGCTACCCCGAGCTGACCCATGCCTCGAGCCTCAAGCCCGAACTGGTCGCCGGCCTGGACATCCTCATCATCCGCGAGCTGACCGGCGACATCTACTTCGGCCAGCCCCGCGGCCGCCGCACGGCCGTGGACGGCCACTTCCCCGGCAGCGAGGAAGCCTTCGACACCATGCGCTACTCGCGCCCGGAAATCGAGCGCATCGCCCATGTGGCCTTCCAGGCCGCCCGCAAGCGCAACAAGAAGGTCACGAGCGTCGACAAGGCGAACGTGCTGGAGACCTTCCAGTTCTGGAAGGACGTGGTCACCGAGGTGCATGCCCAGTACCCCGACGTCGAGCTCGAGCACATGTACGTGGACAACGCCGCGATGCAGCTCGTGAAGGCGCCCAAGAAGTTCGATGTGGTCGTAACCGGCAATATGTTCGGTGATATCCTGTCCGACGAAGCGGCGATGCTGACGGGTTCCATCGGCATGCTGCCTTCGGCCTCGCTGAATGCGGCCAATCAGGGCCTTTACGAGCCCAGCCACGGCAGCGCGCCCGACATCGCCGGCAAGGGGATTGCCAATCCTCTGGCCACCATCCTCTCCGCTGCCATGATGCTCAAGTTCTCCCTCAACCAGCCGGAAGCCGCCGCCCGCATCGAGGCCGCGGTCCAGTCCGTGCTGTCGCAGGGCCTGCGCACCGCCGACATCTTCTCGGAAGGCACGCGCAAGGTGAGCACCCGCGAAATGGGTGACGCCGTGGTTGCCGCCATCACTGGCACCACCACCAAAACCATGACGGGCTGATCCAGCTCCGGTTCGTCTCGCCTCCACAAACCCGGCGAACGAGCCGGAGAAGGAAGTGACGGGTTTGTGGTGTGAGATGACAAAGGAAGCAAGATGACGACTCTCGTAGGTTTGGTGGGCTGGCGTGGCATGGTCGGCTCGGTGCTCATGGACCGCATGACGGCCGAGCGCGATTTCGATCTGATCGAGCCGCTGTTCTTCAGCACCTCCAATGCCGGCGGCACCGCCCCGGTCCAGGCGAAGAACGAGACGAAGCTGCAGGACGCCTTCGATCTCTCGCAGCTCAAGCGCTGCGAGATCATCATCACCGCGCAGGGCGGCGACTACACCTCCGAAGTCTTCCCCAAGCTGCGCGCCGCGGGCTGGAACGGCCACTGGATCGACGCCGCTTCCACGCTGCGCATGAAGGATGACGCTGTCATCATCCTGGACCCGGTCAATATGCCGGTCATCAAGGACGCCCTGGCCAAGGGCGGCCGCAACTGGGTGGGCGGCAACTGCACGGTGTCCTGCATGCTGATGGGCGTGGGCGCGCTGTACAAGGCAGGCCTCGTCGAATGGATGAGCACGCAGACCTACCAGGCGGCGTCCGGTGGTGGTGCCCAGCACATGCGCGAGCTGCTGACGCAGTTCGGCACGCTGAACGCCGAGGTCCGCGAGCTGCTGGCCGACCCGAAGAGCGCCATCCTCGAGATCGACCGCAAGATCATCGCCAAGCAGCGCGGCCTGTCGGCCAGCGAGACGGCGAACTTCGGCGTGCCGCTGGGCGGCTCGCTGATCCCCTGGATCGACAAGGACCTGGGCAACGGCACCTCCCGCGAAGAGTGGAAGGGCATGGCCGAGACCAACAAGATCCTGGGGCAGGGCGAGGGCTTCAGCGCCCCGGCCGTGCCGGTGGACGGCTTCTGCGTCCGCGTGGGCGCCATGCGCTGCCACAGCCAGGCGCTGACTTTCAAGCTCAAGAAGGACGTGCCCCTGGCGGACATCGAGGCCATGATCGCCGCCGACAACGAATGGGTGAAGGTCGTCCCCAACACGCGCGAGGCCACGATCCAGGACCTGACGCCGGTCGCCGTCACCGGCACGCTGACCATCCCGGTCGGCCGCCTGCGCAAGATGGCCATGGGCCCCGAGTACCTCGGTGCCTTCACCATCGGCGACCAGCTGCTGTGGGGCGCGGCCGAACCGCTGCGCCGCATGCTGCGCATCCTGCTGGCTCAGTAAAATCCCTGCATGACTGCCGTTACCCGTTGCCCACATGCGACAGCTGGTAACGGCTGGTGAACCAGACGCTTGTCAAGGGTGAAATTCAGCCTTTGCATGAGTTGTCTGGCGTATATGCTTGACGCTGTTGTGATTTCTGCAGCGCTGAAGCCGTGTACGACAGCATCCCGAGGGCTGTGAAGCACATAACAAACATCGTCGAAACAGGCGGACACCCTGGGGTGCCCGCTTTGTTGCTTTGGGGGACGCCTTGAACAAGTACTCTCGCGCTTTCGGGCGCTTTGCCTTGAGCCGCGTTGCGGTGGCCGCGTTGTCTCTGGCCAGCTTGCAGGCCTGGGGCCTTGGGCTGGGTAGCTCGAAGGTCCAGTCTGCATTGGGCGAGACGCTCAAGGCCGAGATCGACGTGAGCAGCCTTTCCGCTGAAGAGGCCGGCTCGCTGAAGGTCCGCATCGCCAATCCGGATGTCTACCGCGCCAGCGGCGTCGAATTCAATTCGGTGCTGACGTCCACCCAGGTCCAGCTGCTGCGCCGGGCCGACGGGCGCCCCTATCTGCGCATCACCAGTGATCGCGCCGTGCAGGAGCCGTTTGTCGACCTGATCCTCGAGCTGAACTGGTCGACCGGCCGCCTGACCCGCGAGTACACGCTGCTGTTTGATCCCCCCGCGCTGAACCGCCCGACGGCCCCCAGCGAGGTCACCACCGCGCCGGTCATCGCCGCGGCGCCCACGGACGCCAAGTCCCTGCCGGCCCAGCGTCCCGCCGTTCAGCGTCCGGCCGCCCCGGCTCCGGCGCCCCGCGCGGCGGCCGAGCCCAAGCCGGCGCCCGCGCCGGCCCCGGTGGCACCGACCGCTGCGAGCGACTACGCCGTCAAGCCGGGCGACACGCTCTCCCGCATCGCCAACAAGACGCAGGTGGACGGCATCTCGCTCGACCAGATGCTGGTCGGCCTGTACCGCGCCAATCCGGACGCTTTCGTCGACAACAACATGAACCGGCTGAAGGCCGGCGTGGTGCTGAAGGTGCCGGGCAGTGACAAGCTCGGTGAGCTCAGCGCCGCCGAGGCCCGCCAGGTCATCCAGGCCCAGAGCGCGGACTTCAACAGCTACCGCCAGCGCCTGGCCACGGGCGCGCCGCTCGTCCACCAGGACGAGAGCGACAAGTCCGCCAAGGGCCGTGTCCAGGCTGAAGTGGCCGACAAGAAGCCGGCCGCCGCCACGGCGCCGGACAAGCTGACGCTCAGCAAGCCCAGCGCGGCCGCCAGTGCCGAGGTCAAGGCGTCCAAGGACACCGAGAAGAAGGACTCCGCGGCCCGCGTGGCCGAGCTGACTCGCAATGTGGAAGAGCTGAAGAAGCTCTCCACCCAGACCAAGCCGGCCGCCGCGGCGCCTGCTGCTGCGCCTGCGCCGGCTCCCGCACCGGCGCCGGCTCCGGCCCCCGCGCCGGCGCCTGCCGTGGCCCTGCCGGCCGTGATGCCCACGCCGGCCAGCATGCCCAGCCCGGCGGCCTCCGTGGCCGCGCCGGTGCCCGAGGCAGCCTCCGCCGCCAGCGCGCCGAAGCCGGCCGCCTCGCGTCCGAAGCCCGCGCCCATGCCGGCTCCGGCACCGGAGCCGAGCTTCCTGGACTCGCTGACCGACGGTCCGATCCTGCCGATCCTGGCCGGCGTCGTCGTGGTGGCGCTGGGGGGCTTCGGCCTAATGCGCCTGCGCAACCGCCGCCCCGAGTTCAAGGCCGAGACCGCCTTCACCGAGAGCCGCCTGCAGCCCGATTCGTTCTTCGGCGCCAGTGGCGGCCAGCGCATCGACACCCGCGAGTCGGGCAATTCCAGCCAGAGCTCCATGAGCTACTCGCTGAGCCAGCTCGATGCCATCGGTGACGTCGATCCCGTGGCCGAGGCCGATGTGTACCTGGCCTATGGCCGGGACCTGCAGGCCGAGGAAATCCTGAAGGAAGCCCTGCGCGCCAATCCGGAGCGCCTGGCGATCCGCCTGAAGCTGCTGGAGGTCTACGCCAAGCGCCGCGACACCAAGGCCTACGAGCAATTGGCCGCGCAGCTCTACGCCGAGACGCAAGGGCAGGGCGAGGACTGGCCGAAGGTGCAGGAGCTCGGTCGCCAGATCGATCCCGACCATCCGCTGTACCAGCCCGGCGGCATGCCGGCGGCGCTGGCAGCTGGTGATGCCGAGCAGCGTCCCGAGCCCATGAACGCGACCACGCTGCCGGCCTCGGCCGGCATGATGGGCACGCCGTTGGCCGCCACGGACCCCGGTCCCGCCAGCAGCCTCGACCTGGATCTGGACCTGGATCTGGGCGGTTCGAGCAGCTCCATGCAGGCCACGCAGGCCATGCCGGCTGCGGCTGGCCAGGCCCCGCTGCGCATGGACGTGGACCTGGGTGGCGGCAAGCTGCCGGAGTCCGCCAAGGCGGCCGCGACCGACCTCGAGTTCGACCTCAACGAGCTGGGTGACTTCGACGCCGCCACCGCCGCAGCGCCGCTGCCGCCGGACGCGCAGAGCCTGGATTTCGACCTCTCGTCCATCGACCTGGATCTGCCTGCCACGGACGAGCCCGCCGCCGTGTCGACCGTTGCTGACCAGCGTGGTGCCGACACCCCGGCCCGCAGCGCCGCCGACCAGCTGGCCGATGCCATCGATGCCCTGGCTGACGACGAAGGCGACCCGCTGCAGCGTCAGCTGGAGCTGGCCGAGGAATTCCGCCAGATCGGTGATGTCGAAGGCGCCCGTGATGTCCTGCAGGAACTGGTCCTGAAGGCGGAAGGCAACCTGCGCGCCAAGGCCCAGGCGATGCTGGACGAGCTGCGCTGAGCGGCAGCATTTCGCCAGCGCGGCGCCATGTCCGCGACAATCAGAAGGCGTCCGCGAGTCGGGCGCCTTTTTTCTTGTCTGCGCGGGCCTCGGCCGGCGCAGGAAACCCGATGAGGATGGATCGATGACGCAGCGCGTGGCCCTCGGGGTCAGTTACCGCGGGGAGGGCTATCTCGGCTGGCAGTCCCAGCCCAACGGCCGCACGGTGCAGGACGCGCTGGAGAAGGCGCTCTCGCAGTTTGCCGACGCGCCCCTGCGCACGATCTGCGCTGGCCGCACGGACACAGGCGTGCACGGCCTCAACCAGGTCGTGCATTTCGACACCGACGCCGTGCGCGAGCCCTTTTCCTGGGTGCGAGGCACCAACCGCTACCTGCCGCCCGACATCGCCATCCAGTGGTGCGCCTTCCCCGGGGATGACTTCCATGCCCGCAACCACGCCCGCGGCCGACGCTACGCCTACCTGCTGCTGGAGTCCGCGGTGCGCCCCGCCATCGAGAGCGGCGCCTGCGGCTGGGTCTTCCGGCCGCTGGACGGCGACGCCATGCGCGCGGCCGTCCAGCATCTGCTCGGCGAGCACGACTTCTCGTCCTTCCGCTCGGCCGAGTGCCAGGCGAACTCGCCCGTGAAGGTGCTGCGCGCCATCGACATCCACCGCCGCGGCGCCTACTGGCGCTTCGAGTTCGATGCGTCCGCCTTCCTGCATCACATGGTGCGCAACCTCATGGGCTGCCTGATCACCATCGGCAGCGGGCTGAAGCCGCCCGAGTGGATGGCGGAGGTGCTCGCCGCCCGCAGCCGACAGGCGGCAGCGCCCACCTTCTCGCCGGCAGGCCTCTACTTCCTGGGGCCGTACTACGATGCCCATCTGGGACTGCCGGAGCGCACGGCCGCCATGGACTGGCTGCCCTGATCCCTCGGAAACCCGGCAGCCAAGGAGCGCCGCCATGACACGCACACGCATCAAGATCTGCGGGCTGACCCGCGAGCAGGACGTCGACTTCGCCGTGCAGGCGGGCGCCGACGCCATCGGCTTCGTGCTCTACGAGAAGAGCCCGCGCTATGTCAGCCCGCTGCGCGCCGCCGAGCTCGCGAGGCGCCTGCCGCCCTTCGTGACGCCCGTCGGCCTCTTCGTCAATGCCGACGATGCCCTGCTGGCCGAGGCGCTGGCGGCCATGCCCAATCTGCTGCTGCAGTTCCATGGCGACGAGACCCCGCAGCAATGCGAGCGCCATGCGCGGCCCTACATTCGCGCGGCTCGCATGAGCCCAGGCTTTGATTTGCTAGACTTCGCCCAACAGTTCTCTAGCGCCCAGGCCATGCTCGTCGACGCCCATGTCGAGGGTTATGGCGGTGGTGGAAAGGTCTTCGATTGGTCACTGCTTCCTCGAAACGTGCCCTCTCCAGTCGTTTTGTCTGGTGGGTTGCATGCCGGAAATGTGATCGAAGGGATTCTTCGCGTCCGGCCCTGGGCCGTTGACGTCAGCTCCGGGGTGGAGGAGGCCAAGGGCCTCAAGAACCCGCTGCTGATGTGTCAGTTCTGCGAGGCCGTCCGTGAAGCGGACGCCCGCATTGAAGATGCCGGCTGAGACCCTCCGGGATGGACGGTCCGGCCCTTGAAGAGAGAACCATCATGTCGAACTACAACATGCCGGATGCCCGCGGGCACTTCGGACCCGTCAATGGCCAGGTCTACGGCGGCCGCTTCGTCGCCGAGACGCTCGTCCATGCCCTGGACGAGCTGAACGAGGCCTACGCCCGCTACAGCCAGGACCCGGACTTCATCGCCGAGTTCAAGAAGGAGCTGGCGCACTTCGTGGGCCGCCCGAGCCCCATCTACCACGCCGACCGCCTCAGCCGCGAGCTGGGCGGCGCGCAGATCTACCTCAAGCGCGAGGACCTCAACCACACCGGCGCCCACAAGGTGAACAACACCATCGGGCAGGCCCTGCTGGCCCGCCGCATGGGCAAGAAGCGCATCATTGCCGAGACCGGCGCCGGCCAGCACGGCGTCGCCACGGCCACGATCTGCGCCCGCTACGGCATGGAGTGCGTGGTCTACATGGGCAGCGAGGACGTCAAGCGCCAGTCGCCCAACGTCTACCGCATGAAGCTGCTGGGCGCGACGGTGATCCCGGTGGATTCGGGCTCCAAGACGCTCAAGGACGCCCTCAATGAGGCCATGCGCGACTGGGTGACGAACGTCGAATCGACCTTCTACATCATCGGCACCGTGGCCGGCCCGCACCCGTACCCGATGATGGTGCGCGACTTCCAGCGCATCATCGGCGACGAGTGCCTGGAGCAGATGCCGCCGATGATCGGCCGCCAGCCGGACGCCGTCGTGGCGTGCGTGGGCGGGGGCTCCAATGCCATCGGCATCTTCTATCCCTACATCCCGCATGAGCAGGTGCGCCTGATCGGCGTGGAGGCGGCGGGCGAGGGCCTCGACGGCCACAAGCATGCCGCCACGCTGAGCCTGGGCAGCCCTGGCGTGCTGCACGGCAACCGCACCTACCTGCTGCAGGACGAGAACGGCCAGATCATCGAGACGCACTCCGTCTCTGCCGGCCTGGACTACCCGGGTGTCGGCCCGGAACATGCCTACCTGAAGGACATCGGCCGCGCCGAGTACGTGGGCATCACGGACCAGGAAGCCCTGGACGCCTTCCACCGCCTGTGCCGCACCGAAGGCATCATCCCGGCGCTCGAGTCCAGCCATGCCGTGGCCCATGCCATGAAGCTGGCCCCGACGATGCGCCCGGACCAGCACATCCTCGTCAACCTGTCCGGCCGCGGTGACAAGGACATCGGCACGGTGGCGGATCTGTCCAAGGCGGACTTCTACTGCCGGCCCTCGTGTCGCGGGCAGTCGGTGAAGGGATCCGACACCGTGGTTGTCAACGTCCCCGCGAAGGGAGGTGCGCAATGAGCCGCATCCAGGCCACCTTCGCCCGCCTCGCCGCCCAGGGCCGCAAGGCCTTGATTCCCTACGTCACCGCCGGTGACCCATACCCGGACTGCACGGTGGAGCTGATGCTGGCCATGGCCCGCGCCGGGGCTGACGTCATCGAACTGGGCGTGCCGTTCTCCGATCCGATGGCTGACGGCCCGGTCATCCAGAAGGCCGCGGAGCGTGCCCTGACGCACGGCATCGGCCTGAAGCAGGTCCTGGCCTATGTGCGGGCCTTCCGCGAGCAGGACGCCGACACGCCCGTCGTGCTGATGGGTTACGCGAACCCGGTCGAGCGCTACGGCCAGGCGGCCTTCGTGGGCGACGCCAAGGCGGCCGGCGTGGATGGCGTGCTGATCGTCGACTACCCGCCCGAGGAGTGCGAGGCCTTTGCCGGGCTGATGAAGTCCGCCGGGCTGGACCCCATCTTCCTGCTGGCCCCGACGTCCACGGACGAGCGCATGGCCAGCGTCGGCAAGGTGGCGAGCGGCTATGTCTACTACGTCTCGCTCAAGGGTGTGACGGGGGCCGGCCACCTCGATACCGACGCCGTGGCCCGCATGGTGCCGCGCATCCGGGCTCAGGTTCCGGTACCGGTGGGGGTCGGTTTCGGCATCCGCGATGCGGCCACCGCCCAGGCCGTGGCCCGGGTTTCCGACGCCGTGGTGATCGGTTCCCGCCTCGTGCAGCTGCTGGAGGTCGAAGCACGCGATAATGTGGCCTCCACGGGGGCAGCCTTCATCCGCGAGATCCGCGAGGCGCTCGACGCCTTGCCGCGCGGCTGACGCCCCTTGATGACCCCGGTGCCGGGCCGCCCACAAGGCGGCGCGGCACCTGACAACGAGACCTGAGACGAAGGAGTCTGCCCATGAGTTGGCTTGAGAAACTTCTGCCGCCCAAGATGCAGCAAAGCGAGGCCGCCGAGCGTCGCACCGTGCCTGAAGGGCTGTGGATCAAGTGCCCGTCCTGCGAGACGGTGCTCTACAAGACCGACCTGGAGCAGAACATCAACGTCTGCCCCAAGTGCAGCCATCACCACCGCATCGGCGCCCGCGCGCGCCTGAATGCCTTCCTGGACGGGGAAGGGCGCTATGAGGTCGGTCAGGAGGTCCTGCCGGTCGATGCCCTGAAGTTCAAGGACAGCAAGAAGTACCCCGACCGGCTCAAGGAAGCGCTGGAAACCACCGGCGAGACCGACGCCCTCGTGGTGATGGGCGGTGCCGTGATGAGCGTGCCCGTCGTGGCGGCCTGCTTCGAGTTCGACTTCATGGGCGGTTCCATGGGCTCCGTGGTCGGCGAGCGCTTCGCGCGCGGCGTCGAGACGGCCCTGGAGCAGAAGACGCCCTTCATCTGCTTCACCGCCACGGGCGGCGCCCGCATGCAGGAAGGCCTGCTCTCGCTGATGCAGATGGCCAAGACCAACGCCGCGCTGACGCGCCTGGCCAAGGCGAAGCTGCCCTACATCAGTGTGCTGACCGACCCGACCATGGGCGGCGTCTCTGCGTCCTTCGCCTTCGTGGGGGACATCGTCATCGCCGAGCCCAAGGCCCTGATCGGCTTTGCCGGCCCCCGTGTGATCGAGAACACCGTGCGTGAGAAGCTGCCTCCTGGCTTCCAGCGAGCCGAGTTCCTGATGGAAAAGGGCGCCGTGGACATGATCGTGGACCGCCGCCAGCTGCGCGAGACCATCGCCCGCCAGCTGGCGATGCTCCAGCGCCAGAGCTCGGACGCCGTCGCCTGACCGGGCGGCGTCAACCCCCTCGCGGCCAGGCAGCGTGCCTGGCCGTTTGCATTCCGAACCCCTTTCGCCCATGACGACCGCACCGAGTGACGCGCAGCAGCGCCTGGATGACTGGCTGGCCCACTGCGAGCGCCTGCATCCCAAGGAAATCGACATGACCCTGGCCCGGGTCAACGCCCTGCGCGACCGCCTGGGCCTGCGCTTCGAGGCGCCGGTCGTGATGGTGGCGGGCACCAACGGCAAGGGCTCCACCTGCGCCATGCTCGAGTCCATCGCCCTGCAGGCGGGCTACCGGGTCGGGCTCTACATCAAGCCGCATCTGGTGCACTTCCAGGAGCGCTGCCGCGTAGGCGGCGCCCCCGTCGATGCCGACAGCCTGCTGCCGCACTTCGAGGCCGTCGAGGCCGCCCGGGGCGATGTGGCGCTGACCTACTTCGAGTTCACGACGCTGGCGATCCTCAGCCGCCTCGCGGCGGAGTCGCTGGACCTCGTGATCCTTGAGGTCGGCCTGGGCGGGCGGCTGGATGCGGTCAACACCATCGATGCGGACTGCGCGGTCATCACCAGCATCGATCTCGATCACGTCGAGTACCTGGGCCCGGACCGCGAATCCGTCGGCCGCGAGAAGGCGCACATCATGCGTCCGGGCAAGCCGGTCGTGGTGAGCGATCCGGTGCCGCCGGCCAGCCTGGCGGCCCACGCCGCCGCGGTCGGCGCGGACCTGCGCCAGCTGGGCCAGGACTTCAGCTATGGCGGCGACCGCCAGCAGTGGCAGTGGGCCGGGCGCAGCCGCAAGTTCAGCGGGTTGGCGTTTCCGGCACTGCGGGGCGTGAACCAGCTGCTCAACGCGGCCGGCGTCCTGGCCGTGTTCGAGGCGCTGTTCGAGCAGCTGCCCATCAGTGCGCAGGCCGTGCGCACAGGCCTGGCCCTGGTCGAGCTGCCGGGGCGATTCCAGGTCGTGCCGGGGCAGCCGGCCCTGGTGCTGGACGTGGCGCACAACCCGCACGCCATCGCGGCCCTGGCCCAGA
The DNA here is from genome assembly GCA_041906185.1 of Burkholderiaceae bacterium. Classification (GTDB taxonomy): domain Bacteria; phylum Pseudomonadota; class Gammaproteobacteria; order Burkholderiales; family Burkholderiaceae_C; genus Roseateles_B. The sequence continues at coordinate 82,722 of JAYRJQ010000009.1, forward strand.
ACCTGGACCAGATGGGCTTCTTCCCGCGCACCCATGCGGTGTTCGGGGCCATGGCGGACAAGGACCTCGCTGAGATCCTGGTGCGCATCGCGCCGCTGGTGGACCACTGGCACTTCTGCGACCTGCCGCTGCCGCGCGCCGCGACGGGCGAGGCCTTGGCCGAGCGCTTCTCGGCGCTGCAGTCCCAGGGGGTGCTGAAGGCGCCCAAGGACGTGTCCGTGGCCGTGCATGCGGACCCCCGGGCGGCCCTCGCGGCGGCGGCGGCGGCCTCGGACCCCGCTGATAGAATTCTGGTCTTTGGTTCCTTCTACACCGTGGGTGGTGTGCTGAAGGACGGCGTGCCCCGCTTGGTGGCCGGCGCAGCGGCTGACAAGCCCTGAGCGCGGCCTGCTGAGTCCGCCGCCAACGCCTCTCTTGCGGCCCTGCCGCTGTCCATCTCCGGCGCTCCGAGGTGCCGCATCACACATGGGTTTGCTGTCATTCTTCAAGCGCGCCGAGGACAACAGGACGGCAGCCCGGCCGGTGGCCGAGGGGCTCGATTCCGTGCAGCAGCTGCGGCTGCGCGCCCGGCGCCGCCTGATCGGCGCTGCCGTGCTGGTCGTGGTGGGCGTGGTCACCTTCCCGCTGGTCTTCGAGACGCAGCCTCGCCCTGTGCCGGTGGACCTCCCCATCGAGATTCCCCGCAAGGATGGCCTGCCGCCCCTGAACGTGCCCTCGACGGCCACCCAGGCCCCGGCCGAACGGCAGGTGGCGACGCCCGCTGAGCAGCCGGGCGCGGCCATCGTGAACGAGGTGGCGACGGCGCCCCGGGCCTCGGCGGCTGACACGGCGCGCGCGGTCGAGGCGCCGAAGCCTGACACCCATCCCGAGCCCCGCCCGGATCCCCGCAAGGAGGCGGCGGCCAAACCCGAGCCGAAGGTGGAATCCCGCGCGGATGCGCACAAGGGGGCAGACAAGCCGGCAGAGAAGGTCGCTGACAAGACCGCGGCCAAGCCCGCCGACAAGCCGGCCGAAAAGCCCGCGGACAAGCCCGCCGACAAGGCCCAGGCCCGTCAGGCGGCCGAGCATGCCCGCGATGCCGATGCCGCACGCGCGATGGCGCTGCTGGAAGGGCGCGAGCCGCCCAAGCCCGCGGCCGAGAAGAAGGCCCCGGACGCAGCCGGCGCGCGTTTCATCGTGCAGGTGGGCGCCTTTGCCGAGGCCCGCTCCGCCCAGGACATGCGCGGCAAGGTCGAAAAGCTGGGCCTGAAGACCTACACCCAGGCGGTGGAGACGCCGGATGGCAAGCGCATCCGCGTGCGCGTCGGCCCCTTCGCCAGCCGGGAGGAGGCGGACCGTGCGGCCGCCAAGCTGCGTGGCAGCGGCCTGGCCGGCACGGTGCTGACGCTCTGATCCGATGGGGTGGGTCGACCTGTCATTCCTTGTCGTGCTGGGGCTCTCGGTGGCCGTCGGCCTGTGGCGAGGGCTTGTCTACGAGGTGCTCGCGCTGGGCGGATGGCTGGTGGCCTACCTCCTGGCTCCGTGGCTGGCGCCTGTGGTGCAGGGCTGGCTGCCCGAGGAGCGCATGGGCCCGCAGCTGAGCGGGGCCGCGGGCCTGGTGCTGGCCTTCATCGTGATTCTGGTGGTGTGGAGTCTGGTCGCGCGGCTGGTGCGCGCCTTGATCCAGGCCTCGCCCCTGTCCTGGCTGGATCGCTTGGGCGGCGGTGGCTTCGGGGCCGTGCGCGGCCTGTTCATCGGGCTGCTGGTGGCCTTGCTGGTGGGCATGACGCCGCTGGTGACGTCGGAGCCCTGGCGGGCGTCGGCACTGGCGCCCTGGCTGCAGAGCGGGCTGCGGGTACTGCAGCCGCTGCTGCCGGAGTCGGTCAACAAATTCATCCCGGCCTGAGCGCCACAAGCGTTCGGGCCCTGTGTATCGTAGCGAGTGCTCCCGGGCTCCGGGGGCCGACAAGTCGAGGAAGAGAACATGTGTGGCATCGTTGGTGTGATATCCCAGGCGCCGGTCAACCAGCTGATCTATGACGCGCTGCTGCTGCTGCAGCACCGCGGCCAGGATGCCGCCGGCATCGTCACCATGCAGGGCAACAAGTGCTTCATGCACAAGGCCCGCGGCATGGTGCGCGACGTCTTCCGCACCCGCAACATGCGCGCGCTGCCGGGCAATGTGGGCCTGGGCCAGGTCCGCTACCCGACCGCCGGCAATGCCTACAACGAGGAAGAGGCCCAGCCCTTCTACGTGAACGCGCCTTTCGGCATCGTGCTGGTCCACAACGGCAACCTGACGAACGCCCATGCGCTGAAGCAGGAGCTGTTCGCTGTGGACCGCCGCCACATCAACACCGAGAGCGACTCCGAGGTGCTGCTCAACGTGCTGGCGCATGAGCTGGAGCAGGTCGCCCGCGAACTGCCGCTGACGCCGCAGGCCGTGTTCAAGGCCGTGCGCGCCGTGCACAAGCGCATCAAGGGCTCCTACGGCGTGATCGCGCTGATCGCGGGCCACGGCCTGCTGGCCTTCCGCGATCCCTTCGGCATCCGTCCGCTGTGCTTCGGCCACAGCGCCAACGGCGACGTGATGGTCGCGAGCGAGAGCGTCGCCCTCGAGGGCACGGGCGTCAAGCTGGACCGCGATGTCGCGCCCGGCGAGGCCGTCTTCATCGACACGCAGGGGCAGGTGCACACCGAGCAGTGCGCCGAGAACCCCTCGCTGAACCCCTGCATGTTCGAGTTCGTCTACCTGGCGCGTCCGGACTCCGTGATGGACGGCATCTCGGTCTACCAGGCCCGTCTGAACATGGGCGAGACGCTGGCCCAGCGCCTGATCTCCACGATGCCGCCCAGCGAGATCGACGTCGTCATCCCCATTCCCGAATCGAGCCGCCCTTCGGCCATGCAACTGGCCCACAAGATCGGCAAGCCCTACCGCGAAGGCTTCGTGAAGAACCGCTACGTCGGTCGCACCTTCATCATGCCGGGGCAGGGCGCACGCAAGAAGTCGGTGCGTCAGAAGCTCAATGCCATCGGGCTGGAGTTCAAGGGCCGCAATGTGCTGCTGGTGGATGACTCCATCGTGCGCGGCACCACCTCCAAGGAAATCGTGCAGATGGCCCGCGAGGCCGGCGCGAACAAGGTCTACCTGGCCTCCGCCGCGCCGCCGGTGCGCTTCCCCAACGTCTATGGCATCGACATGCCGACCAAGGAAGAGCTGATCGCCCATGGCCGCAGCATCGAGGAAGTGCGCCAGTACATCGGTGCCGATGCCCTGATCTACCAGGACGTCGATGCCATGAAGCGCGTCGTGGCCTCGCTGAGGCCCGGCCTCAAGGGCTTCGAGGCCTCGTGCTTCGACGGTCACTACATCACGGGCGATGTGTCGGCCGAGGACTTCGCCACCATCCAGGCTCAGCGCAAGAGCCAGGGTGACGAGGAAGAGGGCCCGGCCCGCACGCGTCTGGCGCTGCAAAGCGGAGGCGAGGGCCAATGAGCCTGAAGGACACGAACGACCGTAGCCAGTTGCCCGAGGGCCTGCGGACCGAGACGCTGGCCGTGCGTGCCGCGCTGCCGCCCAGCCAGCATGGCGAGAACGCCGAGGCGCTGTTCCTGACGAGCACCTTTGTGCAGCCGGATGCCGCCACCTCGGCCCAGCGCTTCGCGCAGTCCGAGGACTTCACCTACTCGCGCACGAGCAATCCGACGGTGCGCAGCCTCGAGGCCCGTCTGGCCGCCATGGAAGGCACGGAAGCCGCCATCGCGACATCGAGCGGCATGAGCGCCATCCTGCTGCTGTGCATGGGCTTGCTGAAGGCCGGAGACCACGTGGTCTGCTCGCGTTCGGTGTTCGGCTCGACGATCAACCTCTTCGCCAAGGAGTTCGGCAAGTTCGGCGTGGAGACGAGCTTCGTCTCCCAGACGGACCTGCAGGAATGGCGCGGTGCCGTCCGCCCGAGCACCCGGCTCTTCTTCGCCGAAACGCCCACGAACCCGCTGACGGAGGTCTGCGACATCCAGGCGCTGGCGGACATCGCCCACGCCGCTGGCGCGCTGCTGGTGGTCGACAACACCTACTCGTCCCCCGTGCTGCAGCAGCCCGCGAAGATGGGGGCGGACGTCATCATGCATTCGGCCACCAAGTACATGGATGGGCAGGGGCGTGTGATGGCGGGCGCGCTGTGCGGCCCGAGCGCCCTGATCAAGGATGTGTTCGGCCCCGTCATGCGCACCGCCGGCATGGTCCTGGCGCCGTTCAACGCCTGGGTCGTGCTCAAAGGGCTCGAGACGCTGAGCCTGCGCATGAAGGCGCAGAGCGAGCAGGCACTCGTCGTGGCGCGCTGGCTCGAGACGCGGCCGGAGGTGGCGCGGGTCTACTACCCCTCACTGCCCTCGCATCCCCAGCACGAGCTGGCCATGCGCCAGCAGTCGGGGCAGGGCGGGGCGGTGCTGTCCTTCGAGCTCAAGGGCGACACCCCGGAGGCCGCACGGGCCGCCGCCTTCCATGTGATCGACAGCACGCGCGTGCTGAGCATCGCGACCAATCTGGGCGACACCAAGTCCATCATCACCCACCCGGCGACCACCTCCCATGGCCGCCTCAGCGAAGCGCAACGCCAGGCAGCCGGCATCGGCCAGGGGCTCATCCGGCTGTCGGTCGGCCTCGAACACGTCGATGACATCATCGACGACCTGCTGCGCGGACTTTCCACCTTGAATCACTGATGAGCACCACTGCAAACACTCCCGTGCGCACCCGCATCGCGCCGTCCCCCACCGGCTTCCTGCACCTGGGGACCGCGCGCACGGCCCTGTTCTCGTGGGCCTTCGCGCGCCACCATGGCGGCGAGTTCGTGCTTCGCATCGAGGACACCGACGTCGCTCGCTCGACGCAGGACTCGGTCGACCAGATCCTGGCTTCCATGCACTGGCTGGGCCTGGGCTACGACGAAGGTCCGATCTACCAGATGCAGCGTCTGGACCGTTACCAGGCCGTCGTCGACCAGCTGATCGCCGAAGGCAAGGCCTACCGTTGCTACACGACGCCCGAGGAGCTCGAGGCCATGAAGGCCGGTCAGGAGGCCCGGGGTGAGAAGCGTCGTTACGACGGCACCTGGCGCCCGGCTGCCGGCAAGACGCTGCCGGCCATTCCGGAGGGCGTGCAGCCCGTGATCCGCTTTGCCAATCCGGTCGATGGCGAGGTCACCTGGAACGATCTGGTGAAGGGCCCCATCACCATCGCCAACAAGGAAATCGACGACCTCATCATCATGCGCGCCGACGGCGTGCCCACCTACAACTTCGCCGTGGTGGTCGATGACTGGGACATGCGCATCAGCCATGTGTTCCGCGGCGACGAGCACATCAACAACACGCCCTGGCAGATCAACATCTTCCAGGCGCTGGGCGCACCGCTGCCGCAATTCGGCCATGTCCCCGTGATCCTTGGCGACGACGGCCAGAAGCTGTCCAAGCGCCGCGGCGCCGTCAGCGTCACGGCCTATGAGGAGAACGGCTACCTGCCCGAGGCCATGCTGAACTACCTGGCCCGTCTGGGCTGGAGCCATGGTGACGACGAACTCTTCACCTCGGAGCAACTGGTGTCCTGGTTTGACGGCAGCCATCTCTCCAAGAGCCCGGCCCAATGGGACGCCGCGAAGCTGGAGTGGGTGAACGGCCAGTACATCAAGCAGGCGGACGACGCCCGTCTGGCCTCGCTGGTGGCGACGCAGATGAGCAAGCGGGGTCAGATCGTGCCTGAGGCGGCCCGGCTGGCGCAGATGTGTGCCCTGTTCAAGGACCGCTGCAGCACGACCGTGGCGCTGACCGATTGGCTGGCCATGTATGTCAGTGACGTGCAGGCCTCCGAGGAGGAGCGGACTCAGCATCTGACGGACGCCGTTCGCCCCGCGCTGCAGGCTTTGGCTGACAAGTTCAGCACGCTGGACTGGAACAAGGTCGCCATCCAGGCCGCCATCAAGGAAGTGATCGCTGCCCATGGCCTGAAGATGCCCCAGCTGGCCATCCCGGTGCGTGTGCTGGTGTGCGGTCGCGCGCAGACGCCCTCGGTCGATGCGGTGCTGGAACTCTTCGACAAAGAAATTGTGGTGAAACGCTTGCGCTCCGTCTAAAAAGCGTTCTATAATCTTTTTCTCGCTTGAACGGCGCAACAAACAAGGCGCAACGCAGCAGCTGCCCTGGCAGGTCCGGGAGCTAGCGAAAGTGTTGAGCAGTGTTTGCCCAAAGAAGAGATTCGATGGGGGTATAGCTCAGCTGGGAGAGCGCTTGCATGGCATGCAAGAGGTCAGCGGTTCGATCCCGCTTACCTCCACCAAGTTCTTTTGAATTGGGTGGCGCGCAGTTCAGGTAGAAGGTTTAGTCCCCTTCGTCTAGAGGCCTAGGACACGACCCTTTCACGGTTGTAACAGGGGTTCGAATCCCCTAGGGGACGCCAAGTTTGACAAGGCTTGAGAGCTCAGCTCTAAAACTTGTTCTGTGTCTGCCCCAAGAGGCAGGCATCAGGAGTGGTAGTTCAGTTGGTTAGAATACCGGCCTGTCACGCCGGGGGTCGCGGGTTCGAGCCCCGTCCACTCCGCCAAATTCAAAGCCCTGGTTGCATGCAGCCGGGGCTTTTTTATTTGTGCCTTCATGGTTCGCCGGATGGTCGGATGCCTGCTCGCTGCATCTCGCCGACCACCTGTTGCGGGTCATGCTCGCCTGGTCCCGGCTTGGCGCGGTGAGGGCAGGCTGCGCCCGAGTCTCTGTCGGCAAGCGCGGGATGATGGCTGAAGTCGCCCGGGTGGCTCGTCATTCGGTTTCAATTTGCTTCGAATTTGCGCCGCGGCCGGATGCCGTCGCCTGAGAAAATCGGCGCCTGCCCGGCAGGAACGTCCTTTGCCGGCTTTTCCATTCCGGTCGCTGTAGTGCCGTTGGCTCCTCCTCTTTGTGAGGGGACCATTTGCGCGCCTTTGCCGCCAATATTCGTTCACGAAGCGGCGCTAGGCTTCTGCATGACCTTTGTGCAGATATTTCTGCAAACTGCTCATCGATTGCATCGAGAGGGTTTCAACATCGCGTCGTGAACTACCGCACCAACTCAGGGGGCGCCCCTCCAAACAGGGGGCTTTCAGGGCTGGGTGGGGGAGGCATGATGCACCGCACTGCAAGTCCGGCGATGTCCAGATGGCGCAGGAAGCCATCGGGGCAGCCCGAGTGTTCGGGAAGCGTGTTTGGGGATTGGCATGATCAGAATTTTTAACCACTACCTTCATCGGCGTACGCTGATGCAAGTTGCGCTGGACCTGGGCCTGATCTTCCTGGCCACCATGCTGGTTGTGATGTCCAAGGGTGACTCTGCCGACGCGCTGCTGCCCTTTGCCGCCTCGCAAGGGCTGTCGCTGGCGGGCTTCATGTTCGTCATCAACTCTGCTTCGGGCCTGTACCAGCACAGTCATAACCGGTCGCTGACGCAGTCCTGCGCCCGAGCGCTGCTGGCTACGCTGGTGGCGCTGCCGCTGGCCTATGGCTTCTCGCGTCTGGTGCCGGCTTCCATCCCGCATCGTGATCTGCTGGTGCTGGCCGCGATGGCTGCGATTGCCGCCGTCATGGTGCATCGCGTGTATGCCGCTCACTCGTCCGTGCATGCCCGTTCGCGGACCAAGATCCTGATCTTCGGTGCCGGCCCTGTGGCCAAGTCGGTGGGGGCCACGCTGTTCTCCGCGGATCCTCACGCCGAGATCGTGGGCTACTTCGCCGGCCCCAATGAAACCGAGACGGCCGTCGCGTCGTCGGAGCTCATCCAGCCGCAAGGCACGCTCACCGAGACCGCCCTGCGCCTGGGCGTCGACGAGATCGTGGTCGCACTGAGCGAGCGCCGGGGTGGCAGCATGCCGCTGCGCGAGCTGCTGGACTGCAAGATCTACGGCGTGCGCGTCGTGGACATCGCCACGCACTTCGAGAAGACGCTGGCCCAGATCAAGATCAGCCACGTGAACGCGGGGTGGCTGATCTTCGGCGACGGCTTCAACCAGGGCATGGTCCGCACCTTCGTGAAACGGACTTTCGACCTGGTGTTCTCCGGCCTGCTGCTGGTGCTGAGCAGCCCGATCATGCTGCTGGCCGCCCTGGCGGTGCGTCTGGAGTCGCGTGGTCCGGTCTTCTACAAGCAGGAGCGTGTCGGCCTGAACGGCACGACCTTCGATGTCGTGAAGTTCCGCAGCATGCGCACGGACGCCGAGAAGGACGGCAAGCCGCGTTTCGCGAGCAAGAACGATGACCGCGTGACCCGCGTCGGCCGCTTCATCCGCCGTGTTCGCATCGACGAGCTGCCGCAGCTGTTCAACGTGCTGCGTGGTGAGATGAGCCTGGTCGGGCCCCGTCCGGAGCGTCCCTTCTTCGTGGACGATCTCACCACCAAGGTGCCTTATTACGCCGTTCGCCACAGCGTCAAGCCGGGTGTCACGGGCTGGGCCCAGGTGCGCTACGAGTATGGCTCCACGCTGGAAGATTCGGTCGAGAAGCTGCAATACGACCTGTATTACGTGAAGAACCACACCCTGTTCCTGGATCTGCTGATCCTGCTGGAGACGGTGGCTGTGGTGCTGACGGGCAAGGGCGCTCGCTGAGCGACATCGCCTGTCTCCAGGTGCCGCGCCTGCCGCGCGCGATGCTGTCCAATCAATGATGCACATCGTCGATGTCCTTTGACCTGGGCGTGGCCGGCAATCTGCTGGCCTTGCTTTTTTATGGGGCCTTCGCGGGCGCCTACGGGCTGCAGCTGCGACACCTGCAAGGAGAGCAGCGCCGTGGCGCCTGGTTCTTCTGGGCAGGCTTGCTGTGCAGCGCGGCCTGGGCTGCCGTCGGGCTGATGCTGGAGCTGCAGCCGCCGCCTGGGGGCGGCGTGCTGCTCGCGCTTTCGCCTTGGCTCGACGCCGGGCGCTATCTCGCCTGGCTCGGGTTCATGCGCTGGCTGCTGCAGGAAGGGCGCGGCACGTCGGACACCCGGCTCTTCCATCGCAGCGTCCAATGGCTGGCGGTGGGCCTGCTGATCGGCAAGGCGGTGCTGGAAGGGCCCAATGACTGGCTGCCCCCGCCGCGCAGTGTGCTGAACCACTGGGCCGCCTTCGACTGCCTTGCGCTGGCCGTGGTCGGGCTCATGCTGGTCGAGCAGCTGCATCACAACGTGCAGGACAGCGCGCGATGGAACGCCAAGCCGGTTTGCATCGCGCTCGGCGTCGTCTTCGCGTTCGACCTCTACCTGTACTCGCAGATGGCGCTGTTCCGCGAGGCTGATCTCGATGCTGTAAGCATTCGAGCTGGCGTCCATGCCATCGCCGTTCCACTGCTGTACGTGGCTGCCCGCCGGCACAAGGACTGGATCGCAAAGCTGCATGTGTCGCGAGCTGCAGTCTTCCATTCCGCGACGCTGATTCTCAGTGGTCTGTACCTGCTGGTGGTGTCGGCTGTGGGCTATTACCTCCGCTACACCGGGGGCGCCTGGGGCCGCGCTCTGCAGATTGCCCTGCTGGTTCTGTCCAGCGTCGGCCTGCTGCTGCTCTTCTTCTCGGGTGCGCTGCGCGCCAAGCTGCGCGTCTACATCAGCAAGAACTTCTTCAGCTATCGCTACGACTACCGGGAGGAGTGGCTGCGCTTCACGGCGATGCTCTCGTCGCAGGATTCGCCCGAGGCGCTAGGCCAGTCTCTCATTGAGGGGCTCGCGAATCTGGTGGAGAGCCCAGGCGGCTCGCTGTGGCTGCCATCGCCGACGCAAGGGGGCTTTGTGCAGGCCGTCCGCCACAATGCCGCGCACAGTGCGCTGACCATTGCCGAGCAGGACGACTTCGTGCAGTTCCTGGCCAGCAGTGGCTGGATTCTGGACCTCGACCAGCTGCGTGTCGGGCGGCCCGAGCCTGGTAAGCCGTGGATCCAGGCGCCCCAGGCGCTGCTTGATGAGCCTCGCCACTGGCTGATCGTTCCCTTGCTCGCGGGGCCCCGACTGATTGCTTTCGTGGTGCTCGAGCACTCGCGGGCGCGGCTGGATGTGAACTGGGAAGTGCGGGATCTCCTCAAGACAGCCAGCGCCCAAGCCGCCGGCTTTCTGGCGCAGGTCCAGGCCGCAGAGGCCTTGCTGGAGGCACGCAAGTTCGACGCCTTCCACAAGATGTCCGCCTTTGTGGTGCATGACCTCAAGAACATCGTGACCCAGCTGTCCCTGATGATGAAGAACGCGCAGAAGCATCGGGATAACCCGGAGTTTCAGGACGACATGCTGGCGACCGTCGACAACTCCCTCGAGAAGATGCGCCAACTGCTGATGCAGCTGCGCGATGGTCAGCGGCCCCTCGGTGCGCAGGGAGGCGTCGAGCTCCCGGCCCTGCTTCGCCGCCTGCAGGCCCTGGCGGCGAAGAAGGGGCGGACCCTTGAGCTGGGCGAGCTCGAGGCCATCCAGTGTCGGGGTCAGGAAGATCGGGTCGAGCGCGTCTTGGGCCATGCTGTCCAGAATGCGCTGGATGCCACGCCGGCGGAAGGGCGCGTCTGGGCGACTTTGCACCGCCACGGCAGCAATGCGGTTGTCACGGTGTCTGATACCGGGGTGGGCATGAGCGAGGAGTTCATTCGGAGCAAACTGTTCCGGCCCTTCCAGACGACGAAGGAGACGGGCATGGGCATCGGGGCTTTCGAAAGCTTCCAGTATGTCCAGGAATTGGGGGGCAAGATCGAGGTGGATAGCGTGGTGGGGCAGGGCACACGCCTCACAATCAGCCTGCCCCTGCTTTTGACACAGGAAGGCCAAGGCCTCGGGATGGTGGATGCTGCATGAGTAACGGGAATACACGCCAGCTGCTGATCGTGGAAGACGATCTGGCCCTGCAGAAGCAGCTCAAGTGGTCACTGGACCAGTTCGATGCATTGCTGGCCAGTGACGGCGCCAGTGCGGTCCAGCAGTTCCGACGTCATCAGCCGCCCGTCGTGACGATGGATCTTGGCCTGCCGCCGGACCAGGACTCGGTCAGTGAGGGCTTCAAGCTGCTGGAAAGACTGCTGGAACTGGAGCCCGCCACCAAGGTCATCGTGCTGACGGGGCAGAACGACCATGCCAACGCCCTTCGCGCCATCCGGCTGGGCGCCTACGACTTCCTGTCCAAACCCGTGGACCCCGACGTTCTGTCCCTGACGGTGGAGCGGGCCTACCGCCTGCATGAGCTGCAGGACGAGAACCGGCGCCTGGTGCGAGAGCAGCAGCACGACGCCCTCGGTGGACTGCTCACGCGGGACCCGCAGATGGTGAAGATCTGCCGAATGGTCGAGCGGGTGGCACCGAGCGATGCCACCGTGCTGATCCTTGGCGAGAGCGGCACGGGCAAGGAGGTCCTGGCCCAGGGCCTGCATGCAGCGTCCCGCCGCACCGGCAAATTCGTGGCCATCAACTGCGCCGCCATTCCGGAAGCCCTGCTGGAAAGCGAATTGTTCGGCTATGAGAAGGGCGCCTTCACCGGGGCGACCAAGACCACCGTCGGCAAGATCGAGACGGCCCATGGCGGCACCTTGATGCTCGACGAGATCGGGGACCTGCCCATGGCGCTGCAGGCCAAGCTGCTGCGCTTCCTCCAGGAGCGCAGCATCGAGCGCCTGGGGGGGCGTGGCGAGATCCCTGTGGATGTGCGCGTGGTGGGGGCAACCCACCAGGACCTGCAGGCCCTGATCGCAGAAGGTCGCTTCCGTGAAGACCTGTACTACCGGCTCGCCGAGATCGTCGTCGAGGTGCCGCCCCTGCGTGACCGGCTCGGTGACGCCATCCTTCTGGCGCACGCCTTTGTGAAGCGCTTCGCCTCGGAGCTGCGTCGCCCGGGCCTGACGCTGGGTGAGGATGCACAGGGCGTGATCGAGCGCTGGAAATGGCCGGGCAATGTGCGGGAACTCCAGAACGTGATCAAGCGTGCGGTGATCATGGCCGAGCACGAGCGCATTGCGGCATCGGACCTCTCCATCCGTGGAGCGCAGGATGACAGCACCCCGCCGGTGAATGTCGAATTGGATCTGCGTCTGGTGAGGGAGCGAGCCGAGCGCGAGGCGGTCGTGAAGGCCCTCGCGAGAACGGACGGCAACATCGTCCGGGCGGCGGAACTGCTGGGGGTCAGCCGCCCCACGCTTTACGATTTGATGAACCGCCTGCAGCTCAAGTGAGCGGCAGGACAGCGGTCTTAAGGAGGCAGCTTTGGTGGCATTTTCCAGAACGATTCTTGCTGCAGGCCTGGCCGCAGCGCTGTTGAGCGCCTGCGGTGGCAAGACGCCGGAGCAGCACCTGACGTCTGCCAAGGCCATGCTCGCCAAGAATGACGGCAAGAGCGCCGCCATCGAGCTCAAGAGCGCGCTCCAGGGCGATCCGGCCTTGGCCGAGGCCCGCTTCCTTTTGGGCACGACGCTGCTGGCGCAGGGGGATCCCGTCAGTGCCAGGATCGAACTGGAGAAAGTGCGTGAGCTGGGCTACCCGGCGGACCAGCTGGTGCCGCCGCTGGCACGGGTGATCTTCACCTACGGCGAGTACGAGAAAGTGCTGGCCGAGTTCTCCCGCACCCAGCTGGAAGCGCCGGCGGCGCAGGCCGATCTGTTGACGACCCTGGCGGAATCCGCGCTACTGCTTCGTCGCAAAGAGGATGCAGAGCGCTACATCCAAGGGGCCCTCGGCCTGGACGCCAAGCAACCTCGGACCCTCCTCGTCGCCGCCAACGTCTCTGGCTATAGCGGGAACTACGACGTCGCGCTGCAGCATGTGTCGCGAGTGCTGGCCGAGGAGCCCAAGAACGCCAAGGCGTGGCTCGCGAAAGCTGAGTTCCTGCGCTTCGGGCTCGGGCGTGATGACGAATCCGTGGCAGCTTATGAGCAGGCCCTGTCGCTGGATCCCAAGTCCGTGGGAGCCAACGTCGGCCTGTCGACGTTCCGCTTGACCAAGGGTGACCTGGACGGTGCCCGCAAGCAGGTCGAACTCATGCGCAAGTCGCTGCCCAACCACCCGCAGACGCGCTTTGTCTCGGCCCTCGTGGCGCTGGAGTCCGGGGACCTCAAGAAGGCGAATGAGGAATCTCAGGCGATGCTGAAGCTGGGGCCGGAGGATGCGCGCTTCCTGCACCTTGCCGGCGCCATCGCCGCCCAGTCCGGCGCGCTGCTGGTGGCCGAGAAGTACCTCAGCCAGTCGCTGAACCAGTCCGCGGACAACCCCTCGGCGCGCCTGCTGCTGGCACACACGCTGCTCAAGGCCGGGGAAGCTGGCAAGGCGCTCAGCGCCCTTCAGCCGCTCATGGAGCAGCAGGGGCGGAGTCAGGCCGCCTGGGCACTTGCCGGGCAGGCCTACCTCACCCAGGGCGAGGTGAACAAGGCCGTGGAGGCTTTTCGCAAGGCCGTTGAGCTGGACCCCAAGGATGTCCGGAGCAAGACAGCGCTTGCCGTGGTGGATCTCCAGAAGGGACGCACCGACGAGGGGTTGGGCGCGCTCCAGGGTCTGGCCGCCACCGATGCCTCGGGCAACACGGCCGATCTGGCGTTGATCAGTGCGCTCATGAGTCGCGGCGACTCTGCAGGTGCTTTGCAAGCCATCGCACAGCTGCAGCAGAAGCAGCCGAAGCTGGCGGATGCCCCGTTCCTTCGCGGGACTATCCAGATGAAGAACAAGCAGCTGGCGGAAGCTCGGGCATCCTTCGAGCAGTCACTTCAGCTGTCGCCCGAGTACTTCCAGGCGGCCGTCGCGCTGGCCTTCCTCGATGTGGACGCCGGGCGCATCCAGGACGCCATCAAGCGATTCGACGCCATGGTCGCGCGGGATCCTCGCAACATCCGGGCGAGGATGGCCGCCATTGAGCTGCGGGTGCGAGCAGGGGCCAGTGCCAGCGAGTACGAGCAGCTGCTTCAGGATGCCATCAAGTCGTCTCCTGATGCGCCTGAACCTCGCCTGAGCCTGATCCGTCATCGAGTCCTGCAGGGCGATCCCAAGCAAGGTCTGCAGGCCGCGCAGGAAGGGCAGGCCGCCATTTCCGACAGCGCCGAGCTGCTGCTGGCACTGGGACAGGTGCAGGCCCTCACCGGCGATGTGAACCAGGCGGTCAGCACGCTGAACAAGCTCGTGGCGAAGCTGCCCAACTCGCCGGATCCCTACCTGCGCATGGCGGAGGTGCACGCGCAGGCGAAGGATCTCCCGGCCGCCGCAGCGGACCTGCGCCGAGCTCTCGTCCTCGCGCCGCGCAATGCGGAAGTGGTGGGCAAGCTGGTCGCCGTCCAGGTGGCTCTGGGCAAGTTCAGTGATGCCCGGGCTGCGCTGAAGGACATGGAAGTCGCAGGTGCACCGAAGGTGGTCGTCTACACGGCGCTGGGTGATGTGGCCTTTGCTCAGAAGGGCTTCGTCGAGGCCGCGCGGCAGTACCGTGCAGCGCTGGATCTCAATCGTGACGACGCGACGCTGGCCATCAAGTTGCATACTGCCCTGACAAAGGCCGGTCAGGGCGCCGAGGCTGCTCGCCTGGCCTCGACCTGGATGACGGCCCATGCCAAGGACGTGCATTTCATCAGTTATCTGGCGACGGCCGCCTTGCAGGCCGGCAAGATGGCGGAGGCGGAAGCCCTGTACCGGCAAGTGCTTGCTCAGGAGCCTCGCTACTCGGTGGCCCTCAACAACATGGCCTGGATCCTGATGAAGGGCGGCAAGCCTGGCGCGACGGAGTTTGCCCAGCGTGCCGTGCAGGTCCGCGAGGATGTCGACGAGTACTGGGACACCCTGGCCATGACGCACCTTGCCGCCAAGGAGCCCGCCCGGGCGCTGGAAGCCTCTCGCAAGGCACTCCAGCTTCGGCCGGGATCTACTGGGGCCCGCCTGCATCTCGCGCAAGCGTTGCTGGGGACCGGAGATAAGGCTGCTGCGAAGGCGGAGATCGCCAAGATCAAGGAGGCATCCTTGGGGCCGGAGCTCAAGCTCACGCTGGATGAGCTGAATCGCCAGCTCTGACCAGGTGAGATGAGCGTGGCTGCGGCGGGTCTTGGCCCCGTCGTTCACGCCTTGTTGCAGTAAGCTTGGCGAATCGTCCATCCGCATGTAGATGGCAAGGGAGGAAGCGACCATGGCCGCCATCAAGCGCTCCAGCCTGCGCAAACGCGTGCACACCGCATTGCGCTCCGTATTCAGTGCCTTGCCTCGGGATTGGCGGTTCGCGGTGTATCGCCGCATGGTGGATTGCGATCCGCAGCCGGATGCCCGACTGCAGCTGAAAATTGCGGAGACGCAGGAGGAGCTGGAGGCTTGTTTCCGCATCCTGCACGATGCCTATGTGGCTGCTGGCTTCATGAAGCCGGACCCGTCTGGCATGCGGATCACGATCTACCATGCCCTCCCGACGACCACCACGATTTGCGCCAAATGGGATGGCCGCGTGGTCGGGACCATCTCGATGATCCGCGAGGGCGTATTCGGCTTCCCTCTGCAAAGCGTGTTTGACCTGGCAGGCGTCCGGCGCAAACGGGGCAATATTGTCGAGATCTCGGCACTGGCCGTGCATCCGGACTTTCGCAAGACGGGTGGGGCGGTCCTATTCCCACTGATGAAGTTCATGCATCAGTACTGCACGGAATACTTCGACACCCGTCACCTGGTTATTGCCGTCAACCCGGACAAGATCGAGCTGTATGAGGCGCTCCTGTTCTTCGAGCGACTTCAGGCCCGTACTGTTGATGCCTACGACTTTGCCAACGGGGCACCGGCCGTGGGAGCGACGCTGGACCTCACCCAGTCGGAAGCCCTGTTCCGGGCGGTCTATCAGTTCCGCCCGCTTCGCAAGAACCTGCACCACTTCTTCTACCGGCAGTCCCTGGACAACATCGTCCTGCCTAGCCGGCGCTACTTCACGACGAACGATCCGGTGCTGACGCCCGCGTTGTTGGATTACTTCTTCAATCGTTGCAGCCCAGTTCTGCAAGGGCTGGACGATCGCAAGAAGGCGCTGCTCTGGTCCATCTACAACACCCCGGAATATCGGCAGATCCTGCCCATGCTGGCAGGACAGGCGCTGGAGCATCATCCGCTGCGCCGTCACCAACGCTATTCCATCCGATGCCCCGCTGAAATGAGGATCGTGTCTTCGACGGGCGAGCGCGTCTGTGTGCTGGACATCATCGAAATCTCGGCGGCAGGCTTCCAAGCACGTTGCGGGAATGAGCTGCCACTGGAATCCATGGGGGACGTCGTGGTTGATCTCGGTGAGCACGAACGTTCGCGGGTGCGTGCGCAGGTCGTGCGCCGGCGAGAGAGCGAGCAAGGCCGCTTCTTTGGTTTCAAGCTGGTCGACGAACCGGATGCCCCGTGGCGGGATTGTGTGGCAGCCTTCGAGACAGGGCAGACTCACAGGGATCTTTGAGGGGTGGCGTAGCCTGGACTAGGCAGGCCCTTCCACGAAACGGGCATCGCTCGATCGATTGACTAGGCCTCAGGCCGATAGACGCCCAATGAAGAAGGGGAGCCCGAAGCTCCCCTTTTCATTTGTGCGCTTGCCAGGCCGTGCACTCATCTCGTTGGCCTGGCGGTACAGCGCTTGACCGACAGAAAGGTGCAAGAAAAAAGGGGTGCCGAAGCACCCCTTCCGACCGAATCAGTGAAACTGATTACTTGGCGCTACGGCGACGAGCCATGCCCAGACCCAGCAGGGCCACACCAGCCAGGGCGATGCTGGCGGGTTCGGGGATGTCACGCACGAGGTAGGCGTCGCCGGCGGACGTCACGCGGACCGTGGAGCAGGTCTTGGTGGCGTCGAACGTGCAGGCACCCGTACCGACGAAGCCGGTGGTGTTGTTGTTGGTCACGGCCTGGAACAGCACCTTGCCGTTGGCCATGTCGTTCTTCAGGCTGTTGCCGAGGCTGTCCTTGATGTCGAACGTCGGCTTCAGGAAGGCTGCCACATAGGCCAGCAGGGTGGAGTCGCCGTTGAAGCCACCGATCACGGCGGTCGACGAAGCATTGCCGCCCAGACCGACGATCGAGCCAGCGGCGTAAGCGCCACCAACACCGGACATCAGGAAGTTGCCCGAGGTGAACTGGTACTTGAAGCCGCCGCCCGGATTCAGGGCGATGACCTTGCCAGCCACATTGGAGAACGAAATGGTCAGGAACTCGTTGGAGATCACGGACAGGCCACCGTTATCACCAGCGCCCGGAACGTTTTCCGGCGTGTAGGTGACCGAGAAGACGGAACCGCTCTCGACGAACTTGGCGCCGACGAAGGCTTGACCCAGGCCGTTCACCTCTTGTTCAACGGTAGCACCGCCACCGCCCAGACCCAGACGACCGATGTTCGTCACGGTCGTCGTGGGCGTGTTCAGTTGCCAGCCATCCAGCACCACATAGCCGGCGGATGCCGAGGCACTGACTGCGACCAGTGCTGCAGCTGCTGCAGCGCGCACAACGTGCTTGAAGTTCATGTTTCTCTCCGTTCCTTGTTTCAGGTTGGTCAGCTTCGCAATGTCGCTGAGCCGCCTGCGGTGGTATGAGCAATCACTATGCCAGAACTAAAAAATTCTTTTAAATCAAGGGCTTGTTGCTTTTCAATTGTGCCTGAAGAGGGGGGGGGGCGCCGGGTGTAAAGACCTCCGACAACGCTCCGGACGAGGTTCATGCGCGCAGCTGGTCCAGCGGCTTGCGCACAGACCGTGCCGTTGGGGCGGCTCCGTGCCCAAGGCGACCCATGAAGACCGCGCGCTCGGCAATGTCCTGGCCGATCAGGCGCTCGAGCCGCCGCCGGATGTCGTGAGCCATCGGCATGGCATGGCTGGATGCAGAGAAAGACCGGGACTCGCGTGAATACCTGCTAAATACCAGTGGAGTGACTTCGGGTTGCAGTTGCAGTTGCTGCGCACTGGCTTGGAGCCAGAAGCGCTGGATCGCGCGCCCCGCTTCGACATAGTCCTCGGGGCGATGTGCAGGTTTCGCCGAATGAATGACGAAATGGGCGGCACAACACAAGGAGGGAATGAAGTCGAGTTCGATACGGGGCGCCCAAGTCCCCGCGAGGAAAGTATTGAAGAACTTGACGCGTTGCCAGCTTTTCATGACTTGACGCATCAGCAGGATGGTTCCGGGTCCGGCGCCGAGAGCCTGGTCAGGCACTTTGTCGGTGCTGAACTGGGCATGCCATTCGATGATGTCCCGGTGAACTCGGTACGCCTCCTCGATGGTCAGGCGCAGTTTGGCGGAGTGGAACAGGAGTTTGGCGGTCTTCAGTCGTGCAAATCCCTCGTCCAGCCAATGCACTGCCATGCCGGTCGGGAGGCACTGCGCCAATGCCGTCTTTTCGTCATCAGTCAGCGGGGTGCGTTTCAGGGGGCGACGTTGTACGCTGCGCTTCTCGATCTGAGCGGCAAGCACTTGCTGAGTCTTTTCCTTGGCTGCGTGCAGGCTCACGTCGATCAGAGGACGTGTCTCGGTGCTGAAATCCAAGCGGTCAATGACCATGTGCCAGCCGTGACTGGCTGACGCAATGGCCAGGGTCTCAAGGAGGGTGCCGAAGCTGATCTGGCTGGGATGGCCGTCAAGGTCGTAGACGCAGTGGTCCCGCGTGTCGAACCCATGGATGCGAAGCTGCAATGGGCCAAGGCGTTCGAAGCGCCAGGGCTGTGTGTTGTCCCCGCTCGGCGCCCAGCGGGCCAGATCCAGCAGTTGATCCAGAAGATCGGGCTCGGTCATTCAAGTCTCCCTGTTCGGCTCGATGCCGGATGAGTGGGAATCTTGGCACAGCTTTTCAATATCAGTGGACCGCCACCGGGCATGGCGCAAAATGGCCACGACACCCCCTCGTGCGGGGTCAACAGGGGAGCACATATGCAGGATCAGTCAGAGTTCGACTACGACAAGGCGTTTTCTCGGAATATCGGCTGGGTCACCGAGTCCGAGCAGGCGAAATTGCGGCGTTCAACGGTGGCGATTGCCGGCCAGGGCGGCGTTGGCGGCGCTCATGCGTTGACGTTGGCTCGCCTGGGAATTGGCGGCTTCCGACTGGCTGATTTTGACGAGTTCGAGGTGCACAACTTCAACCGGCAGGTGGGCTCTTCGATGGAAAGTATCGGTCGCCCCAAGGTGGAGGTCATGGCGGAGATGGTCCGGGGCATCAATCCCGAGGCGGACGTTCGCAGTTTCGGCGAGGGTGTCACGCAAGCCAATGTGGCGGCATTTCTCGACGGCGTGGATGTCTATGTCGATGGCATCGACTTCTTTGCGGTCGATGCGCGGCGTCTTTTGTTCGCGGAGTGCGCCCGGCGCGGGATACCCGCCTTGACGGCGGCGCCGCTTGGCATGGGGGTGGCTTTGCTGTATTTCAAGCCGGGCGCCATGACCTTCGAGGACTATTTCAAGGTGGAAGGGCAATCTCGGCAGGAGCAATATGCGCGCTTCATTGCCGGCTTGTCGCCCGCGATGCTGCAGCGGCCCTACCTGGTGGAGCCGCTGGCCGTCAATTTCGCCGAACGAAAGGGCCCCTCTACCATGATGGCCTGCGATCTATGCGCCGGCGTCATGGGGACCTCCGTGCTGAAGGTGTTGCTGGGCCGAGGTGAATTGAAGCCGGCACCCTGGGCCATGCAATTCGATGCATTCCGGCAGAAATTGAGTTTCACCTGGCGGCCTGGTGGGAATGCCAATCCGCTTCAGAAGCTGCTGATGATGTTCATTCGCCCGGTTCTTCGGGGTACCAAGTCGTAAGCGGCTGTGACGGCGTGGCGATGGGGTCTTGCGCCGCACTCATACGAGGGATGGGCATGGCGCGGCAGCTGGTGTGCAATCGTGCCCCTGAGAATCGAGGCAGCGGCTGCAGCGGTCATGAGTGTCGGCATTCGCGCCCACACCCCTATGGCATGATGCCTAGCCGGCTCAGTGTGGGGGAAAGGCCAGGATCGCCTGGTGCCCGTCCCACCCCTTTTCTGTTGATCAGCGACTAAGGACAGAGATATGTTCAAAGCCCTTGCCCTGCGTGGGTTCCTCGTTGCCGCGCTTGGCGCCGTGATGGCCGTGCTCGGCGGCTGTGCGTCCACTGGCCAGTTTCCGCAGGCTCCGGCAAAGGCCGCTGAGGGCAATTACAGCTACATCATCGGTGCCGGTGACAACCTGAACATCATCGTCTGGCGCAACCCGGAGCTGTCCATGACCGTGCCCGTCCGTCCGGACGGCAAGATCGCCACCCCGCTGATCGACGAGCTGGTGGCCCAGGGCAAGAACCCCGTCGAGGTGGCTCGCGACATCGAGAAGCAGCTGTCGAAGTACGTCCGTGACCCGGTGGTGACGGTCATCGTGACGAGCTTCGTCGGTCCGTACAGCGAGCAGATCCGCGTGGTGGGCGAGGCGGCCAAGCCGCAGTTCCTGGCTTACAAGCAGCAGATGACGCTGCTGGATGTGATGATCGCCGTCGGCGGGCTGACGGACTTCGCCGCTGGCAATGAGGCCACGATCCTGCGCTCTTCCGAGGGCAACAAGCAGTATTCGGTCCGGCTCAAGGACCTCATCAAGCGTGGCGATGTTTCTGCCAATGTCGAGATGCGACCTGGCGACATCCTCATCATCCCTCAGAGCCTCTTCTGAGTCGCATGGCTGGCGGCATGCTGACGCCAGGGCCTCAACTACTTGACGGCGGTGGTCGCTTGGGCGTCCACCGCTGATTGCTTCAGGCAAGCAGACGACATGGAACAGTTATTCGCTCAGTTGCTGACGCTTGGTCGGCGGATGTGGAAGTACCGATGGGCGGGGCTTCTGGCGGCATGGCTTGTGGGCGCTCTCGGGGTCTTGGTGGCCTTGCTGCTGCCGAATCGCTATGAGGCCAGCGCCCGCATCTATGTGGATACGCAGTCCATCCTGAAGCCGCTGATGAACGGCATCGCCGTCCAGCCGAATGTCGACACGCAGGTTCAAATGCTCAGCCGCACGCTGATCAGCCGGCCGAACATGGAGAAGCTGGTCCGGATGGCCGACCTGGACCTGGGGAACCAGAGCAAGGCGCAGCAGGAGGCCCTGATCGAGATGCTCACTCGCGAGCTCTCCATTCGCAGCACGGCGAAGGACAACCTCTACACGCTGTCGTACCGTGACAAGGATCCCGACACTGCCAAACGGGTGGTGCAGTCTCTGGTCTCCATCTTCGTGGAGTCGAGTCTGGGGGCCAGTCGCAAAGAAACGGCGACCGCCACCACCTTCATCAACGAGCAGATCAAGAACTACGAGGCCAAGCTGGAGGAAGCCGAGGCGCGCCTGAAGGAGTTCCGGCTGCGGAACCTGGAGCTGACCGCGAGCGAGGGCAAGGATGCGGCCTCACGCCTCGGCGAGCTGAGCAACCAGCTGGACCGAGCCCGCCTCGAGCTCCGCGAAGCCGAGAACGCCCGGAGCGCCGCGAAGCAGCAGTTGGCTGCCGAACGCGCGCGTCTGGACAGTGCGGCCCAGACCGCACTTCAAGACCCGTCGGCCTTCGCGATGCCGGAGCTCGATGCCCGCATCGATGCACAGAAGCGCAACCTGGACGTACTGCTGCAGCGTTTCACGGACGCCCATCCTGACGTCATCCAGACCCGCAAGCTGATCAAGGATCTGGAAGAGCAGAAGAAGCGCGAGCTCACCGAGATGCGGCGTACCAGCGCGGGAGCCGGCGGTAGCGTCAGCAACAGCACCGGCACGCCCGTGCAGCAGGATCTGTCCCGCATGCTCGCGACAACCGAGGTCCAGGTGGCCCAGTTGCAGGCACGCGTCGGAGAGTATGCCGCCCGCTATCAGCAGGCACTCTCCGCACTCAAGACGGCGCCTCAGCTGGAGGCCGAGGCGGCGCAGCTCAACCGTGACTACGCTGTCCACAAAAAGAACTACGAAGAGCTGGTGGCTCGCCGCGAATCCGCTGCCATCTCCGGCGAGCTGGATGTCGCATCCGGTGTGGCCGACTTCCGACTGATTGACCCGCCGCGTGCGTCCAATCAGCCGGTGGCGCCGAATCGCCTGGTGCTGCTGGCAGCGGCCTGGGGCTTGTCCGTGGCTGCGGGTTTGGGCGTGTCGTTTGTCGCCAGCCAGCTGCGTCCGGTCTTCCATGACACCCTGGAACTGCGGGATGTGACCGAGCTGCCTGTGTTGGGTGTCGTGGGGCGGTTGCACACGCCTGCCGAAGTTTCTCGTTCGCGCCGCAGCATGCTGAGCTTCTGGTCTGCTGGCGCCTTGTTGTTCATCTGTTTTGCCATTGGTATCGCCGCGATGGCCGTCATTGCGAATCGGGGAGGGTGATCATGGCCGGCAGTCTCATTGAACAAGCTGCACAACGTCTGGAGCAGCTGCGCCAGGCCGGAGTGGACATCGACCAGCTGACGACGCCAGCCGTGCCGTCGGCACCGGGCGTGCAGGACGCGGCTCAGTCGCCGCAGGCTCAAGGGGCTGCGGCTCCTCAAGCGCCGGCTGCGCCCGCCCAGGCGGTCGCCCGCCAGGCCGCTCCTTCGCCTGCCACTGCCGTGTCCAAGCGCGTGGAGCTGGATCTGGAAGCGCTGGCTGCGATGGGGCTGGTCACGCCCAATGCGCCCCGCACCCCCATGGCGGATCAGTACCGCGTGATCAAGCGTCCGCTGATCCGCAATGCCACGGGCCGCGGCGCCGAGATGCTCAACCACGGCAACCTGATCATGGTGACCAGCGCCTTGGCGGGCGAGGGCAAGAGCTTCACGTCCCTGAATCTGGCCATGAGCATCGCCGCCGAACTGGACCACACCGTGATGCTGGTCGATGCCGACGTGGCGCGGCCCTCAGTGCTGCGCATGCTGGGCCTGCCCCCGGGGCCTGGCTTGCTGGATGTGTTGGAGGAATCCGTCGATCTGTCCGATGCCCTCTTGCGCACCAGCATCGACAAGCTGACGGTGCTGCCCAGCGGCACGCCGCACGCCCGCGCCACTGAGTTGCTGGCCAGCGATGCCATGCGCAAGCTGCTGGACGACATGGCGCAGCGCTACCCAGACCGCATCATCATTTTCGACTCCCCGCCGCTGCTTCTGACGACCGAGTCGGCCGTGCTGGCGTCGCAGATGGGGCAGATCGTGATCGTCGTGCATGCCGAGAGCACGCCGCAGTCGGCCGTGAAGCGTGCCCTCAGCACGATTGACAGCTGCCCTGTGCGCCTGATGCTGCTGAACCAGGCGCGTGTCGATGCGGATGGCAGCTATGGCTACGGCTATGGTTATGGCTACGGGTATGACAGCGGCGAATCCCCTGACGCCCAGCCGAGCCTGCAGCCTGCCGAGGTGACTGGACATGACCGCTAAGCGGGGCGCCTGGCCTGTTCGCTCGGTGTGCCTGGCCTGCCTGGTCGCCACGTCGGCCGGCCTGGCTGCGGCACAGGAGGCTGGCGGCGCGGCGGGCCCGCAGCGCCTGGTCACGCTGGAGCCCCGCGTCAGCGTGTCTCAGGGCTACACAAGCAACCTGAAGCTTGCCAGCGATTTTCCGGATGCGGCGTTGGTCACCACGCTGGCCCCCGGGGTCTCGCTGCGCGCCCGCGGGCTTGAGTTGTCGGGTGATCTCGACTATGCGCTCAACGGGCTCTACTACCAGAAGTCCGCGGAGCCCGACCGCGTCACCCATCGCTTGAGCTCTCAGCTTCGTTGGGCGCCGGTGGACGGCGGTCTGTTCCTGCAGGCGGCGGCCAGCATGTCGCAGCAGAATCTCAGCGCGCTCGGCCCCCGTACCGTGGACCCGTCGCTCGCCAATCCGAACGCGACCCAGGTGGCCAATGTCAGCGTGACGCCGGGCTTGCGGGTCCGGCTCGCCGATGTCGCTGTGCTGGAGTCGCGCGTGAACCTGGTGCTCAATCGCGCCAAGGACACAGACCTCGGCGACCAGAGTGGCTATGCCGTCAGCGCGTCGCTGCGGCCGGCTCATTCGGGTGGACTGCTGAGCTGGCGAGTGGCTGGTGATGCGCAGGTCACGACACCGCGCGTGGGGCGACGCACGCTCAGTGACCGCCTCATAGGCACCCTGATCTACACGCCGGACCCTGACTGGCAATTCGGCGTCAACCTGGGCGCTGACGCCAACAACTACACGACGGTCAATCGGGAGCGCAAGGCGGCCTATGGGGTGCAGGTCGCCTGGCGACCGTCGCCGCGCACGCTCGCGGAGGTTGCGGCAGACCATCGCTCTTACGGCAACACGCACAGCCTGACCTTCGAGTACCGCCTGCCGCGGCTGTCGCTGCGTGTGTCCGACCTGCAGCAGGTCTCGCCGCCCGGCGTCCAGGGCGGCCTGGGCTCACGAACCAACTACGATCTGCTCTATCAGATGCTGGCGTCGCTCGAGCCGGATCCCGACAAGCGCCGGACGCTGGTACTGGCGGTGCTGCAATCGAACGGGCTGTCTCCCGACGCGGTCTCGACGCCGGGCTTCCTCAGTTCGGCCGTTAGCCTGTCCCGCACTCGTCAGATCGCCGCCCTGTGGCAGGGAGTGCGCACCACGGTGAGCCTGTCGCTGGGCCACACCAGCAACACCCGCCTGGGCGCGGCAAGCGTGCCGGGGGACGACCTGGGCCTGGCTGATCAGATCTCCCAGCGCGGCGCGATTCTTTCGCTGTCGCACCGGCTGACGTCCATGAGCTCGCTGTCGCTCGGCTACACGGACCAGCGCACGACTGCCAGCCAGGGCGCGCTGAACGGCTCGCATCTGCGCACGCTGAGCGGCGCCTGGAGCACGCGACTGACCGAGTCCCGCATGCTGTCCGTCAGTGTGCGGCGTGCCGAGATGGACAGCCCCCTGCGGCCCTATGTGGAGAACGCCATCACCGGCACTCTGCAGCAACAGTTCTAGTCCCATGTATGAAGCTTTTTACGGGCTGACGAGCAAGCCGTTTCAGCTCAGCCCGGACCCCAATTTCTACTTTGGCAGCAAGCAGCATCGCCGCGCCAAGGCCTACCTGGACTATGGCGTGCTGCGCAACGATGGCTTCATCGTCATCACAGGGGAGGTCGGCGCCGGCAAGACGACCCTGCTGCGCGGCTTGCTGGACAGCCTGAACCGCAGCAACACGGTCATCGGCAACCTGGTGACGACACAGCTGGATGCCGAGGACACGCTGCGCCTTGTCGGAGCGGCCTTCGGCGTGCGTGTCAAGGACATGGCCAAGTCCGAGCTGCTGATGGCTCTGGAGGCCTTCTTGGTGAGCCAGGCGGCCCAGGGCAAGCGGTGCCTGCTGGTGGTCGATGAGGCGCAGAACCTCAGTGCCCGCGCGGTGGAGGAGCTGCGCATGTTGTCGAACTTCCAGTACGGCAATCAGTCGCTGCTCCAGACCTTCCTGGTGGGGCAGCCCGAGTTCCGCGCCATCCTGCAGCGGCCCGAGATGGAGCAGTTCCGCCAGCGTGTGGCGGCAACCTGCCACATCGGCCCGCTGGACGAGGAGGAGACGCAGCGCTACATCGAGCACCGCCTGAAGTGCGCGGGCAGCACCGGCAATCCCAGCTTCGACCCGGCTGCCTTTGCGGCCGTTCACAAGGCGTCCCGCGGCATTCCTCGCCGGATCAACAGCCTGTGCGACCGCCTGCTGCTGCTGGGCTTCATGGCCAACCGCACGCACCTCACGCAGGCGGACGTCGAGGAAGTCGTCAAGGACATCCGCGACGAGTCGGCCATCCCTGATTCTGCGCATGCGGCGCTGGCGAGCAGCCCGGCCTCGGTGCCGGCTGCGCATCTCGGCCAGCCCGGCGCGGCCTCGGCCGGGCTCGACATCGACGTCAGCCAGATCAGCCTGCCGGCCTCGCTCGGGCAGGGCATATCCGAGCAGATCCTCAACCTGGCCCAGGATCACCACACGGACCGCCTGCAGCGCCTCGAGCGCAGCATGATGCGTCTGGAGCGGATCAATCTGCAGACGCTGGCCCTGCTGCAGAAGCTGGTGGAAGGCCTGAGCACCGCCGAGCGCAAGGAAGGAACGGACTCGTGAAGCCCGTCAACGCCATGACCATCGATGTGGAGGACTATTTCCAGGTCTCCGCATTCGCCCCCTACATCCGCCGCGAGCGCTGGAACGAGCTCGAGTGCCGTGTCGAGCGCAATGTCGATCGCATCCTGGCTCTGCTGGCGGCGCACGACACCCGTGCCACCTTCTTCACCCTGGGCTGGATCGCTGAGCGCTACCCGGCGCTGGTGCGCCGCATCGTCGCGGCCGGCCATGAACTGGCCAGCCACGGCTATGGGCACGAGCGTGCCAGCGACCTGAGTCCCGAGGCCTTCCGTGAGGACCTGACGCGCGCGAAGCAGGTGCTGGAGGACCTCGCAGGAGCGCCGGTGCTGGGTTATCGGGCGCCGAGCTTCTCCATTGGCAAGGGCAACCTCTGGGCCTTCGATGTCCTGCGGGAAACCGGGCATCAATACAGCTCCAGCGTCTATCCCATCGCCCATGACCATTACGGCATGCCGGATTCGCCGCGGACGCCATATTTCGTCCGGGACGGCCTGCTCGAGATTCCCATCACCACGCTGCGCCTGTTTGAGCGCAATCTGCCCAGCAGTGGCGGTGGGTATTTCCGGCTGCTGCCTTACGGTGTTTCGCGCTGGATGCTCAATCGCGTCAATACCCAGGAAGCGCAGCCGGCGGTGTTCTATTTCCACCCCTGGGAAATCGACCCGGATCAGCCGCGCGTTCAGGGGATTGATGCGAAATCCCGCTTTCGCCACTATGTAAATCTTTCGCGCACGGAGGGGCGGATTGCCCGTCTGTTGAAAGATTTCCAATGGGGCCGCATGGATGAGGTATTCCTCAAACCACGATTGACGCCCCAAGCAGCGGGTCAGCACTGAATGTCATTCGAGTTGGTTATCCACGGCCTGGTGTCCACGGCTCAGGTCCTGGGTGGGAACGCGCGCGGCGCGTCGTTGCGCCGCCGTGCGGACGGGCACCCCGTCCTAGGCCTCGGCATCCCGCAGGCAAGGGGCTGAGATGGCCAATATCCTCTATCTGGTCCATCGGCTGCCGTACCCGCCGAACAAGGGCGACAAGGTTCGCTCCTGGCATCTGCTGAAGCACCTCGCGAAGCGCCATCGCGTGTTCCTGGGCACCTTTGTGGATGACCCGGACGACTGGCAGTACCTGGACAAGCTGCGTGGTGTGTGCGCCGAGGTCTGTGCGCTGCCGCTGAACCCGACGCTGGGCAAGGTGCGCAGCCTCCAGGGCCTGCTGACGGGCGAGCCGCTCGGCCTGCCGTATTACCGGGATGCGGCCATGAAGGCCTGGGTGCAGCGCTGCGTGCAGCAGCAGGACCTGGCCGCGAGCATCGTCTTCTCGTCCACGATGGCGCAGTACGCCCTGGACCTCCCGCTGCCCATGCTGGTCGATCTCATCGATGTGGACTCGCAGAAGTGGGTGGGCTATGCCAAGGCCCATCGCTGGCCGATGTCCTGGGTCTACGGGCGCGAAGGGCGCACGCTGCTGGATTACGAGCGCCGCATCGTGGGCGCGGCGCGCATGAGCTACCTGGTCACGGAGCCTGAGCGTCAGCTGTTCCTGGGCCTGGCGCCCGGGCTCGATGACAAGATTCAGCCCCTGTGCAATGGCGTGGACAGCGATTTCTTCCAGCCCCAGCCCGGCAGCGCCAGCCCGTTCTCGGGCCCGGGCCCGCATCTCGTCTTCACGGGCGCCATGGACTACTGGCCCAATGTCGATGCCGTGTCCTGGTTTGCCGAGGCCGTGCTGCCCTTGGTGCTTGCGCGGCATCCGCAGGCGCAGTTCCACATCGTCGGCCGCAGCCCGACGCCGGCGGTGCAGGCCCTGGCCGGGGCGCATGTGCAGGTCACCGGCACAGTGCCGGACGTGCGGCCTTATCTGCAGCACGCCGATGCCGTCGTGGCGCCGCTGCGCCTGGCGCGTGGCGTGCAGAACAAGGTCCTCGAGGCGATGTCCATGTGCAAGGCCGTCGTGTCTGCCCGCGGCTGTGCCCAGGTGATTGGCGCGCCCCATGGCGAGGCCGTCTTCGAGGCAGAAACGGCAGAGGAATACCTGGCGGCCCTGGAGCAGGTGCTCTCGGACCGCGCACGGGCCGACCGCATCGGGGAAGCCGCGCGTCGCTACGTGCTGGACCACTACAGCTGGGACGCGCACCTGTCCGCGATCGACGGGGCGCTGAGCCAGGCCACGGGGGGTGCATGCTGAAGGACTTGTGGCAGGACTGGGTCCACGACACCCGCCGCTTCTGGGGCACGCTGCCGGACGCGCTGCGGGCCGGCTGGCGTTCGGCGCTGCTGGCCTGGGCGCTGTGCACCGTGGCGGCCGTCGTGCTGCTCTGGCCGTCCTTCGAGTCGATGGTGGGCATCTGGGCGCGGTCGGATACCTTCGCTCACGGCTATCTCGTCTTCCCGGCCGTGCTGTGGCTGATCTGGCGCCGCCGCTACGACTGCCTCGTCATGCAGCCGCGGCCCTGGTGGCCGGGCCTGGTGCTGCTGGCTTTGCTGGTGCCGGGCTGGCTCATCGTGCGCCTGGCCCACGTGAACGCCGCCGAGCATTTCGCCATCGTGGCGGTGCTGGTGCTGCTGGTGCCGGTCGTCTTCGGGCGAGCCATCGGCCTGCGCCTGCTGTTCCCGCTGTGCTTCAGCTTCTTTGCCGTGCCCTTCGGCGAGTTCCTGCTGCCGACGCTGATGAACTCCACCGCGGATTTCACCGTCGCAGCACTGCGGGCCTCGGGCATCCCGGTCTATCGCGAAGGGCTTGAGTTCGTCATCCCCAGCGGCCATTGGTCGGTGGTGGAGGCCTGCAGCGGCATCCGCTACCTGATCGCTTCCTTCATGGTGGGGACGCTGTTCGCCTACATCAACTACCGCGGCGCCGGTCGCCGGGTGGTCTTCGGCGTGGTGTCGCTCATCGTGCCGCTGGTGGCCAACTGGCTGCGGGCCTACATGATCGTGATGATCGGCCACCTGTCCGGCAACGAGTTGGCCACGGGCGTCGATCACATCATCTACGGCTGGATCTTCTTCGGCCTCGTGATGACGCTGCTCTACATGGTCGGGATCCGCTACGTGGATGCACCGCTGGTCGAGCCTCAGCCGGCCGTGCCGGCCTCACCGCCGGCGCCGCGGGCGCCCTGGCCGCAGGTGGCGCTCACCGTGACGCTGCTGGCGCTGCCCGCGGGCTGGGCCCAGCATGTCGAGCACCTCGCCGGGGCCTCCGCGCCTGTGGTGCTGTCGCCGCTGGACCTGTCGGCCGAGGGCTGGACCCGGCTCGACAGCCCTACCAAGTCCGGCTGGAAGCCGGCCTACGGCGGTGCCAGTGCGCAGGAGCATGCCTGCTACCTGAAGGGCGGCCGGTCCTTCTGCGTCTGGGTGCTGTTCTACCGGGGGCAGGACGAGGAGCGCAAGGTGATGAACTCCGAGAACCGCCTGGCCGGCTTCAAGGACGACTGGGTCGTCGTACCCGCCAGTGCGGGCGCCGGTAGCACTGGGCAGCCCCCGGTGTGGCAGGCCTCCGGCCTGCGCCAGCGTTTGCATGTGTCCGGTCCTCGCGAGGAGCTGCAGGTGCTGCAGACCCACTGGATTGACGGCACCTTCACCAACTCGGCGGTACACGCCCGCCTGCTGACGGCCTGGTGCCGCCTGGCAGGGCGTGTCGACAACGCGGCCGCCGTGTTCATCTATGCACCCGCAGCGGAGGAGGGGGCGCCCGGTCTGGCAGAACTGATGCCGGCCGTGACCCCCGCAATTCAGGGCTACCTGCAGTCACAGTCTCAACGCTGATGACTCGCCATAATTCAAGAATCTCAAGAAAGGCATGTGTATGACGACTTTGGCAGTGATCGGTCTGGGCTATGTGGGCCTGCCGCTCGTCGTGGAGTTCGGGAAGCAGATCAGGACCATCGGTTTTGACATCCACCAGGGCAAGGTCGACGCCTGCCAGCGTGGCACGGACCCCTCGCGCGAGCTGACCGACGAGCAGGTCCAGGCGGCCAAGCACGCCGTGTACACCTCCGATCCGGCGATGCTCGGCGAGGCCGACATCATCATCGTCGCCGTGCCCACGCCCGTGGACGAGGCGCACATCCCCGACTTCAAGCCCCTGGTCGGTTCCTCGACCAGCGTCGGCCGCCACATGAAGAAGGGCGCCATCGTGGTCTACGAGAGCACCGTGTATCCCGGCGCCACCGAGGAGGTCTGCATTCCCGTGCTGGAGCGCGAATCGGGCATGAAGTGGAAGCAGGACTTCTTCGTCGGCTACAGCCCCGAGCGCATCAACCCGGGCGACCGCGAGCACACCCTCACGAAGATCCTGAAGATCGTCTCCGGTGACACGCCCGAGACCCTGGATCGCGTGGCCAAGCTCTACGAGATGATCATCGTGCCGGGCGTGCATCGCGCCTCCAGCATCAAGACGGCCGAGGCCGCCAAGGTCATCGAGAACACCCAGCGCGACCTCAACATCGCCCTGATGAACGAGCTGGCCATCATCTTCGACAAGATCGGCATCGACACCAGCGAGGTCCTTGAGGCTGCTGGCACGAAGTGGAACTTCCTGAAGTTCAAGCCGGGTCTGGTGGGCGGCCACTGCATCGGCGTGGATCCGTACTACCTGACCCACAAGGCCGACATGCTGGGCTACCACCCGCAGGTCATCCTGGCCGGCCGTCGCATCAACGACAGCATGGGCAAGTTCATCGCCGAGCAGACCATCAAGCAGATGATCGCGAGCGGCTCGCACATCAAGGGCTCCAAGGTCAATGTGCTGGGCCTGACCTTCAAGGAGAACTGCGGCGACCTGCGCAACTCCAAGGTGATCGACATCATCAACGAGCTCAAGACCTACGGCGTCGAGGTGATCGTGACGGACCCGCAGGCCGAGTCCGCCGAGGCCGAGCACGAATACGGCGTGAGCCTCACCCCCTGGAACGCGCTGCCGAAGGCCGATGCCATCGTCGCCGCCGTGTCCCACCGCGAGTTCGCGTCGCTGAGCGTGAGCCAGCTGGGCGAGAAGCTGGTCGACGGCGGCGCCTTCATCGACGTGAAGGCAGCGTTTGACGAAGCGGCGCTGAAGGGCGCGGGCTACCGCGTCTGGCGCCTGTGATGCGCACGGCGGCCTCTCCCTGGGGCCGCCACCCACGACAATGATGAATTGCTTGCCGAGCTTGCTCGGCAAGCTCGTTTCCGGACCTGGGCAGATCGAGCGCAGCAGGCCGGGCAGCGGCAACGCGGAATGAAGGCAGACCATGTGCGGCATCACCGGCATCTTTGACACTCGCCAGGCGCGCGCCATCGACGCCGGCGTGCTGCGGCGCATGAACGACTCGCAGCACCACCGCGGCCCCGACGAGGGCGACCTCTACCTCGAACCGGGCCTCGGCTTCGGGCACCGCCGCCTGTCCATCATCGACATCGCAACGGGCCAGCAGCCGCTGTTCAACGCGGACCGCAGCGTCGCCATCGTCTTCAATGGCGAGATCTACAACTACCAGGAATTGATCCCCGAGCTGCAGGCCCTGGGCCACCAGTTCCACACGCGCAGCGACACCGAGGTCATCGTCCATGCCTGGGAAAGTTGGGGCGAGCGCTGCGTGGATCGCCTGCGCGGCATGTTCGCCTTCGTGATCTGGGACCGCAAGCAGCAGTGCCTGTTCATGGCCCGCGATCGCCTCGGGGTGAAGCCGCTCTACTGGACGGTGCTGGACGATGGCCTGCTGCTCTTCGGCTCCGAACTGAAGTCCCTGTTGGCCCACCCGCAGTTGCGACGTGAGATCGAGCCGCAGGCGGTGGAGGAGTACTTCGCCTTCGGCTACGTCCCGGAGCCGCGCACCATCTTCAAGGGCATCCACAAGCTGGACGTCGGCCACACGCTGCGCATCCAGCGCGGCGCGCCCATTCCGGCATCCAGGCCGTACTGGGACCTGCACTACACGCTCGACAGCCGCATCAGCCTGGCCGACGCCCAGGCCGAGCTGCTGGACCGCCTGCGCGAGTCCGTGCGCCTGCGCATGATCGCGGAAGTGCCGCTGGGCGCCTTCCTGTCCGGCGGCGTCGATTCGAGCGCCGTGGTCGCCACGATGGCCGGCCTCTCGGATCAGCCCGTGCGCACCTGCGCCATCGCCTTCGATGATCCCCGCTTCAACGAGTCCGAGTTCGCCGACATGGTCGCGCGGCGCCACGGCACGGCGCATGTCTGCCACACGGTGGGCAGCAACGACTTCGACCTCGTGGACACCCTGGCCCGTCTCTACGACGAGCCCTATGCCGACAGCTCGGCCATCCCGACCTACCGCGTCTGCGAAATGGCCCGCAAGCATGTGACGGTGGCGCTGTCGGGGGATGGCGGGGACGAGGCCTTCGGCGGCTACCGGCGCTACAAGCTGCACATGCTGGAGTCCGGCCTGCGCGGCATGCTGCCGGGGCGCATGGGGCAGCGGGTCTTCGGCGCGCTGGGCCGCGCCTACCCGAAGCTGGACTGGGCGCCACGCTTCCTGCGCGCCAAGACCACCTTCCAGGGCATGGCCATGGATCCGGTCAGCGCCTACTGCCACTCGGTCTCGCAGAACAAGGCCCCGCTGCGCCAGCGCCTCTTCAGCCCGGCCATGCGCCAGGCCCTGGCCGGCTACGGCGCGGACCAGGTCTTCCATCGTCACGCGAAGAACGCCAACACGGACGACCAGCTCGCCCTGATCCAGTACCTGGACACCAAGACCTACCTCGTCGGTGACATCAACACCAAGGTGGACCGGGCCAGCATGGCCCACTCGCTGGAAGTGCGCGAGCCGCTGATGGACCACGAGCTGCTCGAGTGGCTCGCCACGCTGCCGTCCTCGCTGAAGCTGCATGGTCAGGAGGGCAAGTACCTGCTGAAGAAGAGCATGGAGCCGCAGCTGCCGAACGAGGTGCTGTACCGCCCCAAGATGGGCTTCTCCGTGCCTCTGGCCCAGTGGTTCCGCGGGCCGCTGAAGGACAAGGTGCGCGAGTCCGTGCTCGGCCCGCGCCTGGCCGACACCGGCTGGTTCAACCCGGACTGCCTGCGCGATCTGGTTGAACAGCACCAGTCTGGCCGCGCCGACCACAGCACGGCGCTGTGGTCGCTGACCATGTTCGAAGCCTTCCTGCGCGTGGTGGTGGACGGCCCGCATCCGGTGGTGCCCGAGCACGCCATCGCCAGCAAGACCCCGCCGGCCCACGCCTCCACGTCTGCCGCCCCGACTGCCCTCTGATATGACCGTCCGCGTCCTTCACATCCTCGACCACTCGCTGCCGCTGCACAGCGGCTACACCTTCCGGACGGCCTCGCTGCTGCGCGAGCAGCGCAAGCTCGGCTGGGAGACGCTGCACGTCACCAGCCCGAAACACGAGCAGAGCTCCGGCAAGCACGACGGCGCGCTGCAGGAGCAGGTCGACACCTGGACCTTCCATCGCACGCCGATGCCAGAGGCCAGCCGCCTGCCGGTGATCAAGGAGATGCAGCTGATGCGTGCCCTGGAGCGCCGCCTCGACACGCTGATCCGCGAGCATCGCCCGGACATCCTGCATGCGCACTCGCCGGTGCTCAATGCGCTGCCGGCCGTACGCGCCGCGCGCCGGGCCGGCCTGCCTGTGGTCTACGAGATCCGCGCCTTCTGGGAAGACGCCGCCGTGGACCATGGCACCACCTCCGAGGGCAGCCTGCGCTACCGCGCCACGCGCGCCCTCGAGACCCGCGCGATGAAGCGCGTGGACCACGTCTTCACCATCTGCGAGGGGCTGCGCGGCGACATCCTCGGGCGCGGCATCCCCGCGCAGAAGGTCAGCGTGATTCCGAATGCGGTCGACATCGCCAGCTTCGAGCCCGGCGGCCAGCCCGACCCGGCGCTGCAGGCACAGCTCGGCCTGCAGGGCGCCAAGGTGCTGGGCTTCATCGGCTCCTTCTATGCCTATGAAGGCCTGGACCTGCTGCTCGAGGCGCTGCCGCAGATGCTGCAGCGCGACCCGTCCGTGCGCCTGCTGCTTGTCGGCGGCGGCCCGCAGGACGCGGCGCTCAAGGCCCAGTGCCAGGCGCTCGGTCTGACCGACAAGGTCGTGTTCACCGGCCGCGTGCCGCATGCCCAGGTGCAGCGCTACTACGACCTGATCGACGTGCTCGTCTTCCCCCGCCATCCCATGCGCCTGACCGAGCTCGTGACGCCGCTCAAGCCGCTGGAAGCCATGGCCCAGGGCCGCCTGCTGGTGGCCTCGGACGTGGGCGGCCACAAGGAGCTCATCGAGGACGGCCAGACCGGCCACCTGTTCAAGGCGGGCGACCGGCAATCGCTGTCGGACGTGGTGCTGAAGGTGCTTGGCGGGCCGGGTGACTGGCCACGCGTGCAGGGCAACGGCCGCCGTTTCGTCGAGGACGTGCGCAACTGGCGCAACAGCGCGGCGAACTACGTGCCGGTCTACGAGCGTCTGCTGGGCCGCCCGGTCCGCTGACGCACTGCCTTTCACCGCCTTGCCCGCCCGCATGGACCGTCCTGTTCGCACGCTGCTGTTCTCCACGCTCTATCCCAGCCCCAGCCGGCCGGGGCATGGCATCTTCGTGGAGACCCGCCTGCGCGAGCTGCTGAAGACAGGCAAGGTCGAGGCCAAGGTGCTCGCGCCGGTGCCCTGGTTCCCCTCGTCGAATCCGCGCTTTGGCGCCTGGGCCAAGATGGCCGCCACGCCCCGGCAGGCGGTGCACAACGGCATCGAGGTGCGCTACCCGCGCTACCTGCTGCCGCCCAAGGTGGGCATGAACGTCGCGCCCTATCTGCTGGCCCTGCGCTCCGCTCTGGCCATCCGGCGGTGGATGCGGGAAGGACTCGAATTCGACGTCATCGACGCCCACTACTACTACCCGGACGGCGTCGCGGCCGCCTGGCTGGCTCGCCTGTTCGACAAGCCGCTGACCATCACCGCCCGCGGTTCGGACCTCAATCTCTTTCCGACCTTCCCCTGGCCTCGCCGGCTGATCCAGGGCGCGGCCCGGCAGGCGGACGCTTCCATCGGCGTGTGCGCCGACCTGATGGACCGCCTGCATGAACTCGGCGAGCCGCGCGAGAAGCTGCACGTGTTCCGCAACGGCGTGGACCTGCAGCGTTTCCGGCCCCTGGACCAGGCGCAGATGCGCCGTGAGCTCGGCCTCGAGGGCGCGCCGCTGATGGTGTCCGTGGGCCATCTGGTGCCGCTCAAGGGACACGACCTGTGCGTGGAGGCGCTGGCGCAGCTGCTGCCGCGCTTCCCGCAGGCGCGCCTCGTCATCATCGGGGAGGGCGTGGACCGGCCCCGCATCGAGGCCACCATCCGGCGCCTGGGCGTACAGGAGCAGGTCCGCATGACCGGTGCGCTGCCCAACACGGAGCTGCTGCGCTGGTACAGCGCGGCCGACCTGCTGCTGCTGGCCTCCAGCCGCGAGGGCTGGGCCAATGTGCTGCTGGAGGCCATGGCCTGTGGCGCGCCGGTGGCGGCCACGCCGGTGGGCGGCTCGCCGGAGCTGGTGCGGGGCGATGTCGCCGGGCGCCTGATTCCCTCGCGCGACGGCGCCGGGATTGCCGAGGCCGTCACGTCCCTGTGGCTGGCGCACCCCGGGCGGGAGGCCGTCCGACGCTATGCTGAGGACTTTTCCTGGGACGCCACCAGCGAGCAGCAGTACCAGCTGTTCCGTCGCCTGGTGGAGGCGCATGAGGCCGGGTCCCGTGCACGGAGCGCGTCATGAAGATCACGATGATTGGCACGGGCTACGTCGGCCTGGTCAGCGGCACCTGCCTGGCCGAGGTCGGCAACCATGTGCTGTGCCTGGACACCGATGCCGGCAAGATCGCCCGGCTCCAGCAGGGCGAGGTGCCCATCTTCGAACCGGGCCTCGAGGCCATGGTCCGGCGCAACATGGCGGCCGGCCGCCTGAGCTTCACCACCGACGTCAAGGCCGCCGCCGAGTTCGCGACCATGCAGTTCATCGCCGTCGGCACGCCGCCGGACGAAGATGGCTCGGCCGACCTGCAGTACGTGCTGGCAGCGGCGCGCGGCATCGCGCAGCACATGACGGGCTTCCGGGTCATCGTCGACAAGAGCACGGTGCCGGTGGGCACGGCCGACAAGGTCCAGGCGGAGATCGC
The DNA here is from genome assembly GCA_041906185.1 of Burkholderiaceae bacterium. Taxonomy (GTDB): domain Bacteria; phylum Pseudomonadota; class Gammaproteobacteria; order Burkholderiales; family Burkholderiaceae_C; genus Roseateles_B. The sequence goes on from JAYRJQ010000009.1 coordinate 118,773, forward strand.
CGCGACGCTGCAGCGGCGCGGCAGCACCCATCCCTTCGCCGTCGTCTCCAACCCTGAGTTCCTGAAGGAGGGCGCTGCCGTCGAGGACTTCATGCGGCCGGACCGCATCATCGTCGGTGCCTCCAACGAGCAGGCCATTGCCCTGATGCGGGCCCTCTATGCCCCGTTCCAGCGCAACCATGAGCGCCTGGTACTGACCGACGTGCGCAGCGCCGAGCTCATCAAGTACGCCGCCAATGCGATGCTGGCCACGCGCATCAGCTTCATGAACGAGATGGCCAACCTCGCCGAGCGCCTGGGCGCCGACATCGAGCTCGTGCGCCGGGGCATCGGCTCCGACCCCCGCATCGGCTACGACTTCCTCTACCCGGGCTGCGGCTACGGGGGCTCCTGCTTCCCCAAGGACGTCAAGGCGCTGATCCGCACGGCCGCGGTCGAGGCTGGCCTCGAGCTGCAGGTGCTCAAGGCCGTCGAGTCGGCGAACGAGGCCCAGAAGCATGTGCTGGCCGGCAAGGTGCGGCGCCGTTTCGGCGAGGACCTCCGCGGTCGCCGCTTCGCGCTGTGGGGCCTGGCCTTCAAGCCCAATACCGATGACATGCGCGAGGCCCCGAGCCGCGTGCTGGTGGCCGACCTGCTGGCCGCTGGCGCCGAGATCGTCGCCTATGACCCCGTCGCCATGGACGAGGCCCGCCGCGTCCTCGGGTCGCCGCTGGGGCTGCACTTCGCGGGCAGCGCGATGCAGGCGGTGGAGGGCGCCGATGCGCTCCTGATCGCCACCGAGTGGAAGGAGTTCCGCAGTCCGGACTTTGACACCCTGCGCACCACGCTGCGCCATCCCGTCATCATCGACGGCCGCAACCTCTACGACCCCGCGCTGGTGCGCACCCTGGGGCTCGAGTACTTCCCCATCGGCCGCTGAGCGCCCGAGCTGCCCCGAGGTCCCGTTCCTGGCCATGAAGACCGATTCCCGCCTGCACGTCATGCACCTGCTCTACCGCTTCTCCAGCGGCGGGCTGGAGAACGTCGTCACGCAGCTGATCAACGGCCTGCCGCAGGACCGCTTCCGGCACACGCTGGTCGCGCTCACGGAGGTGGACGCCGTCTACCGCTCGCGCATCGAGGTGCCGGATGTGCAGTGCATCGCCCTGGACAAGCAGCCCGGCGGCCCCTTGCCCTACTGGCCGCAGGCCTGGCGACTCTTCCGCGGGCAGGCCCCCGACGTGCTGCACAGCTGCAACCTGGCCGCCCTCGATTTCGCTCCGATGGCCGCCCTGGCCCGGGTGCCGCGCCGCATCCACGCGGAGCACGGCTGGGACGTCAGCGACCCCGGCGGCAGCAATCTCCGCAACCGGCGCAACCGCCGCCTGATGGCACCGTTCGTGCAGGACTTCGTCGCAGTGTCCGAGCAGGTGCATGACTACCTGCGGGACGCCATCCATGTGCCGGCCCACCGCATCCACCTGATCACCAACGGCGTGGACACGGAGCGCTTCCGTCCGCCCCGGCCGGGAGAGGCCTGGCCGGCGGACCTGCCGTTCCGCCAGGGTGAGCACCTGCTGGTGGGCACCGTCGGCCGCATGGACCCGGTGAAGGACCAGGCCCGACTGGTCGAGGCCTTTGCCGCGTTGCAGCGCCTGGACGACGAGGCCTGCCGCCGTGCGCGCCTCGTGCTCGTGGGGGAAGGCCCCCTGCGCCAGGCCCTGGGCGAGCAGGTGGCGCAGCTCGGGCTGCAGGACCGCGTGTGCTTTGCCGGCCAGCGCCAGGACGTGCCCGCGGTGCTGCGAGCCCTCGACGTCTTCGTGCTGAACTCGGTGACCGAGGGCACCTCGTGCGCACTGCAGGAAGCGCTGGCCACGGGCATGGGCATCGTCGCCACCACCGTCGGCGGCAATGCGGCCGTGCTGGGCGAGGGCCGTGCAGGCCTGCTTGTTCCGCCCTCGGACACTGCGGCGCTGGTCCAGGGGCTGCGGCAGGCACTCAACCGACAGCTCGACGCTGCCGCCCGACAGGCGCAGCAGACGGCGGCGCGCGAACGCGCCCTGCAGGCCTATTCCCTGCAGGCGATGCTCGGGCACTACGAGCACCTCTTCACCCACCCGGCCGGCGCCCGCGCCCGCCCGGGGCAGAAAGTGCAGGTCCAGCGATGAAGGAATACCTGGTCGTCTTTGCCCAGATGCTGGCCGTGGCGTGGCTGCTCAAGACCCTCGCCAAGGCCCGCGGCAAGGTGGACGAGGAAGAGCTGGGCTGGTTCGACATCCGCCTCGGCAGCAAGCCGGGCAAGAGCCCGCCTTCACCGAAGCCGCCCTCACCGCGCGCGACGGGCCCGGATCGTCCGCAGGGCAGGGGGCCGCATGCGTGACATCGTCACCCTGATCTTCATGGCGGGCATCGCCCCGCTGGTCATCCGCAGCGCGTTCGCGTCTCTGCTGATGTGGTCCTGGGCCAATCTTGCGGCCCTGGGCTTCTACATGTTCGGCTTCATGGCCGGCGTGCCCTACGTGATGGTCTTCGCCGTCTCGACGCTGGTGCTGATGATCACCCAGCGCAAGCAGGTCGTCGGCAAGTGGGAGCTGGGCGGGACGCAGGTCCTCTTCCTGCTGTTCTCGCTGCATGCCCTGTTCGTGGCGAGCCTGGCCTACCCGGGCATCGATCGGAACTGGGAGATCGCCAACAACCTGTTCAAGAACATCCTGCTGTGCCTCCTGATGCCGCTGCTGCTCGTCAACCGGGCGCGGCTGGTGGCCATGGTCATCATCATGGCGCTGGGGCTGGGCGGGCACGGGGTGGTCGAGGGCCTGAAGTTCCTGGCCTCTGGCGGCTCTCACATCGTGCTGGGCAATCCGAAGTTGGGCGACAACAACCACTTCGCGCAGTCGGTGCTGCTGTCGGTGCCGCTGGCCTTCTACCTCTGGCAGTACAGCAAGTCCCGGCTATGGCGCCATGCCCTGCTGGGCTTCATGTTCCTCGTGGCGATGGCGGTGATCGCCACCAAGTCCCGCGGCGGGCTGATCGGCTTCGTCTGCTTCGGCGTGTGGATGGTGCTGATGGGGCGCCAGAAGTTCAAGGGCCTGATGATCTTCCTGGCCATCGGCCTGGCCATCTATGCGGCGGCGCCGGCGAGCTGGTTCGAGCGAATGGAGACGCTGCAGGCGGCCAACGAGGACGCCTCCTTCATGGGCCGCGTGACCGCCTGGAAGCGCGCCAGCGCCATCGCGGTCGAGAACCCCGTCTTCGGGGGCGGCTTCCGCGCGGTGCAGGCACCGGTGATCTTCGAGAAGTTCCGCTACAAGCAGGGGCTGCTGGGCTTCGTGGAGACACCCGACGTCAACTACCCGGCAGCGGCGCACAGCATCTACTTCGAGGTGCTGGGGGACATGGGCTTCGTCGGCCTTCTCATCTTCGTGGCCCTCATGGGGGTGGCCTTCACCGCGCGCTCCGAGGTGCAGCGGTTGGTGAAGAAGTCCGGGCGGGATGACCTGGCCTGGGCCGTCGACATGATCAACGCCGTGGCCGGTGCCATGTTCATCTTCCTGATCACCGGGGCGGCGCTGAGCGCGGCCTTCTACGACTTCCAGTACATGCTGGTGGCGCTCGCCGATTGCCTGCGTCGCTATGTCCGCCAGCAGGTCAATCCCAGGAAATCCACGGCGAACCTGCGGCCCTGAGCCGCCGCCGTCCCATGCCCATGATGCTCTCCCTCACCCGCAGGTTCGGTCGCGGCAAGCTGACCATCCTCTCCTTCCATCGCCTCCCGCTGGAGGCGCAGTGCATCGACCCGCACGAGTACAGCTTCGAGCGCTTCCAGGACCTGGTCCGGGAGCTGCAGGCCTCCTTCCGCATCCTCGCGCTGACCGAGGCCGTGGACCTGCTGCGCGCCGGTCTGCTGAAGGAGCCGGCCGTGGTGCTGACCTTCGACGACGGCTACAAGGGCTGGATCGAGCACGTCGCGCCCTGGCTGAAGGCGCAGGGCCTGCGTGGCACCTTCTTCATCACGACGGCCCAGCTGCGTGGGCAACCGCTGTGGAACGAGCGCATCGAGAGCGCCATCCACCATCTGCCACCCGAGCAGAAGGAACTCTCCGGCGTGCCCGGCGCGACGCTGGGGCTGGATGTCAGCACGCCCCAGCGCCGCGTCGACGCCGTGCGCCTCGTGACCGCGGCGCTGAAGTACCAGCCGCAGGCCCACCGCCACGAGGCGATGGCCGAGCTGGAACGCCTGTGCGGTCCGTCCTACGTCGGCCCGGCCTGCTTCGATGCGGACGACCTCAAGGCGCTGCAGGCCATGGGCATGGAGATCGGGGCCCACTCGGTCAACCACCCGATCCTGTCCTGCTGCACCGAGGAAGAGGCCGAGCGGGAGATCCGCGACAGCCGCGCCGACATCGAGGCCATCCTCGGCCCGATGCGCATGCCCTTCGCCTACCCGAACGGCGAGCCGGGCAAGGACTACACCAGCCGCCACGTGGACATGGTCCGCCAGGCGGGCTATGCCTGCGGCGTCAGTACGCAGAAGGGCTATGCCTCGCTCGACAGCTGCTTCCTGCAGCTGCGCCGCTTCACGCCCTGGGGCCTGACGCCGGGCTCGCGCGCCTTCCAGCTGCTGGGCAATCTGCTGCGCGCCCCGGTGCCCGACCCGGCGCGGCCCGCACGCCCGCATGCGGCGTTGATGGTGGCCTTCCACTTCCCGCCCCAGGCCGGCTCCAGCGGTGTGCTGCGCAGCCTGAACTTTGCCAAGATCCTTCCCGAGGCCGGCTGGGACGTGAGCCTGCTGTCCGCCAGCGCGAACGCCTACGAGCGCACCAGCGTCGACCTCATGGCCCAGGTGCCGCCGGACATCCGCCTGGAGCGTGCCCTGGCCCTGGATGTGAGGCGCGACCTGTCCATCCGTGGCAAGTACCCCGAGCTGCTGGCCATGCCGGACCGCTGGTCCAGCTGGTGCCTCGGCGGCATCCGGCGTGGCGTGCGTCTGGTGCGCAGCCGCCAGGTTCAGCTCGTCTGGAGCACCTATCCGCTGCTGTCCGCCCACCTGATCGGCGGCATGGTGGCCCGCTGGACGGGCCGGCCCTGGATCGCCGAGTTCCGCGACCCCGTCTATCACGAGGACTGGGAGGCCAGCCGCCTCAAGCGCTGGCTGCTGCCCCGCCTCGAAGGCTGGGCTGTGCGCCGGGCCACCTGCTGCGTCGTGACGACCGATGGCGCCCGCCAGCTCTTCGAGCGGCGCTATCCGGAGGCCCGGGGCCGCGTCCACGTGATCGAGAACGGCTACGACGAGGGCTCCTTCGAAGGCGCCCAGGCGCAGCGCCTCGACATCGCGCCCGAGCGGCTGCTGATGCTGCACAGCGGCGCGATCTATCCCAAGGAGCGCGACCCGAGCAGCCTCTTCCGCGTGATGGCCCGCCTGCGTGACAGCGGCCGCATCGACGCCAGCCGTGTGTGCGTGCGCTTCCGCGCGCCGGGGGCGGATCAGGCCATCCGGGACCTGGCCCAGAAGCTCGGGGTGCAGGACATGGTCGATGTCGCCGGGCCGGTGCCCTATCGCCAGGCGCTGCAGGAGATGATGGGCGCCGAGGTGCTGCTGGTGTTCCAGGGCTCGGCCTTCAACAACCAGATCCCGGCCAAGATCTACGAGTACCTGCGCGCCCTGCGCCCGGTCCTGGCCCTGGTGGACTGCGAGGGCATCACGGCGCGCCGCCTCTCGCAGTTCGAGGGCGTGCGCAATGTCGACGTGCTCGACGAGCAGGCGATCGAGACGGCCCTGCTGCAGGCCTATGACGCCTTCCTCGCGGACCCCGCCGCCTTCCGCATGCCGGTGCGCACCGTGGAGGCCGTGTCCCATACCTCGCGCCAGCATGGCGCGTGGCAGTTGGCGCAGCTGATGACGTCGGTCGATGCGCGCTCGAACGACGCGCCGCTGCGGGGCTGAAGCGCGGGCGGGGCAGGGAGCGGTGACCCGCTGACGGCCCGCCCGCTCAGGGCTTGATCTTCAGCGTCCGGTCCAGCGGCGCGGCAGCGAGACCGTCGCTGCTGACGTCCTTGTTGGCGAAGGTGCGCACCGAGCCATCGCCCTGATTGGCGATCAGCCGCGCCGCGGGGCTGGTGCCGCGGACATTGATGCCCGCGGTGTTGACCAGCACATTGCCCTCCAGCGTGATGCTGGTGGCGTGGTTGATGTCCAGGCCCGCGTCGTTGCAGTTGGCGACGATGTTGGCGCGGGCGAGGCCGTTCTCGTGCTCCGTGCGGCACAGCTGGTCGCGGCAGTAGCTCGGGCCGGTCAGGCCGCCGCCGAAGGAGATGCCCAGCCGCGTGCCGCGGGCCGACACGCCCTCGGCCGCGCAGATCACGAGGTTGCGCTCGATGCGCCCGCCGCTGCCGCCGCCCTTCATGAAGATGCCGTAGCTGCTGGTCCTGTCGTCCGGGTGGATGAAGTGGCGGACGATGTTCTCGTCGACAACCCACTGGCTGGCCGCCACGATGTCCACTGGATTGGCCGGCCGTGTGCTGAGCCGGTCACCGTCATTGAAGAGCGTGTTGTGCGTCAACCGGCCGTGGTCCGGGAACAGGCCCTGGCTGCCGTTGACCTTGATGTGGGAGTCGAAGTCGCGAATGACGTTGTTCTCGGCACGGAAGTGGCTGGCCTTGCCAGTGATGTGCAGTGCGTGCTCGCAGCCTGGCGGGCGGCAGCGGCCCTCGATGTCCAGGTCCTCGAAATGCCAGTGCGGCTCGGTGATCTCGAACAGCGTGGCGGCCTCGGCCACCAGCACCGCGGCGCGCGGGTGAGCGGCCCGCAGCGTGATCGGCTGCTCGGCGGTGCCGGCCTGGCGCGTCCACAGCGTGCGGGTGACGAGGTAGCGCCCGTCGGCCACTTCCAGCACGTCACCGGGCCGTGCGTCCTGCAGCGCCAGCTCCAGCGCACCCGTGCTGTCGATGGGCCGGATGCGACGGCCGAGATCTTCGTCCGTCCGGGTCCGGCCCCCCTGCGCCTGCTGTCTTACACTGCGGGCGCTCTCTGGGCGTGCGCCGCGGCCGTGGTCGGGGTGCTGGCGCAGGTCCACCTCGGGCTCGAGCCAGGACTGCCAGCCCTGCAGCAGCGGCTGGAACACGGTCTCGAGCTTGGGATGACCCTCCAGGCGCTTGAGCAGGTAGCGGGCGTAGTCGTTGCTGCGCTTGGACGTCCAGGGCGTGCCGCCCAGGCGGTCGAGGTCGGCGTAGATCAGCTTGAACGAGACGATGAGCACCAGCAGCAACAGCGCCGCGGCAATGAGGGGCAGTCGTCGGACTTTCATGGACTTGGACGGGGCGATGATGGCGAGGCGAGCAAGGTGGGGGACCCGTGCCCCGTCAACTGGCAGGCACAAGGAAGCGGCGGCGCTGGTCCTGGCCGCCTGCCGTTTCAAGGCCCCGATTCTCTGATGTCCTGCTTCCAAACCGAGCCCTGGTTTCGCCTCATGGCCTCCCGCGGTCTGGGGGGGCAGGGCACGCCCGTGCGCTTCTCGGTGCCGGCCGGGCAGGGCGCAGCGCTGGCCCTGTGGCTGTGCCGCCATGACAAGCCCGTGGCGCCCGCTGGCGCCCGTCTGACGGCCCTCGGCAACTTCTACACGCCGCGCTTCGGCCCAGTGGCTGACGCGCAGTCGCCGCCCTGGCACAGTCCCGAGGCGTCGGCCGCGGCGGCGCAGCTCGGGTCGCAGCTCCGCGCCGATCCGGCCGGCGCCGTGCTGAGCCTGCAGCCGCTGCAGGCGGGCAGCGACGAGCTGCGCCTGCTGCAGAAAGGGCTGCAGGCCGCTGGCTACCGCACCGATGTCTACCACTGCTTCGAGAACTGGGTCCTGCGCTGCGAAGGCCTGCGTTTCGAGGCCTTCTGGGCCACGCGCAGCTCCCGGCTGCGCAATACCGAGCGGCGCGCCCGCAAGCGCCTCACGGCCGAGCAGGGCCTGGAGATCGAAATCGTGAAGACCCCGGGGCCGGCGCTCGAGCGCGCGCTGCAGGACTTCGAGGCGGTCTATGCGGACAGCTGGAAGCAGGCCGAGGCCCGCCCGGACTTCATCCGCGCCCTGGCGCAGCAGATGGCCGAGGACGGCCGCCTGAGACTGGGCGTGTTGCGCCTGCAAGGCGTGGCGCAGGCGGCGCAGCTGTGGTGGGTGCACGACGGGGTCGCCAGCATCTACAAGCTGGCCTACCGCGAATCGGCCGCGAAGCTGGGCGTGGGGACCGTGCTGTCGGCCACGCTGTTCCGTGAGGCGCTGGACAGCGGCGAGGTGCACCTCATCGACTACCTCAACGGCGCCGAGCCCTACAAGCGTGACTGGGTGGATGAGCGGCGGGACTTCGTCGGCCTCGTGGCCTTCGATCTGCGACGTCCCGCGGCCTGGGGGCCCGCGGCCCGGCATTTCGGAGCGCGCTGGCTCAAGGGCGTCCTGAAACGGCTGCGCCCGCAGAAGCCGGATGCCAAGGCAGGAACCGAGGCAGGAGCCATCGCGGGCGCAGCGGCGAACGACGCGGACCAGGACGGCGCCTGAGCCGCGTCATGGTGGGCCTCAGACGGCCAGCAGCTCGACCTCGAACAGCAGCGTGGCGTTCGGCGGGATCACGCCGCCAGCACCGTAGGCGCCATAGCCCAGCTCCGACGGGATCACCAGCATGCGCTTGCCGCCGACCTTCATGCCTTGCACGCCTTCGTCCCAGCCCTTGATGACCTGGCCGGCATCGAGGTGGAACTTGAAGGGGTCGTTGCGGTCCTTGCTGGAATCGAACTTCTTGCCGCGCTGGCCGTTCTTGTAGAGCCAGCCGGTGTAGTGCACGGTCACGCGCTTGCCGGACACGGCCTCGGCGCCATCACCCACGGCGACGTCCTCGTACTGCAGACCGCTGGCGGTCGTCTGCAGCGTGAGGTTCAGGGGCTCGCTGCCACCGGACAGGCCCAGCAGCTCCACCTCGAACATCAGCGTGGCATTGGGCGGGATCACGCCGCCGGCGCCGCGGGCGCCATAGCCGAGCTGCGCGGGGATCACCAGCACGCGGGTGCCGCCGATCTTCATGCCCTGCACGCCTTCGTCCCAGCCCTTGATGACCATGCCGCCGTCGAGTTCGAACTCGAAGGGCTGGCCGCGATCCTTGCTGGAGTCGAACTTGGCGCCCTTGACGCCGTCCTTGTAGAGCCAGCCGGTGTAGTGCACGCGCACGTCATGGCCCGACTTGGCCTCGGCGCCGTCGCCGACCTGGGTGTCTTCGTACTGCAGGCCGGTGGAGGTGGTGATCATGGAAATTGCCTCGTGGGAAATGCGAATCCCGGGATCATGCCATCAAAGCGCGGCTCCCCAGCCGCGCGGCCCAGGCCTGCACCGCGGCGGCGAGCCAGTCGCCGGTGTGCTTGCCGGGCAAGGCGGGCAGGCCGAGCACGGCGCCCGCCGAGCGCAGCGCGGCCAGCGGGTCCGCCAGGTCCAGGGCCTGGGCGCCGTTCTGCTTCGAGAGCTTCTCGCCATTGGCGCCCATGACGAGCGGGCTGTGCAGATAGCGGGGCTGCGGCAGGCCCAGCAGCTGCTGGAGGCGGATCTGGCGAGGCGTGTTGTCCGCGAGGTCCTCGCCCCGCACGACGTCCGTGATGCCCTGGGCGGCGTCGTCCACCACGACGCAGAGCTGGTAGGCCCACAGCCCGTCGGCCCGGCGCAGCACGAAGTCGCCCACGGCCTGCGTGAGGTTCTGCCGCTGCGGGCCGAGGCGGCGGTCCTGCCAGTCGAGGGTCAGGTCTTGCGTGCCGGCGTGATCGGCCGTGCTGAGCAGGCGCCAGGCCCGCGCCTGCTCGGCGGGCAGGCGGCGGTGGCGGCAGGTGCCGGGGTAAACCAGCTCGCCGTGGCGCGGGCGTTCCAGGGCCTGCGCGGCGAGGGCGTCGGCGATGGACTTGCGCGTGCAGTCGCAGCCGTAGGCCCAGCCGGCGTCGACGAGGCGCTGCAGAGCGGCTGCGTAGAGCGGCTCGCGCTGCGTCTGCCAGACCGGCGGCTCGTCGGGCTGCAGGCCCAGCGCCTGGAGCTGGCCGAGGATGGCGGTGCCGGCGCCGGGCACGCAGCGGCCCTGGTCGTGGTCCTCGATGCGCACGAGCCACTGGCCGCCGTGGGCGCGGGCATCCAGCCAGCTTGCCAGCGCCGCCACCAGCGAGCCCGCGTGCAGCAGGCCTGTGGGCGAGGGGGCGAAGCGGCCGCGGTAGGGGGCGGCAGCCGGTGAGCTCACAGCAACAGGCCCTCGTGCTGCTCCAGGAGTGCGAGGCGGGTGACGGGGCTGCGCAGCTGCTGCAGCCACCAGGCCAGGGCCCGGGCCGGCTGCGGGCCGGCGCGCCAGGCGTAGTTGAGCGGCACCGGCGGGCGCACCTGCGCATAGGGCTTGTGCACGAGCCGGCCAGCCTCCACATGCCGCCGCACCATGGAGCGGGGCAGGGAGCCGCAGCCCAGCCCGCGCAGCAGCGCCTCCAGCTTGGCGGCCATCGAGGGCATGGTCAGCACCTCCTGGCCGGGCATCACGCCCACCGTCATGGGCAGGAGCTGCCGGGCGGTGTCGGCGACGGCAATGATGCGGTGATGGGCGATGGTGCCCGGGTCGAGCGGTCCCTCATGGCCCGCCAGCGGGTGGTGGGGGGCCACGACGAAGATCATCTCCATGTCCCCCAGCGGCTCGCAGTGGAAGCTGCTGCCCGGCGGCTGGGTGGTGGTGCCGATGGCGAGGTCCGCCTGCCCGGAGCTGAGCGCCTCCCAGGTGCCGGCCAGCACCTCGGTGCGCAGCTTCAGGCGCGTGGGCGGCGGCCGGCCGTCCTCGCGCAGCTGGTAGAAGGCCTCCATCAGGTCGTACACGGCACGGCGGGCGATGGCGTCGTCGATGGCGACGGTCAGCGTGCTTTCCCAGCCCGTGGCCACCCGGCGCACGCGGTTGGCGACCGCGTCCATTTCCTGCAGCAGGCGCCGGCCTTCGGTCAGGAGCTCCAGGCCCGCGGCGGTCAGCACGGCCTGGCGGGAGCTGCGGTCGAACAGCAGCACGTCCAGCGCGTCCTCGAGCTGCCGCACGCTGTAGGTCAGGGCGGACGGCACCTTGCCCATCTCCCGGGCCGCCGCGGCAAAGCTGCCGGTGCGGGCGATGCTGTCCATCATCGACAGCGCCTCGGGCGTCAGCACGCGCCGGCTGCCCTGGTGGGCTTCCAGCGAGAGCGTGCCCAGGGCGTAGGGGCTGGCGGGTTCTTTCTGCGGCATGGCTTCATCTTATTTGAATGCTGGCTTCAAGCGCACGCGGCCCCGGCGGGGCGGGGCTTCCCTACAGTCACTGCAGGAGAGTGCCCATCATGTCCCAGACCCAGCTGATCCGTTCCTGCGACCGCGGCTATGCCGACCATGGCTGGCTGAAGAGCTTCCACAGCTTTTCCTTCGCCGACTACTACGACCCCGCCCGCATGGGCTTCGGCGCGCTGCGCGTCATCAACGAGGACCGCATCGCCCCGGGCACCGGCTTCGGCACGCATGGCCACCGGGACATGGAGATCATCAGCTACGTGCTCGACGGCGAGCTGGCCCACCGGGACAGCATGGGCAACGGCGAGACCGGGGCAGCGAACGCCGGCGTGATCCGCCCGGGGGACGTGCAGCGCATGAGCGCCGGCACCGGCGTGCTGCACAGCGAGTTCAACCACGCCAAGGACCGGGCGACCCACTTCCTGCAGATCTGGATCCAGCCCAACCAGCGCGGCGTGGCGCCGGGCTACGAGCAGAAGCACATCGAGGTGGCGCGCAAGCGCGGCCGCCTGGCGCTGATCGCCGCGCCCGCCGGCGAGGCCAGCGCGGCGAACGCCGTGATGATCCACGCCAATGCCCGGGTCTATGCCGGGCTGTTCCATGGTGAGGAGCAGGACACCCTCGCGCTGCCCGCGGACCGCCTGGCCTACGTGCACCTCGTGCGCGGGGCGCTGAGCGTCAACGGCCAGCGCCTGGCCGCGGGCGACGCCTTGCAGCTGGAGGGGGCGGAGGCGCTGCAGCTCTCCGACGGCGAGGACGCCGAGGTGCTGGTGTTCGACCTGGCGCCCTGAGCGTGGCCTGGCGGGACGGGCCCGACGGGCCCTCGCCAGGGCGCAGTCACGGCACCGGGCTCGCTACACTGCCGCCATGCAAAAGCTGTTCTCGCACTTGAGCCTGCTGCCCCTGGCCGACTGGCTGGCGCTGGCCGGCTTCTTCGTGGCCTGGGTGGGGTATGCCCAGTTTGCCAAGCGCCGCGCCCAGCAAAAGGGCTCGCTGCTGGCCATCACCAACCAGGTCCGGCGCCGCTGGATGATGCAGGTCACCTACCGCGAGGTGCGGGTGATCGACGGTGTGGTGGTGCAGAGCCTGGCGTCGAGCCCCTCCTTCTTCGCCTCGACCACCATCCTGATCCTTGGCGGCCTGCTGGCCGCCCTCGGTGCCAGCGACAAGGCCAGCGAGCTCGTGCAGGAGCTGCCCTTCGCCGCCACCACGACCAATCTGGTGTTCGACCTCAAGCTGGTCCTGCTGACGGCCATCTTCATCTACGCCTTCTTCCGCTTCACCTGGAGCATGCGGCAGTACACCTTCGGGGCACTGCTGGTGGCCTCGGCGCCGGAGTCCGAGCAGTACGAGCGGGAGAACCTGGACCGCGACAGCTTCGCGAACCGCGCCGGCCGTGTGGTGGGCATGGCGGCGGAGACCTTCAATGACGGATTGCGCGCCTACTACCTGGCGTTTGCCGCCATCGCCTGGTTCTTCTCGCCCTGGGCCATGGTGGCCGCCACGGTGGGCGTGATCTACATCCTCTACCAGCGCGAGTTCCACTCCGAGGTGCTGGACGTCCTGCGCGAGGCCGTCCGGCACTGAGCGGGCGGCGCTCCGCGCCATGCAGGGCGGTGACTCGCTCAGTGCAGCGCCTCGGCACCCCGCAGCAGCCGGGCCAGCGCGCCCGAGATGTCCTGCCCCGTGGCGTCCTCGAAGAAGCTGTAGCCGGGGCTGGGATTGGCCTCGAAGCAGTAGGTCCGGCCATCCTCCTCCAGCATCAGGTCCAGGCCCACGAAGGGCAGACCCAGCACCTGCGACGCCCGCAGGCAGCGCTCGCGCGTGCGCGGCTCGAGCGTCGTCGGCCGCAGCTCGGCGTGACCACCCTGGCGTGAGGCATAGCGGTAGTCCACGACCTCGGCATCGATCTCCGTGGCATAGACCTCCTGGCCCACCACATGCACCCGCACATTGCTGCCGCGCAGGCGCCGCTGGAACAGCGTCGGGCAGTGGCGCAGGCGATCCAGGCGACCGCGGGCCTCGGCGTCCAGCTCCCGCACGATGGATCGCACGCCGCTGGCCGACTTGTAGATGAGCGGCCCGTGCTCCGCCTCGAAGGCCAGCACCTCGGCCGGGTCATTGCTCACGAGGCTCGGGGGCACGGCGAACCCGAGCGCGGCCAGCAGACGCAGCTGGTAGGGCTTGGAGGCGTTCGACCCCATCGCCGAGATGCGGTTGACCACCGTCCCCGGGAACAGCTCGCCCAGATCCGACCAGGCCTGACACCACTGCTGCTGCCGCTGCCGCGCTGCCTCGCTCACCCGGGCGCCCGGGCGGCCGAAGGGGCGCAGGTACAGGCCCTGGATCTGGTCGAGGTCCCGGTGGGCGCCATCGTGGGCAAAGCCTCCGACGAGCCTCCCCTGCGCCAGCGCGTGGTGCGGCAGATGCGCCGCCTCGCGCTCCGGCTGCAGCCACAGCGGGCGCGCGCCCTGGTGCTGCAGGGCCTGGACCAGCATGTCGCAGGGTGCATCGCTGCCGATGATCAGTACGGTTTCTTCGCTCATGGATGGCACTCCCGGGCGGAGGCGGTGTGTGGGGGAGACGTGAGGTGATCGGCCATTTGATGGGCCATTGACAGCGGGCTCGTCCGAGCGGGTCCGGACGGGCGCAGCGCCAGGCAATCGAGCAGGGCCTCGTGGACGGGCGCATCCAGCGCTCGGAGCAGCGGGCGGGGATCGGCATGGTCGAAGACCCAGGGGCCTCCGCGCTCGCGCGCCAGCCAGACCTCCAGCAGGGCCACGCCAAGCTGCCTGGCGAATGCCGGCAGGGCGTCCAGCCAGGGCTGCAGGGTCAGGTCTTGCCGGGCCGACGGCCCCGACTCCGGCGCCGGCAGGCAGCGATCTCCGAGGACCAGCAGGCGCGTTCGCGCGAGCCCCGCCGCCGTGGCTTCACCCGGCCCCGAGCGGGTCGGCAGCCCGGCCTGCGCCGCCTGCAGGCGCCACCAGCTGGGCGTTGCCTGCGGCCCGCACAGACCGATCGGCTGGGCGGCATTGAGCACCGGGCAGGGCAGGCTGGCCAGCCAGAAGGCCAGCACCGCCTGCCACTCCTGCTGCAGGTAGGCCGCATCGGCCGGCGCGCCCACTCCCGGGAGCTGCACCGGCCCCAGGCGGTTCAGCACCGCCCGCAGGCGGTGGCTGGCGATGCGGTGCGGCCCGAGCTGCAAGGTGCTCTGGGTGACCCCGTCGCTGCCCATGCGGAGCGACCAGCTCCGCGCCTGCAGCAGGGCGGGTGCGGGCACCGCGAGCAGCACCCCGCCCGCGGCCTCTACGGCCGGGGCGAGGGCGCGTCGCAGCGGCTCGGCGCTGGCGTCGTCCAGCTCGTGCAGCAGGAGCCACACGGGCCGCTCGTCCCCGCCGGGGTGTGCCCCGGCGTTCGCGTCGGCGGCCCTCACGTCAGCTGCCCTGGCCGTCGTCACCGCCACCGCCGACCATCGGCCGCAGCTCCGCCGGGATGAAGTGCTCCTGTGCACCAAGCCCTTGCAGCTGCAGCATCTGCGCCAGGCTCTGCACGGTGGCCTCGAGCGCCGCCAGACGCGCCTCGCTGGCGCCCCCCTCGGCTGGCGGGCGGATCACGCCACCGCCGCCGATGCCCCCCTCGAAGACGTCCTTCTCCTTGTCCTTTTCCTTGATGGGCTTCTCGATCTCCTTGAACTCCTTGTGCTCCTTGAGTTCCTTGATTTCCTTGGTGTCCTTTTCCTTGTGCTCCTTGATGTCCTTGAGATCCTTGTCCTTGACCTCCTTGGTGTCCTTCTCCTTGATGTCCTTGATGTGGTCCTTGAGGTCCTTTTCCTTCAGGTCCTTGTCCTTGATCTCCTTCAGCGTCTCCTTGAGGATGGGCTTGGGGAAGAGCTTGCCGTGGATCTGGCGCAGGTTCGGGCGCTTGCCGATGCGCTGGCTCACCGGCCGGCCGGGTTCGTCCTGCTGCGGGGAACCCGTGTCGCGCAGCATCTGGCGCGCGGTGGCAGGGGTCAGCAGCGGCTTGCCGGCGGCACGCAGCCAGCCCTGCACGCAGCCCAGGGCGCCGACGACGATGGGCGAGGCGCTGGACGTGCCCGAGAAGGTGTCGGTGTACTGCGCGTTGGTGCTGGTGTTCTGCAGGTCGCCGTAGCCGGTCGTGGTGACCTCGCGGCCCCATCCCTGGCAGTCGACGGCCGAGCCGTAGTTCGAGAAGCCCAGGCGCGAGCGGTCGGCGCCGTGGTTGCGGCCGTGCGTGCCCGGGGGCGGGGCGCCGGCGCCCACCAGGATGGCGCCGCACTGCGGGTTGTTGCGGTTGAAGGGGTTGCGCCAGCTCTGCGGGAAGCCGTTGGGGCGGACGCTGTACAGCGCATCGTCGAGGTTCTCGGCCCCGTTGCCGGCGGCCTCGACCACGAGGATTCCTTTGGACGTGGCGTAGAGGATGGCGGCGAAGTCATCGGGCCACCATTCGATGCCGATGTAGCCCAGCTGGTCGTCGCGCGCCTGGAAGTTGTTGCGCGGCCCGGCGCGGTGGATCTCCAGCAGGATGATGTCCCCGGGGCCCAGGCGGTCCGCGGCCTTGCGGATGGCGGCGGCGGACGGGTTGGTCACGAAGGAGATGGTCGAGAGCTTGGCATTGGGCGAGATGCCCATGATGCCCAGCGAGTTGTGGTCCCCGCCGATCTCGCCCAGCACGGCGGTGCCGTGGTGGTTGTTGGCCGAGTTGGTGCCGTCCAGCAGGCCGCCGGAGTTGATCAGCAGGTCCTCGTGGCTGAAGTTCCAGCCCCATTCGAGGTCGATGATGCGGCCGCCGTCGCCCCGGCCGCCCGGCTTGGTCCAAGCGAAGCGGGCGTCGATGCCGGCCGGGGCAGCGTCGAGGTAGATCTGGCGGGCGTTGAAGTCCGGCGTGGGGGCGGGGGCGCCGTCCGTGGGGGCGGGCATGCCGTCTGCCTCGCCCTGTTCACGGAACACCGGCGGCTCGCCGCCCGGCTTCAGGTAGGCACCCTCGATGGCTTCCTCGTTGAGCAGGTCGGCGATGACCTTCTTGGGATTCTTCACGTCGCCGCTGAGCACGTAGTAGCTGCCCGGGTCCGGCGTCTCGCCACCGGCGTGCTTCATCATGGGTTCGCTCATGACGGCCCGTACGGCCGCCTCGTTGTCCCCGAACAGGGGCTCCAGGCTGAGCTTGGCGCTCTTGAGCAGGCTGTTGAGCCCGCTGACCTTGGCGCCGGCGCCGGCGCTGACCGAGGGCATGCCCTTGGGCGAGCGCAGTGCGGCGGAAGTCTTGGCCACCACGATGATCTCGGGGGCAGAGTAAAAGTCCTTCATTGAATGAGCCTCCTTGTGGACCGGCGGTTGCCGGCTTAGGCTCAGTGTCGAAAGCGAAGCGTTGCCGCTCAAGCGGCCGTGTCCTCAAGCCTGAGGACACGGCCCCTTCATCTCCCTAGATCGCAGGCCCGCCATTCGAGGGGTCGGGCCCCAAGGCTAGGGGGCCCATTCGGGGGAGAGGGCGCCGATGCTGCGCGTGGACCTCATCAGGAACCATCCATGGATACACCCGAACAGGCCGTGCTGCTGCTGATGCCCGGCAGCTCGCTCGCTGCGTTGGCGCCGCTCCTCGAGCACCTCGGTCTGCGCGCCACGCCTCAGCACCCGGGGAGCACCGATCCGATGCTCCAGGGCTGGTACACCCTGCACCAGACGCGCGCGGGCGATCTGGATGCCGCCCTGGCCCGCCTGCAGCAGGCGCCGGGCGTCGATGGTGCTTATCGCAAGCCCGGTGGTGAGCCGCCCGAATAGCCGGGCGAGCCGCGGGGCATCCCGGCCACGGGCGCTGGTCTTCAAGCCAGATTGACGCAAACAGAAGGGGGCGGCACTCAAGCTCGCCGCCGGGGCGGCGTCGGCCCCAACGCACAAAGCAAAACGGGACCTATCGCAGGTCCCGTCTTGTTCACAAGCGGAGCTCGCAGATGCGGCTCCGCCGGTCTCTCGCGCTCGCCCTTCTGAGGGCTACTTCAGTCCACCACTGAGGAAGGCCTTGAGACGATCGCACTGCGGCCGCACCAGGATTTCCTTGGGATGCCCCTGCTCCTCCACGCGACCCTGGTGCAGGAACAGCGTGTAGTTGGAGACCTCGCGCGCGAAGCCCATCTCATGGGTCACGACGATCATGGTGCGGCCTTCGGCGGCGAGGTCGCGCATCACCTTGAGCACCTCGCCCACCAGTTCCGGATCGAGCGCGGACGTGGGTTCGTCGAACAGCATCACCTCGGGCTCGACCGCCAGCGCGCGGGCGATGGCCACGCGCTGCTGCTCGCCACCCGACAGCTGCGCGGGGTAGACATCCTTGCGGTGGGCCACGCCCACGCGGGCGAGCAGCGCCTCGGCCTTCTCCAGCGCCTCCGCCTTGGGCACGCCCAGCACGTGCACCGGGGCCTCGATGACGTTCTCGATCACCGTGCGGTGCGCCCAGAGGTTGAAGTTCTGGAACACCATTGCCAGGCGCGAGCGCCAGTGCTGCAGCTGCTTGGCGTCCGCCGCCTTGAGGCTGCCGTCGCGGTCGCGCACGAGCTTCAGTTCCTCGTCGTGCAGCCACAGCTGGCCCTCGAAGGGCTGCTCCAGCAGGTTCAGGCAGCGCAGGAAGGTGCTCTTGCCCGAGCCGCTGGAGCCGATCAGGGTGATGACGTCGCCCTTGTTGGCGGTCAGCGACACGCCCTTGAGCACCTCGCGGTCGCCGTAGCGCTTGTGCAGGTTCTCGACTTTCAGGCTCGCACTCATCTCTTCAGGCTCCCAGCAGCTTGCCGCTGCGCAATGCATTCAATCCAGCCACCTTGGCGACGCGCGCGCCGGCGGTGACGAAGCGCAGGTTGTCCCGCGCGAACAGCAGGCCGTCCACCGGGCTGCGCAGCTCGGTCAGCTGGGCGGTGACGGGGTCGATCACGTGGGCCAGCACGTCGCCCTCGCGCACCTCCTCGCCGGGCTGGCGCAGGAAGGTCAGCACGCCGGCGACGGGCGCCTTGATGGGCATGGAGCCCGCCAGCGGACGGGCGCCACCGACGGCCGCGGGCAGCGGCTTGGCCTCGCCGGCCAGGGCACCGCGCCAGCGGAGGTAGTCGAGGATGTTGGCCGCGTCCTGCTCGGCCAGCGGATGCTCCACGTCCTGCTGGCCCCGCAGCTCGACCGTCACGGCGAGCGTGGCCTGCGGGATGGGGAAGCGGTCCCCGAAGCGCTGCTGCCACTTCCACCACACCTGCGAGCAGGCCTCGTCGAAGGGGTTGTCGCCCGAGTCCGTGGCCAGCAGCGTGACGCGCGAACCCAGGAAGCGCGAGAGCGGCTCGCACTGGTCCCAGGCGGGCGTCTCGCAGTAAAGGTGCAGCACGGCTTGGGCGTCGCAGTGCAGGTCCAGCACCACGTCGGCATCGCAGGACAGGGCCATGAGCGTGCGGCGCAGGCTCTGCAGCTCGGTGTCCACCGGGTGGGCCAGCACGGCCCGCTTCAGCTCACGACGCAGCACGGCCACGTTGTGGTGGGCATCCGCGCTCAGCTCGGGCTCGGCAGCGCGCGCGGCGGCCTCGATCTGGTCCGGGTAGTGGCGGTTGAAGTTCTCGCCGGAGAGCAGCTCGAAGCGCCCCAGGTGCCCCTGCAGCAGCCACTGCGACAGGCCGATCGGGTTGGCCATGGGCACCAGCACGATCTCGCCGGTGATCTGGCCGGCGGCGTCCAGCGCGTCGAGCTGGCGGCGCAGGTGCCAGGCCGTCAGCATGCCGGGCAGCTCGTCGGCATGCAGCGAGGCCTGGATGTAGATCTTCGGGCCGGCGCCCGGCGTGCCGTAGTGCAGCGAGACCAGCTCGCGCTGCGTGCCTGGAGCGGGGGAGAGGAGGGAATGAGTCTGGATCTGCATGGTGAGGACTCCGGCGGGGCACGCCAGGGCGCGCCCGCTCAACGGCGCCGTGGTCAGCGCGGCATCAGGGGCTTGAGCCAGCGGGCCTCCGCCTTGTGGAAGAGACCGACCAGCGTGAGCGTCATCAGGAAGTAGAAGACCGCCGCGGTGATGAAGGCCTCGAAGGGGATGTAGTACGTGGAGTTGACCTCGCGGGCCACGCCGGTGAGGTCCATCAGCGTGACGATGCTGGCCAGCGAGGTGCCGTGCAGCATGAAGATGGCCTCATTGCTGTAGGCCGGCAGCGAGCGGCGCAGCGCGGAGGGCAGGACGATGCGGCGGAACAGCACCCACGGGCTCATGCCCAGGGCGCGTGCCGCCTCGATCTCGCCGTGCGGCAGGGCGCGGATGGAGCCCGCGATGATCTCCACCGTGTAGGCGCAGGTGTTCAGCACGAAGCTCAGGCAGGCGCAGAACCAGGCCGAGCTGAAGTACTCCCAGGCCCAGCTCTGCTGCATCCACTCGAACTGGCCGAGGCCGTAGTAGATGAGGAAGAGCTGCACCAGCATGGGCGTGCCGCGGAAGACGTAGGTGTAGAACCAGATCGGCCCGGAGATCCACTTGCGGCGGCTCACGCGCAGTACGGCCAGCGGGATGGCGAGGCTCAGGCCCAGCGCGAGCGAGATGGCCAGCAGCTGCAGCGTGATCCAGGCGCCCTCGAGGTAGTGGGGCCAGTTCTCTTGAATGGCGTCGAAGTTCATGGGCGGCCTCCGCTCAGAAGTGGCTCTGGCGCACGCCGATCGACAGGCGCTTCTGCAGCCAGTTGAACAGCAGCTCGGAGAGCGAGGTGAAGGCGAGGTAGATCACGGCCACCGCGGCATAGAAGACGAAGGGCTCGCGCGTGGTGCCGGCGGCCTGCGAGCCGCGGGTCATCAGGTCATGCAGGCCGATCACGGAGACGATGGCGGTGCTCTTGATCAGCACCAGCCAGTTGTTGGAGAGCCCCGGCAGTACATGCCGGAACATCTGTGGGAAGGTGATGCGCCAGGCGATCTGCGAGGGCGACATGCCGTAGGCCAGGCCCGCCTCGCGCTGCCCCGGCGGCACGGCCAGGAAGGCGCCGCGGAAGGCTTCCGTGAGATAGGCGCCGAAGATGAAGCCGATGGTGAGCACGCCTGCGATGTAGGGGTCGATGTCGATGTAGTCCTCGTGCCCCATCGACTGGGCGATGTGGTTCACCGCCACCTGGCCGCCGAAGAAGATCAGCAGCATCAGCACCAGGTCGGGCACGCCGCGGATCAGCGTGGTGTAGACATAGGCCAGGCCCTTGGCCCAGCGCCACCGGGACAGCTTGGCCATGGCCCCGAGCAGCCCGAGCACCATGGCCAGGGCCATGGAGGCGAGCGCCACGCTGAGCGTGATCACCGAGCCCTGGAGCAGGCTGGGCAGGAATCCGTGCAGGAACATCGCGGGAGAGGCGGCAGATAGAAAAACCAAGGCGCCCCCGGGTGCCGGCGGGCGCCTCCTTGCAATCGAGGTCCGGGCGCATTATCTGCGCAACCGGACCCCGGGGCCGCGGCCCGTCCGGCGAGCCCGGCCAGGCCTGCCCGGCGGGCTTACTTGGCCGAGATGTCGTACTCGAAGTACTTGTCGTTCAGCTTCTTGAAGGTGCCATTGGCCTTCACGGCGGCGATGGCGTCGTTGAACTTCTTGGCCAGCACCTTTTCGTCGGCCTTGCGCATGCCCACGCCGGAGCCGACGCCGAAGTACTTCACGTCGTCATAGCTCGGGCCAGCGAAGGCGAAGCCCTTGCCGGCCGGGGTCTTCAGGAAGCCCTGGTCGACGGCCACGAGGTCGGCGATGGTCAGGTCGATCCGGCCGGACTTCAGGTCCAGGAAGGCCTGGTCCTGGGTGGCGTAGCGCACGATGTTGCTCTGCTTGAAGGTCTCGGCCACGAACTTCTCGTGGATGGTGGCGCGCTGCACGCCGATCTTCTTGCCCTTCAGGCCGGCGGGGCTGAAGTCGAACTTGGCGTCGGCCTTGGCGGCGAAGCGGGCCGGGGTGTTGTAGTAGGGGTTCGAGAAGCCGATGGCCTTCTTGCGGTCGTCCGTGATGGACATGGACGCGATGATGGCGTCGATCTTCTTGGCCTGCAGGGCGGGGATCAGGCCGTCGAAGTCCTGCTGCACGAGGGTGCATTCGGCCTTCATCTCGGCGCACAGGGCCATGGCCAGGTCGATCTCGAAGCCCTTGAGCTTGCCGTCAGCCCCGACTTCCGAGAAGGGGGGGTAGGCGCCTTCCACACCGATGCGGATCTTCTTCCAATCGGGGGCCTGGGCCGAGGCGGTCAGGGCGCTGAAACCCAGGGTGGCCACGGCGGCCAGGGCGATCAGATGGCGTTTCTTCATGGGGACTCCTGCTCGTCTTGCGAGACTGGTTGGAAAGACACGATCTTGCATGCCGGCCGACGGCGGCCGCATCAGGGTTTGAGCGAGTGCAGGAAGTCCTGCACCGGTGCCAGGGTCTGCTGCGGGTCCTCCTCCTGCGGCACGTGCCCCAGGGTATCAAAGACCACCAGCCGGCTGTTTGCAAGTCTTTGTTTCAGCTGCTGGCCATAAGCCAGCGGGATCAGGCGGTCGCGCCCGCCCCAGAGGATGAGCGTCGGCTGCCGGATCTGGGCCAGCATGTTCGCATAACGCCCGGGCTCCAGTTGCTCGAATCGTTGCACCAGGGCCGCACGGTTGCCCTCGCGCAAGGTCAGCTCGAAATAGCGGTCGACGAGGGCCTCGCTCACGCGGGCGGGGTCGCCATACACATTGCGCACGCTGCGCTCGATCATCTGGCGCGGCAGCAGCTGCGTCGCGACGGCCCGAAAGCCCGGCAGGCGCGCCAGGCGGAAGCCCAGCGGCACGGACTCCGACTGGAAGGCCAGCCCGGCGGCATCCACCAGCACGAGGGCCTGGACGCGCTCCGGGTGGTGCGCGGCGTACTCCCAGGCGATCTGCCCGCCCAGCGAATTGCCACCGAGGACCACGGGCCCCAGCTGCAGGTGCGTGAGCAGCGCGTGGAGGAAGTCGAGGTAGGCCGCGTCGTGGTAGTCGCCCCCGACGCTCGGGCCGGTCAGCCCGAAGCCCGGCAGGTCGAGGGTGATGACGCGCCGCTCCTGGCTCAGTGCCTTCACCCAGGGCTCCCAGGTGTGCAGGCTCGAGGACGTGCCGTGCAGCAGCAGCAGGGGTGGCAGCGGCCCGCGCGGGCCTTCGTCACGCAGATGGACGAGCTGCCGGCGGCCCTGCCAAGGCAGCTCGATGAAGTCGGATGGCGGCGGGGCCCAGCGGGCCACCAGCGACTCCAGCGGCCGCTCGGGCGCCTTGAAGGCCGCGGCGCCCAGTGCCAGCAGCAGGATCAGGAGACCCGCTCCACGCAGCAGCCAGGCGCCCAGGGTCTTCACGGGGTCAGGCCTTGCCTGCCGGCTTGATTTCCGAGGAGGGCGCCAGCCCGGCATCCAGGGCCTCGCGCTGGTCGAAAACGAAGCAGCTGCCGTGGTAGTGGGCGCCGTCCGTCTCCTCGAAGTACTTGAGGATGCCGCCTTCCAGCTGGTAGACCGGCCCGTCCAGCCCCTGCTGCTGCAGCACGATGGCCGCCTTCTCGCAGCGGATGCCGCCGGTGCAGAAGCTCACCACGGTCTTGCCCATCAGCTCGCTCTTGTGGGCGGCGAGGGCGGCGGGGAAGTCGGTGAACTTGCCGATGCGCCAGTCGATGGCGCCGTCGAAGGTGCCGTAGTCCACCTCGAAGGCATTGCGGGTGTCCAGCGTGACGACGGGGCGGCCGTCGTCGTCGTGGCCCTGGTCCAGCCAGCGGCGCAGCGTGGCGGCGGGCAGGGCGGGGGCGCGCGGCAGCTGGTCGGGCCGGATCGCGGGCATGTTCATGCGGATGATCTCGGGCTTCACCTTCACCAGCAGCTTGCGGAAGGGAACGGCGGCGCTCCAGCTTTCCTTGGGGGCCAGCGCCTCGAAGCGCGCATCGGCCTTCAGCACCTCCACCCAGCCGCGCACGGCCTCCGGCGTGCCCGCCAGGAAGAGGTTGATGCCTTCCTCGGCCAGCAGCACCGTGCCCTTGAGCTCGCGCGCAAGGGCTTCCGCATACAGGCGCTCGCGCAACTCGGCCGCATCGGGCAGGGCGACGAACAGATAGCAGGAGATGTTGAGGATGGGCGCGGGGGACGACATGGCGGCGGATTCTAGGGGCGGGCCGCGGGGGCGTCAGTGCATGGCGGGCGCCGGCCTGGTCCTCACGGCGCCGTGCGCACCGGCGGCAGCGCGCCGCAGAGCTCCACCTTGGCCGGCTCATGCACAAACCAGCCGCCGCCCCGGAAACGGCGGCTGTTGAGCCAGGCCTGCCAGGTGGCGGTGTCGGTGCGTAGCACCTGCAGGCGCGGGCGCTCCGCTTCTGGAATGTCGGCCAGCACGCGCACGCGGGTGATCGGCGTGCGTTCCTCTGCCTTCTCGTAGAAGCCCAGGGCGCCGGTGCCGCGAGGCAGGCTGGAGAGCTTGTCCATGCCCTGCAGCACGCGGCCGACGGTGGTGATGTTGAGGTCCAGCGCCCGCGGCGCGTGGCCGATGATGGCGTAGAGGCCGCTGCCGTCGCTGGAGTCGGGCTCATTGCCGCGGGCCGCACCCACGATGCTGTTGCAATGCGTCAGCCACGCGCGCCCCTTCTTCGGGTCGATGGCCACGGGCCAGCCGTCCACGAAACCAACCCGCGCGGCCCAGGTGTCGCGCTCGGGCAGGGCCGTGAACTTCAGCCCCTTGAGCGGGCGGTCGAACTCGGCGGGCGCCTTGGCGAGGTCGTCCGGCTTCTTGCGGGCCTTGGCCTCCTCCTCCTCGGCGTCACCCCACTGGCTCACGTAGTTTTCCTGGGAGCGGATGACGGCCAGGCCGTCGAAGTAGCCGGCACGGGTCAGCTTGACGATGTTGGCGGCGTGCGCCGGTGCGAAGGCGGTGGCCAGTTCGATGAGCACCTTGCCGCCGGGCAGCTCCATCTGGATGGCCTGCTCGGGATTCACCGTGCGCCAGTCCTCGGCCTTGGAGGCCGCCAGGATGTCGGCGCTCGACGGCTTCTTGCCCGCCGCGGGGCCGGCGGGCTTGGCCGCCGGTGCCGCCGGTGCGGGCTGAGACGCCGTTGCGCCGGCCGGCGCCGCCGCGGCCTGGGCCCAGGCCGCCAGCGGCGCACTCAGGCCGAACGCTGCGCTCACGGCCAGGGTCAGCGCGGGAAGGGTGATCAGCGGGGTGGACTTGAAGCGGGGCATGGGGACTCTCGGCGTCAGCGGGGATGGTCGCGAAGCATACGGCAGCCGGCACCGCGCCCGCATCGCGTCATCCCTGAGAGGCCGTGCCCCGAGGGCGCTGGACGCCCGGCAGGGGGGAGGGGCGCTCAGTCGCCCTCGGGATGGAACACGCGCAGGCGGTGGCCGTCCGGGTCCGTGGCGACGAAGGTGTAGCCGAAGTCCAGCGCGACGGGGGCCTGCGCCATCGGGATGCCGGCCGCCGTCCAGCGGGCGTGGAGCTGGTCCACGGTGCCGCGGTCCGGCTGGGCGAAGGCCAGCTCCGTGCCGCCGCCGGCGCTCGTGGGCGCGGGCTCGGCGGTGTGGCGCGACCACAGACCCATGCGGGCGCTGTCCCCCAGCGCCAGCATCGCGAAGGTGGGGGACTCCTCCAGCACGCGGGCGCCGACGTGCTCGCGGTAGAAGGCCGCGCTGCGGGCCGGCTGGTCGACGAAGAGGATCTGGAGGCTGGGGCTGAGGTTCATGGAGGTCTCCCGGCGAAGTGGGTGGATTGAGGCGCCCCGTCCTGAGGCGCTGAGGCCATGCTAGGCAGGTGCAATGACAGGATTTGTCAGTAGCCTTCGGCCTCGCGACCGGCACGCCCGGTCGGGCGAAAGAGGGGCGGGGCCTCTCTACAATCCGCCGATGGCCTTTGTTCACCTGCGCACCCACACCGAGTTCTCCGTCGTCGACGGCACCCTGCTGATCGACGATGCCGCCGCTGCCGCCGCCAAGGACGGCCAGGTGGCCCTTGCGATCACCGACCTCGCCAACATGTTCGGCGGCGTCAAGCACTACAACGCCTGCCGCAAGAAGGGCGTCAAGCCCATCCTCGGCGCGGACTGCTGGGTCGAGGCCGAGGTGTCGGACAAGCCGCCGCACCGCCTGCTGCTGCTGGTGCAGAACAAGCAGGGCTACCTGAATCTCTCGGAGCTGCTGTCCCGGGCCTGGATCCAGGGCGTGCAGCGCACGCAGGCCTGCCTCAAGCCGGAGTGGATGCAGGAGCTCAACGAGGGGCTGATCTGCATCTCGGGTGCGCAGATGGGGGCCATCGGGCAGGCGCTGCTCGTGGGCGACCAGGCGCGGGCGCGTGACTGGGCGACCCGGCTGTCCGCCATCTACCCGAACCGCTTCTACCTCGAGTTGCAGCGCGCCGGCCTGCCGGGCCAGGAGGCCGTGGTCGCCGCCACGGTGCCGCTGGCGGCCGAGCTGGGGCTGCCGGTTGTGGCCACGCACCCGGTGCAATTCCTGACCGAGGAAGACTTCGACGCCCACGAGGCTCGCGTCTGCATCGCCGATGGCGAGACGCTGGCCAACCCCAAGCGGGTCAAGCGCTTCCTGCCGGGCCAGTACTTCCGCTCGCAGGCGGACATGGAGGCGCTCTTCGCCGACATCCCTTCGGCACTGGCCAACACCGTCGAGATTGCCCGCCGCTGCAGCCTGTCGCTGGTGCTGGGCAAGCCGCAGCTGCCGAACTTCCCGACGCCCATCCTGGAAGACGGTCAGCCCATGCCCATGGACCGCTACTTCCGGGAGCTGAGCTTCGAGGGTCTGGAGTTCCGCCTGCAGCAGCTCTTCCCGGACGAAGCCCGGCGCGAGGCCGAGCGGCCGCGCTACGTGGAGCGCCTGGAATTCGAGCTGGCCACCATCATCAAGATGGGCTTCCCGGGTTACTTCCTGATCGTGGGTGACTTCATCCGCTGGGCCAAGCAGAACGGCTGCCCGGTGGGCCCGGGCCGGGGATCGGGTGCCGGCTCGCTGGTCGCCTATGTGCTGCTGATCACCGACCTCGACCCGCTGCGCTACAACCTGCTGTTCGAGCGTTTCCTGAATCCCGAGCGGGTCTCCATGCCCGACTTCGACATCGACTTTTGCCAGGGCAACCGCGACCGCGTCATCGACTACGTCAAGGACAAGTACGGCCGCCCCGCAGTGAGCCAGATCGCCACCTTCGGCACGATGGCGGCCAAGGCCGCGCTGCGCGACATCGGCCGCGTGCTGGGGATGGGCTTCGGGCATGTGGACTCCATCGCCAAGCTCATTCCGGCGCCGCCCGGCAAGACCGTGACGCTGGCCAAACTGCCGCCGGACTTCGATCCCGAGAAGTCCAAGGTCATCTACGCGCGCCACGAGGCGCCGGAGATCGAGGAGCGCGAGCAGCAGGAAGAGGAAGTGGCCGAGCTGCTGAAGCTGGCGGCGCGCGTCGAGGGCATGGTCCGCAACATCGGCATGCACGCCGGGGGCGTGCTGATCGCGCCGGGGAAGATCACCGACTTCTGCCCCATGTACCAGCAGCCGGGCTCCACGAGCGCGGTGAGCATGTACGACAAGGACGACGTCGAGGCCATCGGCCTGGTGAAGTTCGACTTCCTGGGCCTCGCGACGCTGACCATCCTCGAGCTGGCCAAGAACTTCATCGTGGCCCGCCATGCGGACCGGCAGGACTTCGACTTCGCCAAGGTGCCGCTGGACGACCGCAAGACCTTCAAGCTCTTCGGCGATGGCCTCTCGGAGAGCGTGTTCCAGTTCGAATCTCCGGGCATGCAGCGCCTGCTGAAGGACGCACGCCCCTCGCGCTTCGAGGACCTGATCGCGCTGGTGTCGCTCTACCGCCCGGGCCCCATGGACCTGATCCCGTCCTTCGTGGCCCGCAAGCACGGCAAGGAAGTCATCGAGTACCCGCACCCGCTGTTGGGCCAGGTGCTGGAGGAGACCTACGGCGTCTTCGTCTACCAGGAGCAGGTGATGCAGGCGGCCCAGGTGCTGGGCGGCTACAGCCTCGGCGGCGCCGACATGCTGCGCCGGGCGATGGGCAAGAAGAAGGCCGAAGAGATGGCCATGCACCGCGACCTGTTCCGCAAGGGCGCCGCGGAGAAGGGCATCGACCAGCCCAAGGCCGACGAAGTCTTCGACTTGATGGAGAAGTTCGCGGGCTACGGCTTCAACAAGTCGCACGCGGCGGCCTATGCCCTGCTGTCGTACCACACCGCCTGGCTCAAGACGCATTTCACGGCCGAGTTCTACGCCGCGAACATGACGATCGAAATGGACGACACGGACAAGCTCAAGGTCCTGCTGGAGGATGCCAAGCTCTTCGGCATCGAGTTCCAGCCGCCCTGCGTGAACCGGGGTGTCTACCGCTTCGAGCCGATCAGCGACAAGCTCGTCAACTACGGCCTGGGCGCCGTCAAGGGCACGGGCCAGGGCGCCATCGAGGCCATCCTGCGCGCCCGCAAGGAAGGCGGGGCCTTCAAGAGCTTCTTCGACTTCTGCGCCCGGGTGGACCGAAAGGCCGTCAACAAGCGCGTGGTGGAGGCCCTGATCAAGGCCGGTGCCTTCGACCTCATCGAGCCGGACCGCGCGCGCCTGCTGGCCAGCGTGGTCCTGGGCTATACCTACGCCGACAACCTGGCGGCCAATGCCGACCAGGGCGGCCTCTTCGATTTCGACGACACCCACGGCTCCTCGACCGCGGAGCCGGAGCTCGTGAACGCACCCGACTGGAGCATCAAGGAGAAGCTGAGCCTCGAGAAGACCGCCATCGGCTTCTACCTCTCCGGCCACCTCTTCGACCAGTCCGGCGAGGAAGTGCGCCGCATGGTGCGCCGGCGCATCGCCGACCTGCAGGACAGCCGCGAGCCCGTGGTGGTGGCGGGCATCCTCTCGGACATGCGCATCGTCAACGGCAACCGCGGCAAGGTGGCCATCTTCAAGCTGGACGACAAGACCGATGCCATCGAGGCCGTCGCCAACGAGGAGCTGATCAACAGCGCCAAGGGCCTGCTGGCCGAGGACGAGCTGCTCATCGTCTCCGGCAAGGTGCAGAACGACCGCTTCTCCGGCGGCCTGCGCATGAACGTCCAGGCGGTCTGGGACCTGGCCGGCGCCCGTGCGCGCTTCGGCAAGTTCCTTCGCCTGGCGGTGAACGGCACCGTGCCGCCCGTGCAGGAGGTGGTCAAGACCTGGCCCCCGAAGGTGATCCAGACCGAGCAGGGCACCCTCACGCAGGGCCTGGGCCTGCGCCTGAGCCTCAAGCGCGAGGGCGCCGTCGCGGAGCTGGAGCTGGGCGATGCCGGCAAGTTCTGGCCCTGTGACGAAGCCTTGGCGAAGTTCGCCGGGCCCAAGGGCGAGCCGGCGCAGATCAGCTACGAGTGAGGATCAGGGCGCGATGGCGAGGCCAAGTGCCCAATGAACCCGGCGGACCCGGCGGACCCGGCGGACCCGGCAGCCCCGATCATGGCGGCTGCCGCGGCCGCTTCCCCAGATTTAGGGGACTTCGCGACACCTTTCGCTGGATCGCCAGCGGCGCTTGCTGCGATGATCAGTGCCACAGGGGCCCGCCGCCTGGCGCCGGCTCGCTGTGCGGAGGTTCTTCTTGAGCGCCACTGCCCATTCACCCCACGCCGTGCCCCGCACCGGCCTCATCCTCACGGGAGGCGGCGCGCGCGCGGCCTACCAGGTCGGGGTGCTGGCGGCCATCGCCCAGCTGCGGCGCGATGCGGGCGTGCAGGGGCCCAATCCGTTTCCCGTGATCGCCGGCACCTCCGCCGGTGCCATCAACGCGGCCACGCTGGCCTGCCAGGCAGATGAGTTCGATGCGGCCGTCGACGGCCTGGTCCACATCTGGCGCCACATCCACGTGGAGCAGGTCTATGCGGCCGACTCGCTGGGCGTGATCCGCACCGGCGCACGCTGGATGACCATGATGAGCCTCGGCTGGGCCCTGGCCCGCTGGCGCCGCTCCAAGCCCCGCAGCCTGCTCGACAACGACCCGCTCTCGCACCTGCTGCATCGCTGGATCAACTTCGACCGCCTCGACGCCATGCTGGACAGCGAGCATCTGGACGCGCTCGCCATCAGCGGCTCCAGCTACACCTCCGGCCAGCACGTCACCTTCTACCAGACGCACCGGCCCTACGAGCCCTGGCTGCGCTCGCAGCGCATCGCCGTGCGGGCCCGGCTCGGCATCGAGCACCTGCTGGCGTCCTCGGCCATTCCCTTCATCTTTCCGGCGCAGCAGCTGGAGCTCGACGGCCAGCTGGAGTGGTTCGGGGACGGCTCCATGCGCCAGAGCGCGCCGGTCTCCCCCGCCGTTCACCTGGGCGCGGACCGCGTGCTCGTGATCGGCGCCGGACGCATGCACGAGCCGCCCGGGCGGCGCGTGACGCTGGTGGAGGGGCATCCGTCCATGGCGCAGATCGCGGGGCATGCGCTGTCCAACATCTTCCTGGACGCGCTGGCGGTGGACGTGGAGCGCCTGCAGCGCATCAACAAGACCCTGGCCCTGCTGCCGCCCGCCGCGCGCGAGGGCACGCCGCTGCGGCCCATCGACGTCCTGGTGATCGCCCCCAGCCGGCGCCTGGACGATCTGGCCGCGGAGCACCAGGGCAGCCTGCCGGCGCCCATCCGCGCGATGCTGCGCAGCGTCGGCGTGGCGGGCGAGGGCAAGGGCGCGACAGGCTCGGCGCTGACGAGCTATCTGCTCTTCGAGCCGTCCTTCACCATGGACCTGATCAACCTGGGCATGGCCGACACCCTGGCGCGGCGGGGCGATGTGCTGCGCTTCTTCGGCTGGCCCGCACAGGGGCAGCGCAGCGATCCGGCACGCTTGCGCCGCAGTAGCGGCCAGGCAGCCGAGGTGGCGCGCGACGTCAGGACCGAGGCGCCGACGCCGGTGTGAGGGCGCTGCCCGCCGGCTCGACGGCCTGCCCGTTCACGCGGAGCCCGGCCGCCGATAGCTTCTCGCGCAGCTTGGGGCCCATCCCGCGCACCCGCCGTGCCAGGTCTTGCCAGTCAGCGTAGGGGGCGTCCTCGCGCCTGGCGAGCAGCTGTGAGGCCATCGCGGGGCCGAGGCCGGGCAGGGATTCCAGCTCGGCACGGCTGGCCCGGTTCAGCTCCAGCGTTGGCGGGGTCAGGTCTTGCCCATGAGCGACCCCGAGCGGCAGCAGCGCCAGCGCGGCAAGCGAGCGCAGCAGCCGGCGTCGCGTGCGAGGGGGCTGCTCAGTGCTGGGCGCGCACCATGCCGGCATAGAGGCCATCCCGGGCCAGTAGATCGTCATGCGTGCCGCTCTCGACGACGCGGCCCTGGCTCATCACGTGGATGCAGTCCGCATGCCGGATGGTCGAGAGGCGGTGGGCGATGACGATGAGCGTCTTGCGGCCCTGCCACTGCTCGAGGGCCTGCTGCACGGCGCGCTCGCTTTCGGTGTCGAGCGCCGAAGTGGCCTCGTCGAAGACCCAGATCGGCGCCTCCTTGTACAGCGCCCGGGCGATGGCCAGGCGCTGGCGCTGGCCACCCGAGAGCAGGCTGCCATTGGCGCCAATGGGGCAGTCCAGCCCCTGCGGCTGCTGGCAGACGAAGTCCCACAGGTGAGCGGCGCGCAGCACCTGCTCCAGGCGGGTGTCGTCGCGGGCCTGGGCGTAGGCGATGTTGTCCGCGATGCTGCCGTCGAAGAGCACGATGTCCTGCGAGACGACGGCGAACTGCCGGCGCAGGCTGGCGCGTGTGTGCTCGGCGATGTCCGCGCCGTCCAGCAGGATGCGCCCCTCCTGCGGCCGTGCGAAGCCCAGCAGCAGCTGGATCACCGAGCTCTTGCCCGCCCCGGAAGAGCCCACGAGGGCGATGGTCTGGCCCGCGGGGATGTCCAGGTCCAGCTGGTCCAGTGCGGGCCGCTCGGCATTGGGATAGCGCAGCGTGACGGCCTGCAGCTCCAGCGCGCCCCGGCAGTCCTTGAATTCGGCGCTGCCGCTGTCCTGCTCGCGCGGGGTGTCCAGCAGCTGCAGGCAGCCCTGGGCCACGACGAGGCCGTTGATGATGGGCTGGCTCACCTCGGTGAGGTGGCGCAGGCGGGAGGTCAGCAGCAGCAGGGCGGTGATGAAGGCGCTGAACTCGCCCACGCCCGTGTGGGCGCCCCGGGCCTGCAGCAGCGCGAGGCTCACGATCACCGACAGGCCGATGCTGGCCACGAACTGCGACAGCGGCTGGGCCGAGGCATTGGCGGCAGCGGTCTTGAGCGAGGCGCGCTGGGCCTCGCGGGCCAGCTGCTCGAAGCGCTGGCGCTCGTGGTCGGCAGCGTCGAAGCTACGGACCACGCGCCAGGCACGGCTGATGTCCTCCACCTTGGCCACCAGGCTCAGCTGGGCGTCGTAGGCGGCGCTGCCCATGGCCCGCACGCGCTTGCTGACGCGGCTCACGACAAAACCCATCACCGGCGTGGTGACCATCGACAGCAGGGTCAGCTGCCAGTTCAGGTAGAAGAGGTAGCCGAGCATCGCCAGCGCCGGCAAGCCATCGCGGAGCAGCGTGATCACGCTGGTGGAGAGGCGGTCCATGATCTGCTGCGGGTCGTTCACCGCCTTGGACACGGCCACGCCGGCCTGCAGGCTCGTGTAGACCGAGGCGTCGGCCTGCAGCAGTGCGTCCACGAGGCTCAGGCGCAGGCGCATGACGGTGCGGGAGCTCGTCCAGTTCAGCAGATACTGGCCGAGGAAGCTGAACACGCCGCGCAGGATGAACAGGCCGATCAGCACCACCGGTACCCACCAGACGGCAAAGGCATCCGCCCGGAATCCTTCCCCGAAAACGCGCTGGATCAGTGCGGGGATGAGGGGTTCCGTGGCGGCGGCGCCCAGATAGGCGAGCATCGTCAGGGCCAGACCCCATCGCTGGGGCCAGAAGAAGGGCAGGAGCCGCCGCGCGGTCTGGCGCAGGCCCGGCGTCGAGACGCTGGCCGTCAGGGGCAGGCTGTCCAGGGGCTGGGGATGGGGAGCGGAAGGCGGGCTTGCTTGCATGTGCTTGCATTGTCGCTGCGAATACCAATCGCTTTGGCTTGACGGCCCTGCCTATACTGTTCGCATGTCGGATGTTTCTTCCTCCTCGTCCAAGCCCTTCACCCGCTCCCTGCCTCTCCAGGAGCAGGTGGTCATGCACTTCGTCACCGGGGGATTCTCGGGGGCGACGCAGGTCGCCGTGGACCTGTGCAACGCCGCCCGGGCGCCCAACAGCGGCATGCGCGCGGTGCTGGTCCTGCGTCGAAAACGCAACACCGACGACAAGCGTCTGCTCGATCTGCAGGACCGCGGGATCGACGTCCACGTGGTGCCGGGGTGGTCGCACACGGCCACGGTCTGGGCGCTGTACCGGCTTTGCAAGCAGATGAAACCGGACGTCCTGGTCGCCCATGGCTTCAGCGACCACATCTGGGGTCGGCTGGCCGGGTGGCTCGCGGGCGTTCCGACGCTGGTGCACGTGGAGCACAACACCCGCGAGCGCTACAACCGCTGGCGGCTCATGCAGTCGCGCTGGCTCGCCAAGCACACCGCGCGCTTCATCGGGGTCTCCGAGGGCGTGCGTCGCCGCCTTGTCGAGCTGGGCTTCCCGGAAGAGCGCAGCTACGCCATTCCCAATGGCATCGACCTCTCCAAGTTCCCCGAGTCCCGGATCCGCGGCTTTGCCGAGCGCCAGGCCTGCATCGTGATGTCGGCCCGATTCGCGCGCCAGAAGGACCAGAAGACGCTGATCCGGGCCGTGGCCATCCTCAACCAGCGCGGCCTCAAGCTGCCGCTGCTGCTGGCCGGCGCCGGCAAGGACGGCTACCGCAAGGAGTGCGAGGACGAGGTCCATCGCCTGGGCCTGGAGAAGCAGGTGCAGTTCCTGGGCCACCACTCGGAAATGCCCAAGCTCCTGATGAACTCGGCCGTCTTCGTGCTGTCCACGCACTGGGAGGGCATGCCGCTCGCGCTGGTCGAGGCCATGGCCGCCGGCTGCGCGTGCATTGCCTCGGACGTGCCGGGCGTGGAGGGCGTGATCGAGCACGGCCGTACCGGCCTGCTGGTGCCGGAGTCGGATCCGGCCTCGCTGGCCCTGGCGCTGGAGCGCGTGTTCAGCGAAGCGGGCCTCGGCACCCAGCTGTCGCAGGCCGCCCGCGCTCAGGCCGTGCAAGCCCATGGCCTGGACCTGATGCGCTTGCGTTACCAGGCGCTGCTGGCGTCGATCTGATCGGGCGCTGCAGGCCCCAGGTGGCGTGCCAACGCCCGACGGCGTGAGCCCTCAGCGTGACGAGGTGCTGTCGCAGCGCCGGAGCCAGTGACGCAGGCGCAGGCCGCGCCACCACCAACCCCGCATCAGGTAGGCCCGGAGCAGTTGCTGCGGGCTCAGCGGCGACGCCTGCCGCAGCACCGTGAGGAAGCCCGGCAGACGGTCCGCCTCCCCCGCCCTCGCGACGTGCCGGCAGGCGCCGATGAAGCTGCGCGCCGCGAAGTGCGCCGCGGCAAAGGCCACGCGCCTGTCCCTTTGCGCGGCATCCCGCCAGTGCGAGCCGAGCTCGGCCAGGGCCTGCATCATCTGCTCATACTTGCGGGTGTTGCCGGTGGCAAGGATCGAGCCGGGGCGCTGGCGATAGCCGATCCAGACCTCGGGCACGTGCAGGAAGCGACGGACTCGCAGCGCCAGCACCGGCACCACGGCCATGTCCTCGTAGTAGCGGCCCACCGGAAAGCGCAGCTCGGGCGTCCACAGCGTCCGCGCCGAGATGCGGCTCCAGCAATGCAGATAGCCGAGTTCCAGCAGCCCCTGCAGCAGCAGCCCCTGGTCGGTCTGGAGGGTTCCCGACGGCCCGGCGAAACTGCGCACATGCTGCTCGCCTCGCAGGCGGTGCTTGAGGCGCGGACGCTCGCGCAGGTAGGCGAAGTCGCAGAGCACCAGATCGGGCGCCTCGGCGAGGCGGCCCAGCTGGGCCTTCAGCGAGGCTACGGCTCCCGGCATCAGCACATCGTCCGCGTCGAGGAACCAGAGGTAGCGGCCGCAACTGCGGTCCACGAGCGTGTTGCGCGCGGCACTGATGCCGCTGTTCTGCACATGGCGGATGACGCGCAGGCGGTCGGGATGGCGCTCGGCCCAGGCCTTCAGCATCGCGGGCGAGCCGTCGGTGGCGCAGTCGTCGACCGCCACGACTTCCACACCGTCGAGGTCCTGACTGAAGATGGACTGCAGGCAGGCTCCCAGCCAGGCTTCTACGTTGTAGACCGGCACCAGCAGGCTCAGCCAGGGGGCGGGGGTAGCGCTCATCGCGGGGTCAGCTCAGCTGTCGGGGAAGGGTGGGGAGGTAGCGGGCCAGCAGACTGCCCGGGCGCAGCGGACGCTTGCGCAGCTGGGACTCCAGCGTGCGCCGGTCATTGCCGCGCAACTTGACGAGGGCCGGCACGCGCCGGGGCTCGCGCATCAGCGCCAGCCGGACATACAGATGCCGCTTCTTCCAGGCCAGGGCCTGCTGCAGGGCAAAGGCGCTGTCCTCGGCGCGCTGCAGATGCAGGCGGTAGCGGTCGGCGCCGGCGTCCAGCAGTGACGAGGCCGCCACGTGCATGATCAGGTACTCGTGCAGGCTGGGGTCGATGGCCTGGATCACGCGCTCGAAGCGGCCGGCCTCGCGCAGGGACTGCAGGTAGCGGGCCTCGCCCATCTCGAGGGCGCGCACGAACTCGGCATTGAGGTCGGCGATGAAGCGGCTGCCCGGCACTGCGGCCAGGAACCAGTTCTCGACCATGGGTTGGTCCGTGCGGCGGCTCAGTCGGTCGATGTAGAAGCCGACGAACTCGGCGCGGCTGCGCGCCTGCTGCTCATGAACCCAGTCTAGCGAGCCGGTCAGCACCGTGGACGCATCGATCCAGATCCCGCCATGCGCCTGCAGCAGTTGCAGGCGCAGCCAGTCGGCCTGGCGGAACGCCGGCAGTCGCGCCAGCAGGGCGGCGTCCGTGCCAGCGGGCAGCCAGGCGCCCAGCGTCTCGGGGGTCAGGAAGCGCAGCTCGTGGTCCGGCGCCTGCGCGCGCCAGTTGTCGGCGCAAGCCTGGATCAGGGGCGGCAGCGTTTCGCTGTTCCAGTAGCTCCAGATGATCCGGGGGATGGTCGGGGCCGCGGCGGAGGGACTCCCGGCGGCGGCACCGGACGGTCCGTCAATGAGTGTCCCGCTCAGCGGCGCGGCACTGCCCACGAGCTGGCTGCGGACCTGTGCGGGGGCCTGAGCCCGGAGCAGGCGCATCAGCTCCCAGGCCAGGGCCAGCAGCACGAGCGCCAGCAGGCCCAGGGGCAGAAGCAGCAGCCCGTTGGAGAGCGTCATTCGTGCCAGTGGTCGGCGATCCAGGCTGCGGGCTTGGCCTTGCGCCAGTTGCCGTTGCTGCGGCCCGCCAGGGCGTCCGGCGGATTCATCACGCCGTGGAAGATGAGGATGCGCGCGCCCGCTGGAATGTGCGGCGGCTTCCAGTAGTTGCTGGGCCAGGTCGGGATGCAGTGGTACTTGTAGCTGGCGCACCAGGCAGTGTCCCAGTACTTCAGCTTGCCCTGCTGGTGAACCTCGTCGGAGAGGTAGGCCTGCTCGTTGCGGAACTTGGCGCGGATGGCCTCGTGCTCGCGGCGGAACTTGGCCAGCACATCGGCGTGGGCGCCGAGCTGGAAGCGGTAGACCGAGGAGTTGCCGGTGATGCGCCAGGGGCGCTTCCAGTCATGGATGATGAGGAACTCGCCCGGCACCTCGAAGAAGGGCGTGATGTCGTCGACGATCACGACGTCGAGGTCCAGGAACAGCGCCGTGCCCTGCAGGCCGTGGAGATCGGCCTCGAAGGTGGTGAGCTTGGTCCAGCCGCGCTCGGGGATGCCGGCCGGCAGCTTGAGCTCGGGGATGGGCAGGCACTGCACTTCCGGGCGGATGCCTTCGCTGCGGTCGGTGAGGCACACGAAGCGGAAGGGACCGCGCAGGTGGCGGGCCACCATGCCGTAGAGGCGGTTCACATACTCGGGACCGTACTTGGTCCCCCACTTCATGCACAGGATGACGCGATCGCTCGCTGCTTGGGAAGGGATCATCAGAGTTCCTCGACGTGGCGAGGCGGGTAGGTGTCCCAGTTGAGGCAACCGGGGCACTGCCAGAAATAGTGCTGGGCTTCGAAGCCGCAGGCGGCACAGCGGTAGCGCTGCAGGGGGCGGACGGCCTTGTCGAGGGCACCGGCCACGAGCGGGGCTTCGTCCTCGTTCAGGCGGAACTGCGACTGCGCCAGCAGGGCTCGGGCGGCCGAGAGTGCGGGCTCGGCCTGCAGGTGATGGCGCAGGCGGCGGCGCTGGGCCTCGCCCTCGGGTTCCAGCAGCGCCAGGGCCAGCAGCAGGTGCATGCTGGGATGTCGCTGGTACTGGGCCTGCAGCGCGCCCAGGGCTTCCGCCTGGCGGCCGGTCTGGACGGCGGCCTGTGCGTAGTCGCGGGCGACGAGGTTGAAGGACTCGGGGTTCACGGCCAGCAACTCGGCATAGGCGGCCATGGCCTGCTCGTGCTGCTCGCGCCGGCTCAGGAGCTGGCCGGCCAGGACGTGAGCACGGGCGGACTGCGGCGCCACCTGGCGGGCCTCGGCCAGCAGCGCGTGCGCTTCGGCGTCCTGGTTGCGTGCCTGGGCCTCGAGGGCCTGCTCGCAGAGGTAATGCGCGATGCGCGAGGCGAAGGAGCCGGTGCCGCCCTGCTCCAGATGCCGGGCGACGTCCGCGGCCTTGCGCCATTCGCGAGAGCGTTCATAGAGCGACAGCAGGGCGAGCTCGGCCTCGCTCTCGAAGCGCGTGCCGCGCAGGGCCGCGAAGGCTTCCTCGGCGCGATCGAAGAGGCCGGCCTTGTAGAAGTCCTGGGCGAGGGCGTGCTGCGCGCGGTCCCGCTCGGCCTGGGGCAGGTCACCTCGCTGCAGCAGGTGCTGGTGCACGCGCACGGCCCGCTCGTACTCGCCGCGGCGGCGGAAGAGGTTGCCCAGCGCGAAGTGCAGCTCGGAGGTGTCGGGGTCGGCCTGGACGGCCTCGATGAAGGCGTCGATGGCCTTGTCCTGCTGTTCGTTGAGCAGCAGGTTCAGGCCTTTGAAATAGGCCTTGGGTGCGTCACGCTGCTCGCGTTTCCACTGCCGGGAGTCCAGCTTGGAGGCCAGCCAGCCCAGCGCAAAGACCAGGGGCAGGGCGACGAGGAGGGCGCTGAGTTCAAAGCCCATCGTGCACGCCCGGCGTGGCCAGGGGGTCAGGTGTTGCCAGGGTGCTCTGCTGGGCCTCGATCTGGCGGGTGGCTGCGCGGCGGTGGCGCCACCAGGCCGGTACCATGGCCAGCACGCCGAAGGCGCAGCCGAGGCCGAAGCTCAGCAGCACCACGATCACCAGGGGCGAGTGCCAGGCATGGCCGAAGAACCAATGCACGGCGACCTCCTGGCTGTTGTTCAGCGCGAAGGAAAACAGGGCGAAGAAGATGAAGGCCCAGAAGAGCCGGACGATGAATCGCATCGTGGCGGATTCTAAGGGGCGAGGGCGGGAGCGTCAGCCTTGGCGGCGGCGCGGTTCACAAACAGTGAGGAGACGAGGGCGGGACTGTGGTGTCCGCATCTCGTTCCGGTCGGTCAGGCGGCCCGGCTTGCGGGCCCGATGGCGCGCGCGACTCAGGCGGCGGCGTCCTCGACGGGCAGCTGGGCGTCGACGGCTTCGCGCAGGGCCTTGCCCGGCTTGAAGTGCGGCACCAGCTTTTCGGGAATCAGGACCTGCTCGCCGCTGCGCGGGTTGCGACCCATGCGGGGCGGACGGCGGTTGATGGAGAAACTGCCGAAGCCACGAATCTCGATGCGATGGCCACGGGCCAAGGCGTCGGACATGGCATCCAGCATCGTCTTGACGGCGAATTCGGTGTCACGCTGCGTGAGCTGGCCAAAACGGTCTGCCAGGTGCGCGACGAGATCGGAACGGGTCATGACGAGGGAATTCCAGTCGGGGGAGAAAAACAGGCTCGCCCCCGTGAGAGTGGCGAGCCTGCGTTGGCAGCTCGGGCCCAGGCTACCAGAGCCCGGGCCTTCGCGGAACAGGGATTAGCTGTTCTGGTTGTCCAGCTTGGCACGCAGCAGGGCGCCCAGGCTGGTCGTGCCGGCGTTCTCACGCTCGGACGAAGCCGACAGACGCTGCATGGCTTCTTGCTGGTCGGCGCTGTCCTTGGCCTTGATGGACAGCTGGATGTTGCGGGTCTTGCGGTCGATGTTGACGATCAGGGTCGTCACTTCGTCGCCTTCCTTCAGCACGTTGCGGGCGTCTTCCACGCGGTCGCGGGAGATTTCCGAAGCGCGCAGGTAGCCCAGCACGTCTTCAGCCAGCTCGATCTCGGCGCCACGGGCGTCGACGGTCTTCACCTTGCCGGTCACGGTCATGCCGCGATCGTTGATCGAGGTGTAGCTGGTGAACGGGTCAGCGTCCAGCTGCTTGATGCCCAGGGAGATGCGCTCGCGCTCGACGTCCACAGCCAGGACCACGGCTTCGACTTCCTGGCCCTTCTTGTAGTTGCGGACAGCGGTTTCACCCGGCTCGTTCCACGACAGGTCGGACAGGTGCACCAGGCCATCGATGCCTTGTGCCAGGCCCACGAACACGCCGAAGTCGGTGATGCTCTTGACGGGGCCCTTGACCTTGTCGCCGCGCTTGACGTTCTCAGCGAACTCTTCCCACGGATTGGCCTTGCACTGCTTCATGCCCAGGGAGATGCGACGCTTGTCTTCGTCGATTTCCAGGACCATGACTTCCACTTCGTCGCCCAGGGAGACGATCTTGGAAGGTGCCACGTTCTTGTTGGTCCAGTCCATTTCGGAGACGTGCACCAGGCCTTCGATGCCCGGCTCGATCTCGACGAAGGCGCCGTAGTCAGCGATGTTGGTGACCTTGCCGAACAGGCGGGTGTTGGCCGGGTAGCGGCGCGACACGCCGAACCACGGATCGTCGCCCAGCTGCTTCAGGCCCAGCGAGACGCGGTTCTTCTCGGCGTCGAACTTCAGGACCTTGGCGGTCAGTTCCTGGCCGACCTGAACGACTTCGCTCGGGTGGCGGACACGGCGCCATGCCATGTCGGTGATGTGCAGCAGGCCGTCGATGCCGCCCAGGTCCACGAACGCACCGTACTCGGTGATGTTCTTGACCACGCCCTGGACGATCGCGCCTTCCGACAGCGTTTCCAGCAGCTTGGCGCGCTCTTCACCCATGGAGGCTTCCACCACAGCGCGACGCGACAGCACAACGTTGTTGCGCTTGCGGTCCAGCTTGATGACCTTGAATTCCATGGTCTTGCCCTCGAACGGGCTCATGTCCTTCACCGGGCGGGTGTCCAGCAGCGAACCGGGCAGGAAGGCGCGGATGCCGTTGACCAGGACGGTCAGGCCGCCCTTGACCTTGCCGGAGACGGTGCCGGTCACGAAGTCGCCGGACTCCAGTGCGGTTTCCAGGCTCAGCCAGGAAGCCAGACGCTTGGCCTTGTCGCGCGACAGGATGGTGTCGCCGTAGCCATTCTCGATGGCGTCGATGGCCACGGAGACGAAGTCGCCGACGTTGACTTCGAGTTCGCCCTGATCGTTCTTGAACTCTTCGATGGGCACGTAGGCTTCAGACTTGAGGCCGGCGTTCACCACCACGAAGTTGTAGTCAACACGGACGACTTCGGCCGAGATGACTTCGCCCGAGCGCATGTCAGCGCGTTGCAGCGATTCTTCGAAGAGAGCGGCGAACGATTCGCCGCCGGTGGCGGTTTGGGTTTGGGACATGTTGATTCCTGAATCGGCGCGCACAGCGTAGGAAGAACTCTGAAGACGCGTCGACGGTGAGTGCAAGTTGCCTTGCGGGTTAGGTTGCAGACAGGACGCACCCGGTGGACTGTCGTCCGGAGGGCAGGTGCGCCCGCTCATGCGACGGCGCGCTTGCGCACGCCATCTCTTGGGCCCGTTCGCGAACTGTCATCGCCGGGGGACCCGATCCGGCCCTGCCTTGCCAGCCCGATGGGCCGTCTCAGAAGGGCTGTCGCGACTGCCACCATTCCAGCACCAGCGCCTTCGATTCCTCGATGGTCTGGCCGGAGTTGTCCAGCAGCTGCGCATCCTGCGCGGGCTTGAGTGGTGACGCTGCGCGACCCTTGTCGCGGGCGTCCCGGGCCTCAAGGTCCGAACGCAAGCTTTCCATATTAGCGGAAATTCCCTTGTCAATCAATTGCTTATAGCGCCGCTCGGCGCGCGTCTGGGCGCTCGCCGTGAGGAATACCTTCAGCGGCGCATCCGGGAAGACGGCGGTGCCCATGTCGCGGCCGTCGGCCACGAGGCCGGGCAGGCGGCGGAAGTCGAGCTGGAGCTGGTGCAGCGCCTGGCGCACTTCCGGGTGGGCGGCCACCTGGGACGCCATCAGGCCGGTGGCTTCCTCACGCAGCAGGTCGGTGATGTCCTCGCCCTGCAAAATGGCCCGGCCCTTGCGGAAATGCAGGTCCAGCGTGGCGGCGATCTGCGCGACGGCCGGGCCGTCGTCCAGGCTCACCCCGGCATGGAAGGCGGCGAGGCCGGCCGTGCGGTACAGGGCGCCGGAGTCCAGGACGATGTAGCCCAGGGCATGGGCGACTTCGTCGGCCAGCGTGCCCTTGCCGGAGGCGGTGGGGCCGTCGATGGTGATCACCGGAATGTCGGCGCGGCGGGCTCGCACCACCTCGAACAGTGTTTCGAAGTAGTCCGGGAAGGTCTTGGCCACGCAGGCGGGGTCCTCGATGCGCACGCGCACCGGGTGCTCCGTCACCAGCGGATTCAGGGCGGCCAGCGAGAAGCACATGGCGACGCGGTGGTCGTCATAGGTGTGGATGCTGGCGGGCTTCCACTCGCGCAGCGGGTGCACGCGCAGCCAGTCCGGGCCTTCCTCGACGGTGGCGCCCAGCTTCTGCAGCTCGGTGGCCATGGCGGCGATGCGGTCGGTCTCCTTCACGCGCCAGCTCGCGATATTGCGCAGCGTGCTGGGGCCGTCGGCATAGAGCGCCATCACGGCCAGCGTCATGGCGGCGTCGGGGATGTGGTTGCAGTCGAGGTCCAGGGCCTTGAGCGGCCAGGCGCCGCGGCGCACCTCCACCCAGTTCGGCCCCTGGCTGACTGTGGCCCCCATGAGCGCGGCGGCTTCCACGAAGCGGACATCACCCTGCAGCGAGGCGGTCCCCACACCCTCGATGCGCACAGGAGCCTCGATGCTGGCCAGCGCGCCGAGCGCCACGAAGTAGGAGGCCGATGAGGCGTCGCCCTCGACGTGCACCTCGCCGGGCGAGCGATAGCGGCTGCCGGCGGGGATGGTGAAGCGCTCCCAGCCGTCGCGGCGGACCTCGATGCCGAAGCGCTTGAGCAGCTCCAGCGTGATGTGGATGTAGGGCTTGGAGATCAGTTC
Organism: Burkholderiaceae bacterium; assembly: GCA_041906185.1. Classification (GTDB taxonomy): domain Bacteria; phylum Pseudomonadota; class Gammaproteobacteria; order Burkholderiales; family Burkholderiaceae_C; genus Roseateles_B. Next base: position 160,435 of record JAYRJQ010000009.1, read on the forward strand.
GCCGACCACCTCGATCACGACGTCCTCGGTGGACACCAGCGGCAGCGCCAGCAGCAGCGCGGTGAGGAACTGGCTGGAGACGTCGCCCCGCACCCGCACCGGGGCGTTCAGCTTCAGCGGCGCAGGACCGCCCAGGCGCAGCGGAGGGAAGCCTTCCTGGCCGAGGCAGGTGATGTCGCAGCCCAGCTCGCGCAGGGCGTCCACGAGGTCGCCGATGGGGCGCTCGTGCATGCGCGGCACGCCGCTGAGCTCGAAGGTGGCGCCTTGCGTGGCCGCCAGCAGCGCCAGCGCGGCGGCCAGCGGGCGCATCGCCGTGCCGGCGTTGCCGAGGAAGAGCTTGAGGCCGGCCGCGCGCACGCTGTCGTTCAGCTGGGCGCCGATGCCACGCACGCGCAGCACCGCGCCGTCCTGTTGCACCTCGCAGCCCAGCTGACGCAGGGCCTCCAGCATCACGGCGGTGTCGTCGGAGGCGAGGAGGTCATGGATGAGGGTCTCGCCCTCGGCCAGGCCGGCCAGCAGCAGGACGCGGTTGGAAATGCTCTTGGAGCCCGGCAGGCGCACGGTGCCGGCGGCGGCCCGCAGCGGCGGCAGGTCGAGGAAGGGGATCTTGTACATGGCGAAACGGCGAAAGCGGGCGGGGCGGGAATGGCGGGCGTGGCCGGTGGCGGTGCGAAACGTAGTCAGCGCGCGGGGCCGGCGCCCGGAGGCTCAGCGTGGGCGGGCGCCCGGCAGCTGGCCCATCTGCCACTGCGAGCGGCCGTCGGAGGCCTGCTGCAGCAAGGCTTCCAGCGCCTGGGCGTTGTCCTGCTGAAGGAGCTGCTCGAAGCGGGCGAGCATGTCCCGGAAGCGCTGGGACTGGGCCAGCACTTCCTGCTTGTTGGCGAGCAGGATGTCGCGCCAGATGGCCGGGTCACTGGCCGCGATGCGGGTGAAGTCGCGGAATCCCGGTCCCGCCAGGCTGAGGTAATCGCGCCCGGCGGCTTGGTTGGCAATGGTGCTGAAGTAGGCGTAGGCCAGCAGATGCGGCAGATGGCTGACAGCGGCGAAGGCGGCGTCATGGTTCTGCGGCGTCATCTTGAGGACCTGGCAGCCCAGGGCCGACCAGACGTCGGTGGCCTTCTGGATCAGTGTGGCATCGGTCTGGGGCAGGGGCGTGAGGATGACCTGGCGGCCCTGGTACAGCGTGGCGTCCGCCGCCTGCACGCCGGACTGCTCCTTGCCGGCGATGGGGTGGCAAGGCACGAAGGCGCTCACCTGCTTGCCCAGCACGCGCTGGGCGGCATCGACGACGTCGCACTTGGTGGAGCCGACGTCCATGATCAGGACCTTCGGATCGACCAGATGCTTGACGGCGCGGAAGGTGGCCTCGGTGGCGGCCACGGGCACGGCCAGCAGCACGATGTCGGAACTGGCGACCGCCAGCAGGGCGGACTCGGCGGCGATGTCGATGACGCCGAGACGCTTGGCGGTCTCGGTCGTCGAGGGGGACTTGCTGTAGCCGACGACCCGCTTGACCAGGCCCGCCTTCTTCAGGGCGAGCGCGAACGAGCCCCCCATCAATCCACAGCCGATCACACCCAGTTGATTGAACATTGTGTCCTTTGCTTGGCTCAACCCTTGCGTGGGTAGGCGCCGATGACCTTGTAGAACGCGCACAGGGCACGCAGCTCTTCCAGGGCAGCGGCAACGTTCGGTTCGCTCGGGTGCCCGTCGAGGTCGATGTAGAAGTAGTACTCCCACTGGCCGGTCCGGGCCGGGCGGGACTCGAGGCGCGTCATCGACACGCCGTGCTTCTTCAGCGGCACCAGCATGTCATGCATGGCGCCTGGCTTGTTGGTGACGGAGACGACCAGGCTCGTGCAGTCCCGTCCGGTGGCGGGCGGCGTGGCCATGGTCTGCGGCAGCGTGATCACGGCGAAGCGCGTGCGGTTGTAGGCCTCGTCCTGGATGGCGTGCGCCACGATGTGCAGGCCGAACAGCGTCGCCGCGCGCTCGCTGGCGATGGCGCAGAACTCGGGGTTCTCGGCGGCCAGGCGGGCGCCCTCGGCATTGCTGGAGACCGCGCGACGCTCGGCATCGGGCAGGTGCTTGCTGATCCAGTTCTGGCACTGGGCCAGGGCCTGCGGGTGCGCCAGCACGACCTTGATGCCGTTCAGGCTGTCGTTCTTGCGCAGCAGGTTGTGACGGATCAGCAGGCTGACCTCGCCGACCACGTGCGTGGGCGTGTGCAGGAAGAGGTCCAGCGAGCGCGTGACCACGCCCTCGGTCATGTTCTCGACCCCGACGACGCCGTACTGCGCGCTGCCGCTGGCCGTCGCATGGAAGACCTCGTCGAAGCTGCTGCAGTAGATGAGGTCCGCGGCGCCGCCGAAGTACTCGATGGCAGCCTGCTCGCAGAAGGTGCCCATCGGGCCGAGCACGGCCACGCGCTGCGGCGACTCCAGCGCCAGGCAGGCCGACATGATCTCGCGCCAGATCGCCGCGACGTGCTCGTTCTTCAGCGGGCCCTGGTTGGCGGCCTGGATCTTGTGGATGACCTGCGCGACGCGGTCGGGTCGGAAGAAGGGGGTGCCCTCGCGGCGCTTGACTTCGCCGACCTGCTCGGCGACGTGGGCGCGCTCGTTCAGCAGGCGCAGCAGCTGGTTGTCCAGCGCATCGATCTGGTCGCGCAGGGCGAGCAGCGCCGGATTGGCAACGGGGGCGGGGGGCTTGTCCTCAGCCATGACGGGTCTCGAAATCCTTCAGGAAGTCCACGAGGGCTTGCACGCCGTCGAGGCTCATCGCGTTGTAGATGGACGCCCGCATGCCGCCCACCGACTTGTGGCCTTTGAGTTGCAGCAGCTGCCTGTCCCGGGCTTCATCCAGGAAGGCTTGGTTGAGTGGGGGGGTGTCGTGCGTGCCCCGCAGGTAGAAGGGCACGTTCATGCGCGATCGGCATTCGCGCGCGACACGGTTCTCGAAAAGCGCGCTGCGGTCCAGCGCGTCGTAGAGCAGCGTGGCCTTGTCGAGGTTGCGCTGCTCGATTGCGGCCAGGCCCTGCTTGCCGCGGTACTCGAAGCGCTTGAGCCACTGGAACACGAGGCCGGCGACGTAGATGGAGAACGTCGGGGGCGTGTTGTACATGGACTGCGCCTCGGCCACCGTCTTGTAGTCGAAAGCGGACGGGCAGATGGGCAGCGCGTGCCCGAGCAGGTCCTCGCGGACGATGACCAGCGTCAGGCCGGCCGGGCCGATGTTCTTCTGTGCGCCGCCGAAGGCCAGCCCCACGCGGGACCAGTCGACCGGGCGCGACAGCACATGCGAGGAAAAGTCGATGACCAGCGGCGCGTCGCAGCCCAGGGCCTGGAGGTCGGGCAGGGCGTGGAACTCGAGGCCGTCGATGGTCTCGTTGCTGCACAGGTGCACGTAGGACGTACCCGGGCGCAGCCGCCAGCTGGCGGGCGAAGGAATGCCGCCCGCGCCACTCTGGGCGGCGTCCGCCGCGATGTGCACATCGGCGTATCGGCGGGCCTCCTGGGCGCTCTTGCGGGACCACGAGCCCGTCACCACGAAGTCCACCTGACCGCCGCGCGACAGGTTCAGCGGCACGATGGCGTTCTCGGCCAGGCCGCCGCCCTGCATGAAGAGGATGCGGAAGTGGCTCGGCACGGCCAGCAACTCGCGCAGGTCGGCTTCGGCCTGTTCACAGATGGCGATGAACTCCTTGCCGCGGTGGCTCATCTCCATCACGCTCATGCCCGAGCCGTGCCAGTCCAGCATCTCGCTGGCGACTTGCTGCAGCACCTCTTCGGGCAGGGCAGCGGGTCCGGCGGAGAAATTGAACGGGCGTCGGGTCATGGCATGAAGGCGGGGCGTGGTGCGGTGCGCGGGATTACTTCTTGGGCGAGTTCTTGTTCGCCGCGGGGCTGCTGGCGGCGCCGGGCGTGGCGACGCCCAGGTGCTTGGCCACGCTCTGCTGCAGGGCATTGAAGCGGGTGTCCAGCAGGGCACCGTTGTCGGCCAGCAGCTTGTCGCCCAAGGCCTTCTGCATGTCGGGGCCCAGCTGGGCGAACTTCTTGCTCACGGGCGAGTCCATCCAGGCGACGACCTGCTTGAGTTCGTCCTCGGTGAACTTCTCGTCGAGGATGGCGCCCACGGTGCTCGGGGCCAGCTTGGTGGCCTTGTCGCGCAGGAAGGGGGCGTTCTCGTCGATGAACTTCTTGACGTCGGCTTCGATGGCCTTGGCGGCCGCCTCACGCTTGTCGGCGGGCATCTGCTTGAGCATGCCGCCGGCGCCTTGCATCAGCTGAGCGACGGGGGCCTGCAGCATGTTGCGGGCCAGCATGTCCACGCCCTGCTGCTGGTGCTGCAGAAGCTTGGCGATCAGCTCCTTCTTGGCGGGCGAGCTGGGGGTAGGGGCCGGCCCCTGGGCGATCGCGACGCTCGCGCAGGCCAGGGTAGCGACGGCTGCGAGCAGCTTGATTGCATTCATGCGGGGTGCCTTCACGTTCATTCCTTGGTGGAGTCCTGGTCGCCGGCTGCGTCCGCGCTGCCGTCGTCTGCGGCATCGCTGCCGGGTTCATTGCTGGCCTCGTTGGCATCGTTCTCGACAATGCGCTGCAGGCCCGACAGCTTGGCGCCGTCGTCCAGGGCGATCAGCGTGACGCCCTGCGTCGCGCGGCCCAGTTCGCGGATCTCGGCGACGCGGGTGCGCACGAGCACGCCCTTGTCGGTGATCAGCATGATCTCGTCTTCCGGTCGCACCAGCGTGGCGGCGACCACGCGGCCGTTGCGCTCGCTCTGCTGGATGGCGATCATGCCCTTGGTGCCGCGGCCATGGCGGGTGTACTCGATGATCGAGGTGCGCTTGCCGTAGCCGTTTTCCGTGGCCGTCAGCACGCTCTGGCTTTCGTCCTCGGCGACGAGCATCGCGATCAGGCGCTGTTCGGGCTCGAGCATCATGCCGCGCACGCCACGGGCCTGGCGGCCCATCGGACGGACGTCGTCCTCGTCGAAGCGCACGGCCTTGCCGCCATCGCTGAACAGCATGACGTCGTGCTTGCCGTCGGTCAGCGCCGCGCCGATGAGGAAGTCGCCGTCATCGAGGTCCACGGCGATGATGCCGGCCTTGCGCGGGTTGCTGAAGTCCTTCAGCGAGGTCTTCTTGACCGTGCCCAGGGCCGTGGCCATGAAGATGAAGTGATCTTCCGGGAATGTGCGGAACTCGCCGGTCAGCGGCAGCACGACGGTGATCTTCTCGTCCTGCTGCAGCGGGAACATGTTGACGATGGGCTTGCCGCGCGAGTTGCGCGAGCCTTGCGGCACTTCCCAGACCTTCAGCCAGTACACGCGGCCGCGGTTGGAGAAGCACAGGATCCAGTCGTGCGTGTTGGCGATGAAGAGCTGGTCGATCCAGTCGTCGTCCTTCGTGGCGGCGGCCTGCTTGCCGCGGCCGCCGCGGCGCTGGGCGCGGTACTCGCTCAGGGCCTGGCTCTTGATGTAGCCGGTGTGAGAGAGCGTCACGACCATGTCGGTCGGGGTGATCAGGTCCTCGGTGCCCAGCTCCTGCGCGTTGCGCTCGATCACGCTGCGGCGGGCGCCCAGCTTGGTCTGGCCGAACTCCTGGCGCAGCTGGATCAGCTCCTCGCTGATGATGGTGGTCACGCGCGAGGGCGTGGCCAGGATGTCCAGCAGGTCGGCGATCTGGGCCATCACGTCCTTGTACTCGCCGACGATCTTGTCCTGCTCGAGGCCGGTCAGCCGCTGCAGACGCATTTGCAGGATCTCGCTGGCCTGGTCGTCCGAGAGACGGTAGAGGCCGTCGGCCTGCATGCCGTACTGCGCGGGCAGACCTTCGGGGCGGTAGGCATTGCGGCCGCCGGTGGTCTCGTTCTCGGCGCGGGCCAGCATCTCGCGCACCAGCGAGGAATCCCAGCTCTTGGCCATCAGCGCGGCCTTGGCGACGGGCGGCGTCGGCGAGGTCTTGATGGTCTCGATGAACTCGTCGATGTTGGCCAGCGCGACGGCCAGGCCTTCCAGCACGTGGCCGCGCTCGCGGGCCTTGCGCAGCTCGAACACCGTGCGGCGGGTCACCACTTCGCGGCGGTGCTCCAGGAAGACCGTCACCAGGTCTTTCAGGTTGCACAGCTTGGGCTGGCCGTCGATCAGGGCCACCATGTTGATGCCGAAGGTGTCCTGCAGCTGCGTCTGCTTGTACAGGTTGTTCAGCACCACCTCGGGCACTTCGCCGCGCTTGAGCTCGATCACCACGCGCATGCCGGACTTGTCCGACTCGTCCTGGATGTGGCTGATGCCCTCGATCTTCTTCTCGTGGACCAGCTCGGCGATGCGCTCCAGCAGGGACTTCTTGTTGACCTGGTAGGGGATCTCGTCAACGATGATCGCCTGGCGGTTGCCCTTGTCGATGTCCTCGAAGTGGACCTTGGCACGCATCACGACGCGGCCGCGGCCGGTGCGGTAGCCGTCGCGCACGCCGGACAGGCCGTAGATGATGCCGGCGGTCGGGAAGTCCGGGGCGGGAATGATCTCCATCAGCTCGTCAATCGAGCAGTCCGGATTCTTCAGCGCATGCAGGCAGGCATCGACGACCTCGTTCAGGTTGTGCGGCGGGATATTCGTCGCCATGCCCACCGCAATACCTGCGGAACCATTCACCAGCAGATTCGGCAGGCGGGTCGGCAGTACCAGCGGCTCTTTATGGCTGCCGTCGTAGTTCGGGCCGAAATCGACAGTTTCCTTGTCGATATCCGCCAGCATTTCGTGCGCGATCTTGTCCAGGCGGATTTCGGTGTATCGCATCGCCGCGGCGTTGTCGCCGTCGATGGAGCCGAAGTTGCCCTGGCCGTCGATCAGCATATGCCGCAGGCTGAAAGGCTGCGCCATCCGCACGATCGTGTCGTAAATGGCGGAGTCGCCGTGCGGGTGGTACTTACCCATCGTCTCACCCACGGCCTGCGCACTCTTGCGGTACTTGGCGTTGTAGGTGTTGCCCATCTCGTTCATCGCGAACAGCACACGCCGGTGCACGGGCTTCAAGCCATCCCGGGCATCGGGGAGGGCGCGCCCCACGATCACGCTCATGGCGTAGTCGAGGTATGAACGACGCATCTCCTCTTCGAGGCTGATGGGCAGGGTTTCCTTGGCGAACTGAGTCATGCGCGTTGCGGCGCACGGAGCAAGCCGGCGCCGAATCTGGGTCGGACGGGAAGCGCTGATTCTATGTCGGCTGGCATGTCGCTCTCGCACAACATGGATCCATGGCTTTCGGCAGGTAGGCAGCAGAATGCGAGAGGCCCTGGACGCTATGGCACAATTGCTGAGTCCCTAGTGGAAACCCTTGGCAATAGCCCAGCGGAATCTGCTTGGCATTTCAAAGTTCCGGACATTTCGCAGGGCAACTGCGTCTTTCCTTGAGAGGATAAACATGAAGAAATTGAACCGTGTGGCGTCGCTCTTCGCAGTGGCTGCTGTCCTGTCGTCTGGCGCCTTCGCCCAGAACGTTGACAACTGGCGCTCGACCGACGGCACCGTGTGGAAGAACGGCAGCAACGAATACTGCTGGCGCAACAACTTCTGGACGCCTGCCACCGCCGCCAAGGATTGCGATGGCGCGCTGAAGCCGGAAGTCAAGAAGGCTGAAGAGCCGAAGCCCGCCGCTCCCGCACCCGCTGTCGCGCCGGCCACCCCGCCCGCACCGGTGGTGCCCCCGGTCGTGCAAAGCGAGAAGGTCACCTTCGCCGCTGACGCGCTGTTCGACTTCGACAAGTCGGTCCTGAAGCCCGAAGGCAAGGCCAAGCTGGACGACCTGGTGTCCAAGACCTCCGGCATCAACCTGGAAGTCATCGTCGCCGTCGGTCACACCGACAGCGTCGGTTCCGACGAGTACAACCAGAAGCTGTCGGTGCGCCGCGCTGAAGCCGTGAAGGCCTATCTGGTCGGCAAGGGCATCGAAAAGAACCGCGTCTACACCGAAGGCAAGGGCGAGAAGCAGCCCGTGGCCGACAACAAGACCACCGAAGGCCGCGCCAAGAACCGCCGCGTGGAAATCGAAGTGGTCGGCACCCGCGCCAAGAAGTAATCAGGCCCTCGGCCTTCGGGCTGACGCTTGAACAGAATCCCCGCCTCGGCGGGGATTTTTTTTGCCCCTGCTGGCCGGTGTCGGGCGGCGCAGAAGAACTGGCGGGCCCGAGGGGCGTGGGGCAGGTCAGGACCGGGCGACACGCCGGGCAAAAGAAAAGGCGCCCGAAGGCGCCTTTGTCGTGTGCGGCAAGCCGGCGCTTAGACGCGCTTGCGGTATTCGTTGGTGCGGGTGTCGATTTCGATCTTGTCGCCGTTTTCCACGAACAGGGGCACGGGGATCTCGAAGCCGGTGCCCTTGACGCGGGCGGGCTTCATGACCTTGCCGGAGGTGTCGCCCTTGACGGCGGGCTCGGTCTCGATTTCGCGCACGACGGTGGTCGGCAGTTCGACGGAGATGGCCTTGCCGTCATAGAACACCACTTCGACGGCCATGTTGTCGTCGAGGTAGTTCAGGGAGTCGCCCATGTTCTCGGCTTCCACCTCGAACTGGTTGTACTCGGTGTCCATGAACACGTACATCGGGTCAGCGAAGTACGTGTAGGTGCATTCCTTCTTGTCCAGAATGATCTGGTCCATCTTGTCGTCGGCCTTGAAGACGACTTCGGCACCTGCGCCATTCAGCAGGTTCTTCATCTTCATGCGCACGGTGGCGGCGCCGCGGCCACCACGGCTGTATTCGGTCTTCAGAACGACCATCGGGTCCTTGCCCTGCATGATCACGTTGCCGGCGCGGATTTCCTGTGCGAGTTTCATGGTGATGTCTTGCTGATGTCTTGATGGGGAGCGTTGACTCGGGGCGATGCGGTCGCTGCGGCCACGAAAGGCCTGGCGCTGCATCGCAGCTCGCGCACCCGGGACTAAAGACAAAGCCAAAAAGACAGAGCTGAAGGCAGGGGTCGACGCGGCAAAGCTCCCTATTCTAGCCGCAAGTGGCGCCCTGGGCCTAAAGCGGTGGTGTCAGTGCGCCAGAAAGCCTTGCAACTGCGTCACGAGATCGGGCTGCGCCAGCAGCGAGGCGCGCCAGTGCCGGAAGGCGGGCTCTGCTGCTTGCAGCGAGGGCAGGGTGAGGGCGCCCGTCGCTGTGCCATGGGATGGGAGGCCATTCCAGGCTCGCCACAGCGCTTGCCACTGCGCTCGCTGCGGTGCGGGCATGTCGGCGAAGGCCAGTGCCATGAAGGCCTCCAGCTTGGCCTCGTGCGCACCGTCGTCCTGCGGGTAGATGTGCCAGATGAAGGGGCGGCCGGCCCACTGGGCTCGAACGAACGAGTCTTCGCCCCGAACCAGGTTCAGGTCGCAGGTGCACAGCAGTTGATCGAAGTCTTCCTGCGTGAGGAAGGGGAGGTGATGGACCCGGACGCCCGGGGGCAGGTCGCCGCGGCGTTCAAGCCCACGCAACATCCGGCTGCCCGGCCCGGGGCAGGCGAGGATCAGCGCCGGCGTCAGGCCGTCGAGCAGCGCGGGCAGTGCGGGGTTCTCGTAGCAGAACAGACTGATCAGTCGTTCGCCCGCCTGCCGTTCGATGCCCTGGCGCTGCAGCCAGGCCGCAGCAGCGGCTGGCGCGGCGGCGGCATCCAGCTTGGCGATCAGCCCGGGCTCGCGCAAGAGGCCGCCCGTCCGGGCGGTGAAGCCCGGATAGAAGAAGAACTTCTCGAGGCCGGCTGCCGGCCCCTGCCATTGCGGTGAGCGCAGGCCGTGGCTGCGCTCCACATAGTCTTCGGCGCTGAGGTATTCCAGATTGATCCACTGCGGTGTCGGGTGCACCGCCGCCATCCGCGCCTTCACGGCATCCGGCAGCTCGCAGCCGAAGGCCTCGACCACGACGCTCGCCGGGCGCGCCTCGAAGTCGGCGTCGGCTCGGTCCCAGGCATGCACCTCGATGGCCTCGAAGGCGCCCGCCGGACCCATCCACTGCAGCGGGGCAGCGTCGTCGATCCACAGTCGCACGCGATGCCCGCGGTCCGCCAGGTCCTTGCACAGGCGCCAGCAGACGCCGGCATCGCCGTAGTTGTCGATGACGCGGCAGAACACGTCCCAGTCTCGCGAGGTCATCGGGGCATTATCGGTGGCGGCACAATCGCGCCCATGAGCAAGAAGAAGCCGGGTCCGGAGGCGGACGAGGATGTGAAGGCGGGCGTGGCGCTGGCGGGCCATGACCTGCCTGACGCGGGCGCTGACATCGGGGCCGCTTCCCTGGGCGAGGCCCAGATCTCCGCCTGGGCCGAGGAGCGCGAGGCGGTGGAACAGGCCGAGGCGCAGCGCGTGGCTGAAGTCGAAGCCGCGGCGCTGAAGGTGCGTGAGCGCGTCCTGGCGGAGGTGGCCGCGCTGCCCGGGCTGCCGGGTGTCTACCGCTACTTCGATGCGCAGGACCAGGTGCTGTATGTCGGCAAGGCCAAGAACCTGAAGAAGCGGGTCTCCAGCTACTTCCAGAAAAACCACGGCGGCACGCGCATCGGCCTGATGGTGGCCCGTATTGCGAGGCTCGAGACCACGGTGGTGCGCACCGAGGCCGAGGCCCTGCTGCTCGAGAACAACCTCATCAAGGCGCTCAATCCGCGCTTCAACATCCTCTTTCGCGACGACAAGAGCTACCCCTACCTGCGCCTGAGCGCGCATGCCTACCCGCGGGTGAGCTACTACCGCGGCGCGGTCGACCGGCGGCATCGCTATTTCGGTCCCTATCCGAGCGCCTGGGCGGTCAAGGAGTCGATCCAGCTGATCCAGAAGGTCTTCCGCCTGCGGACCTGCGAGGACAGCGTCTTCAACAACCGCAGCCGGCCTTGCCTGCTGTTCCAGATCCGGCGCTGCTCCGGCCCGTGCGTGCCCGAGGGGCAGGGTGAGCCTTATGCGCGCGATGTGCGCAATGCCGAGCGATTCCTGCTGGGCGAGACCGACGAAGTCCTTCAGGGCCTGCAGTCGCAGATGATGGCGCACGCCGAGGCGCTGCAGTACGAGCAGGCCGCCGAGGTGCGCAACCAGATCACGGCGCTCTCGCGCGTGCTGCAGCAGCAGGCCGTCGACGAGAGCAGCGCCACGGGCCGTGACCGCGATGTCGATGTGCTGGCCGTCAAGGTTCAGGGCGGCCGGGCCTGCGTCAACATGGCCATGGTCCGCGGCGGCCGGCATCTCGGGGACCGCGCCTTCTTCCCCAAGCACGTGGAGGAGGGGACCCAGCTGTACCTCGAGGACGACGAGATCGCGCAGGCGGAGGCGCGCCCCACGCCCGAGCGGCAGGTGCTGGAGGCCTTCATGGCGCAACACTACCTCGACGCGGCGGTGCCCTCGCTGATCGTGGTCAGCGACGAGGTGGATGCCGGGCTCGCGGCAGCGCTCAGTGCTCAATCGGGCAGCAAGGTCACCGTGCAGGCGCAGCCGCGCGGTCAGCGGCGCATCTGGCAGGAGATGTGCATCAAGGGGGCCGAGCTGGCGCTCGCGCGGCTGTTGTCGGAAGAGGGCTCGCAGCAGGCACGGACGCGGGCGCTCGTCGAGGCGCTGGATCTCAACGTCACCGACCTCGCCGCCTTCCGCGTGGAATGCTTCGACATCAGCCACACGGCGGGCGAGGCCACACAGGCTTCCTGCGTCGTCTTCCAGGGGCACCAGATGGTCAGCAGCGAATACCGCCGCTACAACATCGAGGGCATCACGGGCGGCGACGACTACGCCGCGATGCGCCAGGTGCTCACGCGCCGCTACGCCAAGCTCGCCGAGGCCGTTCAGCTGGGCACGGGCCGCATGCCAGACCTGGTGCTGGTCGACGGCGGCAAGGGGCAGATTTCGATGGCACGCGAGGTGTTCGAGGAGCTCGGGCTGGACCTCGGCCTGCTGGCCGGTGTCGAGAAGGGCGAAGGCCGCAAGGTCGGCCTGGAGGAGCTGGTGTTTGCTGATGGTCGCGAGAAGGTCTACCTGGGGCGCGACTCGGCGGCCTTGATGCTGGTCGCGCAGATTCGCGACGAGGCTCACCGCTTCGCCATCACCGGCATGCGGGCCAAGCGGGCGGCCGTCCGCACGGGCGGATCGCGGCTGGAGGACGTCCCGGGCGTCGGGCCGAAGAAACGGGCGCAGCTGCTGCAGCGCTTCGGCGGCGTGCGCGGCGTGGCGGCGGCGAGCATCGAGGACATTGCCACCGTGAAGGGCATCTCGCGCGAGCTGGCTGAGGAGATCTATCGTGTCCTGCATTGAACCGAGTTCACTGGTGCGTCGCCCTTGGCGCTGTGTCCTGTCCGGCGGCTGCGTGCTGATGCTGGCGCTCGCGGGCTGCAGCAACTCGCCCACGTCCGGGGCCACTTCGCCGGGTGCATCCACGCCGTCGACGTCCAGTGCGCCCGCGCCGGGGCGCGCGTCCGGCGCAGCGCCGTCCTCGTCGGGCAAGGCCCCCGCCGCAGCGCCCCAGCCGCTCGGGCCGCCCAAGACCCCGCGCAGCCACGCGGAGCTGCGACGCCAGGCGGCACAGCGCCTGGTGGCAGCCAATCCGGATCGCACCTATATGGGCACCGTGCCGGACGTGCTGCTGGCCATTCCCGTGCTTGAAGTGGAGCTGACGGCCGACGGCCATGTGCGCCACGTCAAGGTGCTCCGCCGCCCGGGCCAGGCCCTCGACACGGTGCAGCTGGCCATCGATGCCGTGCATCGCGCCGCCCCCTTCGGCAACGTGGCCGGGCTGCCCCGGCCCTGGGTCTTCAGCGAGACCTTCCTGTTCAACGACCAGCGCCGATTCAAGCCCCGCACGCTGGATGAATGAGCGCAGCGGCGCGGCAACAACGCACTCCCCGGCAGGGGGGGCCGCGTCGGGCACAATGCGCCCATGTTCCTGACCCTGCCAACCCTGCTGACCTGGGCTCGCATCGTGGCGATCCCGCTGATCGTCGGCGTGTTCTACGTGGACATCGCGCCGGGGCACCAGAACCTCTTCGCGACCTCGCTGTTCGTGCTGGTGGCCCTCACGGACTGGCTCGACGGCTACCTGGCGCGCAAGCTCAACCAGACGTCCTCCTTTGGCGCCTTCCTGGATCCGGTGGCGGACAAGTTCCTCGTGTGTGCGGCGCTGCTGATCCTCCTGGAGCTCGGGCGTGTGAATGCGCTGGTGGCCCTGGTCATCATCGGGCGCGAGATCGCGATCTCGGCGCTGCGCGAATGGATGGCGCAGATCGGCGCCTCCCGCAGCGTCGCGGTCCACATGGTGGGCAAGCTCAAGACCACCGTGCAGATGGTGGCGATCCCCTTCCTGCTCTATGACGGCCTGCTCTTCGGACTGATTCCCACGCGCACCTGGGGCACCTGGCTGATCCTGGCCGCCGTGGTGCTGACCATCTGGTCGATGGTCTACTACCTGCAGAAGGCCGTCCCGGAAATCCGGGCCAAGGCCCGCTGAATGCGCGGCCGCCGGCGTGCCGGCGGGGGTGACATCCGGGCTTTTACCCGGCCGGCGCGTGGGGTGATTCGGTCTAGAATCCGCTTCCCCGAGGGGTGCTCGACGCAGGTGCGGCGCTCGCTTCTCGCGGTCAGGGCATCCATTCCGAGCGCCTGCGCGTCCAGGCACGTTGTTGAGGGGTAGGTTCGTGAACAAGTCTGAATTGATCGAGCACATCGCCAAGCAGGCCGACATCTCCAAGGCTGCCGCCGCCCGCGCGCTGGAGGCCGTCATCGGCGGCGTGAAGACCACGCTCAAAAAAAACGGCACGGTTTCTCTGGTAGGCTTCGGCACCTTCAGCGTGACCAAGCGCGCCGCCCGCAGTGGACGCAACCCCCGCACCGGCGACACGATCAAGATCAAGTCGGCCAAGGTGCCCAAGTTCCGTCCCGGCAAGGCGCTCAAGGACGCGGTGAACTGAATCCCGGTTCCGGGTGCTTAGCTCAGTTGGTAGAGCGCTTCCCTTACACGGAAGATGTCAGCGGTTCGAGCCCGTTAGCACCCACCACCTCCGCACCTCCTGACTGGCCTTGGGCCCGTCGCCGAGGCGTGGGCAGGGTGCGGGTAGAATTCCACGCAGCAAAGGCGAACTCCGGTTCGCCTTTGTCGCAATTGATGTGGCCTGAGACAGGCCTTGTGATCCGCCAGTACGGGGTGTCCGTCTTCGGCCCTTCCGAGGTTTTGAATGTTTGATTTCGTTCGCAAGCACAACCGTCTGTTCCAGCTGATCCTGCTGGTCCTGATCCTGCCGTCCTTCGTGGCGCTGGGTGTCAACGGCTACAGCAATTTCATGGGCGGGGGCAATGCCGCGGTCGCCCAGATCGACGGCCAGAAGATCACGCAGGCCGAGTGGGACAACGCCCACCGCCAGCAGTCCGAACGCCTGCGCCAGCAGATGCCCAACCTCGACCCGAAGCTGCTGGACTCGCCCGAGGCGCGCCAGCAGTCGCTCGACGCACTGGTGCGCGAGCGCGTGCTGCAGGCGGCCGTGCAGCGCCAGCACTGGCTGGTGTCCGACGACCAGGTCAAGCATGTCTTCCAGACCGACCCGCAGTTCGCGGCCGTCCGTCAGCCGGATGGCTCGCTCAACGCCGCAATGCTGGCGACGCAGGGCATGAGCCCGCAGATGTTCGAGCGCCGCCTGCGCGAAGGCATGGCGCAGGAGCAGGTGCTTCGCGGTGTGTCGGGCTCGGCCATCGCCGGCTCCACGCTGTCCGCCCAGGCCTTCGACGCCTTCTTCCAGCGCCGTGAAGTGCGCCTGCTGACGGTGAGCCCGGCGGAATTTGCCGCCCAGGTCAAGCCGACGGATGCCGAGGTCGAGGCCTACTTCAAGGACCCGGCCAACGTCGCCAAGTTCCAGCTGCCGGAAGTGGCGCAGATCGAGTACGTCGTGCTGGACCTCGATGCCCTCAAGGCCGGTGTGTCGGTGTCCGACAAGGAACTGCGCGACTACTACGAGCAGAACCGCGCCCGCTACACGGTGGCCGAGGAGCGCCGTGCCAGCCATATCCTGATCAAGGCCGACAAGAGCGCCTCTGACGCCGACAAGGCCAAGGCCCGCGCCCGCGCCGAGGAACTGCTGGCCCAGGTCCAGAAGGCGCCGGCCAGCTTTGCCGATGTCGCCCGCAAGAACTCGCAGGACGAAGGCTCGGCCACCCGTGGTGGCGACCTCGACTTCTTCCCGCGCGGTGCGATGGTCAAGTCCTTCGAGGACGCCGCCTACGCACTCAAGCCGAACGAAATCAGCAAGGTGGTCGAGAGCGATTTCGGCTTCCACATCATCCAGCTGACGGCCGTCCGCGGCGGCGACACCAAGCCCTTCGAGGCGGTGCGTGCCGAGATCGAGGACGAAGTCCGCAAGTCGCTGGCACAGAAGCGCTACGCCGAGCTGTCCGAGACCTTCAGCAATACGGTCTATGAGCAGTCCGACAGCCTCAAGCCGGTGGCAGAGAAGCTGAAGCTGAGCATCCGCACGGCCTCCGTCCAGCGCAAGCCGGCGGCGGACGCGCAGGGCGCGCTGGCCTCGGCCAAGCTGCTGGAATCCGTGTTCTCCACCGATTCGATCCAGAACAAGCGCAACACCGAGGCGGTCGAGTTCGGCCCGAGCCAGCTCGTCGCCGCCCATGTGATCGACTACAAGCCGCTGCGCATGCCGGCCCTCGACGACGTCAAGGCCCAGGTCACGCAGCTGCTGATCGCCCGCCAAGCCGCCGTGCTGGCCGTGAAGGCCGGCACCGAGAAGCTGGCCGCACTCAAGGCCTCGGGTGACGTGAATGCGCTCGAGGCCGCACAGACGGTGTCGCGCATCCAGGCCGGCAAGATCCCGCCGAAGGTGCTCAATGCCATCCTGCAGGCGGATGCCGGTAAGCTGCCGAGTTTCGTCGGTGTGGAGGCCGGCAACGGCAGCTACGTGATCGCTGCGGTGACGCAGATCCTGCCGCGCGATGCGCAGGTGGCCGACCCGGTCCGCACGGCGCAGCAGTACGCCCAGGCCTGGAGCGCCGCGGAGACGGATGCCTATTACAAGGCCCTCAAGTCGCAGCTCAAGACCACGGTCAAGCCCGCGGCATCGGCGGCTTCGGCCACCGCCGGGAACTGAATCTGAAGCTCAATAAAAAGTTTTCAGAAAACTCTTCCCAAGCGAATGAAATACTGCTTATAATCTAAGGCTTCACCGGTGGCTGTAGCTCAGTTGGTAGAGTCCCAGATTGTGATTCTGGTTGTCGTGGGTTCGAGTCCCATCAGCCACCCCACCGGATGAGAGTCCGCAGCGTCAAGCTGAGGACTCAAGCAAGCGGCGACAAGATGCAAGTCTTGTCGCCGTTTTGCTTTGGGCGCACAGAATTCGTGGCGCAGAGTCCATTCCGAATACCCGGCGGCGTCACGCGCCCGTTGCAGGACCTTGCAGGTCCCTGCCGTGCCTATCCAGGACCCGCAGGGTGCGCAGGGACATGCAGCGCAATGCAGGGCCGTACAGGGCTATGCGGGGCCATACAGGGCCATGCATGGCCGCGGAGGGCTGGCAGAGCAGGAGGGCATTGTTGCCCGTCAGTGTTCCCGACTACATGCAGTCCGGGCTGACGATGCGGGCCCCAAAGCAAAAGGCGCCCGAGGGCGCCTTGAGAGCTCAGGCCGGCAAGTCCGGCTGTGGACGCGTCAGACCAGCCCCTGCTTGCTGGCCAGCACGGCGGCTTCCGCGCGGCTGGAGACGTTCAGCTTTTTGTAGATGGACTTGATGTGGTCGTTCACGGTGAACCACTTGATGCCCATCAGGTTCGCGATTTCCTTGATCGTGAAACCCTTGCTCAGGTAGGTCAGGACCTCGTTCTCGCGAGGGGTCAGGCGTTCCCATTCCGGTGCCGGGTCCAGGGCGACACTGCGGCTGTTGGCGAAGCCGCCCGGGCTGGTGAGTGCGCCGAAACCGGAGTTCAGGCCCATGGGGCCGCTGTCCCCGCTGCCGCCGGGACGGAAATGGGACAGCAGACGCCGCGCAATAGCGGGTGACAGGGGAGGCTGGCCGCGCACGATGCGCTGCAGCTCTTCCACGAGCACCTCGAAGCGGTCTTCCTTGAGCAGGTAGCCGTCGGCGCCGCACTGTAGGGCCGGGAAGAGGTGGTCGTCGTCCGAATACAGCGTCGTGACGATCTTGATGGCCGGGCTGCCGGCGATCTCCGCCAGCAGCTCCATGCCATTGCCGTCCGGCAGTTCGAGGTCCACGAGGATGAGGCGGAAGCCCTGCTCCGGCGGCAGCGAGGCAACGCGGGCCAGCTGCTTGCGGGCGCCTTCCAGGTCGCCCGCTTCGACGAGCTCCATGGTGTCGCTGAAGCTCTCCCGCACCACACGGCACAGGAAGCTGCGGGCGACGGGGTTGTCTTCGAGGATGAGTACTTTGACGGCCATGGTCCAGGGGGCTCAGCAGGCTTGCATCCTAGCGTACTGGACCCTCGAACCAAGCCCCTGAAAGCGGGGAGTCTGCAAGCTCGTGTTGCCCGATCGCGAACGGCTCAGGGCCGGGCGGCGTCAGACCTCGTTGATCAGCAGGACCTTGCCCGTCACCTGGCGGGACTGCAGGCGGGCGAAGGCGGCCGGCAGGTCGCGCATGGAGAAGCGCTGATCGATCACAGGCGCAATGCGCCCGGCCAGATGCAGGCGCACGAGCTCCCCCAGCATCGCGGCGTTGCGCTGCGGCTCGCGCTTGGCGAAGTCGCCCCAGAAGACACCGATGAGCGAGGCGCCTTTGAGCAGACACAGGTTCAGGGGCAGGGCGGGGATCTGCCCCTGTGCGAAGCCCACCACGAGGTGCCGGCCGCGCCATGCGATGGAGCGGAAGGCCGCCTCGCTGAGCTCGCCGCCGACCGGGTCGTAGATGACGTCCGGGCCCCGGCCCCCTGTCAACTCTTTCAGGGTGTTGCGCAGATCCTGCGTCGACAGGTCGATGGCATGGTCGGCGCCGATGGCCAGGCAGCGCTGGCTCTTCTCGGTGCTCGAGGCCGCTGCGATCACCGTCGCGCCGGCCGCCTTGGCGAGCTGGATCGCCGCCGTGCCGACGCCGCCCGCGGCCCCGAGCACCAGCACGGTCTCACCTGCCTGCAGCTGCGCCCGGTCCAGCAGGGCGTGCTGGCTCGTGGCGTAGGTGCAGATGAAGGCTGCCGCCGCCTCGAGATCGAAGGCGTCCGGCAGCGGGGCCAGCAGCGCGGCGCTGACGCAGGCATGCGTGGCAAAGCCGCCGGTACCCGTGAAGCCGGCCACGCGCGAGCCGGGCTGCAGGTGCCGCACGCCTTCGCCCACGGCCTCGACGACGCCAGCGAATTCGGCACCGGGAACAAAGGGCAGCGGAGGGCGCATCTGGTACTTGCCCTGCACGATCAGGAGATCGGGGAAGTTCAGGCTGGCGGCATGGATGCGCACGCGCACCTCGCCGGCCGCGGGCGCCGGCAGCGGCCGGGGCTCCCAGCGCAGGGTGTCCACGCCAGCGGCGTCGGGGCTGATCCAGGCATGCATCGATGTCTCCTTCGAGGGGTTCTTCAGCGGGGCGGCACCAGGCCGGGGTGGGCGGCGCCGCTGCGTGCGTGCCGACCGGCGTCGCATGCTAGGGCGAAGCGGCGGCGGGCGGCGTCACCCGTGTGACGCAAGTCAAGCCCGTGGCAGCCCCGAGCCGGACCGGGCCCGCGCTCAATAGAATCGCCGACATGCGGATTCTCATTGCCAATGATGACGGCTACCTGGCCCCCGGCCTGGCAGCGCTGGTGAAGGCCTGCGAGGGCCTGGGTCAGATCGATGTCATCGCCCCCGAGCAGAACGCCTCGGGCACTTCCAACGCGCTGACGCTGTCGCGCCCCTTGTCGGTCTACACGGCCGCCAACGGCTTCCGGTACGTCAACGGCACGCCCTCGGACTGCGTGCACCTCGCGCTCACCGGCGTCCTGGGCTACCGGCCGGACCTGGTGCTGTCCGGCATCAACAACGGTGCCAACATGGGCGACGACACCCTGTATTCCGGCACCGTGGCGGCCGCGACGGAGGGCTATCTCTTCGGCATCCCGTCGGTGGCCTTCTCGCAGGCCGAGAAGGGCTGGGGGCACCTCGACGCCGCAGCGGCCCTGGCACGTGCGCTCGTTGAGCAGCTGATCGCCGGAGGGCTCGGCGAGCCCTTCCTGCTGAACGTCAACGTGCCCAACCGCCCGGATGCGGTGAGCCTGCCGCGCCGCCTGACGCGCCTCGGCCGCCGTCATGCCAGCGAGCCGCTGATCCATCAGCTCAATCCGCGTGGTGAGTCCATGTACTGGATCGGCCCGGCGGGCGACGCCCGCGAGGCCGGCGAAGGGACGGACTTCCATGCGTGTGCGAATGGCATGGTGTCCATCACGCCGCTGCAGATCGACCTCACCGACCACGCCCGGCTGCCGCACTGGCAGCAGCGCCTGCCGGGCCTGCAATCAAGCGGGCCGGCGGGAGGGCAGGCGTGAGCGCCGGCGGGCCGAAGCCGCGCCGCTTTCCGCTAGGTCTGGACCAGGTGCAGGCCAAGCCGACCGCCTCGGCGCGCGAGGTGCTGCGCCCGCAGGCCCACCTCCACATGGCGGCGGCCGATGCGGCCCGCCTGCAGACGCCGCAGGGCCTCGGTCTCGATTCCGCCGGTGTGCGCCAGCGCATGGTGCAGCGGCTGCGTCGCGAGGGCCTGGTCGACGAGCGTGTGCTGCAGGCCCTGGCCGAGGTGCCGCGTCACGAATTCGTCGACAGCGCCCTGGCCATCCAGGCCTACGAGGACACGAGCCTGCCCATCGGGCACGGTCAGACGATCTCCAAGCCTTCGGTGGTCGGTCGGATGATCGCGCTGCTGCTGGCCGGGGAGGGCGCCCGCCAGCGCGGGCAGCTGGGTCGTGTGCTGGAGATCGGCACGGGTTGCGGCTACCAGGCCGCCGTGCTGGCGCGGCTGTCGCGCCAGGTCGTGAGCATCGAGCGCCTCAAGCCCTTGCATGACAAAGCCGTGGACACGCTGGCGCGCCTGCAGGTGCCGGGACTCAAGCTGATCCACGGGGACGGGCGGCTCGGCGATGCCGCCGCGGCGCCCTACGACGCCATCATCGCGGCCGCCGGGGGCGAGGACCTGCCGCCGGCGTGGCTCGCTCAGCTCGCGCCGGGCGGCCGGCTGGTCGCGCCCATGCAGGCCCCGGGCGGCAAGGGGCAGGTGCTCGTGGTGATCGACCATGTGCGGGATGCCAGCGGGCAGCGATTTGTTCGAACCCAGCACGAGGCAGTCCTTTTCGTGCCCCTAAAATCGGGCGTGATGTAGGGCGCAGGCGTTGCCCTGCGATGTCGTCCCGCGGGTGCGGGCTTTCAGGGTGATTGCACGAACATGCCTTTCCAACTCCGCCCCATGTCTGTGGCACAACAAGCGTTGATGTCGAACCGAGCCTGGCTGCGCCGCGGTGCCGCCGTGGGTCTCCTGGGCCTGCTGGTCGCCTGCGCGTCGCCGTCCCACCGGGCGCCCGTCGAAGACCGCAGCGCCGGCAGCCGCCCTGCGGCTTCGGCGCCTGCGCAGCCGAGTTCGTCGGCCGCCACCGCCGGCGCCGAGGTCAAGCCTCTGCCGGGTGCAGAGAACGCCGGCAAGCCGGGCTACTACACCGTCAAGCAAGGTGACACGCTCATCCGCGTCGCCCTGGACAACGGCCAGAACTGGCGCGACCTGGTCAAGTGGAACAATCTACCCAACGCCAATCTGATCGAGGTGGGTCAGGTCTTGCGCGTGGTGCCGCCCGGCGCCAGCGCGGCCGTGAGCACGAAGCCGGTGACCACCGCGAAGGTCGAGACCCGCCCGCTGGACGGCAAGGCCTCGACGCCCGTGGCGGCTGCCTCGGCGGTGACGGGAGGCAATGCCGCCTCGGCACCGGCCAGTGGTGCAGCGGCGGCCAGCGCGGTGGCGTCATCGGCCTCGTCCACGGCGCCCGCGGCCAGCGCGGCGGTCGCCAAGGCCGGTGATGACGATGTGGCGTGGGCCTGGCCTGTGCCCGGCCCGGTGGTCCAGGCTTTCGACGACACCCGCAACAAGGGCGTGGACCTCGGTGGCAAGGCCGGTGATGCCGTGCTCGCCGCGGCCAGCGGCCGCGTGATGTACGTCGGTGCCTCGCTGCGGGGCTATGGCAACGCCATCATCGTGAAGCACGCGAATGACTACCTCAGCGTCTATGCGCATAATCAGACCATGCTCGTGAAGGAGGACCAACTGGTCCACCGCGGTCAGAAAATCGCCGAGATGGGGTCTAGCGATGCCGATCAGGTCAAGCTTCACTTCGAAGTCCGCAAGGGTGGCAGGCCGCTGGATCCCGCCAAGCTGCTGCCGCCGCGCTGAGTGCACCTAGCTCAAGGGGCCGACCATGGAGAACTCTCTGGAACACGCCCCCGAGCTGCCGCGCCGGCCGCTCAATGGCGCCGGCGCATTGCCTGACGATCCCGGCTTGGAGGACCTGTCCGACGAGGCACAGGAGGACGCCGACGGTGACGCGGGGGAAGACGCCCCGGACGAGGCCCGGGATGCCGTCCGGCCGCCTGAGCTCATGGCCCAGGGCGAGGTGGAGCTCGGCAACGCGCTGCAGGCCTACCTTCGCGACATCCGCCGTACCCCGCTGCTAACCCCGCAGCAGGAATTCGACACCGCCATGCAGGCGCGTGCAGGCAGCTTCGAGGCCCGTCAGGCCATGATCGAGCACAACCTGCGGCTCGTCGTCAGCATCGCCAAGAACTACCTCGGCCGCGGCCTCCCGATGAGCGATCTCATCGAGGAAGGCAACCTCGGCCTGATGCACGCCATCGGCAAGTTCGAGCCCGAGCGCGGCTTCCGTTTCTCGACCTACGCCAGCTGGTGGATCCGCCAGGGCATCGAGCGCGCGCTCATGCACCAGGCGCGCTTGGTGCGCCTGCCGGTGCACATCGTGCGTGAGCTGAACCAGGTGCTCAAGGCGCGCCGTGCGCTGGAGGCGCTGGCCAGCCAGAAGGGCGCGGAGGCGCAGGTGAGGGCCGACGAGATCGCCCATCTGCTCAATCGCCCCGTGGCCGAAATCAACGAGCTGCTGGCCTACGCCGAGCTGCCCAGCTCGCTCGATGTGCCCGTCGACCGCGGCAACGAGGGCGGCGAGGCCATGGTCGATCTCGTGGCGGACGACCAGTCCCCCGATCCGCTGGGCTCGCGCCTGAGCCATGAGATCGAGGACCTGTTGGCGCATGGGCTGGCGGCGCTCAGCGAGCGCGAGCGCGAGGTGCTTTCCGGCCGCTATGGGCTGGCCGACCGGGAGCCCGAGACGCTGGACGTGCTCGCGCAGCGCCTGGGCCTGACCCGCGAGCGCATCCGCCAGATCCAGATCGAGGCGCTCACCAAGCTCAAGCGCAACATGATGCGGCACGGCATCAACCGCGACGCGCTCTTCTGAAGCCCCGCAGCCGGTGATGCCGCCGGCTTTCGACGATCCGCAGGATCGGCCGGGGTGGGGGGAGTGTCCGGCCCTGGGATAATCGCCGGCATGACGCAACAATCAGAATGGCTCAAGGTCGAGTCGCTGGACATCGAGGCGCAAGGCATCGCCCACAACAGCGAAGGCAAGGTGGTCTTCATCGAGGGCGCACTGCCCGGTGAAGAGGTCCAGGTCACGGTCGGCCGCAAGAAGAACAATTGGGAGCAGGGCAGCCTTGTCGCCCTGCGTCGCGAGAGCTCGCAGCGCGTAACGCCCGGCTGCCCGCATTTTGGGCTGCATGCGGGGGCCTGCGGCGGCTGCAAGATGCAGCATCTGCACGTCTCGGCGCAGGTGGCCGTCAAGCAGCGCGTGCTGGAGGACAACCTCTGGCACCTGGGCAAGGTGAAGGCCGAGCGCCTGCTGCGCCCCATCGAAGGCCCCGCCTGGGGCTACCGCTACCGTGCACGGCTCTCGGTGCGCTATGTGCCGAAGAAGGGCGATGTGCTGGTGGGCTTCCACGAGCGCAAGAGCCGCTACATCGCCGACATGCAGCAATGCAAGATCCTGCCTCCCAAAGTGAGCGACCTGCTGCTGCCGCTGCGCGCGCTGGTCGCCAGCATGGACGAGCGGGACCGCCTGCCGCAGATCGAGCTGGCCATGGGCGATGTGGACGGGCGCCAGATCACGGCGCTGGTGCTGCGCCACCTCGAGCCGCTGGGCGAGCCCGATCGGCAGCGCCTGCGGGACTTCGCGGCCCAGCACGATGTGCAGTGGTGGCTGCAGCCCAAGGGGCCGGACACCGTGCACCTGATGGACGAGGGCGGCACCGAGCTGGCCTACACGCTGCCCGAGTTCGGCATCCTGATGCCGTTCAAGCCGACCGACTTCACGCAGGTCAACCACCACATCAACACGGTGCTGGTCGGGCGCGCGCTGCGTCTGCTGGGTGTGCAGAAGGACGAACGCATCATCGACTGGTTCTGCGGCCTCGGCAATTTCACGCTGCCGCTGGCCACGCAGGCCCGCGAGGTGCTGGGCATCGAGGGCAGCGAGGCCCTGGTGCAACGCTCTCGTGAGAACGCCCGGCGCAATCAGCTGGACCACAAGACCAGCTTCGTGGCTCGCAACCTCTTCGAGATGACGCCGGCCATGCTGGTCGCGGACGGCTATGCCGACCGCTGGCTGGTGGACCCGCCTCGCGAAGGCGCGTTTGCGCTGGTGAAGGCGCTGGCGGACCTCTGTGAGGACCCGAGCCTTGCGCCCGGCTGGGAGCCGCCGCGCCGGATCGTCTATGTGTCCTGTGCGCCGGCCACGCTGGCGCGCGATGCGGGCCTGCTGGTCAATGTGGCCGGCTACCGCTGCACGGCGGCAAGCGCGGTGAACATGTTCCCGCACACGGCGCACGTGGAGAGCATCGCGGTCTTCGAGCGCTGAGTCGCGCGGGGCGCGTCCAGGCATGAAAAAGGGCTCCGGAAACGGAGCCCTTTGCGTGGGTGGTGTGCCTCGGCGCGCTGGGCGCCGAGTTCACGCAGGCCCATCTCAGTCGCGTTCGCCGCCGAAGATGCCCAGCATGGCCAGCAGGTTCTGGAACACGTTGTAGATGTCCAGGTAGATCGCGAGCGTGGCGCTGATGTAGTTGGTCTCGCCGCCGTCGATGATGCGCTTGACGTCATAGACCATGAAGGCGGAGAACACCGCCATCGACAGCACCATCAGCGTGAGCATCAGGGCCGAGGACTGCAGGAACACGTTCACGAGGCCGGCCACCAGCATGATGACGGCGCCGATGAACAGGAACTTGCCGAAGCTCGAGAGATCGCGCTTGATCACCGAGGCCAGGCTGGCCATGGCCAGGAAGATGACACCCGTGCCAGCGAAGGCCGTCATGATCAACGACGGGCCGTTCTTGAAGCCCAGCACGAAGGCCAGCAGGCGCGACAGCATCAGGCCCATGAAGAACGTGAAAGCAAGCAGGGAGGCCACGCCGGCGGCGCTGTTCTTGGTCTTCTCGACGAGGAACATCAGGCCGAAGGCGCCCACGAAGAACAGCAGCAGGCTCGGGCCGCGACCGAGAGTGGCCAGGATGCCGGTGCTGACGCCGATCCAGGCGCCCAGGACCGTCGGCACCATGGACAGGGCCAGCAGCCAGTAGGTGATGCGCAGCACGCGCTGGCGGTCGGCGGCCAGGCCCAGGCCAACGCTGCCGAATTGACCTTGAACGTCGTACATGAATTCCTCCGG
The DNA here is from genome assembly GCA_041906185.1 of Burkholderiaceae bacterium. Taxonomy (GTDB): domain Bacteria; phylum Pseudomonadota; class Gammaproteobacteria; order Burkholderiales; family Burkholderiaceae_C; genus Roseateles_B. The sequence continues at coordinate 185,104 of JAYRJQ010000009.1, forward strand.
TTTCGATGTCAGTGCCTGCCCGAGGTGGGCATTCCCGCTGATTCTAGGGCCGGGTGCGGGACAGTTTTGCCCGGGAGCCGACCAATCCCTAGATGGGCAGAGGATAAAGTGCGGGCTCGTCTGCCCTTTGCAAGCCTCGTGGTCGCAAGGCGCAGCTCCTCTTCAGCACTCAAGAGCTCCCCATGAAGCAAAAGCCCTACCTCGCCCTGGATGACGTCAAGCGCATCGCCGCTGCCGCCGAGGCCGAAGCTGTGAAGAACAACTGGGCGGTCAGCATCGCCATCGTCGACGACGGCGGCCACCTGCTGTGGCTGCAGCGGCTCGACGGCGCCGCGGCCATCTCGGCGCAGATTGCGCCGGCCAAGGCGCACACCGCGGCCCTGGGGCGCCGTGAATCCAAGGTTTACGAGGACATGATCAACCAAGGTCGCGTCTCCTTCCTGAGCGCGCCGGGCCTGTCGGGCCTGCTGGAAGGCGGCGTTCCGGTGCTGGTGGACGGCTTCTGCGTGGGCGCCGTCGGCGTCAGCGGCGTGAAGTCCAGCGAGGATGCCCAGATTGCCAAGGCCGGCATCGCCGCCCTGGGTTGAGGGCCCCGATGTCCATCGCCCTCTCGGGTGGGCGCCGCAAGGGGCAATTCCTGAGGTGAGCGTGCCACCCTGACGCTGACAATCCCCCCGCGTTCCGGCTCTCGATGCAGACGACCGGGCGACAAGACCAACAAATCGTGGCAGGGGGAAATCATGAAGGACGGATGGCGCCAGCGCAGCCTGGCATGGCTGCTTGCGTGCGGACTGGGCGTTGCCAGCGGGCTGGCTTCGGCCCAGACGCCGGCGAACCCGCCGCCGCCAGATGCAAGGACCGGCGCCGCGAACGCCGGGCTCCTGGGCCCAAGGCCGGCATGGGTGGCACCCGTCACCCTGCCGTTGGCCGTGCAGAGGGCGCCCGAGGAAGTGCGCCAAGGCGTGCACTACCTGCTGTCCGACGCCCAGGTGCGTGTGGATGGCAAGCAGCGCCAGTCCTACCGGCACTTCGCCATGAAGGCGGTGAACGAGAAGGGCGTCGAGAGCATCGCCAACATCGAGTTGCGCTTCGATCCCGCCTATGAGCGCCTGGTGTTGCACGCCGTCAGCGTCATCCGGGGTGGCCAGCGCATCGAGCGTCTGCCCGGTCTGGAGCTCCGCGTCATCCAGCGCGAGAAGGATCTCGACTATCTGATCTTCGACGGCAGCAAGTCGGTCCATGCCTTCCTGGACGATGTGCGGGTCGGCGATGTCGTCGAGTACGCCTACACCGTGAGCGGCAGCAACCCGGTGTTCGGCGACCGCTTCTTCGGCGCCTTCGATCTGCAGTGGGGCAGCCCGGTCGGGCGCGTCCACGCGCGCCTTCTGTGGCCCGCCGGCCGCCCGCTGCACATCAAGTCGCTGAATGGTGCTCCGGAGGCCGTGCAGCGGCGTGTGGACGGGCAGGAGGAGTATGTCTGGCAACGGCAGGGGCAGGGCGGCTTGCAGCCGAGCCCGGATGCGCCCGGCTGGTATGACCCCTACGCCCAGGTGCAGTGGGGTGACTTCGGCAGCTGGGCCGACGTCGCCCGCTGGGCGGTGCCGCTGTACCGGGTGCCGGACGCGCTCTCCCCGGCGCTGCAGGCGGAGGTGCGACGCATCGCGGCCCTGGGTGCGGATCCCAAGCTGCGCACGGCGGAGGCGCTTCGGCTGGTCCAGCGCGAGGTGCGCTACCTCGGGGTGGAAGTCGGGGCCGGGTCCCATGCGCCGAACGCGCCGGATCTCGTGTTCAAGCGGCGCTTCGGCGATTGCAAGGACAAGACGGTGCTGACACTGGCGCTGCTCAAGGCCCTCGGCGTGAAGGCGCAGCCCGCGCTGGTCCATACGCAGCTGCGCAGGGCGCTGGCCGAGCAGCTGCCCCGGCCGAGTGTCTTCAATCACGTCATCGTCCGCGCAGACATCGCCGGTCAGGCCTACTGGCTCGACCCGACCCGCGCGACCCAGCCCGGGCCGCTGGACTCGCTGGGCCAGCCGGACTTCGAGCGGGCGCTGCTGGTGGACGCCGCCAGCAGGGATCTCACGACCGTGGAGGCCGGTGCGGCCATGCTGCACAAGCGGCAGGTCGCCATGCGCATCGACGCCCGTGCAGGGCTGTCCGAACCCGCCCGCATGACGGTGACGACGACGCTGGAGGGTGTGAGCGCCGAGCAGATGCGTGCCAGCCTGAACTCCGAGACGGCCGCCGAGCTTCAGAAGCGCTACCTGAACTACTACGCGCGCTCCTACCCCGGCATCGCCGTGGCGCAGCCGATGGAGGTGCAGGACGGGGCCTCGCAGGCCGGGCGGATGACGGTGGTGGAGCACTACCTGGTGAAGCACTTCTTCGCGCGGGCTGACGGCCGCCAGCGTCTCGAGGCCTCGCTGGAGGTGCCGGAGGTCCTCGGCCAGCTGCAGGCGCCGCGCGAGGCCATCCGCAACGCGCCCCTGGCGCTGACGCACCCTCAAGCATTGCAGCATGAGCTGGAGGTGTTGCTGCCGGAGCGCTGGACCATCGAAAGCGAGCAGGAGGAGATCCGGGACGCGGCCTTCTCGCTGCGCCGCACCGTGCAGGGCGAGGACCGCCGACTGCTGATACGGGACGACTTCCGCTCGCTGGCCGGGCACGTGGAGCCCCAGGATGCTGCCGCCTACGCGGCTGACATCGAGAAGGCCCGCAAGCTTGTGGGCTATGTGATTTACAAGGGTGACACCAGCACTGCGACCGCCCCGTCGCCCGCCGCCGCACAGGGGCAGCTCAACCTGCCGATCCTGTTGCTGGCGCTGGTGATCCTGGCGTTGTTCGTGAAGCTCGCACTGGGATGGCACCGGTGGGATCCGGCGCCGGCGCCCACCTTGAACGGCGAGACAGAGCCGGGGCTCGGCGGCCCGCTGCTCCTGATGGCGCTGGGCATCGGGGTCAATGGCTTCCTCATCGTCCAGAACGGCCTGGAGGTGCTGCCGGCCTATGGCCTGGGCCTGTGGAATGAGCTCACCGTCGTCGGAGGCGCCCGCTACCACCCCGCGATGGCACCGCTGCTGCTGGTGGAGCTCGTGGCCTTGCTGGCGCAGTCGGTCGGCTGGGTCCTGCTGGCGGTGGTGTTCTTCCGGCGACGCAGCAGTGCCGTCCGCATCTGGCTCGTCTTCATGTGGGGTACGGCGATCTTCTCGCTCCTGGACCATCTCGCCGTCAGCATCATTCCGCTGCTGGCTGACGCCGCAGGGAAGGGCGGGCTGGGGAAAGCGATTCGAAGCCTGGTCATCGTGGGGTTCTGGACCTGGTACCTGCTGACGTCGGAGCGCGTGAAGAAGACGTTCGTGCGCCGCTATCGTGAAGCCCGGGCGGAAGGGCCGGGCGGCGAGTCGGGAACGCCGGCACCGGTCGCGGCAGCACAGCCGCAGCCTGCAGAGCCGCAGGCGGGCCCCGACGTGCCGGCCGGGCAGCAGGCTTGAGTCCTTCCTTCGTGCCGGGCGAATGCCCGGCACACGGATGACGGGACTTTTTGTGCGGAACTTCGCTCGGTAAATACCCTGGTCGGTTATACTTAGCAGGTTTACCCGCAACCACCACCGCACCCAGCGAAACTCGAACCGTTTCCCCACGAAATCAGGGATTCAAGGCCTGCAGGGCGCCGTCTTTTCAGGACGCGCCTCGGGCCGGCAAGGCCGCCTCAGACCGACTGGTGTGTGGCGGCTTTTTCAGAGCAGAACTGGGCGCGCACAATAACGGAGAATCCCGTGCTGCCCGATCTGCTTTCCTCCCCTTCAGCGATCCTCGCCCTGGCAGACGGCACGGTCTTCAAAGGCACCTCGATCGGCGCTGCCGGTCAGACCGTCGGCGAAGTGGTGTTCAACACCTCGCTGACCGGTTATCAGGAAATCCTCACCGACCCGAGCTACTGCCGGCAGATCGTCACGCTGACGTATCCGCACATCGGCAACTACGGCGTCAACGATGAGGATGTCGAGGCCCAGAAGATCTTTGCCGCAGGCCTGATCATCAAGGAAGTGCCCGTCCTTGATTCGAACTTCCGCAAGACCCGCAGCCTGCAGCAGTACCTGAAGGACGAAGGCACGGTGGCCATCGCCGGCCTCGACACCCGACGCCTGACCCGCGTGCTGCGCACCCACGGTGCCCAGAACGGCTGCATCCTGGCGCTGCAGCCGGGCGAGGCCATCACCGACGCCCACATCGCCGACGCCATCGCCCGTGCCAAGGCCGCGCCGAGCATGGCTGGCCAGGATCTGGCGAAGGTCGTGTCCCGCACCGAGCGCGAGACCTGGACGCAGACCGAGTGGACGCTCGGCAAGGGCTACGGCGAGCAGACCGCGCCCAAGTTCCATGTGGTCGCCTACGACTTCGGCGTGAAGCGCAACATCCTGCGCATGCTCGCCTCGCGCGGCTGCAAGATCACCGTCGTGCCGGCCGAGACGCCGGCCAGCGCGGTCTTCGACCTCGAGCCGGACGGCGTGTTCCTCTCGAACGGCCCTGGCGATCCCGAGCCCTGCACCTACGCCATCGACGCGGCCCGCCAGCTGATCGAGGCCGGCATCCCGACCTTCGGCATCTGCCTGGGCCACCAGATCATGGCCCTGGCCAGCGGCGCCAAGACCTTCAAGATGAAGTTCGGTCACCACGGCGGCAACCATCCCGTGAAGGACCTGGACAACCAGCGCGTCTCGATCACCAGCCAGAACCACGGCTTCGCGGTCGACGCCGACACGCTGCCCGCCAACCTGCGCCCGACGCACATCAGCCTGTTCGACGGCACGCTGCAGGGTCTGGCCCGCACGGACAAGCCCGCCTTCTGCTTCCAGGGCCACCCGGAAGCCAGCCCCGGCCCGCACGACATCGCTTATCTGTTCGACCGGTTCATCGGTCTCATGGCCAAGGCCTAAAGCCGAAGAGAAGGAGAACAAACAATGGCAAAACGCAGCGACATCCAGAGCATCCTCATCATCGGCGCCGGCCCGATCATCATCGGCCAGGCCTGCGAGTTCGACTATTCCGGCGCCCAGGCCTGCAAGGCCCTGCGCGAGGAAGGCTACAAGGTCATCCTGGTCAACAGCAACCCGGCGACCATCATGACCGACCCGGACACGGCCGATGTGACCTACATCGAGCCCATCACCTGGCAGGTGGTCGAGAAGATCATCGCCAAGGAGCGTCCGGATGCGATCCTCCCGACCATGGGCGGCCAGACCGCGCTGAACTGCGCGCTGGACCTGCACAAGCACGGCGTGCTGGCCAAGTACGACGTCGAGATGATCGGCGCGAACGAGAAGGCCATCGAGAAGGCGGAGGACCGCCTGAAGTTCAAGGACGCGATGACCAAGATCGGCCTGGACTCGGCCAAGTCGGGCATCGCGCACACGATGGAAGAGGCCTGGGCGGTGCAGAAGCGCATCCAGGCCGAGATCGGCGGCCCGGGCTTCCCCATGGTGATCCGCCCCAGCTTCACGCTGGGCGGCACCGGCGGCGGCATCGCCTACAACCCCGAGGAATTCGAGGAGATCTGCAAGCGCGGCCTCGACCTCTCGCCGACCAACGAGCTGCTCATCGAGGAATCGCTGATCGGCTGGAAGGAATACGAGATGGAAGTCGTCCGCGACAAGGCGGACAACTGCATCATCGTGTGCTCGATCGAGAACCTGGATCCGATGGGCATCCACACCGGTGACTCCATCACCGTGGCCCCGGCCCAGACGCTGACCGACAAGGAATACCAGCTGCTGCGCAACGCCTCGATCGCCATCCTGCGCGAGATCGGCGTGGACACCGGCGGCTCGAACGTGCAGTTCTCGATCAACCCGAAGAACGGTCGCATGATCGTGATCGAGATGAACCCGCGTGTGTCGCGTTCGTCGGCGCTGGCCTCGAAGGCCACGGGCTTCCCGATCGCCAAGGTCGCGGCCAAGCTGGCCGTGGGCTACACGCTCGACGAGCTCAAGAACGACATCACCGGCGGCGCGACCCCGGCGTCCTTCGAGCCCTCGATCGACTACGTCGTCACCAAGATCCCGCGCTTCGCCTTCGAGAAGTTCCCGATGGCCGACTCGCACCTCACCACGCAGATGAAGTCGGTGGGCGAGGTGATGGCCATGGGCCGCAGCTTCCAGGAATCGTTCCAGAAGGCCCTGCGCGGCCTCGAGACCGGCATCGACGGCCTCACCGAGCGCTCCACGGACCGCGAGGAGATCGTGCAGGAGATCGGCGAGCCCGGCCCCGAGCGCATCCTCTTCCTGGCCGACGCCTTCCGCATCGGCATGAGCCTGGAGGAGGTGTTCGACGAGACCGCCGTGGACCCGTGGTTCCTGGCCCAGATCGAGCAGCTGATCCAGATCGAGCAGAGCCTCAAGGGCCGCGCGCTGGCCTCGCTGAGCAAGGACGAGCTGCGCTTCCTGAAGCAGAAGGGCTTCTCGGACAAGCGCATCGCCAAGCTGCTGGGCACGAACCAGCACGAGGTGCGCCGCACGCGTCACGCCCAGGGCATCCGCCCTGTCTACAAGCGCGTGGACACCTGCGCCGCCGAGTTCGAGACGCAGACCGCCTACATGTACTCCACGTATGACGAGGAGTGCGAGGCCGCGCCGACGGACAAGAAGAAGATCATGGTGCTGGGCGGTGGCCCGAACCGCATCGGCCAGGGCATCGAGTTCGACTACTGCTGCGTCCACGCCGCACTCGCCATGCGCGAGGACGGCTACGAGACCATCATGGTCAACTGCAATCCCGAGACCGTCTCGACCGACTACGACACCTCCGACCGCCTCTACTTCGAGCCGGTCACGCTGGAGGACGTGCTCGAGATCGTCGACAAGGAAAAGCCCGTCGGCGTGATCGTGCAGTACGGCGGCCAGACGCCGCTGAAGCTGGCGCTTGACCTGGAAGCCAACGGCGTGCCCATCATCGGTACCTCGCCGGATTCCATCGACATTGCCGAGGACCGCGAGCGCTTCCAGAAGCTGCTGCATGAGCTGGGCCTGAAGCAGCCGCCCAACCGCACGGCGCGCAGTGAGGACGAGGCCGTCGTGCTGGCCCAGGAGATCGGCTACCCGCTGGTCGTGCGCCCGAGCTATGTGCTGGGCGGCCGCGCGATGGAGATCGTGCACGGCGACAAGGACCTCGAGCGCTACATGCGCGAGGCGGTGCGCGTCTCCGACAAGTCCCCCGTGCTGCTGGACCACTTCCTGCAAGACGCGGTCGAGGTCGACGTGGACTGCATCTCCGACGGCGAGGCCGTGATGATCGGCGGCATCATGGAGCACGTGGAGGCCGCCGGCATCCACTCGGGTGACTCCGCCTGCTCGCTGCCGCCCTACACGCTGTCCGCCGAGCTGCAGGACGAGCTGCGCCGCCAGACGGCCGCCATGGCCCGCGCGCTGAAGGTCGTCGGCCTGATGAACGTGCAGTTCGCCATCCAGGGTGACGTCAGCAAGGGTCTGGCCGAGAACCAGGTCTATGTGCTGGAAGTGAACCCGCGTGCCTCGCGCACCGTGCCCTTCGTCTCGAAGGCTACGGGGCAGCAGCTCGCCAAGGTGGCCGCCCGCTGCATGGCTGGTCAGAAGCTGGCCCAGCAGAAGGACCGCAACGGCGAAGTGCCGCACGAAGTCGTGCCGCCGTACTTCAGCGTCAAGGAAGCCGTCTTCCCCTTCAACAAGTTCCCTGGCGTGGATCCCATCCTCAGCCCGGAAATGCGTTCGACGGGTGAAGTCATGGGCGCGGGCCGCACCTTCGGCGAGGCCATGCTCAAGAGCCAGCTGGGCGCCGGCAGCCGTCTGCCCCGCCAGGGCAATGTGCTGATCACGGTGAAGAACAACGACAAGGCCCGCGCCGTGGCGGTGGCCCGCGACCTCCAGGCCCTGGGCTTCGGCGTCGTGGCCACCAAGGGCACGGCCGCGGCCATCAGCGAGGCCGGCGTGCCGGTGCAGGTGGTGAACAAGGTCAAGGACGGCCGCCCGCACATCGTGGACATGATCAAGGGTGGCGACATCCAGCTGGTCTTCACCACGGTGGACGAGACCCGCGCCGCGATCGTCGACAGCCGCCACATCCGCCAGGCCGCCCTGGCCAATCGCGTGACCTACTACACCACCATGGCCGGCTGCGAGGCCGCCGTGGAGGGCATGAAGCACAAGGACGGTCTGCTCGTGCAATCCCTGCAGGAACTGCACGCCGAACTGAACTAAACTTCAGCTCTGCCGGACAGCCACCGATATCCCGGGGTCCGGTCCGGCCCCAAAAACCGCCGCCGCGGCTCCTTTGCGAGTCTCTGCGGCGGTCTTGTTTTGTCTATCAAGGTTCTAAGTATGGCCACGATCCCTCTGACCAAGCGCGGCTCTGAGAAGCTGAAGGAAGAACTGCATCGACTCAAGACGGTCGAGCGTCATGCCGTGATCAACGCCATCTCCGAAGCGCGTGCCCAGGGCGACCTGTCCGAGAACGCCGAGTACGAGGCGGCCAAGGACAAGCAAGGCTTCATCGAAGGCCGCATCCTGGAGATCGAAGGCAAGCTCGCCGCGGCCCAGGTCATCGACCCGTCCGAGGTGGATGCCGGCGGCAAGGTCGTCTTCGGCACCACGGTGGACCTGGAAGAGGAAGCCACCGGCAACGAGGTCACCTACCAGATCGTCGGTGACGACGAGGCCGACCTGAAGCTGGGGCTGATCTCGATCTCGTCGCCCATCGCCCGTGCGCTGATCGGCAAGGAGGCGGGCGACGTGGCCGAGGTGCATGCACCGGGCGGCGTGAAGCGCTATGAGATCGTCGAAGTGCGGTATGTCTGACCACCCCTTACGCGCTGCGCGCGCCCCGTCAAGGGGGCGAGCGCGAAGGCCCGGCGCAGCCGGATCCTCGCACTCCACTCGGGATGTGGCGCCGGTCGGCGGGGATCGAGGGCTGAATCGATGCTGATGCGCGTTCGGGCTTTGCTGGCCGCCCTGTGGGGCGGCTTTCTTCTGTGCGTGGCGGGCGTGGCGGCGCCGACGGCGTTCGGCGTGCTCGCACGGCCGGAGGCGGGGCGCTATGTGAACCGGCTGTTCGAGCTGGATGCGCAGCTCGGGCTGGTGCTGGGCCTGCTGCTGGCGATGATGGAACGGCGGGTGCAGCGGGACACCGAGGCGGCCCGCATCACGACGCCCGAACTGCTGCTGCCGCTGGGCGCGCTGTTCTGCGTGGTGCTGGGCTACTACGGCCTGCAGCCCCTGATGGCGGAGGCCCGCGCAGGGCAGGGTGCGCTCGGCTTCGGCGCGCTGCATGCGATGTCTTCCGGCCTCTTCGCCCTCAAGACGCTGCTGGTGCTGGCGCTGGCCTGGCGTTGCAGCCGGCGCTGAGCCCGAGGATCCAGGCATGAAAAAGGGACCGGCACCCGAGCGTGGCGGTCCCGGCCGGCCGGAGCCAGCGGTGTTTCGAGTGCAGCTCAGTCCGCGACGCGCTTCTTCACGCTGCGCTGCTTGGGCTTGGCACGCTTGATCTCGCCGCCTTGGGCCACGCGCTGGTTGCCCAGCAGCTCAACCTTCTTGATGGTGGGGCGGCTGTTCCCGTTCTTCGAGAACTTGACAATCTTCACCACCTTGGGCGCGGGCATGCCGCCCTCGCGCTCATTGCGCTCCTTCTCGGGGATCGGGCGCCACAGGATCAGCAGCTTGCCGATGTGCTGGATGGGAGCGGCGTCGAGCTCGTCAGCGAGCTGCTCGAGAATGGCACCGCGCATCTCGCGGTCGTCCGACATCACGCGCACCTTGATCAGGCCATGGGCCTTCAGGGCGTGGTCGGTTTCCTTCACGACGGCGGGCGTGAGTCCATCGGCGCCAATCATCACGACGGGATCGAGATGGTGGGCGTCGGCACGTTTTTCCTTGCGCTGGGCAGGGGTCAGTTGAATCGCAGGCATGGCCGTATTATCGGGCCAGACGCTCCAAATCATGAAAATCGACAGCAAAAGCAAGAAGATCAACAAGGCGTGGCTCAATGACCACGTCAACGACCCCTATGTGCGCCTGGCCCAGAAGGAGGGTTACCGCTCCCGGGCGGCCTACAAGCTCAAGGAAATCGACGAGGAACTGCGGCTGATCAAGCCAGGGCAGGTCGTCGTGGACCTGGGCGCCTCGCCGGGCGCCTGGAGCCAGTACCTGCGCCGCAAGTTCGCCCCGAAGCTGGCCGGTACGGGCGGCGCGGCGGTGGGCGAGCTCAACGGCACCATCATCGCGCTGGACCTGCTGGAGTTCGAGCCCGTCGAGGGCGTGCACTTCATCCAGGGCGATTTCCGCGAGGAAAACGTGCTGCATCAGCTGGAGGCCGCGCTGGACGGCAAGCCGGTGGACGTGGTGGTCTCGGACATGGCCCCCAACCTGTCCGGCATCGAGATCACCGATGCCGCGCGCATCGAGCACCTGATCGAGCTGGCCATCGACTTCTCCCAGCATCACCTGAAGCCCGAAGGGGCACTGGTCGCCAAAGTCTTCCATGGCAGCGGCTACAACCAGCTGGTGGAGCTGTTCCGGAAGTCCTTCAAGAAGGTGAAGGCGGTCAAGCCCAAGGCCTCGCGGTTCCGCTCGGCCGAGACCTTTCTCGTGGGCATGGGCTTGAAGTAGGTCAAGCTCCCGTCACGTTAGCCGGCCCCGCGCGACTTTTGCCTATCGCGCGGCAAGGTTTTGACAATCGGAACGCAGCCCTTGACTGCAATAGAATCAACCCCATATGCCGTGCATCAGCCGCTCCCTGCGGCATGTGGAATGGAATAAGGAGTCGCGGTGAACAATCAGTGGTTCTCGAAGGTAGCTGTTTGGCTGGTGATCGCCTTGGTGCTGTTCACCGTGTTCAAGCAGTTCGACAAGCAGCGCCCTGTCGACGCCGTGAGCTACACCCAGTTCATGGACGATGCCAAGGCCGGCAAGATCAAGCGGGTCGAAGTCCAGAACCGGATGTTGCGTGTCACGCCGTCCGATGGCGTGGCCTACAACCTCGTCCAGCCCCCTCACGTCTTCATGGTCGACGACCTGATGAAGTACGGCGTGCAGGTGGTCGGCAAGGCCGATGACGAGCCCTCCGTGCTGCAGACCCTGCTGATCAGCTGGGGTCCGATGATCCTGCTCATCGGCGTGTGGATCTACTTCATGCGCCAGATGCAGGGCGGTGGCAAGGGCGGCGCCTTCAGCTTCGGCAAGTCCAAGGCACGCATGCTGGACGAGGCCAACAACACCATCACCTTCGCCGATGTCGCGGGCTGCGACGAGGCCAAGGAAGAGGTCAAGGAGCTGGTGGATTTCCTCAAGGATCCCCAGAAGTTCCAGAAGCTCGGCGGCCGCATTCCCCGTGGCGTGCTGATGGTCGGCCCTCCGGGCACCGGCAAGACGCTGCTGGCCAAGTCCATCGCGGGCGAGGCCAAGGTGCCGTTCTTCACGATCTCCGGCTCCGACTTCGTCGAGATGTTCGTCGGCGTGGGCGCGGCCCGTGTGCGGGACATGTTCGAGCAGGCCAAGAAGAGCGCGCCTTGCATCATCTTCATCGATGAAATCGACGCCGTCGGTCGCCATCGCGGCGCCGGCCTGGGCGGTGGCAACGACGAGCGCGAGCAGACCCTCAACCAGATGCTGGTCGAGATGGACGGCTTCGACACCAACCTCGGTGTGATCGTGATCGCCGCCACCAACCGCCCGGACATCCTGGACCCGGCCCTGCTGCGTCCCGGCCGCTTTGACCGCCAGGTCTACGTGACGCTGCCGGACATCCGTGGCCGCGAGCAGATCCTGAACGTGCACATGCGCAAGGTGCCCATCGGGCAGGACGTCAACGCGTCGATCCTGGCCCGCGGCACGCCCGGCATGAGCGGTGCCGACCTCGCCAACCTCGTCAACGAGGCCGCGCTGTTCGCTGCCCGCCGCAATGCCCGCACGGTCGAGATGATCGATTTCGAGCGCGCCAAGGACAAGCTCTACATGGGCCCCGAGCGCAAGAGCATGGTCATGACGGAAGAAGAGAAGCGGGCGACCGCCTATCACGAGTCCGGCCATGCCATCGTGGCCGAGTGCCTGCCCGGCACGGACCCGGTGCACAAGGTCACCATCATGCCGCGCGGCCGCGCCCTGGGCGTGACCTGGCAGCTGCCGGAGCGTGACCAGTACAGCCGCTACTACAAGCAGATGCTCAACGAGATCAGCATCCTCTTCGGAGGCCGCATTGCCGAGGACCTGTTCGTCAAGGACATCTCCACGGGCGCGTCCAATGACTACGAGCGTGCCACCCGCATCGCCCGCGACATGGTGACCCGCTACGGCATGAGCGAGCTGCTGGGCCCGATGGTCTATGCCGAGAACGAGGGCGAAGTCTTCCTCGGTCGCAACATGACCAAGACGGCCAACATCAGCGAGAACACGCAGCAGAAGGTGGACGGCGAGATGCGCCGCATCCTCGACGAGCAGTACGCCGTGGCGCAGAAGATCCTCGAGGACAACCGCGACAAGGTCGAGGCCATGACGGCCGCGCTGATGAAGTGGGAAACCATCGACCGCGACCAGGTGCTGGACATCATGGCCGGCAAGCCGCCCCGCGGCCCCGGCGAGGCGCCCAGCAATCCCAGCAGCGGCCCCAGCAATGGCGGCACGCCCGCCGTCAGCACCGACGGTGCACCTGCAGCGGCCTGAGCCCCTGCGCTGAGGTCCAAGGCCTGTCTCGTCGAGACGGGCCTTTTTCTTTGTCACCTTCGCTTTCGGATGTTTCCGGGGCCTAGCAAGTCTTCAAGAGACCGACCCATGTCCTCACGCCCCCTCGTCTGGCAGACCACCCGCTTTCGCATCGACCTGCGTCGCCCGCAGGTCATGGGCATCGTCAATCTGACGCCCGACTCCTTTTCCGATGGCGGGCAGCATGCGGGGGCCGCGGCTGGCCTCGCACACTGCGAGCGGCTGCTGGCGGAGGGCGCGGACATCCTGGACATCGGCGGCGAGTCGAGCCGCCCCGGGGCGCCGCGCCTCAGCGCGGACGACGAATGGGCGCGCATCGAGGGCGTGCTGCGAGGGGCTCTGAGCCTGGGTGTGCCCGTGTCCATCGACACCTGCAAGGCCGAGGTCATGCGGCGGGCGGCGGATCTTGGCGTGGACATCCTCAACGACATCCTGGCCCTGCGCGATCCCGGCGCCGAGGAAGTGATGGTGGCCCATCCACAGCTGGGCGCCTGCCTTATGCACATGCGCGGCGACCCGGGCAGCATGCAGTCCCTGACGGACTACGAGGACGTCGTGCGGGAGGTGTCGCACTTCCTCGGGGAGCGGGCGGGCGAGCTGCGTGCGCGGGGGATCGCGGCGGAGCGGCTCGTGCTGGATCCGGGCTATGGCTTTGCCAAGACCGCCGAGCAGAACTTCGAACTGCTGCGCCGCCAGGGCGAGCTCGAGGCGCTGGGCTACCCGCTGCTGGCGGGGCTCTCCCGCAAGTCCGCCATCGGCGCGGTGACGGGCCGACCCGTCGATCAGCGACTGCCCGGCAGCCTCGCCGCCGCCTTGCTGGCATTGAGCCATGGCGCCCGCATCCTGCGCGTTCACGACGTGGCCGCCACGGTCGACGCCCTGCAGGTGTGGGGGGCAGGGGGAGGGGCCGGCATCGGGGCCGACTTCATCGGCGAGAATGCCAGCGATTCAAAATTCGGAGGACGCTCGCAATGAGCCGCAGCTATTTCGGGACCGACGGCATTCGCGGAACCGTCGGCCAATCGCCGATCACGCCGGACTTCATGCTTCGCCTCGGCCATGCCGTGGGCAAGGTGCTGCGCCGCAACGGCGCGGCGCGCCCCAGCGTGCTGATCGGCAAGGACACCCGCATCTCCGGCTACATGCTGGAGTCTTCGCTGGAGGCCGGCTTTGCCTCTGCCGGCGTGGACGTGTGGCTCACGGGCCCGCTGCCGACGCCGGGCGTTGCCTACCTGACCCGCGCCCTGCGCCAGGATCTGGGCGTGGTGATCTCCGCCTCGCACAATCCCTTCGCGGACAACGGCATCAAGTTCTTCTCGGCCAAGGGCGAGAAGCTGCCGGACGCCTGGGAGATCGCTGTCGAGCAGGCGCTGGAAGAGCCCGCCGCCTGGGTGGATTCCGCGAGTCTGGGCCGCGCCCGCCGTCTGCAGGATGCCCGCGGCCGCTACATCGAGTTCTGCAAGGCCTCCTTCAGCCAGGACCTGAGCCTGCGCGGGCTCAAGCTGGTGGTGGACGCCGCGCACGGTGCGGCCTACCACGTCGCGCCGGACGTGCTGCACGAGCTGGGTGCCGAGGTCATCTCCATCGGCTGCAGCCCGGATGGCCTGAACATCAATGACGGTGTCGGCGCCACGTCGCCCGCCGCCATCGTCAAGGCCGTCAAGGAGCACGGCGCGCATTACGGCATCGCTTTGGACGGTGACGCCGACCGTCTGCAGTTCGTCGACGCCGACGGGCGCCTCTACAACGGCGACGAGCTGCTGTACGTGATGGTGGCGGACCGCCTGGCTCAGGGGCAGCGCGTGCCGGGTGCCGTGGGCACGCTGATGACCAATATGGCCGTCGAGCTGGCGCTGAAGCGGCGCGATGTCGACTTCGTCCGTGCCAAGGTCGGTGACCGCTACGTGCTCGAAGAGCTGGTCGCCCGCGGCTGGCAGCTGGGCGGCGAGGGCTCGGGCCACCTGCTGGCTCTGGACAAGCACACCACCGGCGACGGCATGGTCAGTGCGCTGCTGGTGCTGTCGGCCATCTGCCGCACGGGCAAGAGCCTGGCGCAGCAGCTGGAGGGCGTCACGCTGTTCCCGCAGACGCTGATCAATGTGCGCATGCAGCCCGGCCAGGACTGGAAGGGCAATGCCGAGCTGGCGCGCGTCCAGGCCGAAGTCACGGCCGAGCTGGGCGATCGCGGCCGCGTGCTGATCCGCGCCTCGGGCACCGAGCCGCTGCTGCGCGTGATGGTCGAGGCCAGCGATGCCGCACTGGCGCAGTCCTGCGCCGAGCGCATGGCCGCCACGGTGCGCGCCTGACCCGCCGGGACTCACCAAAACGAAAGGGCGCCCGATGGGGCGCCCTTTTGCATGAGGAGCAGGGTGCTGAGGCGGGCCGGCCGAGGTGCCGGCGCGCAGCTCACTTCTTGGCCGGCATCAGCACGCGGTCGATCACGTGGGCCACGCCATTGGTCGCGCCGATGTCGGCGCGCTGCACCACGGCGTCTTCCACGGTCACGAACTCGCCCGCGCGGGCCAGGGCCAGGGCGCTGCCCTGCAGGCTCTTGGGGCTGCTGTTCTTCACCTCGGCGGCGGGCAGCTTGCTGGCCAGCATGTGCAGGTGCAGGACGGCCTTGAGCTGCTCCTTGTCCTGGCTGAGCTTGTCCAGCGTGGCGGGCGGCAGGGCCTTGAAGGCCTCGTCGGAGGGGGCGAAGACGGTCAGCGGGCCGGCGGCGCGGAGTTCGTCCTGGAGGCCGGCCTGCACGACCAGGCGGTTGAAGGTGCTCAGCTGCGGGTCGCGGCCGAGGGTGTCGGCCAGCGGCGCGGGCGCCGGCGCCGTGGCGCAGGCCACCAGGCCGAACAGGGTGGCGCTGAGTGCGAGGATGCGGTTCAGAGGAGTCATGTCGAGGTCTCCGCGTGACAGTGGTGAGCGATGCCCGGCAGCGTAGGCAGGCCACGTGACAGCGCCATGAATGCCGCATGACAATTCGATGGACCCGTCCGGCAGGGGCGAACCCACTTGTCATGTGTGTCACGCACCCGTCACAGACCGGTCATAGCATTCCGTTCATCGCTCAACAACCCAAAACGCGATAGGACTGACATGACGAACAAGCTGATCCGCACCGGCCTCCTGATGACCGCATTCGCCGCCGCCTGCGGCCTGGCTCAGGCACAGGATGTCACCGGCGCCGGTGCCTCCTTCCCGGCGCCCATCTACGCCAAGTGGGCCGACGCCTATCACAAGGCCAACGGTGCCCGCATCAACTACCAGTCGGTGGGCTCCGGCGCCGGCATCCGCCAGATCAAGGCCAAGACGGTCGACTTCGGCGCCTCCGACGCGCCGCTGAAGGACGACGAGCTGGCCAAGGACGGCCTGGTGCAGTTCCCCACCGTCATCGGCGGCGTGGTGCCCGTGGTCAACATCAAGGGCGTGGCCGCCGGCCAGCTGAAGCTCACCGGCGCCGTGCTGGGTGACATCTACCTGGGCAAGATCAGCAAGTGGAACGATGCCGCCATCGCCGCGCTGAACCCGGGCGTCGCGCTGCCGGACGCCACGATCGCTCCGGTGCGTCGCGCCGACGGCTCGGGCACCAGCTTCCTGTTCACCAACTACCTCTCCAAGGTCAACGCCGAGTGGAAGAGCAAGGTGGGCGAGGGCACGGCCGTGAACTGGCCGACGGGCACGGGCGGCAAGGGCAACGAGGGCGTGTCGGCCTTCGTGATGCGCCTGCCCAACTCCATCGGCTATGTGGAGTACGCCTACGCCAAGCAGAACAAGATGGCCTTCGTGCAGCTGAAGAACGCCGCCGGCGCCTACGTCTCGCCGAGCGATGACGCCTTCAAGGCCGCCGCCGCCGGTGCCGAGTGGAACAAGAGCTTCTACCAGGTGCTGACCGAGCAGGCCGGCAAGGACAGCTGGCCCATTACCGGTGCCACCTTCATCCTGATGCACAAGGTGCAGGACAAGCCCGCCGCCGCGGCCGCCAGCCTGAAGTTCTTCGACTGGGCCTACACCCAGGGCGACAAGATGGCCGATGACCTCGACTACGTGCCGCTGCCCGGCTCCGTCAAGGATCTGATCCGCAAGCAGTGGGCCGACCAGATCAAGGACGCCGCTGGCAAGGCGATCAGCCTCAAGTAAGTCCCCAAGAAGAGCAGCCATGCGACCCATGCCCCGACGCTGCACCCTGGCGCCGGGGCATCTGTTCATCAATTGAATGCGCCTGAGCTGCCCAAAGCACCGTATCGTGGAGGATTCCATGGCCGCCGTACTGACACCCCCTATGACCGACTCCAACGACGCGGATCGCGCCCGCAAGAAGGTGCTGCCGCAGGGCCAGCCGCCCGAGCGCCGCCGCACGCTGCCCTGGGCCGACGCGCTCTTCGCCGGCCTGGCGCAAGGCGCCGCCTGGCTGACGCTGGCGCTGCTGGCAGGCATCCTGCTGTCCTTGCTGCTGGGCGCCATGCCGGCGATCCGCGAGTTCGGCCTGGGCTTCCTGCTCAGCAAGGACTGGGATCCCGTGCAGGAGAAGTTCGGCGGACTCGTGATGATCTACGGCACGCTGATGACCTCCTTCATCGCGCTGCTGATCGCCGTGCCGGTGAGCTTCGGCATCGCGATCTTCCTGACCGAGCTGTCGCCCAGCTGGCTGCGCGGCCCGCTGGGCATCGCGGTGGAACTGCTGGCCGCCGTGCCGTCCATCGTGTACGGCATGTGGGGCCTCCTGGTCTTCGGCCCCATCCTTTCGACCTTCGTGCAGCAGCCGCTGCAGAAGCTCTTTGACGGCGTGCCCTATCTCGGCGCGCTGTTCACCGGGCCGCCGGTGGGCATCGGCATCCTGTCGGCCGGCATCATCCTGGCCATCATGATCATTCCCTTCATCGCCTCGGTGATGCGCGACGTCTTCGAGGTCACGCCCCCGATGCTGAAGGAATCCGCCTACGGCCTCGGCGCCACGACCTGGGAAGTGGTGTGGAAGGTCGTGCTGCCCTTCACCAAGACCGGCGTCGTCGGCGGCGTGATGCTGGGCCTGGGCCGCGCCCTGGGCGAGACCATGGCCGTCACCTTCGTGATCGGCAACATGAACCAGCTGAACTCGCCCTCGATCTTCGAGGCCGCGAACAGCATCACCTCCGCCCTGGCCAACGAGTTCGCCGAAGCCGGCGAAGGCCTGCACCAGGCCTCGCTGATCTACCTGGGCCTCGTGCTGTTCTTCATCACCTTCGTGGTGCTGAGCTTCTCCAAGATCCTGCTGAGCCGCCTGAAGAAGAGCGAAGGAGCCCGCGCATGAATACCACCGTCGCCCCGTCGATGGACCCCAAGCGCCTGCGCCACCACGCGCGCCGCAAGCGCACCAACGCCATCGCGCTGACCCTGTCCCTCGCGGCCATGGCCTTCGGCGTCTTCTGGCTGATCTGGATCCTGTTCGAGACCGTGCGCCTCGGCATCGACGGCCTCAACTGGGCCACCTTCACCGAGATGACCCCGCCGCCGCAGGCGGAGGTCGGCGGCCTGGCCAACGCCATCTTCGGCTCCATCACGATGGTCGGTCTGGCCACGCTGCTGGGCACGCCCATCGGCATCCTGGCGGGCGTCTACCTGGC
Source organism: Burkholderiaceae bacterium (assembly GCA_041906185.1). Lineage (GTDB taxonomy): Bacteria > Pseudomonadota > Gammaproteobacteria > Burkholderiales > Burkholderiaceae_C > Roseateles_B. The sequence continues at coordinate 203,414 of JAYRJQ010000009.1, forward strand.
CGAGTACGGGCAGAAGACCCGCCTCGGTTCCTCGGTGCGCTTCATCAACGACATCCTGCTGTCGGCGCCGTCCATCGTCATCGGCCTGTTCGTGTATGCCGTGGTGGTGTCGCGCATGAAGACCTTCTCGGGTCTGGCCGGCGTGCTGGCCCTGGCGCTGATCGTGATCCCGGTGGTGATCCGCACGACCGAGAACATGCTGACGCTGGTGCCCAACGCACTGCGCGAGGCGGCCTATGCCCTGGGCACGCCGAAGTGGAAGGTCATCCTCTCGGTGACGCTCAAGTCGGCCCGCGCCGGCGTCATCACCGGTGTGCTGCTGGCCCTGGCCCGCATCTCCGGCGAAACGGCACCGCTGCTGTTCACGGCCCTGTCCAACCAGTTCTGGACCTCGTCCCTGGGCGAGCCGATGGCCAGCCTGCCGGTCACCATCTTCAAGTTCGCCATGAGCCCCTACGAAAACTGGCAGAAGCTGGCGTGGGCGGGCGTCTTCCTCATCACCATGGGCGTCCTCGCGCTGAACATCCTGGCGCGCGTCCTGTTCAAGAAAAAGCACTGAAGCGAGAGAGTCATGGATACCAAGGTCGAAATGCCCATCACCGAGCGTGCCAAGCTGTCGGTGCGCAACCTGAACTTCTTCTACGGCAACTTCCACGCCCTCAAGAACATCAACCTGGACATCCCGGAGAAGAAGGTCACCGCCTTCATCGGGCCGTCGGGCTGCGGCAAGTCCACGCTGCTGCGCACGCTGAACCGCATGTTCGAGCTCTACCCCGAGCAGCGCGCCGAAGGGCAGATTCTGCTCGATGGCAGCGACATCCTCTCCAGCGGCGAGGACGTCTCGCTGATCCGCGCCAAGGTCGGCATGGTCTTCCAGAAGCCCACGCCGTTCCCCATGTCCATCTACGACAACATCGCCTTCGGCGTGCGCCTCTTCGAGACGCTGCCGCGCGTGGAGATGGACGAGCGCGTGGAGTGGGCCCTGAAGAAGGCCGCGCTGTGGAACGAGGTCAAGGACAAGCTCAACCAGAGCGGCTCCGGCCTCTCCGGCGGCCAGCAGCAGCGTCTGTGCATCGCCCGCGGCATTGCCATCAAGCCCGAGGTGCTGCTCCTGGACGAGCCGTGCTCGGCACTGGACCCCATCTCCACCGGCAAGATCGAGGAGCTGATCCACGAGCTCAAGACCGACTACACGGTGGCCATCGTGACCCACAACATGCAGCAGGCCGCCCGCTGCTCGGACTACACGGCCTATATGTACCTGGGCGACCTGATCGAGTTCGGTCCGACGGCCGAGCTGTTCATGAAGCCCAAGCGCAAGGACACGGAGGACTACATCACCGGGCGCTTCGGCTGAGGCCTGCCCGCGGATGTGCCGGGGCGGGCGGGGCCCGCGCCGGGGAAATCAATGGAGGCCGCCGGCTGAGCGGGGGCCTTCGCAAGGAGCAAAAGAATGAGTGACAAGCATCTCTCCACCCAGTTCGATGCCGAGCTGAGCGGCATTTCGACCCGCGTGCTGGAAATGGGCGGGCTGGTCGAGGCGCAGGTGGCGCAGTCGGTCGAGGCCCTGATCAACTTCAGTGGCGACCTCGCCGCGACCGTGCTCAAGACGGAGGAGCGCGTGAATGCCATGGAGGTCGAGATCGATCGCGACCTCTCCAGCATCATCGCCCGCCGCCAGCCCACGGCGCGGGACCTGCGGCTGCTGATCGCGGTTTCCAAGACCATCGCCAACCTCGAGCGCGTGGGCGACGAGGCCGCCCGCGTGGCCCGCACCGTGCAGCGCCTGATCAACGAGGGCGTCTCCGGCCGCCTGCGCCTGCCGATGTCCGACCTCAGCTTCGAGGCCGAGCTCGCGACGGCCCAGCTGCGCAAGGCGCTGGACGCGTTTGCACGCCTGGATGTGGATCGTGCCCTGGAAGTGTTGAAGCAGGATGACGCCATCGACAAGGAATTCGATGGCCTGATGCGCAAGCTCATCACGTACATGATGGAAGACCCGCGCACCATCTCCGCCAGCATCGACCTCATCTTCGTGGCCAAGGCCATCGAGCGCGTGGGCGACCACGCCAAGAACCTCGCCGAGGTCATCATCTACGTGGTGAAGGGCACCGATGTGCGCCACAACACCCCGGACGCCGTGGCCACCATGGTCAAGCCCTGACCCCATCGACGGAGCACACGAAACATGAGCCGCATTCTTGTCGTCGAGGACGAAGGCGCGATCGCCGAACTGATTTCCATCAACCTGCGCCACGCGGGCTTCGAAGTGACCCTGGCGGGCAGTGCCGACCAGGCGCAGCTCGAGGTCGACCGCGTGCTGCCCGACCTCGTTGTGCTGGATTGGATGCTGCCGGGGCAGTCCGGCCTCGGCCTCGCCCGCCAGTGGCGCTCGGCCGCCCGCACGAAGGAGCTGCCGATCATCATGCTGACGGCGCGGGCGGAGGAGAGCGACAAGGTCTCGGGCCTCGATGCCGGCGCCGATGACTACCTCACCAAGCCCTTCTCCACCAACGAGCTGCTGGCCCGCATCCGCGCGGTGCTGCGCCGCAAGGCGCCCGAGGCGCTGGACTCGGTGGTCGAGGTCGGCGCGCTGAGCCTCGATCCCGGCACCCGCCGCGTGAGCCGAGAGGGCGTGGAAGTGAAGCTGGGCCCGACCGAGTTCCGCCTGCTGCATTTCTTCATGACGCACCCGGAGCGCGTGCACAGCCGCTCGCAGCTGCTGGACCGCGTCTGGGGCGATCACGTCTTCATCGAGGAGCGCACTGTCGACGTGCACGTCAAGCGCCTGCGCGAGGCGCTCGAGAAGGTGCAGTGCCAACGCATGATCGAGACGGTGCGGGGCGCCGGCTACCGGCTGACCCAGCAGGTGGCGGTGGCCTCTGCCTCGCTGACATGACCTGGATGCTGCCTCGCGCCGTGCTGGCGGCGCTGGCCGTACTGCTGGGTGCCGGGCTGGCCTGGTGGATCGGCAGCTGGTGGCCGCAGTGGCCGTGGCTGCCGCCGCTGTTGGGCTCGCTCATCGGCGTGGCGGCGCTGTTCACGGTGGACTCCTTGCGGGCTCACCGGCTGATGCAGTGGCTGCGCGGGGCGCTCGCGGGCGCCGCGCCGCGCGACCGCGGGCTGTGGGGTGAGCTTGCGTACCGCGTGGAGCGCGCCGTGCGCGACCGCGACCGCGCCATCGAGCGCGAGCGGCAGGAGCTGCTGCAGTTCCTCTCCGCCATCGAGGCCTCGCCCAATGGCGTGCTGATGCTCGATGCCGACGATCACATCCGCTGGTGCAACCGCGTGGCGGCGGATCACTTTTCGCTGGACCCGCAGCGCGACCGCGATCAGCGCGTGACCAACCTCGTGCGCTTCCCGGCCTTCGTGGCGCTGCTGCAGTCGGGGGACTATCAGCAGCCGCTGGTGCTTTCGCATGTGCGCGGGCGCCTCACCTTGGCGGTCGTCGTGCGGGCCTATGGCGACGGCATGCGCCTCGTGCTGACGCAGGACATCACCGAGCGCGAGCGCGCCGAGACCATGCGCCGGGACTTCGTGGCCAATGTCTCGCACGAGATCCGCACGCCGCTGACCGTGCTGGCCGGCTTCATCGAGACCATGGCCTCGCTGCCGCTGACCGAGCCCGAGCGCAAGCGCGTGCTGAGCCTGATGACGCAGCAGACGCAGCGCATGCAGGCGCTGGTGAGTGACCTGCTCACGCTGGCGCAGCTGGAAGGCAGCCCGCGTCCGAATGCCGACCGCTGGGTGGGCGCGCAGTCGCTGCTGCAGCGCGTGCTCAACGATGCCTCGGCGCTCTCCAATGGTCGTCATGAGCTGGTGCTGCACAGCGGGCCGGCGGCCGAGCTGGCCGGCGTGGAGGCGGAGCTGCTGAGCGCCGTCGCCAATCTCGCCAACAATGCCGTGCGCTACACGCCGGACGGCGGCCGCATCGAGCTCAGCTTTGCGATGCTGCCGGACGGCTCGGGTGAGATCCTCGTCAGCGACACCGGCCAGGGCATCTCCCGCGAGCATCTGCCGCGGCTCACGGAGCGCTTCTACCGCGTGGACGGCAGCCGCAGCCGCGACACCGGGGGCACCGGCCTCGGGCTGTCCATCGTCAAGCACGTGGCCCAGCGCCATGGCGGCGAGTTGAAGATCGACAGCGAGGTGGGCAAGGGCTCCCGCTTCCGCCTGGCGATGCCGGCCGCACGGGTGCGCAGTGTCGAGGCGCTGGGCGTCGAGGCCGCACGGGTGCCCGAGAGCACCCTGTAGCAGGCGAGACCGTCAGGGCCGGGCGCGCTGGTAGAGGCGGTAGGACTGGCTGCGATCCGTCGGCCGCTTGACCGTGGCGAGCAGTGTCCAGCCGCCGCCGATGGGGTCCGGCGTGCCGTCCTCCGCCTGCGTCAGCAAGAGCGTGCAGGACGTCTGCTGGGCGGTCTGGCGAGCATCGACCGGCCAGTGCCCCTGCACCTCCAGCGCCGCCACGAGTGACAGGGCCTGGCCCGGCGCTGCAATACAGCCCCCGCCGGCCGGCATGACGCGCGCCAGGCGCTCGATGAGCGGCCGGTGGCTGCGGGCGTAGTCCAGGACGGGCAACCACAGCGTCATGGCCAGCAGCCAGGCGAGCGCCACGCCGCCCGAGGGCAGCACCATGCTCTTCCACAGCGCGTGCTGGTGGCGCGCGGTGCGCCAGCGCAGCAGGCCCAGCCATGCCGCGGTGCCGAGAGCCGCCAGCAGCAGGGCGACGGGGTGGAAACTGGGCTCGAAGCCCTTGGCCAGATTGCGCACATTCGCCAGGGGCTGGGCCGGCCAGCCGGTCTGCATCGAGAGGTAGTAGACCCAGATGAACAGCGCGATCGTGCTGAAGAAGAACATCGAGAACCAGTCCAGCATCGCGCTGACACTGCGGCTGAAGGTCGGCAGGGCGAAGCTGGCGAGCACCGCCAGGGCGGGCAGGCCGAGCATCAGGGCGCGGTCGGATCCGCCCATGGCCAGCGAGCTCAGCACCGACACCAGCACGGCCAGCAGCGGCACGCTCACGTGGCGTCGCTGCAGGTAGGCGCGCCAGCGCCAGAGCGTCCAAAGGGCCAGCGGCCAGACCGGCCACGCGAACCACAGGAGCAGGGTGCCCACGCGCAGCGGGAAATCGGCACCTGGCAGGCCCTGCATCCGCCAGGCCCAGCTGCCCAGCAGCCAGGCCAGCAGCGCCGACAAAGCGGCCGAGGCCAGCACCCAGATCAGGCTCTCGCGAACGGGCTCGTAGGCCGATCGCCAGCAGATCAGGGCTCCGCCCACGCCAAGCATGAGCGCGACCGCTGGCGCGGCCGAGGCCGCAAGCACCGGCAGCGCCAGCAGAAGGGCCAGACGGGCCTTGAGCGGACGGAAGGGCGCGGCGGCCATGCCATAGACGAACAGCGCCATGCCCAGCAGCTGCAGCAGCTCCGGCGTTGTCTCGTGACCGAGCAGCAGCAGGCCCAGCGAAGCCACGAGGGCGAGCAGGGCGCCGTCCGCCAGCGCGCGGGCGTAGTCGACCGCCTGGGCCTCGCCGCCGAAGGCGAAGGCCACCGGCTGGGCGGCATCCGTGCGCGCCAGGTGGAAGCTGCTGTACCAGACGAGCGCGATCACGCTCACCAGGATCAGCGCGAAGGGAATGCGCGCCGCCAGGGCGGGATCCAGCATCGGCAGCAGCTTGATGAACAGGGCGCCGACCCAGTAGGGCAGCAGCCCGCCGTCCGTGGTGATGCCGCCGAGCTCCGGGCGATGCCAGGGGCTGAGGCCCGCGGCGATCTTGGCCATGAAGCCATAGGCCGTGAGGTCGGCATTGCGCCAGGGATCGCGCCCGAACACGCCCGGCAGGACGTAAGCCGCGCAGAAGAGCAGCAGGGCCAGGCGGGGCAGACGCTGGGCGCCGCGCTCGGCAACGATGGCGGGGGTGGCTTGGTTCACGCGGGCTGCAGGGGACTCAGGAGGGGGCCGAAGGTCGCATCATGCCCCAAATCCGGGCATGCACGGCGCGTGCGGGAGAGGCGGGCGATCCGGGGCCGCCGTCGGCAAGAGCCGGAGGCTCACGGGACCCGATGCCGGCCCATCATGCCGCTGGCAGCGCGGACCGGCACTAGCCGGGAGCGCGGGAGCAGGGCGGGGCGCGGCCATGAAAAAAGGCAGCCGAGGCTGCCTTTTCCTTGGGGCTCGACGCAAAAGCGCGGCCGCGGGGCTTACTTCTTGAGGCCGACGCGAGCGAACTTGTTGCGGAACTTCTCGACGCGACCGCCCAGGTTGTCGACGCTCTTTTGAGTGCCGGTGTAGAACGGGTGCGATTCGCTGGTGGTTTCCAGCTTGACCAGCGGGAATTCCTTGCCGTCGACGGTGATGGTTTCCTTGGTCTGGACGGTCGAACGCGTCACGAACTGGAAGCCGTTGGACTGGTCCACGAACACCACGTCGCGGTAGTTGGGGTGAATGCCTTCTTTCATGGGAAACCTCTCGCCGTAGCTGGTTCAGTGCCGGGAGCCACGTCACACCATGTGACGCACTTTCTGGCGGCGGAAAAACGCTGATTATAGCCACAAATGAAAACGCCGCCTACCCGTTGTGGGAGGCGGCGTTGAAAGCCTGAGGAACAAGCGGGAATCGCACCCCGCCCAGCCGGCTCCCGCTGGAGGGGAGCGGGCCTTCGTCCGGCGTCGCAAGGCGCGCAGGCGCCTTGCTCGGTCCGGGTTCAGCCCCCTCTTCGCATCATGTCGAAGAAGTCGTGGTTGTTCTTGCTGGCCTTCATCTTGTCGAGGATGAACTCCATCGCCTCGATCTCGTCCATGTTGTAGAGCAGCTTGCGCAGGATCCAGCTCTTTTGCAGGATCTCGGGCTTGAGCAGCATCTCCTCGCGGCGGGTGCCGGACTTGTTGATCAGGATCGAGGGGTACACGCGCTTCTCGGCCATGCGGCGATCCAGGTGGATTTCGCAGTTGCCGGTGCCCTTGAACTCTTCGTAGATCACTTCGTCCATGCGCGAGCCGGTGTCGATCAGCGCGGTGCCGATGATGGTCAGCGAGCCGCCTTCCTCGACATTGCGGGCCGCACCGAAGAAGCGCTTGGGGCGCTGCAGCGCGTTGGCGTCCACACCGCCCGTCAGCACCTTGCCGGAGGACGGCAGGACGTTGTTGTAGGCGCGGGCCAGGCGGGTGATGGAGTCCAGCAGGATCACCACGTCCTTCTTGAGCTCGACCAGGCGCTTGGCGCGCTCGATCACCATCTCGGCGACCTGCACATGGCGGGCGGCGGGTTCGTCGAAGGTGGACGAGATGACCTCGCCGCGCACGGTGCGCAGCATCTCGGTCACTTCTTCGGGGCGCTCATCCACCAGCAGCACGATGAGGTGCGCTTCCGGATGATTGGCCGTGATGGCGTGGGCCAGCTGCTGCATCATCATCGTCTTGCCGGTCTTCGGCTGGGCCACCAGCAGGGCGCGCTGTCCTTTGCCGATGGGCGCGATGAGGTCGATGATGCGGCCAGTGATGTTCTCGTCGCTCTTGATGTCGCGCTCGAGCTTGAACTGCTCCTTGGGGAACAAGGGCGTCAGGTTCTCGAACATGATCTTGTGCTTGCTCTCCTCGGGGGTGAGCCCGTTCACGCGGTCGACCTTGACCAGCGCGAAGTAGCGTTCACCGTCCTTGGGGACGCGCACTTCGCCTTCGATCATGTCGCCGGTGTGGAGGTTGAAGCGGCGGATCTGGCTCGGGGAGAGGTAGATGTCGTCCGTGGACGCCATGTAGCTCGTGTCCGGCGAGCGCAGGAAGCCGAAGCCGTCCGGCAGCACTTCGAGGACGCCGTCGCCGAAGACCTGCTCGCCGGCCTTGGCGCGCTTCTTCATGATCGCGAACATCAGCTCCTGCTTGCGCATGCGGGCGACGTTGTCGATCTCCAGCTCCTCGCCCATCTTGATGAGGGCGGAAACGTGAAGCGCTTTCAGTTCAGAAAGATGCATGGAAAAACCCGGTTGGGTCGTCCAGGGTCTGCCAAGAACCCGGGACAGGATCTTCGGTCGCCACAGCCATCAGGATTGACTTCACCATTGCCGTCAACAGGATCACGACCCGCCATGCGCAGCGCACGGGAGGCCATCACAACAGTTCAGGGACGAAAAGGGAGCTTGGGCGCCGAGTCCATGCCCCGAAGCCGGTCCGGCTGGGGCATGTTGGCCATTCAAGCCCGGCCGAGTGGGGCCGGGCATGTGGAGAGATTATAGGTTGGCGTCGAGGAAGGACGTCAACTGGGCCTTGGTCAGGGCGCCGACCTTCGTGGCGGCCAGCTGACCATCCTTGAAGAGCATGAGGGTCGGGATGCCGCGGATGCCGAACTTGGCGGGCACTTCGCGGTTCTCGTCCACGTTCATCTTGGTGACCTGCAGGCGGCTGCCGTAATCCTTGGCCACTTCGTCCAGGATGGGGGCGATCATCTTGCAGGGGCCGCACCATTCGGCCCAGTAGTCCACCAGCACGGGCGTGGAGGATTGGATGACATCGGCGTCGAACGACGCGTCGGAGATGTGTTTGATCAGTTCGCTGCTCATGGATGAGTCCTTGGACAGGCTGCATGCAGCCGGGGCCCGAGTCGCTGTCCGGGGGGACCGCCGTCATGGAGCACTTCCATGGGCGGGACTCAGGGCACAATGATTCTGACACAAGAGCCAAGGACCCGAGACCTTCGGGGTTCAAGGCCCCATGCCCCGGCGCCCGCCGGGGCCGGACGACGGGACGGAGCCGCCAGGGCGTGACTGCAGAACAACAGATCGAGACACAACACCTGACCCTCAGCCTGGGCGACGGCGCGCGCCCCTTCTGGGACGCCGTGGCTGCCCGCGTGGCGGCCTGGATGCAGGCAAGGGGCATACCCAGCCGCGACGCGATCGTGCTGCTGCCCTTCGCGCAGCAGCTGGCCTCGGCGCGCCGGGCCTGGCGCAGCACCGGCCTGTGGCAGCCGCGCATGGAGACCACTCACAGCCTGGCGGCCGCGCTCGGACCGACGCCGCTGTCGCAGGGGCTGCAGATCAGCTTCGACGCCGCCATCGACGGGCTCAACGCGCGCCAGCTGCTGGCCGGGCAAAGCTGGGCCGAGGCGCTGCGCCAGCGGGATCCGCGCGCCTACCAGCTGGCCATCCAGCATCTGGTGGAGCTGGCGCAGGCGCTGGCCCGCCATGCCACGACGCTGGGGCCGCAGGGGCGGAGCGCCTTCTGGCCCCACGCCCGGCTCGCGCTGCAACAGGGCGGGCCGGCCGACCTGGAACAGGCGCTGTCGCTGGTCGCCCTGGAATGGGCGGCGAGCGATGGCCGCGTGCCGGCCACCGATGCACTCTTCGGCCTGCGCCCCAGCGCGTGGGTGCTGCTGCGGGCCGGTGGCGCGGACCCCTTGAGCGATGCGCTGCTCGCCCATGCCGCCGCCGAGGGCATCCCCTGCCTGCTGCTCGACGCCGACCGCACCCTGGAGCAGCTGGCCGAGGACCCGCCGCCCGCGCGCCTGCAGGAGGCGCGCTGCGAGGACCGCGAGTCGCTGGCCCAGTGCACGGCGGCGACGGTACTCGAGCATCTGCGGCGCCAAGAGGTGCCTGTGGCCCTGATCGCCCAGGACCGGGTCCTCGTCCGCCGCGTGCGGGCGCTGCTGGAGCGGCAGGCCGTCCGCCTGGGTGACGAGACCGGCTGGACCCTCGCGACGACGCCGGAAGCCGCGCAGCTCATGGCCCTGCTGCGGGCGGCCCAGCCGTGCGCCAGCGTCGACGATCTGCTGCTGTGGCTCAAGAGTGACCTGGCGAAGCGCCTGCGCGAGCGCCTCGGGGCAGCCACCGTCGACGCGCTCGAGGCGCAATGCCGGCGCCTGGGCTGGGTGCAGGTGGGGGCCGTCCGTCCTGAGCTGCTCAAGGGGGCCGCCGCGCTGTTGTGGCAGGACGCCCAGGAGCTGCTGGCGGTGCTGCGCGCGGGCACGGCGCGGCGCCCGCTGGTGCAGTGGCTGGAGCAGCTGCGCCGCTTGCTGGAGCGCCTGGACGCGCTGCCCCTGATCGAGCAGCTGCCCGCCGGCAAGCCTCTGCTGCAGGCCCTGTGGCTGCAGCGCGAGCCCTGGCCCGGCTCCGCCCACGAGCTTGCGCTGAAGACCACGCAGCTGGGCAGCGCGGACTTCGTCCAATGGATCAACGAGACGCTGGAGGCCCAGCAGTTCACGCCCGCGCTGCCGGCGGATCTGCAGGTGCTGGTCACCCCGATGGCGCGGGCCATGCTGCGGCCCTTCGCGGCCGTGGTGCTGCCCGGGGCGGATGCGCAGACGCTGGGCAACGTGCCGGCCGGGCCGGCGCTGCTGCCGGATGCCCTGGCGCGGCAGCTGGGCCTGCCGGATCAGGACAGCCGTCGGCGCCAGCTCGCGGCCGGTTTCGTGCAGCTGCTGCGCGCGCCGCTGCTGACGGTGCTGCGCTGCGACCGCGCCGGCAGCGAGCCGCTCGCCCGCAGCCCGCTGCTGGAGCGCCTGGAGGCCGCGCGGGAGCGGGCCGGGCAGGGCGCGATCCCGGCCTGGGTGGACCCCCGTCCCGCGCGGCAGCTCGCGCCGCAGCCCGTGCACATGGCTCAGGCGGTCGCCTCGGGCATGCTGCCGCGCTCGCTCAGTGCCAGCGCGCTCGAAGCCCTGCGCAACTGCCCCTACCAGTTCTTCGGCCAGCAGCTGCTCGGCCTGCGCGAGGACGAGGAGCTCAGCGAGGAACTCGACAAGCGCGACTACGGCAACTGGCTGCATGCCGTGCTGCACCGATTCCATGAGCAGGCCCGCGAGCAGGCGCCTGCCGATGCCGCCCAGGCACTGGCCGAGGCCGCCGAGCACGAGCGCCAGCGCATGGGGCTGTCCGAGGCCGAGTTCCTGCCGTATCTCGCCAGCTTCCGGCGCCTGGTGCCGCGCTACCTCGACTGGCTCGCGGCCCACGAGGCGGCCGGCTGGTCGTACGAGGGCGGCGAGGAGGCCCGCGAATGCCGGCCCTGGCAACACCCGGCCCTGCAGGCGCTCGTGCTGCAGGGGCGCCTGGACCGGCGGGATGGCGACGGCGGTGCGGGCGCGCGGCGCCTGCTGCTGGACTACAAGACCGGCTCGGCCGATGCGCTCCGGGACAAGCTCAAGCGCCCGCTGGAAGACACGCAGCTGGCGGTCTACGCGCTGCTGTGTGCCGACGAGGCCGCGCAGTCCGGCACCCGGCTCGAAGCGGCCTACCTGATGCTCGACGACAGCAAGGGCCTGCCGCTGCTGCCGCACCCGGACGTGCAGGAGAGTGCCGCGCGGCTCCGGGATGGCCTGGAGATCGACCTGGCCGCGGTGCAGGCCGGCGAGACGCTGCCGGCGCTGGGAGAAGGGCGGGCGTGCGCGGTGTGTGCCGTGCGCGGGCTGTGCCGCAAGGATGACTGGTGGGAAGGAAGCCTCTGATGGCGGCGCAGGACATGACGCAGGACGCGGCCGTTGCCGCGCAGGCCGCCTACACGGTCGACGGCCGGATCGTGCCGCGGGAGCAGTTCTACACGGTGGCCTGCGACCCGCGGCGAAGCGTCGTGGTCGAGGCCTGCGCGGGCGCGGGCAAGACCTGGATGCTGGTGTCCCGCATCCTGCGCGCGCTGCTGGAGGGCGTGCAGCCGCAGCAGATCGTGGCCATCACCTTCACCCGCAAGGCCGCGGGTGAAATGCGCCAGCGCCTCTCCGAATGGCTGGCCGAGTTCGCGCGCGACACCCACGAGGGACGCTGCCTGGCCCTGCGTCAGCGCGGCATGAGCGAGGCGGACGCCGAGCGCGCCGCACCACTGCTGCAGGGCCTGCAGCAGCAGCTCCTGCAGGGCGGGCGGCCGGTGGAGATCCGCACCTTCCATGCGTGGTTCTCGCAGCTGCTGCGCGCGGCACCCATGACGCTGCTGCAGGACCTCGGCATCTCGCCCGAGCTGCAGCTGCTGGAGGACGAGAGCGAGCTGATGCCCGACGTCTGGCGCAGCTTCCATGCGCGGGTGCTGGCCGATGCGGCGCTGCTGTCCGACTACCAGGGCCTCGTCGACGAATGCGGCCGCAGCAAGGTGCTGCGCTGGCTCGAGGCCGGCTTTGCCAAGCGGGTGGAGCTGCGCCTGGCCGCGGCCCAGGGCGTGCTGATGGACAGCGTCGAGGGGGCGGCGTCGGTCTCGACCCGCTTTGCTGACACCACGCCGCTGGCGCTCGTGGACGCGATGCGCTTGCAGTGGCAAGACCTGGCCCTCGAACTGGGTCAGGGGCGCAACGAGACCATGCGCAAGGCCGCCGTCGCCATCGAGCAGGCGCTGACGGCGCAGGCCTCGGGGGCGGCGCTGTTCGAGGTGCTGCGCTCGAAGCTGCTGACCAAGGCTGGCACGCCGGTCAAGGCGCTGTCCAGCTGCGCGCTGGCGCTCACGCTGGCCGAGGAGGTGGCGCTGATCCAGCGCGGCCTGGACCAGCTGGCGGCCCAGACGCTGCACCGCCAGCTCGCGCGCCTGAGCCTCGTGCTCATCGACTGCTTTGACCAGCTCAAGCAGACGCGCGGCCTCGTGGACATGAACGACCTCGAGCGCGGCGCGCTGGCGGTGCTGGGCGATGCCGCACTCGCCGGCTGGGTGCAGGAGCGGCTGGATGCGCAGCTGCGCCACCTGCTCATCGACGAGTTCCAGGACACCAGCCCGCTGCAGTGGCAGGCCCTCTACGCCTGGCTGTCGTCGTACACCGGGGCGGGGGGCGGCGGGAGCGGGCAGCGGCCGCTGTCCGTGTTCATCGTGGGCGACCCGAAGCAGAGCATCTACCGCTTCCGGCGCGCCGAGCCCCGCGTGTTTGCCGCGGCGCGTGACTTCCTGCAGCGCGGACTCGATGCCGCCGTGCTGGCCTGCGACCACACGCGTCGCAATGCGCCCGAGGTGCTGGCGGCGGTGAACGCGGCCCTCTCGCAGGCGCAGTCGCTGGGCGAGTACCAGGGCTTCCGTCCGCACACCACGGAGTCGTCCGAGCCCGATGCGCTGGCCGGCGTGTGGCGTCTGGACGCGCCCGCTGCCATGGACGAGGGCACCGAAGGCGACAGCGCGGCGGACGTTGCAGCCGAGGCGGGCGCGGAGGACGGGGAGGACGGGGAGGACGGGGAGGACGGGGAGGGCGAGCTCGGCTGGCGCCCCAGCCTCTCGCAAGCCCGGCACGAACCCGAGCTGCAGCGGCGCGCGGCCGAGGCTGAGCGCGTGGCGCGGGCGCTTTCGGCGCTGCTCGCGAATGGCGGCCTCAAGCCGGGCGATGTCTTCGTGCTGGCCCGGCGCCGCGAGGCCTTGCGGGTGCTGGCCGAGGCGCTCAAGGCCCGCGGCATCGCCCACGTCGCTCCCGAGGAAATGACGCTGCTGGATGCGCCGGACGTGCGCGACCTGCTGGCCCTGCTCGATGCCCTCGCGTCGCCCGCACATGACCTGTCCCTGGCCCATGCGCTGCGCAGCCCGCTGTTCGACGTCAGCGAGGCGGGGCTGCTGCAGCTCTCGCTGGCGGCGGGCACGGTCCGCCGCCTGGAGACGGGCTCGGAGGAGGGCGCGAAGGATGACGAGCCCGGCGACGATCGCCCGCGGCGCCCGAAGACCAGCTTCTGGCAAGCGCTGATGGAGGCGGACGAAGCCTCGCTCGAGCCCGCCCTGCAGCGCGCGCGTCAGCTGCTGGCAGCGTGGTCCGCCCGGCTGCAGCAGAGCACGCCGCACGAGCTGCTCGATTGCGTGCTGGCGGAGGGCGACCTGCTGGCCCGCGTGGCCGCCCGGGTGCCGCCCAGCGAGCGCCGCAGCCGCCTGCACGCGCTGCAGTCGCTGCTCGGCCTGGCGCTGGACCTCGATGGCGGGCGCTACGCCACCGTCTATGGCTTCGTGCGGGCGCTGCGCCAGCGCGCGCTGAGCCTGCCCGCCCACGCGGAGGCCGATGCCGTGCAGCTGCTGACCGTCCACGGGGCCAAGGGGCTGGAGGCCCGCGTCGTCGTCATGATGGATTGCGATGCACCGCCGGCCCGTGCGGATCACGCCACCCTGCTCGTGGACTGGCCGGTGGATCTGCCGGCGCCGCGGCGCGTGGCCTTCATCGCGTCGGAAAGCACGCCGCCGCCGGCGCTGGAGCCCTTGATGCGCTTCGAGCAGGGCGAGCGGCAGCGGGAGGAGCTCAACGCGCTGTATGTGGCCGTGACGCGCGCGAAGTCCCGGCTGGTGCTGAGCCGCAGCGTGTCGGCACGGGCGGGCAGCGCCAGCAGCTGGTGGCAGCGCCTGCATGACAGCGCCCAGGACTGGCAGGTCGCCGAGGTGCCGTCCGAGGCCAGCCGAGCGGTGGCGCCCGTGCTGCTGGAGCTGCCCGTGCTGCCGCCCCAGGAGGCGCTCGGCGTCAGGCCGGAGAGCCGTCAGCAGGAGCCCGCCGAGCTGGTGGTCCGCACGGCCGAGCTCGACGAGATGGCCGCGCTCGGCGAGGCCATGCACCGGGTGCTGGAGTGGGTCAGTGGTCCGCAGGGGCAGGGCGCTTCTCTCGCCCCGCTGCTCGGTGCGGCCGCCCAGATGTACGGCCTGGACGCCCGGCGCAGCGAGCGTCTGGAGCGTGCCGTACGGGCCATCCTGGCGAGCGACGCCTGCCGTCCCTTCTTCGATCCGGCGCAGCTGCTGTGGGCGGGCAACGAGGTGCCGGTCAGCCACGACGGGCTGGACCTGCGCCTGGATCGCCTGGTGCTGCGCGCAGGCGCGCCGGGCCAGCCGGCGCAGTGGTGGGTGCTGGACTACAAGCTGAACGAGGCGCCGCAGCGCCAGGACGAGTACGTGCAGCAACTGCGCCAGTACCGCGTGGCCGTCGAGGCCCTGCAGCCTGGCGAGCCGGTGCGCACGGCCTTCATCACGGGGCAGGGGCGGCTGGTGGAGGTCGAGCCCTAGCGCCAACGCGCCGACTTTCCCAGCCGGGGTCAAATCCCGGGTTAGAATGCAAGGCTCAGTCGGGGCGTAGCGCAGCCTGGTAGCGCATCTGCTTTGGGAGCAGAGGGTCGCGAGTTCGAATCCCGCCGCCCCGACCAACTTTTTCAGACGCAAGCCTTTGTCAGCGCTTGCGTTTTTCAGGCGGAATGGCGCCTCTGTTTTCTGCCTAAAAAGTAGGCAAGTTCTAACAGAATCAGCACCCTTCTAACGGAATCACGCCGCCGCGCCTGTCTTCCGGGCCTTGTTTCTCCTGACATATGCGGTCGTCTGCGACTCGGTGGCATGCACCCCGAGGTCACTTGCAGCCCGCACACCTTCCCGCGCCGCCTTGTCCGTCAAGGCCTTGGCGCGCAGGTCTCGGAACATGGCCGGCTTGACGCCAGAACGCTTCACTCCACGCAGCCATGCATTGCTCAGCGCCTCGTAGGTCATCGGCGCTCCGTCCTGCTTGGTGATGAGCGCAGAGGTCACCACACGCTGAGAGGCCCGGGTCTTCAGCAGCCGCTCCTTCTTGAGCAGCTGCAGCCGGCGGATCACAGCCTGCAGGCGCGGCGTCCAGGTGATGATCAGCGCATCCCCGCCCTTGTGCTTGGTCTTGTCCCGGCGCAGCCAGATCCCTTCCTGGGTGACATGCGGCTCCTCCGGATGGTCTGGATCCTTCTCCTCCAGGATGCGGATCATGACGCCGACGTCCATACCGGTCAGGTAGGCGAGCTCGATACAGCAGGCCGTGGTGATCCCGCTGCGGGTCCGCTTTCCGTCGTCGCCGTAGACGCATCCGATCTTGATGCGGCGCATCTCGGAGTCCGTGATGTAGCGCGTGCGGGGCTTGTAGCCGATGGGCTTGATGGGCGTCACCGGATTGCTGCCGGCCTTGCGCATGCCAAGCACCTCGGCATGCTGAAAGAGGCTGTGCATCTGCGAGCGCATCAGGTCGTGGGTTCTGCCGGTCTCGCGAAGC
Organism: Burkholderiaceae bacterium; assembly: GCA_041906185.1. Classification (GTDB taxonomy): domain Bacteria; phylum Pseudomonadota; class Gammaproteobacteria; order Burkholderiales; family Burkholderiaceae_C; genus Roseateles_B. The sequence continues at coordinate 219,314 of JAYRJQ010000009.1, forward strand.
GGCGCCAGGAACTCCAGGCAGTCCGGCGGCTCGACCTCGTCGGCCCTGAACTCCTTGAACCCCTCCGCGATCTGGTCGGCCCGGCGCTTCTCGTCCACCTGGGTCTTGGCTGAGTGCCTGGACATTACGTCGCGGCGCCATGCCTCCACAAGCGACAGCACCGAGTCAGGCTGGGCGTCACGGTGCATAGCGAGGCTCAATGCCTTGTAGAAGGCCGGCAGGCCTTCCGACACCCGTGTCAGCGGTGCCCAGATGCGCTTCCGGCCCTCTGCGCGGATGTAGTAGTAGCGGCCCCCTTTGATCTGGGTGCTCTTCGCTGGTCCCTTGGGCATGTCTTCTCCGTCATGCGGCCCGGCGGCCGGATGGTGCTGCGGGCTTCACGCGAGGCCGCGGCCGCGCAGCTTCGCCGATGACACCATAGACGCCGCGGCTCACGGCTTCAAAGTGCGGTCGCTCCAGGACGACCTGGCCACTGCGCAGGTAGGCCCGGGTGTAGCCGCGCTGGTGGAGCTCGCGGAGCTGGTCCGCCGGCCGGCTGTACCTGGTCAGCAAGACGATCTCTTCGGCGCTGAGGACGGGGCTCATTTCATCTCTCCCCGTGAACGGATGGCGGCGGCGCACCGATCCATTGCACCGACGTCCTCAAAGGAAGATCCGACCTCCTTAGCCGCCGCAGCCGCCATGTCTTCGCACACCTTCGCGCATTCCTCCCGCTCCCTCTCCACTGCTGCCGCAATCAGGCTGCGGACGGTGGATGCGGTGTAGAACGGTTCTGCCCCGGGCCATCCGAAAGGCTTTTCCTTTCCCATGTGCGCCACGCCTGACGAGAAGCCGGGATTGCGGCGTATCCAGCAGTCTGCCTCCCTGAAGAACTCCACGCTCTCCACGCTTGAGCGGTGGCGGGAGAGGGCGGACCGGATAACGCTTAGCGCCTCGTCCTCAATGGCTTCACCATTCACGGCATCAATCGAATGGCGCATCAGCATGTTTTCGCAATGCTCAAGCGCCGCAATAAGTTCCTTGCTCATTCCTTGCCTCCCATAGCGGCGTGAGCTAGGACGAAACCGCAGCCCTCGTCGTGCTCGCATGGGCTGCCTGTGCGAATCGAAAGGCGGGGCTTCCCGTAGTCGCAGAACTGGCAGCCAGTAGGGCTCTTCAGAATGGCAGAAAGCGCAGCCCTCAGCGCCTCGCACTCAGCGGCCAGCCGGTCGCATTCCTTGCGCTGCCGCAGGATCTCGCTAGCCATCTGCCGGACGATCAGCGCCGGGTGCTTGGCGTCCAGCGTCTCGGCCATGCCTTGCTTTGCGAAATATTCGCGGGCCGTGTCGTTGATGAAGGACAGTTCAGCGGCCAGCCGGTCTCGCTCGGCCTCCACCGCGGAGAGGCGGCGAGGCTCGGCGGCGATAGCCTTGAGGTCGTCCATCTTCCGGACGGACCAGGCGCGGCGCTGGCCGTGCAAGCCCATCACCGGGCCGCGGTGGCACTCAGGACAGAGGGCGATGGCCGTGAACTGCAGGCCCTGCTCGATGTGATGCGCCTCAGAAGGGCCGGGTGCGTCGCACACAGAGCAAGACTGCTCCTTCACGCGAGCCAGGTGCGCGCGCTCCTTGGCGGTCAGCTTGTTGTTCATGCGGCGGCCTTCTGCCGGCGCGCTTCGCCTTCCTTCTTGAGCGCCGAGCGGACATCCGATGCCAGCAGGAACCAGAGCGCCATACGCTGGTCGCTGTCGAGCTGGTCAACCTCGATGCGGTCGAACGCCGGCGCCACCCCTGCCTCGCTGTTGCGGAAGATGGCGTCAACCTCTCCGGCGAGCTCTCGCATGTAGGCTTGCGCTTCGGGGCTCATCGCCCGCAGCGCGTCGCCCATGACGTCACGCGCGGATGCGCCGGAGGAGGGCGCCGCGTCGTTCGCGGCCGCGGCCAGCTCGATGCCCTCGCCGCCCTCGTTGTTGAGGTAGTGGATCGCGGCTGAGAGCTTGTCCTTCTCGGTCTTCGGCCAGGTCTTGTAGGCGCGCTTGATGACCGTCTTCTTGATCATCTCGCCCTCGTCCGTGACCCACGGGCACTTCTTCTGCTTCGTCTCCCAGGCCTTCCACGCGGAGGAGCGGTTGCGGATCGCGTAGACGCCTTCCTCGCCTTCGAGGGGCATGGCCGTGGTCAGGTAGTCACCGCTGCAGGTCTTCACGACCACGTAGGCGCCGACGATCTGCCCGCGGTCCTGCGCAAAGGGATTGCGCACGTGCGTCGGAGGCTTGTCGAACCCGTTGAGTTCGAAGCGGTCGGCCTCGTACACCAGCTCCGACTGGCCCCACATGATCGACCCAGACTGGATTGCCAGGTCGAGCAGGCCCATGTAGCTGATGTCCAGGCAGATCTTGCCGTCGCGCGGCACGAGGTACGCCTGGCGCTTGGCCGGGTTCAGGCTGATGCCGATAGCCGCGATGTTCGTGACCGCATTGATCACGCTCTGGCGGTTCTTGGTCGCGATGTCGATGGCGTAGTCGCTGGCGCTCAAGACCTGGATGGCGAAGCCTGCCTCACGCTCGAAGTTCAGCGATGAGCCGGCCAGCCGGTTGAACTGGTCTTGAACGCTCCAGACGTCCTGCTCGACGATGGCCAGGGCGGTGTTCTTCACAGGCTGCTCCAGAGCTGCTCGTTGTCGATCAGCGCGCCGATGACGTTGGCGGCCAGGACCAGGACGAAGGCGAAAGCAGCGCCCAGGTCCGGGCGGCGCTGGCAAAGGCGGGTCAGTCGGGTGTCAAACATGGCGGCTCCAGAAGGCGGCAGAGACGATCACGACGGCGGCGAAGCTGCCCAGCAGGCCGGGGCCAAGCGTCAGGGCCCAGCGCTCCCAGCTGGACACGCGGCCCATGCGCTCCTTGCGGCACTCGGAGCCGAGTTCAGTGCAGGCTTCGGCCGGCATCGGCTGCTCGGTGTCGACGGTGTGCGCGCCATCGCGCTGGTCCAGCGTCGCGGTCAGCCGGCCCTGCTGGTCGCACCCTCGCGGGATGTACGGTGCCCAGGTGCGGCCCTGCGCGAAGTCGGCCATGTCGTCCATGGCGTCGTGCATGTGGTTGGCCGGGAAGCTCGTGGCCGCCTTCCGGCGGAAGACGTCGAGGATGCTCATTGCTGCTCTCCGGTTGCTTTGGCGATGGCGGCGCGGGCGGGCTCAAGAGCGTCAAGCAGCGCCTGCCCTGCGTTTGTGAATCGCTCGCCGACTGTCATTCCCTCGCAGGCCTCCGCTATTGCGGCGCGGCTAACTTTCAGCGCCTCCAGCAGCTCAGGAGCGGCGGCGATAAGGCGGGCGTTGGCTTCGTTTTTTGGGTAGAAGCCCGCAGTAACTGCTAGTGCCTTTTTTGGGCCAAACTCACCTTGGCAATCAATTACCCATCGATAGTCTTCAAAGGTTGCCGACCAAGGCCCAGGCGTGTGCTTGCTCATTCGTCTTCTCCCAGCATGTAGGCCGCTGCATGGCGCTCTGCGTAGATGCCAGACAGGCGCGACAGGAAGGTCTTGCACTGCATCTGCACCGGCTCGCCGCGCGCAGCGGCCGCGATGTGCTGGACCATCTGCTGCAGCAGCACGTCGCCGGCGGTGTCGGCCAGGATGTCGCGGATCAGGTCCAGGGCGCTCAGCTCATGCGTGCCGCCGATCTGGTCAGCGAAGTCCGGCGTCGGCAGCATCACCAGGGACAGGTCTTGCTGCTTCACCGCCGCCAGGAACTCAGCCGACAGCGATTCGATGCCGCGAGCGATGGCCGCTTGGCGGTTCTCGCGTGCATTCCAGGCCTTGGCCCGGTCTTCCGTCTCGATGCAGCTGGTCATTCCTGCACCTCCACCGGCTTGCCGTTCTCCAGCGTGTACCAGGCGCCCGACTTGATCCCATCGCGGCCAACGATGCCAGCCCAGGCGTGGGTAATGTTCCAGTTGTCATCTCGCTCGACAAGGAACACCGCACATCCATCCTTGCCACAGACACGGCCATTCCGACCGGAAGCCATTGCCGCGCCCTGATAGCCCGTGGCAGAGGCCGCGCCCCGAGTGCCCGTGGCAGAGGCCGCGCCCTGGTCGCCCGTGGCAGAGGCCGCGCCCCGAGTGCCCGTGGCAGAGGCCGCGCCCTGATAGCCCGTGGCAGAGGCCGCGCCCTG
>JAYRJQ010000010.1:0-220415 GCA_041906185.1 Burkholderiaceae bacterium
GACCACCGGCGTCGCCGCGGCGCTGCCGTCGAACAGGTCCATCACCGCGGGCGAGGCGGGTTCGGCGGCGGTGCGGCTCGGCGTGTTGCGTTTGCCCGGTGTGGGCGCGGCCTGCGATTCGAAGTCGGCGGGAGAGAGGATGGCGGCTCGTTTGGCAGGCGGCTTGGGCAGTGGCATGGAGGCGGTCAGTGCGGCGTGAAAACAAAAAAGCCGCACAGTCGGCTGTGCGGCTTTCGGTGGAGCAGGGTCTCTCGACTCACGTGCATGAATTGATCATACACAAAGCCCGCCCCGGAACTGTGTCACTTCACTTCAGGCTCTTGACGGTCTTGAGCACTTCCTCGACGTGGCCGGCCACCTTCAGGCCGCGCCACTCGGCGCGCAGCACGCCGCTGCCGTCGATCAGGAAGGTCGAGCGCTCGATGCCCTTGACCTTCTTGCCGTACATGATCTTGTTCTTGACCACGCCGAACATGTGGCAGAGCTTCTCTTCGGTGTCGGCGATCAGTTCGAAGGGCAGCTCGAGGTTCTGCTTGAACTTCTCGTGCGAGGCCATGTTGTCGCGCGAGACGCCGAAGACCACGGCGCCGGCCTTGACGAAGTCCTTGTGGTGATCACGGAACTGCATGGCTTCGGTCGTGCAGCCCGGCGTGTTGTCCTTCGGGTAGAAATACAGCACGACCGTCTTGCCGGCGAAGGCCGCCGGCGTGAACTTCACGCCTCCCGTGGCGAGCGCTTCAAATTCCGGCAGGGGTTTGTTGAGGGCTGGCGTCATGGAGTTATGCTGATCGTTTGCGCCCTCGCGGGCGTAGCCATGCATTATAAGGCTCGCGCATGAAGCCCCCGGGGCCCGGCGCGCCGCCTCATCCCCCACGTTCGAAGAGCAGCGCCGCGACCACCGCGCGGCCCTCGGCCAGCAGCACGTTGTAGGTGCGGCAGGCGGCCGGCGTGTCCATCACCTCGAAGCCGATGCGTTTGGCCATCAACGCCTTGAGGATCGCCGGCGACGGAAAGCGCAGCCGCGCGCCGCTGCCGAAGATCACGAGCTCCGGCGCGAGCGCGAGCACGGGCTCGAAGCTGGCCTCGGTGAGCGCCTCGAAGCGGTCCAGGCCCCAAGGCTGCACCTCGCCGCGCCAGGGCACGAGCACGCTGCTGCGGTGCTCGACGCCGGCGACGATCACGCCCTCGGGCGCATGGCGGCTGATGGCGTTGGCTCCCTCGGGGCGGTCGGCATGCATCTTCATGGTTAAATTCTATGTTTTTGCAGCGCAGCAGCGCCCCAGGAGACGCCCCGTGAAGCCCATTGCCAAGTCGAGCAAGCTCGCCAATGTCTGCTACGACATCCGCGGACCCGTGCTCGACAAGGCACGCCAGATGCAGGAAGAGGGCCACAAGATCATCCAGCTGAACATCGGCAACCTCGCGGTGTTCGGGCTCGAGCCGCCCGACGAGATCGTGCAGGACATGATCCGCAACATGCCGCACACGGCCGGCTACACCGACAGCAAGGGCCTGTTCGCGCCGCGCAAGGCGGTGGTGCACTACACGCAGGAAAAGAATATCCGCGGCGTGACGGTGGACGACGTCTACCTCGGCAACGGAGCCTCCGAGCTGATCACGATGAGCCTGAACGCCATGCTCAACAGCGGCGACGAAGTGCTCATCCCGGCGCCCGACTACCCGCTCTACACCGCCTCGGTGGCGCTGTCCGGCGGCACGCCGGTGCACTACCTGTGCGACGAGGCGAGCGACTGGATGCCCGACATCGAGGACATCAAGCGCAAGGTGACGAGCAACACCAAGGCCATCGTCGTCATCAACCCGAACAACCCGACCGGCGCGCTCTACCCGGAGAGCGTGCTGAAGCAGATCGTCGAGGTGGCACGCCAGCACCAGCTCATCATCCTGGCCGACGAGATCTACGACAAGACGCTGTTCGACGGCAACGTGCACACCAGCATCGCCTCGCTGGCCGACGACGTGCTGTGCCTGACCTTCAACGGCCTGTCGAAGAACTACCGCTCCTGCGGCTACCGCGCCGGCTGGATGGTGGTGTCGGGCGAGAAGCGTCACGCCAAGGACTACATCGAGGGCCTGAACATGCTGGCCTCGATGCGGCTGTGCTCGAACACGCCGGGGCAGCTGGCGATCCAGACCGCGCTGGGCGGCTACCAGAGCATCAAGGACCTGGTGGCGCCGGGTGGCCGCCTGTGCAAGCAGCGCGACCTCGCCTACGAGCTGCTCACGCAGATCCCGGGCGTCAGCGTCGTCAAGCCGAAGGCGGCGCTGTACATGTTCCCGCGCCTCGATCCGAAGATCTATCCGATCGAGGACGACCAGCAGTTCGCCTACGAGCTGCTGGCCGAGGAGAAGGTGCTGATCGTGCAGGGCACCGGCTTCAACTGGCCGACGCCCGACCACTTCCGCCTCGTCTTCCTGCCCAACGTCGATGACCTGGCCGAGGCCATCGGGCGCATCGCGCGCTTCCTCGAGCATTACCGCAAGCGGCATTCCCACTGAGAGTTCATATGAAGCCCATCCAAGTCGGCCTGCTCGGCATCGGCACCGTCGGCGGCGGCACCTTCGCCGTCCTGCAGCGCAACCAGGAAGAGATCCGGCGCCGTGCCGGCCGCGAGATCCGCATCACCATGGTGGCGGATCTCGACGTCGAGCGCGCGAAGAAGATCGTCGGCGATGCCGCCCAGGTGGTGAGCGACGCGCGAGCGGTGATCGCCAACCCCGAGATCGACATCGTCGTCGAGCTGATCGGTGGCTACGGCATCGCCAGGACGCTGGTGCTGGAGGCCATCGCCGCCGGCAAGCATGTGGTCACGGCCAACAAGGCGCTGCTCGCCGTGCATGGCAGCGAGATCTTCGCCGCGGCGCGCGCCAAGGGCGTGGTCGTCGCCTTCGAGGCGGCGGTGGCCGGCGGCATCCCCATCATCAAGGCGCTGCGCGAGGGCCTGACCGCCAACCGCATCGAGTGGGTGGCCGGCATCATCAACGGCACGACCAACTTCATCCTCTCGGAGATGCGCTCCAAGGGGCTGGACTTCGCTGTGGTGCTGAAGGAGGCGCAGCGCCTGGGTTATGCCGAGGCCGACCCGACCTTCGACATCGAGGGCGTCGACGCCGCGCACAAGGCGACCATCATGAGCGCGATCGCCTTCGGTATCCCGGTGCAGTTCGACAAGGCGCACGTGGAGGGCATCACCAAGCTGCAGGCGGCCGACATCCGCTATGCCGAGCAGCTCGGCTACCGCATCAAGCTCTTGGGCATCACCAAGCGGCGCGATCGAGGCATCGAGCTGCGCGTGCACCCGACGCTGATCCCGTCCACGCGCCTGATCGCCAACGTCGAGGGCGCGATGAACGCCGTCGTCGTGCATGGCGACGCGGTCGGCACCACGCTCTACTACGGCAAGGGTGCCGGTGCCGAGCCGACCGCTTCCGCCGTGATCGCCGACCTGGTGGACATCACGCGGCTGCATACCGCCGACCCGGATCATCGCGTGCCCTCGCTGGCCTTCCAGCCCGGCGCGATGCAGGACACGCCCATCCTGCCCATGGCCGAGGTCGTGACCTCGTTCTACCTGCGCCTGGTGGTGGCCGACAAGGCCGGCGTGCTGGCGCGCATCACCGGCATCCTGGCCGAGCACGGCATCTCGATCGACGCCGTGCTGCAACGTGAGTCCGCCGAAGGCGAGGCGCAGACCGACCTGATCATCCTGACGCACGACACCGTCGAAGGCGAGATGGACAAGGCGCTGGCGCAGATGCAGGCGCTGCCCACGGTGCTGGCGCCCATCGTCAAGATCCGCAAGGAAGAACTCAAGTGAACTACATCAGCACGCGCGGCGACCAGACGCCGCGCGGCTTCTCCGAAATCCTGCTCGAAGGCCTGGCGCCCGACGGCGGCCTCTACCTGCCCACGCACTACCCGAAGGTCGACGCGGCGACGCTCGCGCGCTGGCGCGGCCTGTCGTATGCGGAGCTGGCCTTCGAGATCCTGTCGCTGTACATCACGGACATTCCGGCCGCCGATCTGAAGCGCCTGGTCACGCTGACCTACACCGAGCAGGTGTTCGGCACGCGCGAGATCACGCCGCTGAAGAAGCTGGAAGAGGGCCTGTACCTCGAGGCGCTCTCCAACGGCCCGACGCTCGCCTTCAAGGACATGGCGATGCAGCTGCTGGGCGCGCTGTTCGAGTACGAACTGGCACGGCGCGGGCGGACGCTCAACATCCTCGGCGCGACCTCGGGCGACACCGGCAGTGCGGCCGAGTACGCGATGCGCGGCAAGAAGGGCGTCAAGGTCTTCATGCTCAGCCCGCACGGCCGCATGAGCCCGTTCCAGCAGGCGCAGATGTTCAGCCTGCAGGACGCCAACATCCACAACATCGCCGTCGAGGGCGTATTCGACGACTGCCAGGACATCGTCAAGGCGGTGTCGAACGACCTCGAGTTCAAGCGCCGCTGGAAGATCGGCACCGTCAACTCGATCAACTGGGCGCGCCTGCTGGCCCAGGTCGTCTACTATTTCGCCGGCTGGTTCCAGGCGACCAGGAGCAACGAAGAGCGCGTCAGCTTCGCCGTGCCTTCGGGCAACTTCGGCAACATCTGTGCCGGCCACGTGGCGCGCATGATGGGCCTGCCCATCCACCGCCTCGTGCTCGCCACCAACGAGAACAACGTGCTCGACGAGTTCTTCCGCACCGGCACCTACCGCGTGCGCGGCGGCGCCGAGACCTACGAGACCTCCAGCCCCTCGATGGACATCAGCAAGGCCTCGAACTTCGAGCGCTTCGTCTTCGATCTGCTGGGCCGCGATGCGGCGCGCACCAGGGCGCTGTTCGCCGACGAGATCGGAAAGAAGGGCAGCTTCACGCTGACGCCGGCCGAGTTCGCGCGCATCGCCGAATACGGCTTCGTCTCCGGCAGCAGCAGCCACGCCGACCGGCTGGCGACCATCCGCGACACCGCGCAGCGCTGCGGCACGGTGATCGACACCCACACCGCCGACGGCCTGAAGGTGGCGCGCGAGCACCGCGATGCCGGCGTGCCCATGATCGTGCTCGAGACGGCGCTGCCGGCCAAGTTCTCGGCCACCATCGTCGAGGCGCTGGGCCGCGAGCCGGGGCGTCCGGCCGCGCTGCAAGGCATCGAGCAACTCCCCAAGCGATTCAAGGTCATGCCCGTCGACGCGCAGGCGGTGAAGGACTACATCGCCCAGAATGCCTGAATGAAAGTCGTCGGCTTCTGTGGCTTCTCCGGATCGGGCAAGACCACCCTGGTCGAGCAACTGATCTCGCGCCTGCGCCTGGCCGGCCAGCGCGTCTCGGTGATCAAGCACGCCCACCACGACTTCGACATCGACCAGCCGGGCAAGGATTCGCACCGCCACCGCGAGGCCGGCGCCTTCGAGGTGCTGATCGCCTCGGATCGGCGCCTGGCCCGCATCCGCGAGTACGAGCGCCAGGCCGACCCGACGGTGCACCAGTTGCTGGCCGAGATCTACGAGGTCGATTGGGTGCTGGTCGAAGGCTTCAAGCATGCCGACGTGCCCAAGCTCGAGGTCTGGCGCGCCGCCACCGGCAAGCCGGCGCTCTATCCGAACGATCCCTTCGTCGTCGCGGTGGTCACCGACCACGACGACCGCCTGCCTCACCCCACCGGGCTGCCGCTGCTGGATCTGAACGACCCGGACGCGGTGGCCGCCTTCCTGCTCGCCGACCCTGCCCGCTATGAGTACCGCTTCCCCTTCGACGGCGGCTTCGCCGCGAGCGCCGATGCTGACGCTGGACGAGGCGCTCGCCCGGCTGCTGAGCGCGATCCGGCCGCTGGCTGAGACCGAGCGCGTCTCCACCTTCGAGGCGCGCGGCCGCGTGCTGGCCGAGGGCGTGCGCTCGTCGCTCGACGTGCCGCCGCAGGACAACAGCTCGATGGACGGCTATGCGCTGCGCTGCGCCGACGTGCGCGAAGCCGGCACGCTGCTGGCGGTGGCCCAGCGCATCCCGGCCGGGCATGTCGGCCAGCCGTTGCAGCCGGGCACGGCCGCGCGCATCTTCACCGGCGCGCAGGTGCCGCCCGGCGCCGATGCCATCGTGATGCAGGAGCAGTGCGAGGCGCTGGGCGACGAGGTGCGCGTCGGCATCGTGCCGCAGCCGGGGCAGTGGATCCGCCGCCGCGGCGAGGATGTGGTGAGCGGCGCCGAGGTGCTGGCCAAGGGCACGCGGCTGACGCCGCAGGCGCTCGGGATGGCGGCCTCGGTGGGCGCGGCCGCGCTGACGGTGTCGCGCCGCCCGCGCGTGGCGCTCTTTTCCACCGGCGACGAACTGGTGATGCCCGGCGAGACCGCGCCCGAACGGATGCGGCCGGGCGCGATCTACAACTCGAACCGCTTCACGCTGCGCGGCCTCATCGAGGCGCTGGGCTGCGAGTGCAACGACCTCGGCATCGTGCCGGATCGGCTCGACGCCACGCGCGAGGCGCTGCGCCGCGCCGCGCAGGGCAACGACCTCATCGTCACCTCGGGCGGCGTCTCGGTCGGCGAGGAAGACCACCTGCGCCCGGCGGTGCAGGCCGAAGGGCGCGTCGACTACTGGCAGATGGCGATCAAGCCGGGCAAGCCGCTCGCCTTCGGCGAAGTGCGCCGTGCCGACGGCAGCCACGCCTGGTTCATGGGCCTGCCGGGCAACCCGGTGTCGAGCTTCATCACCTTCCTGCTGGTGGTGCGGCCGGCGCTGATGGCCTTGCAAGGGGCGCCCGCCGGAGCGCCCCGCGCGCTCAAGCTGCGCGCCGATTTCGACTGGCCGCGCCCCGACAAGCGCCGCGAATTCCTGCGCGTGCGCCGCAACGAGGCCGGCGGGCTGGAGCTGTTCCCCAACCAGAGCTCGGGCGTGCTGACCTCGGCGGTGTGGGGCGATGGCGTGGTCGACAACCCTTCGGGGCAGGCGATCGCCAAGGGCGATCTCGTCGATTTCCTCTCCTTCGCGGAGCTGCTGGCATGAAGGTCCAGGTGCGCTACTTCGCATCGCTGCGCGAAGCGCTCGGCACGGGCGAGGGCGTCGAACTGCCCGAGGGCAGCACGGTGGCCGGCGCGCGCGACGCGCTGATCGCCCGCGGCGGCGTACACGCCGAAGCACTGGCGCGCGGCCGCGCGCTGCGCAGCGCGCTGAACCAGGCGCTGTGCGAGGAGTCCGCCGCGCTGGCCGATGGCGCGGAGCTGGCCTTCTTTCCCCCCGTCACCGGAGGTTGAGGTGAGCACGCCGCGCGTCAGCATCCAGACCGCCGACTTCGACCTCGGCGCCGAGGTCGCAGCGCTGCGTGCCGCCGATGCCGGCGTCGGCGCGGTGGCCAGCTTCGTCGGCACCGTGCGCGACCGCAACGACGGCCAGGGTGTCAGCGCGATGGAGCTGGAGCACTACCCCGGCATGACCGAGAAGGCGATCGAGGCGATGATCGACCAGGCCTTCGAGCGCTTCGACATCCGCGCCGCGCGGGTGATCCACCGTGTCGGGCCTCTGAAGCCGCTGGACCAGATCGTGCTCGTCGTGGTCACGTCGGCGCACCGCGGCGCGGCCTTCCAGGCCTGCGAGTTCCTGATGGACTACCTCAAGACCCAGGCGCCGTTCTGGAAGAAGGAGAGCACGCCCGAGGGCTCGCGCTGGGTCGACGCGCGTGTCAGCGACGACGCCGCGCTGGCGCGCTGGGGCATCGCCTCGGGCAACGCGGGGCCGCAGGAGTGAGCGGCGCGGCCGTCGCGGCGCAGGTGCTGGCGGTCGCGGCGGGCTCGGCCGTGGGCGCGCTGGCGCGCTGGGGCGCCGGCCTGTGGCTGAACGCGCGCTGGGCCGGCTTTCCGCTCGGCACGCTGGCGGTGAACTGCGTCGGCGGCCTGCTCATCGGGCTGGCGCTGGCCTGGTTCGAGCGCAGCCCGGACGAACTGCTGCGCCTGCTGCTGGTCACCGGTTTTCTCGGCGGGCTGACCACCTTCTCGGCCTACTCGGCCGAATCGCTGCTGCTGCTCCAGCGCGGCCAGTGGGCGCTGGCGGCCGGCCACACGCTGGCCCATGTGCTGGGCGCGCTGGCCTGCGCGGCGCTGGGCTTCAAGCTGCTCGACGGCGTGCTCGCTTGAGCTGGCTCAGGCGCGGCGAGCGAACGCACCGCGCCTGACTTGAAATGGCGGCCCGGCCGCCTCAAATCGGTCGCAATCGGAGGAAATCCATGCGACAGGACAAACTCACCAGCCAGTTCCAGCAGGCGCTCGCCGAGGCCCAGAGCCTCGCGGTGACGCGCGACAACCCCTACATCGAGCCGGTGCACGTGCTCGCGGCCATGCTGGCGCAGGACGACGGCCCGCGCGCGCTGCTGGAGCGCGCCGGCGTGCGCATCGCGGCGCTGCAGACGGCGGCCGAGACGGCGCTGGGCGGCCTGCCTCAGGTGCAGGGCGGCGAGCCGGTGGGCGCCGGGCGCGACCTGGTCTCGCTGCTGCAGGCGGCCGAGCGCGAGGCGTCCAAGCGCGGCGACCAGTACGTGGCCAGCGAGATGTTCCTGCTCGCCCTGGCCGACGCCAAGACCGACCTGGCCGGCGTGGCGCGCGGCCACGGCCTGACGCGCAAGGGCCTGGAAGCGGCCATCGACGCGGTGCGCGGCGGGCAGAAGGTCGATTCGCCCGAGGCCGAAGGCCAGCGCGAGGCGCTGAAGAAGTACACGCTGGACCTCACCGAGCGCGCCCGCAACGGCAAGCTCGACCCGGTGATCGGCCGCGACGACGAGATCCGCCGTGCCATCCAGGTGCTGCAGCGGCGCACCAAGAACAACCCGGTGCTGATCGGCGAGCCGGGCGTGGGCAAGACGGCCATCGTCGAAGGGCTGGCGCAGCGCATCGTCGCCGGCGAGGTGCCCGATTCGCTCAAGGGCAAGCGGGTGCTGGTGCTCGACATGGCGCTGCTGCTGGCGGGCGCCAAGTACCGCGGCGAGTTCGAGGAGCGCCTGAAGAACGTGCTCAAGGAGCTCGCGCAGGACGAGGGCCAGACCATCGTCTTCATCGACGAGATCCACACCATGGTCGGCGCGGGCAAGGCCGAGGGCGCGATCGACGCCGGCAACATGCTCAAGCCGGCGCTGGCGCGCGGCGAGCTGCATTGCATCGGCGCGACCACGCTGGACGAATACCGCAAGTACATCGAGAAGGACGCCGCGCTGGAGCGCCGCTTCCAGAAGATCCTGGTCGGCGAGCCCAGCGTGGAGGCGACCATCGCCATCCTGCGCGGCCTGCAGGAGAAGTACGAGGTGCACCACGGCGTCGAGATCACCGACCCGGCGATCGTCGCCGCGGCCGAGCTCTCGCACCGCTACATCACCGACCGCTTCCTGCCCGACAAGGCGATCGACCTGATCGACGAGGCGGCCTCCAAGATCAAGATCGAGATCGACTCCAAGCCGGAGGCGATGGACAAGCTCGACCGCCGGCTCATCCAGCTGAAGATCGAACGCGAGGCGGTGCGCAAGGAGAAGGACGAAGGTTCGGTCAAGCGCTTCGAGCTGATCGCCGAGGAGATCACGCGGCTCGAGCGTGAATACGCCGACCTGGAAGAGATCTGGAAGGCCGAGAAGGCCACGGCGCAGGGCTCGGCGCAGATCAAGGAAGAGATCGACAAGATGCGCTTCCAGATCGAGGAGTGGAAGCGCAAGGGCGATCTCGGCAAGGTGGCCGAGCTGCAGTACGGCAAGCTGCCCGAGCTGGAGAAGAAGCTCAAGGATGCGCAGGCCAAGGAGGCCGGCAAGAAGGGCGGCGGCAAGCCGCAACTGCTGCGCACCATGGTCGGCGCCGAGGAGATCGCCGAGGTGGTGGCGCGCGCCACCGGCATCCCGGTCTCCAAGCTGATGCAGGGCGAGCGCGAGAAGCTGCTGCGCATGGAAGACAAGCTGCACGAGCGCGTGGTCGGGCAGGACGAGGCCATCGTCGCGGTGGCCAATGCCATCCGCCGCTCGCGCTCGGGCCTGTCGGATCCGAACCGGCCGACCGGCTCCTTCCTCTTCCTCGGCCCCACCGGCGTGGGCAAGACCGAGCTGTGCAAGGCGCTGGCGGGCTTCCTGTTCGACAGCGAGGAGCACCTGATCCGCCTCGACATGAGCGAGTTCATGGAGAAGCATTCGGTCGCGCGCCTGATCGGCGCGCCGCCGGGCTATGTCGGCTACGACGAGGGCGGCTACCTGACCGAAGCGGTGCGCCGCAAGCCCTACAGCGTGCTGCTGCTCGACGAGGTCGAGAAGGCGCACCCGGACGTGTTCAACGTGCTGCTGCAGGTGCTCGACGATGGCCGCCTCACCGACGGCCAGGGCCGCACGGTGGACTTCAAGAACACCGTGATCGTGATGACCAGCAACCTCGGCTCGCACCTGATCATGCAGATGGCCGGCGAGCCGGCCGAGCAGATCCGCGAGGCGGTGTGGGGCGAGGTCAAGCAGCACTTCCGGCCGGAGTTTCTCAACCGCATCGACGAGACGGTGGTGTTCCACGCGCTCGACGCCAAGAACATCGAGGCCATCGCGAAGATCCAGCTCAAGGTGCTGGAGTCGCGGCTGGAGAAGATGGAGATGAAGCTCGACGTGTCGCCCGCGGCGCTGGCCGAGATCGCCAAGGTCGGCTTCGATCCGGTGTTCGGCGCGCGGCCGCTCAAGCGCGCCATCCAGCAGCGCATCGAGAACCCGGTGGCCAAGCTGATCCTGGAAGGCCGCTTCGGGCCGAAGGACGTGATCCCGGTGGACGTGGAAGGCGGGGAGTTCCGCTTCGGGCGGGTCGTTCACTGACGACCCCGACGAGCCCGTGGTTCAGGCCGCGGGCTCGTCGAAGATCGCGTCCATGCGCTGCACCTGCAGGCGTGCCAGCGTCAGGTTGGCGTGCGTCTTGTCGAGCACCGCGTGCAGCGCCAGGCCCGGGTGCTTGGGCACGGCGCGCAGCAGCAGGTGGTGCGCGCCGAGCGTGATGGCCGCATCGGGAATCGCGTGGCCCAGGCCCATCGCGCGGCAGGTGCCGGCGATCGAAGCGAGCAGTTCGGTGCCGTGGTTCGCCAGGTCGTCGGCGCCCGGGCTGGCACCGGCATGCGCCAAGGCGCGGCCGCTGGCGAGTTCGAACACGCAGCAGCTCACCATGCCGGTGAGTTCGCCGAGCTGGTGCACGTAGCGGTCGAGCAGGCTGGCCGAAAGCGGCGGCTCGGCGCTGCGCTGGCGGCTGGTGGGCACCGCCGGCATGGGGCGCATCGCGAGTGGCGGCGTGGTGGCCGCCGGCGGCGGTGCGGGAGGCTGTGCCGGCGCGGCGACCGGCGGGAATCCACTCGGGCGCACGCCCGCCGGCGCGCTGCCGCGTGCCGGCAGCAACTCGCGGATGCGCGCCCAGGTGCCGTTGATGAAGCCCCAGGCATCGGCCGGGCGCGTCACCTGCGGCGTGGTGCGCACGTCGACCACGCTGCCGCGGCCCAGCTCGGCCGCCGTGTGGGCCACCGTGCTCGCCCCGCTGAGCGGCAGCACCAGCACATGCCGGTTGCGCCAGTGGCCGCCGAGGATGTCGGCATGCAGCGGCTTGAAGGCCGCTTCCAGCGTGTGCGAGGGCAGCTCGCCGACCATGATCACCGACAGGCGGCTGTTGGCCAGCAGCGTGCGCGCGAGGTCGTGGCGCGAGGCGGTGTCGGCATCGGCCTCGGTGGAGTACATCAGCAGCCGCGAGCCGTCGGAGGTGGGCAGCTCGACGTATTCGAGCGTCGCGAGCGTGGTGCCGTAGCCCTGGCGGCGGATGTGCAGCTTCTGCACCGCGCGCTTGCCGGCGGCGGCGATGCCGGCGAGCAGGCGGCGCGACGAGGTGGTGCCGATGTCGTGCACCGCGATGAACTCGGGGTCGAGGTGGTCGATCTGCTGCTGCAGCGCCTCGGCGGGCGCGCAGGAGACGAACAGCTCACGCTCGTTGGCGCCGACCGGCCGGCCGATCTCCTTCTGCTCGGGGTCGGTGTCGTCCTCGGCGCGACGCATGACCTGGGTCGCGAGCGCCGTCTGCGCCCGGGTGGCCTGCCAGGCTTCCGGGGTGTCGGGCGCGCCGCCGAAGGGCGGGGGGGTGGAGCTCATGGTTCTCGTGCCTGTTCGACGTTCTGCGACGCAGTGTAAGCGTCGGTGTCCGGAATGTGGCTCCCGCTGTTCCATCGTGGGGATGGCACGTGGATGTCTTCACAGTGGTGTCGCGGCCAGCCCTCCCGCGGGCGTCGCGGGGGGCGTCGATAGAATGCACGATCCTTCACCTTGCCCGCCATGAGCCCAGCCGACCGTACTGCCGCCGATCCCGTGGTCATCGTGGGCGCAGGCCTCGCCGGGCTGACGGTGGCCCTGCACCTGGCCAGGACGCAGCCGGTGGTGGTGCTGGCCAAGCGCGAGCTGAACGAGGGCGCCACCGCCTGGGCACAGGGCGGCATCGTCGGCGTGCTGGGCAGCGACGACAGCATCGACTCGCACGTGCGCGACACCCTGGATGCCGGCGCCGGGCTGGTCGAGGAGCACACGGCCCGCTACATCGCGCAGAACAGCGCCGAGGCGGTGGAGTGGCTGGTCGAGCGCGGCGTGCCGTTCTCGCCCGACCCGGAGGGCCCGCTGGGCCTGCACCTGACGCGCGAAGGCGGCCATGCGGTGCGCCGCATCGCCCATGCGGCGGATGCCACCGGCAAGGCCATCCACGACGTGCTGCTCGACGAGGCGCGCGCCCACCCGAACATCACGCTGCGCGAGCGCTGGATGGCGCTCGACCTCATCACCAGCCGGCATCTGAAGCGCGAGGAGCAGCCGCGCTGCTACGGCATCTATGCGCTGGACATCGACCGCCAGCGCGTCGAGACGCTGCCGGCGCGGGCCGTGGTGCTGGCCACCGGCGGGGCCGGCAAGGTCTACCGCTACACGACGAATCCGGACACCTCCACCGGCGATGGCATCGCGATGGCCTGGCGCGCCGGCTGCCGCGTCGGCAACATGGAGTTCATCCAGTTCCACCCGACCTGCCTGTACCACCCGCAGGAGCGCAGCTTCCTCATCACCGAGGCGCTGCGCGGGGAGGGCGGCCAGCTGAAGTTGCCCGACGGCACGCGCTTCATGCCGGCGCACGACGAGCGCGCCGAGCTGGCGCCGCGCGACATCGTGGCGCGCGCGATCGACTTCGAGATGAAGAAGCACGGCCTGGACAACGTGCTGCTCGACGCCACGCACCTCGGCGAAGCCTTTCTCAAGGAGCACTTCCCGACCATCTACGCGCGCTGCCTGTCGCTGGGCATCGACATCGCCAGGCAGCCGATTCCCGTGGTGCCGGCGGCGCATTACACCTGCGGCGGCGTGGTGACGGATCTGCACGGCCGCACCGACCTGCCCGGCCTCTATGCCGTGGGCGAGACCACCTACACCGGCCTGCATGGCGCCAACCGGCTGGCCAGCAACTCGCTGCTGGAATGCGTGGTGCTCGGCCGCAGCTGCGCCGACAACATCCTCGAGCAGCAGCTGCACGAGCGCATGCCGCTGCCGGCCTGGGACGAGAGCCAGGTCGAGAATGCCGACGAGCAGGTCGTCATCGCCCACAACTGGGACGAGCTGCGCCTGCTGATGTGGAACTACGTCGGCATCGTGCGCACGACGCGGCGGCTCGAGCGGGCGCTGCACCGCATCAAGCTGCTCAAGAGCGAGATCGACGACTACTACGCCAATTTCCGCGTCAACCGCGACCTGCTGGAGCTGCGCAACCTGGTCGATTGCGCCGAGCTGATCGTGCGCTCGGCGCTGATGCGCCACGAGAGCCGCGGCCTGCACTACAGCCGCGACTTCCCCAACACCCTGCCGGTCAGCTTCCCGACCGTGCTGGTGCGCCGCGCCCGCAGCGGCGCCAAGCCCAAGGTCTACGGGCTGAGCGGGTAAGACCCGACGATCGGGGTATACTCGCGGGCTTTCCCCTTGCCACACCCGGGAACGACGCTTCGGGGTGGCTTCCATTCACTGGAAACCTGAAGGAGCATCAATGCGTCACTATGAGATCGTTCTGCTGATCCATCCGGATCAGAGCGAACAGGTTCCGGCCATGCTGGAACGCTACAAGGGCCTCGTCACCGCCGCCGGCGGCAAGGTGCACCGGGTCGAGGATTGGGGCCGCCGCCAGCTGGCCTACATGATCCAGAAGCTCGCCAAGGCGCACTACCTGTGCCTGAACATCGAGTGCAGCAAGGAAACGCTGACCGAGCTCGAGACGGGCTTCCGCTTCAACGACGCCGTGCTGCGTCACCTGACCGTGGTGAAGGCCCAGGCCGAGACCACCCCGTCGGTGATGATGAAGATGGTCGAGAAGGAAGAGTCCCGCAAGGCCGCGCAGGAGTCGGCCGCCTGAACAGGCTGATGCTGACGGCCACGCTGGTCGAACGCGCCGCGCTTCGCTACACACCCGCCGGACTGCCGGCCCTGGACATGGTGCTCAAGCACGAATCCCAGGTCACGCAGGACGGCCAGCCCAGGAAGGTCTCGGTGGAAATCCGGGCCCGGGCGATCGGGGAGATCACGCGAACGGTCAGCGCGCTCGAACTGGGCAGCGAACACGGCTTTGCCGGATTCCTCGCCTCCCAGCGCAACGGCCGCGGCGTCGTCTTTCACGTGACCGAGCTCGACTGACGCACACGTTCAAATCCGGATAGATCAGAAAGAGGTACACCATGCCCCCGCCCCGTGGTAAAGGCCGGTTCTCCAAGGACCGCAAGCCCAAGCGCAACCAACAATCGCTGCTGTTCCGCCGCAAGCGCTTCTGCCGCTTCACCGTCACCGGCGTGAAGGAAATCGACTACAAGGACATCGACACCTTGCGCGATTTCGTCAGCGAGAACGGCAAGATCGTGCCCGCGCGCCTGACCGGCACGCGCGCCTTCTTCCAGCGCCAGCTGACCACCTGCATCAAGCGCGCTCGCTTCCTGGCCCTGCTGCCGTACAGCGACCAGCACAAGGTCTAAAGGAGCATCGCCATGCAAGTGATCCTGCTCGAAAAGGTGCACAACCTCGGCAACCTCGGCGACGTGGTCAAGGTGAAGGACGGCTATGCCCGCAACTTCCTGATCCCGACCAAGGCTGCGCGCCGCGCCACCGAAGCCGCCATCAAGGAGTTCGAGGCGCGCCGCGCCGAACTCGAGAAGGCGGCCGCCGAGAAGCTCGCCACCGCCCAGGCGCTGGCCGAGAAGATGAACGGCCGCACCGTGCACATCACGCAGAAGGCGGGTGTGGACGGCCGGCTGTTCGGCTCGGTGACCAACCACGACATCGCCGACGCGCTGAACCGCATCGACTTCAAGGTCGCCAAGGCGCAGGTGCGCATGCCCAACGGTCCGCTCAAGACCGTGGGCGAGCACGGCGTGACCGTGGTGCCGCACACCGACGTCGTCGCGGAAATCAAGGTTGTGGTGATCGGCGAAACCGACTAAGGTAGCCCCCGCGACCGCACAAGGGCCGGCTCACGCCGGCCTTTGTCTTTGGTGGACCGAAAATCCACCGGTTGTCCCGCGGTGTCCACCGCCTGTCCCACCGGCTGCCCACAGGTTTGTCCACAAGCATGTCCAAGGTCTTCGAAGCTCCCGAGCCGACCCCGGCAGTGCGCGACGACGAGGTCGCGCGGCTGCGCGTGCCACCCCACTCGATCGAGGCCGAACAGAGCGTGCTCGGCGGCCTGCTGCTCGACAACAGCGCCTGGGACCGCGCCGGCGACCTGCTCACCGACAGCGACTTCTACCGCTGGGAGCACCGCCACATCTACGCGGCCATCGGCGCGCTGGTGAACGCCACTCGGCCGGCCGACGTGATCACGGTGTTCGAGCAGCTGCAGAGCCACGGCAAGGCCGAGGAGTGCGGCGGCCTCGTCTACCTCAACGCGCTCGCGCAGAGCGTGCCGAGCGCGGCCAACCTGCGCCGCTACGCGGAGATCGTGCGCGAGCGCGCCATCCTGCGCAAGCTGGTCGCCACCTCCGACGAGATCGCCACCGCGGCTTTCAACCCGCAGGGCCGGCAGGTCTCGGAGATCCTCGACGAGGCCGAAGGCAAGATCTTCCGCATCGGCGAGGAAGGCTCGCGCTCCAAGCAGGGCTTCCAGAGCATGGACCAGCTGGTGGTGCAGCTGATCGACCGCGTCAACGAGCTGCACGAGAACGGCGCCGAGGACGTGACCGGCGTGCGCACCGGCTTCTACGACCTCGACAAGATGACCGCCGGCCTGCAGCCCGGCGACCTGATCGTGCTCGCCGCGCGCCCCTCGATGGGCAAGACCGCCTTCGCGCTGAACATCGGCGAGAACGTCGCCGTCAACGAGGGCCTGCCGGTGGTGGTGTTCTCGATGGAAATGGGTGCCGCGCAGCTGGCGCTGCGCATGGTCGGCTCGATGGGCCGCATCGACCAGAGCAACCTGCGCACCGGCCGGCTGCGCGACGACGAATGGGGGCGCCTCTCGGAAGCCGTCGAGAAGCTCGGCAAGGTCAGCATGTTCATCGACGAGAGCCCCGGCCTCACGCCCAGCGAAGTGCGCGCGCGGGCGCGGCGCCAGGCGCGCCAGTGCGGCCAGCTCGGGTTGATCATCGTCGACTACCTGCAGCTGATGAGCGGCAGCGGCGGCGGCAGCGACGAGAACCGCGCCACCGAGATCGGCGAGATCTCGCGCGGCCTGAAGTCACTGGCCAAGGAGCTGAAGTGCCCGGTGATCGCGCTCTCGCAGCTCAACCGCTCGGTGGAGACGCGCACCGACAAGCGGCCGATGATGAGCGACCTGCGCGAGTCCGGCGCCATCGAGCAGGACGCCGACGTGATCATGTTCATCTACCGCGACGAGTACTACACCAAGGAAGCCTGCAAGGAGCCGGGTGTCGCCGAGATCATCATCGGCAAGCAGCGCAACGGCCCGACCGGCACCTGCAAGCTCACCTTCCTCAAGCCGCTGACCAAGTTCGACAACCTCGCCCCGGGCATGGGCGGAGGCGACGACTACTGAGATTGCCGCTGCGCAATCCGCGCATACTGTATATAGTTACAGTATGCGCCACGCCCGCCGCATCGCCATCGTTCCCGCCGAAGCGGTCTCGCCCAAGGGGCGTGGCACCACCTGGGCGCTCGAGCATCGCTTCAGCGCGCAGCACAGCGAGCCCTGGGACGACGGCTGGGGCACGCTGGATCAGCTGGCCGGCGAGGAGGTTCTTCCGCCGCAAACCCAGATCATCGAGGAGCGCGCCAGGTCCATCCTCACCGGCAACGACTCGCCGGACATCGGCTTCGACCTCTCCATCAACCCCTATCGCGGCTGCGAGCACGGCTGCATCTACTGCTTCGCGCGGCCGACGCACAGCTACCTCAACCTCTCGCCCGGCCTCGACTTCGAGACGCGCATCGTCGCCAAGGTGAATGCCGCGCAGCGGCTGCGCGAGGCGCTGGCGCAGCGCGCCTACCAGCCGCTGATGCTCAACCTCGGCTCGGCCACCGATGCCTACCAGCCGGTCGAGCGCCGACTGCGCATCACGCGCGCGGTGGTCGAGGTGCTGGCCGAGTGCCGGCATGCGTTCTCGCTGGTCACCAAGTCGGCCGGCGTGGAGCGTGATCTCGATCTGATCGCACCGATGGCCGCGCAGAAGCTGGTCGCGGTGTATGTGTCGATCACCACGCTGGATGCGGCGCTGGCGCGCATCCTCGAGCCGCGCGCGGCCTCGCCGCAGCGGCGCCTGCGCACCATCCGCACGCTGGCCGAAGCCGGTGTGCCGGTGGGGGTGAGCGTCTCGCCGGTGATTCCCTTCGTCAACGAGCCCGAGCTGGAGCGCGTGCTCGAGGCCGCGGCCGAGGCCGGCGCGAAGAGCGCCTTCTCCATCGTGCTGCGCCTTCCCTGGGAGGTGAATCCGATCTTCCAGGACTGGCTGGCGCGCCACTACCCGCTGCGCGCCGAACGCGTGATGGCGCGCCTGCGCGAGATGCGCGGCGGGCGCGACAACGACGCGAATTTCGGCACGCGCATGACGGGCGAGGGCGTCTGGGCGCGGCTGCTGCGCCAGCGCTTTCACAAGGCCTGCGCGCGCCTCGGGCTGAACCGCGAGCGCCACGAACTCGACCTCACGCTGTTCCGCCGCCCCGGCGCGGCAGGGCAGGCCGAGCTGTTCTGAGCCGATCTGCTCAGGGCGCGCGGCAGGCCGCGAACAGGTCGAGCGCGGCGCGGTATTCGCTGGCGCGGATGCCGAGCGCGCCGGCCACGGTATGGAACAGGTTGTCGTGGCTGAGCGGCGCGTCGCGCTGCGCGGCGAGGCACTGGCGCCGCTCGGCCGAGGGCGTCCAGACGACCATGGGCACATGCGTCTGCTCGCGCGGCGCCACCGCGTAGGGCAGGCCGTGCAGGTACAGGCCGTTCTCGCCCAGCGACTCGCCGTGGTCGGAGACGTACAGCATCAGCGGCTCGAACGCGGTGCGCTGCTGCTGCAGCCAGCCGATCGCGCCGGCCAGCACGCGGTCGGTGTAGGCGATCGAGTTGTCGTAGGCGTTGACGAGCGCCTGGCGCTCGCACTGCTGCAGCACGTTGGTCTCGCACTCGGGCTGGAAGGGCTTGCCGTCGGGCGGCGAGCGGCGCCAGTAGGCCGGGCCGTGGCTGCCCATCTGGTGCATCACCAGCAGCAGGCCGCGCGCGCGGCGCTCGGCAGGCAGCGCGGCGATGCGCGCGTCCAGGCCGTGCAGCAGCGCCTCGTCGAGGCACTCGCCGTCGCTGCACAGCGCCGCCGGCGCGCCCTCGGTCGCCATCGCGTTGGGCACGCGCGCGCACACGCCCTTGCAGCCGGCCTGGTTGTCCAGCCACAGCACGGCCAGCCCGGCACGCCAGGCCAGGTCGAGCAGGTTCTCCTGGTCGCGTTCACGCGCGACGTAGGCCTCGCGGCCGAGGTGCGAGACCATGCAGGGCACCGAGGCGGCGGTGTTGGTGCCGCAGGAGCTGACGTCGCGGAAGCTCACCACGTCGAGCTTGGCCAGCTGCGGGTTGGTCGCGCGTTCGTAGCCGTTGAGCGAGAAGTGGTCGGCGCGCGCGGTCTCGCCGATCACGAGCAGGACGAGCGGCGGCTTGGCGCCGGCGGGCCGCGCCGCGAGCGTCGCGTCCTGCCCGATCGGCAGCGGCGGGCCGGCCGGCTTGGCATTGGCCTGGTGCGCCAGCACGCCCAGCGCGTAGAACGAGTTGTGCGGATTGATCAGGTAGCGCAGCGACTTGTGGTTGCGCATGGTCGCCGACAGGTCGGCGAAGATGGCGAACAGCAGCGCGGCGCCGAGGGCCAGCGCGCCGATCATGGCGGCGAGGTTGCGCCCGCCTTGCGCGAGCGGGCCCAGGCGGCGCAAGCGCAGGCGCCACATCCAGGCGATCGGCAGGGCCGCCAGCACGAGCAGGCTCGCCAGCAGGCGCAGGCTGAGCAGGTCGCGCGTCTCGGTCGGGTTGGTCTGCAGCACGTTGGTCATCATCGTGGGGTCGATGACCACGCCGTAGGTGCCCATGAAGTGCGCACCGGCGGCGGCCGGGATGAGCAGCAAGGCGGCCACGGGCTTGATCGTGTGGCGCCAGGCCGCGAAGGCGAGCAGCAGCAGCGTGAGTGCGGCGATCAGCCCGGCGAAGCCGAGCACGAACAGGGCGCCGCGGCCGGAGGCGTTCTCGGGCAGCGCGAACAGGGCGCGCCACAGCGGCCAGTTGGCGGCCGTGGCGATCCACAAGGCGGTGAGCAGGGCCAGCGTCAGCGGATTCCACTCGCGCGACGATCGGCCGAAGAGTTTCGACGACATGGCCGCGATTGTCGGTGCAGCGGCCTCTCCCGTGATTCCGTGCGCGGCCAAGCCCGGGCGCCGGGCACAGGCTTCAGTGGCGCAGCGTCAGGCCGCCGGCCGAGCGTCCGGCCGACGTGCCCAGGGCCACCTGGGTGCCGCGCGTGCAGTAGCGCTGGCGCAGCCCGGTGATCTGCTCGCCCAGGCTAGCGCCGTCGGGGATCTTGGCGCCGTGCCGGTTCAGCACCAGGCCCGCCATGTCGAGCAGCTTGGCGTTCAGCGTCTGGCCGCCGAGATCGAGCAGCGCGCGCACGGTGGCGGCCGGCTCGCCGTTCAGGCTGTGCGTCATCGCCTTCTCGGCGGCGGTGCTGATGGTCTGGTGGGCGGCGCGCACCGCCTCCTCGTAGGGCGCGTGGGGCGCGGCGGCCAGCGCCAGCATGTCGGTCGAGGCCTTGGAGGCGCAGAAGCGCGTCGCCACCTCGCTCACCCAGGCTTCGCCGTCGGGCAGCTGGATCTCGGTGCCGGCCAGCCGCGCCAGCGCCGCGATCAGGTTGGCCGCGGCCTCGAAGTCGAAGTCGTCGTCGCGGGCCTGGCGCGCGAGGTGGCGCGCGGCCTGCACCGCCGCGGCGGTCTGGCGCTCGACCAGCGCCTGCAGGATGCGCGAGGTCTCCAGCAGGCGGCGCAGGCGCGTGCTCTCGGGGCGCTTCTCGACGGCGCGCTCGAGGTGGCCGATGGCGCGCGCGAAGGCCTTGGCGTCGCGCTTGTCGGTGTGCAGGAAGGTCAGCAGCACCAGGCTCTGGCAGTCGAACATCTTCGAGCTGATGCCGATGCGCACGGTGCGCTCGAGCGCCTCGGTCGCCTCGTCGCGTTCGCCCATGTAGAAGGCCAGCATGCCCTGCTTCTGCAGGCGCGACACGCTGGCCGGCGTCAGTTCGGTGGCGCTGCGGTAGGTTTCCAGCGCCGCGGCCATGTCGCCTTGTTCGACCTGCACGCGGCCCATCACGTCGTAGGCGTCGGCGTAGGTGGGTTGTTCGCCGATCAGGCTCTCCAGCGTGCGCGTGGCCTGCTGCAGCTGGCCGGATTCGAGTTCCACGCGTGCGATGCCCAGCTTGGCCCAGGGCAGGGCGCGCGCTTGGCGCACCGCCTCGTAGAGCGCGCGGGCCTTCTCGAGTTCGTTCAGGCGCACCCACAGCTCGGCGCCCACGCGGGCGGCATAGAGCCAGTATTCGCCGCGCTGCTCGAAGCGCGCCTGGCACAGCTGCGCGGCGCTGGCGAAGTCTTCCTCGGCGATCGCCTCGAAGATCGGCCCCAGCACCTTCTTGCGGTGGCGCGCCTGCAGCACGCGCTGCTCCAGCGCGGTGGCGGTGTGCGGCTTGAGCAGGTAGCTGTCGAGCGCGGCCTCGGCGGCCTCGGCGACGCGGCCGTAGGAGGCCTCGCCGGTGACCATCACGAACACCGTCGAGTAGGGCAGCAGGTTGGAGCGGCGCAGGTCGTCGAGCAGGTCCTGGCCCGACATCGCCGAGTGGTCGAAGTGGTAGTCGCACAGCACCACGTCGAAGCTGCGGTTCTCGAGCAGGCGCCGCGCGTCGGTGGCGCGGCTGGCGTAGGCGACGTGGCCGACGCCCATCGCCCGCAGCATGCCCGCGAGGATGCTGCGGGAGGTCATGTTGCCGTCGATGACGAGCGCGCGGCAGTCGCCGATATCGGGGTACAGCAGACGTGCCATGCGCTGGGCGACCGAGTGAGGAGTCGTGACCCCTTCTTATCGGCCGCCCGGCGCCGGCCTGAAGGGCCTACTTGAACAGGTCCTTGACCCGATCCGTCCAGCTTTTCGCATTCGGCGAGTGCTTGTCGCCGGCCTTGCGGAAGGATTCGTCGAGTTCCTTGAGCAGCTTGCGCTGGTGCTCGGTGAGCTTGATCGGCGTCTCCACCTGCACGTGGCAGTAGAGGTCGCCGGGGTAGCTCGAGCGCACGCCCTTGATGCCCTTGCCGCGCAGGCGGAAGGTCTTGCCGTGCTGGGTGCCCTCGGGCAGCTCGATCTCGGCCTTGCCGCCCAGCGTCGGCACCTCGATGGCGCCGCCCAGCGCGGCCGTGGTCAGGCTGACCGGCACGGTGCAGTGCAGGTCGTCGCCGTCGCGCTCGAAGATGTCGTGCTGCTTGACGCGGATCTCGATGTAGAGGTCGCCCGGCGGGCCGCCGTTGGTGCCCGGCTCGCCGTTGCCGCTGGAGCGGATGCGCATGCCCTCGCCGATGCCGGCGGGGATCTTCACCTCCAGCGTCTTGGTCTTCTTGATGCGTCCCTGGCCGCTGCAGGTGCCGCAGGGCTCGGGGATGATCTTGCCGGTGCCGTGGCAGTGCGGGCAGGTCTGCTGGATGCTGAAGAAGCCCTGGCGCAGGTGCACCGTCCCGGAGCCGTTGCAGGTGTTGCAGGTCTTGGGGCTGGTGCCGGGCTTGGCGCCCGTGCCGTGGCAGGTCTCGCAGCTCTCCCAGGCGGGGATGCGGATCTGCGTCTCCTTGCCGTGGGCGGCTTCCTCGAGCGTGATCTCCATCGCGTAGCTGAGGTCCGAGCCGCGGAAGACCTGCTGGCCACCGCCGCCGCGCCGGCCACCGCCGGCGCCGCCGCCGAAGATGTCGCCGAAGATGTCGCCGAAGGCCTCGGCGAAGCCGCCGAAGCCATCCGCGCCCGGGCCGCCGGGGCGGAAGCCGCCGCCGCCCATGTTGGGGTCGACGCCGGCGTGGCCGAACTGGTCGTAGGCCTGCCGCTTGCTCGCGTCGGAGAGCATCTCGTAGGCCTCCTTGGCCTCCTTGAATTTCTCCTCGGCCTTCTTGGCGTCCTCACCCTGGTTGCGGTCAGGGTGGTGCTTCATGGCCAGCTTGCGGTAGGCCTTCTTGATGTCTTCCTCGCTGGCGTTCTTCGCCACGCCGAGGACTTCGTAGTAGTCGCGCTTTGCCATGAATGGTCTCAGCAAATCGGAAGCGGAAGCGCCGCGTCGACGTGCAGGCAGGGCCTGTCACCTCGAACGCGGCGAGAAAGGGCGGCAGGCCGCATGGCCTGGGGTCCGCCTTATCCCTTCTTGACTTCCTTGAAGTCGGCGTCGACCACGTTGTCGTCCGCCGGCTTGGCCTCGGCCTGCGCCGCGCCTTCCGGCGAGCCCGCCGCGCCGGCCGCCGCCTGGGCCGCCTGCGCCTCGGCGTAGACCTTCTCGCCGAGCTTCTGGCTGGCCGCCATCAGCGCTTCGGTCTTGGCGTCGATCGCGGCCTTGTCCTCGCCCTTGATGGCCTCCTCGACCTCCTTGAGCGCGGCCTCGATCTTCTCCTTCTCGGCGCCCTCGAGCTTGTCGCCATGCTCGGCCAGGCTCTTCTTCACCGAGTGCAGCATCGCATCGGCCTGGTTGCGCGCCTGCACCAGTTCGAGCTTCTTGTGATCCTCGGCGGCGTTGAGCTCGGCGTCCTTCACCATCTTCTGGATCTCGTCCTCGGACAGGCCCGAGTTCGCCTTGATGGTGATCTTGTTCTCCTTGCCCGTGCCCTTGTCCTTGGCGCTCACGTGCAGGATGCCGTTGGCGTCGATGTCGAAGGTCACCTCGATCTGCGGCGTGCCGCGCGGCGCCGGCGGGATGCCCTCGAGGTTGAACTCGCCCAGGCTCTTGTTGCCCGAGGCCATCTCGCGCTCGCCCTGGTAGACCTTGATCGTCACCGCCGGCTGGTTGTCGTCGGCGGTCGAGAAGGTCTGCGCGAACTTGGTCGGGATGGTGGTGTTCTTCTGGATCATCTTGGTCATCACGCCGCCCAGGGTCTCGATGCCCAGGGAGAGCGGGGTGACGTCCAGCAGCAGCACGTCCTTGCGGTCGCCCGACAGCACCTGGCCCTGGATGGCCGCGCCCACGGCGACGGCTTCATCGGGGTTGACGTCCTTGCGCGGCTCCTTGCCGAAGAACTCCTTGACCTTCTCCTGCACCTTGGGCATGCGCGTCATGCCGCCGACCAGGATCACGTCGTCGATCTGGCCGGCACTCACGCCGGCATCCTTGATCGCGGTGCGGCAGGGCGTGATGGTGCGCTCGATCAGGTCCTCCACCAGCGCTTCCAGCTTGGCGCGCGTGAGCTTGATGTTCAGGTGCTTCGGGCCCGAGGCATCGGCCGTCACGTAGGGCAGGTTGATGTCGGTCTGGGTTGCGTTCGAGAGTTCGATCTTGGCCTTCTCGGCCGCTTCCTTCAGGCGCTGCAGCGCGAGCACGTCCTTGGACAGATCGACGCCCTGTTCCTTTTTGAACTCGGAGACGATGTAGTCGATGATGCGCTGGTCGAAGTCCTCGCCGCCGAGGAAGGTGTCGCCGTTGGTCGACAGCACCTCGAACTGCTTCTCGCCGTCGACATCGGCGATCTCGATGATGGAGATGTCGAAGGTGCCGCCGCCCAGGTCATAGACGGCGATCTTGCGGTCGCCCTTGCCGTGCTTGTCCAGGCCGAAGGCGAGCGCCGCGGCGGTCGGCTCGTTGATGATGCGCTTCACGTCGAGGCCGGCGATGCGGCCAGCGTCCTTGGTGGCCTGGCGCTGGCTGTCGTTGAAGTAGGCCGGCACCGTGATCACGGCTTCCGTGACCGGCTCGCCGAGGTAGTCTTCGGCGGTCTTCTTCATCTTGCGCAGCACCTCGGCGCTCACCTGCGGCGGCGCGAGCTTCTTGCCGCGCACTTCCACCCAGGCGTCGCCGTTGTCGGCGGCGGCGATGGTGTAGGGCATCAGGTCGATGTCCTTCTGCACTTCCTTCTCGGTGAACTTGCGGCCGATCAGGCGCTTCACCGCGTACAGCGTGTTCTTGGGGTTGGTGACCGACTGGCGCTTGGCCGAGGCCCCGACCAGGATCTCGCCGTCTTCCTGATAGGCAATGATCGACGGGGTGGTGCGGGCGCCTTCGGCGTTCTCGATCACGCGCGTCGTGTTGCCTTCCATCACGGCCACGCACGAGTTCGTGGTGCCGAGGTCAATACCGATGATCTTTCCCATGATTTTTTGCTCCTGAATCCTGAATCTGGCTTCGTTGACTACGAAATGCGGTTGGGTGGCGGCCTTTCAAGGGCCGCCGACCGTGAATTACTTGGGGGCGGCGACCGTCACCAGGGCCGGGCGCAGCACGCGCTCGGCGATGGAGTAGCCCTTTTGCAGGACGGCGACGACGGTGTTGGCCTCCTGCTCCGCGGGGACCATGGAGATGGCCTGGTGCTGGTGCGGATCGAACTTCGTGCCGGCGGCCGGGTTGATCTCCAGGACCTTGTTGCGCTCCAGGGCGGCGGCCAGCTGGCGGCGGGTGGCGTGCACGCCTTCCAGCACCTGCTCGACGCGGGCGTCCGGGCGGGCGATGGCGGCCTCCATGCTGTCCATCACGGGCAGCATCGCCTCGGCGAAGCCTTCGACGGCGAACTTGCGGGCCTTGGCCATCTCCTCGTCCGAGCGGCGGCGGATGTTCTCGACCTCGGCCTTGGCCCGCAGGTAGGCGTCGGACATCTCGGCCAGGCGGGCTTCGAGGTCGGCCAGCTTCTGCTCGGGCGTCAGGTCGGTCGCGGGCGTGGCGGCTTCGGCGGTGTCGGGGGTGTGGTTCTCGTTGCTCATGGATGGTGGGCGTTTGAGGGCCCCGGCGGCTCATGGTCCAGCCATGAAACGGGGCGACGCGGGCTAGCTGGGGACGATGTCCCGTTCTTCAAGAGGGGGATTGGATCAGAATTTTCAAGGGAAAACCCTTGATCCGGCGGGGTGCTGCCGCCGGTGCTCAGTCCGGCTCGGCTTCGGCGCTCCAGCGGTTCCAATCAGCCAGACGGCGGCGGTCCTGCTTGGTCGGGCGGCCCTGGACGATGGTCGAGGCAGGCTCCGGCGCCAGTCGGCGGCTCTCGGCGGCCTGCTCGCGCTTGAGCAGGCTCTCGGCGGTCTCCTCATACAGCGTCTGGGCCTGCGGGGCCGGACCGCGCACGCTGGACAGCGCCCGCACGATCACCTCGCGCTCGACCACGCCCTGGCGCAGCTGCAGCACGTCACCCGGCTTGACTTCGCGCGAGGGCTTGGCCGGCTGGCCGTTGACGCTCACGCGGCCCTTGCTGATCTCCTCGACGGCCAGGGCGCGGGTCTTGTAGAAGCGCGCGGCCCAGAGCCATTTGTCCAGGCGGACGTCGGCGGCCAGCGGCAGCGGCTTCACGCGGAAGCTCCCATCCGGCGGGCGCGCTCGGCCTGGGCCTGCAGCGCCGCGGCGTCCGGGGTGTCCTTCGTCGGCCAGCCCTGCAGGTGGCGCTCCGCCAGGTCGGCGAGGGCGCGCATGCCCTGCGGGTCGTCGTTCAGGCAGGGGATGTAGTGGAAGCGCTGGCCGCCGGAGGTCTCGAAGGCCTCCTTGGCCTCCTGGGCGATCTCCTCCAGCGTCTCCAGGCAGTCGGCGCTGAAGCCCGGGCAGATGAGGTCGACCGACTTCAGCCCGCCCTCGGCCAGCGCGCGCAGCGTCGGCTCGGTGTAGGGCTCGAGCCACTTGGCCTTGCCGAAACGGCTCTGGAAGCTCACGAGGTACTGGTCCTGCCGCAGCCCCAGGGCCTCGGCCAGCAGGCGGCCGGTCTTGTGGCACTCGCAGTGGTAGGGGTCACCCAGGTGCAGCGTCCGCTCGGGCATGCCGTGGAAGCTCATCACGAGCTTCTCGCCTTGGCCGTGGGCCGCCCAGTGGCGGCGCACGCTGTCCGCCAGCGCGCGGATGTGCGCCGGGTCGTCGTGGTAGCGGTTGATGAAGCGCAGCTCGGGCACATGGCGCGTCTGCAGGGCCCAGCGGGACACGGCGTCGATCACGCTGGCCGTCGTGGCGCCGGAGTACTGCGGATAGGCCGGCAGCACCAGCACGCGCGTCACGCCCTCGGCCTTGAGGGCGTCGAGCTGGCTGGCAATGGACGGTTGGCCGTAGCGCATGGCGTATCGCACTTTCACCTGATGACCGCGCTCGCCCAGCAGGCCCAGCAGCAGCTTGGCCTGGCGCTCCGTCCAGACCTTCAGCGGCGAGCCTTCCTTCATCCAGACGGTGGCGTACTTGGCGGCCGACTTGGCCGGCCGCACCCGCAGGATGATGCCGTGCAGGATCGCTATCCAGACGAGGCGCGGGATCTCGACCACGCGAGGGTCGCTGAGGAACTCCGCCAGGTAGCGGCGCAGGGCAGGAGCGGTGGGGGCATCCGGCGTGCCCAGGTTGCACAGCAGCACGCCCGTGCGCGGGGCGCTGCCGTGGGAGTAGCCCGGTTCTTTCTTGAAACTCATGGGGGGCGATTCTCGCGCAGGCCGGGCGGCCTTGTAGCTGGACGTGTGCCCGGACCTGCGCCCGGCGTTGTCGAGGGCTTGCCGGAACCCGGCGGCAGGCGCGGGCGCTAGCGGCCGTGCTGCGAGTGGCCGGCGGTGCGGGGTTCGGTGTCGGCGAAGTGGAGCACCTCGAAGCGCACCGTCGGGGCCGAAAGATCGGTAGGCGCGCCGCCCAGGCCGATCACGCCGCTGCCGTGCAGGGTGCAGGAGCCGCGGCGCAGGGAGACGACCTCGCTGCCGCGCCCGAAGCGCACGAAGGTGCCGTTGTAGCTGAGGTCCGTGAGCGAGAAGCTGCCGCCGTGCCAGTCGATGCGGGCATGGGAGCGCGAGACGCGCACATCGGTGATGCAGTACGTGGCCTGCGTGCTGCGGCCGAGGATCACCGGCATGCTGCCGATGTCGAAGATGCGGTCCAGGTCCAGCCAGACGAGGCGGATGCCGTCCGGGTCGACCGTGGGCATAGGGTCGCCGAACTGCGTGGCGGCGGCGGGCTCGCTGCTGTGGGCGTAGTTGTCGAGCACGTACACATGCACGGGCTCGGCGCGGCCGCGGATGGCGATGAGGTCCAGGCTGCGGAAGCGCAGGCGCTGCGTGACGGGCAGGCCCTGCAGCACCTCCTTGGTGATCAGGGTCTCGTTGTCCCCCGCGTGGTCCAGCAGGCGGGCCGCCACGTTGACGGCGTCGCCGAAGCAGTCGCCGTTCATCTCGACCACTTCACCGCGGGCCAGCGCCACCTGCAGCTTCAGCCCGCGCAGACCGGCCGAGGCGCCATGCTGCTGCCCGCGGGAGACGATGCGCTGCAGGGCGTCGTGCATCTGCATGGCGGCCTTGATGCCGTCGCCGGCATCGCTGAACACGGCCATCAGGCCGTCGCCGAGAGTCTTGATGAGCTTGCCGCTGCAATCGCCCACCGCACGGCCGACGAGATTGACGGCATGGGTGACCACCGACGTGGCTTCCGCATTGCCCAGGGTCTCGAACAAGGCCGTGCTGCCGCGTAAGTCGGCAAACAGGACGATGCGCTCGCTGATCTGGGTCATGAATGGAATGTCGGTACTGCGTGACAGAAGTCGCAGTGTAGCGGCCCGGCATGCGCGTTCGACATGGCGATAACGCCAGCTTGAGCGGCCCTTCTCCCGCGGCTCGCATGAAAGTTGCGGGGAAGGTGACGGCTTGTTTCAAAAAAGACAAAGCCGATGCGGGTGAGGCATCGGCTTTGATGGGGGCGCATGGGGCGTTGCCGCTGCGCGGCGTCTTGCGGCGCTCAGGTGCCGCAAGACACGTCCCTGTCCCAGCTTTACAGGTTGTCCAGGTACGTCCGCAGCTTGTCCGAACGGCTCGGGTGCTTCAGCTTGCGGATGGCCTTGGCCTCGATCTGGCGGATGCGCTCGCGGGTGACGTCGAACTGCTTGCCGACTTCCTCCAGCGTGTGGTCCGTGCTCATTTCGATGCCGAAGCGCATGCGCAGCACCTTGGCCTCGCGCGGGGTCAGGCTGTCGAGGATGTCCTTCACCACGTCGCGCAGGCCGGCCTGCATGGCGGCCTCGATGGGCGCGGTGTTGTTGGTGTCCTCGATGAAGTCGCCCAGGTGGCTGTCGTCGTCGTCCCCGATCGGCGTTTCCATGGAGATCGGCTCCTTGGCGATCTTCATGATCTTGCGGATCTTGTCCTCGGGGATCTCCATCTTCTCGGCCAGGGTCGGGGCGTCCGGCTCGTAGCCGAACTCCTGCAGATGCTGGCGCGAGATGCGGTTCATCTTGTTGATCGTCTCGATCATGTGGACCGGGATCCGGATGGTCCGGGCCTGGTCGGCGATCGAGCGGGTGATGGCCTGACGGATCCACCACGTCGCGTAGGTCGAGAACTTGTAGCCGCGACGGTATTCGAACTTGTCCACCGCCTTCATCAGGCCGATGTTGCCTTCCTGGATCAGGTCCAGGAACTGCAGGCCGCGGTTGGTGTACTTCTTCGCGATCGAGATCACCAGGCGCAGGTTGGCCTCGATCATCTCTTTCTTGGCGTCGCGCGAGGCCTTCTCGCCCTCGTTCATGCGCTTGTTGATCTCCTTGAGATCGTCGAGCGGCACGACGGCCTTGGCCTGGATGTCGATCAGCTTTTGCTGCAGCTCCTGCACGGCCGGCAGGTTGCGGCCGAGCACGGCGGAGTAGGGCTTGGCGGCGGCGACTTCCTTCTCGGCCCACTGCAGGTTCAGGGCGTTGGGCGGGAAGGTCTTGATGAAGTGCTCCTGCGACATGCCGCACTTGTCCACCACGATCTTGCGCAGTTCGCGCTCGTAGCGGCGCACGTCGTCCACCTGCGAGCGCAGGATGTCGCACAGGCGTTCGATGGTCTTGACCGTGAAGCGGATGGTCATCAGCTCGGCGCTGATGGCGTGCTGGGCCTTGTCGTAGGCGGCGGAGCGGTAGCCGTCCTTCTCGAAGGCCTTGCGCATCTTCTCGAAGTTGCTGTCCAGGGCGTCGAACTTCACCAGGGCGGCGTTCTTCAGCTCTTCCAGCTTCTTGGTCAGGGCCTTGGAGCCGCCGTTGCCGTCGTCGTCGTCGTCCTCGTCGAACTCGTCGAAGTCTTCCTCGGCCACGTAGTCGTCAGCCTCGTCCTCGGCCACGAAGCCGTCGACCACCTCGGAGATCTGCTGCTCGCCGGCGCGGATCTTGGCGGCCATGGAGAGGATCTCGGCGATGGTCGTCGGCGAGGCGGAGATGGCCAGCATCATGGCCTGCAGGCCCCCTTCGATGCGCTTGGCGATCTCGATTTCGCCTTCACGGGTCAGCAGCTCGACGGTGCCCATCTCGCGCATGTACATGCGCACCGGGTCGGTCGTGCGGCCGAACTCGGAGTCCACGGTCGACAGCGCGGCTTCGGCGGCTTCTTCCGCCTCTTCCTCGGTGGCCGTCGGCGAGGTGCTGCCCTGGATCAGCAGGGTGGCGGCGTCAGGTGCCTGCTCGTACACGGCAATGCCCATGTCGTTCAACATGGACACGATGGCCTCGAGGATTTCCTCGTTGATCAGCTTCTCGGGCAGGTGATCGTTGATTTCCTGATGGGTCAGGAAACCACGCGTCTTGCCCATCTTGATCAGGGTCTTCAGCTCGTGGCGGCGCTTGGCGACTTCCTCTTCGGTCAGCGCGGTCTCGTCCAGGCCGAATTCACGCATCAGCGCGCGCTCCTTGGCGCGGCTGACCTTCATGCGCAGGGGCTTGGCCTTGGGCTTGTCCTCGGCGCTGTCCTCCACCTCGACCTCGGCCGCGGCCTCACCTTCCGGCTCGCCTTCCAGCTCCGACTCGATGTCGGAGAAGTCCTCTTCCTCAGCCTCGGGCTTGGCCTTGGCGGTCTTCTTGGACTCGGTGGCTGCCTTGGGCTTGCGACCCCGCTTGGGCTTGGCGTCGTCCGTGCTGGCGGCGGCAGGCGCGGCGGCTGCAGCCTTCGCGCTCTTGCGCGCCGGCTTCTTGGTTTCTTCAGCCAGTTCCTCAGCCTTGGGGGCGGTTGCCTTGGACGCGGTCTTCTTGGCGGTCATGCAGTTCCTCGAGTGGAGTGGGTGCGCAATGCAAGCGGCCACCTGCGGGCGCCTGCTGTCAGGCGCCGCCCAGGCGGCACAAACATGGGCCCTGGAATCTCCCAGATGGTGGCGCGGGCCGACTCATCAAGGCGATTGCCAAGGCTTTGCGCGTACAAGGCTAGCGTGTACGTTGGGAAGTGCAGCCCTCAAGCGGATAAAGGTGGCCTTGATACCTTCAAGTGGTGCCCAGGGTCAGTGGGTGGCCGGGTCCGGGAGGCGCTGCCGTCACTCTTGACGCGCGAAAACCCTTAATTATCCATCAAGAACGGCGTGAATTCAAAAAACCGCCGCCAAACGAGGCAAGCCGCGTTCCTGAATCGCCGCTCGTGCGCATGTCGCACCCGCGTCAGCCGGCGAGCAATTCCTGGATGCGTTGGTGCAGGGCCTTGATCTGCTCCAGCACGGCCGGCGTCACGGGGCCGGCGCTGAGCTGGCTCGACTCCTCCTTGAGCTGGCTCACCCAGAGCTTGCGCAGCAGCTGCTGGAAGTCCTCCAGCTGCAGTTCGTCATCGCTGGCATACAGGCGCCCGCCGCAGGCCCGCTGCGCGAGCTCCAGCAGGCCTTCCTCCTCCAGGGCGGCCTGAAGGACGGACCAGGGACCAGGCCCGTGATTGACGAGGTAGCGCTCAAGCCAGGCCACGACCTGCCCGTGCTCGCCCGGCATGTCGTGCAGCAACTGGTGGTCCTGGTCGCTCAGCAACTCCCACCAGGCGCAGTGCAGCAGCAGCATGCGCAGCGCATGGTCGCGCGGGTGGGCCGGCTGGTGGCGGGGCAGCCCGTAGGTCTCGTCCTGCTCGCGCTTCTTCCATTCCTTCCAGTCCTTGCGGTCCTTCTGCCACGGCTTCTTCTCGCCGCTACCGGGCTTGCGCTGGGGCGCCTGGCCGGCGGGCGCGTGACCGACGTCCGGCGGTTCGCCGACGTCATGGCTGCCGGACTGCAGGTAGGCCAGCTCGTCGAGGTCCGGAGGCGGGCCGTCCCAGGGGGCGTCGTCCGCACCGCTGCGGGCGGGGCGTTCGCCACGGCTGCCGCCGCCACTCCCCCCGCCACTTCCGCCTCCAGGGCCACCCCGACGCGGCTCTGCGGTCTGCCAAAGATCCATCAGCTCCTGGTCGGGCAGCTGCGTCATGCGGGCGAGCTCGCCCAGCAGCTGGCGCTTGAGCAGCCCCTGCGGCAGCTGCTGCCACAGCGGTCGGGCTTGGGCCAGCAGGCGGGCGCGGCCCTCGGCGGTGCCCAGGTCCAGGCCGTCGCCGCAATGGTCGATCAGCTGCCGCGACAGCGGGATCGCGCGTTCCACGCAGCGCTCGAAAGCCTCGCTGCCGAGCTCGCGCACGTAGGAGTCCGGGTCATGCTCGCTGGGCAGGAAGAGGAACTTGATGCTGCGGGTGTCCGTCGCATGGGGCAGGGCGGCCTCCAGCGCACGCCCGGCGGCGCGGCGCCCCGCGGCGTCGCCGTCGAAGCTGAAGATCACCGACTCCGTGAAGCGGAACAGCTTGTGCACATGGTCGGCCGTGCAAGCCGTGCCCAGCGTCGCCACGGCGTTGTTGAAACCATGCTGCGCCAGCGCCACGACGTCCATATAGCCCTCGACGACCAGTGCATAGCCGCGCTGGCGCAGGCCGGTGCGGCCTTCGTAGAGGCCGTAGAGCTCGCGGCCCTTGCTGAAGACGGGCGTCTCCGGCGAGTTGAGGTACTTGGGCTCGCCCTTGTCCAGCACCCGCCCGCCGAAGCCGATGACCTCGCCCTGCACATTGCGGATCGGGAACATGATCCGGTCGCGGAAGCGGTCGTAGCGGCGCTGTTCCTCGGCGCTCTTGCCGGGATCGTCCTGCAGGATCACGAGGCCGGCCTCGACCAGCAGCGGGTCGTCGTAGGTGGCAAAGGCGCTGGCCAGCGCGCGCCAGCCCTCCGGCGCGTAGCCCAGGCCGAACTGGGCCGCAATGGTGCCGGTGAGGCCGCGACGCTTGAGGTAGTCCACCGCCCGGGCATTGCCCTTGAGCTGCTTGCGGTAGTGGTCCGCCGCCTTGGCCAGCACGTCGGTGAGGCTCAGCTGGTGCTTCTTCTGGGCCTGGGCGCGCTGGATCTCGGCGGGGCTGCGCTCCTCCTGCGGCACCTGCATCCCGACCTGCTGCGCCAGGTCCTCGACGGCCTCGATGAAGCCGGCGCCGGTGTGCTCCATCAGGAAGCCGATGGCGTTGCCGTGCACACCGCAGCCAAAGCAGTGGTAGGTCTGGCGGCTGGGGCTGACGATGAAGCTGGGGGACTTTTCCCCGTGGAAGGGGCACAGGCCCTTGTGGTTGATGCCTGCCTTCTTGAGCTCGACGTGGCGGCCCACGACGTCGACGATGTCGACGCGGGCAAGCAGATCCTGAATAAAGCCGGGTGGAATCACCGCGGCAGTCTATCGGAAAGCCCGCCCCCGGCGACCGGAGGGGCGGCCGGGCAGGCTCATCGCAGCCGGGCGGTCGGGGGCTCGGCGAGCGGCATGGGCACGCCGATGCGGCCGTCGAAGTCCGGCGCCCGCTCGAAGGCCTGGACCCACAGCGGCACCAGCTCGGCCGGCATGGCGCTCGCGATGCCATGGCCCTGGCCCTGCTCGCAGCCCAGCGCCAGCAGCGCCTGGGCATGGGCGGCGGACTCCACGCCCTCGGCGATGACGTCGCAGCCGAAGGTGCGTGCCAGGCCGATCACGCCCTCGACGAGCGCGCGGTCGTGGGCATCGCTGAGCATCTGCTGCACGAAGGAACGATCGATTTTCAGGAGGTCGACCGGCAGCTGCTTGAGATAGCTGAGGTTGGAGTAGCCGGTGCCGAAGTCGTCCAGCGCGAACTGCACGCCCAGGCTGCGGCAGTGCTCGAGCAGGCGCTGCGTGGCCGGCACGTCGGCCAGGGCGGCGGACTCCAGCACCTCGAGCATCAGCAGCCGCGCGAGGCCGGGGCGGTGGCGCGCCAGCAGCTCGTCCAGGCGCTGGGCGAAGTCGGGCGACTGGAGGTGGCGCGCCGTGACGTTGACCGCCACGCGCAGGGGGCGCCCGTCCGAGGCCCATTGCTCGGCCTGCTTGAGCGCCTGCTCGATGACCCAGTCGCCGATGCGCACGCCCAGCCCGGTGTGCTCCACCAGCGGCAGGAAATGCCCCGGCAGCAGCAGACCCCGCTCGGGATCATGCCAGCGCAGCAGCGCCTCCATGCCCAGCACCTTGCCCCGGCGCAGGTCCACCTTGGGCTGGTAGTGCAGGCGCAGCTCGCCCAGGTCCAGCGCCTCCTGCATGCGCCCGAGGGCGAGCACCTTGGCCTCGCTGCGCTGGCGCTTGTCGGTGTCGAAGAGCTCGAAGCCATCGCGCCCGGAGCGCTTGACCCGGTACAGCGCATGGGCGGCATGGCGCATGAGCGTTTCGGTGTCCGAGGCGTCCTGCGGGAACAGCGTGGCCCCGAGGCTGGCGCTCAGGTGCAGCGGGCTGCCCGGGGCGATGTCGTACAGCGGGGCGCGCACCACGTCCAGCAGCCGCGAGAGTGCCAGGCGGGCCTCGTCCTCGCCGCGGCAGCGCAGGATCAGCCCGAAGCCGTCGCCGCCGATGCGCGCCAGCTGGTCCGTCCAGGTCTCCGTGCGGCGCAGGCTGCTGCGCAGGCGGCGGGCCATCTCGACCAGCGTCTGGTCCCCGGCGGCGCGCCCGTGGCGCTCGTTGAGCGTGGCGAAGTGGTCCAGGTCCAGGTTGCACACGCACAGCATGAAACCCTCGCGGCGCGCGAGCTCCAGGCTCTGGCCCAGCTGGGCGACGAAGCTCGTCTGGTTGGGCAGGCTGGTCAGGTCGTCGAACTGGTTCTGCCGCACGAGCTGGCTCTGCTGCCATTCTTCCTGCGTGCGGTCTTGCAGCGTGAAGACGTGGTAGCGCAGCAGGCCGTCCTCGTCATGCAGCAGGGTGGCGCGCACCTGCAGCATGCGGGTGAGCCCCTGGGCATTGCGCAGGCGCAGCGGGCCTTCCCACTGGCCCTGCTGCTCGAGTGCCTCGGCCACCGCGTCCGGCGGATGGCCGCTGAAGCGCAGGACCTCCGGGTCCACCAGCACGCAGGCGCTGCCGATCAGGGTCTCCCGCTCCCGCCCGAGGATGGTGCAGGCGCCGGGGTTCATGTCGACCACGCGTTGGAGCGGGTCGGTCACGAGGATGCCCTCGTGGACGTTCTGGAACAGATGGGCGCTCAGCTGCTCGCGCTCCCGGGCGACTTTCAGGCTGGTGATGTCCCGCAGGCTGGCCACCAGCAGGGATGGGTGGCCGTAGGTGTCGCGCGCCATGACGCGGGCCTGCCATTGCAGCCAGCGCCATTCGCCCGCCGGCCGCACGCGCAGCTCGACGCTCTCGGACTGCGCGTCATCCGCCTCGCTCTCCAGCAGGCGCTCCTGGGCCTGGGCCACGCGCGGCCGGTCCAGGGGATGCGCGTGCTCCAGCCACTGCTGCAGGTCCTTGCTGCCGCGGCTGCCGCTGAGGGCCTGCCAGCGCAGGCTGAAGCGCGGCAGCTGCTCCGTCGCCCGCCAGTGCATCAGCCCGAGCCCGCTGGCGTCGAACAGCGTCTGCCACTGCTGCAGCTGCTGCCGCTGCCGGGCCCGCATCAGCTGCACGATCATCGGGAGCAGGGCGGCCGCCAGCAGCTCGCAGGCCATCTCGAAGGGAGGCTCCTCGCCGTGCTCCATGGACTCCTGCAGGCCGTGGATGCCCTGGTGCAGGCCCAGGCTGGTCGCCACCGCCAGGGCCGCCAGGCTGCTGATCCACGGCGGCGACTGCCACGCCAGCAGGGTGAGCAGAACCAGCCACAGCGCGGGCAGGGCGGGCCAGTGCAGCAGCCAGCTGGAAGCCAGGCACAGGGTGAGCGCGAGCGAAGCCGCGACTGCGCCGGTGGAGGCGGGCTCCCGGGTGGTGCCGGGGCGAGGGTACAGGCTCAGTGCCAGGGGCACGCTCAGCGTCAGCGCCGTGCTGGCCGCGGCCCAGCGGAACAGCAGGGCGAGGCCGCCCTCCGCCGGCGCCTGGTTCCAGCTGATCCAGTGATGCTCGAAGCCCTCGAGGCCGGGCATGAGGGGCAGGAGGCTGGCCAGGGGGGCGGCAATGCCCAGGCTGGCCACCAGGCTCAGGCCCTGGTCGCGGCCCTCGTCGATCGATTGCTTGAAGTCCTGCCGACACAGGAAGGCGTGTGCGGCGGCAGCGGCCAGTGCCGCATTCAGGACCTGCGCCAGCGCGGCGGGGGTGTCGACCCCACCCAGGCGCAGGATCACGAGGCTGCTGAGTGCGAGGAGGGGCAATGCCAGCCAGTGCCCTCGCAGCAGCCCGATCAGAAACAGGCTCAGCAGGCCGGCCTGGGTCCAGGCGTGGTCGACGGGCAGTTGCAGGCGCTGGGTCAGCCGCAGCAGCAGGTACAGCAGCACCGTGACGCCTGCCGCGGTGGCGAGGCTTCGGGCGATGGAGGTGCTGGCGTGGCGCGCCGGCCTGGCGAGGCGGACAGTCAAGCGAGGCGGGTTCGGGATGGGGGCGGCGGACAAGGGCGCGTCCGTGTTGCAGGCGCGCCGGGCGGATCGGTCATGCTAGCAGCGGGCCCCGTGAGCGACCGCCTGCGCCGGTCCCCTCAGCCGCGGGGGCGGGAATGCCCGGATGGCTGCATCGCGGAGCGCGAGGCGATGAGGGGCTGGTGAGGGCGCGGGGCTGTCGGCGCAGCGGCGCGGGCAACAAAAAAGCGGCCGAAGCCGCTTGCGGGATGCCGGCCCGGCCGGGTCAGACGTGGAAGTCGTCCAGCTTGGCGCCGGCGGCGATGGCGGCCTTGAGCCACTTCGGCTGCAGGCCGCGACCGCTCCAGCTTTCGCCGGTGGCCTGGTTGCGGTACTTGGCCGCAACCTTGCTGGCGGGCTTGGCGGGTTTGGCCGGACGCGAGCCGAGGTCGGCCACGGTGAGGCCGTAATCGGCCATCAGCGAACGGACCTTGGCGATGGCCTCGCTCCGCTCCTTGTCCTTGGTTTCAGCGATCTGCTGATCCAGCGCGGCTCGTTGAGCCAGCAAGTCCTTCAGTGATGAAGCCATTTTTCAACCCTCGCGCGGTACTGAGAACCAATTGTCTCTGCCGGGAATTGTAGTTAGATATTCCCGAATGCGTGCGGCACCGAATATTCGGCTTGCAGATTTGAGCTTTTTGCAACGTCTGCGTGCGCATTCCAGCGGCTTATCCCAGGCACAAACTCCCGGCATTCGGGAGCCGCAGCGGGAATGAAAAAGGCCCGGGGTTACCGGGCCTGGCTGCGTGCGGATGCGCCGAGAGGCTGCAGACCGCGTATGTCGGGTTTTCCCGGTTCAGGCAGACGGCGGCACATAGCCGGCCGGTTGCTCGGCGCCGCCGCCAAAGAAAAACTGCTCCATCTGGCGCGCCAGATACTGGCGGGCGCGCTGGTCGGCCAGATTCAGCCGGTTTTCATTCACCAGCATGGTCTGGTGCTTCATCCACAGCTGCCAGGCTTCCTTGCTGACGTTGTCGTAGATGCGCTTGCCCAGTTCGCCGGGGTACGGCGCAAAGTCCAGGCCTTCGCCTTCCTTGTTCAGATAGGTGCATTGCACGGTGCGGGCCATGGTATTCCTCGTCGACTTCGGGTTTGTTGAATGCAGCGCCGCACTGTAGCGCGCGGCGAAAAACTTAGGGAAACAGGGGGTGCTGGGTTCAGAGCTTCTTCACGAGCACCTGCGAGCGGCGATCCCAGTTGTACTTGCGCTTGCGCTCCTCGGGCAGCCAGTCCGGGTCGACCTGCGCGAAGCCGCGCTTGATGAACCAGTGCATGGTGCGCGTGGTGAGCACGAAGATGCTGTTCAGGCCCATGGCCTTGGCGCGCTGCTCCACGCGCTTGAGGATGCGGTCGCCGTCGCCCTGGCCCTGGACGGCGGGCGAGACGGTCAGGGCCGCCATCTCGGCGGTCTTGGCTTCCACATACGGATACAGCGCGGCACAGCCGAAGATCACGCCATCGTGCTCGATCACGGAATAGAGCTCGATGTCACGCTCGATTTCCGTGCGGTCCCGCTTGACCAGCGTGCCGTCGCGCTCGAAAGGCTCGATCAGGGCAATGATGCCGCCGATGTCGTCGGCATTGGCCTCGCGCAGGCTCTCGAGTTTCTCGTCGACCACCATCGTGCCGATGCCGTCGTGGGTGTAAACCTCCTGCAGCAGTGCGCCATCCACCGCCAGCGGCAGTATGTGCGAGCGCTCCACGCCGGCCTGGCAGGCTTTCACGCAATGCTGGAGATAGAAATTGACGTCCAGCGGATCGGTCGGGGTGGGTTTGCCGGCGAGCATGCGTTCGGCATCGGCCAGGGCCAGTTCCGTGTCGATGGCGCTGTCGGGGTCGCCCGGGTTTTCGGGAACCCCCGCGACTTCGCAGACGAAAAGGAGTTTGTCGGCCTGCAGGGCAATCGCCGTGCTGGTGGCGACGTCTTCCATGCTGAGATTGAAGGCTTCGCCTGTCGGGGAGAAACCAAAAGGCGAAAGCAGCACGACGGCGCCGGTATCCAGCGCACGCTGGATGGCGGTGGCATCCACCTTTCGGACCAGGCCGCTGTGCTGGAAATCCACGCCGTCGACGATACCCACCGGCCGGGCCGTCAGGAAATTGCCCGACACCACGCGCACGGCGGCATTGGCCATGGGGGTATTGGGCAAACCCTGGGAAAAGGCGGCCTCGATCTCGAAACGCAATTGCCCGGCGGCTTCCTGCGCGCAATCCAGCGCGATGGCGTCGGTGACGCGCATGCCGTGGCTGTAGCGCGAGGTCTGGCCCTTGGCGGCGAGCTGTTCGTTGACCTGGGGGCGGAAACCGTGGACGAGCACGATGTTGATGCCCATGGCGTGCATGATGGAGAGGTCCTGCACGAAGGCATTGAGCTTGCCCGCGGCGACCAGCTCCCCGGTCATCCCGACCACGAATGTTTCGCCCCGATAGGCGTGGATATAGGGCGCCACGGCGCGAAACCAGGGCACGAAGGTATGGGGAAAGACCAGGCTCATGGCACGCGATTGTGCCGCAGGCTGCGGGCTTTCCCCGATCCGGCTGCTGCCGCAGCGGCCCTGGCCGTCGGCACTTGCGCCGGCGGTGGGCACGCCGGACGATGGCGGCCTTGGCGACTTCATCAACCCTCGCTTTTCAGAGAGGAGCACGCGCATGGACGTCTTCACCACCCCTGGCGCCTTCAGCTGGTCGGAACTCATGACCGCCGACCCCGCGAAGGCCGCCGAGTTCTACGGCGGTCTGTTCGGCTGGACGATCGAGTCCATGGACATGCCCGTGGGCCGCTACTACGTCGCCAAGGTCGGCGACGTCGCCATCGGCGGCATGATGGCCTGCCCGGACGGCGCCCCGGCCATGCCCCCGGCCTGGGGCAGCTACGTGACCGTGGCGGACGTGGACGAGACGGTCCGGCGCTGCGTCGCCCTGGGCGGCCAGGTGCTGATGCCGGCCATGGACGTGCCGACGGTCGGTCGCATGGCCTGCCTCCAGGATCCGCAGGGCGCGACGATCAACGTCATCACCTACGCGCCTCGCGGCTGAGCGTCGGGAGGCGGCTTCAGGGGCGTGCGGACCTTCTTCCGGCAGGGCGCGCCCGGGGCACGGATAATCCGCGCGCCGTGAATTCCAAGAAGAACCCTCCCTCCGCGCTCGCCGCGGCCTTTGCCGAGGCCGCCGCCCGCCCCCCCACCGACACGCCGCCGCCCGCGCCGCAGCCCCGTGCCGAGCGGCCGCCTGCCCGGCAGTCCGAGGTGCCGGCCGGGCAGGGGGGCGAACGCATGGTGAGGGAGGCGCGCGCCCCGCGTGCGCCGAAGTCGCGGGTGCCATCACCTGCACGCGAGGGGAACCTGAACGAGCGACGCCCCGCGCGCGGCCCGCAGGGCGCGGACCGTCAGGTTCGTCCAGATCGTCCAGATCGTCCGGTCGCCGCGTCGCCCGGCCCCGCCCAGGCGCCACGCCCGCCGCGCGAGCGTCGCCCCCAGCGGGAGACGCCCGCCAACCCGCTGCCGCCCATCACCTTCCCGGAGAGCCTGCCGGTCTCGGCGCGTCGGGAGGAGATCG
This sequence comes from Burkholderiaceae bacterium, assembly GCA_041906185.1. Lineage (GTDB taxonomy): Bacteria > Pseudomonadota > Gammaproteobacteria > Burkholderiales > Burkholderiaceae_C > Roseateles_B. The sequence goes on from JAYRJQ010000010.1 coordinate 39,762, forward strand.
CCCGCCTGATGAGCGAGCATCAGGTGATCATCGTCTGCGGCGAGACGGGCTCGGGCAAGACGACGCAGCTGCCCAAGATCGCGCTGGCCCTGGGCCGAGGCCGTGCCAACGGCGGCGGGCTGATCGGCCACACGCAGCCGCGGCGCATCGCGGCCTCCAGCGTGGCCAAGCGCATCGCCGATGAACTCAAGACGCCGCTGGGCGAGATCGTGGGCTACAAGGTCCGCTTCCAGGACCGCCTGCAGCCCGGCGCCAGCGTCAAGCTGATGACGGACGGCATCCTGCTGGCCGAGACGCAGACGGATCCGCTGCTCAAGGCCTATGACACGCTGATCATCGACGAGGCGCACGAGCGCAGCCTCAACATCGACTTCCTGCTGGGCTATCTGCGCGAGATCCTGGCCCGCCGGCCCGAGCTGAAGGTGGTGGTGACCTCGGCCACCATCGATGCCGAGCGCTTCGCAGAGCATTTCGCCTCCGCCAAGGGGCCGGCGCCGGTGGTGATGGTTTCCGGCCGCACCTTCCCCGTGGAGCAGCGCTACCGGCCCTTCGAGGAAAGCCGCGAGTACGACCTCAACAACGCCATCTGCGACGGGGTGGACGAGCTGTGGCGCGAGGGCTCGGGCGACGTGCTGGTGTTCCTGCCCGGCGAGCGCGAGATCCGCGAGGCCGCCGAGGCCCTGCGCAAGCACCACCCGCCCGGCGTGGAGGTGCTGCCGCTCTTCGCCCGCCTGTCGCAGCAGGAGCAGGACCGTGTCTTCGAGACGGGCGGCGCGCCGCGCATCGTGCTGGCCACCAACGTCGCCGAGACCTCGCTGACGGTGCCGGGCATCCGCTACGTCATCGATGCCGGCACGGCCCGCGTCAAGCGCTACAGCTACCGCAACAAGGTCGAGCAGCTGCAGATCGAGCCGGTCAGCCAGGCCGCCGCCAACCAGCGCGCCGGCCGCTGCGGCCGCGTGGCCAACGGCATCTGCATCCGCCTCTACGACGAGAAGGACTTCCTCGGCCGCCCCCGCTTCACCGACCCGGAGATCCTGCGCTCCTCGCTGGCGGGCGTGATCCTGCGCATGAAGGCGCTGCACCTGGGCACGGTGGAGGACTTCCCCTTCATCGAGCCGCCGCCGCGCAAGGCCATCGCCGACGGCTACCAGCTCCTGGCCGAGCTGGGTGCCGTGGACGACCGCAACGAGCTCACCGACATCGGCAAGGAGCTCTCGAAGCTCCCGCTGGATCCGCGCGTGGGCCGCATGATCCTCGAGGCCAAGCGCCGCGATGCGCTGAGCGAGGTGCTCGTCATCGCCAGCGCGCTGAGCGGCCAGGACGTGCGCGACCGGCCGATGGAACAGCAGCAGCAGGCCGACGAGAAGCACAAGAAGTTCGACGACGAGAAGTCGGAGTTCATGGGCTATCTGAAGCTGTGGAAGTGGATCGAGGAAGGCAGAGGCGGACGACCTGTTGACCCCCAGACTTCCGCTTCGCGGGCGTCACCCCCTGAGGGGGCTGCGGAATCGCGGGGCGGCCCAGCGATTCCGCGCGAGCACAAGCTCTCCAACCGCCGCTACGAGCAGCTGCTGCGCGACAACTTCGTGAGCCCGCGCCGCGTGCGCGAGTGGCGGGACATTCACTCGCAGCTGCACACCGTCGTGGCGGAGCATGGCTGGCGCCTCAACGGCAGCCCCGCGACCTACGACCAGGTGCACCTCTCGATGCTGGCCGGCTTCCTTGGCAACATCGGCTGCAAGAGCGATGACGACGAGTGGTACCTCGGTGCACGCGGCATCAAGTTCTGGCGGCATCCCGGGGCGCATCTGTCCAAGAAGCCGGGCCGCTGGATCGTGGCGGCCGAACTGGTGGACACCACGCGCCTCTATGGTCGCGGCCTGGCCAACATCGACGTCAACTGGATCGCGCCCCTGGCCGGCCATCTGCTGAAGACGCAGCTGCTGGAGCCGCACTGGGAGAAGAAGGCGGCCGAGGTGATCGCGCTGGAGCGGGCGACGCTCTACGGCATCGTCATCTACAACAACCGCCGTGTGAACTTCGGCAACGTGGACCCGGTGGCCGCCCGCGAGATCTTCATCCGCGAGGCCCTGGTCAATGGCGAGTGGGACACGCGCCTGCCCTTCCTGGCCCACAACCAGAAGCAGATCGCCAAGGTCGAGGAGCTGGAGCACAAGTCGCGCCGCCAGGACGTGCTGGTGGACGAAGGCCTGATCTACGCCTACTACGACCAGCAGCTGCCCGCCGAGGTGTGCTCGGGCGCGAGCTTCGAGAAGTGGTACCGCGAGGCGAGCCGCGGCAATCCGCGCCTGCTGCACCTGAGCCGCGACGAGCTCATGCGCCACGAGGCCGCCGGCATCACGAGCAACGCCTTCCCGAAGATGCTCCGCCTGGGCGGTGTGGACTGCAAGACCGAGTACCTGCACCAGCCGGGCGATGCGCGCGACGGCGTCACCGTCACCGTGCCCATCTTCGCGCTCAACCAGGTCAACGAGGACCAGTGCGAGTGGCTCGTGCCGGGCATGCTGGAGGCCAAGCTGCTCGCGCTGCTCAAGAGCCTCTACCAGAAGCCCCGCGCACGCCTCACGCCGCTGCCGGACTTCGTGGCGGAGTTCGTCGAGCTCAATCCCTTCGCGCAGGGCAGCCTGCTGGACGTGCTGGTGAAGGCCGTGCGCGAGCGCAGCCAGATCGCCGTGCAGCGCAACGACTTCAAGCTGGAGCAGGTGCCGCCGCATCTGTTCATGAACTTCCGCGTGGTGGACGAGCACGGCCGCCAGCTGGGGCAGGGCCGCAACCTCGCCGCGCTCAAGGCGGAGCTCGGCGCGCAGGCGCGCTCGGCCTTCCAGGCGCTGGCCGCGCTGAAGCTGCAGAGCCAGGCCGCGCCCGAGGTCGCCCCGGCGCCCGCGCCCATCACCACGCCGGGCGGCGGCAAGGCCTTGCGCGCGGAGGTGCGCATGCCCGCGCCCAAGCCGCAGCAGGCCGCCCAGACCTACACCGCCTGGACCTTCGGCGAGCTGCCCGAGCTGATGGAGATCCAGAAGGGCGGGCAGACGCTCATCGGCTTCCCGGCGCTGATCGACAAGGGGGCGCACGTCGAGATCGAGGTCTTCGACGAGCCCGAGGTCGCCGCCGCCCGCCACCGGGCCGGTCTGCGCCGCCTCGTCGCCCTGCAGATCCGCGAGCCGCTGAAGTACCTCGAGAAGAACATCCCCGACCTCACCAAGATGGCGGTGGCCTTCATGAGCCTGGGCACGGCGGAGGAGTTGCGCGACCAGATCATCGACGTCGCCCTGGACCGCGCCTTCCTGGCCGACCCGCTGCCCACCGACGAGTTCGCCTTCAAGGCGCGGATCGAGGAGGGGCGCACGCGCCTGAACCTCATCGCCCAGGAGGTGGCGCGGCTCAGCGGTACGGTGCTCGTCGAGTACCAGGCGGCGCTGCGCAAGCTCAAGGACAGCCGGGCGCCCAAGGAGGTGGCGGATGACATCCAGGCGCAGCTGCAGCGCCTGTGCGGCAAGCGCTTCGTGCTGCAGACGCCCTGGGCGCAGCTGCAGCACTACCCGCGCTACCTCAAGGGCATCACCCTGCGGCTGGACAAGCTCCGGGCCGACGCCGCCCGTGACGCGAAGTGGATGGCTGAGTACCGGCCGCTGGAGCAGCGCTGGCAGCGCCGGCTGGCCGAACTCAAGGGCACGCCCGATGCCCGCCTGGACGACTTCCGCTGGCAGCTGGAGGAGCTGCGGGTGAGCCTCTTCGCCCAGGAGTTGCGCACGCCGCAGCCGGTCAGCGTCAAGCGTCTGGAGAAGGTCTGGACGCAGCTGAGCCACTGACGCCACCGGTGCTCGCCTCCCCGCGCGGCGTGAATTCGCCACGCCGGGGGCCAGAAGCTGAAAAACCTGTGATGCGGGCGCTAGTTCAGGCTATGCCGGGCTGGCGCTTCGCGCTCAAATAGCGCACGTTGGGGGTCGGACCGCTCGGGTGCCGGCTGCCCGTCACAATGCCAAGGTCCCCAGGTCTCCAAGGTCCGCCCCTGTCCGTGTCCTCTACGCCCGCTTCCTCCGCCACCGCTGCCGCCGCAGCGCCGGCCGCGCCGTTGCGCCGCTTCGGCCGATTCGAGCTGCGCGGCCTGCTCAGCAAGACGCCCCGCAGCCTGCTGTGGCTCGTGTTCGATCCCCGCAATGGCCAGGAGCTGCTGCTGGCCATGCCGCGCGAGAAGCCGTCCAGCCCCGAGGCGCTGGCTCAGTGGAAGCGCCTGGCGGACGGTGGCGCCCGCATCAACCACCCGCAGCTGGCCCATGTGGTCGAACAGGGGGAGGTGGAGCAGTGGCCCTATCTGGCCTATGACCGCGCCCTGGGTGAGACCCTGGAGGAGCGCCTTCGCCGCCAGCCGGCGCCGCTGCCGCTGGACGTGGCGTCCTGGATCTGCCAGCTGCTCGAAGGCCTGGCCTACGCCCACGAGGCCGGCCACGTGCACCGGGACCTCCAGCTGGCCCACGTGTTGATCAACGCGACGGACCAGGTCCGGCTGCTGGGCCTGGAGGTGGCCCAGGAGCCCGAGACCGCGTCCCTGGACTTCAACACGGTCACGCGCAGCGCCACCCGCGAGGCGGCCGCGCAAGATGTGCTTGCCGTGGGGCTGATGCTGCATCGCCTGCTCTCGGGCAAGCCGGTGCTCGATCAGACGGACCTGCACCAGGCCATGGCGCTGATGCAGCCGCAGGGCCGCGAGCTCGTGCGTCTGGGCTGGGAGACGCCGCACCCGATCCCCGACCCGCTGCGCGCCATCGCCAATCGGTCGACGGACCGTCAGGCGCGCCAGCGCTACCACCAGGCCCGCACGCTGCTGCGCGCCCTGGAGGGCTGGCGCACCGCCGCCGCGCACGATGCGGGCGGGCCCATCGCGCTGCTGATGGACAAGCTCCAGCGCTACGGCCACCTGCCGGCGAGTTCGGCGCGGCTGTCGCGCATTCTGGGCGCCGCGGGGCTGGAGGGCCAGCATGCCGCCGCGCTGTCCGGCCTGGTGCTGGACGACATGGCCCTGGCGCTGGAACTGCTGCGCCGCGTCAACAACGCGCTCAAGCAGAGCGGCGCGGCCAACAGCGGGACGATGCTCAACATGCAGCGCGCCATCGCCATGATCGGCCTGAACGGGCTGCAGGCGGCGGTGCGCTCGCTCAAGCCCTGGCCGGGGCCGCTGTCCGAGTTGCAGGCCACCGTCATGCGCAGCCTGATGAAGCGGGTGCACCGCGCGGGCCTCATCGCGCAGAACCTCAGGCCGGCGGGCTTCGACCCGGAGGTGGTCTACCTCGTGTGCCTGCTGCAGAACCTGGGGCGGCTGCTGCTTCAGTACCACTTCCCGGACGACGCCCAGCAGGTGCGCCAGCTGATGCTGCCGCCCGAGCCCACCGAAGAGACGCCGCATCCCGCCGGCATGAGCGAGCAGGCGGCGGCCTATGCCGTGCTCGGCTGCGACCTGGACGCGCTGGGCAGTGCCGTGGCCCGCTACTGGGGCCTGGACGAGGACGTGCAGCACATGATGCACCGCGCCTCGCCGGATGCGCCGGTGCGGCACGCGGGCCATGACACCGACGTCATCCGCCTCACCTGCAGCTTTGCCAACGAACTGGTCGACGCCATGGTGCAGCCCGAGGGACGCCGCAAGCATGCGCTGGAGATGGCCACGCGGCGCTATGCCCGTGTGCTGGGCCTCGGCCTGAAGGATGTGATGGACGCCCTCAAGCCCGAGACGGCGCGCAAGGAGGCCGCGGCGAGCCACAGCCCCGAGGCCGCGCGCGAGATCGGCTCGTCCAACCTGACGCTGACGGCCCATCTGGACATCCCGCCCGTCGTGCCCTCGAATCCCGTCGGCGCGGCCGAGACGCCGCAGCCCTCCGCGCTGCGCCGGCGTCTGGCGGGTGGTGCGCCGGACGCCGCCGGTGCGGCGGACGGCTCCTTCTACGTGTCCGGCAAGCTGCCGGAGCAGCGCTGACATGGCTGCATCCCTGCCGCCCAGCACACCGCCCCGCATCGGGCGTTTCCAGGTCCTGCGCGAGCTCGGGCGGGGCGCCCAGGCGACGGTCTGGCTGGCCCACGACCCGCGCCTGGACCGCGACGTCGCGCTGAAGGTGCTCGCCCCGGCCGCCGACCCGGCGCTGGTGGACGCCGGCCTGCACGAGGCCCGCGCCGTTGCCCGGCTGATGCACCCGCACATCGTGCCCGTCTTCGAGGCCGACCAGCAGGACGGCCAGGCCTACATGGTCTTCGAGTACGTGCCCGGCCTCACGCTCACCGAGAAGCTGCAGCGCAACCCGGTGATGAAGGCCCGCGAGGCCGTGGAGCTGATGCTCGGCGTGCTCGACGGCCTGATGGCGGCGCACGAGACCGGCGTCGTTCACCGCGACCTCAAGCCGAGCAACATCCTCGTCGACGCCAAGGGCCGCGGCCGTCTGCTGGATTTCGGCATCGCCGACTGGATCAGCGACCCGAACCACCGCCGCCGCGTGGTCGGCACGCCGGGCTACCTCTCGCCCGAGGCGGCGCAGGGCTTTGCGCCGGCGCCGGCCATGGACGTCTTTGCCGTGGCCGTGATGCTTTGCGAGATGCTCAGCGGCCGCCGCCTCAACTACGACCCCGACCCCTGGCGGGCCGTGCGCCGTGTGGTCGACGAAGACCTGCAGATGCCCGACGGCCTCGACCGAGACGTGGACGACGCCTTGCGCGCCATCGTGCAGCGGGGCCTGGCCCGCGACCCGGCGCTGCGCTGGCCCACCGCGCGGGCCCTGCACGACGCCCTGGCCGAGTGGCTGCATCCGCCCGTGATCAGCCAGAGCGGCCTCGCCGACAACGGCACGCTGGACTTCCTGCTGCGCCGCATGCGCCACCGCTCGGACTTCCCGGCGATGTCGGAGTCCATGACCCGCATCCAGCGCATCACCTCGTCGGAGAACGAGAGCCTCAACAGCCTCTCCAACGAGATCCTCAAGGACGTGGCGCTGACCCACAAGCTGCTGCGCCTGGTCAACACCGTGCAGTACACGCATGCCGGCGGCGGCAGCATCAGCACCGTGTCCCGCGCGGCGGCGCTCATCGGCTTCGCGGGGATCCGCAACCTGGCGCTCTCGCTGATCCTGCTGGAGCGCATGGAGAACAAGGCCCACGCGCGGGCGCTGCGCGAGGAGTTCCTGCGCTCGCTGATGGCGGCCTCCCTGGCGCGCGAGCTGTGCCCCGCCGAGCGCGAGAGCGAGGAGGCCTTCCTCGTGGGCATGCTGCAGAACCTGGGGCGGCTGCTGACGGAGTTCTACTTCCCTGAGGAGGCGCAGCAGATCCAGCGCTTCGTGAGGCCCGAGCGCGGGCAGGGCGCCGCGGCCACGGCCCCGGTTAGCGAGGCGGCGGCGTCTCAGCAGGTGCTGGGGCTCAGCTTCGAGCAGCTCGGCCAGGGCGTCGCCCGCCAGTGGGGGCTGCCCGATGCCCTGCAGCGCGGCATGAGCCGGCCCGAGGGCGAAGCACCGACCCGTCTTCTGGACGGCGGCACCGAGCGGCTGCGCTGGCTGGCGCGCGCCGCGAACGACGTGACGGACGTGATCCTGCACAGCGAGCCGTCCGAGGCCCATGCCAAGGTCCGGCACATGGGGCAGCGCTACGCCCGGGCGCTGGGGCTGAGCCCCGAGCGCATCGACCAGGCGGCGGACCAGGCCCGGCAGCGGCTTTCGCAGCTGGCGGAGGCCATGGAGATCCGCCTGCCCAAGAGCTCGCAGGCCCAGCGCCTGCTCGCGCCGCTGGCGCCTTCGGCCGATGACGACAGCCTCTCGCCGCTCGAGCTGCAGGCCACCGCCATCTACGAGCCGACGCAGGTGCTGGCCCACGAATCCGCGGCGCGCCAGCCGGCGGCCGAGGTGCTGGCGGCCGGCATCCACGACGTCACCAACGTCATGGTGGAGAACTTCAAGCTCAACGAAGTGCTGCGGATGATCCTGGAGACCATCTACCGCGGGCTCGGCTTCCGCAGCGTGGTCTTCTGCCTGCGGGATCCTCGCAGCAATGCGCTGACGGGGCGCTTCGGGCTTGGCGACGATGTGGAGCGCGTGGTGCCGCTGTTCCGCGTGCCGCTGCAGCTGCAGCCCGGGCAGGCGAGCGACCTGTTCACGGCGATCTGCCTGAAGGGGTCCGACACCCTCATTTCCGATGCGTCCCAGCCCCGCATCGCCGAGCGTCTGCCCGGCTGGTTCAAGGGCACGATGCACGGCGACAGCTTCCTCATCCTGCCGCTGGTGATGAAGGGCAGCTGCTTCGCCATGATCTACGCCGACCGGGCGGGGCGCGGCACGCTGAACGTCGACGAGAAGGAGCTCTCGCTGCTGCGCACCTTGCGCAACCAGGCCGTGATGGCTTTCAAGCAGGCGGGCTGACGGCGGCGGGCGGTCCGCGCGGATCCGTTCACTTGAGCTGGCGAGGGCCGCGACGCGGCCGGCCAAGCTCCGGCCGAGTGCCGGTAATGCTCCGGCTAGAGTCCGGCCATCTCGGTCCCGTCCGGATGAGCGGGGCGCAGAAACAAGAAACCCGGCTCAAGCCGGGCTCAATGAAAAAACCCGGCCTGAGCCGGGTTGGGGCGCAGAAGCCGCCACAGCGGCTCCCACAAGTATTGGGGTTGACGAGCCTTACCCCCGGCACTGGTCACAACGGTTAGGGCTGCTTGGTTCCCCACCTGACCCGGTTGGCCGCGCTTCCATGCGAGGAGGCCCGTCAGCGCACATTGTATGCCATTGCGGGAGGGGCGCCGGGAAAGCCGGCCATCGAGGACGCCGGGCGGCTCAGGGAGCCAGGCGCCGGCGCCATGAACAGTCGCCCTGTGCAGGACTGCACGCCGGGAGGGGCGGGCCGCCCGCCGGCTCGCGCGGGGCTTCCCAAACGGGCGCGTCGACCCTTAGAATTCGCTCCGTGCCGCGGCTCTGGCTGCGCACACCGCCGATTTACCAACTACTTGCGGGCGGTCAACAAGTACGGCTAAAGCGTTGCGGCTCCGACGATGCCCCGGGCCGGCAAACGCCGGTGATGAGGGCACTCGGAGTTTTTTCATGCACGGTCTCGCCGATTTCGATCGCCTCCTCAGCGGCCACGCCGCCGCCTCGCGCCACTGGCTGCGCAGCGAGCGCACCCCGGCCCGCGCCTCTGCCGCGCTGTCCCCGCTGTCCCCGATCTCTACCACCCGCCAACTGCGCGACCCGCAGGGCCAGGCCGTGGCCGAGTGGTCCGGCACGCCGAGCCTGGCCGAGATCCTCGCGGCGGCCCACCGTCTCCAGCCGGGCGACTGGTGCGGCGCGCTCGCTGAGGAAGGGCAGGGCACCGCCGGCCAGCCGGCCTGGCGCCTCGCGCTGTTCCGCGCCGACCGCCACGGCCAGCCGCGTCTGGGTCGGGACACCGGTCCGCTGTGGATCAGCCCCGTCCTGGCGGCGCGTGCGGGCGAACGCCCCGCCGAGCTGCTGCAGTCCCTGCGCCGTGCGGCCGTGCAGGCGCTGTGGGCGCAGGGCTGGCAACTGGGCGCCTGAGCGCTCAGGCGAGCCCGAGGGTGGGGGATCGCGTGATCGCGGCGCCCATCATGTAGGCCAGCAGCAGCAGCGCCAGCAAATAGCCCAGCACGCGGAACTCGCCGCGGCCCATGGCCCAGTGGGCGCAGACGGTATAGCCCACCAGCGCCAGCAGCTTGGCCGTGAGCCAGGTGTCGCGCGTGAGTGAGTAGCCGATGGAGCCCCAGAGGCTCAGGCCGCAGACCGTCAGCATGGTGTCGACGCCGAAGACCATGGAGCGCAGGCGCACGTCCATCGACCATTCCGCACCGAACTGGAAGGCCAGCCCGCGGACGATGAACAGCCCCACGCTGCACCAGGCCAGCAGGGCGTGGATGAACACCATCTGGCTGTAGAACCAGTCCATCTTGCGCAGTCTCCTCTGTACTCCCGTGGCGCGGAGCTTGTGCCGGCCGGCGCATCGCTGTCAAGGCGGGCTCGCCAGGATCCCGACGTGAAAAAGCCTGCCGAGGCGGGGCCCGGGCAGGCTTCGAGGGGCTCCGTGGCGCGCGATCAGCGCAGCTGGAGGTCGTCGTCGCTGAAGCGGATGTTCAGGGGCTCGATCAGCAGCTGCTTCTCGCCGTCCTCGAGCTGGCCCGCCACCCAGGCGTCGATGCCGCAGGCCTTGGAGATCTCGACCACCTTCGCGGCCTGATCGGCCGGCACGAAGATGGCGAAGCCCGCGCCCATGTTGAGCGTGGAGTAGGCCTCACGGTCGTCCTGCTTGGCATGCTCCTGCATGAACTTCAGCACCGGCGTGACCGGCGGCACCGTGTGGATGCGGTACGTGAACTGCCCCGGGTGGCGCAGCAGCTTGCGCCAGCCGTGGCCGGTGATGTTGGCGCAGTAGTGGGGGATGATGCCGGCCTTGTAGAGGGCCTCGGTCACCGGCGAGTACAGCACGGTGGGGGCCAGCAGGGCCTCGCCGTAGCTCAGGCCGGGGCTGATCTCGGTGAGGTAGCCCTCGGGCAGGCGCTCGACCAGCTTGCGGGCCAGGGACAGGCCGTTGGCGTGGATGCCGCTGGAGGCCAGCAGCACGATGGCATCGCCGGCGCCGAGCTTGTCACCCACGGACAGGCGCTCCTTCGGGTTGATCAGGCCGGTGCAGGAGGCGGCCAGGTCGATGCGGCCTTCCTCGACGATGCCGGCCAGCGCGGGCGTCTCGCCGCCGCCCCAGGCGACCTGGCAGGTGTCGCAGGCCTTCTTCCAGCCCTCGACCAGGGCCTGGGCGCGCAGCTTGTCGCCGAACCAGTCCGAGCCGCCGGCGGCCCAGTAGGCCTGCACGACGAGCGGCGTGGCGCCCACGGTGATCAGGTCGTTGATGGCCATGGCAATCGTGTCCTGGGCGATGCCGGCGTAGAAGCTCTTGCCGGTCAGCGTGGACATCTCGTCGGCCACCAGGGTCTTGGTGCCCAGGCATTCGACGATGGAGGCCAGGTAGAAGGGGCCCACGTCCACCACATAGGCCGACTCGCCGCGCGAGGCCTTGACCTCGGTGAAGCCATGGCCGCCCAGGTGGGCCGCGGTGGCCGCGGCGGCGCGCTGGGCGCTGATCTTCAGGGGGTCGATGAGGTCGTAGTTGACGCCGGCCTGTTCGTAGCTCAGCGTGTCGGGAGAGGAGGGGGCGTGCGTGCTCATGGGGCGCGATTATCGGTCATGGCCGGGACTTCCCCGAAGCGTCCGGCGCGGGGGCCGCCGGCCCGTAGAATCCGCCGCCATGAGCTACCAGGTTCTCGCCCGCAAGTACCGCCCCCACCGTTTCGAGGAACTGGTGGGCCAAGAGCACGTCGTGCAGGCGCTGGCCAATGCGCTGACGCAGCAGCGGCTGCACCACGCCTACCTCTTCACGGGGACGCGCGGCGTGGGCAAGACCACCGTCTCGCGCATCCTGGCCAAGAGCCTGAACTGCACCGGCGCGGACGGGCAGGGCGGCATCACGGCCCAGCCCTGCGGCGTCTGCCCGGCCTGCCGGGACATCGATGCCGGCCGCTTCGTGGACTATGTGGAGCTCGACGCCGCCTCCAACCGCGGCGTGGAGGAAATCTCCCAGCTGCTGGACCAGGCGGTCTACAAGCCGGTGGTGGGGCGCTTCAAGGTCTACATGATCGACGAAGTGCACATGCTCTCGAACACCGCCTTCAACGCGATGCTCAAGACGCTGGAGGAGCCGCCGGAGTACCTCAAGTTCGTGCTCGCCACGACGGACCCGCAGAAGGTGCCGGTGACCGTGCTGTCCCGCTGCCTGCAGTTCAATCTGCGCCCGATGGCGCCGCAGAACGTGCAGATGCACCTGGGCCGTGTGCTGGAGGCCGAGCAGGTGCCGGTGGATGCCGGCTCGCTGCGCCTGCTGGCGCGTGCGGCGCGGGGCTCCATGCGCGATGCGCTCTCGCTGACGGACCAGGCCATCGCCTTCGGTTCGGGCACGTTGAGCGAGGACGGCGTGCGCCAGATGCTGGGCACGGTCGATCGAAGCCACGTCATCGCCATCCTCGACGCCCTGATCGCGGCGGACGGCCCGGCCGTGGTGGCCGCGGCGGATCGTCTGCGGGATCTCGGCCTGTCGGCCGGCGGCACGCTGGAAGACCTGGCCACCGCGCTGCAGCAGATGGCCATCGCCCAGGCGGCGCCCGGCGCGCTGGACCCGCAGGACCCGGACAGCGCCGAGGCCCAGCGCCTGGCCGCCGCCCTGCCGGCCGATGAGATCCAGCTGATGTACAGCATGGCCCTGCATGGCCGCCAGGAACTGCCGCTGGCGCCGGACGAATACGCCGGCCTCGTGATGGTGCTGCTGCGCATGCTGGCCTTTCGTCCCCGGGGCGGGGCGGCGCTGAATGCCGGGGGTGGCGCGTCGGCCGGGGCCGGTGCTGCGCCTGCCGCCACGGCTTCCTCGGCGGCAGCCGCGCCCCTGCTGCGTCCGGCCGCCACCGCCGCGATGGCGGTGCCGGCGCGCATGCCGGCGGCAGCCGCCGCGCCCGTGGCTGCAGTGGCAGCGGCGCCCGTGACGGCTGCCGTTGCGGCACCCGCCGTGACGCCGGCTGTGGCGCCCACTCCATCGCCTGCTCAAGCGCCCGTGGTGATGCCGCCCGAAGCAGTGCAGTCGGCGCCGGAAGCGCCTGCGCAAGACCTGACCCCCGCGTCGTCCGCCGATCCGGCCCCCGTGGCGACGGCGCCGGCTGAGGTGGCACCCGACGTGATCGATGCCGAGCCCCCGGTCGAGGGCGAGCACAACTCGCCGGTCCCGCGCGCCATGGAGGCTGCGCCGGCGGTGCAGGCGGCGCCCGCGCCCGTGCCCGCCCAGCCCCCCGCATCGCCGGCGCCCTCGCTGCTGGCCCGCAGCCGGCCGGGTGACGCCGTCTCTCCCAGCGCCCGCCTGCGCCCCCGGCCGGTCGTGCATGCGGACGCGCCCGAGGAATCGGGCGATGAGCCGCCGCCCTGGCTGGACGCACCGCCGGCCGATGAGGACGGCGCCGTCATGTCCGCCGACGCGGGCCTGGACCTGCCCGATCCCTCGTCGCGCGGCGAAGGCGGCTATGCATCGACCGCCGGCGGCGCCATCGCTTTGCAGGGCACGGCCCTGGGTGAGCGCTGGGCGGCCGTCATGAAGCAGCTGGGCCTGACGGCGCTGCCGCGCGAGCTGGGCATGCAGGCCGAGTGCCTGGCCATCGACGAGAGCGTGCAGCCGCAGCAGTGGCGCTTCCGCGTCGAGCGGGACTCCCTGCGCCAGCCGGCGCTGAAGGACAAGCTGCAGGCCGCGCTGGCGGCACATCTGCAGGTGGACGTCCGCATCGAACTCGAGGCGGGCATCGCCACCGATTCGCCTGCCCTGCGCGAGGCCACCGAGGCGCAGGCCCGGCAGCGTCGCGCCGAACAGATCATTCTTGAGGACCCGCTGGTCAAGGAACTGCTCGCGCAGTTCAAGACGGCACGCATCGTGCCCGGGTCCATCAAGCCTCACTGAAAGCCGGCGCGAGCACCGCTCGGCCCGAACGCTTTCGGCCTTAGACACTGACAACGAAACCAGGAGTGTGAATCATGATGAAGGGTCAACTTGCCGGCCTGATGAAGCAGGCCCAGGCCATGCAGGACAACCTCAAGAAGGCGCAGGACGAGCTCGCGCTGGTCGAGGTCGAGGGCCAGTCCGGCGCCGGCCTGGTCAAGGTCCTGATGACCTGCAAGCACGACGTCAAGCGCGTCACCATCGACCCCAGCCTGCTGGCCGATGACAAGGACATGCTCGAGGACCTCGTGGCCGCTGCATTCAATGACGCCGTGCGCCGTGCCGAGCAGGTCAGCACCGAGAAGATGGGCAAGCTGACGGCCGGCATGCCGCTGCCTCCGGGCATGAAATTCCCGTTCTGAAGGACCACCCCCTACGGGCTTCGCCCGCCCCCTCAAGGGGGCACAGCCGTAGGACCGGCAGAGCCGGATCCTCGGCTGTCGCTTGATAAGGCATGGGGTGCCCTGCGGGCTGCTTGGTCCCGCGGGGCGGTAGAGCTGGCCTCATGGTGGTCACTCGATGAGGCACGGGGCGCCCTGCGGGCTGCTGGGTCTCTCGTTCAGACGGAAGGGCGCCTTGGGGGCTTCGGTGCTCTTCGGAGATTGCACCTTCGGAGCGTGGCGCAGATCTCGTCCGGAAGCGTACTGAGCACAGGCAGGAACTGCATTGAACGCACTTGAGCAATTGATCGATGCGCTGCGCTGCCTGCCCGGGGTGGGGCAGAAGTCGGCGCAGCGGATGGCCTATCACCTGCTGCAGCATGACCGGGCGGGCGCGGTGCGTCTGTCGGAGGCGCTGCGGGCCGCGGGTGAGCGGGTGGGGCACTGCGAGCGCTGCTACACCTTCAGCGAGGCCGGGCTGTGCGAGATCTGCCGGGACGACGGGCGTGACGCGCGGCTGCTGGCCGTCGTCGAAACGCCAGCGGACCAGGCGGCGCTGGAACGCACCGGCTCCTACCGCGGCTACTACTTCGTGCTGCAGGGGCGGGTGAGCCCGCTCGACGGCATCGGCGGGCGGGAGATCGGCGTGCGCCAGCTGCTGGAGCGGGTGCAGGATGGCCCGCTCGAGGAAGTGATCCTGGCCACCAGCTTCACGGCGGAGGGCGAGGCGACGGCGCACGTGCTGGCGCAGGCGCTGCGCTCGCGCGGCGTCAAGTCCACGCGTCTGGCACGTGGCGTGCCGGTGGGCAGCGAGCTGGAATACGTGGATCTCGGTACCATCGCCCACGCGCTGGTGGACCGTCGCTGACGTCCGTGCGCTTCGCAGCTGAACGAACGCGCCACGGCGCCTCCTTGAAAGGCAAGACATGACCCTCGCCAACACATGCATCATCGTGGCAGCCCTGCTGCCCATCGTCTGTGCAGGACTCGCCAAGTCCAAGGGCTTCGGCAAGCGCCGCCGTGACGGCGGCTATGACAACCACGACCCGCGCAGCTGGATGGCCGGCCTGCAGGGTTGGCAGGCGCGCGCCAATGCCGCGCAAGCCAACAGCTTCGAGGCCCTGCCGCTGTTCATCGCGGGGGTGCTGGCGGCCCAGCAGATGCAGGCGCCGCAGGATCGCATCGACCTGCTGGCGGCCTCGTTCATCGGGATCCGCCTGATTTACATCGCCGTCTACCTGGCCGACCAGGCCACGCTGCGTTCCGTGGTGTGGGCGGCCGGGCTGGCCTGCTCGATCGGGCTCTTCTTCCTGCGCTGAGCACGCGCAGGCGCCGTCGGGCAAGGGCGCCCCGGCGCCGCGCGTGAGCGGCCGATCAGCGCTGTGCCAGCGTCGGGTTGTTGCGGGCGCCCAGCGCCACGCGCGTGCCGCCGGCCTTGGCGCTGACCTTGGTCGTGCGCGAGGCCGTGCTGCCCTTGCCGGACTTCTTGCTGCTGCTCCCGCCATTGGCGGCCACGCGCACCGGCGCGGCGTTCGGGCTGTAGACGACCAGCGTCTGGCCCGCCTTGAGCTGGGACTTGCTGCTGAGCTTGTTCCACTGCGCGAACTGATCCACGCTCACGCGGTAGCGCGTGGCGAGGCTGGCCACGGTGTCCCCGCGCGCGGCCTTGAACTGCATGCGGCGCAGGGGCGGGGTGTCCGGCGTCAGCGCCATGCTCGCGTTCTCGGCGAGGTGCTCGGAGACGTCCTGGTCCCGGTGCGCGGTGCGCGGCACCAGCAGCGTCGAGCCCTGCTTCACGAGCATGCGCGGCGGGATGGTGTTGACCTCGCGCAGCTGGCTCTCGTTCATGCCGACCTGCTTCGCGGCATCGGCCGGGCTCATGGTCTTGGGCACGACCCAGGCCGTCCAGGTGGCCAGCGGGCCTTCATGCGCCGCGAGGCTGGCGACGAAGGCGCCGGCGTTGTCGTAGGGCAGCAGGATCTGCGGCGTGCTGGCCGCGAGGATCACCGGCTTGTTCATCTGCGGATTGAAGGCCTTGAAGGCGTCGACCTCCATGCCGGCCAGGCGCGCCGCCACCTCGACGTCCATGTCGCGGTCGATGCGCACGGTCAGGAAGTAGGGATGGTTCGCGACGTCGGGCAGGGCCAGGCCATAGGCCTCGGGGCGCAGCACGATGTTCTTCACGGCCTGCAGCTTGGGCAGGTAGTAGCGGGTCTCGTCGGGGATGCGCAGGCTGTCGTAGTCGATGGGCAGGCCGGCGGCGAGGTTGCGCTTCACGGCCTTCTGCACATTGCCCGGGCCCCAGTTGTAGGCGGCGAGGGCGAGCTGCCAGTCGCCGTCGAACATCTTGTTGAGGCGGCCGAGGTAGTCCAGCGCGGCGCGCGTGGAGGCCAGGACGTCGCGGCGGTCGTCGCGGAAGATGTTCTGCTTGAGCGCGAAGTCCCGGCCCGTGGCGGGCATGAACTGCCACATGCCCACGGCCTTGGCGGTGGACTGGGCATCGGTGCGGAAGGCGCTCTCGACGAAGGGCAGCAGCGCGAGCTCGGTGGGCATGCCGCGCTTCTCGACCTCTTCCACGACGTGGTAGAGGTAGCGGCTGCCGCGCTCGGTCATGCGCTGGACGTAGTCCGGCCGCGCGGCGTACCAGGCCTCGGCCTTGCGCACGCCTTCATTGTTCAGCTCGGGCATCGCGAAGCCCTTGCGCACGCGGGCCCAGAGGTCGGCGCGGGCATTGGCGTCCGCCAGGTCGATCTTCTCGCCCGGGTTCAGGGTGTCCTCGAGCAGGCCGTAGTCCAGGGCCGCGGGCGCGTGCTGCACCAGCGGTGGCATCTCCAGCGAGCCGCTGCCCGGTGCGCTGCCGGCCGCCGGCGGCTGGCCGTCGAGCGGGCCGTCCGTCGTCCGGGGGGCGTGGGCGCAGGCGCCGAGCAGCAGCAGGGTGCAGACGCCGATCAGGCCGCGCGAGGGCAGGGAGCGGGGCAGGGCGGGCAGTTTCTTCATCTGAATTCGTTCTTCCACAGGCGCAAGGCGCTGAAGACGGCCAGCGGCTCGTCGAGGTCGCAGGGCGCGGGAGCGAGCCGGGCGCGGACCGCAGACTTCACGGCGGGCTCCCGGCAACGCAGGAATGGATTGATCGACAGCTCGGTTGCCAACCGGGCCGGCAGGGTCGGGTCTTGCGCCTCGCGCCGGGCCTGGCACCAGGCCTCGTGGCGGACCACGGCCTCGTTGGCGGGCTCAATGGTCCTCGCAAAACGCAGATTCGACAAGGTGTACTCGTGAGCGCAGCAGATCCGGGTCTGATCCGGCAGGGCCGCCAGCCGCTCGAGCGAGGCGTGGAGCTGGGCCAGGCTTCCATCGAAGACCCGCCCGCATCCGGCGGAAAAGAGCGTATCACCGCAGAACAGCAGCGGCGCCTCGCCGGGCTGTTTCAGCAGGTAACTCACGTGGTCGGCGGTGTGTCCCGGCGTCTCCAGCACCTCGAGGGCCTGCCCCAGCAGCGGCAAGACCTGGCCCTCGCGCACGGCGGTGCAGGGCTGGGGGTTGAGCGCGTGAGGCGGCGCGAAGACCGGACCCTCGAGCACCGCGCGCAGGGCGTCCACGCCGCCGATGTGATCGCCGTGGTGGTGCGTCACTAGAATGGCGGCGAGCCGCAGTCCCCGGGCCTGCAGCGCATCCAGCACCGGCGCGGCCTCGCCCGGATCCACCACCAGGGCTTGAACACCATCGTGCAGCATCCAGATGTAGTTGTCCGTGAAGGCCGGCAGAGCGACCAGCTCGAGGGCGGCGGGCATGGGGAGGTGCGGGGGTGAGCAGTCGGGAAGCGCAGATTGTAGAGTTGGCCCGCTGGCTGCAGACGCCGCCGGGGCGCTACCTCCTGGACTGGGAGCAGCGGCAGGTGGACGAGGCCGTCGTCGATCTCTTCGGCTTCAATGCGCTGCAGCTGGGCCTGCCCGAGCTGCAGGGCCTGCGAGCCAACCGCATGCGCCACCGCTGGCTGGCCCTGGACAGCGTCGAGCAGTTCGCCCTGCCACCGCCGCCCGACGAGGACCCGGTGCCAGGGGCGGAGCCGGCCGCGCAGGGGCGCTTCAGCCAGTTCGACAGCAGCAGCCTGCTCGTGGAGGCCGGCCCGACGCTGCGCTGTGCCTTCGACGCCTTGCCTTTCGAGTCCAACAGCCTGGATCTCATCGTGCTGCCCCACGCGCTGGAACTGGCGGACGACCCGCACCAGACGCTGCGCGAGGTCGAGCGCGTGCTGCGGCCTGAGGGGCGGCTCGTGATCCTCGGCCTCAATCCCGCCAGCCTCTGGGGCCTGAGGCAGAATCTGGGCCGCCTGCGGCGCCATGTCCGGCCGGGCAGCCCGGACGGCCTGTTCCTGCCGCGGGCTGGCGAGTTCATCGGCTACTGGCGCCTGCGGGACTGGCTTCGCCTGCTCAACTTCGAGGTCGAGCGCGCGCAGTTCGGCTGCTACCGTCCGCCCCTGCGCACCGAGCCCTGGCTCAAGCGCTGGCAGTGGATGGAGGAGGCCGGCATGCGCTGGTGGACGGTGTTCGGCGCCGTCTACTTCATGGTGGCCGTCAAGCGCGTGCACGGCATGCGCCTGGTGGGCCTGGCCCGCAACAAGAAACTCGCCGCCAAGGCCGCACCGGCCGTGGCGATGCATCCGCATCCCCGCGACATCCACGATTTCCATTCCCCAGATTCATGAGCGACACCGACAAGAAGCCCGCCCCTGCCATCGCGAAGCCCGAGGTCCTGATCTACACCGACGGCGCCTGCAAGGGCAACCCGGGTCCCGGCGGCTGGGGCGCCTGGCTGCGCTCCGGCGGGCACGAGAAGGAGCTGTTCGGCGGCGAGCTGGGCACCACCAACAACCGCATGGAGCTCACCGCGGTGATCGAGGCCCTGGCCTCGCTCAAGCGCAGCTGCAAGATCGTGCTCTACACGGACAGCGAATACGTCCGCAAGGGCATGACGGAGTGGATCCAGGGCTGGCAGCGCCGCGGCTGGAAGACGGCCGATGGCAAGCCGGTCAAGAACGTGGAGCTGTGGCAGCGCCTCGATGCCCTGCGCAAGCTGCATGAGGTGGACTGGCGCTGGGTCAAGGGCCATGCGGGCGATCCGGGCAATGAGCGCGCCGATGCGCTGGCCAACAAGGGCGTCGCGGAGGCCGGCCGCCGCTGAGGTGCGCCCGCCGCCGGGCCGGCCGCCCCGCCGACCGCCGTTCATGCCGCCCCTAGCGTGCCCTGGCGCATTTCAAGGGACATGTCAGCGACGCGTGGGCCTGCCGCCGCTACATTGCGCGTTCTCTCCAGGATGTCGCGCATGAAGAAGAGCTTGCACAAGGGTTTGGTGGTGGTGGGCCTGCTGGCCGCGGTGGGCGTGGCCTACGTCTGGCAGCGGCCGGGGTCGCTGACGGGATCCGTGGCCGGGAAGACGGCTGACAAGGCGGCCGACAAGACCTCTTCAGCCAAGGACGCCAAGCCCGCCGGTCCGGTGCCCGTCGAGGCCCGCCAGGTGCAGCTGCGCACCCTCAGCGACGACGCCCAGGCCGTCGGCAGCTTGCGCGCCCACCAGTCCGTGGTGCTCAAGCCGGAGTCCGCCGGCCGAATCGTCAAGCTGGGCTTCCAGGACGGCCAGCGCGTGCGTCGGGGTCAGGTCTTGATCCAGCTGGACGACAGCCTGCAGGCGGCCCAGCTGCAGCAGGCCGAAGCGCAGTCCCACATCGCCCGCACGCAGCTGCAGCGCAACAAGGAACTGCTGGCCCAGGGCTTTGTCACCGCCAGCGCGCTGGACCAGGCGCAGGCCACGCTGGACGTGGCCGAGGCGCAGGTCGCCCTGGCCAAGGCCCAGCTGCAGCGCATGCGCGTGGTAGCCCCCTTCGACGGCGTGGCGGGCATCCGGTCGGTGAGCCTCGGCGACTACGTGAAGGACGGCGCCGAGCTCGTCTCGCTGGAGGACAGCTCCACGGTGTGGGTCGATTTCCGCCTGCCCGAGCGCGACGCCCCGCGCGTGCGCCCGGGCCAGATGCTGCACGTGAGCCTGGACGCGCTGCCGGGCCGCCAGTTCGAGGCCCGCGTGCAGGCGCTGGACGCCCAGCTCGACGCCGCCGGCCGTTCGCTGCTCGTGCGCGCCCAGGTGCTCAAGCCGGGGCCGGAGCTGCGCTCGGGCCTCTTCGCCCGCGTGCGCCTGAGCCTCGCTGAGCGCGCACAGGCCGTGGTCGTGCCCGAGGAGGCGCTCGTGCCGCAGGGCGGCAAGCAGTACCTGATCAAGCTCGTGCCCGGGCCCGATGGCCAGGGCCAGGTCGCGAAGCGTCTGGAGGCGAGCCTCGGCTTGCGCGTGCCGGGCCTGGTGGAGATCACCGAGGGTCTGAAGGCGGGCGACTGGGTCGTGACCGCCGGGCAGGCCAAGCTGATGCGCGGGGACGGCCAGCCCGTCAAGCGCGTGGACGTCGACCAGCAGGGTGTGAAGCCCACCGCCGGCGCCTCGGCCCCCGCCAGCGCCGCCAGCCGCTGAGCCGGCAGACCGAGGAGTTCCCATGCGTCTGTCCGAGATTTCCATCCGCCGCCCGGTCTTCGCGACCGTCATGTCCCTGCTGCTCCTGTTGCTGGGGCTGGTGTCCTTCTCCAAGCTCTCGCTGCGCGAATACCCCCGCATCGACGAGCCGGTCGTGACGGTCAACACGCGGCTCACCGGCGCCTCGTCCGAGGTGATCGAGAGCCAGGTGACCAAGCCGCTGGAGGACTCCATCGCCGGCATCGAAGGCGTGGACACCGTCACCTCGATCTCGCGCTCCGAGCAGAGCCAGATCACGGTGCGCTTCAAGCTCGAGAAGAACCCCGACAACGCCGCCGCCGACGTGCGCGACCGCGTGGCGCGCGTGCGTGGCCGCCTGCCCACGGCCGTGGACGAGCCGGTGATCGCCAAGGTCGAGGCCGACGCCCAGCCCACGCTGCGCATGGCCTTCACCAGCGAGACCATGGACCCGCTGGAGGTCACGGACCTCGTCAACCGCGTCGTCAAGCCGCGCCTGCAGACCATCCCCGGCGTGGCCGACGTCGAGATCGGCGGCGACCGCCGCTACGCCATGCGCATCTGGCTCGATGCCGATCGCCTGGCCGCGTTCCGCCTGAGCGTGCAGGACGTCGAGGACGCGCTGCGCAAGCAGAACCTCGAGGTGCCCGCGGGCCGTGTGGAAAGCCAGCAGCGTGAGTTCAACGTCACCGCGCGCACCGACCTCAACACCGTCGCGCAGTTCC
Organism: Burkholderiaceae bacterium; assembly: GCA_041906185.1. GTDB lineage: Bacteria > Pseudomonadota > Gammaproteobacteria > Burkholderiales > Burkholderiaceae_C > Roseateles_B. The sequence goes on from JAYRJQ010000010.1 coordinate 60,955, forward strand.
GCGACATCTCGCTGCGCCAGTTCAATGGCTACACGGTGAAGCTGTCCGACGTGGCCCGGGTGGAGGAGGCCGCCGCCAGCGAGCGCTCGCGCGTGCGGCTGAACGGCATTCCCTCGGTCTCGCTGGGCGTGATCAAGCAGGCCACGGCCAATCCGCTGGAAGTCTCGGAAGCCGTGACGGCCATGATGCCGCGCCTGCAGCAAGACCTGCCCCCCGGCATCACCGTGCGGCCGGCCAGCGACAACGCCATCTTCATCGACCGCTCGATCAAGTCGGTCTACCACACCATCGCCGAGGCCGTGGTGCTGGTGGCCATGGTCGTGTTCCTTTTCCTGCGCACGGTGCGGGCGTCCATCATCCCGCTGGTGACGATCCCGGTGAGCCTGATCGGCTCCTTCGCGCTGATGGCTGCGGCCGGCTTCACCGTCAACACCATGACGCTGCTGGCGCTGGTGCTGGCCATCGGCCTCGTCGTGGACGATGCCATCGTGGTGCTGGAGAACATCTTCCGCCACATCGAGGAGGGGCTGCCGCCCTTCCAGGCCGCGCTGCGCGGCGCCCGCGAAATCGGCTTCGCCGTGGTGGCCATGACGCTCACGCTGGCCGCGGTGTTCGCGCCCCTGGCCTTCACGCCGGGCCGCACGGGCCGGCTCTTCGTGGAGTTCGCGCTGACGCTCGCTGGCGCGGTGCTGGTCTCGGGCTTCGTGGCGCTCACGCTCACGCCCATGATGTGCTCGAAGCTGCTGCGCCACGTCGAGACGCCCACGCGCTTCGACGCCGGCATGGAGCGCGTGCTGGTGTGGATCAGCGATCGCTACGCCGCCACGCTGCGCTTCGCCCTGAGCCAGCGCTGGCTGGTGCTGCTGGTCATGGCCGCGGCGGCCGGCGGCAGCTGGTGGCTCTTCGCCCATGCCAAGAGCGAGCTGGCGCCCATGGAGGACCGCGGCGTCGTGGTCATGCCCATCACCGCGCCCGATGGCGCCACGCTGGAGTTCACCGCCCGCTACCTCGATGCCGTCGAGCGCATCGCCTCGCAGTACCCCGAGTTCGAGCGCCGCTTCTTCTTCGCGGGCGGCTCGACGGTGTCCCAGGGCATGTCCATCCTGCGTACCGTCGACTGGGACGAGCGCAAGCGCAGCACGCAGGACCTGGCCCGTGCGCTGATCCCGCAGGTGAGCCAGCTGCCCGGCGTCAACGCCTTCCCCATCACGCCGCCGAGCCTCGGGCAGGGCTTCAACTCGCGGCCGATCAGCTATGTGGTGGTCAGCGGCGACAGCTACGAGAACCTCAACAAGGTCGTGCAGCAGTTCCAGGCCGAGATGGCGAAGAACCCCGGCTTCGTGCAGGTGGACAACGACCTGCGCCTGAACAAGCCGGAGATCTTCATGGAGGTGGACCGCGAGCGTGCGGCCGACCTCGGCGTGCAGGTGGAGCAGGTGGCCCGCACGGTGGAGACGATGCTGGGCAGCCGCGTGGTGACCCGCTACAAGCGCGATGCCGAGCAGTACGACGTGCTCGTGCAGACCGAGGCCCAGGCCCGAAGCACGCCGCAGCAGATCGAGCGGCTCTATGTGCGCAGCCGCACGGATGCGCTGGTGCCGCTGTCCGCCGTGGTCAAGGTGCGCGAGGCCGTGAGCCCCAAGGAGCTGAACCACTTCAACCAGCGCCGCGCCGTGACCATCACCGCCGGCCTCGCGCCGGGCTACGCGCTGGGCGAGGCGCTGCAGGACATGGACCGCATCGCGGAGCGCGTGCTGCCCCTGGGCTACGCGACCGAGCTCAACGGCGTGTCCCGCGAGTACAAGGCCTCCAGCGGCGCGCTGGGCCTCGTGTTCGTGCTGGCGCTGCTGTTCATCTTCCTGGTGCTGTCGGCGCAGTTCGAGAGCTTCGTCGATCCCTTCATCATCATGCTGTCGGTGCCGCTGTCCATGGTGGGCGCGCTGGCGGCGCTGCAGTGGAGTGGCGGCACGCTGAACGTCTATTCGCAGATCGGGCTGATCACGCTGGTGGGGCTGATCACCAAGCACGGCATCCTGATCGTGGAGTTCAGCAACCAGCTGCGCCAGCAGGGGCGGGACACGCTCTCGGCGGTGGTCGAGGCCTCGGCCCTGCGCCTGCGCCCCATCCTCATGACGACCGGCGCGATGGTGCTGGGCGCGCTGCCGCTGGCCCTGGCCACCGGCGCGGGCGCCGAGAGCCGCCAGCAGATCGGCTGGGTGATCGTGGGCGGCATGAGCCTGGGCACGCTGCTGACCATCTTCGTGGTGCCCACGATGTACGTGCTGCTGGCGCGCCGCGGCGTGCCGGGGGAGATCGCCACGCCGGCGATGGAGTACTGAGGGCCCGCGGGAGGGCACGCCCGCTGGTGAGCGTCAGCCCTCCGCCACCGCGGCGCTGCTGCGATAGGCGCGCAGCGCGGCCAGGTCCCGCACGCGGATGCCGCGGCGGCTGACCTCGATCAGCCCGGCGCGCTCGAGCCGCTGCAGCGCGATGTTCGTGCGCTGGCGCGAGACGCCCGCCAGCTGCCCCAGCTCGGCCTGGCTCAGGTGGAGCAGGGGGCCGGGGTCCGGGTAGACCTCCGGCTGGTAGAGCCCCGCCAGCGCCTGGGCGATGCGCGCGGTCGAGTCCAGCATCCGGTCCACGCAGAGCTTGGCAATGAAGCCGCCCATGCGGGCGCCCATCAGCAGCTGGAGGTAGTGGTTGAAGGGCAGGCTGGTCTGGCGCAGGTGCTCGAAGCAGTCGAGGGGCATCAGCGCGACCTGGCAGTCCGTCAGCGCGCGGCCGTCGTACTGCCAGTGCCCGCGCTTGATCAGCGTGCCCTCGCCGAACCAGCCGCCGGCCGCCAGGCTCGTGAGGCTGGTCTCCTTGCCGTCCGGCATGCTGACGCTCATGCAGGCCACGCCGCTCACGAGGCCGATCCAGTGCAGCGCGGGCTCGCCGGCCCGCACGATCGCCTGCCCGGCAGCCACCGGCCGCTCGTGGCATTGCGCAACGACGGCCTCCAGCTCGGCAGCGCCCAGGGCACGCCCCCAGACGGACTTCCTCAACATCTCAGCCAGGCTCATGCCAACTCCCGCCCCAACTTCCTGTGCGAATGCCGGCGATTCTAGGGAGGCTGCGCTGCCGCAAGGCCGCCGCCCCGCCTGCCCCTAGAATCCGCGCAACACGGGACGCCCATCAGCGGGCGCCGAATTGGGGCGACGAGGCCCAGGGGACGAGCGAATGAGCATCAAGAGCGACAAATGGATCCGCCGCATGGCCGAGCAGCACGGCATGATCGAGCCCTACGAGCCGGGCCAGGTCCGTGAGGCCGAGGGCCGCAAGATCGTCAGCTACGGCACCTCGAGCTATGGCTACGACATCCGCTGCGCGCCCGAGTTCAAGATCTTCACCAATGTGCACAGCACCGTGGTCGACCCCAAGAACTTCGATGAGAAGAGCTTCGTGGACTTCCATGGCGATGTCTGCATCATCCCGCCCAACAGCTTCGCGCTGGCGCGCACCGTCGAGTACTTCCGCATCCCGCGCAACGTCCTGACGATCTGCCTGGGCAAGAGCACCTATGCGCGCTGCGGCATCATCGTCAACGTCACGCCCTTCGAGCCCGAGTGGGAAGGCTATGTGACGCTGGAGTTCTCCAACACCACGCCGCTGCCGGCCAAGATCTACGCGGGCGAGGGCTGCGCACAGGTCCTGTTCTTCGAGAGCGACGAGGTCTGCGAGACCTCCTACCGCGACCGCGGCGGCAAGTACCAGGGCCAGGTGGGCGTCACGCTGCCCAAGGCCTGAGCCGCCCCTTCGGGCGCATCTGGCGGCCCTTGAGCCGAAATAGCCGGGCAAGACCCGGCTTTTTCGCGCTCAAGTTTTGGCGGTGGCCGGCATCATGGACCCAGGCAGTACCACACCCCCGAGGTCCCCCATGAGCTTCCCCCTGCACCTGGTTCCCAAGACGAGCACCGCGTCGGCCCCTGAACTGTTCGTGCAGGGCGGCCTGGACGAGCTGCCGGACCTGGGCCTCGGCCTCACGCTGAGCACCGGCATCGACATGGCCGAGCTGCAGGCCTTCAGCCGCCTGATGGAAGCCCAGGGCCTGCCGCTGCAGCCCACCCGCATGATCTACGACCGCCTGTATGCCTTCGACTGCCTGTCGCTGGCCCACGGCAGCGGCAACGACGCCCTGCAGCGCATGGCCCTGCACATCTTCGACGCCTACCAGGCGCGCGGCGAGTGGATCGGCCTCATGCACTGAGCGGTCCGCCGGCCGCCTTCGCGAAGCCCTCCGCGTGAGGGCTTTGTCGTTTCCGGCGCCGGCTCACAAGGCCGTCAGCCAGTCGCAGCGCAGGCGCCCGCTGCGGTGCAGGCGCCGCCGCGCCAGCACATAGCAACGTGGGCTCACCGAGGCCGCGAAGCACAGGGGCAGGGCCGCGAGCTGCCCACTGAGCAGCAGGCCCGGGAGGCCCACCCAGCCCATCAGCCAGCAGGTGAGGACCAGGTTCCAGGTGAACAGCTCGACGCCATGGGCCGCCGAATGCAGGATCAACCAGCGCTTGATGCTGGCCAGCTGGCGCAGGGTCATGGCGTGCTCCGTCAGTTTCGCGTCAGGTGATTTATCGGCGATGCTGCTGCGCTTTTCCAGCCGGGCAGGGGCCGGGGCGGGGCGATGTCCCCGGAATCCGGCGGGAGGGGCAGGGCCGGCGCTGCGGCGCCGGCCTCCCCCCGGGGAATGACCCAATGCCGGATGACACATCTCCGGGGGAAGGTTTGCGTGTATGGTCGCGGCTTCGCTTTCAATTCATGCCCCACTCCATGAACGCAGTCACCCTGGCCCGCTTCGCGCTGGCCCCCCTCGCGCTGGCCGCCGGCCTGGCCCATGCCAACGAAGGCATGTGGATGCCCCAGCAGCTGCCGCAGATCGCCAAGGACCTCAAGGCCACCGGCCTGGCCATGGACCCCGCCAAGCTGAACAAGCTGACCGAATTCCCCATGGGCGCCGTGATCAGCCTGGGTGGCTGCACCGCCTCCTTCGTGTCGCCCCAGGGCCTGGTGGTCACCAACCACCACTGCGCCTACGGCAGCATCCAGTACAACTCCACCCCCCAGCGTGACCTCATCAAGAAGGGCTTCCTGGCCAGCTCCTTCGAGGAAGAGCTGCCGGCGGCCCCGGGCAGCCGCGTCTTCGTGACCGTGGACGTCAAGGACGTGAGTGCCGAGGTGCTCGACGCCAAGGTCCAGGCGCTCAAGGGCAAGGCCCGCACCGACGCCATCGAGGCCAAGCAGAAGTCCCTGATCGCCGCCTGCGAGCAGGACAAGGGCCACCGCTGTACCGTGAGCGCCTTCTACGGCAGCCTCGTGTTCCAGCTGATCAAGCAGATGGAAATTCGCGACGTGCGCCTCGTGCACGCCCCGGCGGACATGGTCGGCCGCTTCGGCGGTGACACCGACAACTGGATCTGGCCCCGCCACACCGGCGACTACAGCTTCTACCGCGCCTACGTGGGCCCGGACGGCAAGCCGGCCGACTACAGCAAGGACAACAAGCCCTACCAGCCCAAGCACTTCCTGAAGCTGGCCAGCAGCCCGCTGAAGGAAGGCGACTTCGTGATGGTCACGGGCTACCCCGGCCGCACGAACCGCTACCGCCTGCCGAGCGAGGTGGACTTCACCTTCGGCTGGGAGCGCCCGACGAGCATCAAGGCCTTCGGCGAGTACCTCGACCTCATCAAGCGTGAGACCGAAGGCCGCCGCGACGGCGAGATCAAGATGGCCGGCACCGTGCAGGGCCTGGGCAATGCCTACAAGAACTGGCAGGGCCAGCAGGCCAGCTACGACGGCAGCGACATCCTCGCTCGCAAGTCCGCCGCCTACGCCGAGCTGAAGGCCTGGGTGAACGCCGATGCCAAGCGCCGCGAGCAGTTCGGCGCCAGCCTCGACAGCGTCGACCGCCTGCTGGCCGAGCGCCAGGCCGTGGCCAAGCGCGAAGCCCTGCTGGGCCTGAGCATGCCCGCCCTGCTGGGCACCGCCTCCGGCCTGTACGAAGGTGCCGTGCAGCGCAAGCTGCCCGATGCCGAGCGCAAGCTGGGCTTCCAGGAGCGCGATTCGCTGCGCCGCCGCCAGGGTCTCGAAGCCCTGGATCGCCGCTACGACGAGCAGACCGACAAGGCCAAGACCGTCCACTTCCTGAGCCAGTACCTGGCCCTGCCGGCCGAGATGCTCAACCCGGCCGTGCTGAAGGGCCTGGGCGTGCAGGCCAACATGCCCGCGGACGCCCTGAAGGCTCGAGTGGACGCCCTGTACGCCGGCAGCAAGCTGGCGGACAAGGCCGAGCGTCTGGCCTGGTTCCAGCGCGATGCCGCCGAGTTCGAGAAGAGCGGTGACAGCTTCATCGCTGCTGCCGTGGCCCTGCATGCGGATTCCGAGGCGCGTGAGAACGCCGCCAAGGAACTGGGCGGCCACATCCAGCAGGCCTATGCCGACGTCATGAAGGCCCTGATCGCCTTCAAGGCCAGCAAGGGCCAGGCCGTGTACCCGGATGCCAATGGCACGCTGCGCGTGAGCTTCGGCAAGGTCGCCGGCCGCGAAGGTGCGGACGGCAGCACCTGGACCGCCTTCACCACGCTGCGTGGCATTCCCGCTAAGCACCAGGGCAAGGGCGACTTCGACGCGCCGGCCGAGCAGCTGGCCGCCATCAAGGCCGGCGAGTTCGGCAAGTACGGCATGAAGTCCCTGAACTCGGTGCCGGTCAACTTCCTGGCCACGCTGGACACCACCGGCGGCAACTCCGGCTCGCCCGTGCTGAACAAGAACGCCGAGCTCGTGGGCCTGCTGTTCGACGGCACCCTGGACGCCGTCATCTCGGACTGGGACTTCAACGAGAAGACCACCCGCAGCATCTGCCTGGACGCCCGCTACATGCAGTGGCAGATGAAGTACGTGGACAAGGCCGACCGTCTCCTCAAGGAAATGCAAGCACTTTGACCCCCCCTACCGGCTTCGCCGGCCTTGCAGGCCGCGCCAGGCCAGAGGCCTGGCCCTTCGGTAGGCACAAACGCCATGGCGTTTGTGTCCGACCTCAGCCCCCCAGGGGGCGAGCGTGAGGGCCCGGCGGAGCCGGATCCCCACGCTCCGCTGGGAATAAAACGGGACCTGCTTTGGGTCCCGTTTTGTATTTCTGGGGCACTTGAAACGGGTGCCGGGCGAGGCCATTCAGCCAGGCGCGTGAGGACCCGACAAAGCCGGATCCTTGGGCGCCGCCGGGGACAAAACGGGACCTCCGTTGGGTCCTGCTTTGTTTTCTGGCCCGCACGCTGTTGCGGGCATCCAGCTTCGCGAGGCGTCAGGGGAAGTTCACGTTTCAACGCCTGGCCAAGAAAAAAGCCCTCCTCGGAGGGCTTCTGTGTTTCCGGGGTCTGCCGGCCTTACTTGAGCAGGATGCTCTTGTCGACGTCGGTGATGCGGGTGCGGCCGCAGAAGGCCATGCTGAGGTCCAGTTCCTTGTGGATGATCTCCAGCACCTTGGTCACGCCGGGGCGGCCCATGGCGCCCAGACCGTAGAGGAAGGCGCGGCCGATGTAGCAGCCGCGGGCGCCAAGGGCCCAGGCCTTGAGGACGTCCTGGCCGCTGCGGATGCCGCCATCCATGTGCACCTCGATCTCGGAGCCCACGGCTTCGACGATGGCGGGCAGGGCGCGGATGCTGGACTCGGCGCCATCGAGCTGGCGGCCGCCGTGGTTGCTCACGATCAGCGCATCGGCGCCGCTCTGCACGGCCAGGCGCGCGTCCTCCACGTCCTGGATGCCCTTGAGGATGAGCTTGCCGCCCCAGCGCTCCTTGATCCAGGCCACGTCATCCCAGGACAGCGCAGGGTCGAACTGCTTGGCCGTCCAGTCGGACAACGAGCCCATGTCATCCACGCCCTTCACATGGCCCACGATGTTGCCGAACTGGCGACGCGGCGTGCCCAGCATGCCGAGGCACCAGCGCGGCTTGGTGGCCAGGTTGATCAGGTTGGCCAGCGTGGGCTTGGGCGGGGCGGACAGGCCGTTCTTGAGGTCCTTGTGGCGCTGGCCGAGGATCTGCAGGTCCAGCGTGACCACGAGCGCGCTGCAGCGGGCGGCCTTGGCGCGGTCGATCAGGCTGGCGATGAAGCCGCGGTCCTTCATCACATAGAGCTGGAACCAGAAGGGGCTGCGGGTGTGGGCAGCGACGTCCTCGATGGAGCAGATGCTCATGGTCGAGAGCGTGAAGGGCACGCCGAAGGCCTCGGCGGCCTGGGCGGCGAGGATCTCACCGTCGGCGTGCTGCATGCCGGTCAGGCCGGTGGGCGCCAGCGCCACGGGCATCGACACCGCCTGACCGACCATCGTCGTGGCGGTGCTGCGGTTCTCCATGTTCACGGCCACGCGCTGGCGAAGCTTGAGGGCCTGGAAATCGGACTCGTTGGCGCGGTAGGTGCTCTCCGTCCAGCTGCCCGAGTCTGCGTAGTCGTAGAACATGCGCGGCACGCGGCGCTGGGCCAGTTGTCGCAGGTCTTCGATGCAGGTGATGACGGGCATGGGGCCTCCGCAGAATTGCCGAACACGACGCACGGACTGCCGTGCCAAGGCGCGATCCTAGTGGCTGGGCGGCGGCCGGCGGCGGAATCCGGGGCCGTTGCTCGCGGAACGGCTTTCCGAGCGCGCCGGCCGAGGGGCTCTCGGGCCGAAGCCCGGGGCCGCACGGGTGCCGATGTCTGGGATGAAGCCAGGGCCAGAGCGCCGGGCCATCGCGGCGACTGACACCGGGAACAGCACCGGGAACAGCGCCCGGAACAGCGCCAGCCCTGCAGCGCCGCCCACGGAGCCGGCATGCACCGGGCATCGACCTTGCCATCGCCCCGTTCGCGCCTTCAGACGCCACCGCGGGCGGCGACGAGCGCAGTTCAGCCCGCGCCGCGAGGGGCGGCCAGCGCCCGGCACTGCGAGCGCAGCCAGTCGGCCAGGGCCAGCAATCCGGGGGAGGCCTGGGCGGGCAGGGGCCGCAGCGCATAGGCCTGCGCCGCGGGCACCTCGAGCGCCCAGGGCCGCTGCAGCAGGCCCTGGTCCAGGAGGCGCTGCGCCAGGGCCTGCCCGACCAGGGCCACACCTTGGCCGCATTCGGCGGCCTGCAGCACCAGGCCGAGGTCGATGAAGCGAGGGCCGTCGGACGGCTCTGGCGCCGGCAGGCCCGCCGCCTGGAACCAGGGCAGCCAGGACTGCAGGGGCGTGCGCAGCAGCGTCAGGCTCAGCAGGTCCTGCGGGCGAGGCTTGGCGGGCAGGCGTGCGGCCAGCGCGGGCGAGAGCAGCGGCGTGACGACATCGCGCAGCAGCAGCTCGGCCGCCGGCGGCTGGGGGGCGTGGTAGACCTGCAGCTCGGCGTCCGGCGCGCCCTCGTTGAGGTAGGGCACGCTCAGCACGAGTTCCAGCTCGAGATGCGGGTGAGCGGCGCTGAAGGTGGGCAGGGCGGGCACGAGGATCTGCCGGGCAAAGGTGGGCGGGGCGCACAGGCGCAGGCGCTCGCGGCGCTGCTGCGCGCGGCGGTGCTGCGGCGCCGCGGCCAGCAGGTCGAGTGCCGCCCGCACCTGCTCGAGGTACTCGCGCCCGGCCGCCGTCAGGCTCCACTGCCCGCCCTGGCGCTGGAACAGGGCCAGGCCCAGCAGCTCCTCCAGGGCGCCGATGCGCTTGCCCACCGCGCTCGCGCTGATGTGCAAGGCCTCGGCCGCCGGCTCGAGCAGCCCCAGGGCCGCCACGGCCTGGAACGCGCGCAGCCCCTCGATGGACGGCAGGCGCAGGTCCGGTGCCAGCGACGGGGCATGCGAAGATCGATTCATGGACAAGGCTTTCAACAATGACGCCAACGCGGCCGCCGGCGATGAGGCAATGGCGCCGCGGCCGCTGTGGCGCCGCCTGCTGTGGGGCATGGCGGGGCTGCTGAGCCTCGGCCTGGGCATTCTCGGCATTTTCCTGCCGCTGCTGCCCACCACGCCCTTCGTGCTGCTGGCGGCGTTCTGCTTCTCGCGCAGCAGCCGGCGCTGCGAGGCCTGGCTGCTGGGCCATCCGCGCTTCGGTCCGATGATCCACGACTGGCGTGCCCACCGCGCCGTGCCCTGGCGCGCCAAGCAGCTCGCCTGGGTGATGATGGCCCTCGGCTCGGCCGTGGCCGCCTGGCGTCTCCCGCTGCCGTGGTGCTGGGTGCCGGCCGCCTGCTGCCTGGCCGTGGGCCTGTGGATGTGGCGCCTGCCCACCCGCGAGCGCCTGGGTGCTGCCGACTGAGCCGGCCGCCGAGCTCGTCAAGCGGGCGACGATCGCGGGCAGGGGGCGGTCTGGCGCTGGCTGCATGACGCGGCACCGCCGGCCGCCGGCTCCCGGCATCCCTGACGCCGGCGGGCTGGTTCTGCCCTGGGGGAACGACGACCACGCTCAGGCGCCGGGCGGGGACGTCTCCTGGCGTCCGGTGGATGCCGCCCCCTGCAGCGGCAGCTCAATCCGCAGCGCGAAGCCGCGTTCGGGCCGCAGCAGCTGCGCCTGCCCACCGAGGCGCTTCGCGAGATGGGCCACGATGTACATGCCCAGCCCCGATCCGCCCTGGCCGCGGCGCGTGGTGAAGAAGGGCTCGAACACATGCGCCCGCACGGCCTCGCTCAGGCCGATGCCGTCGTCGCTGTAGTCCAGGCGCAGCAGCGGGCCGCAGCACTGCGCCTCCAACCGCAGCTGCCCGCCCTCGCCCTTGGGGAAGGCGTGGGTGAGGCTGTTCATGATGAGGTTGGAGAGGATCTGGCTCAGCAGGCCGGGCACGGTCTCGATCTGCAGGCCGTCCTCGACCTCGAGCCGGCATTCGACCCGCGCGCGGCGCAGGGCCGGGCTGTGCACGGTGATCACGCTCTGCAGGTAGTCCTTCAGCGCGAGGCGCTGGGGGGCCTCGGCGTTCTGGTCGACGGCGATGCGCTTGAAGTCGCCCATGAGCGTGGCGGCGCGCTGCAGGTTGCGGTCCACGAGGTCCGCCGCGTTGGCCAGCTGCTGGGCCAGGCCCTGCAGCTCGGCCCGGGTGAGTTTTTCCGTGCCGTCGGCCACGCGGGTGAGGCGGCGGGCGTGGTCGGCGACCCCGGACGCCGCCGTGATGGCCACGCCGATGGGCGTGTTCACGTCATGCGCGATGCTGGCGACCATGCGGCCGAGCGAGGCGAACTTCTCCTGCTCCAGCTCCTGGCGCGCGGCCTTGGCGCGGCTCAGATCCAGCGACAGCATCAGCCGCTCGAGAATCTTGGCCAGATGGCTGGCGCTGAGCAGGTCGTCGCGCGTCCAGGCGCGCTCGGTGCCGGCGCGCTGCAGCCACAGGATGCCGCGCAGCTGCTGCTGCAGGCGCAGCGGCACCTCGATGCGCCCGCCCTGGGCCTGCGCCGAGGGCAGGGCAGCCAGCGCGCCGGCGTGGGGGTGCAGGCGCATGTCGCGGATGACCAGCGGCTCGTGCGACTCGTCCAGCAGCGTGAGGTAGGCGCCGCACTGCGCCGGGCTGAGGCCGTCGTCGTCCGGCTTGCCGGCCTGCGCGATGCTGGTGAAGCGCTGCTGGCCGCTCTCGTCCCACCAGACGGTCCAGTCGTCCAGCCCCAGGATGGCCAGCACCTGCTCGCGCATCTGCAGCAGGGCCAGGCGCAGGTCCTCGGGCGTCTCGATGCTGAAGTGCTGGCTGGAGAGGCTCAGCATCCGCTCCTCGGGCCCTTGTCGCAGGTGGTCGAAGCGCACCAGCGCGCTGAGGCGCTCGGGCAGGCTCAGCCGGTAGAGCTCGTCCTCCAGGGCCTGGTGCTGCCAGAGCTGCTCCAGCGCGTCGGCCAGCCGCCCGGCCCGCTGGTAGAGCTGGGCCAGGGCCTTGTGCGCGCTGCTCTGCTGCCGCCGCGCGCCGAGGCTGCGGGCCAGCGCGAGCGCCTGCTCGCCGCTGCGGATGGCATGCTCCCAGTCCTCGCCCTCCATGGCCAGCTCGGTGAGGGTGGCGCTGACCATGGTCTCCAGCCACACATAGCCGCAGCGGCGCGCGGCCAGCAGGGCCTGCTCGCACAGCGCGCGCGCCGCGTCGTCCTCGCCGGCCGCCTGGGCGCAGCGGGCCAGATGCCACAGGCTCTCGGCCACGTAGTCGCGATGCCCGATGCTGCGGGCCCACTGCTGGCCTTGCTCGAAGCTGGCGCGGGCCGGGGCGTATTCGCCGCGATTGAACTGGGCCACGCCGAGGTTCAGCAGCAGCTTGGCCTGCAGGTAGCGGGCCGCGAGCCGGGAGGCGCCGCTGCGCAGCTGGTTCTGCGCGTCCAGCAGCAGGTGCTGGCCCGTCTGCCAGTCGCCCAGCGCGAAGTGCAGCTGCGCCAGGCCGATGCAGGGGGCGACGCCCTCCAGGCTGCCCGGCTGCAGCGCGGCGAGGTCCAGCGCCTCCGACCAGAAGGCGCTGGCCTGCTGGTACTCGGCCGCCTGGTAGCAAAGCCGCCCGAGCGCCTCATTCAGCCGCGTGACCTGGCGGATCAGCCCCTCGGCCTGCGCCTGTGCCAGGGCCTGCTGCAGCGCCGGGCGCAGCAGCGCGCCGCTGCCCAGCCGCTCCCGGGCGAAGAACAGGCCCTGCAGCAGCTGCAGGCGCCGCAGCGTGGGCAAGGCCTCGCCGCGGGCGAGGGCGTGCTCGTAGCAGGGGATGGTCAGCCGCGGGTGGCGCATGCCGGCGGTGGCGAGGCGGTGCATCAGCGCCGCGGCCTGGGCGTCGTCGCAGGCCAGCGGCGCGCTGGCCGCGGGGTGGGGGGACGAGGCGGGGGACTGCTGCATGCCGATCCTTGTTGCCCCACTTCGCCGGGCCGCTGGCAGGTGGAGCGATGGGGGCCAGTCGGCAGGATAGCGAGCCGCCGTCAAGGCGACCAGCAGGCAAGCCCGGGGGCTCAGAACAGCGACAGGTTCTCCGGCTTCGCTTGACTCGGGCGCGGATTCCTGGCCGGGGGCGGCGGGGCGTCGCCAGGGCGGCTGAGCGAGGCCATCCGCACGCCCAGCAGACGCAGGCGCTGGCTCAGGTCCACGCGCTTGAGGCACTGGCCGGCCGCTTGCCGGATGGCGGCGGCGTCCTGGATGGGCAGGGGCAGGGTCTGGTCCCGCGTGACGGTGCGGAAGCCCTCGAAGCGCAGCTTGATGCCGACGGTCCGGCCGAGATAGCCCTTGCGCTGCAGGTCGGCGGCGAGCTGCTCGCACAGCTGCGTGAAGATGCGGCCGAGCTGCTCGCGGTCGTGGCGGGCGTGGAGGTCGCGCTCGAAGGTGGTCTCGCGGCTGATGGACACCGGCTCGCTGTGCGTCACCACCGGCCGCTCGTCGCGGCCGTGGGCGGCCTCGTGCAGCCAGGCGCCGTAGCTGCGCCCGAAGCGCTCCAGCAGCAGCGCGGGCGAGGCCGCCGCCAGCTGCGCGATGGTCTCGATGCCCAGCGTCTCCAGCTTGGCCGCGGCCTTGGGGCCGATGCCGTTGATCCGCCGCACGGGCAGCGGCCAGATGCGTTCGGGGAGGTCCTCCATCGTCAGCACCGTCAGGCCGTCGGGCTTGTCGAGGTCGGACGCGATCTTGGACAGCAGCTTGTTCGGCGTGATGCCGATGGAGCAGCTGAGACCGGTGGCCTGCGTGACGCTGTTCTTGATCTCGCGGGCGACGGCGCGCACGCCGCCCAGGGGGTCGTGCCCCACGGCCTCCTGCATGCCGGGCACGGCGCTCAGGTCGATGTAGATCTCGTCGATGCCGCGGTCCTCGATCACCGGGGCGATCTGGGCCACGGCGGCCTTGAAGAGGCGCGAGTAGTGGCGGTAGGCGTCGAAGTCGGTCGGCAGCAGGATGGCGTCGGGCGCCAGCAGGCCGGCCTTCATGAGGCCCATGCCGGAGTGCACGCCCAGCGCGCGGGCGGCGTAGGTGGAGGTGGTGATGACGCCGCGGCCGGTGTAGTCCCGCAGCCGGGCGTACTCGCGGCTGCCGTCCTCCCGCGTGCGCGGCGCGTGCATGCGCCGCCCGCCGATCACCACCGGCTGGCCCTTGAGCTCCGGGTAGCGCAGCAGCTCCACGGAGGCGTAGAACGCGTCCATGTCGAGATGGGCGATCCAGCGCCGCGGGGGCGCGGAGGCGTCCGTGGGGCGCTCGAAGTCCTGCATGCGCGGCATTGTCGCGCCCGGCGCTGACAGCGGCTGTCAGGAGAGGGCGTCAGCTCAGTGCCCGCAGCCGCTGCTGCCGCAGGACGTGATGGGCTGCGCCTGCGCCGCCTGGGCGGCCTGCAGGGCCGTGGCCTCGCTCGCCTCGGGCCGGGTGAGCTCGCCGGTCGTGCTGTCGTAGCCGACCTGCTGCATGTGGAACACCAGGGCGGCGTCCATCATCTCGGCGTGCGCCGGGAACCACTGGGCCAGCTCGGGGCCGATGATGCGCATGGGCTCGAGGTCCTTGAGTTCCAGGGCGTAGCGGCGCACCTCGCGCAGGGTGTCCAGCACCATCTGATGCTGCTTGCTGTGGCAGTTGTCCGGGGCGAAGCCGGTGGCCGCCATCCAGCGCTCCTCCATGGCGAAATGCGCCTCGGTGTGGGCCAGCAGGGCCTCGAAGGCGGGCATGGGGTCGCCGCCGCCGGCGAGGGCCGTGGCGAATTCGTTCAGCAGGCCCACGAATTCCTCGTGGGTGTCGTCCAGCTCGGTGTGCTGCAGCGCGAGCTCGGGGGTCCAGGTGATCAGGCTCATGGCCCGAACGATACCTGAGCCACCTGACAACGCCGCATCGAGTGCCGCACCGCATGCCGCCGGCCCGCGGGATTCTTGCGATCGATCAAGGATCCGCAGCGCCCCCGAGGCTGTCGAAGGCCGGCAACGCCGATGCCCCCTGATCGCGGGGCAGCTTGCGAAGCTAGGGGGACGCCTGCGCGCCGAACCGTCCTAAGGTTCGACCCACATCATTTCGCAACCCCAGGAGGTTTCCATGTCCGATCAAGTCATGAAGGCTCGTCAGCCCCTGTCCAAGCCCCTGCCCCGGCGCCTCGGTGGCGCGCTGGCCCTGGCGGCGGCGGTCGCCGCACCGAGCCTCGCGCACGCCGACGTGCTGCTGGAAGGCGCCACCGTGGCCCTGCTGACGGGCACCAGCGCGGCCGCCGAGCCCCAGCTGGCCGGCACCATCATCGAGGACCGCAGCGATGCCTTCAGCTTCGCCAGCGCGAGCGGCACGGTGACCGGCAGCATCCAGTCGCGGGTGGTGCGCTCCGTCGACGGCACGATGGACTTCTACTGGCGCGTCTTCAGCGACGCCCGCTCGGCCGACGACCTCGGCAGCTTCCGCCTGGGCAACCTCTTCACGAGCGTGTACCGCGTGAACTGGCGCAACGACGGCTCCGGCGACGTGGCACCCGTCAATGCCCATCGCTTCTCGGGCACGATGGCCAGCGACATCAACTTCAACTTCCAGCACATGAACGACCTGGGCGCGATGGTCGGCCTGGGCGCCGACCAGTCGTCGTTCTTCATGTTCCTGGACACCGATGCCACGGCTTACGACTTCTCGGGCCTGATGGATGTGGCCGACATGAACCACACCCACATCTCCAGCCTGTTCAACACCTTCGCGCCCACCGTGGCCCGGGTGCCGGAACCTGGCAGCCTGGCGCTGACCGGCCTCGCGCTGGCGCTGCTGCCGCTGCGCCGCCGCCGTCCGGCCTGAGCCCGCGGCCCTCAGGCCAGGCGTGCCCGGTGGCGAGCCACCTGGGCACGCACCTGGTCCGGCGCCGTGCCGCCCAGGATGTTGCGGGCATTGAGCGAGCCGCGCAGCGAGAGCACCTCGAAGACATCGGCCTCGATGCGTGCATCGAAGGCCTTCAGCTCTTCCAGGCTCAGCGCGGAGAGGTCGCGGGCCTGCGCGATGGCCGTCTTGACCGCATGGGCCACGACCTCGTGCGCGTCGCGGAAGGGCAGGCCCTTCTTGACGAGGTAGTCCGCGAGGTCCGTGGCGGTGGCGTAGCCGCGCATCGCGGCGCGCTCCATGGCCTCGGGCTTCACCGTGATGCCGGCGGCCATCTCGGCAAAGATGCGCAGGGTGTCCTTGAGCGTGTCGACGGTGTCGAACAGCGGCTCCTTGTCTTCCTGGTTGTCCTTGTTGTAGGCCAGGGGCTGGCCCTTCATCAGGGTGATCAGGCCCATCAGGTGCCCCACCACGCGGCCGCTCTTGCCGCGGGCCAGCTCAGGCACGTCGGGGTTCTTCTTCTGCGGCATGATGGACGAGCCCGTGCAGAAGCGGTCGGCGAGATCGATGAAACCGAAGCTCTGGCTCATCCAGAGGATCAGCTCCTCCGACAGGCGCGAGACGTGCACCATCACCAGCGCCGCGGCGGCGCTGAACTCGATGGCGAAGTCGCGGTCCGAGACGGCATCGAGGCTGTTCTGGCAGACCGCCTCCATGCCCAGCGTGCGGGCCACGCGCTCGCGGTCCAGCGGGTAGCTGGTGCCGGCCAGGGCGGCGGCGCCCAGGGGCAGGCGGTTCACGCGGCGACGCACGTCGGCCATGCGCTCGGCGTCGCGGGCGAACATCTCCACGTAGGCCAGCAGGTGGTGCCCGAAGGCCACGGGCTGGGCGACCTGCAGGTGGGTGAAGCCTGGGAGGATGGTCTCGGCGTTCTTCTCGGCCACGTCGACCAGCGCGAGCTGCAGGGCGTTCAGCAGCACGGCGATCTCGTCGATCTCGCCGCGCAGCCACAGGCGCACGTCGGTGGCGACCTGGTCGTTGCGGCTGCGGCCCGTGTGCAGGCGCTTGCCGGCGAGGCCCACGAGCTCGGTCAGGCGGGCCTCGATGTTGAGGTGCACGTCCTCGAGGTCCAGCTTCCACTCGAAGCGGCCGCCCTCGATCTCCTCGCGGATCTGCGCCATGCCACGCTGGATGGCGGCGTGGTCCTCGGCGCTCAGGATGCCCTGGGCGTTCAGCATCTCGGCGTGGGCCAGGCTGCCGTCGATGTCCGCCTTCCAGAGCCGCTTGTCGAAGAAGACGCTGGCCGTGTAGCGCTTGACCAGCTCGCTCATCGGTTCGGAAAACAGCGCGGACCAGGCTTGGGACTTGTTGGCGAGTTGGTTGTCGGACATGGTTTGTTGCAAGGCGGCGGGCGGGCTCCGGGCGAAGCGGCCCCTGGGCTGGGGGAGAATGGCCGTCGATTCTAAAGACTGCGACCCGCCCAGCCTTCGAAGCTCATGAAGCAGCCGCCTCCGTCCTCGCTCGATCCCGGCACGACCCTGCTGCCGCCGGTGCTGCCGGCGCCGGCCCCCGCGAGCCTGCGGATCGAGGACGCCGCCCGGCGCGCGCAACTCTTCGACGTCTGCCACATGGGACTGGCGCTGCGCGCGGTGCTCGGGGTGCAGCTGGTGCTGTCGGCCGGCATCGCGCTGCAGGCGCCCGACGCCGAGCAGTGGCTGCTGCAGCTGGCGAGCGCGAGCTTCGTGTCGATGACGGCCGTGCTGGCCTGGCTGGTGCTCGTGTGCGCCGGCAAGCACCTGCTGGCGCGGCTGGGCAGCGCGGGCCAGTGGCTGGTGCTGGCGGGCCTCGGGGCCTTGTGCGCCACCGCGGCCTGGCGTCTGCTCAACGAGGCCTCGGGCGAGTCCGGCAGCCTGTTCCGCTTCGGCGCCGTGGCCCTCACCGGCGCGGGGGTGGCGTCGTCGTTGTGGATGTGGCTGCACAGCCGCCAGCGCTGGCAGCGCCCCGCCGCAGCCCTGGCGCAGCTGGTGGAGCTGCAGTCGCGCATCCGGCCGCATTTCCTGTTCAACACGCTCAACTCCGCCATCGTGCTCGTGCAGCTGGACCCGCAGCGCGCCGAGAAGGTGCTGGAGGACCTCGCCGAGCTGTTCCGCGTGGCGCTCAGCGAGAACGGCGCCGCCGTGAGTCTGGCCGAGGAGATCGAGCTGGCGCGCCGCTACCTGGAGATCGAGCAGATCCGCTTCGGCGAGCGCCTGCGCGTGCACTGGCGGCTGGACCCCGAGGCCGACGCCGCGCGCGTGCCGCCGCTGCTGCTGCAGCCGCTCGTGGAGAACGCCGTGCGGCATGGCGTCGAGCCCAACGACGACGGGGGCGAGATCGAGGTGCTGACGCGCCGCCGCGGCGGTCAGGTCGAGCTGCGGGTGAGCAACAGCGTCGGGCCCGGCCCCTCGCGCCCCGGGCACGGGCTGGCGCTGGACAACGTCCGCGAGCGCCTGCTGCTGATGCATGATGTGGCCGCCCAGTTCGAGCTTCATGCCGAGCCCGGGCGCTATGTGGTGAAGATCCTGCTGCCCCTGCAATCCTGACGCTGCCCTGCGATGACTTCGACCGGTGACACGCCCCTGCGGACCCTGATCGTCGACGACGAGCCCCTGGCCCGCCTGCGCCTGCGCGGCCTGCTCGAGGGCTTGCCCGGGCTGCCGGTGCGGGTGCTGGGCGAGGCGGGCTCCGCCGGGCAGGCGCTGTCCTGGCTGAAGGAGCATGTCTGCGATCTCGTCTTCCTCGACATCCAGATGCCCGGCCCCGACGGCCTGCAGCTGGCGCAGGCGCTGGAGGCCGTGCCGCACCGGCCCATCGTGGTCTTCGTGACGGCGCATGCCGAGCACGCGCTGCGGGCCTTCGAGATCGAGGCCCTGGACTACCTGACCAAGCCGGTGCGCCGCGAGCGGCTGCAGGCAGCGGTGGAGCGGGCGCGGGGGCGGCTCCTGGAGCGCCATGCCGCCGCGACCTGGCAGAGCGCGCAGGCCGAGGCCGAGGCCCTGCCGGACGGCGAGTTCCTGACCATCACGGAGCGCGGCCGCCTGATCCGCGTGCCACTGGCCGAGGTGCTCTATTTCAAGGCCGAGCTGAAGTACCTCACGGTGCGCACGGCCGGGCAGAGCCACCTGATGGAGGGCTCGCTCTCGGAGCTGGAACAGCGCCTGGGCCCGCGCTTCCTGCGCATCCACCGCAATGCCCTGGTGGCGCGCCGGGCCCTGCGCGAGCTGGGCCGGCCGCCGGCCTCGCTCGCCCCGGACGTGGACGCCGACGCCAGCGAGGGCTGGGCCGTGCGCGTGGCGCCGGTCGATGACTGGCTGTCGGTCTCGCGCCGGCAGGTGGCGGCCGTGCGCGAGGCCCTGGCCGCCGGCTGAGCAGGGCCCACGGCCCGGCGGGCGCGCCTCAGCCCGTGTTGCGCAGGCCGGCGGCGATCCCGTTGATGGACAGGTGGATGCCGCGCTGCACGCGCTCCATGCTCGGGTCCTCGGCCCGCTTCTCGACCGGGATGGCGCGGTAGCGCCGCATCAGCTCCACCTGCAGGTGGTGCAGCGGGTCGATGTAGGGGAAGCGGTGCGCGATGGAGCGCGCCAGGGCCGGGTTGCTGGCCAGGTTGTGCTTCTCGCCGGTGATCAGCGCGACGGCCTCCTGCGTGCGGCGGAACTCCGCCTCGATGGCCGCGAAGATGCGCTTGCCCAGCTTGCGGTCCTCGACGAGGTCCACATAGCGCTGCGCCAGGCCGAGGTCGGTCTTGGCCAGCACCATGTCGAGGTTGGACAGCAGCGTGCGGAAGAAGGGCCACTGCTTGTGCATGCGCTTGAGCAGGGCCAGGCGCGTGTCGCGCTGGGCCGGGTCGGCGTCGAGGAAGGCCGTCACGCCCGAGCCGAAGCCGCACCAGCCGGGCAGGGCCACGCGGGACTGACCCCAGCTGAAGCCCCAGGGGATGGCGCGCAGGTCCTCGATGGCGCGGGTGGCCTTGCGCGAGGCCGGGCGCGAGCCGATGTTGAGCTCGGCGATCTCGCGGATGGGCGTCGAGGAGAAGAAGTAGTCGGCGAAGCCGTTCGTCTCATAGACCAGCCCGCGGTAGGCCGCGAAGCTGGTGTCCGAGAGCTGCTGCGCCGCCTCGAGGAAGGACTTGGGCGCGCTCTTGGTCGGGTGCAGCAGCGTGGCCTCCAGCGTGGCGGCGACGAGCGTCTCGAGGTTGCGCCGGCCGATGTCGGGGTTGGCGTACTTGGAGGCGATCACCTCGCCCTGCTCGGTCAGGCGGATCTGCCCGTTCACCGTGCCCGGGGGCTGGGCCAGGATGGCCTGGTAGCTCGGGCCGCCGCCGCGGCCCACCGTGCCGCCGCGGCCGTGGAAGAGGCGAAGGGTGATGCCATGGCGCGCCTTGAGGCTGTCGAAGAGGCCCACCAGCGCGATCTCGGCGCGGTAGAGCTCCCAGTTGCTGGTGAAGACGCCGCCGTCCTTGTTGGAGTCGGAGTAGCCCAGCATCACGTCCTGCTCGGCGCCGGAGCGCTTGATGAGCGCGGCGACGCCCGGCAGCGCGTAGAACTCGCCCATGATCTGGGGCGCCTCGCGCAGGTCGCCGATGGTCTCGAACAAGGGCACGACGATGAGGTCGCTCACGGCCTCGCCGTCCAGCACGCCGCGCAGCAGGCCGACTTCCTTGAAGAGCAGCTGGACCTCGAGCAGGTCGCTCACGGTCTCGGTGTGGCTGATGATGTAGTGGCGGATGGCCTCGCGGCCGAAGCGCTGCAGCGCCTCGCGGGCGGCCTCGAAGATGGCCAGCTCGCCCTGGCAGCGCTCGCTGTACTCGGCACCGACCACGCGCAGCGGCCGGGCGTCGTTCAGCAGGCCCAGCAGCAGCTGGCGGCGGGCGGCTTCGTCGAGCGCGGCGTAGTCCGGGCAGACACGCGCGGTGGCCAGCAGCTCGGCGATCACCAGCTCGTGCTGGTCGGAGCTCTGGCGCAGGTCCAGCGTAGCCAGGTGGAAGCCGAAGACCTGCACGGCGCGGATCAGGGGCTTGAGGCGCGGGGCGATCAAGGCCTGTGCATGGTGAGTCTTCAGCGAGTCCGCGATCACGCGCAGATCCGCCAGCAGCTCTTCGGGCGTGAGGTAGGGATCCTGGGGCGCGACGGCGTGGCGCAGCGCCTCGGTGCCCGTCAGCGCGTGCAGCGTGGCCGCCATGCGGGCGTACATGCCGGTCAGCGCGCGCCGGTAGGGCTCGTCCATGCGGTGCTCGTTGCGGTCCGGGCTGCGCTCGGCAAGTTCCTGCATCGCCGGGCTGACCTGGGCCAGGCGCGCCGAGATGGACAGCTCCGCGCCCAGCTCGTGCAGCTCGGTCAGGTAGTGGCGCAGGGCCACCTCGCTCTGGCGCTTGAGTGCATGGCGCAGCGTGGCGGCCGTGACGTTGGGGTTGCCGTCGCGGTCCCCGCCGATCCAGTGGCCCATGCGCAGGAAGCTGTTCAGCTCGTGGCCGGGCAGCGCCTCCTCCAGCTCGCCGTACAGCTTGGGGATCTGGCGCAGGAAGGTGGCGTGGTAGTAGGAGAGGGCGTTCTCGATCTCGTCCGCCACCGTGAGCTTGGAGTAGCGCAGCATGCGCGTCTGCCACAGCTGGGTGATGCGGGCGCGGATGAGGCCCTCGTTGTCGCGCTTCTCGCGCTCGGTCTGGAGGCGGTCGCGCTGCTCGACGAGCTCGGCGATGGCGCGCTCGGCATCCAGGATGCTCTTGCGCTGCACTTCCGTCGGGTGGGCCGTGAGCACGGGCGAGATGAAGCCGTGCTGCAGCGTCTTGGCGACCTCGTTGGGCCGCACGCCGGCTTCGTGCAGGCGCTCCATGCAGTAGGCCAGCGAGCCGGCCTGCAGGCTGCCGGCGCGCTCGTGGATCTCGCGGCGGCGCACGTGGTGGCGGTCCTCGGCGATGTTGGCCAGGTGCGAGAAGTAGCTGAAGGCCCGGATCACGCTGACCGTCTGCTCGCCCGAGAGGCTCTTGAGCAGCTTGTCGAAGCTCTTGCCGGCCTGCGCATCCCGCTTGTGGCGGAAGGCCACCGAGAGCTGGCGCACCCGCTCGACGAGCTCATAGGCCTCGCGGCCTTCCTGCTCGCGGATCACCTCGCCGAGGATGCGGCCCAGCAGTCGGATGTCGTCCATCAGCGGCTGGTTCTTGTCCTCGGCCTCGCGACGGGTGGGGGTCCGGGTCGTCGCGGTCTTGCCGGTCTGGCGGCTGGCGGCGGAACGGGGGGCTCGTGCGGGGGCGTCGGGACGGGCGGGTCGGGCAGGCATGGCGGCTCGCGGGTTGGCGCGCCGGCATCGGGGCCGGAACGCGGGGCTTGGGGTCAGGAAGCGTAGCCCGGTTGCCTTGCACGGACCTGTTCAGCCCTATTTCGGCAATGTAACCAAGTTACGACCATTTGACTTTATCAGTTTCTTTGACCGCAACGTGGCGGGCGGACCACGGCGCTGCGCTAGCATCCCACCATGATGGAAAAGATAGTGATCGCGACGCGCGAAAGCAGGCTCGCCCTCTGGCAGGCCGAACACGTGAAAGCCCTGCTGGAGCAGCGCCTGGGGGCCACCGTGGAACTCCTGGGCATGACCACCCGCGGGGACCAGATCCTGGACCGCACGCTGTCCAAGGTGGGCGGCAAGGGGCTGTTCGTCAAGGAGCTGGAAACGGCTCTCGAGGAAGATCGCGCACAGCTCGCGGTGCACTCGCTGAAGGACGTGCCCATGGACCTGCCCGAGGGCTTCGCCCTGGTGGCGATCCTCGAGCGCGAGGACCCGCGCGACGCCTTCGTGTCCGGCAAGTACGCGAATCTGGCCGAGTTGCCTGCGGGCGCGCTGGTCGGCACCTCCAGCCTGCGTCGCGTGGTGCAGCTGAAGAACCTGCGCCCGGACCTGCGCATCGAGCCCCTGCGCGGCAACCTCGACACGCGCCTGCGCAAGCTGGACGAAGGCGGCTATGACGCCATCGTGCTGGCCGCCGCGGGCCTGAAGCGCCTCGGCCTCGGCGAGCGCATCCGCTCCTGCTTCGCGCTGGACGAGATGATTCCCTGCGCCGGCCAGGGCGCGCTGGGCCTGGAGGTGCGGGCGGACGCCGCCGCGCTGACCCAGGCGCTGTCCACCCTGACGGACCTGCCCACGTGGCTGGCCACGCAGGCCGAGCGTGCCGTGTCGCGCAGCCTCGGGGGCAGCTGCTCCATGCCGCTGGCGGCCCATGCCCGCTGGCAGGACGGCGTGCTGCAGCTTGATGTGGCCCTCGGCCACCCCGAGCAGCCCGAGCGCCCGCTGCTGAAGGCGCGCGTGCAGGGCCAGCCGGCCGACGAAGGCAGCGCCCGCGCGCTGGGCCTGCAGGCCGCCGAGGCCCTGCGTGCCCTGGGCGCCGAGGACTACCTCCGCTGTGCCTGATCCCGCCACGCCGGCGGGCGAGGGGGCTTCTGGCCTGCCATCGCCGCTGCCGCTGCGTCTGATCCTGACCCGGCCGCGGGCGCAGGCCCGGGACTGGGTGCAGCGCATGGCCCGCCTGGGTGTGCCGTGCGAGGTGCTGCCGCTGCTGGACATCGCCCCGCTGGACCCGGCGCCCGCCCGCGAGGCCTGGCGCCATCTGCAGGCGCAGTCGCTGCTGATGTTCGTCAGCCCGAATGCCGTCGAGCACTTCTTCGCGGCTCGCCCGCCCGGCATGCCCTGGCCGGCGCACACGCTCGCGGCCACGGTCGGACCCGGCAGCGCCCAGGCGCTTCTGCAGCAGGGCGTGCCGGCTGCGCTCCTGCGGCAGCCCCCGGCCGATGCGGCCAGCCTCGATTCCGAACATCTCTGGCCGATCCTGGCCTCGCAGGACTGGCAGGGCCGCCACGCCCTCATGGTGCGCGGTGACGGCGGGCGGGAATGGCTGGCTGACCGCCTGCGGGAGGCGGGTGCGGTCGTGGACGCGATCAGCGTCTACCGGCGCGCCGCCCCGCAGCTGACGCCCCTGGAGCAGGGCGTGCTCGACCGGGCCCTCGATGCGCCCCAGGCCCACGTCTGGCTCTTCAGCAGCGCCGAGGCCATCGACCACCTGCCCGCGTTGGCAGCTCGCCGGGTCGACTGGTCTCGCGCCCGCGCCATCGCAACGCACGAGCGCATTGCGCAGCGCGCGCGGGAGCTGGGTGTCGGGCATGTGGTTTTGACGCGACCGGACGCCGAGGCCGTCGCCGCGACCCTGCGAGGGCCTTGGGACTGAACCCTACAATCCGCGGCACTGTGAGCGAGCAAGACATCCCCCGCAGCGCCCCGGCTTCCGAGCCCGAGAGCGCCTCCGTGCTGCCCGAGAA
This sequence comes from Burkholderiaceae bacterium, assembly GCA_041906185.1. Lineage (GTDB taxonomy): Bacteria > Pseudomonadota > Gammaproteobacteria > Burkholderiales > Burkholderiaceae_C > Roseateles_B. The sequence goes on from JAYRJQ010000010.1 coordinate 85,004, forward strand.
AGTGCCGGCCCGTGCCGGCACGCCGGGTTCGCTGACCCTGGTCCTTCTGTCGCTGGGCGTGCTGTCGCTCGGCGCGCTCGCGCTGGCGTGGCAGGGCCACAGCCGCGTCCGGCAGCTCGAGCAGGAGCTGGTGCGCCGCCAGGACCAGAGCCAGACCCAGGCCACGGATGCGCGCGTTATGGCCACCCGCGCCCAGGACGTCGCCCAGGAGACCGCCGCCAAACTCACGCTGCTGGACGCGCGCCTCGCCGAGGTCGCCCTGCAGCGCGGCCAGCTCGAGGAGCTGATCCAGTCCATGTCCCGCTCGCGGGACGAGAACGTGCTGGGTGACATCGAGGCCTCACTGCGCGTCGCCCTGCAGCAGACCAGCATCACCGGAAGCGCCGAGCCCCTGGTGTCGGCGCTCAAGCAGGCGGACGAACGCCTGCAGCGCTACAAGCAACCCCGGCTCGAGGGCGTGCGCCGCGCCGTCATCCGCGACCTCGACCGCGTGAAGGCCGTGAGCGTGGTCGACGTCGCTAGCCTGGGCATCAAGCTGGACGAGGTGGCCCGCCTGGCGGACGAGCTGCCGCTGCTGTCGGTGCCGGAGCGCGCCGCGATGGCGGAGGGCGAGCCCCGTCCGGACCCGCGCGCGGACGGCCGGTCCGAGGCCCGCCCCGAGGCCAAGGCCCGCAAGGCGAGCCCGGCGCCGGCGAAGCCCGCATCGGCCGCCGAAGGCTGGGACGCCTGGTGGGGCGTGGCGCAGGACCGCTGGAAGGACTTCAGCACCCAGGTCTGGCAGGAAACGAAATCGCTGGTCCGCGTGACGCGCATCAGCCATCCGGAGGCTGCGCTGATCACCCCCGAGCAGGGCTACTTCCTGCGCGAGAACCTCAAGCTGCGCCTGCTCAACGCCCGTCTGGCGCTGCTGAGCCGCCAGTACGACACCGCGCAGTCCGACCTGCGCGAGGTGCTGGCGCTGCTGGACCGCTACTTCGACATGCGCTCGCGCAAGGCGCAGTCCGCCGCCGAGCTGCTGCGCCAGGTCCAGGGGCAGGCCCGCCAGGTGGCGGTGCCGCGTCCCGACGACAGCCTGGCGGCCCTGGCCGCGGCCGGGCGCTGAGGGAGGCCGGTCATGCGTATCGTGATCTGGCTGGTGCTGGTGTTTGCCGCCGCGGTGGTGGCGGCCCTGACCCTCGGCAGCAATGACGGGCTGGCGAGCTTCTACTGGAATGGCTGGCGGCTGGATGTGTCGCTGAACCTGTTCCTGCTGGCGCTCGTGGCGGGGTGCTTCGCGCTGGTGACGCTGATCCAGACGCTCAATTCGCTCGTGTCCCTGCCGCGGCGCGCGCGCGAGTGGCGGATGTCCCAGCGTGAACGCAGCGCCCAGCTCGCGCTGCGCGAGGCGCTGGCCGAGTTCTTCGGCGCTCGCTATGGCCGCGCCCAGAAGGCGGTGCAGCGCGCCCTGAACATCCAGTCGCAGACGCCGGACCTCGCGCAGGACCACGCCTTCATGGCGCTGAGCCACCTGCTGGCCGCCCAGAGCGCGCATCGCCTGCAGGACAAGCGCCGCCGGGACGAGCAGCTCCAGCTGGCGCTGCAGTTCGCGCAGCAGTCGTCCCAGGCCAAGGCCCAGGAAGAGGGCGCCCGGCTGCTGGCGGCCGAATGGGCCCTGGACGACCGTGATGCGACGCGTGCCACGCAGATTCTTGCTGAGCTGACGCCCGGCGTGGCGCGGCGGACGCAGGCACTGCGGCTCAAGATGCAGGCCGCCCGGCTGGCGCGCCAGCCGCTGGAGGCTCTGCGCACGGCGCGCATGCTTGCCAAGCACCAGGGTTTCTCCAAGGCGGCGGCCCAGGGGCTGTTGCGCTCGCTGGCCGTCGAGGCCCTGGAAGCGGCGCGGGATGTCGATCAGCTTCGTGCCGCGTGGCAGCAGCTGGATGCGTCCGACCGGCGTGATGTCTTCGTGGCGGCCCGAGCCGCACAATGCGCCGCGGGGCTGGGTGCCCCGGACGATGGCCGCGGCTGGCTGCGCCCGTCCTGGGACGACTACGCCGACTTGCCGGCCGACGAGCGCGCGGCGCTGGCGGAATCCCTGGTGCAGTGCCTCCCCGGCCTCGGTCAGGACTGGCTGCAGCGCCTGGAAGGCCTCCTGCAGCGCCATGCCCGCGACCCGGGGCTCGCCTATGCCCTGGGTCACGCCCTGGCGGAGCGTCAGCTGTGGGGCAAGGCCCGCCTGATGCTGGAACAGGCGGCCGACGACCGGCAGCTGGGTGTGGCGGCACGCCGCCGCTGCTGGCTCAAGCTGGCGGACCTGGCCGAGAACGATGGCGACGCCGAGCGCCGCGCCCGCTGCTTCGAGGCCGCCGCGACGCTGGCCTGATTGGCCCCGCGTTTTGCGCAAGGCGCGAGCCGTCGGACGCCCATCGCTCGGCGGACCAACGCCTGATCCTCACGATCCAGCCTCCCTCGCGCCGCCCGGCCCTAGCGTCGGCGTTCAGTGCGCGGGTTGCACGGGTGTCGGTAGCCCCAGGCGCCCGGCCTCCCGACGATCCGGCCCGTGCAGCAGGAGAAAAATGACGAACATACTTGCGCACCCGGAAAAACCCATGCTATAGTTCAAGGCTTCGGCGGCTGTAGCTCAGTTGGATAGAGTACTTGGCTACGAACCAAGGGGTCGTGGGTTCGAATCCTGCCAGCCGCGCCAAAACAAGAAGAAATGAAAAGGTCTGTGAGAAATCACAGGCCTTTTTTGTTTTTGCGCCCGAATCCATCATGAATTCGTCCTGGATTCGTCGTGAGTGCCTTCTGGATTCCTCACGGCGACTTCATCACTTGCTCAAGTTTCCCGTCCTTACCCGCTGGCTTGGCTGAATCAAGGGCATGAAGCTGCAGCCAGAAGCCCTGGATTTGCACATCGGCCGTTCGCACCTGGTATTCGCCAGGCGGTATCGATATCGGCGAGGTCGGGTAACGCCAATCGGGCCCGTAGTCGGCAGCGGCACACAGCAGAAGGCGGCCGCTGGAGAGGCGCAGCACAAGGCCCGTCGGTAGGAACTCCCCCGGCGCCACCGCTGCCACGGCGGTCAGCAAGGCACTGTCGTCGCGCTTCGAGTCCGGCCATGTCATCGGCACGATCAGCACGCCGCCAGAGAAGGGGCTGCTCGGAACCCAGGTGCTCATCGGGACTTCGTCGCCCAGCACCAGCGCTTCCCCGATGCCCACCTGTACCAGGCCGGCCAGCCCTGCCATGTCACAAGCTGCGTCGTAGTCCGAGGCCGGCGCGGCAGCATCCCCTGACCATCGGAAGCGAATGCCACTCCGTCCTTCGTGCCGGGAGGTCCGAATGCCTGACCATTCGCCGCTGGCTTCGGCGGGTAGCAGCACATGCGGGCCGCCATCGGCGCTCACCCAGGTCAGCTTGGGCGGGCTCATGGCCGCCCTCCGTTGAGCGAGTCTGCAAAGGCTTGGCAAGCGGTGCCGAAGACGCGCGGCCCGGCCAGGGGGGACCCACGCGGCATGCCGTGACTACCGACGTGCAGAGGCAGCCCCGAAAGGCAGCGAGCGTGGCGGTCCCTGATCATGACTCGCCCGTGGCGGCGCCATCTTGCAGCAAGGCCTGCATTGCCCCAGGCGCCAGCTGCAACTCGGCGAGTATCTCGGCGTCATGCGCCCCCGCGGCAGGCGGCGCGGTCGGCGTGCGCGTCTGGCTGCGCGAGAAGCGGGGCGCGGGATTCGCCTGCCATTGCCCCTGCACCTGCGTGTAGGCTTGCCGCGCCTGCTGGTGCGGATGCAGGGGCGCTTCGTCTAGGCTCAGGACGCCCGCCACGCAGGCATCCGTGCCCTCAAGCAGCGCCATCCAGGCATCCCGGGGCTTCTCTCGAAGGCGTGTCGCCACGCGCTCCCGCAGCCGCGGCCACTCGCGCGGGTCCATCTGCAGGGCGGGATCCTCATCCGTCAGGTCCAGGCGCTGCAGCAGTTCGCGGTAGAAGGCGGGCTCGATGGCGCCCAGGCTCAGGAAGCGCCCATCCGCGCACTCGAAGCTGTCGTAGAAGGGGCTGCTGTGCAGGAAGAAGTTCTGCGCTGGCGAGTCGGTCCAGTGCCCTTGCCCGGCTAGGCTGCGGACGAGGCTGCCCAGCAGATTGGCGCCGTCGAGCATGGCGGCGTCGATGACCTGCCCGCGGCCCGAGCGCTGGGCCTCCAGCAGGGCGCAGACCATGCCGAAGGCCAGCAGCAGGCCGCCGCTGGCCATGTCGCCGACGACGGTCGCCGGCAGCGTGGGGGCCTGGCCCGAGCGCTGGCTGAGGCTCAGCAGGCCGCTCAGCGCGACATAGTTGAGGTCGTGGCCGGCCGCCTGCGCCAGTGGGCCGGTTTGGCCCCAGCCGGTCACGCGACCGAACACGAGGCGCGGATGCAGCGGCTCGAGCGCCGCCGGCCCCAGGCCCAGGCGCTCCATCACGCCTGGGCGGTAGCCCTCGATCAACCCGTCCGCGGTGAGGATCAGCTGCCGCAGGGCCTCGATGGCCTCGGGCTTCTTGAGGTCCAGGACCACGGAGCGCTTGCCGCGGTTCATGGCGCCGCCGCCCCCGAGGCTGCGCTGTGCCGCAGGGCGCTCGACCACGATCACGTCCGCCCCCATGTCGGCCAGCATCATGCCGGCGAAGGGGCAGGGGCCGATGCCGGCCAGCTCGATGATGCGCACGCCTGCGAGGGGACCCGTCGTCATGCTGTTCCTTCCGAGGTCTTGTCGACTGGCGAGACAATACACGCATGAGCAAGGCCTTCACCAAGGAAAGCGACGGGGACGATGACGATGACGTCCCCGGCCTGCCGCCACTGCCTGCCGGCACGCGCAACTACATCACCCCCAAGGGCTATGCCCGGCTGCGGGCGGAGTTCATGGAGCTGTTGGACGTCGAGCGCCCCAAGATCGTCGAGATCGTGTCCTGGGCGGCCAAGAACGGCGATCGTTCCGAGAACGGCGACTATCTCTACGGCAAGAAGCGGCTGCGGGAGATCGACCGGCGCCTGCGCTTCCTGACCAAGCGCCTGGACATCGCCGAGGTCGCCGATCCGGCTGTGCACCACGGCAGCGACCAGATCTTCTTCGGTGCGACCGTGACCTACGCGAACAGCAGAGGCGAGGAGCGCACCATCACCATCATGGGCATCGACGAGGCCGACAGCCTGCAGGGCGAGGTCAGCTGGGTGTCCCCGATTGCCCGTGCACTGCTGAAGGCCCGGGAGGGCGACGAGGTGCAGCTGATGACGCCGGGCGGGCTGGAGCAGCTGGAGGTGATCGAGGTGCGCTACCCCGCCCCGGGCGGGCAGCCCGGCTGACGGTGCGCGGGCGGGCCTGCTGGCGGAGGCTTCAGGGCTTGATGCGCCAGACCCGCAGCACGGCGGGCGAACGCTTGAGCATGCGCAGCACCTCGGCCACGTGTTGGCGGTCCCGGACCGAGATCAGCAGCTGCATCTCGGCCGTTTCGCGGGCCTGCGACTCGTCACTCATCGAGATGTGCGTGATGTCGGCCTCCGCGGTGCTGACGGCGGTGGCGATCTGGGCCAGCACGCCCTTGCCGTTCTTCATCAGCACGCCGATGGCGGCCTCGAAGCTGCGGGTCATCTCGTCGGCCCAGGCCACGGCGATCCAGTGCTCGCTGTCGCGCTGGAACAGCCGGCGGCCCACCTGGCATTCGGCCGTGTGGACGATGAGGCCTTCGCCGCGACCCAGGTAGCCCTTGATGTCGTCGCCTGGCACGGGGCGGCAGCAGCTGGCCAGCCGCACGGAGGCGCCTTCACTGCCATCCAGCGTGATCTGGCCCTGGGTCGTCTGGTCGTCCGTGCCGAATCGGCCCAGCGTGAGCGTGACGGCGTCCGGGCGCTGGCCCTGAGCCGCAAGCATGCGAGCCATCTTCTTGGCGACGATGGTGGCGATCTTGCGGCCGAGGCCGACTTCCACCAGCAACTCGTGAACGCTGCGATTGCCGGCCCAGCGGGCGAGGTCCTGCCACAGCGCGTGGGCCTCCTGGTCCTCGGTATCGAGGCTCGGGAGCGCGAGGCCCTCGGCGCGCAGGGCCTGGGCCAGCATCTTCTGCCCGAGTTCCTGCGACTCTTCCTGCTCCAGGTTCTTCAGGAAGTGACGGATCTTGGAACGGGCGCGGCCCGTTCGGACGAAGCTGAGCCAGGCCGGATTCGGGCGGGCGCCCGTGGCCGTGATGATCTCGACCACATCGCCGCTGCGAAGCTCGGCCCGCAGCGGCACGGGTTCGCCGTTGACCTTGGCGGCCACGCAGTGATCGCCGACGTCGGAGTGGATGGCATAGGCGTAGTCCACGGGCGTCGCCCCGCGGGGCAGGGCCATGATCTTGCTCTTGGGCGTGAAGACGTAGACCGCGTCGGGGAACAGATCGATCTTCACGTGCTCCAGGAACTCGCTGGCGTCACGCGTCTCGTCCTGGATGTCGATCAGCGACTGCAGCCAGCGCGATCCCAGCTGCTGCACCGCCTGCGGATTGCCCTTGGCCTTGTAGAGCCAGTGCGCAGCGACGCCCTTTTCCGCGACCATGTGCATGGTCTCGGTGCGCATCTGGAATTCGACCGGCGTGCCCAGCGGGCTCACCAGTGTCGTGTGAAGGCTCTGGTAGCCGTTGGGCTTGGGAATGGCGATGTAGTCCTTGAAGCGGCCGGGCTGCGGCTTGTACAGCTGGTGCAGCACGCCCAGGGCCAGGTAGCACTGGGGCAGATCGTCCACCACCACGCGGAAGCCGAAGATGTCGCTGACCTGGGCAAAGCTCAGGTGCTTCTCGCGCATCTTCTTGTAGATGGAGAAGAGGGTCTTTTCCCGGCCCTGGATCTCGACCTTCAGCCCGGCATCGGCAAAGGCCTTGACGACGTCGCGCTCGATGCGCGAGACAAGGTCCCGTCGGTTGCCGCGCGCCTTGCCGATGGCTTTCGAGAGGGCGCCATGCCGCCAGGGATGGATGTACTGGAAGGACAGCTCCTGCAGCTCCCGGTAGATCTCGTTGAGGCCGAGCCGGTGGGCGATGGGCGCGTAGATGTCGAGCGTCTCACGGGCAATGCGACGGCGTTTCTCGAACGCCATGTGCCCCATCGTCCGCATGTTGTGCAGGCGGTCGGCCAGCTTGATCAGGATGACCCGCACATCGCGCGCCATCGCCAGCAGCATCTTTCGGAAGGACTCGGCCTGCGATTCCTCCTTGGTCGAGAACTGCAGCTTGTCCAGCTTGGTCAGGCCGTCGACGAGTTCGGCCGTCGGGGCCTCGAAGCGCTCGATCAGCTCCGTCTTCGTGACGCCGCAGTCTTCCATGGCGTCGTGCATGAGCGCGGCCATGATCGCCTGGGCATCCAGGCGCCAATCGGCGCAGATGCCGGCAACTGCGATCGGATGCGTGATGTAGGGCTCGCCGCTGGCCCGAAACTGCCCCAGATGGGCTTCATCGGCGAACTTGTAGGCTTCGCGGATTCGCTTGATGTCGCCCTTGGGGAGGTACGTCAGGCGGTGCAGCAGCGCGTCGAAGGAGGCCGCCTCGGCCTGCGTCGGCTCAGGGGCGGTCTTGTGCAGGCCCGGCATCAGGGCGGCGGGCAGCGAAGCGGCAAAGGAGCGAAGACCCATGGAGCGAAATTAACACAAGGGCGGGGTTGGTCGCTGTGGCCGGGACAAATTGCGACGCGTTGGCGACGGATGACGCGTTCGATCAGGCCATGACCATTAAAAAAGGCGCCCCGAAGGCGCCTTTTCAGCAGCGGTGTGCGGCTTAGACCGGCACCTTGCGCAGCATCTCGATGCCCACTTCGCCGGCAGCAATCTCGCGCAGGGCGGTGACGCCCGGCTTGTTCTTGCTCTCGATCTTGGCGCTATGGCCTTGGCTGAGCATGCGGGCGCGGTAAGTGGCAGCAAGCACCAGCTGGAAGCGGTTGGGGATCTTGGTCAGGCAATCTTCAACGGTGATGCGGGCCATGGGCGGGTTCCAGTGATGTTGTTCGGAGGGTCTAGAAACGCTGTCCACCGGGGGGTGGCGGCGCTTCAGGGCAGGTCCAGTGCCTTGAAGACAGTGGACTTGCTGCGACGCTGAGAGGCATATTTTAACCGCTGCGCGTGCACGATCGCCTTCAGATCGAAAAGAGCCGTCTCGAAAACGGCATTCACCACGACAAAATCGAATTTGTGGGCCTGAGCCACCTCGATTCGCGCATTGGCCATGCGGCGTTCGATGACCTCCTCCGCCGTGTCACCGCGCCGCGTCAGGCGCTGGCGCAGCTCGTCCCAGCTGGGCGGCAGGATGAAGACCAGCACGGCATACGGGAACAGCTGCTTGATCTGCAGGGCGCCCTGGAAGTCGATCTCCAGCACGACGTCCTCGCCCTGTTTCATGCGCTCCTCGATCGCAGCGCGCGAGGTGCCGTAGAGATTGCCGTGCACCTCGGCCCATTCGAAGAACTCACCTCGCTCGACCTTGGAGCGGAACTCCCCCGGCGAAATGAACCAGTATTCGCGGCCATGCTGCTCCTGGCCGCGCGGGGCACGGGAGGTGTGCGAAATCGAGACCGCCAGCTTGGCGTCCAGCTCCAGCAGGGCCTTGACCAAGCTGGATTTGCCTGCGCCGCTCGGCGCGGCCACGACGAAAAGATTGCCAGGGTATTCCATCCCTGGATTGTCGCTCACTCGGGCAGGGCTTGATTTCCGGGTGCGGAGAACTGCCGGTGTCAGGTGGCTGACCGAGGGGCCGCGCCGGACGTCTCCGCTGCCTGTGTGGCCAAAGAGATGAGATGCGCCCGCTGGACTGGGGGAGGGAAGCTGCCTCGTGGGCAGCGGGCTCTTTGTCGCCATTGCTCGACAGGTGCTGCCGAGCGGATGCGGTCGCGCGTGCTCCGGTCGTGCTCAGAAGCTGTGGCGCAGGCCGATCGACAGGGTGTTGCCATCATGCAGGCCGTCGACCTTGTCGTTCATGTAGACGGCGTAGACATCGGTGCGCTTGGACAGCGAATGGTCATAGCCCAGGCTCAGCGTCTTGTGCGTGCTGCCGGCGTACAGGGGAATGATGCCGGCGAAGGTACCGGTCCGCACCTTGGAGTGCCCCCATGCGGCCAGCAACTTGCCGCTGCCATTGACGGGGACTTCGGCACTGATGTCGTAGAGGCGCAGCTTGCTTCCGTAGGAGTCGTCGTCGATCTGCCCGACCTGGGCGTACACCTTCGCGGCCTTGAAGTCATAGGCGGCGCCGACGTTGAAGGTTTTCTCGCGCCGGCCATTGGTCGGCGCGGCGGCGTCCGTGCCGACGGACTGATAGGCGAGGGTCGCGCTGAAGGGGTCGCCGAAATAGACCACGGTAGCGGCAAAGCTGGACTTGCCCACCCCTTCGCCGGCGGCGGCCTGCAAGTTCACCCGCATGCCCGACATCATGGGGCTGAGGTAGCTCACCGAGTTCCGCCAGGCCGTGTCGTTTTGCAGGCGTGCCGTCTTGCTGATCGGAATGTCCCGGCCGTCCAGGTAGTAATGCAGCAGCGTGGGCGAGAAGCCGAAGGAATCGCCGAAGCTGTTGAACAGCAGCAGGGATACGAACATCTGGCTGGTGTTCCGGCCCACCCGAACCTGGCCGAAGTCGCCACTGAGACCGACGTAGGCGTTCTTCGCGAACATCGCGTCACCGGAGAAGCGTCCGGCGGCGCCGGTGTCCACGCCGATGAAGCTCTCCAGGGCGAATTGCGCTTTGAGGCCCGTCCCCAGGTCTTCCGTCCCGCTGACGCCCCAGAAGCTGGTGCTCATGTCTCCCGAACTCACGGCCTTGACGCGATTGGCGCCGGCCAACTGGTAGGACCCCACTCCGGCGTTGACGAGACCGTACAGCTTGACGCTGCTTTGTGCGGAAGCTGAATTGATAGTGATAAATAAGGAGGATGCGACCAGCAGAGCAGGGGATCTCATGATGATAAATTCCTATTGGTTGTGGATTGATCGGCAGTCGATCCATCATCGATTGCCGACGTTGAATCATATTTATGATGATAAACAGGAGATGAGTGAAAACCCGATGCTGCCGCAAGAATGAGACACGATGCGTCGGACGGGTGTGTGCGATCAGGCGGGGTGAAGTTCCGACGGTTGCTGCCCGGTGGTGCCCGTGAGACCGGAGACCAGGTGGTCGACCACGGGCGATGGGCCGAAGGCCTGTTGGAAGGCGTGGCTGGCGCGCAGGACGGTGAGGTCGTCGTACTGACGGCCGATGAGTTGGAGGCCGATGGGCAGGCCATCGCTGCCGGTGCCGGCGTGGATGGCTGCAGCGGGCAGTCCCAGCTGATTGCACCAGGGTGTGTAGACGGGGTAGGGCGGATCGCTGTGCAAATCAGCGCTGATGGCGGGCGCGACAGTGGGGTGGGTCGGGCACAGGATGAGGTCATGCCGGGTGAAGAATTCGTTCACTTCCCGTCCGCAGTCGCTGCGCCGGGTGAGGGCATCCAGGATGCTGTGGGGCGGCAGCCCGCTCCCGGCCTCGATCAGAGCCTTCAGCGAGGCGTCCAGCGTGCGCGCCGCGTCGCCGAGGGAGTCGGCGAGCCGGGCAGCAAACGCACTCCATAGCACGCCATGAATCTGCAGGCACTGGCGGACGGCGGGGGGGTCCGCCAGTTCAACGACCGCTCCAAGGGATTCCAGCAGGGTGGCACTTCGCTTGAGCGTTGCCAGGATCTCCGGGTCGGGCAGGCGGTCAAGTCCCAGTGAGGGGCTGACGGCGATTCGAAGGCGCGGGAGCGGGGCTCTCAGTGCCGATCGGTAGTCGACGGGATCGTACGGCAGTGCATACCAGTCGCGCGGGTCGGGTCTCGCGATGATGTTCATCAGGGCGGCGGCATCTTCGGTCGTCCGGGCCATCGGTCCGACATGGCTCAGCAGGGCAAACGCGCCTCGCGGGTGGTGAGGGACGCGCCCAAAGCTCGGCTTGAGGCCGTAGATGCCGGTGAAGGCGGCAGGAATGCGGATCGAGCCGCCGCCGTCCGTGCCCAGAGCGAGGGGGGCGAGACCAGCGGCGACGGCGGCCGCCGCGCCGCTGCTCGATCCGCCGGGGGTGTGCAGCAGGTTCCACGGATTGCGGGTGATGCCGGTCAGGGGGCTGTCGCTGGTGATCTTGTGGGCGAAGTCGGGCAGGGTGGTCTTGCCGAAGATGACGGCGCCTGCTTCGCGGAGCCGCTGCACGGCGGGGCTGTCGGGGATCTGGGCGCGCTCGTCGCCGATGGCGAGCGAGCCGAAGCGGGTCGGCATGTCGCAGGTGCCCAGGTTGTCCTTGATGGAGACAGGAATGCCGTCAAGCGAGCCCAGTGCCTTGCCGGCGCGCCAGCGTGCCTCTGAGGCGCGGGCCTGCTGCAGGGCGCTGTCCGGATTCATGGCGCAGAAGGCGTTGAGATCGGGGGCCAATTGCTCATGCCGCGCCAGCAGGGCCTGCGTGGCTTCGACGGGCGACAGGCTCTTGGTGGCGTAGAGGCCGACAAGCTCGGTGGCGCTCAGCTGGTGTATTCGTGACATCGTGGCTCCTTGTGTGAATCATGCTAATAAATCGCAGGCATTGAATGCAAGAGGAAATGATGGCTTGCACGTCTTCGTCCATTGCATTGACGATGAATGCCAGTCTCCATCGGTTCAAACAGTGGATGATGATGGCTCCACAGAGGGTAAGCACCTATCTCTCATTTGTGTGATGCGGATCTATTATGATCATAAATAAACAAGGAGCAAAGATGATAGAAGTATCAGAGCAGGGGTCGACGTGGAGGCTTGGGCTTCCCGGTACCATGCGCCCTTGGGTGCTGGAGCAGCGGGGCAATGGCTCGCCGCTTTCAGATGCCGCCGCAGCGGACGCAGGCGAGGTGCGTGATGAGTAACGCCATGCTGCTGCTACTCAATGTGCTGAGTCAGGTCAGCGTTCTTGCGTTGATCGCGCTCGGTCTGGCGATCGTTTTCGGCATGATGGACATCGTCAACCTGGCGCATGGCGAGTTCGTCACCTTAGGTGCCTTCACGCTCGCTGCCATGCAGCACGTCGGCGGGACGCAGGCGTTCTGGCTGGCGCTGGTGGTGGCGCCCCTAGTGGGCGCCGGTGCCGGCTGGCTGCTCGAGGTGACGGTCATTCGCCTGCTCTACAAGCGGACGCTGGACACCCTTCTTGCGACCTACGCCGTCAGTCTGATCATTCAGAAGCTGCTGGAGCTGGGCTTCGGCAAGCATCCTCAGCTGGTCCAGACACCCTTGGATGGGGCCTTGTCCATCGGTGGGGCCGAGTACCCCGCCTACCGACTGTTCGTGATCGTCATCAGCCTGGCAGTCATCGCTCTTGCAGCCCTGGTGTTCACGCGAACACGCTTCGGCATCCATCTGCGTGCCGTCATTCAGAACCCTGCAATGGCGGAGGGGCTGGGCATCAACACCCGTCGCATGAACCGCGCAGCGTTCGCGTCGGGGGCGTCGCTCGCGGCGTTCGCCGGCGTGCTCATCGCGCCGCTGGTCTCCGTCGAGAGCCATCTCGGCTTGACCTACCTGAGCAAGGCCTTCTTCGTGATCGTGGTCGGCGGCATTGGCTCGATCCTCGGCGCGGTCACGGGCAGCGCACTCATCGGAGGTGCCGAGACCCTCATGAACTATCGCGTGGATCCGTCCATGGCCTCGGCCCTGGTGCTCTTGATGGCCATCGTCCTCATCCGGCTGAGACCTCAGGGGCTCGTCCCGGGATTCAGCGCGGCCCACCAACTGCTGGGCAAGGGGTGAGTCATGCGCCATCGACTGAATGCCATGAAGGCGCTTCTACGCCAGCCTGCGTTGTCCGCCATCGAGTGGCGAGTGCTCTGCGCCGGTGGGCTGGCCATCGCGGGGTTGGCTGCCGTGCCCTGGCTGTCTTCCTCCTATGCCACGACTGCCATGCGCGATGCCCTGATCCTCGGGATCTTCGCCCTGAGCTACGACCTGCTATGGGGCAAGGGCATGGTCCTGACACTCGGTCACGCCGTCTTCTTCGGTCTGGGGGCCTACGGCGTGGCGATCGCGACCACGCAGCTGCAGTGGAGCTGGCTGCAAGGGGTCGTCCTCGGCCTTGGGGCCGCCATGGCCGTCGCTGGCGCTGTCGGCTACTTCCTGCTCTACGCCGGGGTTCGACTGCACTTCTTCGCGGTCATCACCATGGCCATCCTGCTCATCACACGGCAGCTGGCGACAAGCTGGCAATCCGTGACGGGCGGGGATGTCGGCATCCTGGGGATTCCCGGCATTCGTCTGAGCCTGCCCGGCTGGGCCGTGGACCTGTCGGACGAGCGCTCCTCCTACTTGCTGGCATTGGCCGCCTTGGTGCTGGCCACTGTGCTGACCTGGCGTCTGGTTCGCACCCGCTATGGCCTGGTCCTGGCCGCCATCGGGATGAACGAATTCCGGGCTCGGCACTGCGGCTTCGACACGTCGTGGCATCTGGTCCTGGTGTTCGTCATCTCCGCGGGCCTGGCCGCCTTCAGCGGTGCCCTGTACGCAGGCACTGCGGGGGTCGTGGCGCCGGACCTGTTCTCGATCCTGATGTCCACCGAAGTGATTCTCTGGGTCGCCGTGGGCGGGCGCGGGACGCTGGTGGGGCCGCTGATCGCTGCCATCTTCTTCACGCGTGTCCAGCAGGAGGTGAGCAGCTACAGCACGGACCTCTGGCCGCTGATTCTTGGCGTTCTCTTCCTGGTCTGCGTCCTGGCCTTGCCGCAGGGCATCGTCGGATTGTTCCGCCGGATGCGCCCCTCGAAGCCTGAGTCGTCGATCACCAAGGATGCCGTCGCAGGTGCCGGAGGCGAGTCATGAGCACGGTGCCATCACTCCTTCAAGCCTTGAACATGAGTGTTTCCTTTGGTGGCATCCAGGCCGTGAAGGACGTGCACGTGGACGTGGACTTCCATGATCTGCTGTGCATCATCGGACCCAACGGGGCGGGCAAAAGCACGCTGCTGAGCCTGCTGTCGGGGACGCTGCGTCCCAACAGCGGCCGCCTGCTCGTGGAGGGGCGGGATCTGACCCGGCGGCCGCCACACGAGTTTGCCCGGCGCGGGGTGATCAGAAAGTTCCAGGGGACCAACCTCTTTCAATGGCTCTCCGTGCGAGACAACCTCGTCGTGGCCGGGCAAGGGGTGTCGGCCGATCGGGAAGGTCCTGTGCCCGACGTCGACGAGATGCTGTCCTTGACCGGCCTTCGCCACCGGACCGGCGATATCGCGGAGTGTCTGCCCCACGGCGAGCGGCAATGGCTGGAGATCGGCATGGCCTTGATGTGCCGGCCCCGTCTGCTGCTCCTGGACGAGCCGGCGGCCGGCATGAGCATCGAGGGAGTTCGGCGGATGGCGGATCTGCTGCGACGTCTGTCCGGGGACATGGCGGTAGTGGTCATCGAGCACGACATCGAGTTCGTCCGCCAGCTGCGATGCCGGACGATGGTGCTTCACCAGGGCGAGGTGATCCGGCAGGGGAGCTTCGCCACGATCGAGAAGGACGAGGAGGTGCGCCACATCTACCTCGGCCGAGGAAAGGGAGGGCGAGATGCTCGACGTGCGTGATCTGTGTGCGGGCTACGGCGGGGCACAAGTCCTGGATCGCGTGTCCTTTCACCTGGCAAAGGGTGAGGTGCTGGGCATTCTCGGGCGCAACGGCGCGGGCAAGTCCACGCTGGTCAAGGCGGTGATGGGCATGCTGCCCGAGACCCGCGGCAGCGTCGAGTTCCGAGGGCAGCAGCTGCTGGGGCTTCCAACCTACCGGATCGGGCGCCTCGGCGTCAGTCTCGTGCCGCAGGGGCGATGGATCTTCCCCAAGCTGTCCGTCCAGCAGAACCTCGAGGCCGCCTGCCCGGTGGGGCAGGAGCCGCCCGAAGTCATCTTCAACTACTTCCCGGTGCTGCGGCAGCGGCTGCGCCAGATAGGCGGCACGATGTCCGGCGGTGAGCAGCAGATGCTGGCCATCGCCCGCGCCATGTGCGCGCGGCCCAAGGTGCTGCTGCTGGACGAGCCCTCCGACGGCGTGCAGCCCAACATTGTCCAGATGCTGGGCGAACTCATTCCAAGCCTGTGCAAGGAGCTCGAGATCTCGGCGGTTCTTGTCGAGCAGAACCTGGACCTCGTGATGAATGCAGCGCAGCGCTGGCTCGTCCTGGAACGCGGGCGCATCGTCCACGAAGGGCGCCAGACCGGCTCCGAGGAGCTGCACGCGCTGGAGGGTTTGCTCGGCGTCTGACCGGCTGGCCCTCTTCGACTGTCCCTGTCCCTCCCACCCACTTGATGCAAGGAAAGGATTCCTTCATGAGACATGCAGAGATTCAGCGTCGTACCCTGCTGCGTGGCGCAGCTGCGGGCATGGCCTGTAGCGTGGCGCCGGCGATCGTCCGCGCCGCAGAGCCGATGAAGATCGGCGTCTTGGCGCCCTTCAGCGGCCCGCTCGCCCGCGTGGCGGAGACAAACCGCAACTGTCTGAAGCTGGCCGTGGACGAGGTCAACGCGGCGGGAGGGCTGCTGGGCCAGCCTCTGAAGATCGTGGTGGAGGACACCCAGATGTCCGCCAAGGTGGCGCTCGACAAGGCGCGCAAGCTCCTGATCGGCGACGGCGTCTCCATGATCACCGGGATGGTGCTGCCCTTCGAGCGGGAGGCCGCCCTGCAGGTTGCGGGCCGGGTCCAGCGTCTGGTGGTGTTTCCCAACTTTGACGAAGGGCGCTGCCATCCCCTGCTGCTCACGACGGGACTGTCGCCCAACCAGCGGGTGGACCCGCTGGTGGACTGGGCCGCCAAGAATGCGGGCAAGTCCTACTTCGTGCTGGTCTCCGACATCGGCAGCAACCGAAGCGTGCTCGTCCCCCAGATCCAGGCCGCCGTCGAGCGCAATGGTGGGAAACTCATCGGCACACGCTACTTCCCGTTCGGGACCCGGGACTACGGCCCGGTGCTGCAGCAGATCCAGGGCCTGGCCCCCGACGTGGTCTGGCACAGCATTGGTGACGACCCGGTGAGCTTCGTGAAGCAATATCACAGCTTCGGCATGAAGCCCCAGCTCATCACCGACATCACGCATGAGTCGCTGGCCATGGCCACGGAAGGGGCGTCCGCCGGCTCCGTGGGCGTGTCGCCCTACTTCATGGCGGTGCAAACTCCCGAGAACCAGCGCTTCCTGGACGCCTACACGCGGCAGTTCTCGGACTCGACGCCGCTGCGCGTTGGCGGGCATGTCGTGATGCTGCCGCATGGCGAGAGCACCTACACCGGCATGAAACTGTTCGCTGCGGCTGTCGCCAAGACGGGGCGCGCGGATGCCTCGTCGGTGAAGTCTGCCGTTTCGGGCGTGGTCATCAATGCGCCTCGCGGCCGTGTGGTGCTCGGCCCCGGCGGCTCTCATCTTGATGGCGTGGCCCTGGTCGCACGTGCCCGGGCAGATGGGACGTTCCAGTTGCTGGACACGACCCAGACGGTGCCCGTTCGCTGCATGGCGGGATGATGGGCGACGTGCTTGAGCTGTCTGCGAGCGACCTGATGCTCGCCTACCGCGGGGGCGCACTGTCGCCCGTGGCCGTCCTGCGCGCCGTCCTTGACCAGGTCGGGCGTCTGGATGACCGTGTTCGCGCGTTCCGGGTGGTGGACGAGGAGGGCGCCCTGCGCGAGGCTCGCGCGTCGGAGCAGCGATGGCGGCAGGGGATGCCCTGCGGTCCGCTCGACGGCGTGCCGGTCTCCGTCAAGGACATGATCGCGACGCGCGGCATGCCCACGCTCTTCGGCTCGCGCACCGTGCCGTCGGACTACCTGGTCGATGTGGATGCGCCGAGCGTCGAGTTGCTGCGGCGCGCTGGTGCAGTGATCTTCGGCAAGACGACCACGACCGAGTTCGGCAACAAGATCGTCAGCGACAGTCCCCTGACGGGCGTCACCTGCAATCCCTGGGACCTGAGGCTGACATCCGGCGGCAGCAGCAGCGGGGCGGGGGCGGCGCTCGCTGCTCGCATGGGACCGCTGGCGGTGGGGACCGATGGTGGCGGCTCCATCCGCGTACCGGCGGCCTGGAATGGGGTTTGCGGACTGAAGCCCTCGTTCAAGCGCGTGCCCACCCTGGAGCCCCACAACGTGGGCGAGCTGTCCAACGTCGGGCCCATGGCGCGTACCGTGCAAGACCTGGCCCTGATGCTCAATGTGATGGCCCGTCCCTGGCCGCAGGACTGGCAGTCGTTCGGGGGACCGGTGGAGGACTTCTGCCGCGGACTGAACCGCGGGGTCGAGGGACTGAGGGTGGCCTTCAGCGTGAACCTGGGGATCGTCGCCGTCGATCCGCAGATCGCGAAGGCCACGCTGGACGCCGGGTTCCTCCTGGAGCAGCAGGGCGCGCGCATGACGTGGCTGGAGGCTGTCGAGCCCCTGCAGGGCTATCTGCAGAGCGAGATGCACAGCATTCAATGGATGGCCCGATCTGAACAGCTGGTTCGCCAGACGCCGGAGCCCCTTCGCGCCCTGATGGACCCGGAGATCCTCGAACTGGCGGAATGTGGCCGTCGCCTGTCGGCGTCGCGCCTGATGGACGCCATGAGGGCCCGCATGGAGCTGGCCAGCGCCATGCACGCCTTCTTCGACCGGTACGACGTGCTGGTGTGCCCCACGTTCCATCGCTTCCCGCCGACGACGCCTGGCCTGCCGCCGGATATGCGGACCGCGCCTCCGTTGACGTCCTGGTGCAACCAGACCCAGCAGCCGGCGGCCAGCGTGCCCTGCGGATTGAGCGAGGGGGGGCTGCCCATCGGGCTGCAGGTGATCGGGCCTCGGCATCACGATGGCATGGTCTTGCGCGTTTGCCGGGCCTACGAGCGCGCACGCGGCGCGTTCCCCGCGCCGCCGCTGGTACACCCTCACGAGGAGGCTTCATGAGAATCCGGAAGTACTTCAGCCAGCTGGAGGACGTGCAGACCGAGCAGGGGCGGACCGTCGGTCGCCCGGTTCGGCGCGTAGTCACGGCCGCCGTGCTGGAGAACGAGTATGCGGGGCGTTGGCAGGAGGACCTGTCATCGCTCTATGAGCTGGGCCGGGACCTTGGCCATCAGCTGACTGCGTCGGCGCTGCAGTTGCTGGGAGGGCAGAGTGACCTCGTCGAGGCCTACGGGAAGGGCGCGCTGGTCGGGACCTCGGGCGAGCTCGAGCACGCGGCCGCCCTGTTGCACCCGTTCTTCGGCAAGGCCGTCCGATCCCGCCTGATGCAGGCCCTCGCGATCATGCCGTCCACGGTGAAGCGGGCGGCGCCGGGAACGGCGCTTGACGTGCCGGTTCACAACGTCCTGGATCCATGGAGCTTCGATCACTTCGATGCCGTCAGCTTCTCGATTGCCGATGCGCCGCATCCGCGCGAGATCGTTGTCGCGCTGGTGCTGACCGAGGGAGGGCGGCCCCTCGCCCGTGTGCAGCCGCAGCCGGGGTGAGCAGGGTATCCGTGCTCCTGAGCACCGGAGACCCTACGGTATCATCGCCCGCAGCCAGGACAGCCGGGAGCGGCGGTGACGAAGAAACAGGTTGCGCCACGCGGCCTCAAGAGAGGGGATTTGGTCGTTGAGGAAATCAAGCGGTGGATCACGGATCGCAACTTGACTCCCGGCGAGAAGCTCCCGAAGGAAGCTGAGCTGCAAGAGATGTTCGGCGTGAGCCGAGGGACGATGCGCGAGGCGCTCAAGGCCCTGGAAGTGCAGGGGCTCATCCGTCTGAGCACCGGCCCGGCCGGTGGCGCGACCATCGAGCGCGTGACGCTGGACCGGACGTTCCAGTTCCTGCAGAACTACCTGTTCTTCCAGGACATCACCATCGGAGACATCTACGCCCTGCGTCGGATGCTGGAGCCCGAGATGGCCGCCATGGCGGTGCCGCACCTCACGGACGGCGACCTCGAGGCGCTGGCCCGGAGCATCGAGATCTCCAATCCCAGCGAGGACAACGTTCATCCGGCGGTGATGCAGCGGATCGAGGACCTTCGTTTCCACGACATCTTTGCCGAGGCCTGCCCCAATCCCTTCCTGCGCTTCCAGTGCCGGATGATCAACCGCATGCTGGAAACCATGGTGGAGTCGTCCCTGCATGCGACCATGGACGAACACCAGAGCCTGGGCGAGGCCGCCTGGCGGGCGCACAAGAAGATTCTGGTCGCGGCCCGCAAGGCGGATGCGGACGAAGTGCGCAAGCTCATGCACGCGCACATCGTCGAGAACCAACGACACCTGGACCTGTTGCAGGCCGGTCTGCGCAGCCGGCTGGTGCTGGATTCCGAGCTGCGTCTCGGGGCGGGACTGCCCGCCTCCCTCGGGGCCGTGAAGCCGCCCCGCCGCCAGCCCAAGCGCTGAGCGAGCGCCCGCTCAGTTCAGCAAGGCGTCGCTGCCACCCTCCCGCTGATGAAGGCGGGTGATCATCAGACGCTGCATGTCCCCGGTTCCCTCGAGGATGTCGTAGGCCTTGGCATCGCGGTAGAAGCGCTCGAAGACCGGCCGCGCATACAGCCCTTCCAGCCCCACCGCCTGCAGCACGCTCTCCCCGATCTCCATGGCGATGCGGGAGGCGTAGGCCTTGGCCATCGAGGAGTCCTTCGAGACCGGCAGTCCCTGCTCGTGCCGCCAGGCAGCCTTGTGGCACAGGAAGCGCGCGGCGGAGATCCGCCCGCTGATGCTGCTGAGGAGCTCCTTGACGTGCGCTCGACGCCAATGCAGGGGCTTGGGCGCATGGTGCTCGATGTATTCGGAGAGCTCGTCAAGCACGCGCGCGCAGCTCCCGATGATGACCGAGGCCAGGACCGGGCGGAAGTAGTCCCAGGAGCTCTGGGCGCCCGAGAAGGCATCGTGCAAACGACCTTCGTCCCCCCGCTGCAGCAGGGCCTCCCGAGGCACGATGCAGTCGGCATACGAGAGCACGGCCAGCTGGCTGCCCCGCAGGCCCAGCATCTTCTCGAGCCTCACGACTTCGAACCCGGGCGTGCGGCGATCCACCGCAAATGCCCGCACGCCGAACCTGCCCCGGCTGGGATCGATCGTGGCAAAGGTCACCACGAAGTCGGCCCGCGCGCCGTTCGTGATGAAGCACTTGCTGCCGTTCAGCACATAGCCCTCGGCACAGGCCCGGGCCCGGGTGCGCAAGGCCGTCGCATCGGACCCCCGTTCGGGCTCGGTGATGGCGAAGCCGCCCCACACGGGCACGTCGCTCTGAAATCGGGCGAACAAGGCACCTTGTTGCTCCTGCGATGCCAGGGCCAGCAGCGGCGGCGTTGACAGCCCAGGGCCCGGCAGCGCGAGCGCCAGCGCTGGATCGGCATGACCGAGCTGCTCCATGAGCAGCACGCGCTGCATCAAGGGCCACAGGCCTTCTTCACCGCCGTGGGCCGGGGGCACGAGATTGAGATTCAGCGCGCGCACATGGACCTGCTGCCAGAAGCTCTCGGGTACATCCCCGGTGGCATCGACGACGGCGGCATGCTCGCGCATGGCGTGGCTGAGCCCGTCCAGCGGCAGGCCGATGGCGCCGAGGCGCTGGTGCAGCATCTCCATCTGCAGGTGGGTGTTGAGATTCATGAGGCGGTCCTTTCACGCGGGCAGGGGGTGGGCGCAGGCAGCGTCCGGGGCATGCGACTCGCGGCACAGGCGGTGGGGCAGGCGGGTGCGTTCCCGGACCTTGGCAAGGGCCGCTTCGCTCACCCGCAGGCGCAGCGCGATGACCTCCGAGGCGCCGACGACACGCGCCGGACCGCAGCGCTCGAAGCTCCATCCCATGCCGACGACGACCTTGCGGGCGTGCTCTTCGGTCATGACGGCCAGCATGTCGGAGATGCCGTGGTCGAGGCCGTATTCCAGGCAGGCCGTCACCAGCTCGGCGACGGCCTGGCCTCGCTCGTGCGGCGTGAGATCGGGGTCGGTGCCGAGCCGTGTCACCTCCCAGATCCGCGGGGACCGCGGGTGCGGCGCGTGGGCCAGCAGATCCGACCACAGGCGCTCGATCATGTAAGGCGCGGTGGTCGGGAGCAGTCGGAGCAGCCCCGCAATGCCGCCTTGCGGCGCCCGGTGGACCAGATGAACGGCCTGTGGGGTGTCGAACTGGTCGAATTCCAGGCGTTGCTGTGCGGGCAGCTGCCAGCCGGCGTGCTCGACAAACACGCGGTACCGGAAGCGGTAGAGCTCCTGCGCCAGGCTTGAGCCGGCGCGCAAGTCGCGGACAACGTCAATCATTGGTGGACTCCTAAGGTGGTGCGAGGGCATGCTAGGAAAGGGGTTCGAAACCCGCACCTACTCAGGAAGGCAGCTGGCTCAGGCGGGTGCACGGCATGGTTCATGCCGCCTGAAGTCCGCGTCCATGAGCGGGTGCTGCGTGGCAGCGAGGACGGCCAGGCGCGCAAGGGACTGGAGGCGACGGGGCGTCGATGGGCAGCCCCTGGACCGGCCCCTCACGTCGAGACGGACCAAGGGCCGGGGGTCACGGGCGACAGCTCAGTGGCGGCGAATCAGGGCAGATGGATCAGGCCGAGGCTGACCGCGCGCACGGCCGCAGTCACACGGCTGGCGGTGTCGAACTTGCGCATCGCATTCTTGAGATGGAAGTTGACGGTGTGCTCAGAAACGGCCATCAGCTGGCCGATGTCCCAGGACGACTTCCCCTGCGCGACCCATTCGAGGCATTCGCTCTCCCGCGGGGTGAGGTCCACCCACGGACCCTTGCGCATCGCACCACTGAGCGCGGAGTAGCGGGCGTGGAAGATCACCACCATGGCGTGCGCCTTCGCCTGCGCGAATTCGTCGACGGCATCATGGTCGCTCGTGCTGCCGTCGGCTGCCAGGGTGGCGAGGAAGACGCGTCCCCAGGGTTCGTGGATCGGGATGGCCAGGCCCCGATTCAACCCGGCCTCGCTGGCCTCCTGCAGGACGAGCTGCTCACGCCCGCTATGCACGGGCAGGTCGTTCCATTGGTAGGGCGAGATCGTGCTCCGCGCGTGGCGGATGACGGGATCCCTGGTGAAGTAGTCCTGGTCCCGATAGCGGTTGACCCACCGGTCGGGATAGTTCACCGCCACGATGCGGTGGTCTCTGGCGGCGTTCGCCGAGGCGCTGGTCCGGGCGTCCCAGCAACTGAAGGAATAAAGCTGATAGTCGAGGCAGTGAACGGCCCGTTCGAAGGCCTCGATCAGGTCGTCCAGGGTGTCGGCCTGGCCGGCCTCTTCGATGTACTCGCGCATCTGGTACTCCCACAACACCGCGAGCGATCGGGGCGTTCTTATGACGCTTCCCGAATGCGCTCGCACGCCCTGCAGTGAGCTTGCGCGCCCATGTCCAGCCGAGCGGGGGCCTTTGGCTTCACCCGCACCCTGAACGCCCCATCGTGACGCGCGGTGTGCCTTCTCACGGCGAGCGCGAGACTAGCACGGGGGCCTCAGACTCTCAGTGACCGACCCTGCTGAAAGGAATGACAGTTGCCAAGTGCCATCGTTGCAAACGAGCCGTTGTTGCCCGACATGAAGAAGAGCAGGTTGGCGTTGCCATCGATAGGAGAGTGCCTCAGCAAGTCGGTCAGGTTGATGACGACGTCGCTGCACATCACATGCCCGTGCTGTGCGACGTTGGGGGTGAAGACCCAATGTGGTGGCATGTGCAGGCTTCGCGCGACGCGCTCAAAGACGTGGCGATCCACATTGATGGGCAGCAGGTGTCTGAAGTCGGCCAGACGCAGGCCGCTGGCCTGCGCGGTGCGACTCAGGAGCCGATGCGCGACCAGGCCGTAGAGCGCCCGGTATTCGTGGGCACGCGCCTGCGGTCGCCGGAACCCGGCATGGTGCCGGCCGTCCACATGGCCGGCGAAGGCGAGCGCCCGGTTGTAGGGATGGTGCCGGGACGCCAGCAGGGCGCTGGCGCCGTCACTCTCGAAGGAGAAGGCACCGAGGTTGCGATAGTGCTCGCCGCAGGCCCGGTCGGCGCTCACGAGCAGCACGCGATGGAGCGCGGGATCGGCGTGGAAAAGGCTCCTCATGAGCCGCAAGGCGGCCAGCAGACTAGCACAGTTCTGCCCGCTCAGGGCGAAAGACCGGGCGCGTCTCAGGCCGAAGGCGGTGGCCAGGCGGGTCGGCAGGCTGGCCGGCGCCGGGGGGGTGCTGGTCGGCAGGGAGTGAACGAAGACCAGCAGGTCCACGGACAGCGGATCGACGGGATGGTCCTCCAGGAGCGCCTGCATCGCGCCGTGCGCCAGCGCCTCGACGGTGGCATCGCCGGCCTGGTGGAAGTGCATCATGCCGTTCTCGTGCAGCTGCGCCAGGATCTCGCCAGGCAAGCCCTGCTGCCGCACCCAGTCGGCGACCGGCTTTCGCGGGGGCAGGTAGTGGCTGGCGGCCTCGATGCCGAAGAGGGACGTCGGATGGCTCATGAACCTTCCTCCGTGCCCGATTGCGAATACCTCAGAAGGCAGCAGGCCGCTTCCCCCTGCAGTCCCACGCTCCACAGGAGGCCCAGCCCCGCGGGGCGCCCGGCCTCGGGGTCGGCCAGCAGGTGCAGGTTGGCCAGAGCTTCCGCAGCAGCCAGGTGGCCGCGTCGGGCCGTGTCCCGGGTCGTTTTCACGTTGGCGAGCCCGGCTTCGCGCAGGATGTGGACACACAGCGCCGGGTCCAGGCAGGGCAGCACGACGAAGGCGATCTCGTCGGGCGAGAGCCCCTCGGCATCCATGAGGCCGCGGATCGCCCGTGGGGCCTGTTCGCCCATCAGCGCCATCACTGCGGGCGCGGTGCTGTCGAAGGGCGAGGGCGCATTGGGTGCATTGACGAGATGGACCCCGCCCAGCTGCCAGCCCGGACGTCCCGCGGGCTCCACCATCACGGCGGCTGCGCCGTCTTCGAAGAGGGCTGCGCGACCGAAGCTCCGCACGAAGGGATGGATCCATTTCTCGGCGCCGACGATGAGGGCCCGGCCGAGTTCCGGCTCCTCCTGCAGCAGGGCGGAGGCCAGGCGCAGGGCCAGCAGCGCGCTGCAGAGGTTCTGCGAGATGCAGAACACGAGCGGTGTCGCCAGGCCGAGCTCGTACTGCAACCGTCCGCCGATGGCGTCGGCGACATCCTCGTTCGCGGACGCATGGCAGTAGATGATGACGCCGATGCCGGCCTGTACGCTTCGTTCGCCGGCTGCCTGCATCGAGGCCAGCAGCGCGCGGGCCGCGCCCAGGGCGAGGTCGGAGGCCGTCAGCCCGGGCTCGGCCATGTGCAGCAGCGCAGGCGCCATGGTGTGCATCTCCTCGATGTGCGGCAGCGGAGGGTCTCCCCAGCGGCCGAATGGCAGATTGAATTCCCCGCCCGGCTCGGTCAGGTACAGGCTGCTGGCCGTTCGCTGCTGGGCGCGAAGGCCATGGAACCAGGTGCGGGACTGAGGGAGGCACAGGCTGCTGCCTGTTACCGTGCATCGCCACATGTCGTTCATCTCGGTGCCCTCCAGTGGGTCAGACCTCGGTGCTCGGCGGTGCCGGTCGGGGCTGATAGAAGTGCTCGGGAAGCAATTCCAGATGCACGCGCGACAGGACGCGCCCGTCGATGCAGTGGCAGGCCTGCTGCGTGCCGAAGCGCTGGAAGCCGACGCTGGTGAGCAGCCTCAGCGAGCGGGTGTTGGATTCCACGACCCAGGCATTGATGGATCGACGCGCCAGCGTGTGGAAACCCAGATGAAGCAGAGCGCGCGTGGCCTCGGCGGTGAGCCCCGCGTAGGCCGACCGCTGCCGGTCTCGCACGACCCAGAAGTGCGCGGTGCCGAAGGGGTGGAGCACATCGCTCAGGACGGCCACGCCCAGCGCCTCGTCCGTGCCCTGTTCACCGAAGACGCGCATGCAGTAGTGCGCGCTGCGCGCCATCACGTTCAGCGCGGTGCCGCTGATCTGCTGGCGGCCCTGCCCGAAGTCGAACCAGCTGTGCACCGAGGGGCTCTGCATCCAGGCCTGGATGCGGAGCAGGTCGTCGGTTCGCGGGCTGCGCAGGAAGAAGCGAGGTTCTCCCGTCACAGGCCGCTCCCGGGATGGGCGCCGCCCATGGCATCCTGCGACTCCAACTCGGAGAGCGTCTCGGCGACATCCAGCAGGACCAGGCTGAGCAGGCGGGCGTCCTGGAAGCGTCGGGCGGGCGGGAATCCCTCGACGTAGCCATGCCCGCCGCAGACCTGGACGGCATGCCGGTGGATCTCCATGCTGGCGCTCACCAGCTGCTTGGCCATCGGCAGGACGTGGCCGTGCGGCACGGCGTCACCATGGCCCAGCCGGGTGGCGACGTCCCACACCTGCAGGCGCAGGGCGTCGCTGGCGGTCGCCATGTCGGCGAGCTTCAAGGCCACGGCCTGGTGGTGGATGAGCGGATGGCGAAACGCTGTCCGCTCCTGCGCGTAGCTGAAGGCGAAGGCGGTGGCGGCACGGGCCGCGCCGGCCAGCAGACCGGCCAGCCACAGTCCCTGCCACAGCATCATGGTCCTGCAGGCCTGCGAGGTGACGGGGCTGCTGAATCCAGTGCCGTGGATGTCGTCGGCCGGCGGGAGCCGCGCCAGGCGCAGCCCGTCGGCGCGCTGATCCTGGCGGGCGCTCACGAGCAGGCCCTGCACGGCCTCAGGGTCCAGCCAGCGAAGGCGCCAGCTCCCCGGTGACGATGGCGTCAGGGCGAGCAGGCCGGTGGCCTGTCGCGGCAGCAGCACGAAGGTGGACTCGCCGGAAGGGGAGGCGATGGCCAGCGGCAGGGCGGTCTGTTCCGTCAGCAGCGCCTCGGCGTTCAGGGGCAGCAGCTTGGCGAGCCATTCGTGGTGGCGGCTGATGGCCAGGGCCGGCAGCGACAGCGTGAGCTCGGCCGCCAGGGCCAGGGGGCCGCTGGCGAGCTCTTCCAGGAGCAGGCACAGGTCGAGGGGCGTGATGGCGAGGCCGCCCTCGCGTTCGGACATCACCGCGGCGGCCAGGCCGAGCTGCTGGGCCGCCTGGCGTGCCTCGTGCCGGTGCTGCTCGTTCGCAGCGTCGCCCAGCAAGGGGTGCAGGCGTTCGCGCGCATACCGGCGCACCGGCTCCAGCATCTGTCGCTGGTCGTCGCTCAGCCGCAGGGAGAAGGGCGCAAAGGCGGGGGTGCATTGGGGTGCGGAGGGCATGTCGGCTCCTTGTCCGTGCTAGGCCAGAATCTCGACCGGTTGGGGATGGCTCAGGAAGTCCGCGGGACTCGCGCTGCGGGCATAGGCGCCCGACTGGCCCACGATGACGTAGTCCCCGATCTGCGCGGCCGGCAGCGTGACGTCATCGGCCAGTCGGTCCAGCGGCGTGCACAGGCAGCCGACGACGTGGCAGCGCTCCAGGTTCTCGCTGCCCATCCGGTTGCCGATGGCGACAGGGAAGTTCCTGCGCAGCACCTGTCCGAAGTTGCCGGAGGCCGCGAGGTGGTGGTGCAGCCCGCCGTCCGTGACGAGGAAGGTCTCGCCGCGCGACACCTTCTTGTCGACGACGCGGCAGACATAGAGGCCGGCCTCGCCCACCAGGTAGCGCCCGAACTCCAGCACCAGGCGCGTGCCCGGCAGCCGCTGGCGCAGCGGCTCGACCCAGTCCTGCATCGCCGCGCCGACGGCGCCCACGTCCAGCGTGCGCTCGTTGTCGAAGTAGGGAATGCCGAAGCCGCCGCCCATGTTGACGAACTCGAGGCCGTGCGTGAGGTCGGCCAGCTGGCTGACCAGCTCGGCGACATGGCGCTGGGCGGCGATGACGGTGCGGGAGTCCAGGCACTGCGAGCCCCAGAACACATGGAAGCCGACGAAGCGCAGCTGCCGGTCCGAGATGTCGCGGAGCATGGCGGGCGCCAGCTCGGCATCGACACCGAACTGGCGCGACCCGCCGCCCATGCGCATGCCACTGTTCACCGGCTGGAAGTCGGGGTTGATGCGCAGGGCGACGCGCGGCGTTACGCCGAGCTCGCGCCCGATCCGCTCCACCGCCTCGAGCTGGAACTGCGACTCCAGCGTCACGGTGACGCCCGCGCCCACGGCGCCCCGCAGGTCCTGGTCGGACTTGCCGGGCCCCGCCATCGAGATGTGGCTGGAGGCCATGCCGGTGTCCAGGGCCATGCGCATCTCGCCGGCCGACGCGACGTCGAAGCCGTCGACCAACGTCGACATGTGGTGAATCAGGGCCGGCATCGGATTGGCCTTGATCGAGTAGTGGATCCGCAGCGACGGGGCCAGCATCTGGCGCAGCAGCCGCACCCGCTCGGTCAGCTTGCTGCGGTCATAGACGAAGAAGGGCGTCTGTCCGGCCCGCTGGGCCAGCCGAGCCAGGGGCAGGCCCCCGACCTGGAGCAGGCCTTCCGGGGCGTTGAAGCTGTCGAGAACACTCATGCGGACTCCTTGTCGCTGTAGATCGTCTGAAGAAGAGGGCGGTCGAACTTGCCGTTCGGATTGCGGGGAATGGCATCGCGGACGTGGATGCTGTGGGGCACCATGTAGGGCGGCAGTCGGTCCTTGCAGTGCGCCAGGATGGCCGCGGGGTCGGCGCCCAGGCCCGGTGCCGGGGCCACGACCAGCGCGATGACCTGGCCGAGGCGCTCGTCGGGCAGGCCGAGCGCCACCACCTCGCCGACGAGGCCGCTGGACAGCACGGCCTCCTCGACTTCCTCGGGGCTGACGCGGTAGCCCGAGGTCTTGATCAGGCCGTCATTGCGCCCCACGAAATACAGGAAGCCCTGGGCATCGCGCGTCACCAGGTCGCCGGACCACACGGCCCGCTCCGGCGGGATGTCCGGTGACAGCGGGGCCTCGGGCGAGGGCCGGAACCGCAGCGCCGTCCGCTCGGGATCCCGCCAGTAGCCCTGCGTCACGAAGGCGCCGACGTGGACGAGCTCGCCGACCTCGTTCGCCGCGCAGGGGCTGCCGTCCGGTCGCACCACGAGGATGCGGGCGTTGGGCACGGCCTTGCCGATGGAGTCCGGCCGGTCGGCGGCCTCCCTGGGGTCGAGGTAGGTGGAGCGGAAGGCTTCCGTCAGGCCGTACATCAGGTAAGGGCTGGCCTGCGGGAATCGCTGGCGCAGGCTGGCCAGGACGGGGTGCGGCATGCGGCCGCCCGTGTTGGCGAAGTAGCGCAGGTGCTGGGTGGCGGCGGGTGACCACGTCGCGCCGGCGAGCTGGATCCACAGCGGCGGCACGGCCGTGATGCCGGTGATGCGCTCGCGCTCGCACAGCTGCACCACGTCGCCGGGCGCGAGGTAGTTGAGCAGCACGACCGCGGCGCCCGCATGGAAGGCCGTCGTCAGCTGGCTGAGGCCCGCGTCGAAGCTCAGCGGCAGGACGGACAGGATGCGGTCGCCGGCATGGTTGCCGAGATAGCTGGCGACGCTCCAGGCGCCCTCGAGCAGGTTGTGGTGCGTCAGCATGACGCCCTTGGGCAGGCCGGTCGATCCGGACGTGTAGAGGATGGCGGCGAGGTCGCTGTCGATGGTGGCGTCGTCGTCGAGGTCCAGGGGCGCATGGTCATGCAGGGCCGACCACCGGCTCGTGGACGCCTGCGCCAGCGTCACGGGCGGGCGCCGGACCTGATCGACGAGCAACACGTCCTTGAGGTCGGGCAGCGCGGGGCGCTCGCCCGCCAGCAGGGCCACGCGGGTGGCGGAGCTCACGAGGCCGCTGGCACCGCTGTCCCGCAGGATGTGCAGAACCTGCTCGGGCTTGAGCAGTGGATTGACGGGCACGCAGACCCCGCCGGCCGCGGCGATGGCGAACAGGGCCTCGACGGTCTCGAGGCGCTTGTCCAGCAGCAGCGCGACCCGGTCGCCACGCCGCACGCCTCGCTGGCGCAGCCCTGCCGCGGCACTCAGCACGTGCTTGCGCAGCGTGCCGTAGTCGATGCGGCGTTCGCCGTCCACGACGGCCTCCGCCTCGGGCGCGCGCGCGGCGCTGTGGCAGATGAGTTCAACGAGATTGCGCATGAGCGGACTCCGGTTGTGGAACAAGGTCGGTGAGATGGAGGAGGCGCTGACGCACACGGCGCAGCAGCACGACGAAGGTCAGGCCGAAGCCGAGGCACATGCCCTGCCAGATGCCGAGGGGGCCCTGCGTCTGTGAGAGCAACCAGGCGCTGCCGAGGCCGGCCAGCCAGTAGCCCGCGAACACCTGCAGCAGCGGTGCGCGGGTGTCCTGGCAGGCGCGGAGCACGGCCGCCAGCACGACGGACATGCCGTTGAAGGTCTGCAGCAGGCCGGCCAGCTGCAGCATGGGCACCGCGAGGCCGAGCATGGCCGCACGATCCGGGCTGGACGCCGGGAGCATCCATTGCGCCATCCGCTCCGGCATCAGCAGGCAGCCGGCGCCCATCACGGCGTGGAAGGCCGCGGCGATCGTGCAGGCGACCACCACCACGCGATGGATCTCGGCCGGGTCCGCCTTGCCGAGGGCCAGCGACAGCCGTGTCAGCACGGTGTTGGACATGGCCAGCGGAATGATGAAGCTGAGGGTGACCCACTGCAGGCAGACCGCATGCGCCGCCAGCGCCTGGCTGCCATGCCGGCCCATCAACAGCGTCGATCCGGTGAACAGCGTGTACTCGATGGCCATGACCGCACCGATGGGCAGGCCGATGCTCAGCAGGCGCAGGATCCAGACCCGGGCGCTGGGGGACTCGATGCCGGACGCTGGCGCGGCCGGTGGCGCACTCCGGTGGTCTTGCCAGGCCAGCAGAGCCGCGGCGAGCCCGTAGCTCAGGAGATAGCTCCAGCCCAGCCCCTGGATGCCCAGGCCGTCATGCGGCGGCCAGCCGTGCACGAGCAGCAGGTTGGCCAGGCCGTGCAGCAGCGCGCAGCCCAGCAGGATGCGGGCGAGCGGGCGCGCCTGCCCGAGCAGGGGGTAGCCCACCCGCCAGGCACAGAGCCAGGCGGCGGGCAGCAGGGCCAGGGACAGGGCCGGGGCATAGGCCCTTGCCAGCCAGGTGACGGCGGGGTCTTGCCCCAGCACCGGCAGAGCCAGCAGGAAGGCCTGCATCGCGAGCGCACCCAACAGGCCCAGGGCCGTCGACAGCACCAGGCCGTGGGCCAGAATTCGGCGAGCCTGCGCCCGGCCGCTGGCCGAGCCGAGGGCGGCTCCCGCCAGCGGCGCGATGGCCTGCATGACGCCGAAGCAGAACAGCAGGAGCAGGGCGGTGATGCTGTTGAGCAGGCCGGCTGCCGCGAGGGCCGGGGCGCCGAGCGGCGCGAGCGTCAGCAGGTCCATCACGGGCATCAGCATCAGCGAGACCTGGCCCAGCAGCAGCTAGCTGCTCAGGTCCAGCGACGCCCGGGCCTCGACGAGCCAGGCGTGTGGCAGGCGGGCCAGGGCGGGGAGAAGGCGCTTCATCGGCGGGCTCCCGGCTCAATGCTGGACGACGATGGCACCGAAGCACCCCGCCAGACCACTGCTGAACAGCAGATACGTGCCGCCTTCCTGCTTGGGCTCGTTCAGGAAGTTGATGAAGGGGTCGCTGCCGAACACATGCCCCATCTGGCCGAAGTGGGCCGTCTGCAGCCGATCGGCCGGCAGGCGCAGCATGGACAGCACCAGCTGCCAGCCCTGCAGATTGACGTGGTTGGGCAGGATGCGCCGCAGGCTGGTGGCGCGGACGCCGGCCTGATGAAGCGCGGCTCGCATGGTGGCGAAGCAGGACCAGTGGTACTTCTCGTCCGGCACCAGGTCGTGGTTCTCGTCGGTGCCCCGGAAGAAGCGGCCGTCCGTGAAGAAGTGGCTGCCCTTCACCTGATTGCGCGCTGCATCTCGCTCGACCACGAAGGCGCTGGCCCCGTCGCTGTGGATCGAGAGATCGAGGATCCCGCGGATGCCGTCCGCGGCCACGCCCATGAGGTCCACGGACACGATCACCGCGCGTCGCAGCTGGGCATGGCGCGCCATCATCTGCCGGACGAGCCGGATCGCCAGCATCGGCGAGACGCAGTTCTGCTGTGCCACGGAGAAGCACAGCGCCCGGTCGAGCCCGCAGGCGGCCTGGATGAAGCCCACCGTGCTCGTGGGAGGCGGGGCGATGCTGCTCTGGACCGTGTGGGTGTAGATCAGCAGGTCCACGCTGGCCGGGTCGAGCCGAGCCTGCGCGAGCAGCTGGCGGACGGCCTTGATACCCATGTCCACGGGTGACTGGGACATGGCGTCGTGGAACTGGCGAACCCCGTTGGCCCGCATGGCATCGATGCGATGCTGCGGCTGCCCGGTCCGGTGCCCCCACTCCTCGACGGAGACCACCCGCTCGGGCAGGTAGCAGGCCATGTCGGGGATGCCGACGGCGGGGAGGGAATCAGTGGCTTGCATGAGGGGGCTCCCCGTCAGCGAACTCGAACACGGCGCAGGCGAGTGCTCCCTCGAATCCCGCGCCCCAGAGCAGCATCCGGTCGCCCGCTCGGGCCGTTGCGTGCTGCAGCAGGCGGTGCATGCGGACCGGCGCTTCGGCCGAGCACAGATAGCCGCCGTCCAGGATGTCCGCCGGGCCTCGCCAGGCTGAGCGCAGGCCGCAGCGGCGGCGCAGGCGGCTGGTGAGGTCGCGGCACATGTCGTGGGGCACCAGCACATCGATGTCCTGCGGCAGGCACTGCGCGTCCCGCAGGGTCTCCGACACGAGGGCACACAGGCCGTCGACGTCCGCGCTCAGCGGTGCATCGTTCAGCAGGTGGCGGTAGACCTCGCCGACCGGGGGTGGCGTCACCACGCGGATGGCCCGCAGCAGCCATCCGCTGCGGCAGCCGCGCTGCAGCAGGACGGCGCCCGCGCCGTCGCCCAACACGGTGGTGCTGCCCATGAGACGGGTGTACGGGGACGTCCAACGTTCTGCGGCCGCGACCACGATGTGCCCGTCGGGGCCGGTGCTCAGCAGGTCGGCGGCGAGGGACAGACCCATCAGAAAGGTGGCCCCCTGCAGTTGCCCGACAGCAAAGGGCACCTGCCCCTGGCGCAGCTCCGCCTGCAGACGGCAGGCGGCCGACACCGTGACATCGTTCTCCAGGCAGGTATGGCTCACGATGAAGGTGTCGACCTGCGGCACCGGCGCCTCGCCGCCCGGAAGCAGAAGGTCCCGCGTGACGCGCAGCAGCATCTCGGAAACCTCCATCAAGGACTCCTCCGCGACGGCGGTCACCCCCGTGCAGCGCTCGATCGCCCCGGCGGCGAGCCGGCCGCGTGCCGCATCCATCGCGGCGAGCGAGATGCCGTGCATCTGCAGGTTCTCCTCGAAGCAGGCGTGGAGGAAGCGGGTTCGGCGGGTGAGCGGCTCAGCGCGCCTGGCGGTGAGCAGCTGCGGCAGGCTGCGGGAGGCGACCGGCACGTAGGCTGACGAGGCGACGATGCCGATGTCACTCATGGGTCAGCTTCCGCTGGATGAAGTCGACGAGACGGCTGAAGCGGGTGAAGAGATCGGCCGAGAGTTCCTCGGGCATCAGCATCAGGCCGAAGCGTTCCTCGATGCGCAGGACCAGCTCCGTCATGTTCATGGAGTCGATGCCGACGTCGAAGAGATTGGTGTCCTCGTTCACCAGGTCGGTCTCGGAATTTCCTTGCGCCAGCCCGCTCAGGCAGGCCTTGAGGGTGTGGCTGATATCGGTGGTGCTCGTGCTCATCAGACGTTTCTCCTATCGATGACTGCGGGTGCCCGGCCCGGTGGTGTTCAGAAGGCAGGGCCAGTCTAGGAATGCGTCTGCGTCGGCAACACCTCTCAAGGCAGTGAGGTCAGGTGCGGGTCACGCTGTCACGGGAGTGGACGGCTGATTGCCGCTGGAGGTCTCAGAGGAATCCGCCTAGTGGCGTGCGAATAACGCGGCAAATCAGCGTCCATGGCTTCGCGCCGGTGATGGCTCTGTGGTGGCCATGTGGAGGTCCGGGTCTGGTGGGGGAGGGCCGCCTCCGGATGGCGGGAGACGGCATGCCGGCGCGATTGCGCCAGGCGGTCGACGCCGCCCTGGGGGCGCAGGGCGGCGGCAGAGGCGCATCGGCGATGCGCCGCAAGGATCACTCGAGGTTCTGCACCGGCTCGCGCATCTGCTCGATGGCGACCTTCATCTCCACCGAGACGGCGGTCAGCTCGAGGGCTGCGGACTTCGAGCCCAGCGTATTGGCCTCGCGGTGCAGCTCCTGGATCAGGAAGTCCAGGCGCTTGCCCAGCTCGCCGCCCTTCTTGAGGAGGCGGCTGATCTCTTCCAGGTGCGCGCGCAGCCGCGCCAGCTCTTCCGCCACGTCGATGCGGATGGCATAGGCCGCCGCCTCGTTGAGCGCGCGCTCGCGCAGGGCCTCTTCCGGCAGGGTTTGGGCCGCCCCGGTGCTGGCCAGCGCTTCCTGCCAGCGTTCCAGGAATCGCTGCTGCTGGCGCTGCACCACTGCAGGAACCAGCGGCTCCGCCTGGTCGGCAAGCTGGCGCAACGTGGCAATGCGTTCCAGCAGGATCGCGACGAGCTTTTCGCCCTCGCGCTCCCGGGCCTCCAGCAGCCCCTCGACGCAGCGTCGCGCCGCATCGAGCGTGGCCTCGTCGAGCTTCTCGCTGGGAGCCCCGCCCCGGCACCACTGCAGGGCCTCGTGGACCGTCAGGCCCTGCGCCTTGGGCAGCCAGGTCTGCACGGTGCCCTCGAGACGCGCCAGGCGGTTGAGCTGGTCGGGCTGAGGATGCGGCCAGCCGCTGTCAGCATCTCGTTGCGTGTTGATACGAATCTCGATCTTGCCGCGCTTGATGTGTTGCCCGACGATGTCACGCAATGCGGGTTCAAGGCCCCGCAGGTCTTCTGGCATGCGGAAACTGAGGTCGAGGAAACGCCCATTGACGGAACGGGCCTCCACGCTCACGCTGGCAGCGGATTGGACGCCGGTTTCGGGGTGTGGGACGGGTTGCGCACAGGCGCTGGCGTAACCCGTCATGCTGTAAACTGGCATGAGCTATCGGTGGAGCAAGCAAAACTCGATTATGTCAAAGCCGAAACCGGCGCCTTTGCCTGCGGGAACCGTGGTCGGGGGCTACCAGATTGTCAAGAAACTGGCGGCAGGCGGCTTCGGCGTGGTCTATCTCGCTGAAGATCCTGACCACCACCTTGTTGCCGTCAAGGAGTACCTGCCTGCCTCTCTCGCCGAGCGCTCGCCCGGCGAATTGACGCCGCGCGTCAAGCCCGAGAAGCAGCCGCTCTACCGCCTGGGCCTACGCAGCTTCTTCGAGGAAGGGCGTTCTCTCGCGCAGATCTCGCACCCCAGTGTGGTTTCGGTGCTGAATTTCCTTCGCGAGAACGAAACCGTCTACATGGTCATGAACTACCTGCAAGGGGACACCCTGCAGGACTTCATCGTGACAGCCCGCGACCTCAAGCGGGACAAGGTCTTCCGCGAATCCACCATCCGCTCGCTGTTCGACGAGATCCTCAAGGGCCTGCGCATCGTGCACCAGCACAAGATGCTGCACCTGGACATCAAGCCGGCGAACATCTTCATCACCAACGACAACAAGGCCGTGCTGCTGGACTTCGGCGCGGCCCGCGAAGTGCTTTCGAAGGAAGGCAACTTCATCCGTCCCATGTACACCCCGGGCTTCGCTGCACCGGAGATGTACCGGCGCGACGGTTCCCTGGGTCCCTGGACCGACATCTACGCCATTGGCGCCTGCATCTACGCCTGCATGCAGGGCTATCCGCCCAATGACGCCCCCCAGCGTCTCGAAAAAGACCGCCTCAGCCTCAGCCTCTCGCGCCTGCGCAACGTGTATTCGGACAACCTCATCGAAGTCACCGAATGGTGCATGTCTCTGGACCCCTTGTCCCGCCCGCAAAGCGTCTTTGCGCTGCAGAAGGAGCTGGCCCGGGAAACCGAGCGTCGCTACACGAAGCTCAGCTTCAGTGAGCGGCTCAAGCTCCAGCTGGAGAACCTGAAGACCGGAGCCAAGGCGTGAAGTTCGGCGTCTACCAAGTGAGTCGCCGCGGCGGTCGCGAGAAGAACGAAGACCGCATGGGCTACTGCTACACCCGCGATGCGGGCCTGTTCGTCCTGGCGGACGGCATGGGCGGGCATCCCGAGGGTGAGGTCGCGGCGCAGATGGCCCTGGTCACAGTGGCCAGCATGTTCCAGCGCGAGGCCCAGCCCGTGCTGAAGAACCCCACGCAGTTCCTGGACGATGCCGTCCAGATCGCCCACCAGCAGCTGCTGCGCTACAGCCAGGAAAAGGGCCTGCCGGACACGCCGCGGACCACCATCGTGGCCTGCGTGATGCAGCGAGGCGTCGCCTACTGGGCTCATTGCGGGGATTCCCGCCTGTACATGCTGCGCAATGGCGAGTTGATGGCCCGCACCCGTGATCACTCCTACAGCGAGCTGCAGGAGGCCCTCGGTCGCCATGCGGCCCAGGGCAGCGAGCGCTTCAACCGCAACGTGCTCTTCACCTGCCTGGGCAGCCCGGGCAAGCCGATGGTGGACATCTGCGGCCCCATCCCGCTCGAGGCTGGCGACCGCATCCTGCTGTGCTCTGACGGCCTGTGGAGCACCGTGGCAGACACGAGCATCGCCCAGTACCTGTCGGCCCGCATCATTTCCGATGCCGTGCCGGAACTGGTGGAGCAGGCGCTGCGCAATGGCGGCGCTCGCTGCGACAACGTCACCGCCCTGGCCGTGGAATGGGAGGGTGACGAACAGGAAGCCCTGGACTCCATCTCCACCGAAGGCCTGGACGAAGACTCCTTCGCCTCCACCATCCAGGCGCGCGGCGAGGCCGGCGCCGAGCTGAGCGAAGCCGAGATCGAGAACAGCGTGCGCGAGATCCAGGAAGCGATCCGCCGCGCCGGCAAGAAACAAGCCTGAAAGGTTTCCCCATGACCGCGACTTTCCGACGCGCCGACGAGCGCGCCGCGGATGCGCTGCGCCCGGTGCGCATCACCCGCCAGTACACCCGCTATGCCGAAGGCTCCGTGCTCATCGAGTTCGGCAACACCAAGGTGCTGTGCACCGCGTCTGTCGAGGAACGGGTGCCGCCGCACAAGAAGGGCTCCGGCGAGGGCTGGGTGACGGCCGAGTACGGCATGCTGCCTCGCGCCACGCACACCCGCGGCGATCGTGAAGCGGCGCGCGGCAAGCAAAGCGGCCGCACGCAGGAGATCCAGCGCCTGATCGGGCGCTCGCTGCGCTGCGTCTTTGACCTCGCCGCGCTGGGCGAGCGCACGATCCACCTCGACTGCGACGTGATCCAGGCGGATGGCGGTACCCGCACGGCCGCCATCACCGGCGCCTATGTGGCAGCGCATGACGCCGTGAGCTGGCTGCTGGCGCAGAGCAAGATCTCGCGCTCGCCGATCAAGGACGCCGTCGCCGCGATCTCCGTGGGCATCGTGGAAGGCACGCCGCTGCTGGACCTGGAATACACCGAGGACTCCGCCTGCGACACCGACATGAACGTCGTGATGACCGGCAGCGGTGGCTTCGTGGAACTGCAGGGCACGGCGGAAGGCGCCGCCTTCAGCCGCGCCGAGATGAATGCGCTCATGGACCTGGCCGACAAGGGCATCCGCGACCTGCTCGCCGCCCAGCGCCAAGCCCTGGGCCTGGGCTGAGCATTTTTTTGAGGAAGCGACGATGAAGCTGGTGCTGGCCTCCAACAATGCCAAGAAGCTCAAGGAGCTGCAGGCGCTGTTCCAACCCGTGGGGCTGGCGCTAGTGACGCAGGGCGAGCTGGGCATTGCGGAAGCCGAGGAACCGCACCACACCTTCATCGAGAACGCCCTGGCCAAGGCCCGCCATGCCGCGGCGGCCAGTGGCCTGCCGGCGCTGGCGGATGACTCCGGCCTGAGCGTCGACGCCCTGGGCGGCGCGCCGGGCGTGCTCTCGGCCCGCTACGCCACGCTCTTCGGCCAGCCCAAGAGCGATGCCGACAACAACCGCGTGCTGCTGGAGCAACTGGCCCTGGGTGGCCATGCGGCGCCCTTCACCGCGCGCTTCGTCTGCGCCCTCGTGGCCGTTCGCAGCGCTGACGACCCCGAGCCTCTGGTCGCCATGGGCCGCTGGGAGGGCGAGATCCGCCGCGAGGCGGCCGGCGAGGGCGGTTTTGGCTACGATCCGCTGATGTTCATCCCGGCCCTCGGCCAGTCCGTGGCCCAGCTGGATGCGGCCACCAAGAATCGCCTGAGCCACCGCGCGCTGGCCTCCGCCAGCCTGCTGCAGCAGTTCCGCGAGGTCTGGCAGCTGTCTTGAATGTGATGGACGCCGGCCGCTGGGCGGCGCCAGGAGTCTGACCATGTCCCATCCCGATCGGCTGGCCGAGCTGATGCGTCCCGGCACGCTGAGCCTGCCGGCCTTGCCGCCGCTCTCGCTGTACGTCCACCTGCCCTGGTGCCTGCGCAAGTGCCCTTACTGCGACTTCAACTCGCACGAATGGCGCGCAGAGGCAGGCGGCAGCGCCAGCCTGCCCGTCGACACCGCGCGCGCCTACCTGGCGGCGCTGCGGGCGGATCTGGAAGCCGCGCTGCCGCTGATCTGGGGCCGGCCTGTCGTCAGCATCTTCATCGGCGGCGGCACGCCCAGCCTCTTCGCGCCCGAACAGATCGCCGAGCTGATCTCCGACATCCGAGCGCGCCTGCCCCTGGAGGCGGGCTGCGAGATCACGCTGGAGGCCAATCCCGGCACCTTCGAGAAGGACCGCTTCCGGGGCTTCCGCGAGGCAGGGGTGACGCGGCTGTCCATCGGCGTGCAGAGCTTCGACGATGCCAAGCTCAAGCGCCTGGGCCGTGTGCATGATGGCGCGCAGTCCCGTGCGGCGGTGGCCGAGGCGGCGGAGGTGTTCGAGACCTTCAACATCGACGTGATGTACGCGCTGCCCGACCAGACCCTGGCCGAGCTGGATCAGGACCTGAGCCAGGCGCTGGCGTTCCGGCCGCCGCATCTGTCCGTCTATCACCTGACCATCGAGCCCAACACCCGCTTCGCGGTGGAACCACCGCCGGTGCCGGATGCCGATCTGGCCAGTGACATGCTGGACCTCATCACCGCGCGCACGGGGGCGCTGGGCCTGGAGCGCTACGAGGTGTCGGCCTACGCCCGCGCGGGCCATCGCTGCGCCCACAACCTCAACTACTGGCAGTTCGGGGACTACCTCGGCATCGGTGCGGGCGCGCACAGCAAGCTCTCCTTCCCGCACCGGGTGCTGCGCCAGGTGCGCTGGCGCGAGCCGGCGGCCTACCAGCGCGAGGCACTCGCCGGCCGGGCGGTGTCCAACGAGCATGAGGTCAAGCGCGCCGAGCTGCCCTTCGAGTTCATGCTCAACGCCCTGCGGCTCAAGGACGGCGTGGCGCTGCAGCAGTACCTGGAGCGCACCGGCCTGCCACCTTCCAGCATCGCGCGGGCGATGGCGCAGGGGCGGGAGAAGGGCCTGCTGGTGGCCGATGCCGCCCGCATCGCCGCCACCGAGCGCGGTTTCGACTTCCTGAGCGATCTGCAGGAGCTCTTCCTGGCGGCGTGAGGCTGACACCGTGCCGGGCCTGGAGGCGCCGGACTCGTCAGGCGGCCATGACGTAAACGCTCTGCTTCGAGTGCTTGGCATGCCGCTTGGCATTGGCCGCTGCGCTGGCGACGTCCTCGGCGCGATGCAGTGCGCCCGGGCTGATGCACACGACGCCGAGGCTGATCGTGGTGCAGGGGTGGAAGCGCAGATTGCCGTGGCGGTCCTCGGCCATGATGCCGCCGGCGGCGAGGGCCTCGGGGTCGAAGAGGCCGCGGGCCAGTTCGTTGAAGCGCGCGCAGATCTGCTCGCAGCGCGCCTCCCAGTCGTCGCTCTGGAACAGGATCACGAAGTCGTCGCCGCCCACGTGGCCGAGGAAGTCCCGCTGGCTGTCGCAGTGGCTGCTCATCACGCGGGCCGCCAGGCGGATCATTTCGTCCCCGCGCCAGTAGCCATAGAGGTCGTTGTAGGGCTTGAAGTGGTTGAGGTCCGCGTAGGCCGCGACGAAGCTGCGCCCGCTGCTCAGCAGGCGCCCGATGTGCTGGCTGATGGGGATGTTGCCGGGCAGGAAGGTGAGCGGATTCGCGTGGCGGGCCGCCTCGATGCGCGCCTCGGTCACCGAGCGCACCAGGTGCTCGCCCGTCCCGAGGCCCAGGTAGCGACCCTCGCGGGTGATGATGAAGCCCTCGCGCAGGTAGCGCTGATCGGCGGAGGTGAGCACGCGGGTCAGCGCGTCCAGTCCGGTCTGGGCATCGACCGTCAGCGGCGAGGTGTTGGCAAACAGCGTGCAGGCGTGGCGGCCGTAGAGGTCGTTGAAGAAGGGCTTGGCCCATCGATTGATGAACTGGCTGCGATCGACCAGGGCCACCGGCTGCTCCTGCGCATCCAGCACCGCGACGGCCTGCTGGCCCTCGTGCTCGTTGAAGAAGCGGTAGAGCTGCTCGTGCGTCGTGGCCTGACTGATGGCCGGCAGCTGCTGGGCCAGGTGCTCCGCGGTGATGCCCGGGCCACCCGCGCGGCGCAGCTCGGGCAGCACGGCGATGTCGGCGCTGACCAGCACCGCGCGGGCACCGGCGGGCAGCTCGCGCGCGCCGCCTTCGCTCGGACGGCCCAGCAACCAGCCCTGCCCGTAGGACACGCCCAGATCGCGCAGCACGCGCAGCTCCTCCGCCTGCTCGATGCCTTCGGCCACGAGCTGCGCGCCGAAGGTCTCGGCCAGCTGCAGCAGGGCGCGGAAGGTCTGCAGCTTCTCGGCATGCGCCGGCAGGTGCTGGGTGAAGTACTTGTCGATCTTGACCAGATTGGGCTGGATCTCGGACCACAGGCGCAGGCTGGAGCGGCCATCCCCGAAATCGTCCAGCGCGATGCCCACGCCCAGGCGGCGCAGGCGGACGAGGCCGCGGCGCAGGCTGTCGATGTCATGCACGCGCTCGTGCTCGGTGAGCTCCACGACGATGTCGGACGGCGTGATGCCGTAGCGCTCGCACAGCCCCAGGCCGCGCTGCCAATGCTGGTCGCTCAGGGCCAGGCTCAGCGCCCCGGCCGAGATGTTGATGAAGAGCTTGCCAGGCAGGCGCGCCTGGGCCCAGTCGCGCATGGCCAGCAGGGCGCAGCGCACCTCCAGCTCGACGCTCAAGCCTTCGCGCCGTCCGGCCTCGAACAGGGCGTCGGGAAATTCCAGGGGTGAGCCCTCGGGACCGCGGACCAGGGCTTCATGGCCATGGATGCTGCTGCAGTCGAGGGCGGCGATAGGCTGGAACAGGGTGCGCAAGTGCTCGCCGTCGATCAGATCGCGGACGCGCAGGGCCGGGGGAACCGGACGCAGATGGGGAAGGGCCGCTGGCATGCCCGGCACTGTGGCGAGGCTCCATGACAGGGCGACGACGCCGATCCCGTCCTGATGCGAAACGGGCCCGGTCGTGACAAAGTTGGCGCCCGGCTCCCGCACGCCGCGGGTGCGGCGAAGGTCACACCCGGTTGGTCGAGAAGCCGGCGGTGCTGCGCAGCCGCTCAATGAGGCGGGGCGCGATCTGGTTCAGCGGCAGGATCTCGTCGGCCGCACCGGCATTGATGGCCTCGCGCGGCATCCCGAAGACGACGCAGGTGGCCTCGTCCTGCACGAAGTTGTAGGAGCCGGCGTCCTTCATGGCCTTCATGGCGCGCGCGCCGTCCGCCCCCATGCCCGTCAGCATGATGCCCAGGGCGTTCGGTCCGACGACGCGGGCCGCTGAGTTGAACAGCACCTCGACGGACGGCTTGTGCCGGTTGACGGGCTCGCCGTCCTGCACGCGGGCGATGTAGTTCGCGCCCGAGCGCTCGACGCTCAGGTGCATGCCGCCGGGGGCGATGTAGCCGTGGCCGGGCAGGATGCGCTCGCCGTCCTGTGCTTCCTTCACGCGGATCTTGCACAGGCCGTCCAGCCGCGCGGCGTAGCTCTTGGTGAAGCCGGGCGGCATGTGCTGCGTGATGACCACGGCCGGGCTGTCGGGCGGCAGGTTGACGAGCACGTCCTTGGTGGCCTCGGTGCCGCCGGTGGAGGCGCCGATGAAGATGATCTTTTCCGTCGACAGCCGGCCGATGTTGGCGATGGTGACAGGCTTGGGAGCGACCGGTGCCTCGCCGGGCGCAGCGGCGGGCGCGGGCGCATGGTGGCGGCGGATGTGGGCCTTGGAGGCCACGCGGATCTTGTCGGTGATGTCCTGGGCGAGCAGGCGGATGCCGTCGGCCACGCCGATCTTGGGCTTGGCCACGAAGTCGATCGCGCCCAACTCGAGCGCCTTGAGCGTCACCTCGGCTCCGCGCTCGGTCAGCGTGGACACCATCACCACGGGCATCGGCCGCAGGCGCATGAGGCGGGACAGGAAGTCCAGCCCGTCCATCTTGGGCATCTCGACGTCCAGCGTGATCACGTCCGGATCGAGGTTGCGGATCATCTCGCGGGCCGCGAGCGGGTCGGCTGCCGCGCCAATGCATTCCATGTCCGGCTGGCGGTTGATGATTTCGGTGAGGATGCTGCGCACCAGTGCGGAGTCATCGACCACCACGACTTTGGTCTTGGCCATTGCTCTCTCCCTCGTTGCGCGTCAGAACAGGTCGATGGAGCCGCCGGTGGCGACCACGGGCTGGGCCTTCTGGGCGGCGGCACGATCCTGCTGCAGCAGAGCGTCGGTGTTGGTGGGCGCCAGGCGCTTCACCATGGCCTTGCCGCTGTGGGGCAGGAAGCAGACCTTGCGGGGGTAGACATCCATCACGTCCTTCGAGACCACGGGGATGCGCTCCAGCTTGAGGTAGTCCAGCACGAAGTTGGTGTTGCGCTCGCCGACGTTGATGGTGTTCATGCCGCTGATCACGGCGCCGCCGCCGAAGATCTTGGCTTCCATGCGGCCCTTGGAGGCGCCGCGCTTCATCATCTCGTTGATCAGCAGTTCCATGGCGAAGGAGCCGTAGCGCCCGGAGTCCCCGGCGCCCTCCGGCAGCATGAAGTGGTTCATGCCGCCGACCTGTGCGTGCCGGTCCCACAGGCAGGCCGCGATGCAGGAGCCCAGCGTGGTCATGACCAGGAGGTCTTCCGTGTCGACGAAGTACTCGCCGGGCAGGACCTTCACCGCGGCGTTCTTGAAGTGCGCGTCGTAGAAGAAGAAGGAGGCCTCGCCCTGCTTGCGGGGCACGGCTTTCAGCTGGGCCACACGCGCGGCGCCAACGCCGCTGGCCTGCAGGGCACTGACGGCTGAAGTGGGAGAGGGCGTGCTCATGATGGTGTCTCGGCCAGAGGGCTCAGGAAGATGAAGGGGCGGGCCGGTGCCCGGCTCAGACGCGCTCGTAGATGGTCTTGCCGCGCAGTCGGAACAGGTCCTTGGATTCGGTGAAGTTCTCGGAGTGGCCGACGAAGAGCAGGCCCTGCGGACGCATCACCTTGTGGATGCGCTCCAGCACCTTGCGCTGCGTCGGGGCGTCGAAATAGATCATCACGTTGCGGCAGAAGACGATCTGGAAGGGCTCGCCCAGCTGCCACTGCGCGTTCATCAGATTCAGTGTCTTGAAGTCGATCCAGCGCTGCAACTCAGGCTTGACGCGGATGCGGCCCTCGTTGGCGCCCGTGCCGCGCATGAAGAAGTTCTTGAGGCGCGCCTGGGACAAGCCGCGCGAGTCGGCGTTGTAGACGCCGCGGCGTGCCGTGTTGAGCACGTTGGTGTCGATGTCGCTGGCGACGATCTGCACCTGCGCGTTGCTGCCGAGGGCCTCGGCGCAGGTCATGGCGATGGAGTAGGGCTCCTCGCCCGTGGAGGCGGCGCAGCACCAGATGCGCACGGGCTTGCCAGCCAGCGGCTTGAGGTCGTCCATGAGCGCGTGGAAGTGGTGCTCTTCCCGGAAGAAGGAGGTCAGGTTGGTCGTCAGGCAATTGACGAACTCCTGCCATTCCTGCTCGCTCTGCGCGCCGGTGGTGGACTCCAGCCACTGCAGGTAGTTGGCGAAGGAGGTGTGGCCGGTGTCGCGCAGGCGGCGGGACAAGCGGCTGTAGACCATGGCGTGCTTGCCATCGTGCAGGCTGATCCCTGCATGCTGGTAGATCAGCTGACGCACCCGATCGAAATCGCTGCGACTGAAACTGAACTCGTGGTCCACGGACTCGGCAACGGGGGACGCTGGCAGGGTGGGCCGCATGGATATTGCTCGCTGCTCCTGGTTTGTCGGCACGGGCTTCTGAGGGCCCTGTCGAGTCGATTCTCGGGTGTTTTCCAGTATCTGTGAGCCTGCCGTGGCAAGAATGTAAAAACTAGGCGGGGAGAACTGGTCATTTCGTGCCAGTTTGCGCACTTGGGCGCTGCTAGACTGCCCTGGCATCCTCAGGGGACGCTCTTGCCTTCCAGTTCAAGCCGCACACTCATCGACGTCCAGGACCTGCGCCTGGAGCCCGCGCTGCAATTGCTGCAGCAGGCCGGCGCCATGCTGCCGGACACCGAGCCCCACAGCGCCGCCTGGCTGCAGGCCGTGGTGGACGCCTTGTGCGATCTCTCCAGCAAGGACGCGCTCACCGGTCTGGTCAATCGCCGCAGCTTCGAGATGGCGATGTCGCGGGAGGTCGATCGCGTCGCCCGTTCCGGCGAGCCGGCGCTGCTGCTGATCCTGGACATCGATCACTTCAAATCCGTCAACGACACCCACGGCCATGCCGCTGGCGACCAGGTGATCCAGGCCGTGGCCAAGGCGCTCATGCAGACGGTGCGCCCCATGGACACGGTGGCTCGCGTGGGTGGCGAGGAGTTCGCCATCATCCTGCCGAACTGCCCGGCGACCTTCGGCGTCACGGTGGCAGAGCGCATCCGCGAGCAGGTGGAGGCCTTGCCGATCCAGGCCACGCCGGCGCTGTCGCTCAACATCACGGTCAGCCTCGGCGGCGCCTTCGCCCCGCAGTGGGTGCGGTCCTCGGCGCTGCTGTGGATGGAGCGCGCAGACCGGCAGCTCTACCGGGCCAAGGCCGAGGGGCGCAACCGCGCCTGCCTGGAGGCCCAGCCCGACTCTCTGGTCAGCGCCGACGAGAAAAGCATGTTGTTTGCCCTAACGCAACAGGAAAGCGAATGAGTACCACCCCAGCGCCTGCTGCATCTCCCTCCCGGTCCAGCCGTGTTGGCGCCCGGACCCTGGCCGTCACCAGCGGCAAGGGCGGCGTCGGCAAGACCTTCGTGACTGCCAACCTGGCCGCCGCGCTGGCCGCCCGAGGCCAGCGCGTGCTCGTGCTGGACGCCGATCTGGGCCTGGCCAATCTGGACGTGGTGCTGAACCTGCATCCCAAGATCACGCTGCATGACGTCTTCACCGAGAAGGCCACGCTCGAGCAGGCCATCCTGCCGGCCCCGGGCGGCTTCCACGTGCTGCTCGCCGGCTCGGGCATGGTCGAGTATTCCCGGCTCACGCCCGAGGTCCGCGAGAAGCTCCTGCACATCATCGAGCTGGTGAAGCCCCGCTTCGACTGGGTCCTGCTCGACACCGGCGCGGGCATCTCCGACGTCGTGCTCTATTCGGTGTCGCTCGCCACGGACGTGCTGGTGGTGGCCACGCCCGAACCGACCTCGCTGACCGATGCCTACGCCACGATCAAGGTGCTGGCGACCCAGCAGGACCGCCGGCATGTCGGTCTGGTGCTCAACCAGGCCTCGCGGCCGGGCGAGGGCAAACTGATCTGCGGCCAGTTGCAGCAGGTGCTGCAGCGCTTCGTCAGCGGAGCGCCCGGCCAGGGCTTCAAGCTGGAGTTGCTGGGGGAGGTGAAGGCCGACGTCGCCGTGCGCCAGGCGGTGCTCAAGCGGCAGCTGCTGCTCGAAAACTTCCCCGGCAGCGACGCAGCGCAATCCATCAAGGCGCTCGCCAACCGGCTGCTGAGCTGAGGCTATCGCCGTCGCGGCGCCGTCCCACGCAGAGCTGCCGTGGTGCTG
Organism: Burkholderiaceae bacterium; assembly: GCA_041906185.1. Lineage (GTDB taxonomy): Bacteria > Pseudomonadota > Gammaproteobacteria > Burkholderiales > Burkholderiaceae_C > Roseateles_B. The sequence goes on from JAYRJQ010000010.1 coordinate 129,846, forward strand.
GCCCGTTGCCCCGCTGCTAAGCTGGCGGCATGACAGACCAGGCTGACAACAAGGCGGCGCCCCGCAGCGCCTATGAATGGGTCGGCGGCGAAGATGCCGTGCGAGCCCTGGTGGATCGCTTCTACGATCTCATGGACCTCGAGCCGGCCTACGCCGAGCTGCGGGCCCTGCATCCCACCGACATGGCCGGCTCCCGGGACAAGCTGTTCTGGTTCCTGTGCGGCTGGCTGGGCGGCCCCGACCATTTCATCGAGCGTTTCGGCCACCCGCGGCTGCGTGCGCGCCACATGCCCTTCCGCATCGGCATTCGTGAGCGGGACCAGTGGATGGCCTGCATGCGTCAGGCCATGACGGAGTTGGCCCTCGACCCCTCCCTGCAGACCCGCCTGGACGAGGCCTTCATGGGCACCGCGGACTGGATGCGCAACATCGGCGGCTGAGCATTGCCCGGCCCGCCACGGCGCCGGGGTTTGAACGACGAATTCCATGAAAAGAGGACGCCGAGGGGGCGAGCCCGCCTCGGCGTCCGTTCATCCGTGGGTCAGCGTCGGCTTACTGGATGTTGAACACGAACTCCTGCTCGAAGGCCTGGCTGCCGCGGCACTGGTAGGCCGCCAGGGCGGTCTGGACGGCGTTCTGCAGGGCGCGGCGGCTGCGAGCGTCCATGCCGCCGGTGACCTGGAGGAACTGCACCTCCGCCACGCGGCCTGCCACCAGGTGGGCCTGCACACGGAAGCTGGCGCGGCCGCTCCAGTTCACCGCCGGGACCTCGGGCATGCTCATGACGTCGCAGACGGCCTCGGCTCGCAGCGGGCCGGCCGGCGGCGTGACGCCGTCGCCCCGGGTGCCCGGGATGCTCCCGGTGCCGGCCATGCCGCCGGTGCCGGCACCTTCCACTGGCTTGCTGCTGCTCGTGGGATCCACCGTGATGGGCGAGACGGGCAGATCGATCGTGATGTCGTGCGGCGCCACCACCGGCGTGATCACCGGCCTGAAGTCCACGTCGCGCGTCACCGGTGGCGGGGGCTCCACCGTGCGGGGCTTGTCGGGCATCTCGATGAGCGTGACCGGCGGCGTTGCCTTCTTGGTGAAGTGCGTGCTCAGGCCGGCGGCCAATCCCCAGACGATGACCACATGGGTCACGATGACCAGGCCGATGCCCTTGGCGCTTCGTTTCGGAAGCTCGAGTGAATGCAAGTCGCTCATGTGCGGTCCTCTCATGGCTGTCTGTTGAATGAGAACTACACGGTGACACCGTCCCGGGCGCCTGCCTGACGGACCGCCGGGAGTCGCCCGTTGGTGTGTGCCGCAGGGCCAGACTAACGAGGTGGCTGCTGGGGCGTCAATCGGGAATGCGCCGCGAAGCCGGACTGTCGTGAGCGAATCACAGACCCTGTGCTGCAAGCTGGCGTTCAGCTGAGGCCCGGATGCTTGGCGGGTTTGCTCCGGCGGCTCAAGGGCTGTTGAGCAGCACCATCAGCGCGCCCGCGCCGCCGTCGCTCGGGCGGGCCTGGACGAAGGCCAGCACTTCCTGCTTCTGCACGAGCCAGCGCCGCACGCGGGTCTTGAGCACGGGTTCGCGCCCGGGGGAGCCGTTGCCCTTGCCATGGACCACCCGCACGCAGCGCATGCCACGCCGCGCGCTGTCGTGGATGAAGGTGCCGATGGCCTCGCGGGCCTGATCGCGCCGCAGGCCATGCAGGTCGATCTGCGCCTGCAGGGCCCAATGCCCCCGGCGGAGCTTGCGCACGACCTCCAGGCTGACCTCGGGGCGGCGGAAGGACAGCGTCTCGTCGGTCTCGAGGAGGGACTCGACATCGAAGTCATCGGAGAGGGCCTGCCGCAGGACGGCCTGCTCGTCGAGCTCGCGCTGCCGCGGCTCGGGCAGCGGCGGGGCGCCCGTGAGGAGCACCCGGCCGGTGTCGGGCAGCGGTGTGACCGGGCCCACGCTCAGCTCGAAGATGCGCGCTTCGCGCTCCATCAGGCGTCGCTGGGCGGCCTCGCGTTCGCGGCGGGCTTCCTCCTCGCGCTGGCGCCGCTGCAACTCCTGGTGCATCTGGCCGAGGTCCTGCAGGCTGCGCAGGGCGGGGGTGTCGGGTTTGCGTCGCATGTCAGATGAGCCCGCGCTCCGCCATGGACACGCTGTGCCCCGCGGCCACGACGATGTGGTCCAGCACCCGCACTTCCACCAGAGACAGCGACTGCATCAGGCGCTGGGTGAGTAGCTCGTCCGCCCGGGAGGGCTCGGCGACGCCGGAGGGGTGGTTGTGGGCCAGGATCACCGCGGCGGCCCCCAGCGCGAGCGCGTGCTTGACGATCTCGCGGGGGTAGACGCTGGTCTGGGTGAGGGTGCCGTGAAAGAGAGTTTCCATGCGGATGAGGCGATGCTGGGCATCCAGAAAGAGCACGGCGAAGGCTTCGTGGTCGAGGTGGGCGAGTTGCAGCTGCAGATAGGCCTTGACGGCCTCGGGGGCGTCGAAGCTGGCACTGCGCTGCAAACGCGACTGCAGGGTGCGCCGGGCAATTTCCAGCACGGCCGCAAGTTTGGCACGGCGGGCGGGACCCAGGCCCCGGGCACTGCGCATGTCCTCGTGGCTCGCCTGCATCAGGCCCGCGAGGCCGCCAAAGTGGTCGAGGAGCTCCTGCGACAGCGTCAGGACCGGCTTGCCCCTGAGCCCGGTCCCGAGCAGCAGGGCCAGCAGCTCGGCGTCGCCGAGGGCGGAAGGCCCCCGGGCGAGCAGCTTTTCACGGGGGCGTGCGGAGGCGGGCAGGTCATGCAGCATGGGGGATCCGGCTTGCGTTAGGCCAAGGGTGTGGCCAATGGAATGGAGCGGAATGTCGGCAAGCGCGGGGCGGCATTGTCGTCCAGCCTAAAATCCGCCCCAGCGACAAAGAAACCGGCCTGGGCGCCGGGACAGCATGAACCTCATCCAACAAGGGTCGTTTTTAACCCTTCACTACCGCCTCGCCGGTCCGGACGGCGCTGACATCGTCAATACCTTTGACGACAAGCCGGCCACCCTGTCCCTGGGCGCCGGCCAGCTGGCGCCGGCCATCGAGGCACGCCTGGTCGGGCTGGCCGAAGGGGCCCATACCCGCTTCGAGCTGGCCGCGGGCGAAGCCTTCGGCGAACGCAATCCGGAGATGCTGCAGCGCGTCAAGCGCGCGCTGCTGGAGGAGCTGGGCGACCCGGACCAGACCTATTCCGTCGGTGATGTCGTCGAGTTCCCCACGCCGGACGGCACCGGCCGCTACGCCGGCCTGGTGCGCGAGGTCGGCGAGGACTGGCTGCTCTTCGACTTCAACCACCCGCTGGCCGGCCAGCCGGTGAGCTTCGAAGTCCAGATCATCGGGGTGCTGTGATGGCTGAACAGGACGTCCGTACCCTGGGCGAGGTGCTGCTGGCCGAGCCTCGTGGCTTCTGTGCCGGCGTGGACCGGGCCATCGAGATCGTGGAGCGTGCGCTGCAGAAGTTCGGGGCGCCGATCTACGTGCGCCACGAGATCGTGCACAACACCTTTGTCGTCAACGACCTCAAGGCCAAGGGCGCGATCTTCATCGAGGATCTGGCCGACGTGCCGCCCGGCGCGACGCTGATCTTCAGCGCCCACGGCGTGAGCCAGGCCGTGCGCCAGGAGGCGGCACAGCGCGGCTTCCAGGTCTATGACGCGACCTGCCCGCTGGTCACCAAGGTGCACGTCGAGGTGGCCAAGCTCCATCGCGAGGGCTATGAGTTCATCATGATCGGCCACAAGGGGCACCCCGAGGTCGAGGGCACCATGGGCCAGCTGAGCGATGGCATCTACCTCGTGGAGGAGGCCGGCGACGTGCCGCACGTCCGCGTGAAGGACCCGAGCCGCCTCGCGGTGGTGACCCAGACGACGCTCAGCGTGGACGACGCCGCCGAGATCCTGGCCGCCGTGAAGCAGCACTTCCCGCAGGTGCGCGAACCCAAGAAGCAGGACATCTGCTACGCCACCCAGAACCGCCAGGATGCCGTCAAGCTGCTGGCGCCGCAGGTCGATGTGGTGATCGTCGTGGGCAGCCCCACCAGCTCCAACAGCAACCGCCTGCGTGAGCTCGCCGAGCGCCTGGGCACGCCGGCCTACATGGTCGACGCAGCCGAGGATCTGCAGGCGGCCTGGTTCGAGGACCGCCAGTGCGTGGGCCTGACGGCCGGCGCCTCGGCGCCCGACGTGCTGGTGCAGGCCGTGATCGCCCGCCTACGTGCGCTGGGGGCGACCACCGTGCGCAGCCTGCCGGGCGTCGAGGAGTACGTGCGCTTCCCCCTGCCGCTGGGCCTGGGCGACAAGTCCATGGCCGAGCACGCCGCGTCCCGATCTTGACGCTGGCCGCTCGCTGACGGCCACACGGCCACATTTCGCGCGGGCGCGGCCACGTCGGCCGGCCCGCTGCCTAGAATTCCCTCCCTGAGACGAGGACCCCCATGCTTGACCTGACCCTGCTGCGCAAGGACCTGGACGCCGTGATCGCGCGTCTGCAGAGCCGCAAGAATCCCCAGACCTTCCTGGATGTCGAACGCTTCAAGGCCCTGGAGGCCGAACGCAAGGCCGTGCAGACCCGCACCGAGGAGCTGCAGGCGCGCCGCAATGCGCTGTCCAAGCAGATCGGCATGAAGAAGGGCAAGGGCGAGGACGCCTCCGCCGAGATGGCCGAGGTGGGCGGCATCGGCGACGAGCTGAAGGCCGGCGCGGAGCGCCTGGACGCCATCCAGCAGGAGCTGCACGCCATGCTGATGAGCGTGCCCAACCTGCCGCATGAGTCGGTGCCTGCCGGCGCGGACGAGACGGGCAACGTGGAAGTGCGCCGCTGGGGCACGCCCAAGACCTTCGACTTCGAGCTGAAGGACCATGTGGACCTGGGCGCGCCCCTGGGCCTGGACTTCGAGACCGGCGCCAAGCTGAGTGGCTCGCGCTTCACCTTCCTGAAAGGCCCGGCGGCCCGTCTGCATCGCGCGCTGGCGCAGTTCATGCTCGACGTGCAGACCAGCGAGCACGGCTACACCGAGTGCTACACGCCCTACATCGTCAACCGCGAGGTGCTCGAGGGCACGGGGCAGCTGCCCAAGTTCAAGGAAGACATGTTCTGGGTGCTGCGCGGCGGTGACGACGAAGCCGCGGAGCAATACCTGATCTCCACCTCGGAGATCTCGCTGACCAACACCGTGCGCGAGCAGGTGCTGGACGCCGCGCAGCTGCCCATCAAGCTGACCGCCCACAGCCCCTGCTTCCGCTCGGAGGCGGGCAGCGCCGGCCGTGACACCCGCGGCCTGATCCGCCAGCACCAGTTCGACAAGGTCGAGATGGTGCAGATCGTCCATCCCGAAAAGAGCTACGAGGCGCTGGACGAGATGGTGGGCCATGCCGAGGCCATCCTGCAGAAGCTGGGCCTGCCGTACCGCGTGATGAGCCTGTGTACGGGCGACATGGGCTTCGGTGCCAGCAAGACCTTCGACCTGGAGGTGTGGGTGCCGGCACAGGGCGTCTACCGCGAGATCAGTTCCTGCTCGAACTGCGAGGCCTTCCAGGCCCGCCGCATGCAGGCCCGCTTCAAGAACGCGCAGGGCAAGAACGAGCTGGTCCACACGCTGAACGGCTCCGGTCTGGCCGTGGGCCGCACGCTGGTCGCCGTGCTGGAGAACTACCAGAACGCCGACGGCAGCATCACGGTGCCCGAGGCGCTGCGGCCGTACCTGGGTGGGCTGGCGGTCCTGAAGGGCTGATGGCCAGATGATGGTTGGCTGAGGCTGCAAATTTTTCCTCCGCGGGGCTTGATTTGCTTGGCGGAGGGAAAATTGACGCTATACTAGCTGGCTTACTCGCTAACAACCACGCGAGCACCGAATCAGGAGAGGTGGCAGAGTGGTTGAATGTACCTGACTCGAAATCAGGCGTACGGTTTCCCGTACCGGGGGTTCGAATCCCCCCCTCTCCGCCAAGACGCCTTGCCCAGCAAGGACTGAAAAGCCCGCTTCCTGCGGGCTTTTTCGTTTCCGATTGCTCCGCTTCGGCATCGCGCGCCTGGAGGCCGAAATGGCGGCGTCGGAGTCTGTCGGCTGGGCCATTTTCGAGATCCCCCGCTCGGCCGCAGAGCCCGCACGCCGGTGTCGGCAGGCATCGCGCAGCGTCCCTCGGCCTCCCTCCTTTGGGGGCCCCCGAAAGAGCCCGCCTTCTCGGCCCCCCAAGCGAGGACAGTCGCATCCGCGGCCCGACACCTGGGCTGTGACGGAGCGGGTCATGCATTTCAAGGAAGTCGATTACGGGAACTACCGGATCTATGCCGGTGCCATCGAACGCGCGCGCGCCTACGGCTATGTGGCGGCCGTCGTGGTGATGCGAATGGAGCAGGGGCGGCCTCGCCAGGAGGTGTTCCGCGACGAGAACATGGCGGGGGGCTATGGCTGGCCCTCGCCGGCCGAGGCCCTTCGCCATGCGGTGAAGGAGGGCCAGCGCGCGGTCACCACCAAATCGCTGCAGCGGCCCTACGGCATGCTCGTGGCCTGAGCGGCACGATCCCGAGGCGCGGGCACCGGCCGCGCCGTGCCGGAGTCGGCGTCACGCCCGACGGATGCGCCGAGCGAGGGGCGCATCGGGCCGCATCGGCGAGGCGCTTCCCCGGCGTGGCGACGAGGCGCCGTTCAGAGTCGCCATACCGTCACTCATCGCCTGATTGGGCCTGGCGGCTTGGTGAGGGCGGGGCGGGCGGCTATCGTCTCGCCCCATGCGATCGGAGAAGACGTCCCCCCTGCCCATGCCCAGCCATGCCGAGGCGCGCCGTGCGTTCTTCTCTGAGCTGAATCCGCGCCGCGTGGGCGTCGCCCTGGCCCTGGGCGGCGTGGCGGCGGGCTTTCTCAACTCCATCTTCATCACGCCGTTCCCCGTCCTGCTCGGCCGGACGCTGTTCGTCGCCATCCTGGCGCTGATCGCCTTTCTGGCTGCCGGGCAGTGGCCGCGGCGCCTGCCGCGCTGGATCGAGCGCTGGCTGCTGCAGGTGATGGTGGTGGTGCTGGCGGTGCCGGTGGGGACGGCCATCGTCTACCTGGCCGCCGTCGGCGGGGACGTCGACCGCCTGCTGCAGAGCGAGGGCCGCATCCTTGGCTTCCAGTGGATCGTCGGCTCCGGGCTGCTGCTCGGGCCGCTGATCGCATTGGGGGCGCTGTACCGACAGCGCGACGCCGAGGCGCGCTCGCAGGCCCTGCGCTTCGAGCTGGAGCGCAGCGAGCTGGAGCGGCAGGCGCTGGACGTGCGGCTGCGCCTGCTGCAGGCCCAGGTCGAGCCGCATTTCCTCTTCAACACGCTGGCCAATGTGCGCGCGTTGGTCGAGACCGGCTCGCCACAGGCCGCTCCGGTGCTGCACAGCCTCATCGCTTACCTGCGAGCCGCGATGCCGCGCCTGCACGATGAGCTGGCCACGCTGGGCGACGAGCTCGGGCTCGTGCGCGCCTACCTGGACCTGATGCATCTGCGCATGCCGGACCGCCTGCGCTTCACCCTCGACGTGCCCGCCGAGCTGCACAGCCTGCGCTTCCCGCCGATGGCGTTGCTGACGCTGGTGGAGAACGCCGTGCGCCATGGCATCGACCCCAGCGAGGAGGGCGGTGGCATCGTGATTGGCGGTGAGCGCCAGGGGGCGCGCGTCGCGCTGTGGGTCAGCGACACGGGCGTGGGGCTGGCGCAGTCCATGGGCAAGGGCACCGGTTTGCGCAACCTCCGGGAGCGGCTGCAGGTCTTCTACGGCCCGACGGCCTCGCTGGATTTGGCCGAAAATCAGCCCCACGGCCTGCGCGCCCAGATCCAGTTCAACCCATGATTGCCGCCACCGCCCTCATCGCCGACGACGAACCCCTGCTGCGGGAGAGCCTCAGCCGCGCGCTCGCCCCGCTGTGGCCCTCGCTGGAGATCGTCGCCACGGCACGCAACGGCCGCGAGGCCGTCGAGCTGTTCGAGATCCACACGCCCGACATCGTCTTCCTGGACGTCCACATGCCGGGCGTGAACGGGGTCGAGGCGGCGCGCCAGATCGGGCGGCGCGCCCAGCTGGTCTTCGTCACCGCCTACGAGCAGTACGCGGTCCAGGCCTTCGAGCAGGGGGCGCTGGACTACGTGGTCAAGCCCGTCGACCCGGCCCGGCTGGAGGACACCGTCGAGCGGCTGCAGGAGCGCCTGCGCCAGCAACGCGCGGGGCAGCTGCCGGCGGGGGGCGCGGAGGGCCTGGGGGCGATGATCGAGCAGCTGGCGCAGCGCCTGGCCCAGGACGCCCAGGCGCCGGGCAGCGGCGGCCGTTCGGTCGCGCCGGGCGGGGGCTATCTGCAGTGGATCCGGGCCTCGGTGGGGAGCACGCTGCGCCTGATCCCCGTCGACCAGATCCTCTTCATGCGCTCCGACGAGAAGTACACGCTGGTGGTCTGGGACGAAGGCGAGGCGCTCATCCGCACGCCGATCCGCGAGCTTATCGAGCAGCTGGATCCCCAGCATTTCGTGCAGGTGCACCGCTCCGTCGTGGTCAATCTGCACGCGATCAGCCACGTGACCCGCGGGCCCAACGAGACTGCCGACCTGCATCTGAAGAAGCGCAGCGAGATCCTGCCGGTCAGCCGCAGCTACCTGCACCTGTTCCGGCAGATGTGAGCGCGGCGGCGTCGCCCTTCAGCGCGGCGCGGACTTGCCTTCCACCACGACCGTCTCCAGGCGCCAGATCACGGGCGTCTGGCCGTCCGGCGTGAAGAACACGGCATCGACGATGCCGGCCACGGCCAGGAGCAGCAGGGCGACGAGCAGCGCCGTGTGCAGACCGCTGTCGGAGAAGGTGTGCAGGGACTGGGTGGTCATGACGGGCTCCCTTCCTGCGTGGGCTCATGCAGGAGCCCTACAAATCTAGGCCATCGCCCCTGGGGCTTCCAGCCAGGGCCGTGCCGTCGGGCCATGAAAAACGCGACCCGTGGGTCGCGTGCTCAGGGGACAGGCCGCAGCCGTCAGATCGGCTCGGTGCGGGTCATCAGCCAGGCCAGGGCCGGGCCCTGCACGAGCGGGCTCAGGCGGCGGCGCACTTCGGCGTGGTAGCGGTTGAGCCAATCCGTCTCTTCGGCGTTGAGCAGGCCGGGCTCGATGCAGCGCGTGTCGATGGGGCACAGCGTCAACGTCTCGAAGGCCAGCATCTCGCCGAAGGCGCCGTTCTCCGGCGTGCGCAGTGGCACGTTCAGCACCAGATTCTCGATGCGCACGCCCCACTGGCCCGGGCGGTAGAGGCCCGGCTCGATGGAGGTGATCATGCCCACTTCCATGGCCATGTTCGGATCGGGCATGGCCTTGGAGATGTTCTGCGGGCCCTCGTGCACGTTCATGAAGTAGCCCACGCCGTGGCCGGTGCCGTGGCCGTAGTCGAGGCCCTGCGCCCATAGCGGTGCGCGCGCGATGGCGTCGAGCATCGGGCCCAGCGTGCCGCGCGGGAAGGCGGTGCGCGAGAGGGCGATGGTGCCCTTGAGCACGAGGGTGTAGTCGCGCTTCTGTGCCGCGCTCACCTCGCCGATGGGCCAGACGCGGGTGATGTCGGTGGTGCCGCCCAGATACTGGCCGCCGGAGTCGATCAGCAGCAGGCCGTTGCCCTCGACCACGGCGTGGGCCGCGGGCGTGGCGCGGTAATGGGGCAGGGCGCCGTTGGCGTTGAAGCCGGCGATGGTGGAGAAGCTCAGGCCCACGAAGCCCGGGCGCTTGGCGCGCTCGGCGCTCAGGCGCTCGTCGATGGTGAGCTCGGTGATGCGCTCGCGGCCCAGGGCCTGCTCGAACCAGGCGTAGAACTCGCACATGGCAGCGCCGTCCTGCTCCATGCACTCACGCACGAAGGCAGCCTCGGCCTCGGTCTTGCGGCTCTTGAAGAGCGTGCTGGGGTTGATGGCCTCGACCACCGGGCAGGCGGCGGGCACGGCCTCGCGCAGGCCCAGCGTCACGCGGCGCGGGTCCATCAGCACGACGGCGCCAGCCGGCAGGGCGCCCAGGGCGCCAGCGGCGTCCTCGTAGCGGCGCAGCTGCACGCCATCGGCCGCCAGGCGGGCGGCGATGTCGGCCGGGATCTTGCCTTCGGCCAGGAAGATCGTGGCCTGCGAGGCCTCCAGCAGCGCATGGGCGATGAAGACGGGGTTGCACTCCACGTCGCTGCCGCGCAGATTGAAGAGCCAGGCCACGTCATCGACGCTGGAGATGAAGTGGTGGCTGGCGCCGTGGCGGGCCATGGCGGCACGCACGTCCGCCAGCTTGGCGGCGCGGCTCACGGTGGCCTGCGGTGCGGCGTGCTCGTAGACGGGGGCCGTGGGCAGGCCCGGGCGGTCCGGCCACACGGCCTGGAGGAGGTCCCGGCCCGTGGCGAGCTGCAGCCCCTTGGCGCCCAGCACCGTGCGGATCTGGTGCGCCAGGCCCAGGCCCAGCACCTGGCCGTCCACCGCCAGCGTCTGGCCGGGTTGCAGGGCATTGGCGATCCAGTGCATGAAGTCGGGCGAGACCGCGCTCATGACCTTGACCAGCTCGATGCCGGTCCCGGCGAGCTCGACCTCCGCCTGCGTCCAATAGCGGCTGTCCGCGAACAGCGCGGCGCGGTCCAGGCCGATCACCAGCGTGGCGACCGAGCCGGTGAAGCCCGACAGCCATTGGCGCGCCTGCCAGCGCTCCGGCAGGTACTCGGAGAGATGCGGGTCGGCCGAGGGCACCAGCAGGGCGTGGGCGCCGGCGGCGCGAAGCTCGTCTCGAACGCGCGCGATGCGCAGGCTGATCTCGGAAGTGCGGGTGTCCATGGCGGTCTCCGAAGGGCGGGGCCGGCGTCATGGGCCGGCCCTTGAGGGCGCAAAAAACAGGGCGATGGCGCCCAGATCTTGCGCGCCATCAAAGCCCTGCATTCTAGAGATATGCCAGATCCCGTCCGTTCGTCAGGGTTCGTCAGGGGCGAAGCGCCCTTCGCGGATCCACCCGCCGCGAGGGGCGGGGGCGCCCGGACCTCAGCGCAGGGCCTGCTGCAGGGCGCTCGTCACGAGGGCGGCGTCGTCCCACATCAGGAAGTGGTAGCCGGCCGCGCTCATGCGCAGATCCAGCTGCGCCAGGCCCTGGTACTGGCGCTCGAAGATGGCGCGGGTGCTGGCCTCGGTGCTGCCCATGCGGGCATAGGCGGCCCAAGATCCGAGTACGGTCGTCGGCACCTGGATGCGCGGCAGCTGCGGGCGCAGGTCCTGCGTCCAGAGCTCGTACATGGCGTTCGCCGTCGTCTTGCGGTCGCTCTGCAGGCCCCACTGCACGATTGTCTCGACGCGCTCCGGGGCATGCGCCATGGTGGCGGCCATGGGCGCCAGCTGGGCACGCAGCTGTTCCGGCGTCGAGGGCTGCTGCATGCCGGCGCGCATGGCCTCGGCCATGGGGCGGACGCTGTCCGTCGTGGCGGCGGGATTCTGGATGCCGGCAAAGAAGGGCAGACTGTCGACGATGACCAGGCGCTTGACCGGCGTGTCGGCCTCGCTGGCCATCATGAGGGCCAGCGCGCCGCCCAGGCTGTGGCCGACGACGGTGGCCCCCTGCGGTGCCTCCCGGCGCAGCAGCGCCATCAGCTGCGCCTTGCTGGTCTCGAGAAACTGCGCCGAGAAGGCCTCACTGGCCGGCTGACCGGCGAAGCCCGGCAGCTGGACCATCAGGCAGCGCACGCCGGGCTGCAGGCGCTCGCAGGTCTCGTCCCAGACGCTGGCGGCGCTGTTGAGGCCGGGAATCATCAGCAGCGGCTTGCCTTCGCCGCGCACCGTGAGGCGCAGGGCGGCCGGGGCCGACTCCGTGGCACTGGAGGCAGCGGCGGCGGGCGTGGCCGCCTCGGCCGGGCGGGCCGTCAGGCCGCTCACGAGGCCGGCGACGGTCATGGTGATGCTGATCAGCAGGGGCAGGGACTTGTTCTTCATGGTGCGCTCCTTCCTTGGGGGATGAGCGCACTGTGCCGCGCGGGCGGCCGGGGTGCCCGGCCGATGCGGCGAATGGCAAGCCGGGCGGATCAGTGGCAAGCCCGGGCGGCGAATGGCGCCCGGGGCGTGCCGCATCACCGGGGCGTCACAGCTCCGTGCGCAGCGCCCAGAGCTCGGGGAAGAGCACGGTGTCCAGCATCTTGCGCAGATAGCTCACGCCGCCGGTCCCGCCCGTGCCGCGCTTGAAGCCGATCACGCGCTCCACGGTCGTCACGTGGCGGAAGCGCCAGAGGCGGAAGGCATCCTCCATGTCGACCAGCTCCTCGCCCATCTGGTAGAGGTCCCAGTGCGCCTTCGGGTCGCGGTAGACCTGCAGCCAGGCGGCCTTGACGGCCTCGCTGGCGGCGTAGGGCTGCGTCCAGTCGCGTGCGGTGTGGCTTTCGGGGACGTCGATGCCGCGCCGGGCCATCAGGCGCAGCACCTCGTCATACAGCGAGGGCGCGCGGTAGGCCGCCTCGACCGCCGCCAGCAGGTCCTGCCGGTGCGCGTGCGGGCGCAGCATGGCGGCGTTCTTGTTGCCCATCATGAATTCGATCTGGCGGTACTGCCAGCTCTGGAAGCCGCTGCTGTTGGAGAGATACGGCCGGATCGCCGAGTACTCGGGCGGGGTCATGGTCGCCAGCACGTCCCAGGCATGGACGAGCTGCTCCATCACCCGCGAGACCCGGGCCAGCATCTTGAAGGCCTCCGGCAGGGCGTCCTCGTGCACGCAGCGCACGGCGGCCTGCAGCTCGTGCAGCATCAGCTTCATCCACAGCTCCGAGGTCTGGTGCTGGACGATGAAGAGCATCTCGTTGTGGTCGGGCGAAAGCGGATGCTGCGCCGAGAGCACCTGGTCGAGCTTCAGGTAGTCGCCATAGCTCATGTCCTTCGAGAAGTCGAGCTGCGCGCCTTCCTCGCGGACGATGGATTCGCCGGCGCCGGTCGGGGTGCTGGCTTGGCTGCTGGCATTGCTGCTGTCGGGCGTGGGGTGGTGGGGGCAACTCATGTCACGGCCGCTTTCTGGTTGAACTGGGACTGCTTCCATTCACCGCTGGCCAGGACCTGGCGCAGGTGCTCGACGGCGTCGAAGACTTCGGTGAAGCCGAGGTACAGCGGCGTGAAGCCGAAGCGCAGGATGTGCGGGACCTCGGCCAGGCGGCTCGGATCGCCGGCGCGGAAGTCGCCGATCACGCCGCGGGCGATCAGGGCCTGGATCACGGCATAGCCGGCCTCGTGCAGCGGGGCCTCGAGGCTCAGGCAGACCTGGCTGCCGCGGCGGGCGGCGTCACGCGGGGAGGCCAGGCGCACGCCGAGGTCGCTGAACTCGCCCTGGGCCTTGACGCCGCAGCGGGCCTCGACCAGCTCGATGAAGAGCTCGGTCAGCGCGATGGACTTCTTGCGCAGCGCCGGCATGCCACCCATGGGCTCGCTGGCCAGGAAGACGTCGACGCCGCATTCCAGTGCCGCCGTGGACAGGATGGCCGGCGTGCCGCAGATGTAGCGGCCGATGCCCGGCGCGGGGGTGTAGTTCGGCGTGAACTGGAAGGGCGCGGCGTGGCCCAGCCAGCCGGACAGCGGCTGCCAGAAGCGGTCCACGTGACGCGGGTGGGCCCAGACAAAGGCCGGCGCGCCCGGGCCGCCGTTGAGGTACTTGTAGCCGCAGCCGATGGCGAAGTCGGCGTCCGCGCCCTTGAGGTCCACCGGCACGGCGCCGGCGGAGTGGGCCAGGTCCCAGATCACCAGCGCGCCGGCGGCATGGGCCAGCTGGGTGACGCCGGCCATGTCGTGCTTGTAGCCAGTGCGGTAGTTCACCTCGGTGAGCATCAGCACCGCCAGATCGGCGTTGATCAGCGCCGGCAGCTCGTCCACGTGGTCGAAGAGCTTCAGCGTGTAGCCGTGCTGCGCGGCCAGGCTCTCGGCGATGTAGAGGTCTGTCGGGAAGTTGCTGCGCTCCGAGACGATCACGCGGCGCTCCGGGCGGTCCTCGCCCGCGATGCGCAGCGCGGCGGCCAGCACCTTGTAGAGGTTCAGCGAGGTGGAATCCGCCACCGTGACCTCGTCCTCGCCCGCGCCCACGAGCCAGGCGATCTTGTTGCCGATGCGGCGGGGCAGGTCCATCCAGCCGGCCGTGTTCCAGCTCTTGATGAGGTCCGTGCCCCATTCCTGGCGGATGACCTGCTGCACGCGCGCCTCGGTGGCCGCGGGCAGCACGCCCAGCGAGTTGCCGTCCAGGTAGATCACGCCCTCGGGCAGCGTGAAGTGCTCGCGCAGGGGGCGCAGGGCGTCGGCCGCGTCGAGGGCCTGGCAGTCGTGTCTTTGCTTCATTCAGGGAGCTCCATCAGAGTTCGCGCAGCACCGCGCGCACGGGTGAGGCACAGGCGCCGGCCAGCTTCAGCGGCAGGGCCAGCAGTTCGTAGTCGCCCTCGGGGACCTCGTCCAGCACGAGGTTCTCCAGCACGCGCAGATCGGCGCGCAGCAGCTGCTGGTGGCTGTCCAGGGACTTGCTGCTGGCGGGGTCCACGCTCGGGGTGTCCAGGCCGATGAGGCGCACGCCGCGCGCGGCCAGCCAGGCCACGGTCTCGGGGGCGTAGGCCGTGAATTCGTCCTTCCAGACGGTGTCCGCCTGCCGGCAGGTGCGCACCAGCACGCGGGCGGGCAGGCCGTCCGCCGCATGCGCCAGATGCTCGACCCGGATCAGCGGGCCGCAGCCGATGGCATGGATCACCCGGCAGGGGCCGAGGTAGGCGTCGAGTTCGACTGCGGCGATGTCCGGCGCCCCGTTCGCGTAGTGCAGCGGGGCGTCGGCATGGGCGCCCACATGGGGCGACATCGTCAGCGCGCTGAGGTTCACCGGGCACTGGGGCGACAGCCGCGCCGTCCATTGCAGGCGGTAGGGCTCGTCGCCGGGAAACAGGGGTGCATCGGGGTGCACCAGGGGGGAGATGTCCCAAAGCTTTTTCATGGGCGTCCTTCGTCAACGGCGCGCACCTTAAGGGCCTTTGCAGGGGCGTGGTGTCGGTTAATTCCAACAGGCAGGGCAGTGCGTGGCAACGGCGTCCGGCCAGCACCCCGAACGCGGGAATGTCCGTAGTCTGGCACATCTCAAAACTAATTGACACCTAAACTATCGATGCCTAAAGTGCGTCGCAGACCAGCTGGAAAGGCGAGGGAAGATCATGCGCATCACCTGCATCGGCGGCGGCCCCGCGGGCCTCTATTTCGCGCTCCTGATGAAGAAGCAGAACCCGGCGCACCAGGTGCGGGTGTTGGAGCGCAACAAGCCCGGTGACACCTTCGGCTGGGGCGTGGTCTTCTCGGACCAGACGCTGGCCGCGCTGCGTGAGGCCGACCCTCAGACCGCCGAGGAGATCCTCACCGCCTTCAACCACTGGGATGACATCGACGTCCACATCCAGGGCCGCACGATGCGCTCCAGCGGCCACGGCTTCTGCGGCATCGGCCGCAAGAAGCTGCTGAACATCCTGCAGGCGCGCTGCGAGCAGCTGGGCGTGGAGCTGGTCTACGAGCACGACCAGACGGACGACGAGGGCCTCGACGCTGACCTCATCATCGCCAGCGACGGCCTCAACAGCCGCATCCGCAGCAAGTACGCCGCCACCTACCAGCCGGACATCGACCTGCGCCAGTGCCGCTTCGTGTGGCTCGGCACCGAGAAGCTCTTCGACGCCTTCACCTTCGATTTCCAGAAGACCGAATGGGGCTGGTTCCAGGCCCATGCCTACCAGTTCGACGGCACGCACAGCACCTTCATCGTCGAGGCGCCCGACGCCGTCTGGCAGGCCGCGGGCCTGGACCGGATGGAGAAGGAGGACGGCATCGCCTTCTGCGAGCGGCTCTTCGCGAAGGTGCTGGACGGCAAGCCGCTGATCTCCAACGCCTCGCACCTGCGCGGCTCGGCGCAGTGGATCCGCTTCCCGCGCGTGGTCTGCCGCACCTGGGTGCATCGCCGCGCCGACGACGTGCCCGTGGTGCTGATGGGCGACGCCGCGCACACGGCGCACTTCTCCATCGGCTCGGGCACCAAGCTGGCCCTGGAGGACGCCATCGCCCTGGCCCGCGACATTGGCGAGGCGGGCGGCGATCTGTCGCGCGCGCTGGATGCCTACCAGGCCAGCCGCTCCATCGAGGTCCTGCGCATCCAGAACGCGGCGCGCAACAGCACCGAGTGGTTCGAGAACATCGAGCGCCATGCGCAGCTGCCGCCCGAGCAGTTCGCGTATTCGCTGCTGACCCGCTCGCAGCGCATCTCGCACGAGAACCTGCGCCTGCGCGACGCAGCCTACGTCGGCGGCTACGAGGCCTGGCTGGCCGAGCGCGCCGGCCTGCCCCGGGCCCCCGTGCCGCCCATGTTCACGCCCTTCACGCTGCGTGAACTCACGCTGAAGAACCGCGTGGTGGTCTCCCCCATGGCGCAATACCGCTGCACCGACGGCCTGCCCGGGGACCATCACCTGGTGCACCTCGGCGCCCGCGCCATGGGCGGCGCAGGCCTCGTGTTCGCCGAGATGACGGCGCCGAGCCCCGACGGCCGCATCACCCCCGGCTGCCCGGGGCTCTACACCGACGAGCAGCAGCAGGCCTGGACCCGCATCGTCGACTACATCCACGCCATCAGCAGCGCCAAGGTGGCGATGCAGCTCGGTCATGCCGGCGCCAAGGGCGCCACGCGCGTGGCCTGGGAAGGCATCGACCAGCCGCTGGTGCAGGGCGCCTGGCCGCTGATCTCGGCCTCGCCCCAGCAGTACCTGGACGGCGTCAGCGCCTGGTCCCGCGCCATGACGCGCGACGACATGGACCGCGTCCGCGACGACTTCATCGCCGCCGCGCGCCGCGCCGCGGCCGCCGGCTTCGACTGGCTGGAGCTGCACTGCGCGCACGGCTACCTGCTCTCGAGCTTCATCTCGCCGCTCACCAACCGCCGTGACGACGCCTACGGTGGCTCGCTGGAGAGCCGCCTGCGCTTCCCGCTGGAGGTCTTCACCGCGCTGCGCGAGGTGTGGCCGCAGGCGCGGCCGATGTCCGTGCGCATCTCGGCCCATGACTGGGTCGAGGGCGGCATCACGCCGGAGGACGCCGTGCAGATCGCCGCGGCCTTCAAGGCGGCGGGCGCCGACCTGATCGACGTGTCCTCGGGGCAGGTCAGCAAGGCCGAGAAGCCGGTCTACGGCCGCATGTGGCAGACGCCCTTCTCGGAGAGCATCCGCAACCGCGTGGGCATCGCCACCATCGCCGTGGGCGCGATCAGCGAGGCGGACCACGTCAACAGCATCATCGCCGCCGGCCGCGCCGACCTCTGCGCCGTGGCCCGCCCGCACCTCGCCAACCCGGCCTGGACCCTGCACGAGGCCGCGAAGATCGGTTACGTGGCGGGCCCGGGCCTCGACTGGCCCCAGCCCTATCTCTCGGGCAAGGGGCAGCTCGAGAAGGAGTACGAACGCCAGCGCGCCCAGGCGTCGCAGGGCGCCGGCCTCTCCGCGCTGGAGCAGGCGAACCGGGCGATGGGGGTCTGACGATGGCCAGCGCTTCATCCATGTCTGCAGATCTGCGGGACCGCCATGCCGTCGTCACGGGCGGCGGCAGCGGCATCGGCCTGGCCGTGGCGCGGCAGCTCCTCGCGGCGGGCGCCCGGGTGACGCTCATGGGTCGGGATGCCGAGCGCCTCGCCCGCGCGGCGCAAGACCTGACCCCGCCGGACCTGGACCGCCTGCAGTGCGTCGTCTGCGATGTCGGGGACGAGGCCAGCGTCCAGGCGGCCTTCGCGCGCGCCGTCGAGGGCCTGGGCCTGGTGGACATCCTGGTCAACAACGCCGGGCAGGTGGAGACGGCGCCGCTCACGCGCACGAGCCTCGCGCAGTTCCAGCAGATGCTGCAGGTCAACCTCACCGGCACCTTCCTGTGCAGCCGCGAGGTGCTGCCGGGCATGCTGGCCGCGCGCCAGGGCCGCATCATCAACGTGGCCAGCACCGCGGCGCTGAAGGGCTATGCCTATGTCGCGGCCTATTGCGCGGCCAAGCACGGCGTGCTGGGTCTGACGCGGGCGATGGCGGCCGAGGTGGCGCGCAAGGGCATCACGGTGAACGCCGTGTGTCCGGGCTACACCGAGACGGAGATCGTGCAGCGGGCCGTCGAGACCATCACCGCCAAGACGGGGCGCAGCGCCGACGATGCCCGTGCGGAGCTGGCCGCGGCCAATCCCCAGGGGCGCCTGATCCAGCCCGACGAGGTGGCGCTGCAGGTGCTGATGCTGGCCAGCCCGATGGCTGCGGGCATCAACGGCCAGGCCCTGGTCATCGACGGCGGCGAGTGCGTGACATGAGCCGTCCGCCGCTGCCCTCGATCGAGCTGCCGGCGCCGGAGGCCGACGACGCGCTGCCGCTGGGGCCCGACCTCGAGTCCCGCGTGGTGGACGACGACCACCAGGCGCTCAAGCTGTGGCTGCGCCTGCTGGCCTGCACGACGCGCGTCGAGGACCAGATCCGCAACCGCCTGCGCCAGCAGTTCGACACCACGCTGCCGCGCTTCGACCTGCTGGCCCAGCTCGAGCGCCATCCCGAGGGCCTGAGCATGCGCGAGCTGTCGCAGCGCCTGATGGTCACCGGCGGCAATGTCACCGGCGTGGTCGACCAGCTGGAGGCCGAATCCCTGGTACAACGCCAGCCCCACGCCAGCGACCGCCGCTCCTTCACCGTGACCCTGACGCCCGCGGGCCGCCGCCTCTTCCGCCGCATGGCCGCCACGCACGAGGCCTGGGTGGTGGAGCTGCTGGGCGGCTGGAGCGCAGCGCAGAAGGGCGAGGTCTACGGCCTGCTGGCGCATCTCAAGCTGCATCTGGCCGGCCTCGAATCCGGCCGTGCCCCGGCCCGGCCCATCAAACCGGGCAAGGCGGCCAAGTCACCCGCGACGCCGCGTCGCAAAGGAAGTCCATGAGCAAACCCATCAGCCCCCATCTCGCCAACGGCAACAAGATCAGCCTCGCCGGCTTCGCGCCGCAGCACTTCCGCTGGGAGCAGCGCGGTGCGGTCGGCCTGGTCACGCTGAACCGGCCCGATCGCAAGAACCCGCTGACCTTCGACTCCTACGCCGAGCTGCGGGACCTGTTCCGCAACCTGAGCTACGTCGAGGAGATCAAGGCCATCGTGGTGCAGGGCGCGGGCGAGAACTTCTGCTCCGGCGGCGACGTGCACGAGATCATCGGCCCGCTCACGCAGATGAGCATGCCGGACCTGCTGGCCTTCACGCGCATGACGGGCGACCTCGTCAAGGCCATGCGTGCCTGCCCGCAGCCGGTGTTCGCGGCGATCGACGGGGTGTGCGCCGGCGCCGGCGCGATCATGGCCATGGCCTCCGATCTGCGCGTGGCCACGGCCCGCTCCAAGACGGCCTTCCTGTTCACGCGTGTCGGCCTGGCCGGTTGCGACATGGGGGCCTGCGCAATCCTGCCTCGCATCGTGGGCCAGGGGCGGGCGTCCGACCTGCTGTACAGCGGCCGTTCGCTCGGCGGCGAGGAAGGCCTGCAATGGGGCTTCCACAACCGCCTGGCCGCACCGGACGAGCTGCTGGAGACGACGATGGCCTGGGCCGCCGAGATCGCCACCGGCCCGAGCTTCGGGCACGCGATGACCAAGCGCATGCTGCACCAGGAATGGAGCATGGGCGTGGACGAGGCCATCGAATCCGAGGCGCAGGCGCAGGCGATCTGCATGATGACGCAGGACTTCCATCGGGCGTATCACGCCTTCGTGGCCAAGCAGCGGCCTGTCTTCGAAGGGGACTAGACCCACCCCCTGCTGGCTTCGCCAGCCCCCTCAAGGGGGCTGAGCCGGGACTAAGGGAGTCCGGTGGACTCCCGTCGCCTGGCGAAGGGCCGGGCCATTTGGGCCCGGCGCGGCCTGCAAGGCAGGGCGAGGGACCGGCGAAGCCGGATCCCCGCCCTCCGCTTGGGGGGATGCGTGGTGTGACGGGACCGGTAGGGCCGGATCCTCGACCTCCGTGCGGTGGTGTGAGTGATGCAAAGGATGAGTGATGAATGACGATCGTGCGGCGTTGAGGCATCTGGCCTGGCCATTTTTTGAAGAGCGGCATCGGGCGTTGGCCCAGGGCCTGGAGGCCTGGTGCGGTGAGCACCTGCAGGCGGGGCATGGGGCGGATGTGGACGCCGAATGCCGGGCGCTGGTGAAGGCGCTGGGGCAGGGCGGCTGGCTGCGGCATGCGGTGGCGGGGACGGCCGTGGGCGGGGCGGCGGAGGTGATCGACACGCGGTCCATCTGCCTGCTGCGCGAGACGCTGGCGCGGCACCACGGGCTCGCCGACTTCGCCTTCGCCATGCAGGGGCTGGGCAGCGGGGCGATCTCGCTGGCAGGGACGGCGGAGCAGCGGGCGCGCTATCTGCCGCGCGTGGCCGCGGGCGAGGCGCTGGCCGCGTTTGCGCTGTCCGAGCCCGAGGCCGGCTCCGACGTGGCGGCGATGCAGTGCAGCGCCGTGCTCGATGGCGACGATTACGTCCTCAACGGCGAGAAGACGTGGATCTCCAACGGCGGCATCGCCGACTTCTACGTGCTCTTCGCCCGCACGGGCGAGGCGCCGGGTTCTCGGGGCATCTCGGCCTTCATCGTCGATGCGGGCCTGCCGGGCTTCGAGATCGCCGAGCGCATCGAGGTGATCGCGCCGCATCCGCTGGCCCGGCTGCGCTTCACGAACTGCCGCGTGCCGAGCAACCAGCTGATCGGCGCGTCCGGCGAGGGCTTCAAGATCGCCATGCGGACGCTGGATGTGTTCCGCACCTCGGTGGCCGCTGCGGCGCTGGGCTTCGCACGCCGGGCGCTGCAGGAAGGCCTGAGCCAGGCGCAGTCCCGGCCCATGTTCGGCGGCCATCTGGCGGACCTGCCGCTGGCGCAGGCCAAGCTCGCCGACATGGCCTGCGGCGTGGACAGCTCCGCGCTGCTGGTCTACCGCGCCGCCTGGCAGCGGGATCAGGGCCAGCCCATCACCCGCGAGGCCGCCATGGCCAAGCTCATGGCCACCGAGACGGCGCAGCAGGTGATCGACGCTGCGCTGCAACTGCATGGCGGCCGCGGCGTGCGCAGCGGGGAGATCGTGGAATCGCTCTACCGCGAGATTCGGGCCCTGCGCATCTACGAGGGTGCGAGCGAGGTCCAGCAGCTCATCATCGGCCGGGACCTGCTCAAGAACGGCTGAACGCCGTCGGCCCGTTTGCCCACGATTCCGGACGACCACACAGAACACACGAGGAGACCGTCCATGCATCGCAGTGCCCACGTCGACACCTTTGCCCGTGACCGGCTGCCGCCGCCCGAGCAGTGGCCCGAGCTGCTGTTCGAGCTGCCCTCGCTGCAGTTTCCCGAGCGCCTGAACTGCGCCACGGAGCTGCTGGACGTCTGGGTGGATCAGGGGCAGGGGGACAGGTCTTGCCTGACTGGCAGCCGCCACCGCTGGACTTATGCGCAGCTGCAGGCCGAGGCCAACCGCATCGCGCATGTGCTGGTGCAGGACATGGGCGTCGTGCCCGGCCACCGCGTGCTGCTGCGCGGGGGCAACTCGCCCATGCTGGCGGCCTGCTGGTTTGCCATCCAGAAGGCCGGAGCCATCGCGGTGGCGACGATGCCGCTGCTGCGCGCCAAGGAGCTGGGGCAGATCATCACCAAGGCGCAGGTGACCCACGCCCTGTGCGACGCGGCCCTCGGCGCCGAGCTGGCACAGGCGCAGGCGGATCACCCGGTGCTGCAGCGCATCGTCCATTACCACGCGGATGGCGCCGATGGCCTGGAGGCGCTGGCCGCGGAGAAGCCGGCGCAGTTCCGCAACGTCGACACCGCCTCGGACGACGTCTGCCTCATCGCCTTCACCTCGGGCACCACCGGCCAGCCCAAGGGCACGATGCACTTCCATCGGGACGTGATGGCCATCTGCCGCTGCTGGCCGCCGCACTGCCTGCGGGCGACGGCGGACGACGTCTTCATCGGCTCGCCGCCGCTCGCCTTCACCTTCGGCCTCGGCGGCCTGGTGCTGTTCCCGATGAGCGTCGGGGCATCCAGCGTGCTGCTGGAGAAGGCAACGCCGGACGTGCTGCTCGGTGCCATCGCCCAGCATCGCGCCACCGTGTGCTTCACGGCGCCCACCAGCTACCGCGCGATGGCCGCGCAGGTGGCGCAGCACGAGCTCGGCTCGCTGCGCAAGTGCGTCAGCGCCGGCGAGGCACTCCCTGCCGCCACCCGCGCGCTGTGGAAGGATGCCACCGGCATCGAGCTGATCGATGGCATCGGCGCGACCGAGATGCTGCACATCTTCATCTCGCACGACGAGGCGGGTGCCCGCCCCGGGGCCACGGGCCGCGTGGTGCCCGGCTACCAGGCCTGCGTGCTGGGCGAGGAGGGCCAGGTCTTGCCGGCGGGCAGCATCGGCCGCCTGGCCGTGAAGGGCCCCACCGGCTGCCGCTACCTGGACGACGATCGACAGCGCCAGTACGTCCTCAAGGGCTGGAACCTGACCGGCGACGCCTACCTGCAGGACGCCGACGGCTACTTCGTCTACCAGGCGCGTACGGACGACATGATCATCTCCGGCGGCTACAACATCGCCGGCCCCGAGGTGGAGTCCGCCCTGCTGGCCCATCCGGCCGTGGCGGAATGCGGCGTAATCGGCCAGACGGACGAGGAGCGCGGGCAGGTCGTGAAGGCCTTCGTCGTGCTGCGCCCGGGCCACGAGGCGGGCCCGGAGCTGGTCCGGCAGTTGCAGGACTACGTCAAGGCCACGATTGCGCCCTACAAGTACCCCCGTGCGATAGAGTTCCTGCCCAGCCTGCCGCGGACCGAGACCGGCAAGCTCCAGCGCTTCCGCCTGCGTCAGCCCTGAGCGAACGCAGCTTTTCCTGACCACAACGCCGACATGGACCGGATGGAGACCCGCATGAGCCTGCCTCGCCCCTTCAAGAAGCAAGACCTGACCCCGCTGCTCGCTGGCGCCTGCGCGCTGGCCCTGGCCGCGGGCCCCGCGTTCGCGGCCGACAAGATCAAGGTCGGGATGCTCAGCACCCTCTCCGGCGCTGGCGCCGGCCTGGGCGTGGACATCCGCGACGGCTTCAACCTCGCGCTCAAGCACAAGGGCGGCAAGCTCGGCGGCCTGCCCGCCGAGGTGGTGATCGCCGATGATCAGCAGAACCCCGACGTCGCCAAGCAGGCCACCGACCGCCTGCTCAAGCGCGACAAGGTGGACGTGATGACCGGCGTGGTGTTCTCCAACATCATGCTGGCCGTCGGCCCCGGCATCTTCGACAGCAAGACCCCCTACGTGTCGGCCAACGCCGGCCCCTCGCAGTACGCGGGCGAGCAGTGCAACCCCTACTTCTTCAACGTCGCCTGGCAGAACGACAACCTGCATGAGGCCGTCGGCAAGGTGGTGATGGACAAGGGCTTCAAGAAGGTCGTCCTGATCGCGCCCAACTACCCGGCCGGCAAGGACGCCGTCAACGGCTTCAAGCGCTTCTACAAGGGCGCGGTGGCCGACGAGATCTACACCAAGCTGGGCCAGCTGGACTATGCCGCCGAGCTCGCGCAGGCCCGCGCGGCCAAGCCGGACGCGATGTACATCTTCCTGCCCGGCGGCATGGGTATCAACTTCATCAAGCAGTTCGTGGGCGCGGGGCTCTCGCGGGACATCACGCTCTTCGGCCCTGGCTTCTCGGCGGACGAGGACGTGATCAAGGCGGTGGGCGAGCCGATGCTGGGCATGTTCAACAGCTCGCACTGGGCCCACGACATGGACAACGCCGCGAACAAGCAGTTCGTGGCCGACTTCCAGAAGGAGTACGGCCGGCTGCCCTCGCTGTACGCCAGCCAGGGCTACGACGCCGCGATGCTGATCGACGGCGCCGTGGCGGACGTCAAGGGCAAGGTCGAGGACAAGCCGGCGCTGCTCAAGGCGCTGAAGGCCGCCCATTTCACCTCGGTGCGCGGGCCCTTCAAGTTCAACAACAACCAGTACCCCGTCCAGGACTACTACCTGCGCATCATCGGCAAGGACGCCCAGGGTCGCGTGACCAACAAGACCCTGGGCAAGATCTTCAGCCAGCATGCGGATGCCTATGCTCCTCTCTGCAAAATGAAGTGACCCCCCTACCGGCTGCGCCGGCCCCCCAGGGGGGCGCGCATGTAAGACCGGCGGAGCCGGATCCTCATGCGCCGTGCGGGCGGCCGGCTGGCGCGGCCGGCTTTGGCGGAGGGGCGTCCCTCGCCGGTTGCGCTGGCCCCATGTTCCCCGCGGCGGGACCTTTTCTTGATCGTGCCTGCATCTGATGGACCTCGTACTCGTTGCTGAACAGCTGCTGAACGGCCTGCAGTTCGGGCTCATGCTCTTTCTGCTCGCGGCCGGGCTGACGCTGGTGTTCGGGATCATGGACATGATCAACCTGGCGCATGGCTCGCTGTACATGGTCGGCGCTTATCTGGCGGCGGCGGTGGGCGGGGCGACGGGCAGCTTCGGGCTCGGGCTGCTGGCGGCCGTCGCGGGCACGGCGGTGCTGGGCATGCTGCTGGAACTGAGTCTCCTGCGGCGGCTCTACCAGCGGGACCACCTCTCGCAGGTGCTGGCGACGTTCGCGCTGATTCTGATGATCAACGAGGGCGTGCGCATGATCTGGGGCGAGCAGCCGCTGATGCTCAACACGCCGGCGGCGCTGTCCGGCCCGGTCGAGCTGCTGCCGGGGCTGCTCTATCCGGCCTACCGCCTGCTGATCATCGCGGTGGGGCTCGCCGTGGCCCTGGCGCTGTGGTGGGGCGTCACGCGGACGCGCGTGGGCATGTGGGTGCGCGCAGGGGCCTCGAACCGGGCGATGGCGCAGGCGCTGGGCGTGGACATCCGCCGTCTCTTCACGCTGGTGTTCGGCCTCGGCGCGGCCCTGTGCGCGCTGGCGGGCGGGCTGCTGGGGCCGCTGCTGGCCGTGCAGGTCGGCATGGGCGAGAGCATCCTCATCCTGGCCTTCGTGGTCATCGTGATCGGCGGCATCGGCTCCATCCGCGGGGCGCTGGTCGGCTCGCTGCTGGTGGGGCTGGTGGACACGGCCAGTCGCACGCTGCTGCCGGCGGCGCTGCGGGCGCTGGCCTCGCCGGAGCTGGCCGCGAGCCTCGGGCCGGCGCTGGCCTCCATCCTGATCTACGTGCTGATGGCCGGGGTGCTGTTCTGGCGTCCGCAAGGCCTCTTCCCGGCGCGGCGCTGAGCGCGGTCCGACACTCCGACAAATCCCCGAACGAATCCCCGAACGAAGCAACGCATGAGCGCCTCCTCCCTCTCCACCGCCAAGCCGCTGCGGCTCGACCACCCCGGGCTGGGCCCACGGGGTCAGGTCTTGCTGCTGGCCCTGCTGGCGGGCCTGCCCTGGCTGCTGCAGCTGCTGGGCCTGGAGTTCTACACCGTGGTCGCGACGCGCGTCCTGATCTTCGCCATCGCCGCCAGCAGCCTCAACCTCATCCTGGGCTTCGGCGGGCTGGTGAGCTTCGGTCATGCCGCCTTCATGGGGCTGGGCGGCTATGCGGTCGGGGCGCTGACGAACGGCGGTGGCCTGGGCCAGCAGGCGCTGCTGGCCTGGCCGCTGGCGATGGCGGTGAGCGCCAGCGCGGCCGCCCTGGTGGCCTTCGTGGCGCTGCGCACGCGGGGCGTGTACTTCATCATGATCACGCTGGCCTTCGCGCAGATGTTCTATTACCTGATGGTCTCGCTGCGGGCCTACGGCGGGGACGACGGCCTGCCGCTGCCGCAGCGCTCGCTGCTGCCGGGCGTCGATCTCAAGGACGACACCCACTTCTACCTGTGCGTGCTCGCCTGCTTCGCGCTGTGCATGGGCGGCCTGCAGCGCCTGCTCAATTCGCCCTTCGGCCTGCTGCTGCAGGGCGTGCGCGAGAACGAGGCCCGCATGCGCGCGCTGGGGGCGCCGATCTTCAGCCTGCAGGCCAGTGCCTTCATCCTGGCCGGTGCGCAAGCCGGGCTGGCCGGGGCGCTGCTGGCCAATCTCAATGGCCTGGTGAGCCCGCAGATGCTGCATTGGTCGCAATCCGGCCAGCTGATGGTGATGGTGATCCTGGGCGGCGCCGGCGCGCTGTGGGGCGGCCCGCTGGGCGCCGCCGTCTTCCTGCTGCTCGAGGAGCTGCTGTCGGCCTACACCCTGCACTGGCAGATGGCGCTCGGCGCGCTGCTGCTGACGGTGGTGATGGTCGCGCCGAAGGGCCTCGCGGGTCTCGCGGACGCCTTGCGCGAGGCGTGGCGGGCCCGGCGCCGTGCTCGTGAAGGGGAGGGCGCCCATGGCTGAGCTCCTGCGGGTCGAATCCCTCGTCAAGACCTTCGGCGCCCTGCGCGCCACGGACGAGGCCAGCTTCGAGGTGATGGAGGGCGAGGTGCATGCGCTCATCGGCCCGAACGGCGCCGGCAAGACCACGCTGATCCACCAGATCGCCGGCAGCCTGCGCCCCGACAGCGGCCGCATCCACTTCCGCGGGCAAGACCTGGCCCCCTTCGGCATGGCCGCACGCGTGCAGGCCGGGCTCGTTCGCAGCCACCAGATCACCAGCATCTTTGCGCGCTGCAGCGTGCTGGACAACCTCGTGCTGGCGGTCCAGACCCGCCGCGGTGGCGCCCACCAGTGGTGGCAGGCCCGCCGGCATCAGATCGTGGTGATGGCCGAGGCCGAGGCGCTGGCGCAGAAGGTCGGTCTGAGCGCGCAGCTGGATCGCGCGGCCGGCAGCCTCTCGCATGCCGAGCAGCGCCAGCTGGAGATCGGCCTGGCGCTGGCCGCCAAGCCGCGCCTGCTGCTGCTGGACGAGCCGATGGCGGGCATGGGGCCGGACGAGTCCGAGCGCATGCTGGAGCTGCTGCAGCTGCTGCGCCTGAACATGACGCTGCTGCTGGTGGAGCATGACATGGACGCCGTCTTCCGCCTGGCCACGCGCATCTCGGTGCTGGTGGGCGGGCGCGTGATCGCCACGGGCGCGCCCGAGCAGATCCGCAGCCACGCCGGTGTGCGCGAGGCCTATCTCGGCGACGAGATGCCCGCCCACGTCACGCAGGAGGTGAGCCCATGAGCGAGACGGTGCTGGAGGTGCGAGGCCTCGAGGCGGCCTACGGGCGCAGCCCGGTGCTGTTCGGCGTGGACCTCCTGGTGCGCGAGGGCGAGGTGCGCTCGCTGCTGGGTCGCAACGGCATGGGCAAGAGCAGCCTGATCAAGTGCCTCGTCGGCTGGCTGAAGCCCAGCGCCGGGCGCATCCGCCTGTGCGGCGAGGACGTCACCGGCTGGGCGCCCGAGCGCATCGCGCGCCAGGGGCTGGCGCTCGTGCCGGAGGGGCGGCAGATCTTCCCCAACCTGAGCGTCGAGGAGAACCTCGTCGCCTTCGCGGCCAACCGTCGCGGCCTGGTCGAGCCCTGGACGCTCGACCGTGTCTACGAGGCCTTCCCGCGGCTGGCGGAGCGGCGGCACCACGGCGGCGCGCAGCTCTCCGGCGGCGAGCAGCAGCTGCTGGCCATCGCCCGCGCGCTCATGACCAACCCGCAGCTGCTGATCCTGGACGAGGCCACCGAGGGCCTGGCGCCGCTCGTGCGCGAGGAGATCTGGCGTGTGCTGAACCAGCTCCGCGCCCGCGGGCAGACGATCCTGGTGGTCGACAAGTACGTCCAGCGTCTCGTGCGCCTGGGCGACGCCCATCACATCATGGAGCGCGGCCGGGTCGTCTGGCAGGGCGACTCCGCGGCGCTCGAGGCCGACCCGGGCCTGTGGGAGCGCCACCTCGGCGTGTGAGGACCGCATGACTGACCCCGCCACCCCCCGCTTCGTCTTCGCCCGCGAGGAGCGCGTGCGCTTCGGCCACTGCGATCCGGCCGGCATCGTGTTCTACCCGCGCTACTACGAGATGCTCAACGCCGTGGTGGAGGATTTCTTCACCCTCGGCCTTGGCATCCCCTTCGACCAGCTGCTCGGCCCGCGCCGGGTGGGGCTGCCCACCGTGCAGCTCGACAGCGGCTTCGAGCGCATCAGCCGCATGGGCGACGTGCTCGTGCAGCGCGTGTCCATCGAGCATCTCGGGCGCAGCTCGCTGCGCCTCTTCCATCACTACGAGGGCCCCGACGGACGTCGGGCCTGGTTCCGCCAGTCGCTGGTCTGCACGTCCCTGGAGACCCACCGTGCCCAGCCTCTGCCCGACGACGTTCGCAGCGCCTTGCTCGCCTTGGGCGGCCTGCAGGAAAGCACCCCATGAGCACCACTCCCAAGACCGTTCTCCAGCCCGCTGACTGGGCCGCGCCCAAGGGCTATGCCAATGGTGTGGCCGCCAGCGGCCGGCAGATCTTCGTCGCCGGCCAGATCGGCTGGAACGCGCAGTGCCAGTTCGAGAGCGACGACTTCGTTGATCAGGTCCGCCAGGCCCTGCTGAACATCAAGGCCGTGCTCGCCGCGGGCGGCGCCGGGCCCGAACACATCTGCCGCATGACCTGGTATGTGCTCGACAAGCGCGAATACCTGGCCCGCGGTCGCGAGGTGGGTCAGGTCTACCGCGAGGTCCTGGGCCGCGAGTACTGCGTCGCCATGAGCGCGGTGCAGGTGGCCGCCCTGATGGAGGACCGGGCGAAGGTGGAGATCGAGGTGACGGCGGTGGTGGGCTGAGCGATCCCGTTCGGGAGGCCGGCGCGGCCGGGGCGTATCCTGACGCGAGGCGGCCCGTCGGCATGCCACGAGGAGAACGGGCATGACAGGGGACGGTCCATCAGGCAAGCGGCAGCCGGTGCGCGGCCTCGTGAAGCTCACGGCCCAGGCCACGCTGGGGCTGGCCGATCTGGTGGAGGCGGTGCATGCCCGCGTGCTGCAGGGGCCGCTGGCCGCCGGGCCCGACGCCGGGAACCGCACCGGCGGGCTGACGGGGCTGGTCTACCGCAGCATCCGCGGGGTGACACGGCTCGCGGGGGCCGGCGCGGACGAGTTGCTGGGCCTGCTGGAGCCCGCACTCGGGGCGGGCGGGGCCTTCCCGCAAGGCGACGCACTGGTCTCGGCGCTCAACGGGGTGCTGGGCGATCACCTCGAGCGCACGCACAACCCGCTGGCGTTGCCCATGCGCCTGCGTGCGTGCGGGCATGACCTGGCACTGACCCCGGCCGACCTCGCCGCCGCGCTGCCCAAGGCGGGTGGCGCACCGCTGGTGCTGATCCATGGCCTGTGCATGAACGACCTGCAGTGGCGCAGCGCCGGCACGGGGCACGACCACGGCGCGGCCCTCGCGCGGGACCTCGGCTTCACGCCGCTCTACCTGCGCTACAACACCGGCCTGCACGTCTCCCGCAATGGTGAGGCGCTGGCGGCGCTGCTGGAAGAGCTCGTGACGCACTGGCCCGTGCCGCTGCGGCAGCTGACCCTGCTGGGCCACAGCATGGGCGGCCTGGTCGCCCGCAGCGCCCTGCACCAGGGCACCCTGGCCGGCCATCGGTGGCCTGGCCTCGTGGGCGACCTGATCTGCCTCGGAGCGCCCCATCACGGTGCCCCACTGGAGCGGCTGGGGCACTGGTTCGAGCGCCTGCTCGGCCAGACGCCCTACGCCGCACCCTTTGCACGGCTGGGGCGGCTGCGCAGCGAGGGCATCACGGACTTGCGTCACGGCAGCGTGCTGGCGGCGGACTGGCAGGGTCGCGATCGCTTCGCCCATGTGCCGGCCGTCCCGGGTCACCTGCCGCTGCCGGCCTCGGTCCGCTGCTACGCCGTGGCGGGCAGCCTGGGGGCGGAACGCCGGAACCTCAAGACCCGCGTGCTGGGGGATGGCCTGGTGCCGCTGGACAGCGCGCTGGGGCGCCATCGCGACCCGCAGCGCACGCTGGCCTTTGCGCCCGACCGGCAGTGGGTCGCCCAGGGCGTCGGCCATCTGGCGCTGCTCGAGGATGCCGCGGTGTACGCGCAGCTGCTGCAGTGGCTGCGGCCCTGGCAAGCGGCCTGAGCTGGGGGTCAGGTCTTGCGTCATCCGGCGCGAGGCCAGGGATGGTGCGGACGTCTGCAGATGGGACGGCTTTGTGACGGACCCCAATTCGGGGGAGCCGGGCGGGCCTGCGCAGCGGTGAAAATCGGGCCCCCGCTGAGATCGCTCAAATGAACGAAGGCAGCGGCCCCGATACTTGCAACCCCCGACCGGCCCACTCGGCCGGTCCCGCCCGACCCTCCCGGAAATCCGCCCATGCGCCGCCTCGTCCTGATCCCGCTTCTGCCCCTGTCCCTGCTGCTCGGCGGATGTGATCTCGGCGATCGGCTGCGCAGCGCGGAGGACCGCATCAATGCCGCGATGCCACTCGGCGCGGACGCTTTGCGGGCCCGCGAGCGGCTGGTGGCCCAGCTGCCCGAGGCGAGCCCGGAACGCGTGGCCGTGGATCAATCCTGGGCCCAGCGCCTGCAGGCGCGCGCCCGGGATTGCGGGCAGGGCTTCAAGCCGGCCTGGCACCACTCCAACGCGCAGGTGCGCACCCGGATCGCGACGGAGACCTGCTTCCAGGAGTTCGACCGCAAGCTCGCGGCCTGGGCCGGCCTGCAGCGGGTGCGCCAGATGCTGGCGCTGCCGACCCTGGCGGGGCCGGTCAAGGATGCCGCCAGCCCGGTGAACCTGCCGCGTGGCGAGCGCGGCTTCGCGGGGCTGGACGGGCAGGGCCGTTCGCCGGTGCTGCTCGTGCGCGGCACCGACCACGTCGCCTTCGTGGCCCTCGGGGACGGCCGGACGCTGCACACGCACCCGACCATCCAGCCGTCCATCGAGAGCGTCTCGCCCAACGGCCGCCTGTTCGTCGAGCGCCTGACGGACCGGATCCGGCGCATCCGTGCCACGGAAGGCGGCGAGATTCTGGTGGAGCTGCCGCAGGCCCAGGCCATCAGCTGGTTGGGCGGCCGCTACCTCGCGGTCACCGACTCGGGCCCCGACAAGTACGGCTATCTCATCGACCTGGCCACGGCGGGGGAGGTGACGGTGCCGGCCAAGGCCCCGAGCAGCGGCTACCGCTTCCTGCCGGTGCCGGGGAACGAGCGCCGCATGAACGTGCTGTCCGGCACCGGCATCGAGCAGTTCGAGGTCCGCGGCGAAGCGGGCCGGTCGACGGCGTCGCCGGTGGCCGAGAAGACCTGGTCGGCAGGTCAGCGAGTCGCCGCTGGTGACGCGCAGGAGGCGGACGGCGGCAAGCGCTGGCTGATGCGCGTGGACTCGGACCTGCTGCTGGTCGACCCGGTCAGCCTGGAACTGCAGCGGATCAGCATGCCGCCGGCGTTTGTGCGGGATGCCTCGCCCTCGGGGGACGCCGGCCGCTACCTGGTCAAGCTGGAGCTGGGATCCAGCAGTGCGGGCAACGGCTACTACCTGCTGGATGCGACGGCGCGCACGCTGGCGCGCGTCCAGGGCATCGAGCGGGAGCAGGAGCTGCGCTACTTCCCGCCGGCGGGCCGCTACGTGGTGATGGGCCCGGACAGCCTGCAGCTGCTCGGCGCGCTGTCGACCGAGGCGCCCCAGACCCTGGACCGCGCGATGGCGGACCTGCAGAAGGACTTCGAGACGCGCAAGCTGACCGAGGCTGAAGAACAGATGCTGGCCTTGATGCAGAGCGCCTCCATCGCGCCCGATTCCGCCTTGTTCCAGCAGCTGAAGTCGGCGCGGATCGAGGCCGTGGGCGTGTACGAGCCGCGGGTGTTCGCCTCCGCGGCCAGCTCGAAGGAGGGCAGCGGCCCGGTGGACGTCGTCGTGCGCCGCTCGTCCCGTCCGCTGGTGCTGGTGCTCAGCTCCTACCGCAGCGTCCAGTGGCGTCTGCGGATGGAGCCCGGTGCGCGCGTGGAGGCCGTGCTGCACAGCGGCTACGAGGACTCCACGGTCGTCGGGGCCGGCACGGCGCGCATCGTCAAGATCGGCACGGAGTACGCCTATCAGGGCGAGGGGGCCGCCTACCAGGCGCTGCAGCGTCAGGTGGCGCGTTGGACGACGCGCTCCATCCAGCAGTTCCAAGGCAGCTACCAGGGCAGCACCTTCTCCGTCGGCGGCAACTGAGAGACGGGCCGTCGGGCGGGGGCGTGGCGGATCACCGCCGCTCGCGCGTCACCCGGCACTCGGCCAGGAAGGCCTGCCGCAGGGCGGCCGAGGAGTCCTGGCGCCACGCCGCGAACACCCGGCTGCGCTCCATCGTCTCGGCCAGCGGCCTGAACACCGCGCCCTGGATGCCCGCGTCCTGGAAGGCCGCCGGCACGATCGACACCCCGAAGCCGCGCGCCACGAGCGAGACCACCGAGAGCCAGTGCCGCCCCTCATGCTGCAGGCGCGGGTAGAAGCCCTGCTGGCGGCACATTTCGACGATGCGGGCGTGGTAGTCCGGCGAGCCGCGCCGGGAGAAGAGGATGAAGGGCTGGTCGCTCAGGCTGGCCAGTGCGAGGCGCCGCTTGCGGGCGGCCGGGTGCGAGGCCGGCAGGCAGGCGAGGAAGGGCTCGTCGTAGAGCGGCTCGCAGGCGAGGGCGGGCGGCAGGCGGTCGGTGTGGAGCAGCGCGAGGTCCAGCTCCTCCTGCAGCAAGGCCTGGATCTGGTCCTGCGAGTTCAGCTCGATCACGACGACCTCCACGCGCGGGTGCGAGGCCTGGAACGCGGTCAGCCAGCCCGGCAGGCCATGAAAGACGGTGGATCCCACAAAGCCCAGGCGCAGGCGGCCGACCTCGCCGGCCTGCACCTCGCGGGCCTGCGCGCAGGCGTCCTCGAAGCGGCCGAGCAGGGCCTGCGCGCTGGCGCGGAAGCTCTCGCCGGCCGGCGTGAGGCGCACGCCCTTGCTGTCTCGGTCCAGCAGGCGCGCGCCCACGGCTGACTCCAGCTGTTGCAGCGCCACCGACAGCGGCGGCTGCGACATCGCCAGGCGCTGGGCCGCACGCCCGAAGTGCAGCTCCTCGGCCAGGGCCAGGAAGTAGCGCAGGTGGCGGAGCTCCACGCGGGAGAGAGCGGCCGAGGCGAGGGCGGTGACCATACTTGTTGCCTATCGGTGAATGGTTCAATCGTATTGGACACGAATCGTCGCACAGGGAATACTTGTCCCCCATCAAGGGGCTGCCGGCCCCGCTCACGCCCCGAACAGGACAAGACAGGAGATCTCCATGGCCACCAAGGCAAGCTTCCAATGGGACGACCCGCTGCTGCTGGACCAGCAGCTCACCGCGGACGAACGCGCCGTCCGTGACGCCGCCCGCGACTACTGCACCGAGCAGCTGATGCCCCGCGTGCTGGAAGCCTTCCGCCATGAGCAGACGGACCCGGCCATCTTCCGCGAGATGGGGGCCCTGGGCCTGCTGGGCCCGACGATCCCCGAGACGTACGGCGGCGCCGGCCTGAACTACGTCTGCTACGGCCTGGTGGCCCGCGAGGTGGAGCGTGTGGACTCCGGCTACCGCTCGATGATGAGCGTGCAGAGCTCGCTGGTGATGGTGCCCATCCACGAGTTCGGCAACGAGGCCACGAAGCAGAAGTACCTGCCGAAGCTGGCCACGGGCGAGTGGATCGGCTGCTTCGGCCTGACCGAGCCCAACCACGGGTCCGACCCCGGCTCCATGATCACCCGCGCCAAGAAGGTGCCGGGCGGCTACAGCCTCACCGGCTCGAAGATGTGGATCACCAACAGCCCCATCGCCGACGTCTTCGTGGTCTGGGCCAAGGACGACGAGGGCGCCATCCGCGGCTTCGTGCTGGAGAAGGGCTGGAAGGGCCTCAGCGCGCCCGCGATCCACGGCAAGGTCGGCCTGCGCGCCTCCATCACCGGCGAGATCGTGATGGACGAGGTCTTCTGCCCCGAGGAGAACGCCTTCCCCGAGGTGCGCGGCCTGAAGGGCCCGTTCACCTGCCTCAACAGCGCCCGCTACGGCATCGCCTGGGGGGCGCTCGGCGCGGCCGAGTTCTGCTGGCACACCGCCCGCCAGTACACGATGGACCGCAAGCAGTTCGGCAAGCCCCTGGCGGCGAACCAGCTGGTGCAGAAGAAGCTGGCCGACATGCAGACCGAGATCACGCTCGCGCTGCAGGGCTGCCTGCGCCTGGGCCGCATGAAGGACGAGGGTACGGCGGCGGTGGAGATCACCTCCATCATGAAGCGCAACAGCTGCGGCAAGAGCCTGGACATCGCCCGCACGGCGCGAGACATGCTCGGCGGCAATGGCATCTCCGACGAGTTCGGCATCGCCCGCCACCTGGTGAACCTGGAGGTGGTCAACACCTACGAGGGCACGCACGACATCCACGCGCTGATCCTGGGCCGTGCGCAGACCGGAATCGCGGCGTTCTGAGTCACCCGGGGCCGGCGGCGGTGCCCACCTCCGCCGCTGGAGGGGCAGCCGCGGTGGCGAGCCGCGGAGCCCCTAGACTGCGGGCATGACTCTTCGCATTGCCTTCATCGGTGCAGGCCGCCTGGCCCAGTGCCTGGCGCCGGCCCTGGCGGAACAGGGCGAGGCCATCGTGGCCGTGGCCAGCCGGGATCCGGCCTCGGCCCAGCGGCTGGCCGCGCAGCTGCCCGGCAGCCACGCCCTCACGCCCGAGCGCTGTGTCGCTCAGGCGGACCTGGTCTTCCTCAGCACCCCGGACGACGCCATCGCCTCGCTCACGGCCCGCCTGCCCTGGCGGCCCGGGCAGGCGGCCGTGCACTGCAGCGGCGCCACCGGTCTGGGCGCGCTGGAGTCCGCTCGCGTTCTGGGGGCGGCGGTGGGGGGCTTTCACCCTCTGCAGATCTTCTCCGACCCGCGCTCCGCGCGCGAACGCCTCGCGGGCTCGCTGGTGGCCATCGAGACCGCCGACGACGCCCTGCGCGCGCAGCTGCTGCGCCTCGCGGGGCGCCTGCGCCTGCAGCCGCTGGCCATCCACGGCGAGCAGCGCGCGGCCTATCACGCGGCCGCCAACATCGCCGCCAGCGGCCTGCTGGCGGTGCTCAGCGAGGCCAGCCAGCTCTTCGAGTCCCTCGGCCTGGGGCCACAGGAGGCCCTGGCCGCCTTGATGCCGCTGTCCCGCGGGGCGCTGGAGGCGGCGGCGCAGCGCGGTCTGGCGGGCGCCATCGCCGGTCCGGTCGCGCGGGGGGATGCCCAGGTCCTGGCGGCCCATCTGCAGGTCATGGCGGCACGCGGCGGGGCCGCGCTGGCCCAGTACCGCTGGCTGTGCCAGCGCCAGCTGGACCTGCTGGCGCCCGACGATCGCCCCGGTCCGGCGCAGCGCGCGGCACTCCAGACCTTGCTGAGCGAGGATCGTCAGGGATCGTCCGGCGCATCGGGCGTGCCCGATGCTGCCGCCAGCGTTCGTGCCTGAGCGCCCCGTGAAGCTCCGAAGCCGTCCGCCGGTCAGGCATGACCTGCCCCCCGGCCGGCGACCCCAATGGCGCCTCACCGCTTCGGCGGGCGGCGGGCGGCGGGCGGCGGGCACAAGTGCCCTGGGAGGCATGACCTGACCCCGTCACCGTGGCGCCGGGGCGTGGGTGTCTGCCTTGGCCTGGCGTAGGCCCGGGGGACGGCAGCAGGCACCGGGCCTCTGCGCGGCGTTCATCCGGTCCAGACGCAGCTGAGGCCCTCCGCGCGGCATCGGGTCGCCTGGCAGGCGGTCGTCACCGATGAGGCTGACTACACTGCGCCGCGTACAGGAAAGGAGCCCCGCCATTGCCGGGGCGGAGGAGCGCATCATGAGTACAAGCCACAAGAATACTGTCACGCCTGCCACGCCTGCCACGACCCTCGCGGGCCGCGCGCATGCGCCTCACGGCGAGGCCATGCCCTGGCGGCGGACGGCGGTCGCGGCGCTGGCCCTGGCGGGCTGGGCGGCCTCGATGACGGCTGGAGCGGCCGGAGCCGAAGGGACGGCACCGCCGGCTGCCGTCACCAGCCCGGCGGCACCGGACGCCGTCCTGGCCCCCGTGGCCGTGGAAGGCAAGCGGGCGCCGGATCCCGGCATCATCCCGGCCCGTTTCATCTACCTGATCGATGGCATCGCCCGCCGGCATGCCAGCGAGCTGATCCTGCTGAACTTCAAGGCCCATGCCCTCAAGCAGAAGACCCCCGCGCCCGGCACGCGGCTGGTGGTGGAACTGGCCAACGAGGACGAGCTGCCCGTCGGCATGGCGGAAGACGGCACCCTGAGCCTGCCGCCCCTCACGCCGGCCCAGGCGGAGACGGCCAAGCTCATCCCGAATCAGCCCAAGGGCACGATGGGCCTGCGCCTGAACCTGGAGGTCGTGCCCAAGGTGGCCACCATCACGCCGGCGCAGGTGGCGCGGGCCGAGGCACAGCTGCGGGCCCTGGTCGGGGACGTCAAGGACCTGCTGCCCTGGGCCTTCCGCTGGATGCTGCCCGGCGTGTCGGGCGTGGCGCTGTGCCAGCCCGCGGGCGAGGCGCCGGCCGTCTGGACCTCCTCGCAGGGCACGCACCGCATCCTCTTCCTGTACGAGAGCAAGGACCGGAAGCAGAGCTGCGCCGTGCTGGATCCGGCCGGCCTGCCGCCCGATGCCCGCCTGCAGGCGTCGGCCGGCGCGGAGCTGGGCCCCTGGCTGAACGGGCTGACCGGGTCCAAGAGCCGCTGAGGGCGCGGGCCGCGGGGCCCGCGGGAGCGCTCGTCAGCGCGTGTGCGAGGTCAGCTTCGACAGCGGCGAGGCCACGCCGATGCCCGGAGCGGCGCGGCGGGCGCCGGCATCGCTCGAGGGCTCGAGGGCGGCCTTGTCGTCGTCGTCCATGAGCTGCATGGCGTCGGGATTGCGACGCATGGCCACGCCCACGGCCAGGATGTCGATCACCAGCAGATGCAGGATGCGGCTGACCATCGGCAGGTGGGTGCTGACGTCCTCGACGTGGTCGATGATCAGCGCCGCGTCGGCCTTGCGCGCCAGCGGGGACTGGCTCGCCGTGATGGCGATCACCGTCGCGCCGTGGGCATGGGCCTTCTCGACCACCTCCATCAGCTGGGGCAGGCGCCCCGAGCTGCTGATCACCACGGCGACGTCCCCGGGGCGCAGGACGTCGGCGGCCAGCTGCTGCAGGCGCGGGTCGGTGTAGGACGCGCAGGAGACGCCGAAGCGCAGGAACTTGAACTGGGCGTCCTGCGCCACCACGCCGTAATGGCCGGCGGCATAGAACTCGATGCGGCCGGCCTGCAGCAGCAGCTGGATGGCGCGGTCGATCATCTCCCGGTTGAGCTGGCTGCGGACCTGCAGGATGGCCGAGGCGGTGTTGCCGAGCACCTTGGCGCCCAGCTCCACCATGGAATCGTCCATGTTCACCTGCGTGTGCGTCACGGGCACCGTGCCGGTCAGCCCCGAGGCCAGGCGCAGCTTGAAGTCCGAGAGGCCCTCGCAGCCCAGCGAGCGGCAGAAGCGGATCACCGTGGGCTGGCTGACC
Organism: Burkholderiaceae bacterium; assembly: GCA_041906185.1. Taxonomy (GTDB): domain Bacteria; phylum Pseudomonadota; class Gammaproteobacteria; order Burkholderiales; family Burkholderiaceae_C; genus Roseateles_B. The sequence continues at coordinate 167,231 of JAYRJQ010000010.1, forward strand.
TGCGCGGCGCGCGCGATGTCGGCAATGGGCGCGTTCAGCACGTCGCGCGGATGGGCCAGGACATGCTCGGCCACGCGCAGCTCCGCCGGCGAGAGCTCCGTGCGGGCCCGCCGGATCTGGCCGAGGATGGCCGCGCCGGTGCTGCTCTGCAGGGTCTTGAGCTGGGAGTCCAGGATGGCGGAGGCGCCCTTGAAGGTGGCGTTCTCCGCCGTGATCACATAGGTGGGGATGCCGGCCACGTAGTTGCTGAAGCGCCCCTTGTCCTCGAAGCGGCTGCGGAAGGGCGAGCGGGCGAAGTAGTCGCCCAGGCGCGGCACGATGCCGCCGCCGATGTAGATGCCGCCCAGCGCGCCCAGCGTCACCGCGAGATTCGCCGCGGCGGTGCCGAGGAGGGCGCAGAACACCTCCAGCGCCTCGCCGCAGACGGCATCCCGGCCGTCCAGCGCGGCCTGCGTGATGTCCGGGGCGGTCAGCGGCTTGGCGGCTTCGCCGGCCCGGTCGGCCAGCGCGCGGTAGATCAGCTCGAGGCCCGGGCCTGACACGAGCCGCTCGAAGGAGACGTGGTCGAACTGCCGCCACGCGAAGCGCAGGATGGCCAGCTCGCGCTCGTCGCGGGGGGCGAAGCTGGTGTGGCCGCCTTCGGAGCCGAGGGAGATCCAGGCATCGCCCGCGGGAATGAGACCCGAGACACCCAGCCCCGAGCCGGAACCCAGCACGCCGACGACGCTCTGGCGCCGCGCCTCGCCGCCGCCGATCTGGCGCAGCTCGCCCGGCCCGAGGCGCGGAATGGCCATGGCCAGGGCGGTGAAGTCATTGACCACCACCAGCGTGTCCAGCCCCAGGCGCTGGCGCATCTCTTCGATGGAGAACTGCCAGTGGTAGTTCGTCATGCGGACGAGATCGCCTTCCACCGGGTTGGCGATGGCGATGGCGGCATGCTCGATGCGCGCGCCGCCCAGGCCGTCCAGATAGGCCGAGACGGCGGCATGGAAGTCCGTGTAGTCGGCGCAGCGCAGCGAGGCGCTCCGGCTGAACTCGCCCGGACTGCTCTCGAGGGCGAAACGCGCGTAGGTGCCGCCGATGTCGGCGATCAGGCGGGGGCTGTCGTAGAGGCTCATGGGATGTCCTGGGGTGTAACGCGACTACAGCCTTCGGGCATCGGTACATGCCCAGGGCGGGTGCACCGGTGCCGGTCTGGCGTCCTCAGCACGCGGCCGCGTTTGCCATATTGTGGAACGAAATGACCGCGGATCAGGGACTTGGCGAGCGAATCTTCCCCGTGATGGCGGAGGGCGTGTCGCCAGGTGTGCGGGTCACCTGCCGCTAGGACATGCGAGAGCTTGTCAGCGTCTTGTAGTTTTGCTACCTTCATGTAATTGAAATGCGCTTGTAAAACTACAGGCCCTGCGGTGAGCCGGCACCCGGCGCACCGGCACCCGAAAGTGAATCCATGAGAGACATGAAGACGCGGCCGCTGGCGCCGCCCCTGACACGCACGGGCCTCGCCCGGGCTGCGGCCCTGCTGTCGCGGGACGGCGGCGGCAACGGGGATGGCCGATGAACGGCGTGGCGGCGCGCTACCCCTGGCTGGTGGCGGACGTGGGGGGCAGCAATGCCCGCTTCGGCTGGGTCACCGGGCCGACGTCGGGGGTGCAGTCCCGGCGCAGCTATGTCGTGCAGGACTTTCCCAGCCTGGAGGCCGCCGCTCGCCGCTATCTGCAGGACCTGGCGGCCGAGGCGCAGACGCGGGGCGAGCGTTTCGATCCGCCGCGCCAGGCCGCCGTGGCGGTGGCCACCGCCGTGGCCGGCGACGAGGTGGTGCTGACCAACAGCCACTGGCGCTTCTCCCGGCAGGCGCTGCAGGCGGCGCTGCAGGTGCAGGGGCTGCTGGTGCTGAACGATTTCGAGGCGCTGGCGCTCTCGCTGCCGGGGCTTCAGGCCGGGCAGCTGCGGGCCTGGGGCGACTGCCCGCTGCCGCCCGTCGGCTGCCTGGCGGTGATCGGGCCGGGCACCGGCCTGGGCGTGGCGGCCGTCGTGCAGACCGCGCGCGGCTGGCTGGCCTTGCCGGGCGAGGGCGGTCACGCCACGCTGGCGCCGGCCGACGACTTCGAGAGCGCGCTGCTGTCCCATGTGCGCGGCACCTTCCCCCATGTGTCGGCGGAGCGCCTGCTGTCGGGCATCGGCCTGCCAACGCTGCATGAGGCGGTGTCGGTGGTGATGGGGCAGGGCGTGCCGGCCGACGCGCTGGCGCCGGAGCAGATCGTCGAGCGCGGCCTGCAGGGGCGGGACGCGGTCTGCGAGCGCACCCTCGACAGCTTCTGCGCCATGCTCGGCGGCTTTGCCGGCAGCGTGGCGCTGACGCTCGGCGCGCGGGGTGGCGTGTACGTGGGCGGCGGCATCGTGCCCCGCCTGGGGGACTACTTCTTCCAGTCCCGCTTCCGGGCGCGCTTCGAGGCCAAGGGCCGCTTCGCGCCCTATCTGGCGGGCATTCCGACGGCGCTCATCACCGACACCCAGGCCGCCCTGGGCGGCGTGGCGCTGGCGATCGAGCAGAGCTTTTGAGCGTTCCGAAGGTTTGTCACCAAAAAATGTAGTTGGCCTACATCGCCAAAACAGCTTTTGGGGACGAATTGGGATTCATAGGGCGTGATGAAAAGGGAAAACCCTTGATGTTGGGCGCCAATTTGATGCTTTTTGGCATCGAAGCCTGCAGATAAGGGTTTTCTTCGTGTTGTCTGCAAATCTAGTTTTAGTACAGAATTGTTTCAGTGTCAGGGTTCCATGGCGCCGCAGTCCCAGCCGTCCTGAGGGGCGCGGCAGCAGTTGTTCAAAGAGCTACAGGAGACAAGGATGAAGACCGTGCAAGTCCATCGTGACACCTTCCGTTTGAGCCCCGTCGTGGCAGGGTGCGCCCTGCTGATGCTGGCGGCTGGCGCCCAGGCGCAGCAGGCGCAGACCGACAACAAGCTGGACACGGTCACCGTGACCGGCATCCGCAAGGGCATCGAGGATGCGATCTCCGTGAAGAAGAACGCGACCTCCGTGGTCGAGTCCATCTCCGCGGAAGACATCGGCAAGCTGCCTGACATCAGCATCGCCGAGTCCATCTCTCGCCTGCCCGGCCTGGCCGCCCAGCGCGTCAATGGCCAGGCGCAGCAGATCAGCATCCGCGGCACCGCCCCGGACCTGTCCTCCGCACTGCTGAACGGCCGCGAGCAGGTCAGCACCAGCGGCGACCGCTACGTCGAGTACGACCAGTACCCGTCCGAGCTGATGAGCGCCGTCACGGTCTACAAGACGGGCGACGCCGCCCTGGTGGGCCAGGGCCTGGCCGGCACCGTGAACCTGCAGACCGTCAAGCCGCTGAACTTCAGCAAGCGCACGATGGCCTTCAACGTCCGCGGCGAGAAGAACTCCAACGGCTCGATCGCCGACGGCGCGCCCTCGACGGGCAACCGCGTCAGCGCGTCCTACATCGACCAGTTCGCCGACAAGACCCTGGGCGTGGCCCTGGGCTTCGCGCACAGTGACCACCCGGTCAGCCGCTACCAGTTCGAGACCTGGAACTGGGTCAAGAACGGCGGCAACCTGAGCGGCGCCGGCGTCGCCGACAAGAACGCGCTCTACCCGCAGGGCTTCAAGGGCCTCGACTACGTGGGCCGCGAGAAGCGTGACGGCGTGATGGGCGTGCTGGAGTACCGTCCGAGCGCGAACTTCACCTCGACCCTGGACGTCTACCACTCCAAGTTCAGCTTCGACGAGACCCGCCGCGGCATGGAAGTGCCGTTCGAGAACTGGTCGGGCGCGAACTTCAGCTCGACCACCCTCACCAACGGCCTGGCGCTGTCGGGCACGGTGCAGGCAACGCCGGTCGTGCGCAACAACATCCTGACCCGCACCGACAAGCTGAGCGCCGTGGGCTGGAACAACAAGTGGGTGTCCGACAAGTGGACCGCCGTGCTGGACGTCAGCCACTCGACGGCCGACCACGACGAGACGCTGATCGAGATGAACTCCGGCCTCGGCGCGGACACCATCACCTACAACTACGCCGGCCCGGTGCCGACGTTCACCTTCGGCAAGACCTACGACAACAACGCCACGGTCAAGCTGGGCGGCCCCTTCGGCAACGGCTACGTCAACGTGCCGAGCTTCCGCGACAAGCTGGATGCCGTGCGCCTGGACTTCTCGCGTGATCTCGACGCCGGTGTCGTCACCAGTGTCGACTTCGGCCTGAACTACTCGCGCCGCTCGAAGAGCCGCCAGCATCTGGAGACCGGTTTCAACGCGCTGAAGACGGACTTCGCCACGGCCGACCTGCTGGCCCCGACGGACCTCTCCCGCGTGGGCCTGCCCTCGATCCTGGCCTGGGACATCGACAAGGTCATGGCGCACAACTTCGGCCCGGTCACGCCGGCCGTGCTGAACCCCTGGGGCGCCACCAAGAACTGGGCGATCAAGGAGAACGTGACCACGGCCTACGCCAAGGCCAACCTGGAGACCGAGCTGTTCGGTCGCCCGGTGCGCGGCAACGTCGGCCTGCAGGTCGTCAACACCGACCAGAGCTCGACCTCCAACACCCTGCTGCAGTGGCCGCTGGCCTCGCTGGTGCCGGTGGAAGACGGCAAGAAGTACACGGACGTGCTCCCGACGGTCAATCTGTCCTGGAGCCTGCCGGACCAGCAGCAGCTGCGCTTCGGCGCGGGTCAGTCGATCGCCCGCCCCAAGCTGGATGACCTGAACGCCTCGTTCCAGGTGGGCCTGTCCGCCGGCAACACCGGCACCCCGAGCGGCAGCGGCGGCAACCCGAAGCTGGACCCGTGGAAGGCCGACTACGTCGATCTGTCCTGGGAGAAGTACTTCGGCAGCAAGGGCTATGTGGCCGTGGCCGGCTTCTACAAGCGCCTGAAGTCCTACATCTACAACGTCACGACGCCGTTCGACTTCAAGGACTACCCGCTGACCGGCACCGCGCCTGACGGCTCGCCGATCAAGCCCAGCACCACCATCGGCACCATCACCCACCCGGAGAATGGTGAAGGCGGCTCGCTGCGCGGCCTGGAGTTCTCGCTGTCCGTGCCGCTGGAGATGGTCAGCCCCTCGCTGAAGGGCTTCGGTGTGCAGGGCAACCTGTCGCTGACCAACAGCTCGATCAACGTCAAGGACTCGCGCTTCGGCGACCAGAGCCTGCCGCTGCCCGGCCTGTCCAAGAGCGTGCTGAACCTGACGGCCTACTACGAGGACCACGGCTACTCCGTGCGCGTCAGCCAGCGTCACCGCTCCAACTTCCTGGGCTCCATCGGCGGCCCCGGCGGCACCAGCGAGAAGACCTTCATCAAGGCGGACACGGTGGTGGATCTGCAGCTCGGCTACGAGATCCAGGAAGGGACCTACAAGGGTCTGTCCTTCCTGCTGCAGGTCAACAACCTGACGAACGCCGCCTTCCAGACCTACTCGGGCAGCGAAGACCGCTACCGGGGCTGGGAGAAGTACGGTCGCCAGACCCTGCTGGGCGTGAACTACAAGCTCTGATCGATCTCTTTCGCACCAATGCCTTCTTTGAACCGGCCGGGGAAACCTGGCCGGTTTTTTTCATGGCGCAGGGGCTTGCCCTTTGCGCCGGCTTGGCTAGCATGCGCGGACTCTCACGCCCAGGAGCGGCCCATGTCCAGCACCCCCACCACCCACACCGTCCACCTGCAGCGCGTGCTGCGCGCGCCGCCCGAGCGCGTGTATCGCGCCTTCCTCGACGCCTCGGCCCTGGCCAAGTGGCTGCCGCCGCACGGCTTCACGGCGCAGGTCCATGAGCTGGACGCGCGCGTGGGCGGCCGCTTCCGCATGTCCTTCACGCACTTCGGCAGCGGGCACAGCCACAGCTTCCACGGCGAGTACCTGGAGCTCGTGCCCTCGACGCTGATCCGCCACACGGACCAGTTCGACGACCCGAACCTGCCCGGCGTGCTGACTGTGAGCATCCGCCTTCGCGCCGTGTTCTGCGGCACCGAGCTGGAGATCGTGCAGGAGGGTATTCCCGCCGTCATTCCCAAGGAGGCCTGCCTGATGGGCTGGCAGGAGTCGCTGATGCTGCTGGCCCAGCTGGTGGAGCCCGAGATCCCCGGCTGAGCGGCAGCGGGGCGCCCGCTGTGTGCTGGGACGCGTCCTGTGCTGCGCCCGGTGCCGCGCCCTGTGTCAAAGGCGGACGCCACTCCCGCGTCTGCCGCCCGTGAAGACCCGGTGGCCGGATGGTCGGGGAGCGTCTACAACAGCGGCTTCACTGCCCCGGAGACCGCCATGACCCGACCGTCCTGCCGCCTGCTTCTGACACTCACCCTTGCCGCCCTGCTGCAGGCCTGCCAGCCGGCCGGGCCGGGGCAGAGTGCGGCTGCGCCGGCGGCCTCGGCTGCTTCCGGCAGCGTGCAGGCGACGCTCGCGAGCTACCACGACAGCACCGGCCGCGACGACGCCTTCGCCGGCGGCGTGCGCATGATCCCCATCACGACGCCCAAGGGCACGTTCAAGGTCTGGACCAAGCGCGTCGGCAACAACCCGCGCATCAAGGTCCTGCTGCTGCACGGCGGCCCGGGCGCGACGCATGAGTACTTCGAGGCCTTCGACAGCTTCTTCCCCGGCGAGGGCATCGAGTACTACTACTACGACCAGCTCGGATCGGCCTACAGCGACCAGCCCAAGGACGGCAGCCTCTGGGAGCTCGACCGTTTCGTGGAGGAGGTGGAGCAGGTCCGGCAGGCGCTGAAGCTGGACAAGTCCAACTTCTACCTGCTCGGCCATTCCTGGGGCGGCATGCTGGCCACCGAGTACGCACTGAAGTACCAGCAGCACCTCAAGGGCCTGGTGATTTCCAACATGATGGCCAGCATCCCCGACTACGTCCGCTACGCCGAGACGACGCTGATGCCCGCCATGGATCAGAAGGTGCTCAAGGAGATCCTCGCCATCGAGGCGAAGAAGGACTACGAGAACCCGCGCTACATGGAGCTGCTGATCCCGCACTTCTACGAGCACCACATCCTGCGCATGCCGGCCAGCCAATGGCCGGACCCGGTGCGGCGCGGCTTCGACAAGACCAACAAGGACGTCTACATCCCGCTGCAGGGCCCGAGCGAGATGAGCTCCAGCGGCAAGCTCGAGAAGTGGGACCGCATGGCCGATCTGGGCAAGATCACCGTGCCCACGCTGACCATCGGCGGCCAGTTCGACACCATGGACCCCAAGTACATGGAGAAGATGGCCTCACTGATGCCCAAGGGGCGCCATCTCCACTGCCCCAAGGGCTCGCACATGTCCATGTACGACGACCAGGCGACCTACTTCCAGGGGCTGATCCGCTTCATCAAGGACGTCGACCAGGGGCGCTGAAGAGGGCCTGCGCGGGCCGGCCGGGAACTTCTGGGGCGGGCCGGGCGCGGCTCAGTCCGTCACGCGACCCCGCAGGGCCTTGACGCCGGAGCGCTGGCTCTTGGCGTCCAGGCGGCGGCGCTGTGAGGCCCGCGTGGGCCGCGTGGCGCGGCGCACGGCGGGCACATGGCTGGCCGCATCGACCAGCGCCTGCAGCCGCGCCAGCGCGTCGGCCTTGTTGCGCTCCTGGCTGCGTTCCGTCTGGGCCTTGATGACGATCACGCCATCCTGCGTCAGCCGCCGGTCCGCCATCGCGAGCAGGCGGGTCTTGAGCCAGTCCGGCAGCCGGGAGGCCCCGACGTCGAAGCGCAGCTGCACGGCGCTGGAGACCTTGTTGACGTTCTGGCCCCCCGGCCCCTGCGCGCGCAGGGCCGTGAACTCGACATCGTCCGGGGTGAGCGTCAGAGGCATGAGGAGAAGGCGCGGGGATCAGATAGCCCGGCCGTCGAAATGGTGCACGGGGAGCTGGTCGAGGTCGACGCCCTCGACGCAGCGCACATTCACCGCGGCGACCTGCTGGCCCTTGGGGTCCCGGCCCTCGCCATGGGTGTGGATGCCGCAGCGCGGGCAGAAGCGGTGCTGGATGACGTGCTTGTTGAAGGTGTAGCTCGCCGCGGCTTCGTCGGGCGTCAGCAGCTGCAGCTGTTCGCGCGGCAGGAACCACAGGAGCGAGCCGCGACGCCCGCACAGGCTGCAGTTGCAGGCGAGCGCCTCCTTGAATTCGCCTTCGAAGGTGAAGGCCACCTGGCCGCAGTGGCAGCTGGCTTTGTAGTGCATGACGTGCTCCTGTCAGAACGGGTGGGGCTTCGCGGGGATCAGCGGGGCGCCGCGGGCAGCTTGGTGATCTGGACGCTCACGATCTTCCACTGGCCCTGGCGCTTCACGTAGAGGTCTATGTAGCGGTAGTCCGTCTCGAAGGGCTTGTCGGCGTAGCTGCCGGTCATGTGGGTGCGGCCGCTGAGCACGGCCACATCGCCGTACAGCCGGATCTCGAAGTCCTGGACGGAATAGGGTGAGATCTGCAGCTGCGGGTCCATCAGGCCGGCCACGAAGCTGTCGAAGTCCTCGAGGTGCCCTTCGCCGTCGATCTGCCGGAAGTCCGGGGCCATGTTGCCGACGATGGCGGCGCGGTCCTTGGCCACGATGGCGCGGTCCCAGCGCTCGGCCTGGGCCTGCAGCTGGGCCTTGATCTGCGCTTCGGCGGCCGGGTCAGCGGGCGCCACGCCCGCCGCGGACGTGGGGGTGGAGGCCGGGGCAGAGGCCGGTGCCCCTGGCGCGGCCGTCGGCGCGCTGCCCTGCGGCTTGCAGGCGGCCAGCGCCAGGGCGGGCAGGAGGGCAAAGGCAAGGCGCGGCAGTCGCATGGAGGCTCCTCGAAGTGGAGGGCGGAGCATAACGCCAGGCTGGCGTGCCTGGCGCGGCGCGGCGTCGTGTGGCGGGACGCCGCGAAGGGTGCTCGCTATGATCCGGCCGTTCACGATCACCGTTCCGAGGAAAGCTCCCCATGTCGTCCATCCAGATCCATCTGGGCCACGCGCCCTTCGTGCTCGGTGCCAGCCGCGAGCAGCTGCGCGCCGCCGCCGGCGAACCCGATTCCCTGGAGGTGCTGGCCGCCGAGGAGGGCCAGGAAGCGATGGAGCACTGGTACTTCGCCGAGGCCGGCGTGGGCGCCTCCTTCTTCGAGGCCGACGACTGGCGGCTGGGCGAGCTGGAGTTCTCCGACGGCCGCTGGACGCTGGGCGACGAAGCCGTGATCGGCTGCCCGGTGGACCGCCTGCCCGGCCTGGTCAAGGGCCTGAAGCTGGGCCGCCTCAAGGGCGCGCAGGCGGTGGAGGGTGGCGGGCGCTGCCACGAGTGTCCCGATGCGGGCGTGGCCTTCTGGGAGGCCGGCGGCGTGATCGCGAGTTTCAGCGTCTTCCCGGCCTACGAGGAAGATGGGGAGACGGTCCGTTGGCCAGGATGGTGAGCCCCTCGCCCAGGCTTGCCACGCTGAACGCGGGCAAGCCTGGTCGGTCCCCCGGGGGGACGGTGCTGCGGGCGGCCGCGAGCCGCCCGCAGCACCACGCGGGCCGGCTTGGGGCGGCCCGGCGCTCGGCCCTGGGGGCGTTGCCCCGTGCCCGCTCGGGTGGTTGGGCCTGTGGCGTTGAGCTGGCGGCCCCGTCGTGAGGGGCTTGTGATTCGTGCGATCTGCCTTGGGAGCGCCATGACTGACGACATTTTTGAACCGGAGCTGCGGCGGCTGCGGGAGGACGAGCGCGAGGGCCTGGAGGCGCTGGTGGCGGAGCGCTGGGCATCGCTGGGCGACGCGGCCGGGCAGCTGCCCTATGTGCAAGGCGGGCTGTACGAGGTGTGCTGGGTGCTGTCGGGCCTGGACCGGGACCGGGCGGAGCGGCTGGCCTGGCTGGCGCAGCAGATGCGCTTCACGCTGGACGCGCTGGAGGTGGCGACGGTCCCCAGCGAGATCCCAGGGCTGGTCGATACGTTCTACCAGGTCCGGGTCAGCCGTCCGGTGGCGCTGCTGCCAGACGCGCTGCTGGGCGAGGCGCAGGTGCTGGAATCGCTGGCGGTGTGCTGGGGGATGCACCTCACGGCGCTGGAGGTGCCATCCCACAACGGCGCGGACCAGGCGGCCGCGCGCAGCCGGATGGGCGCCATGGGGCGGGACATCGGCTGAGGAAGCGCCCTCAGATCAGGCCCGGCCACCGCGCCGCGTGCGGCGCGAAGCGCGCCAGCAGCGCCTGCTGCAGGGGCTCGGGCAGGGGGCCGCGGGCCACGGCCGCCAGGTTGCGCTGGACGTTCTCGAGGCGCCGGGTGCCGGCGATGACGCTGCCCACGCCCGGCAGCCAGGCCGCAAAACGCAAGGCCATTTCATCCGGGGCCATGTCGGGGGCCAGGTCTTGCCTCAGGGCCTCCAGACCCATGGCCTGCCAGCGATCCCAGTACTGCCCCTCGGCAAAGTCGTCCGGGCGATGCGCATGCCGCCAGATCGCACCGGCCAGCGGCCGCTTGGCAATCACGCCCACGCCGCGTTCCCGGGCCCGGTCCAGGCGGGCCGCGACATTGGCCTGGTCGCAGACGCTCACCGAGGTCTGCACGGCACCGAACACCGGCTCGGCGAGGGCGAAGTCCAGCTCGGCGTTCTCGCCCGAGTAGGCCGCGACACGGATCTTGCCGGCGCGGCGGCAGTCGTCCAGGGCGCGGACGACATCGCCACGCTGCAGCGTCTCCAGCGGGCAGGAATGCAGGTGGGCGATGTCGATGACGTCGGTGCGCATGAGCCGCAGGGCGCGCTCGACGCCCTGGACGATGCAGTCGTAGGTCCAGTCCGGCACCCCCTCGACGCCATAGCCCAGCTTGGTGGACAGCAGGAACTCCCGGCGGCGGTGCGCGAGGTGGCGGCCGATGCGTGCCTCGGACAGGCCATAGGAGCGCGCCGTGTCGATCAGCGTGATGCCGAGGTCCAGCACGGCGTTGAGCAGGGCGCCGGCCTCGGCCTCGGAGGTCCGCTCGTCGTTGAGGTGCATGGCACCGAAGCCCAGGGCGCTGACCTGCAGGCCGGTCGCGCCGAAGTCGCGCCGCGGCGCACAGAGAGAAGCGTCAGTCGTCATTCGTTCACCAGGAGGCGCCCACCCCAGGCGGGCAGGGGCAGGATCAGGCGGCCTTGCTCGGCCACGAAGCGTTCGCCGCTCAGGGCGTCACGCCAGCGCGTGGGCTCGTCAGGGCTCAGGGGAATGCGGGCGCGCGTCGCGCCGGGCGCATTGCTGAGCACCGTCAGCGCCCGAGCGTCGTCCAGGCGGCGGGGCAGGGCGAGGTGCTGCGCCGTGGCGAGCAACGGGGCGCCCGGCAGGCCGTGGCGCAGCACGGGGAGCTGCTGGCGCAGGGCCGCGAGGCGGCGCCAGTCGGCGCGCAGGGCCTCGTCGGGCGTGCCGCCCTCGTCCGCCCAGGGATAGGGCGCGCGGTTGTAGGGATCGTCGCCGCCGCTCACGCCGACCTCGTCACCGGAGTAGAGGCTCGGCGCGCCGGGCGCTGTCACCTGCAGCAGCCAAGCCAGGCGCAGGCGTTGCCGCGCCACCCGGCGGGCGCTGGCTGAGCTGTCCTCGCGTTCGCCCAGGGCGTGCAGCGCGCGCGGCTGGTCGTGGCTCGAGAGCAGGTTCATGTTGGCGAGCAGGGCCTGCGCGGGGTAGGCCTCGCGCATGAACTCGAGATGGGCGGCCAGCCGCCGTGCATCGCCGCCGGCGGCGAAGTCCAGCGCCGCGCTGCGGAAGATGTAGTTCATCGTGCCGTCGAAGGTGTCGCCCAGGAAGTACTTGCTGGCGTCGAACCAGGTCTCCGCGATCGTGATCGCATCGGGCCGGTGCGCCTTGACGGCCCGGCGCCATTCGCGCCAGAAGTCGTCCGGCACCCAGGGCGCGACGTCCATGCGCCAGCCGGCCGCCCCGCGGTCCAGCCACTGCTGCATGACGCCGCCCGGGCCGTAGGCGAAGTCGCGGAAGGCGCGGCTGCCCTTGTCGATCTCGGGCAGGTCCGTCACGCCGACCCAGCCCTTGAACTGGCGGTCCGGCGCGGTCTGGCTGGGGTCGAAACTGAACCAGTCCGCATAGGGCGAGGTCGGCTGGATGCGGCCGCCGCGGAAGGCGCCGGGGCGCTCCGCGGCGGTGTGGCGGGCGAAGCGGTCGAAGTAGCGGGAGTCCGCGCCGACGTGGTTCAGCGAGGTGTCCGGCAGCACGCGCAGACCGCGCTTCGCCGCCTCGGCGCAGAGCCGCTCGAAGTCGGCGTTGCTGCCCAGGGCCGGGTCGACCTCGGTGTAGTCGGCCGTGTCGTACTTGTGGTTGCTGGCCGCGCGGAAGATGGGCGTCAGGTAGATCGTGTTGACCCCGAGCGCGCGGATGTCGTCGAGCTTCTCGAGGATGCCGGCGAGGTCGCCGCCGAAGAAGTCGTTGTTGTAGACGGCGTCGGAGCCATCGCCGCTGCCGGGCTTGTAGGGCTTGTCGATCCAGCGCGCGTGCCGCTCGACGTCGTGGCCCTGGTAGCGGTCCTGCACACGGCCGCCGCCGGGGCGCGGGTCGTTGCGCTTGTCGCCGTTCCTGAAGCGCTCCGGGAAGATGGCGTAGTAGACCGCCTCATGCGCCCAGGCCGGCACCGTGAAGTCGCGGGCGTGGATGGTCTGGCGGTAGCGGCGGATGTGGCGGGGGTCCGCGGGCAGGCGCTCGACGACGGCGGGGCCCATGCTGCCCTTCTCGCGCGTCCAGTGCACCGTGTCCTTGTTGTTCTGCAAGGCGTAGCGGCCTTGCTGGGTCTCCAGCTCGAACCAGTAGCCGAAGATGCCGACCTCGTCGAAACGCACGCTGGCACTGAAGGCGGTGCCGAGGCCGTGGCCCTCGGGGGTCATGGCGATGCGCTGCAGCGGCTCGTAGCGCAGCTGCTCCTGGTTGCCGCTCAGGTGGCGGCGCTCCAGCACGAGCGTGGCGCGCAGCAGGCCCGGGCGGGTGCTCGCGAGGGCGAAGCGGATCTCGGTGCCTTGCGGCTGCGCGCCGAAGGGCGTCTTGGAGTCGGCGTGGCGCGAGTCGAAGCGCGTGCTCAGCGCGGCCTCGTCGGTGATCGGGCGAGGGGGCGTGGGCTTGAAGGTCTGCGGCCCGAGCTCGAGGCGTGGCGCGCCCGTGGCGTCGATGCGCAGGCGCAGCGTGTGCGCCCCGCGCAGGTCCAGGCGCGCATTGCCGACGGCCGCGGCGCCGCGGGCCAGGCGGCCCTGGGCATCGCCGCCCAGCGTGCGCTCGGGCGTCCAGTCCTCGTCGGCCACCTTGAACTCCTGCGGCCCCTGCGCCCGCAGGTTGAGGTAGTAGGCGTCGCAGCGGTACTCGAAGGCCTGCTCGTCCTGCGCCGCCCAGTTGTTGAGCGTGCCGCGCAGGTAGAGCACGGTGTCGCCGAAGGGCGCTGGCGCGCAGGGCCGGGCGAGGGCTGGCAGGGCTAGCAGCGCGAGCAGCCCGCCGGCGAGGAGGTGGCGGGCGCGCCTCATCCCTTCACACCGCCGGCCGTGAGGCCCGAGACGATCCAGCGCTGCGCCAGCAGGAACACGAGCGTGATCGGCAGCCCCGAGAGCACGGCCGCCGCGGCGAAGTCGCCCCACAGGAAGCGCTGGTCATGCAGGAAGTACTTCGAGCCCACGGCCAGGGTGAGGTTGCTCTCCTCGCGCAGCAGGATCGAGGCCACGGGGTACTCGATGATGGTCCCGATGAAGGCCAGCACGAAGACGACCATCAGGATGGGCACGGCCATCGGCAGCAGCACGCGGCGGAAGGCCTGCCAGTGCGAGGCGCCGTCGACCTTGGCGTTCTCCTCGATCTCGGTGGGGATGGTCTCGAAGTAACCCTTGATCGTCCAGATGTGCGTGGCCACGCCGCCGAGGTAGGCGAGCACGAGGCCGGCATGCGTCTCGAGGCCCAGCATCGGCACCTGCGTGCCGATGGTCTCGAAGATGGCATAGAGCGCCACCAGCGCGAGCACCGGCGGGAACATCTGCAGCAGCAGCATGCTGTTCAGGATGCCGGTCTTGAAGGGGAACTTCAGCCGCGCGAAGGCATAGGCCGCGGTGGTGGAGATGGCCACGATGGCGAAGGCCGAGATCGTCGCCACCTTGATCGAGTTCCACAGCCAGGTGAGCACGGGGAAGGGCGGCTGCACGAGCGCACCGTCCGGCCCCTGGTACGGGATGCCCAGCGCGAGCTTCCAGTGCTCCAGGCTGATCTCGGTGGGAATCAGGCTGCCGGTGGCGAAGTTGCCGGGCCGCAGCGAGATGGACACCACTGCCAGCAGCGGGAACAGCGTCAGCGCCAGGAACACCCACAGCAGGGCATGGGCGGCGCCGATGCGCCAGCGGGCTTGCTTGCCTCGAACGATGGCCATGGGGAGTCCTTACTGCTGAGCTTTGCGCATCAGCCGGAGGTTCAGCAGCGACATCGCCGCCACCAGGAAGAAGATCAGCGTGGAGATCGCCGCCGCGAGGCCGAAGTCCGAGCCGGAGTCGCGGAAGGCGATGCGGTAGGTGTAGGACACGAGGATGTCCGTCTGCCCGGCCGGCAGCTTGGTCGAGAGAAAGTCCGGCCGGCCGTCGGTCAGCAGGGCGATCAGCACGAAGTTGTTGAAGTTGAAGGCGAAGGCGCTGATGAGCAGGGGCGACAGCGGCTTCACGATCAGCGGCGCGGTGATGCGCCAGAAATTGGTCCACGGGCCGGCGCCCACGATGGCCGAGGCCTCGTACAGGTCCGCCGGGATCGCCTTCAGCAGGCCCGAGCACAGGATCATGATGTAGGGGTAGCCCAGCCAGATGTTGACGATCAGCAGCATCACCTTGGCCAGCAGCGGGTCGGCGAACCACGCGGGCTTCGCGCCGAAGAGGGCGTCGAGGATGGCGTTGATCTCGCCGAAGTTCTGGTTGAACAGGCCCTTGAACACGAGGATGGAGATGAAGCCCGGCACCGCATAGGGCAGGAAGAGCAGGGTGCGGTAGGCGGTGCGGCCCTTCAGGTCCTCCCAGTTCAGCAGCACGGCCAGGAACATGCCGATGAAGGTGGCGCCCGCCACGGTGGCCAGCGAGAACAGCACGGTCCAGACGAAGATGCTCACGAAGGGGCCGCGGAACTCGGCGTCGAAGAGCATGCGGCTGTAGTTCTGCAGGCCCACCATCACCTTGTAGCCGGGCTGCAGGATCTCGCCGCCGGCCTGGTCCTGGTTGCGGTAGTAGCCCAGCTTGCCGTCCGGCGCGAAGCGCTGGCCATCGGCCGCGCGCAGCAGGCTGCCGTCGGGCTGCTCCACGTAATGCGGGGCGACGGGGCCGTACTCGCGCAGGCCCAGGTAGCGCAGCTGCGCCTCGGGGCCGCTGCGGTCGGGCAGCAGCAGCTGCAGCTGCGCGAGCGCCTCGCGGTGCTGCACCAGATCGCGCAGCGGCAGCGCGGGCTGCAGCGCGCTCTGCAGCGGCAGGTGCTCCTCCCGGGCGGCGAGCATGGTGACCTTCAGCGGCTCGCGCGTCTTCTTGAGCGCCAGCGGCGGGGACACGTAGCGCGGCTGCGCCGTGCCGGGCTCGTTGAGCACGACGCGGAATTCCGGCCCGTCGGCGTGCAGGCTGAAGGCCATGGCGCCGGCCTCGATCACGTCGTGCTGCTCCAGCAGATAGGCCCGCACGCGCGCCTGGCTCAACAGGTGAGCCGAGGAGTAGTTGGTGAAGCCGATCTGGGCCGTGTAGAGCAGCGGGAAGGCAATGAACACGGCCATGCCGGCCACCCCGGGGAAGAGGTAGCGCCAGGCGAATCCCGCCCGCAGATAGGCGTAGAAGGCGCCGCCGAACAGGGCGAGCGCGCCGGCCGCCCAGGCGGTCTGGCCCGTGGCGTAGAGGGAGAAGACGAGATACAGCGCGCCGAGCATCAGCGCGGCCACGGCGGGCCAGCGCAGCGCGCCGGCGAGGCGGCTGCCCAGCGTGGGCGGCAGGGTGCTGTAGGCCGCGGCGAGCGGCGATGGGGCGAGGGAAGGCGAAGCGTTCATGGGCGGCTCACTTCTTCAGGAGCATGCGGGCGGCGGCGCCGTCGAGCGCATCCTTCGGGCTCTGCAGGCCATTGCTGATGGCCTCCAGCGCGGCGTCCATGGCGGTCCAGAAGCGGCCCACCTCGGGGATGTTGGGAATGGGCTCGCCCAGGCGCGCGTTCTCCATGCTCGCCCGGATCAGCGGGTTGACCGAGAGCTCGGCGTAGAAGGCCTTGTTGGCCGGCACGCCGATGGGCACGTCGGCATCGAGCACCTTGAGGGCCTCGGGGCGCAGCAGGTGCTGCTCCAGGAACTCCCGCGCCAGATCCTTCTGGCGCGAGGGCGCGGCGATCATGCAGCCCAGCACGCCCACGAAGGGCTTGGAGTACTGCCCCGGCTTGACGGCCGGGATGGGCGCCACGCCGAAGTCGATGCGGGCCCGGCGGGCGTTCTCCCAGGCCCAGGGGCCGGAGATCATCATCGCCACCTCGCCGCGGGCGAAGCCGCTCTCCATCTCGGCGTAGTTGGCGCCCTTGGGCATGTGGCCCTCACGGACGAGGCGGTCGATCATCTGCGCGCCGGCCAGCGCGCCCTCGTTGTTGACGCCGACCTGCCCGGCGTCGAAGTCCCCGCGCGCATCGCGCCCGAAGATCTGCCCGCCGGCACCGGCCAGCACGGGCCAGCTGAAGAAGCTCTTGTTGTAGTGCCACAGGATGGCGCGCTTGCCCTGGCCCTGGAGCTTGCGGTCCAGCTGGATCACCTCGTCGAAGGTCTTGGGCGGCACGGGCACCAGGCTCTTGTTGTAGATGAGGCCGGTGGTCTCGATGGCGATGGGGTAGCCCCAGGTCCGGCCCTGGTAGCTGAAGGCGCGCCAGGCGGTGTCCTCGATCTCGGCGCGCAGTGCGGCCGACGGGCGCAGCGGCGTGAGCAGGCCGGCCTTGGCCCACTCGCCGACGCGGTCGTGCGGCCAGCAGAAGATGTCCGGGCCCTTGCCGGCGCCGGCGGCCTGCTGGAACTTGTCGGTCGCGTCCACGGGATGCTCGACGACGACCTTCACGCCCGAGAGCTTCTCGAAGGCCTGGCCGACCTTCTGCAGGCCGTTGTAGGCCTTGTCGCCGTTGATCCAGACCAGCAGCGTGGGCGCCGGCGCGGCCTGGGCGAGGGCGCCCGCGAGCAGCGCCAGGGCGGCTGCGGCATGCCGTGCGGCCCTCATGCCCCGAGCTCCGGTGCGGCGAGGCGGGGCAAGGCCTGACCCTCGGCGTCGAAGAGGTAAAGCGCCTCGGGCGGGAAATGCAGCTGGAGCTGGTCCCCGCTGCGCAGGCGGTCACAGCCGTTGCGGCCCGCGAACTGGCAGGTCAGCGCCTCCTCGATGCCGGGGAAGGGGCAGTAGGCGAAGGTCGTGCCGCCGAGGGACTCGACGAAGGTGACGGTCGTCTGCAGCTGGTTGCCTTCGCCCTCGGTGCGGATGTGCTCGGGGCGGATGCCCAGCGTGACCTTGTCGCCCACGCGGGCGCGACGAGCGTCGACGAGCGTCCGCATGAGCAGGCCGCCGGCGAGGCGCACGTCGGCATGGCCGGCCTCGACCGCGGCCAGCTCGCCGGCGATGAAGTTCATCTTCGGGCTGCCGATGAAGCCGGCCACGAAGAGGTTGCGCGGGTGCTCGTACAGCTCCAGCGGCGTGCCGACCTGCTCGATGCGGCCGGCCTGCAGCACCACGATGCGGTCGGCCAGCGTCATGGCCTCGACCTGGTCGTGCGTGACGTAGACCATGGTGGTCTTGAGCTCCTCGTGCAGCTTGGCGAACTCGTAGCGCATGCGCACGCGCAGGGCGGCATCGAGGTTGGAGAGCGGCTCGTCGAAGAGGAAGACCTCGGGCTTGCGCACGATGGCGCGGCCGATGGCCACGCGCTGGCGCTGGCCGCCCGAGAGGTCCTTGGGCTTGCGCTCCAGCAGGTGCTCGATGTGCAGGATGCGCGCGGCGTGGCGCACCGCCGTGTCGATCTCCGCCTTGGGCACCTTGGCCAGCTGCAGGCCGAAGGCCATGTTGTCGTACAGATTCATGTGCGGGTAGAGCGCATACGACTGGAACACCATGGCGATGCCGCGCTCGGCGGGCGGCACGTCATTCACTAGGCGGCCGCCGATGCGCAGCTCGCCGCCGGTGATGTCCTCCAGGCCGGCGATGGAGCGCAGCAGGGTGGACTTGCCGCAGCCGGAGGGGCCGACGAAGACCATGAATTCGCCGTCGCGGATCTCCAGGTCGATGCCATGCAGGATTTGAGTCTCGCCGTAGGCCTTGGCCACGGACTGCAGCAACACGCTCGCCACTTGTCTACCTCCGCCATCCGGCTGGCGCCGGGCGGCTTGTCTCGCTCATGGGGTGGTCCGGGCAGGGCCGAGGACCTCGTTTGTAGAGAATATACAGTTCAAAATGTAGTCATACAACATGGTTGCCCCCGATTTCAGCGAGAGCCTTCATTGAAAATCAATGACTTAACGCTCGATCCGGGTTAACCCGCTGTAGTGAAACTACACAAAATCAGCGAGCTGGGAGATACTTTCAACGTCGCGCTCACACGTCCGGTCCGTGTGGGCTGTGTGTCCGATGTGCCGACGGGCCCGAACCGGGGTCCGGCGGCCGACTGTCGAGGGCAGGCCCGCGGGGCGCCCTCTCTGGATGATTGCCCATGCTGTCCACGCTTCTCAACGCGGCCCGTTCCACGGCGCGAGGTGCCATGAACTCCGAATCTGCTTCCACTCCCCTGCAGGCCGCCTTCGAGGCCGCCCTTCAACGTGAACTGCAGCAGCGTGCGCTGGTCGGCGCCGCGCCCGGCCGCGACGAGCTGATGCGCGCCGCGGCCGCGGCCAGCCGCGAGCTGCTCGCCCGGCGCTGGGCCGCCACACAGGCGGCCGACGCCCAGCGTGGCGACGACGCCGGCTGCCGCCGCGTGCACTACCTCTCGATGGAATTCCTGATGGGCCGCGCGCTGAGCAACGCCCTGGCCGCGCTGCGGCTGGACGGCGTGCTGCAAGCTCAGTTGCAGGCGCAAGGCCAAGACCTCTCCGGCGTGCTGGAGCGCGAGCCCGACGCTGCACTGGGCAATGGCGGCCTCGGCCGCCTCGCCGCCTGCTTCCTCGACTCCTTCGCCGAGCTGGGCCTGCCGTCCTTCGGCTACGGCCTGCGCTACCAGTACGGCATGTTCGCCCAGGGCATCCAGGACGGCCGCCAGGTCGAATCCCCAGACGACTGGCTGCGCCTGGGCAATCCCTGGGAGCTGCCGCGCCCCGAGCTGCGCTACCGCGTGGGCTTCGGCGGCCGCGTCGCGGTGGACGCCACCGGCGCGCGCCAGTGGGTGCCGGCCGAGGTGCTGGTGGCCCAGGCCTACGACTTCATCGTGCCGGCGCACCACAGCGAGCGGGTCTCGACCCTGCGCCAGTGGCATGCCCAGGCTGCGGAGACCATCGACTTCCAGGCCTTCTGCCGAGGCGATTACAGCCACGCCGCGAGCCGCCAGGTTGCGGCCGACGCGTTGAACTGGGTGCTGTACCCGGACGACTCCACCGAGGCCGGCCGCGAGCTGCGGCTCAAGCAGGAGGCCTTCCTCGTCAGCGCCTCGCTGCAGGACCTCATCGAGCGCCACCTGCGCGAGGGGCGCCCGCTGCAGACGCTCGGCCGGCTCAACGCCATCCACCTCAACGACACGCACCCCGCGCTGGCCCCGGCCGAGCTGATGCGCCTGCTGCTGGACGAGCACGGCCTGCCCTGGGATGAGGCCTGGTCCATCACCCGTCAGGCCGTCTCGTACACCAACCACACGCTGATGCCCGAGGCCCTGGAGACCTGGCCCGTGCGCATGTTCGAGGCCCTGCTGCCGCGCCATCTCGAGATCATCTACGAGATCAACCACCGCTTCCTGCAGGAGCTGCGCCAGCGCTTCCCGGGCGACGATGCCCTGGCCGCGCGCGTGTCGCTGATCGACGAGGGCGGCAGCCACGGCGGCGAGCGCCGCGTGCGCATGGCCGCGCTGTCCATCGTGGCCTCGCACCGCGTCAACGGCGTGGCGGCGCTGCACTCGGAACTGATGGTGCAGACCATCTTTGCCGACTATGCCCGGATCTTCCCCGAGCGCTTCCACAACGTGACCAATGGCGTCACGCCGCGCCGCTGGCTGCAGCAGGCCAATCCGGCGCTGTCCTCCGTGATCGACGGCCAGATCGGCACCGGCTGGCGCCAGGACCTGTCGCAGCTGCAGCAGCTCGCCGCCCACGCCAAGGACGCCGGCCTCATCGCCAGCTTCCGCGCCGTGAAGCGCGCCAACAAGCAGCGCCTGGCGGACCGCATCCGCCGCGAGCTGGGCCTGGCCGTCAGCGTGGACAGCCTCTTCGACGTGCAGATCAAGCGCATCCACGAGTACAAGCGCCAGCTGCTGAACCTGCTGCACGTCATCGCCCGCTACCAGGCCATCGTCGCGAACCCGGACGGCGTGGACGGCCGCGGCTGGGTGCCGCGCACCGTCGTCATCGCCGGCAAGGCGGCCTCGGCCTACCACATGGCCAAGCTGATCATCCAGCTGGCCCATGACGTCGGCCGCGTGGTCAACAGCGACCCGCGCGTGGGCGACCAGCTCAAGCTCGTCTTCCTGCCCAACTACGGCGTCTCGCTGGCCGAGACCATCATCCCGGCGGCCGACCTGTCGGAGCAGATCTCCACCGCGGGCACGGAGGCCTCGGGCACCGGCAACATGAAGTTCGCCCTCAACGGCGCGCTGACCATCGGCACCTGGGACGGCGCCAACATCGAGATGGCCGAGCACATGGGCGTGGACCAGATGTTCGTCTTCGGCCTGCGCACCGAGGCCGTGGCCGGTCTCAAGAGCCTGGGCTACGACCCGCGCCTGTACGTCGAGCAGAACCGCCAGCTGCAGGCCGTGATCCGCGCCATCGCGGACGGCGACTTCTGCGGCGGCGACACGGCGCGCTACAAGCCGCTGGTCGACAAGCTGCTGGGGGCCGATCCCTACCTGCTGATGGCGGACTTCACCGACTACGTGGCCACGCAGCTGAAGGTCGATGCCGTCTACCGCGACCCGCAGGCCTGGGGTGAGCAGACCGTGCGCAATGTGGCGGGCATGGGCTGGTTCTCCTCGGACCGCACCATCGCCGAGTACGTCGAGCGGGTGTGGTCGCCCGCCTCCCTGAAGGCCTGACGAGCGACGGCATGCTGGACGACGGCACCTGGCAGGCCCTGGCGCAAGCCCGGCATGGCGACCCGTTCGCCGTGCTGGGGCAGCACGCAGATGCTGAAGGTCGGCTGTGGCTGCGCGCCTGCCTGCCGGGCGCGCAGGCCGTGCAGGTGCTGGATGCCGCCTCCGGCCGCGCGCTGTGCGGCATGGTGGCGCGTGAGCCGGGCTTGTTCTTCGAGGCCATCGTGCCGCGCCGTCGCAAGGCCTTCGCCTACCGGCTGTCCGTGCAATGGCTGCCGGGCGGTCCCTGGCAGGCGATGGACGATCCCTATGCCTTCGGCCCGCAACTCGGCGCGGACGATCTTCAGCAGCTCGCCGAAGGCCGTCACCTGCGGCCCTGGCGGGTGCTTGGCGCTCACCTGCTGACAGTCGACGGCGTGGCCGGCACGCGCTTCGCCGTCTGGGCGCCGAACGCCCGCCGTGTCAGCGTGGTGGGCGGCTTCAACCAGTGGGATGGCCGGCGCCACCCCATGCGCCGCCGCCACGAGGCCGGGGTGTGGGAGCTCTTCATCCCGGCGGTGCAGTCGGGTGATCTCTACCAGTTCGAGATCCTGGGGGCCGAGGGTCAGGTCTTGCGCAAGGCCGATCCCTTCGCCCGCCAGGCGCAGTTCCGCCCCGACACCGCCAGCATCGTCTGCCCCGAGCCGCCCCAGATGCGCCTGCCCGTGGACCGGCGCCCGGTGAACCGGCGCGACGCCCCGATCAGCATCTACGAGGTCCACGCGCCGTCCTGGCGCCGCCCGCCCGGCGGGGGCGCCTCGGACTTCGTGGACTGGGACACCCTGGCCGCGACGCTGCCGGGCTATGCCGCCGGGCTGGGTTTCACGCACGTCGAGCTGCTGCCGGTCTCCGAGCATCCCTTCGATGGCTCCTGGGGCTACCAGACGCTGGGTCTTTACGCGCCCACCGCGCGCCTGGGCGACCCGCGCGGGCTGGCGCGTTTCGTGGCCGCCTGCCATGCGCAGGGGCTGGGCGTGCTGCTGGACTGGGTGCCGGCGCATTTCCCGGCGGATGCCCATGGCCTCGTGCAGTTCGACGGCACGCACTGCTACGAATACGCCGACCCGCGCGAGGGCTTCCACCGCGACTGGAACACGCTCATCTACCACTTCGGGCGGATCGAGACGCAGCAGTTCCTCGTGGGCAACGCGCTGTACTGGCTCGAGCAGTGGGGCGTGGACGGCCTGCGCGTCGACGCGGTGGCCTCCATGCTCTACCGCGACTACTCGCGCCCCGCGGGCGAATGGGTGCCCAATGTGCATGGCGGCCGCGAGAACCTCGAGGCCATCGCCTTCTTGCGCCGCATGAATGAGGTGATCGGCGCCGAGGCGCCCGGCGGCATCACCGTGGCGGAGGAGTCCACCAGCTTTCCCGGCGTCAGCGCGCCCACCTCGGCCGGCGGCCTGGGCTTCCACTACAAATGGAACATGGGCTGGATGAACGACACGCTGCGCTACATGCACGAGGACCCCATCCATCGCAAGTGGCACCACGAGAAGATGAGCTTCGGCCTCGTCTATGCCTTCAGCGAGAACTTCGTGCTGCCGCTCTCCCACGACGAGGTCGTGCACGGCAAGGGCTCGCTGCTGGGCAAGATGCCCGGCGACGACTGGCAGCGCTTCGCCAATCTGCGGGCCTACTACGGCTTCATGTGGGGCCATCCCGGCAAGAAGCTGCTCTTCATGGGCCAGGAGTTCGCGCAGGACAGCGAGTGGAACCACGACGGCGAGCTGCCCTGGGGGCTGCTGGACGCGCCGGCCCATGCGGGCGTGCAGGTGCTGATCCGCGACCTCAACCGCGTCTACCGCGAGCGCCCGAGCCTGCACCGCCAGGACTGCGAGGCCGCCGGCTTCCAGTGGCTGGTGAGCGAGGACCGCGACCATTCCGTCTTCGCGTGGCTGCGCCGGGAGGCGGCGGGCGAGCAGACGCTGGTGGTGAGCAACTTCACGCCCGTGCCGCGCGAGGGCTACCGCATTCCCATGCCTGAAGGCCCGCGCGCCTGGCGCGAGGTGATCAACACCGATGCCAGCTACTACGGCGGCAGCAATCTGGGCAACCAGCAGGCGGTGCTGCCCGTGATCGACGGCCACCTGCAGCTGCTGCTGCCACCGCTGGCCACGCTGATGCTGGCGCCGGTGGAGGAGGGGACATGAACCGTCGACAGATGATGCAGGGCGCCGCGGCGCTGGCGGTCAGCGGGACGGCGATGGCCGAGGCCTCGCTGCCGCGTGTCAGCGCGGGCCGCCTGGAGCGGCTGGTGCTCGAGGATGCACAGCTGGGCCCGCGCCCGGTCGACGTCTGGCTGCCACCGGGCTACCGCGCGGACCAGCCGCATGCCGTGCTGTACATGCACGACGGGCAGATGCTCTTTGACCCAGCCAGCACCTGGAACCGCCAGGCCTGGACGGTGGATGCCGTCGCCGCGCCGCTGATGGCCGACGGCACGCTGCGCGACTTCATCGTCGTGGGGCTGCACAACCATGCCGAGCAACGCCATGCCGAGTTCTTTCCGCAGGCCTGCTGGCCGGCGATCGAGAAGACCGGAGCAGGGCAGCGCTACCTGGCCGGCCAGCTGAAGCGGCCCCCGCTGTCGGACGCGTATCTGCGCAGCCTGGTGCGGGAGCTCAAGCCCCGCATCGATGCGCGCTACGCCACGGACCCTCGGCCGGCCTCCACCTTTCTGATGGGGTCCAGCATGGGCGGCCTGATCAGCCTCTACGGCCTGTGCGAGTACCCCGAGGTCTTCGGTGGCGCCGCGGCGCTGAGCACGCACTGGATCGGCCTGTATGAGCGCAATGCCGAGATTCCCGGCGCTCTGCTCGCCTACCTCGAACGCAAGCTGCCGGCGCCGACTACCCACCGCCTCTACCTGGACCGCGGCACCGCCGGGCTGGACGCGCTCTATGACGAGGCCCAGGCCCGCGTGGACGCGCTGCTGGCCGCCCGAGGCCATCGTCCGCCGCTCACCCAGACCCGCGTCTTCGAAGGCGCGGACCACACCGAGCAGCACTGGGCCGCGCGCCTGGCGCTGCCCTTGCGGGCCCTGCTGGCTCGCCCTGACGCCGCTGCCGCATGAAGACTGCCCTGCCCGACACCCTCGCCCCCGGCCGCACCGAACCCCTGGGCACCCTGGCCCGGGACGGCGGCGTGAACGTCGCCGTGTTCTCCGAGCATGCCGAGGCCATCGAGCTGTGCGTGTTCGACGCCGAGGGCCAGCGCGAGCTGCGGCGCTACCGCCTGCTGGGCCCGCACGACGGCATCTTCCATGGCTTCCTGCCCGGGCTGGGGTCAGGTCTTGTCTACGGCTTCCGGGCATACGGGCCCTATGCGCCCGAACGGGGCCACCGCTTCAACGCCCACAAGCTGCTGCTCGACCCCTATGCCCGAGAGATCGTCGGGCGCTTCAGCTGGCGCGCCGAGCACCACGGCTACGAGCTGGGTCACCCGGACGGCGCCCGCAGCTTCGACACGCGGGACAACGCGGCCACCGCGCTGAAGGCCCGCGTCGCGGCGCCCGCGGCGCTGCCGGGCCCGCGGGCCTCGGCGCCTCGCCACGCGGCGGCCGATCTGCTGCTGTACGAGGTCCATGTGAAGGGCTTCTCGGCCCAGCATCCCGACATTCCCGAGGCCCTGCGCGGCAGCTACGCTGCACTGGCGCATCCGGCGTCCATCGCCCATTTCCAGCGCCTGGGCGTGAGCACGCTGTCCCTGCTGCCCGTGCACTACGCCATCGACGAGCCGCACCTGGGCGACAAGGGCCTGCACAACTACTGGGGCTACAACACGCTGGGCTTCTTCGCGCCCGACCCGCGCCTGGCGAGCGCGGCGGTGCGCCACGATCCCGCCCTCGTGGCGGCGGAGTTCCGGGCCATGGTCGAGGCCCTGCACGCCGCGGGGCTGGAGGTGGTGCTGGACGTCGTCTACAACCACACGCCGGAGGGCAATGAGTTCGGGCCGACGCTGTCCTGGCGCGGGCTGGACAACCGCAGCTACTACCGCGCCGTGCCGGACGACGCGAGCCGCGCGGAGAACCTCACGGGCTGCGGCAACACGCTCAACGCGCAGCACCCGCGCGTGGCGCAGCTCGTGCTCGACTCGCTGCGCTTCTGGGTGCAGGAGATGGGCGTGGACGGCTTCCGCTTCGATCTCGCGCCGGTGCTGGGGCGCGTCGCGCATGGCTTCGACCCGCACGCGGCCTTCTTCGCGGCGCTGCGCCAGGACCCGGTGCTGGCGGGCGTCCACCTGATCGCCGAGCCCTGGGATGCGGGCTACGACGGCTACCAGCTCGGGCGCTTCCCGGGCCGTTTCCTGGAGTGGAATGACAAGTTCCGCGATGCCGTGCGGGGTTACTGGATCGGCCCGGCGGCCACGCAGCCGCGCCTGGGTCATGCCATCAGCCGCGGCGAGTTCGCGCGGCGCTTCAGCGCCTCGAGCGATGTGTTCCACCATGCGCAGCGCCTGCCCACGGCCTCCGTCAACTTCATCGCCGTGCACGACGGCTACACGTTGCGCGACCTGCTGAGCTACAGCGGCAAGCACAACCACGCCAATGGCGAGGACAACCGCGATGGGCGCGACGGCGAGCTGGCCTTCAACTTCGGCCATGAGGGCGACGCCGCGCCGGCGGAGGTCGTGGCCATGCGCGAGCGCGTGCGGCGGGCCATGCTGGCCACGCTGCTGCTGGCCCAGGGCACGCCCATGCTCAATGCGGGCGACGAGCTGGGCAACACGCAGCACGGCAACAACAACGCCTATTGCCAGGACAACCCGCTGGGCTGGCTGGACTGGCACCACGACAGCACCGCGCTGCAGGCCTTCGTGGCCCGCGTGAGCGCCCTGCGGCGAGCGCAGCCGCTGCTGCGGCACGAGCGTTGGTTCGTGTCGGCCGGGCAGGGCGGCTGTGCGCAGCCGGGGGACGCGCAGATGCGCTGGTTCTCGCCGCATGGGCACGAGATGCAGGTGCAGGACTGGCACCTCGGCCACGAGCAGGCCCTGGCCTGCGTGATCGCGTCCCTGCCGGCCGGCGAGTCCCCGCCCCTGGCGCTGCTCTTCAACCCGGAGCCGCAACCGCTGCGCTTCCAGGCACCGGCCGAGTGCCGCGGCACGCGCTGGCGTCTGTTGCTCGACAGCAGCCAGCCCGACGGCCGCCCCGTCGTGCAGGACCTGAGCCTCGATGTCGCCCTCGATGTGCCGGCCCACAGCGTGTGGCTGCTGCAGTCGCAGGCGCCTTGAGCCGGTGAACGCCTCGACGCTGTTCCAAGCCCCCGTTCCTCATCCCATTCCCCACCCATTTGTACGAGACTTGCGCGCATGGACCTGAACCAACGCCTCGCCGGTGTGCTGCTGCACATCACCTCGCTGCCCGGCCCGCACGGCATGGGCGACTTCGGCCCCGATGCCTACCGCTATGTCGACTGGCTGCAGTCGGCCGGCCAGGGGCTGTGGCAATGGCTGCCCTCGACGCCCATCGGCCCGGGTGACAGCCCCTACCAGGGCGTGTCGGCCTTCGCCGGCAGCCCCTGGATGGTGGCGTTCGAGCCGCTCGTCGAGAAGGGCTGGATGAGCGCGCCGCAGCTGCCGGGCGAGGGCTTCGACGCCTCGCGCGTCGACTACGGTCGCGTGCTGCCCTGGCGCGAGCAGCAGCTGCGCCTCGCGGAGGCCGGCTTCCGGGCGAAGGCGACGGCGGCCGAGCGGGCTGAGTTCGAGGCCTGGTGCGCGGGTCAGGCCGACTGGCTGGAGGACTACGCGCTCTTCATGGCCATCCGCAGCCCGCGTGGCGGCCAGCCCTGGTGGCTGTGGCCGCAAGACCTGGCACGCCGCGAGCCCGCGGCCCTCGCCGCCGCGCGCCGGGACCACGCCGCCGAGGTCGCGTTCTGGCGCTTCGTGCAGTGGTGCTTCGACTGGCAGGTGGCCGGCCTCAAGGCCTACGCCAATGCCCGCGGCGTGCGCATCATGGGGGACCTGCCCATCTTCGTTGCGCATGACAGTGCCGACTGCTGGGCGCGCCCGGACCTCTACGACCTGGATGAGCAGTTCCAGACCGTCACCGTGGCCGGCGTGCCGCCGGATGCGCTGTCGGCCGAAGGCCAGCGCTGGGGCAACCCCCTGTACCGCTGGGACCGCATGGCGGCCGAGGGCTACGCCTGGTGGACGGCCCGCGTGCGGCGCGCGCTGAGCAGCGCCGACGTCTTCCGCATCGACCACTTCCGCGGCTTCGCCGGCTACTACGAGATCCCCGGCAGCAGCCCGGACGCCAAGCAGGGCGTGTGGCGCACCGGCCCCGGCCAGGCCCTGTTCGACGCGATCGAGAAGGCCCTGGGCCCGCTGCCCATCGTGGCCGAGGACCTGGGCTTCATCACCGAGGACGTGCATGCGCTGCGCGATGCCTGCGGCTTCCCCGGCATGAAGATCCTGCAGTTCGGCTTCGGCGGGGACGGCACGCACGAGTTCCTGCCGCAGATGTGGCCGCGCGCCGCCGTGGCCTACACCGGCACGCACGACAACGACACGGTGCTGGGCTGGTGGCGCAGCGCCGGCGCCCGCGAGCGCGCCTTCGCCGGCGCCTACCTGGCCTGCGGCGAGCACGACGTGCACTGGGCCATGATCCGCGCCTGCTGCAATTCCGTGGCCAACATGGCGGTGTTCCCCATGCAGGACGTGCTGGGCCTGGGCGGCGAGCACCGCATGAACGTGCCCGGCATCCTCGGCGGCAACTGGGCCTGGCGCCTGCGCTGGGACATGGTGAATGGCGAGCACACCCGCGTGCTGGGCCTCATCACCGCGGCCAGCGGGCGGGCCGACGTCGGGCTGATGCACCTGCCCTGAGCGGCTGCGGCAGCAAAGGCGGCTGCGCGGCAGAACCCGGCACCGGGAACGGATACAGGCCCTTACAACAAGGGCCGATACCACCTCGCGAAGTGCCCACAATCGGCGCCACATGGCCATCCGCAGCCATGGCCTGCGAACAGATTGGGGTCCACCATGCGCCATCCTTCCGCTGTTGCCGTCCTGCTCTTGTGGCTGCTGGCCGCGTCTCCGGGGCTTGCCGGGGCGCAGGCGGCGCCTCGCACGCTGGAGACGCTGGGGCTCGAGGTAGGCCAGTCCGCCGATGAGGTCGACAGCCTGACCCGTGCCATGGGCTATGTGCTGCAGAGCCGCAAGACCTACCCGGCCGTCGCGGGCCTGCCGGCACAGGTGGCCGAGGTCTTCTACGTCAAGCGCAATCCGCAGGGCGAGCGCCAGGCCGCCATCGGGATCGGCTTCGGGCCGCTCACGGGCAAGGCCCTGGTGATCGCCCGCGAGGAGACGTTCGACAAGCCCGTGCCGGTGTCGGCGGTGCGCGCCGAGTTGATCCAGAAGTACGGCCCGGCGCTGCCGAGCGAGGCCGGAAGCCACGAGCTGCACTGGGCGGCGCTGAAGGACTGGAGCTCGCCCAACAGCCTCAGCAAGTGCTGGCCGGCCGCCTATCCCGTCGTCAGCTATCAGCAGGACCTGCCGGGCCACCGGCACTGCCGATCGGGCGTGGAGGTGCTGCTGGGCAAGGGGGCGTCGAGCTTCAGCGTGCTCAAGCTGAGCCTCGCGGACTTCGACCGCTACGTGTCGGAGTGGAGCGCCTACACCCGCCGTCTCAAGGAGGCGCAGCGCGCCGATGCCCCGCGGGTGCCGTCGCCTTCGCCGGCACAGAAGCAGACGCAGACACGGATGCCGATACAGCCGCTGCCCAAGACCTGAGGCGGGGCGCCTGGACAGGGCGGCCGATGAGGGCTGCCGGCGCGCAGTGGTCAAATGCGGGCTGCACGCCCTCCACCGAACGCCTCGCGCATGCCCACCCACTACGCCAGATTCCTGATCGGGCGCCACCGCACGGTCGCCGCCAACCGCCAGCTCGGCTGGCTGCTGGCGATGGTGGCGGGGGCCATCAATGCCGGCGGCTATCTCGCGGTGCGGCAGTACACCTCCCATGTCACGGGCATCGTGTCCGCGGTGGCGGACAACCTCGCGCTGGGGCAGCTGGACCTGGTGGTCGACGGGGTCATCGGCGTGCTGTCCTTCCTGCTGGGGGCGATGTGCAGCGGCATCCTCGTCAACTTCGCGCGGCGCCGGGCCCTGGCCAGCGCGTACGCGCTGCCGCTGCTGCTGGAGTCCGTGCTGATCCTGGGCTTCGGTCTGCTGGGCGCCCGCATGGCCACCTTCGAGGGCCTGCTGTTGCCGTTCACCGTGATCCTGCTGTGCTTCATCATGGGCCTGCAGAACGCTGTGGTGACCAAGCTCTCCGGCGCGGTCATCCGCACGACCCACATGACGGGCATCGTGACGGACCTCGGCATCGAGCTCGGCAAGCTCGTGTACTGGAACGCCGACCCCACGCTGCCCCAGCCCGTCCGCGCCGATCGGGACCGCCTCAAGGTGCTCGGCGGCCTGCTGGCGGCCTTCCTCGTGGGCGGCGTCTCGGGCGCCTACGGCTTCAAGGCCGTCGGCTATGGCTTCACCGTGCCGATCGCCGTGCTCCTGGCCGTGATCTCGCTGGTGCCGGCCTGGGACGACCTGCGCTAGGCGGCGACCAGGCCCGGTTTCATCGGGGTTCAGGATACGTGCGAAGGCCGAGACCTGGCAGTTCATGCCCGGCATGGGCACGTCCTGCGCGGTGACGGCGCTGCCCCTTCTGATCCCGCTGATGGAGACGCTGGAGATCCAGCGCCAGCCGCTGGGCCAGCGCATCCTGCGCGACGCCAGCCTCGACGACATCGCCATCTGGGGCGTGCTGGCGCTGATCCTCATCGATCGGACGCGCGCCGGCCGGCAGGGCCTGTTCCTGCGGAGCTTGGAAGTGGGCTCAAGTGGCCCCATACAGGGGGCCATGGGTGCCGCCGGCGAGCGCCCCCGGTGCTCAGGCACTTCGGGGAGCTTCACTGTGACTGATCGGTTCCCTCCGCGCGGAAGCAGCGACCGGCGCTCACATCGAGGCTGAATGAGGGTCCCGGCCTGTTTGAAAACGCTTTCTTAGCATGAAACCCGCTGTTCCGTGCAGCGGGTGAGTCCGCTGCCCGCGCCGGGCCCCTCGCCGCCATCATGGCGCCGATGAACACGACCGAAGTCTTCCTGATCGCGATGACGATCATCTTCACGGTGCCCTACCTGGTCTGGCGGCTGGGGCGCACCGACTACTGGGCCCCGCTCGTCGTCGTGCAGATACTCACGGGCATCGTGCTGGGGCCGGGCGTGCTGGGGCGGGCCTATCCCGACTACTACCAGTTCGTCTTCAGCGCGCCGGTGGTCCAGTCCCTCAATGGCGTGGCCTGGTGGGCGGTGATGCTGTTCGTGTGGATCGCGGGCATCGAGCTGGACCTGAAGAAGGCCTGGGCGCACCGCGTGGAGAGCGGCATCACCGCCGGGCTGGCGCTGGGCACGCCGCTGATCGCCGGCAGTCTCGCGGGGCTGGCCCTGCTGGGCGGCGGCTGGATGGGCTCGAAGGCCGAGACCTGGCAGTTCGTGCTCGGCGTGGGCATGTCCTGCGCGGTGACGGCGCTGCCCATCCTGATCCTGCTGATGGAGAAGCTGGAGATCCTGCGCCAGCCGCTGGGCCAGCGCATCCTGCGCTACGCGAGCCTCGACGACATCGCCATCTGGGGCGTGCTGGCGCTGATCCTCATGGACTGGACGCGCGTCGGCCGGCAGGGCCTGTTCCTGCTGGCCTTCGCCGTGGCGACGTGGGGCCTGCGTGCGCTGATGCGTCGCCTGCCCGAGCGCGACCGCTGGTTCGTCAGCCTCATCTGGCTCGCCGTCGTGTCCTTCGGCGCGGACTGGTCCGGCCTGCACTTCATGGTCGGCGCCTTCCTGGCCGGCGCGGTGATGGACGCGGACTGGTTCGACCAGTCGCACATGGACCTGCTGCGCCACCACGTGCTGATGGTGCTGATGCCGGTGTTCTTCTTGTCGACGGGGCTGCGCACCAACTGGCAGATGGGCGGCTATGCAGTCTTCGGCGTGGCCGCGCTCCTGCTGGCGGCCTCGGTGGCGGGCAAGCTCCTGGGCCTGCGGATCGCCGGGCGCCTCCTGCGCTGGCCGGCGGGCGAGGCCAGCATCATCGGCTGGCTGCTGCAGACCAAGGCGCTGATCATGATCATCTTTGCCAACGTGCTGCTGGACAAGCAGATCATCACCGCCGAGACCTTCACCGCGCTGCTGCTGATGGCGGTGGGCAGCACGATGCTGACAGTGCCGGTGGTGGCGCCGCGGCTGCGGCCGACGATGGCTTTGCTGAGACGGGCGAGCTGACGCGTGATCCTGCAGCCTCGCACCAGGCGGACCCGCGCCGGCGATGCGGCCCGGATCGTGCGAGGCGATGGCCGGCTCAGCGATCAATCGGATTCATCGTCGCCGTCGTAGCCGGATTCATGCAGTGCCCGTGCCTCCCTGCCGAGTTCGTGGTCCTGGAAGCGGTCCTCCAGCAGCAGGTTCCACATGCGGTCGTTGTACTCGTCAGCATGCTCGGCCTTGGCTTGTTCATAGGCCTGCGGTCGACCCTCGTAGGTCTCGCGTGACGGGCGAGCTCGGTCCGAGCGCCGGGCGAGCTTGTACAGCGCGACGGCCTGCTCGTCGTTCAGGGGCTCCATGTGCCCCAGGCTCCCGCGCGAGGTGTGTGAGATGGGCCCGCCGACGGTGCGGCTCTCGACCAGGCGCTCGCCACGCCGATTGACCTGGCCGGCGTTCAGCGGACGGATCACCCCGCCGCGGCCGTGCCGGTAGCTGCTTCGCTTCGAGACGTGCGGGCCGCTCTTGTGCATCAGCCGGATCCGGCGGCCGTAGTTTTCCCGGTGCTCGGGATCCTGCGCATAGACACTGCCGATCCTGCCGCCGGTGCGGCTGGCATAGCGGGTCTTGCCGCCGGTGAAGCGGGTGCGGGTGCATTGGATGGGCGCCGCGGACACGGCCGCCGGCGCTGGCGCCTCCGGGACAGCCAGCCCGGACTCGCGGGGCGAGGCGGGGCGGCGCGCGGCTTGGATCGACTGTCGCTGCATCGTCATGCGGGGTGAGGCATGGACGGCGGACTGCAGCGTCCCCGCCTCGTGCGACGCCTTTGCGGCGGTGTGCCGGGACGTGGGGGCCGCGGCCGGTGTGCGCGTCGCTCCCGACGCCTGTGGGGCACGTGTCTTCATGGCGTTCCTCCTGGCGCGGGCTGACCCGCATGCCTGCCACCGTATCGCAGCCCAGGGTCTCCGGCCATCAGAAAAATGCGGATTTCGAGGTCTGCCTGACCCGAAGAAGGCGTGCATCGAGCCGTGGGCCGATGGCCTGCACCAATCACGGATCACCCCTGTCTCTCCGGATTTTTTCTCTCTTGAGACGCTCTCGCGCAGTGGTACCTTCCGTGCCACCCGCGCCAGGCAGTTGGCAGTGCGCGCCCCCATGAAACCCGCCCGGCGCGCCCACGAGTTCGCAGTCCCTGCATCGTGAGCCGCCGCATCAGCGAGACGACTCCGATGAGCCTCTTCCAGACGCCCGCCAGCAATGCCAATCCGGCGCAGGTCCCCAGCCTGCCGCAGCATCACGACGCCGAGGCCCAGAAGGCCCGCGCCTTCCAGCTCTCCATCGCCCGCACGCAGTACAACTACATGCAGAGCTATCTGGAGGGCGTGCCGCTGTCGGCCGACCTGCCGGACAGCGAGAAGTTCAGCGTCGACTACGAGGCGCAGGTGGTGCAGGTCTTCCTGGAGCTCACCGACAACTTCAAGCGCGTCGTGATGATGCTGCTGGAGCGCGAGCTGCTCGCCGACGTGCCTACCGCGGCGCTGCGCCGCGTGGAGGAGGCCTACGAGAAGCTCAGCAAGGACTTCAGCCTGCTGCACCCGCTGCGGGACCTGGAGGAGCTCAAGGCCTTCTACGAGGCCATCGCGGCGCTGCCGTCGGCGCTGGAGTGCCTGCAGAACCTGCCCAAGGACCTGGCGAAGATGGCCGCCGGCCTCGAGGCGGTGTTCAAGGAATTCCTGGAGAACGGCCCGACGGCCTTCCTGAAGTCCACGCTGTTCGACATGCTCAGCGAGGAGCCAGGCCGCAACTACCTGCAGGCCCAGGGCATCGAGGACTACGAACGCCTCTTCGTGAGCCTGCCCACGCCGCTGATGCTGTCCATCCAGGAGCAGCCCTGGATGCCGAAGGGCCAGGGCAAGCCCTGCCAGCAGGACTGGTTCTTCGGCTGGCTGCAGACGGCTGGCTACAACACGACGATGCTGCGCGGCGTGGTGCCGCAGCCCGTCGCCCCGGACGTGGACGATCCCATGGAAGGCCTCCAGAAGGTGCCGCTGGCGGCGCTGCTCGCCAAGATGCCGGTGACGGACGCGATGCTGCAGAAGGAGACGGGCCAGGCCGGCCTGACGCTCCAGCAGGCCGCCGAGCAGGGCCGCCTCTTCGTGTGCGACTACGCGCTGCTGAACGGCGCCTGGGCCGACCCGCTGCATGGCGAGCAGCGCTACATGGCCGCGCCCATCGCGCTCTTCTTCTGGAACACCACGCCGCCGGCGGGCTACCCCGCGCTGCCCGAGGGCGTGCTGCAGCCGATCGCGGTGCAGCTCGCGCAGCAGCATGACCCCGAGACCGCGCCCATCTACACCCCGCATGACGCCGCCAACGCCAACGACGCCCAGGGCTTCAAGTGGCGCATCGCGAAGTACTTCGTGAACGTGGCGGCGGCCATCCAGCACGAGGCCATCGCCCACCTGGGCGCCTGCCACCTCATCATCGAGCCCATCGTGGTGGCGGCCCATCGCCAGCTTGCCGAGGGGCACCCGATCCTGAAGCTGCTCGCGCCGCACTTCCGCTTCACGATCAACATCAACGACTCCGCCCTCCACAGCCTCATCATCCCGGGCGGCGTGGTGGCGACGAACGTCGGCCCCGCCATCGAGTGCACGCTGGGCGTGCTCGCGCAGGCGCACCAGGCCTACCGCTGGGACGACAACCACCCCGAGCGCCTCTTCCGCCTGCGCGGCGTGGACGACCTGCCGACCTTCCCCTTCCGTGATGACACGATGCTGCTGTGGCAGGCCACGCACCGCTTCGTGGACCGCTACCTGCGCCTCTACTACACGAGCGACGCCGAGGTGGCGGGGGACTACGAGCTGCAGAACTGGATCCACGAGATGACGGCGCCGCAGTTCGCGGGCTTCAAGGGCATGCGCGGCCTCAAGGCCACGGGCGATGCGAAGCGGCCCTGGCGCATCGAGAGCCTGGCCTACCTCATCGAGGTGGTGGCGCAGATCATCTACGTGGCCGGCCCGCAGCACGCGTCCGTCAACTACGCGCAGTACCCGCTGATGTCCTACATGCCCGCGGTGGCCGGCACGCTCTACGACCCCGCGCCCGCGCGCAGCACCGTCGTGGCCAGCGAGCAGGACTGCATCCGCTGGTATCCGCCGCTGGATGTGTCGCTGTACACCTTCTCCTTCGAGTACCTGCTCTCCGGCGTGCAGTACGACACCTTCGGCCACTACGAGCACAACCCGCGCAACCCGTACTTCCAGGATCCGCGCGTGGGCCCGCTGGTGGCGGAGCTGCAGACGGACCTGGCGCTGGCCGAGCGCGAGATCCGCGGGCGCAACCGGCTGCGCCCGGTGGAATATCCCTTCCAGCTGCCGTCGCAGATCCCGAATAGCATCAGCATCTGATCAACGGGCGACGGCCGGTGCGGGGCAGGGGCTCCGCGGCGGCCGCCTCGGCAAGGAGTGAACGATGACGAAGAAGATCCTGGTGACGAGCGGCAGCCTGCGCGCCGCCTCGCGCAACACGGCCCTGGCCCGCTACGCCCTGCGCCACGCCCCCGAGGGCCTGCAGCTCGAGATGGCGGACATCAGCCAGTTCCCGTTCTACAACGCGGACCACCCCGCGCCGCCGGCGCCCGTGCAGCGCTTCTTCGAGCAGCTGCGCGCCGCCGACGGCCTGCTGCTGGCCTGCCCGGAATACAACTACTCGATCGCCCCAGCGCTCAAGAACGCGCTGGACTGGGCCTCGCGCGAAAAGGACAACCACCTGCTCGCCGGCAAGACGGTGGCGATCATGGGCGCGGGCGGTGGCATGGGCAGCTCGCGGGCGCAGTACCACCTGCGCCAGGTGGCCGTGTGCCTGGACCTCCATGTGCTGAACAAGCCCGAGGTCTTCTGCAATGCCTTCACGGCGGGCCTCTTCGATGAGCAGAACGAGCTGGTGGATGAGCGCATCCAGGGCCTGGTGAAGCAGCTGCTCGACGCGCTGAAGGCCTCGCTCAAAGCTTGATGCGGGTTTGAAGCCGGCTTGATGACGGCCCGGCCTCCCGCGCCTTCAGGCGCCTTCGGGCGCCGGCGCCGGGCGAGCGGCCCGCGCGTTCCGCTCAGATCTGCGGATCGAAGCGCGTCCAGCGGCGCCGCCCGCCGCGCTTGGCGCGGTACAGCGCCTGGTCCGCGTGGCTCAGCAGCATCTCCGGCGTGCTGGCCTCGCTGGCCTGCAGCGTGCTGCAGCCGAGGCTCAGGCTCACGTGCGGGCCCGCAGCGGACTTGGCGTGCGGGATCGCCAGGGCCTCGATGGCCTCCAGGCAGGCCTGCGCCAGGCGTTCGGCGGCCGGCGCTTCCGTGTCCGGCAGCAGCAGCGCGAATTCCTCGCCGCCGTAGCGCGCCACGAGGTCGCTGCCCCGGCTGGCCACGCCCTGCAGCAGCTGGGCCACGGTCTTGATGCAGCGGTCGCCTTCGAGGTGGCCGTAGTGGTCGTTGAACTGCTTGAAGTGGTCGATGTCCAGCATCAGCAGCGACAGCGGCGTGCCGTGGCGCAGGCTGCGTCGCCACTCGATGGCGAGGCGCTCGTCGAAGGCGCGGCGGTTGGCGATGCCCGTGAGGCCGTCGCGCATGCTCATCTGGCGCAGCTCCTGCGTGCGGCGCTCGACCTTCTCCTCCAGCTGCTCGTACAGCCGCGCATTGGCCAGCGAGATGGCGGCCTGCGAGCTCAGCAGCTCCAGCGTCTGCTGGTGGCGCGGCGTGAAGGCGTTCTCCAGCTGGCGGCTTTCGAGGTAGATGACGGCCGCCAGCTTGCCCTGGTTGAGCACCGGCAGGCACAGCACGGACTTCGGCTGGAACTGGCGCAGATAGCGGCTCTGCGCGAAGCGCTCGTCCTCGGCGGGCCGGTTGAGCCGCTGCGTGCGGCGGCTGAGCTTGGTGAATTCGATCAGGCTGCTCGGCAGCAGCGGCTCGGTCCCGCGGTTGATCTCGTCCAGCGGGCGCGCGATGCGGCTCGAGACCAGGCGGTGATGCTCGTCCACGCCGCCCACGACCTCGACGATCAGGCGGCCTTCGTCCTCCAGCACGATGGCGCCGCGTTCGGCGCCGGCGTTCTCCAGCAGCACGCCCAGCATCTGCGGGAGCAGTGCGTCGAGCTGGATCTCCTGGGTGAGCAGCTGGTTGGCCTTGAGCAGCGAGTGCAGGTCCAGGCGGCTGATCTGGTCGAGGGAGTCGCGGTAGGTCGGGCTGCTGCGGCTCTGGCTGCTCAGCGAGCCGCGGGCGTTCGAGAAGGCCAGGCCGGGCCACTGCGCCTCGAGCTGGCGGCATTTCACGACGGCGCCCCACTGGCGGTAGTGGTAGTGCGCCTCGCGGATGAAGTTGCGGGCCAGCTGCGGCTGGCTCTTGGCGGTCCAGTAATCGGCGTAGAGCTCGTTGGCCAGCGCCGCACAGGGCGTGAAGCCGCTGGCCTGCGCCTGCTCGACGGCCTGGCTGTAGAAGCCCATCGCCGCGTCGTCCCGGCCCTCGGCACGGGCCAGCTCGGCGGCGATCAGCAGCTGCTTGTGCAGGAAGTTGGTCTCCCCGTGACGCGCCCAGGTCTCGAAGCGTGCCAGGAGCTGGCGGGCGGTCTCGAGCGGCGCCTCATCGGCCGGGAAGCCGCTGCGCAGGTGGCCGAGAGCCGAGTAGAAGCTGCTCTCGACGAGCGAGGGGCTGTCCGGCAGGCACAGCGCGACCATGGGCAGCAGGGGCAGGGCCTGGCGCCAGCCTTCGGCGTCCCGCAGCAGGTAGCTGTGGCGCAGCCTTGCCGCGACCATCAGCGCCAGCGGAATGCTCGGCTGCAGCGGCTGGGCCGCCAGCAGCGCGCTGGCGCGGCAAGCCTCGGTGTCGAAGCTCAGAGGCGACAGCGTGCGCCCGGTGAGCGCCAGCAGCGGCTGCAGCACCCCGTGGCGCAGCATGGACTCCGTCACCGGCTGGCGCGTCTTGCTCAGGAACTTGAGGCCGCGCTCGCAGTGCACCTCCAGCTCTTCCAGCGGCGTGCCCAGCGCGAAGTGGTTGACGGCGCTCAGCAGCGCGCAATAGCCCGCCGCCAACGGATTGGTGCCGCTCTGGCCCAGCTCCCATCCCAGCTCGACCTGGTGGATCGCGGCGGACAGCGGCTCGCACCAGTGCTGGTAGAAGGCGCTGAAGTACTGGTAGACGCTGATGCGGAAATACGCCGCGCCGCGCCGTTCGGCCAGCAGCCGCGCGAGGTGGCCAAGCGCGTAGCACTCGGTGTAGGGCCGCTGCATGACCGAGCGCGAGGTCATGTGCGCCACGTAGGCGATGCAGCTGAGGTCGCTCTGGCCGTGCGCGAGCGTGGTGCTCATCATGCGGCAGGTGTTCAGCACGAAGGCGGCAAAGCGGCTGGTCTGGTAGCTCGCGTAGGACAGCGCCATGCACAGACGCATCTCGAGCAGGGCGCGCGGCTCGTGCATCTCCGGCGCGCGCAGAATCGCGTCCTCGCCCTGGCTGGCCAGCTGCTGCTCGGTGGCCTCGAACTCGCCCGGGAACAGCGCCTGCGCCGCCTCCTCCGTCGCGGGGAAGGGGCGGCCGATCTCCTCCAGCGCCTTGAGCAGCACCGTGAAGGCATCGCCGAAGCGGCCCTGGATGTGGTACTGCTCGGCCTGCACCAGGCCGAGCAGGGCGCGCCCGTCGCCCGTGGGGCAGGCGGCCTGGGCCAGCGGGTAGAGGCGCTCGGCGGCATTGAAGTTGCCGGCCAGGTACTCGGCCTCTGAGAGCTCGCGGAACAGGGTCAGCGTGCCGTCCGGGTCCTGCTGCCAGGCATCGTCCGGCAGCAGCGCGTGGGCGTGCCGCAGGAAGTCCACGGCGGTGGCATGCGCCGAGGCGGCCTTGGCCCGCAGGCCGGCGCGCAGATTGAGCTGGCGCAGCGTGGCCAGCTCCTGCGGCTCGTGCATCAGGCCGCGGCCCGCGTTGAGGCAGGCCAGGATGCTGAAGAGCCGCTGCTCGCGCTGGGTCTCGTTGCTGGCGGCCAGCAGGCGGCGCCCGCAGCGCAGTTGCAGCGCGGCAAGATCATGCAGCGGGGTCAGGTCATGCGCGGCCTGCTGCACGCGGTCGTGCAGGAAGCGGTAGCGTGCCTCGGCCAGCAGCGCCGGCGTGCCGGTGAACTTGTAGCCCTCGTCCAGGGGCAGCACGAGGCTGGCCTGCAGCGCGGGCCACAGCGCGCGGGCGCAGGCGTCGGCGTCGAGGTCGCTCACGGCCATGAGCTCGCTGAGCGAGAAGCTCTCGCCGAGGTGGGCCGCATTGGCCAGCAGGCGCTGCGTGAGCGGGGCGAGGCCGCGCATGCCGTCCAGCATCAGCGTCACGACGTTGTCCGTCATGTCGCGCTGGCGGATGCGGGTCATGTCCCAGGCCCATCGCCCGCTGCGGCGCTCGTAGCGCAGGTCGCCCAGGGCATGCAGGCGGCGCAGGAACTGGTTCAGGAAGAAGGGGTTGCCGCGGGTCTTCTCGACACACAGCGCGGCCAGGGCCTCGATGTCCTCCGGGCTGCTGTGCAGGCTGTCGGCGATGAGCTGCGAGACATGCCCGGCCTGCAGATGGTCCAGGTGCAGGCGACCCGGCGCTGGCACGCCGGCCTGGCGCAGGCTCAGCAGCATCTGCTGCAGGGGGTGGCCGTCGTCCACCTCCTGGTCGCGGTAGGCCCCGACCACCAGCAGGCAGCAGTGGCCCTCCGGGTCGGACAGCAGGTGCTGCAGCAGGCGCAGGCTCGGTCCGTCCACCCATTGCAGGTCGTCGAGGAACAGCGCGACGGGGTGCGCGCTGCCGGCGAGCGCACGGGTGAAGGCGGCGAAGGCGAAGTGGAAGCGCTGCTCGTTCTCGGCCGCGGGCAGCGCGGGCAGGGCGGGGATCTCCCCGATGAGCAGGCTCAGCTGCGGCAGCAGCGCGGCCACGGTGCCGGCCGTGTCGCCCAGGGCCAGGCGCAGGGTGTCGCGCCAGTAGCTGCGGCGCTCCTCGCCCTCGGAGGCGAGCAGCTCGACGAAGGGCTGGAAGGCCTGGCACAGCGCGGCGTAGGGCTCGTTGCGGCGGTACTGGTCGCACTTGCCGCGCAGGAAGTAGCCTCGCCGCGCCAGCACGGGCCGGTGCAGCTCGGCCACCAGGGCGGTCTTGCCGATGCCCGAGGCCCCGCTGACGAGCAGCAGCTCCGCCCGCCCGGCCGTCGCGCGCTCGAAGGCGGCGAGCATGGCGGCCGCCTCGGACTCGCGGCCGTAGAGCTTCTGGGCGATGCAGAAGCGCTCGGGGGTGTCATGCCGGCCGAGCTCGAAGTCGTCGATGTGGCGGCGGTGCGCCCACTCGCGCGCGCATTGCTCGAGATCCTCCAGAAGCCCGTAGCTGCTCTGGTAGCGCTCGTCGGGGTACTTGGCGAGCAGCTTCTGCACCACGCGCGAGAGCGGCACGGGGATGCTCTCGTCGAGCAGGTGCAGCGGCGTCGGCATCACGGCGAGCTGCGCGTGCAGCAGGGCCATCGGGTCGCTCAGCAGGAAAGGCCGGCGGCCGGCGAAGAGCTCGTACAGCGTGATGCCCAGCGAATAGAAGTCGCTGCGGTAGTCCACCTCGAGACTGGTGCGGCCCGTTTGCTCCGGGGAGATGTAGTCGAGCGTGCCGCGCAGGCCGGGCCCCGGGGGCGCCTCCTCGCGGTCCAGCGGGGAAGACAGCGCGAAGTCGCAGAGCTTCAGCCGCATCTGGCGCAGGTCCACCAGCACGTTCTTGGGCGCGACATCGCCGTGGATCAGGCGGTGGGCATGGACGTCGCTGAGCGCGCGGCACAGCTGCAGGGCCAGGCCCAGCTTCTCGCCGAGGTCCAGGTGCTGGCCCTCGATCAGCTGGGCGAGGCTGCTGGTGGCGAAGGCCTCCATGGCCAGCACCAGCTTGCGTCCGTCCTGGTGCAGGGCGCGTGCCTTGATCACCCACTCGGAGTCGATCGATTGCAGCGTGTGGTACTCATGGCGCCAGCGGGCCAGCAGCTCGGGGGCCGGCTGCTCGCTGTCGGGGTACTTGAGAACGACACGCTCGCCGTCCGGCGCCACGGCCGCTGCCACCACGGTGTCGGCATTGGCGTAGATGACGTCGGTCTGGCGGTAACCGGCAATGAGCATCGGATGAGGGGAGGAGCCTGGAACAGACCACCCGACGCTCCTCCTGGCAGAAGGCGGCGGGCGCAATAGAACAGACGAGAGAGTGTCGCAAATGACTGATGACAGTCAGCAGGAAAACACCGATGGAGTTCGGGGTTTCCGACGGCACAGCGAATTTTTCCCGCTGCCAGGCTCGGCGGGGGCTGGCCGTGGCTTCAAGAGCGCCTCAGCCAGGCGTCAGGGCGGGCTCAGTGCTGCAGCAGCCGCCAAGTCGCCAGCGTGATCAGCAGCACGAGACCCCAGCCCGGCCGCGAGCCGTTCGCGCCCGGGCCGTCCCGCCAGGCGCCGGGGCTGAAACGCCCGCGGCGCTGGGCCGAGGCCCAGCACAGGAAGCCGGCGACCGCCTCGGCGGCCTGCGCGCCGGGCATCGCCGGGCTCAGGCGCGTGCCTTCCGATGCCGCGGGCTCCCGGGTATGCAGGGCATGAAAGGCCTGAAGACGGCCCTCGTGGTGCCGGTGGTAGACCTCCTGTCGGTACAGCCGGTTCAAGGCGGCAGAGGGCAGCGAGATCCGCGTCGTCCACAGCCAGGAGGTCTTCTCGAGCCGTAGACCGTCGTCCCGCACCTGCAGCGTCCAGCGTCGGGTCAGCCCGTGTGCAGCGACGCCCAGGCAGGTCAGCACGCCGAGCAGGGAGGGCCCGTCCAGGCCGCCACTGCGCCGAGCGATTGCCCATCCGCCGGCCATCAGCAGCGCGAGCAAGCCCACCTTGCGCCACGCGCGCGGCGCGAAGTCCAGGACCCCTGCCTGCGGCCATTCCCGCCAGCGGACGCCCGCGGGCAGGGGCGGCGGTCGGGTGCCGGCGGGCTGGGGCGGGATGTCGATGGCCGGCGGCGGCGGCGGAAGGCGGGCGAAGCGGTCCGGCGCTGCCTGGCCGGTTCCCGCCACGAGTCCCGAGGGCCCACCACAGGCGAGCACCTCGGGCAGCCCCTCCCGCACCGGCACGCCGTAGTCCTGCAGGATCCGGCCGCCCGCCGTGCGCAGGCTCAGTCGCCACGCCACGAGGTCGCCGCCGCGATGGCTGCCATCGGGCGGGGCATCGGCAGGCAGGGTGAGGTGCGCGCGCAGCCGCAGGCCGCCGGGGCCGAGGTCCTGCAGCTGCGCCGGCGCGTCCAGGCACTCCACCTCCCGCTCGGGGGAGCCGGAGCTGCTCTCGTCGATGCGATGCTGGCTGAGGCACCAGCGCGGGGTCTCGCCGGCGGGCCAGCTCTCGATGGCCCGGCGCGGCAGTTGCAGTTCGACCTCGAGGACCTGGCCCGCGCGCGGCCGGGCCGGGCGGATCTGAAGGCGCGAGCCCTGGTATCGCCAGGCCAGCCAGCTTTGATGCCAGGCCTCCCATAGCAGCGTGAGCCCGATGCCCACGAACATCAGACAGAAGGGCGGCGCCCAGAAGGGCAAGGGCTGGTGAAAGCTCAGGGCGGCCAGGGGAAAGGCGATCCCGTTCCAGAAGATCGCCCCGAGCCACAGCAAAGCCGGGCGGCGGCGGGAGCTCAGCTGGGCTGCCGGGGCGCCCGGGTCCGGACCGTCGTCCGGCAGGGGCGGCTCGGCAGGGCGGGTATCGAGGTGCTGGCGTTCGGGATGCTTCGTGGGCTCGAGCCTGAAGTCCCGCACCTTGTTCTTCTTGTTGTCATGGTGCATGGCGCCAGCTTAGCAAGCGGCCA
Source organism: Burkholderiaceae bacterium (assembly GCA_041906185.1). Taxonomy (GTDB): domain Bacteria; phylum Pseudomonadota; class Gammaproteobacteria; order Burkholderiales; family Burkholderiaceae_C; genus Roseateles_B. Next base: position 209,478 of record JAYRJQ010000010.1, read on the forward strand.
AGCCTGCCTTGTGACGGTGGGATGACACCGCGGGTCCAGCACGGTTGCCGTGCCCAATGAACAACACCCTGGCTGCCGCGGGGCAGGCCAGGGTGCTGGGGGCGGCGGCTGGCGCACGGGCCATCGCCGGAGCCGGGCCCGCACGCCTTGCGGCGCGCGGGCTCAGGCCCTTCAGACGTTCACGCTCTTGGCGGTGTCCGCGAACTCCTCGATCTGGTCGAAGTTCAGGTACTTGTAGATGCTGGCGGCATCCTTGTTCACGATGCCGACGGCCTCGTGGTACTCGGCGACGGTCGGGATGCGGCCCAGCTTGGAGCACACGGCGGCCAGCTCGGCCGAGCCCAGGAACACATTGGTGTTCTTGCCCAGACGGTTCGGGAAGTTGCGGGTCGAGGTCGACATCACCGTGGCGCCTTCGCGCACCTGGGCCTGGTTGCCCATGCACAGCGAGCAGCCCGGCATCTCGGTGCGGGCGCCGGCGGTGCCGAAGGTGGCGTAGTGGCCTTCCTTGATCAGCTCGTTCTGGTCCATCTTGGTCGGCGGGGCGACCCACAGCTTGACCGGGATGTCACGGGCGCCGCCCAGGACCTTGGCGGCCGCACGGAAGTGGCCGATGTTGGTCATGCACGAGCCGATGAAGGCCTCGTCGATCGGCGTGCCGGCGACTTCGGACATGAACTTGGCGTCGTCCGGGTCGTTCGGGCAGCAGACGATGGGCTCCTTGATGTCGGCCAGATCGATCTCGATCACGGCGGCGTACTCGGCGTCCTTGTCGGCTTCCAGCAGGTCCGGCTTGGCCAGCCAGGCTTCCACGGCCTTGATGCGGCGCTCCAGGGTGCGCTTGTCCTCGTAGCCGTCGGCGATCATGTTCTTCATCAGGACGATGTTGGAGGTCAGGTACTCCTTGATCGGTTCCGGATTCAGCTTGATCGTGCAGCCGGCGGCGGAGCGCTCGGCGGAGGCGTCGGACAACTCGAAGGCCTGTTCCACCTTCAGGTCGGGCAGACCTTCGATTTCCAGGATGCGGCCCGAGAAGATGTTCTTCTTGCCCTTCTTCTCGACGGTCAGCAGGCCGGCCTTGATGGCGTACAGGGGGATGGCATGCACCAGGTCACGCAGCGTGACGCCGGGTTGCATCTGCCCCTTGAAGCGCACCAGCACCGATTCCGGCATGTCCAGGGGCATCACACCCGTGGCGGCGCCGAAGGCCACCAGGCCGGAGCCGGCGGGGAAGGAGATGCCGATGGGGAAGCGGGTGTGGGAGTCGCCGCCGGTGCCGACGGTGTCGGGCAGCAGGAGGCGGTTCAGCCAGCTGTGGATCACGCCATCGCCCGGACGCAGGGCCACGCCGCCGCGGTTGCTGATGAAGGCGGGCAGCTCGCGGTGCATCTTCACGTCCACGGCCTTGGGGTAGGCGGCGGTGTGGCAGAAGGACTGCATGACCAGGTCGGCCGAGAAGCCCAGGCAGGCCAGGTCCTTCAGCTCGTCGCGGGTCATCGGGCCGGTGGTGTCCTGCGAGCCCACGGTGGTCATCTTGGGTTCGCAGTAGGTGCCGGGGCGCATGCCCTTGCCCTCGGGCAGGCCGCAAGCACGGCCGACCATCTTCTGGGCCAGGGTGTAGCCCTTGCCGCTGTCCACCGGGGCCTTGGGCAGGCGGAACAGGGTGGAGGCGGGCAGGCCCAGGAATTCGCGGGCCTTGCCGGTCAGCGAGCGGCCGATGATCAGGTTGATGCGGCCGCCGGCGCGCACTTCGTCCAGCAGCACTTCGCTCTTGAGCGCGAAGGTCTCGACGACCTCGCCGTTCTTCACGATCTGGCCGGCGTAGGGCAGCACGTCGATGACGTCACCCATCTCCAGCTTGCTCACGTCCACCTCGATGGGCAGCGAGCCGGAGTCTTCCTGCGTGTTGAAGAAGATGGGGGCGATCTTGCCGCCCAGCGTCACGCCGCCGAAGCGCTTGTTGGGCACGAAGGGGATGTCCTCGCCGGTGGCCCAGATCACGCTGTTGGTGGCGGACTTGCGCGAGGAGCCGGTGCCGACGACGTCACCCACGTAGGCGACCAGATGGCCCTTCTTCTTGAGGTCCTCGATGAACTGCATCGGGCCGCGCTTGCCGTCTTCCTCGGGCTTGAAGGCCGCGTCGGGGCGCGTGTTCTTCAGCATGGCGAGGTAGTGCATCGGGATGTCCGGGCGGCTCCAGGCGTCCGGAGCGGGGGACAGGTCGTCGGTGTTGGTCTCGCCGGGCACCTTGAAGACGGTGACGGTGATCTTCTGGGCGACTTCCGGACGCGAGGTGAACCACTCGGCATCGGCCCAGCTCTGCATCACGGCCTTGGCGTGGGCATTGCCCGCCTTGACCTTCTCGGCGACGTCGTGGAAGGCGTCGAACATCAGCAGCGTCTTCTTCAGGCCGGCCGCGGCGACTTCAGCCACGGAGGCGTCGTCCAGCAGGTCGATCAGAGGCTTGACGTTGTAGCCGCCGACCATGGTGCCCAGCAGCTCGGTGGCCTTGGCCTTGGAGATCAGACCGACGGCCAGATCGCCGTGCGCCACGGCGGCCAGGAAGCTGGCCTTGACCTTGGCGGCATCGTCCACGCCCGGGGGCACGCGATGGGTCAGCAGGTCGACCAGGAAGGCCTCTTCGCCGGCCGGCGGGTTCTTGATGAGCTCGATCAGCTCGGCCACCTGCTTGGCGTCCAGGGGCAGGGGCGGGATGCCCAGCGCGGCGCGCTCGGCAGTGTGTTGGCGGTAGGCTTGTAGCATCGGAGGACTCCTGGGCTTGGGTGAGATTCGAAGGCTTACAGGGGCTGAGGCACGATCAGCTTCAGGCCCTTGTAGTAGTCGCGGAAGAAGGCTTCGTCGCGGGTGATCAGCGCCTTGCACTGCAAGAGGGCATGGGCGCCGATCAGGAAGTCGGCAACGACCCGGCCGCGCTGACCACCGCGGTCGCGGAAGCGACGCTGCATGTGGCCGGCGCGGACGGCGGCCGCTTCCTGGATGGGGTCGAAACGGATGCCGAACTCGTTGAGGGCATCCATGAGGGTTTCGCGGGTGTCGAGCAGGGCGTGCACCTCGGCCACGACCGCCTCGCTGATCACGACCTCGCCCTCGCTGAGGGCCTTGGCCAGCGCCTGCGACGAGGCGTCGCCATGCTCGGGATCACCCGTGAGCACGTCGATCAGCACAGAGGTGTCGACAGCGATCATGCGTCTTCGCCGGGGGCGGGGTAGGGGTCGCCGGGGGCGCGGCCTCGCAGGGCGCGCAGGGCGTCGTTGGTGCTGGCGTGGCCTTCGGCCAACTTGAAGCGGCCGCGCAGCTTGGACAGCGCATCGTCCACATTCTTGCGCAGGATGATGCGCCCGCCGTCGAGTTCCACCTTCAGCGTGGTGCCTTTGGTGAGGCCCAGGGCGTCACGGACGGGCTTGGGCAAGGTGATCTGCCCACGTTCTGCCACGGTCACTTCCATGCGGAGACTCCTCTCGGGATGCACACCAAGTATGCGCTGAAAAGTATGCATTGATTGTACGTACTTCTGGCCTCACCCCAAGCCCGAGCGGGGTACTCGGACTTCGGGGGCGAGCAGCCTCAGGCGCGCGACGGGACGGGGGCCCGGCGGGGGCCGGCGTGCCCGCCCCACGAAGGCGTCCGGCCATGAAAAAAGGAGGCCGAAGCCTCCTTGTCGCGGGCGCGAGGGCGCTCAGTTGCTGGCGTTCGTGCCCGGCGTGATGCCGATGCCGCCGGCCGGGGCGGCGCCGGCGCCATTGGCCACGAAGGCGCGCTGCTCGGCGTGCTGGCAGCTGTCGGCCATGCGCTGGCCGACCTTGGCGTTCATCAGCATGGACTTGGACGGGATCTGCAGCCAGACCACGCCGGCGTGCTTGTCTTCCAGGCGCACGGCACCGGTGGTGGTGGGCTCCGGCGTCATGTTGTAGACCATCTTGCCGAACTGCAGGCGGAAGCGGCCGGGCTTGTCGGGGTGGGGGGTGATGTGCACCTGCTGGTTGAACTCGCACTGCACCTCACCGGCATGCACGCGGGGGGCGACGGCCATCTGCTCGTCGCTCAGCGTGGCTTCCTCGGGCGGAGGCAGCGGGGCCACGGCGGTCTGCGGCTTCAGCTTGGCGGCCAGGCGGTTCTTGGGCGCAGGCGGCGTTTCCTTGGCGGCGGCAAAAGCCTGGCCGGCGATCAGGAGGGCGCAGGTGCCGAGCACGGCAGTGAGGGAGCGGAGGTGATGCATGAGAAATCCTGTGCAGATGCTTGATTGTGCAAGCAAAAGAGCGCTTTGTGGTGCCTGCGGTGGGGTGCCGTGTCGGGCCTGGGCGACGACCGGCGCAAGCATGCGCCCCGGCGGCGCGGCTGTCTATGCCAGAAATCCCTTCATCTGCAAGCAAAGGTGAGGACTTCCCGCCGAGGGCGTCCGGCGCCGGTGCCGGTCGCAGGGAGGGCGAATCAGAGGCTGAAGTAGGCGGCCGTCACTTCGGCCGGCAACGCCTGCCCGGTGCGGTGGGCGCGTTCCAGCACCTGCCAGAAGTAGCGGTAGCTGGCGCGGTCGTGCAGGGTGTCCCGGTGCTGGATCGGGGCCCAGGAGGCGGCCTGGGCGGCCTGGATGATCTCGATGGCCTCGTCGATCTCAGCCATGCGCGGGGCGAAGGCCTCGATGATGGGTCGGATCTGGTTGGGATGGATGCTCCACATGCGCGTGTAGCCGAACTCACGTGCGGCGCGCCCGGCGGCCATCTCGAGGGCGTCGGTGTCCTTGAACTCCGTCACCACGCAGTGCGAGGGCGTCTTGCCGTGCGCATGAGCGGCTGCGGCGATCTCCAGCTTGGCGCGCACCACCAGCGGATGGCTGAACTGGCCCTCGACCGTCAGCCCGACGCGCGGAATGGCGCCGCGGTGCGCCGAGATGAAGTCCATCAGCCCGAAGGACAGGGACTCGATGCGCGGGTGCGCCGCGATGCGCTGCACGTCGCGCAGGGCGCCGTGGGTCTCGATCAGCACATGCACGGGCAGCTCGCCGGCGAGGCCCAGGCGCGCGCGGGTGGCGTCGATGAAGGCGATGGCGCGGTCCACGTCCTCGAAGGACTGCGGCTTGGGCACCATGAGGTAGGCCAGGCGCTCGCCGCCGCCGGCGAGCAGGCCTTCCACGTCGCCCTCGAAGGCGGGATGCCCCAGCGGGTGCACGCGGGCGCCCACGCGGCCGTGGCGGTTCAGCGGGTCGTTGAGCACCTCGTTGACCAGCAGCACGTGCTCGACCTCGCCGCCCACGGGCGCGCCGTCCTCGCAGTCCAGCGTGATGTCGAAGACCGGGCCCATCTCGGCCTGCAGCTCCAGGCTCTTGCGCATGCGGGCCTCGACGCCGCAGTAGTGGTCGACGACGGGCAGCAGGGCGGCGGCATCGCCTTCCTCGAAGAGGGCCAGGCGGGGATGGGGCGCGGTGCTCATGGGCGGGCTCGATGGATCAGTGGCGGAAATGAAAAAGGGTCGGCACGGGGCCGACCCTTCACCGTATCACGAAGCGGTGTCCGTGATGCTGTCAGACGCTGCGCGGATTACAGCAGGTGCTTGACGCCGTTCTGCTCTTCCAGCAGCTCGTTCAGGGTCTTGTTGATGCACTCTTGCGAGAAGGCATCGATCTCCAGGCCCTCGACGATCTTGTACTCGCCGTTCTCGCAGGTGACGGGGTAGCCGAACATCACTTCGGCGGGGATGCCGTACTCGCCCTTGGACGGGATGCCCATGGTGACCCACTTGCCGTTGGTGCCCAGGGCCCAGTCGCGCATGTGGTCGATGGCAGCGTTGGCGGCCGAGGCGGCCGAGGACAGGCCGCGGGCGGCGATGATGGCGGCGCCGCGCTTGCCGACGGTCGGCAGGAACACTTCACGGTTCCACTGCTCGTCGTTGATCATGGCCTTGACCGACTGGCCGCCGATGGTGGCGTAGCGGTAGTCGGCGTACATCGTGGGCGAGTGGTTGCCCCACACGGCCAGCTTCTCGATGTCAGCCACGGCCTTGCCGGTCTTGGCGGCGATCTGCGAGGCAGCGCGGTTGTGGTCCAGGCGCAGCATGGCGGTGAAGTTCTTGGCCGGCAGGTCCGGGGCCGACTTCATGGCGATGTAGGCGTTGGTGTTGGCGGGGTTGCCCACGACCAGCACCTTGACGTTGCGCGAGGCCACGGCGTTGAGGGCCTTGCCCTGGACCGTGAAGATCTGGGCGTTGGCGGCCAGCAGGTCCGAACGCTCCATGCCGGGGCCGCGGGGACGGGCGCCGACCAGCAGGGCGAAGTCGGTGTCCTTGAAGGCGGTCATCGGGTCGCTGTGGGCCTCGATGCCGGCCAGCAGCGGGAAGGCGCAGTCTTCCAGCTCCATGATCACGCCCTTCAGCGCGTTCTGGGCCTTCTCGTCGGGGATCTCCAGCAGCTGCAGGATGACGGGCTGGTCCTTGCCCAGCATTTCGCCGGAGGCGATGCGGAACAGCAGGGCGTAGCCGATCTGGCCTGCGGCGCCGGTGACGGCAACGCGAACGGGTTTCTTGCTCATGGAGGTCTCCGAAAAGGATGAAAAAGCTGTTCGTGGCGCCACTGGTTGCGGTGCACGGCGGTCATCCTGGAACGAGCGAGACCGAAGAGCGGGCAGGCGGCGGCGCGGTGGCCGCAAGTGTAGGTCAGAGTCCGGGCGTTTTCCCTATTGACCATCTGAAGGCTGCCACTTGAGGCCGGGCAGGCGAGATTATGAGGCGTCCTTTGCATAAAACTGACTGTCTTATGTCTTATAGAAGACATTTTTGAGAGGATTTGCTGAATCCGCTCGACGTGGCGGGGTGCCCTGTGCTCGAATCCCGGCCATGCCGAATCCACCTGCAGTCCCGAGCACGCCTGGCCTTGAGCTCCAGCGTGGCGAGACTGCGCCCGGCGGGCTGTCCTCGCCGGCGTTCTCGCCGCTGTACCGCCAGATCAAGGGCCTGATCATCCAGCGCCTGCAGGCCGGCGCCTGGAAGGCCGGCGAGGCCATCCCGAGCGAGATGGAGCTCGCCGCCAGCTTCGGCGTGAGCCAGGGGACCGTCCGTAAGGCTATTGACGAACTTGCGGCCGAGAATCTGCTCGTTCGCCGCCAGGGCAAGGGCACCTTCGTCGCCACGCACGCGGAGCAGAAGCAGCAGTACCGCTTCCTGCGCCTGATGCCGGACGAGGACCAGGATCCCGGTCTGGGGCGGCAGTTGCTGGACTGCCGGCGTCAGCGCGCGCCGGCCTGGATTGCCCGCCAGCTGCAGATGCGTGCGGGCGATGCCATGGTCGAGGTGCGCCGCCTGCTGCACAGCAAGGGCCGGCCGGTGGTGCTGGATGACATCTGGCTGCCGGGCAGCCTGTTCAAGGGTTTGACGACCGAGCTGCTGAACCAGCATCGCGGTCCTTTCTATGGCTTGTTCGAGTCGGAGTTCGGGGTCCAGATGATCCGTGCCCAGGAGAAGATCCGTGCCGTGGCGGCGGATGCCGAGACCGCCGCGCTGCTGCAGGTCGAGGTCGGCGCACCGCTGCTGAGCGTGGAGCGCCTGTCCTTCACCTACGGCGACCGCCCGGTGGAACTCAGGCGCGGGCTCTACAACACTTCCACGCACTTTTATCGCAACGATCTGAATTGACCCTCTGAAAGAAAGAGGTTCGCGGCAGTGAAAGGCAAGGCCTGACCCTGTTGCGTTGCAATAAAATCCTCAGGTTTCACATTGATTACCAAAGGTCGGGTATGACAGACACCACCGTTCAGACCAAAAAACCGCGACCGGTCTTCCGCAACATCCATGTGACGGAGATCGTGTCCTACCGCCTGCCGCCTGCCGGCATCGTCTCGATCCTGCATCGCATCAGCGGCCTGCTGATGTTCCTCCTGCTGCCGTTCGTGATCTGGATGCTGGACACCAGCCTGAGCACCGAGATCTCCTTCGACGTGTTCAAGAACGCCTTCGTGGCCGGCCTCGGTCCGATTCCCGGCGTGCTGGTCAAGCTGGTCGCGCTGGCCCTGATCTGGGGCTACCTGCATCACTTCATCGCCGGCGTGCGCCATCTGTGGATGGACGCCACGCACAGCGTCAGCAAGCAGCAGGGCCACTCCAGCGCCGTGGTGACGCTCGCGCTGTCCGTGCTGCTGACCCTGGCCCTGGGCGCCAAGCTCTTCGGCCTGTACTGATCGCCTGACCTGGATTGAGGTGCAAAGAATGAGTACTTACGGAACCAAGCGCATCGTCAGCGGTGCGCACTATGGTCTGCGCGACTGGCTGGCCCAGCGCGTGACGGCCGTGCTGATGGCCCTGTTCACCATCGTGCTGCTGGCCCAGATCCTCCTCACCATGAAGCCCCTGGGCTACGAGCTGTGGGCCGGGATCTTCTCCCAGCAATGGATGAAGTTCGTGACCTTCGCGACCATCATCGCCCTGGCGTACCACGCCTGGGTCGGTGTTCGCGACATCTGGATGGACTATGTGAAGCCCGTCGGCCTGCGCCTGACGCTGCACGTGTTCACCCTGGTCTGGTTGGTGGGTTGCGCGGGTTGGGCGATCCAAGTCCTCTGGAGGCTGTAAAAAATGCAAGTTGGAAGCTCGCTCGCAAAGCGCAAGTTTGACGTGGTGATCGTGGGTGCCGGTGGTTCCGGCATGCGCGCCTCGCTGCAACTGTCCCTGGCCGGCCTGAACGTCGCCGTGCTGTCCAAGGTCTTCCCGACCCGCTCGCACACCGTGGCGGCGCAGGGCGGCATCGGTGCCTCGCTGGGCAACATGTCGGAAGACAACTGGCACTACCACTTCTTCGACACCGTCAAGGGGTCGGACTGGCTGGGTGACCAGGACGCCATCGAGTTCATGTGCCGCGAGGCCCCGAAGGTCGTGTACGAACTCGAGCACTTCGGCATGCCCTTCGACCGCAACGCCGACGGCACCATCTACCAGCGCCCCTTCGGCGGCCATACCGCCAACTACGGCGAGAAGCCCGTCCAGCGCGCCTGCGCCGCCGCCGACCGCACCGGTCACGCGCTGCTGCACACGCTGTACCAGCAGAACGTCAAGGCCAAGACCCAGTTCTTCGTGGAATGGATGGCGCTCGACGTCATCCGTGACGCCGAAGGCGACGTCGTCGGCGTGACCGCGCTGGAAATGGAAACCGGCGACGTGCACGTGCTGCACGCCAAGACCGTGCTGTTCGCCACCGGTGGCGCCGGCCGCATCTACCAGGCCTCGACCAACGCCTTCATCAACACCGGCGACGGCCTGGGCATGGCGGCTCGCGCCGGCATCCCGCTGGAAGACATGGAGTTCTGGCAGTTCCACCCCACCGGCGTGGCCGGCGCGGGCGTGCTGCTGACCGAAGGCTGCCGTGGCGAAGGCGCGATCCTGCGCAACAGCAACGGCGAGCGCTTCATGGAGCGTTACGCCCCCACCCTGAAGGACCTGGCCCCGCGTGACTTCGTGTCCCGCTCGATGGACCAGGAAATCAAGGAAGGCCGTGGCTGCGGTCCCAACAAGGACTACGTCCTGCTCGACATGACCCACCTGGGCGCCGAGACGATCATGAAGCGTCTGCCCTCCGTGTTCGAGATCGGCCACAACTTCGCCAACGTCGACATCACCAAGGAGCCGATCCCCGTGGTGCCGACCATCCACTACCAGATGGGTGGCATCCCCACCAACATCAACGGTCAGGTGGTCGTGCCCAAGAACGGCAACCCGAACGAGGTCATCAACGGCCTGTACGCGGTGGGCGAGTGCTCCTGCGTGTCGGTGCACGGCGCCAACCGCCTGGGCACCAACTCGCTGCTCGACCTCGTCGTGTTCGGTCGCGCCGCCGGCAACCACATCGTCGAGACCAACCTCAAGACGAAGAGCCACAAGCCTCTCCCGAAGGACGCCGCCGACTACACCCTGTCGCGCCTGGCCCGCCTGGACAGCGCCAAGAACGGCGAGTACTCGCAAGATGTGGCCAACGAGATCCGCTCGACCATGCAGGCTCACGCTGGTGTGTTCCGCACGCAAAAGAGCATGGACGAAGGCGTCAAGAAGATCGCTGCCGTGCGCGAGCGCGTCAAGGCCATCGGCCTGAAGGACAACTCCAAGGTCTTCAACACCGCCCGCATCGAAGCGCTGGAAGTCGACAACCTGATCGAGGCCGCACAAGCCACGATGGTGGCTGCTGCCGCGCGTCCGGAGAGCCGTGGCGCCCACGCCCACGATGACTTCCCGAACCGCGACGACGCCAACTGGATGAAGCACTCGCTGTGGTACTCCGAAGGCAGCCGCCTCGACTACAAGCCCGTGAACCTGACCCCGTTGACCGTGGAATCGGTGCCTCCCAAGGTCCGCACGTTCTGATCGACAGCGCAACGCATTAGGAAACCCCACCATGAGCCAAAAGCGCACTTTCCAAATCTACCGCTACGATCCGGACAAGGACGCCAAGCCCTACATGCAGACCATCCAGATCGAGCTCGATGGCAACGAACGCATGCTGCTGGACGCCCTGGTCAAGCTCAAGGCCGTCGATCCGACGCTGTCCTTCCGCCGCTCCTGCCGTGAAGGCGTCTGCGGTTCGGACGCCATGAACATCAACGGCAAGAACGGCCTGGCCTGCCTGACCAACATGCGCACCCTGCCGCAAACGGTTGTGCTCAAGCCGCTGCCCGGTCTGCCGGTGGTCCGCGACCTGATCGTGGACATGACCCAGTTCTTCAAGCAGTACAACTCGATCAAGCCGTACCTCGTCAACGACACGCCGCCGCCCGAGAAAGAGCGCCTGCAGTCGCCTGAAGAGCGCGAAGAGCTCGACGGTCTGTACGAGTGCATCCTGTGCGCCAGCTGCTCGACCAGCTGCCCCAGCTTCTGGTGGAACCCCGACAAGTTCGTGGGCCCCGCTGGCCTGCTGCAGGCCTACCGCTTCATCGCCGACAGCCGCGATGAAGA
>JAYRJQ010000030.1:0-33373 GCA_041906185.1 Burkholderiaceae bacterium
ATCGGGCTGGGCCACCGTGCCGGGCATCGCCGGCAGGGTCGGTGTGACGCCGGGCATGGCACGCAGCGGCACGCCCGCATCGCCGCGGGCCTCCTGCGGACGCCATTCCTGGCGGCCGGGCGCCTGCGGCAGGGGCCGCAGCGGCACGTTGGCATCGGCATGGACCACCGCACGGGCGGCGCCGTCGTTCCAGACGCTGACCGCGCCATGGACGTCGCGGTTGCTGCGCGGCGGGGGGGCCGGGCCCCGGTTCACCACGGTCACGGGGTCATGCTCTCGGTTGATGCGGTGCTCGTAGTGCGGCGTGTGGCGGTAGCTCGGCACATAGACCTCGCGCGGGGCCAGCGGATACCAGCCATAGCGCGGCACCGGCCGTGCCCCGATGCTGATGCCCACGCTCACGTTCGGGCCGCCCACCCAGGCCACCAGGGCCGGGGCGTAGACGGGCCGCGCGACGTAGCGGCCGGGCACCCAGCACCAGCGCTCGCGCACCATGACCCAGCGGCCGTAATGGAAGGGCGCGAAGCCCCAGGGCGCGTCGTCCACCCAGGTCCAGCCCCAGTGGCGCGTCCAGGTCCAGCGACCGTAGCGGTAGGGCGCCCAGTCCGGCGCGACCTGCTGGGGGATCCAGACGGTGCCGTACTCCTCCGAGGGCTCCCAGCGCCCGTGACGGTCGAGGTCCTCGGCGCCGGTCATCTCCGGCGAAACGTAGCGGTAGGCCGGGAGGTCGCCCTCGTTGCGGTTCATGCCCAGCAGCCAGTCGGCGAAGCGATCACGCTCCAGCACCTGGCGCTCGACGCGGGGGCCGTCGCCCCACCAGAACTCGGCCTGCTCATTGGGCTGCAGCCACACGGGCGGCGTGCCCGGCGCGCGGGCGTCGAAGCGCAGCTCGCCTTCCCAGTTGTAGGCGCGGCTGCCGCGGTCGAGCTGGTCGATGCGGTACAGGCCCTTGCGCTCGAAGGAGAAGCGGCCCTCGCGCGTGCGCACCTGCAGCTCGCGCACGGCCTCGGCGTTGCGCAGGCGCAGGCCCAGCTGGCCGCGGGCGAGCAGCAGCTCGAGGTGGTCCTCGTCGAGGCGGCTCAGTTCGACATCTGCGGACTGGTCCACCCACAGGCTCGTCGAGCCCACGCGCAGGGCCAGGCGGCCGTCGCGCTCGGTGCGGATGCGGTCCCCCTCGCCCAGGGTCTGGTTCGTGGCGAGGCGCTGCCAGTCCTTGGTCTCGGCATCGAAGACCCAGGCGGTGCCTTGGGTCTCGGCCACGCGGGCCGCGCGCGTGGGCGGATCCTCCGCATGCGCCATCGGCGCCCAGAGGCTGGCGGCCAGCAGCAGCGCGGTGGCCAGGGGACGCCAGGAGCTGGCGCGGGACGATGTCGTTGTGGGCATGGAGGCTCTCCTCGGCTGCAGCCCCAACGCGGCAGGCCGCCGGCGGGATGACGCAGGGGATGTAACAGGTGGGCGCACCTCGCCCACACTTCGCCCACACTTCGCCCGCACCGCGAACGCCGGCTCAGTCGTCCGTGTTCGGGTCCAGGTCGGGGAACAGGACCGAGGTGTAGCCGAAGCGGCTGAAGTCCCGGATGCGCGAGGGGTAGAGCCGCCCGATGAGGTGATCGCACTCATGCTGCACCACCCGGGCATGGAAGCCCTCGGCCTCCCGCTCGATGGGCTGGCCCTGCGGGTCGACGCCGGTGTAGCGGATGCGCTGCCAGCGCGGCACCACACCGCGCAGGCCCGGCACCGAGAGGCAGCCCTCCCAGCCGTCCTCCTCGGCCTCGCCCAGCGGCGTGATGACGGGATTGATCAGCACGGTCAGCGGCACGGGCGGCGCCTCCGGGTAACGTTCGTTGCGCTCGAAGCCGAAGATCACCACCTGAAGGTCGACGCCGATCTGCGGCGCCGCGAGGCCCGCGCCGTTGGCGGCCTTCATCGTGTCCCGCATGTCCTCGAGGAGCGCCGCCAGCTCGGGCGTGCCGAACGCCGTCACCGGCTGCGCCACGCGCAGCAGGCGCTCATCGCCCATCTTCAGCAGCTCGCGAACAGCCATGGGTTCGTCCTCTCGCATCAGTTATCGTTGCGGGCATTCTAGGGAGCCTGCATGCCACCGTATCTGCTGTCCTTGGGCCCCGGCCTGTACCGCATCGACACCGCCTTCCAGCGCGACGACTTCGACGCCGCCTACCTTCTCGTCGACCAGGGCCGCGCGGCCTTCATCGACACCGGCACCAACCATGCCGTCCCGCGACTGCTGGGCGCCCTCGCCCACCTGGGACTCGCGCCCGAGGCCGTGGACTGGGTGATCCCCACGCACGTGCACCTGGACCATGCCGGCGGCGTCGGGCTGCTGATGCAGTCGCTGCCGCAGGCACGCCTGCTGGCCCACCCGCGCGGCCTGCGCCACCTGGTGGACCCGCGCGCCCTGTGGGCCGGCGCGCTGGCGGTCTATGGCGAGGCAGAGATGCAGCGCTCCTACGGCCAGCTCCAGGCCGTGCCCGCCGAGCGCGCCGTGGCCAGCGAGGACGGCCAGCGCGTGCGCGTGGGCGGCCGGGAGCTGCTGCTGATCGACACCCCGGGGCATGCCCGCCACCACCACTGCCTCTTCGACGCGCAGAGCGGCTGCTGGTTCACGGGGGACACCTTCGGCCTGTCCTACCGCGAATTCGACGTGGACGGCCGGCCCTGGGTCTTCCCCACGAGCACGCCGGTGCAGTTCGAACCCGAGGCGCTGAAGCAGTCGATGCAGCGCATGCTCGAGGCCCGGCCGCAGGGCCTGCTGCTCACCCACTTCGGCCGGATCGGCCACAGCGAGGGCGAGGTCCGCGCGCTGCACGAGGCGCTGCTGGCCCTGCTCGATGAGACCGTGGCGCTGAGCCTGGCCCTGCGCGGCGCCGAGGAGCGCCACGAGGCGCTGAAGGCGGCGCTGTCCGGGCTCTACCTGGACTCGCTGGCCGCGCACGGCTGCACGCTGCCGCGCGAGCGGCAGCTGGCCCTCCTGGCGATGGACATCGAGCTGAACGCCCAGGGCATCGGCGTCTGGCTGGACAAGCTGCCCGCCTGAGCCCGGGCCGCGCTCACACGTCCAGGCCCAGCTCCTGGATCTTGCGCGTGATGGTGTTGCGGCCGATGCCCAGCTTCTGGGCGGCCTCGATGCGACGGCCGCGGGTCATGTCCAGCGCCGTCATGATGAGGCTGGCCTCAAAGCGGCGGCAGAGCTGGTCCCAGACGTCGGTCTCGCCCGCGGCCAGCAGGCGCCGCGCCTCCCGCGCCATCTCGGCCACCCAGGCGTCCGGGCCGCCGCCGAAGCTCGGCAGCGCCGGGGTGCCGCCGGCATAGGCGGGCATCGCCGCGGCCACCGGAGCGCCAGCAAGCGCGGCGCCGCCGGCGGCCTCGCTCCCCGGCACGGCGTCCGGCACGCGTTCGCCATGCAGCAGCTCCTGCGGCAGGTCCTTGGCCTCGACCTGCTGCGACGGCGCCATCACGCTGAGCCAGTGGCAGATGTTTTCCAGCTGCCGCACATTGCCGGGGAAGTCGAAGGCGCACAGCGAGGCCAGCGCCGCATCGGACAGGCGCTTGGGCTCCACGCCCAGCTCCGTGGCGCTGCGCTGCAGGAAGAAGCGCGCCAGCACCGGCACGTCCTCGCGGCGCTCGCGCAGCGGCGGCAGGCGCAGGCGGATGACGTTGAGGCGGTGGAACAAGTCCTCGCGGAACGCGCCCTGGCGCACCCGCTCCTCCAGGTTCTGGTGCGTGGCCGCGATGACGCGCACATTGCTGCGCAGCGGGCTGTGGCCGCCCACGCGGTAGTACTGGCCGTCGGACAGCACGCGCAGCAGGCGGGTCTGCAGGTCCAGCGGCATGTCGCCGATTTCGTCGAGGAACAGCGTGCCGCCCTCGGCCTGCTCGAAGCGGCCGCGCCGCGTGGCCTGCGCGCCCGTGAAGGCGCCGCGCTCGTGGCCGAAGAGCTCGGACTCCAGCAGGTCCTTGGGAATCGCCGCCGTGTTGATGGCCACGAAGGGCCCTTCCGCCCGCGGGCTGTGCTTGTGCAGCGCGCGCGCCACCAGCTCCTTGCCGGAGCCGGACTCGCCGGTGATCAGCACGGTGACATTGCTCTGCGAGAGCCGGCCGATGGCGCGGAAGACGTCCTGCATGGCCGGCGCCTGGCCCAGCATCTCGGGCACCTGCGCCGCCGACTCCTGCTCGACGGCCGCCTCGCGCAGGCTCTCCTCCTGCGCACGGCGGATCAGCTCCACCGCCCGCGAGAGGTCGAAGGGCTTGGGCAGGTACTCGAAGGCCCCGCCCTGGAAGGCCGAGACCGCGCTGTCGAGGTCGGAATAGGCCGTCATGATGATCACCGGCAGCCCCGGGTGCCGTTCCTTGACCTTGGCCAGCAGCTCCAGGCCCGAGCCGCCGGGCATGCGGATGTCGGAGACCAGGACCTGCGGACTGTCCTCCTCCAGCGCGGCGAGGAGGTCGCGCGTGTTGGAGAAGCAGCGCACCGGCAGCCCCTCCCGCGTCAAGGCCTTCTCGAGCACGAAGCGGATCGAGTGGTCGTCATCAACAATCCAGATGGATTTCATGCAGCTCTCCCCTTTGCCACAAGCACTCCCTCAAGGCAAAGGCAGGGTGATTCGGAAGTCCGTCCGTCCAGGCTCGCTGTCGCAGTCGATCATGCCCTGGTGCTGTTGCGCGATCGTCTGCGAGAGTGTCAGCCCGAGGCCCGAACCGCCTTCGCGCCCCGAGACCAGGGGATAGAAGATGCGGTCATGGATCTCGGGCGGCACGCCCGGCCCGTTGTCCTCGATATGCAATTCCAGTGCCAGGCGCCAGCGCTGCTTGCCAAGGGTGACCTGCCGCGCCACGCGCGTGCGCAGCACGATCTCGGCGTCCCCCGCGGCGATGCGCGGCGCCAGGGCCTGCGCGGCGTTCTGCACGATGTTGAGCACGGCCTGTATCAGCTGCTCGCGGTCCCCGCGGAAGTCGGGCAGCGAGGTGTCGTAATCGCGCCGTACCTTGAGACCCTTGGGGTACTCGACCAGGATCAGCGAGCGCACCCGCTCGCAGACCTCGTGGATGTTGACGTCCCCCACCACCTGCGCCCGGCGATGCGGCGCCAGCAGGCGGTCGACGAGGGACTGCAGGCGGTCGGCCTCGTGGATGATGACGTCGGTGTACTCGGCCAGCTCGGGGCCGAGCGCGGTGGGCTGCAGCTCCAGGGCCAGCAGCTGCGCCGCGCCGCGGATGCCGCCCAGCGGATTCTTGATCTCGTGGGCCAGGTTGCGGATCAGCTCCTTGGTGGCCTGCACCTGGTCCAGCGTGCGCTCCTCGCGGTCCTGGCGGGACTGCTGGGCGTTCTCGATCAGCTCGAGCATCAGCAGGTCCGGCGAGTCCGTCTGGCTGACGATCACCTGGACGGGCAGCGCCTCCTCGTGCGGCCGCAGGCCCCGGCGCAGCAGGGTCTCGAAGCGGCTGCTCGAATAGGCGTTGCGGGAGACACCGTCGATGGCCTCGCGCAGGCGCGCCCCATCTTCGAGCCAGTCCTGCACGTTGCCGCGCGCCAGGACACGGCGCGAGAGCTGCATCTGGGTCTCCAGTGCCGCGTTGACATGCACGCAGGCACCATCGCGGTGCACCAGCGCCACCATGGTGGCGAGCATGTCCAGGGCGCGCAGGCCCTCGGGATCTTGATCAATGGCAGTCATGTCGGAGTCCAGCCCCGGCACGATGCTCAGGGCAGTTTGCTGAGTTCCCGCTTGATGGCGCCGATATCGGCCTCCTGGCGCGAGATGCTGGCCTTGAGATCGGCCACGCGGTCCAGGTACTTCTGGTAGTTGCGCTCGTCGCCGCGGCGCTCGGGCGTGCCGCCGGCGTATTCCTTCTGCAGCTCGGCCAGCTTGCCCTCGGCCTCGCGCAGCTCGCGCTCCAGCACGCCGCGGCGATCGGAGTCGCGGGCCTTCTGCAGGATCGGATCCACCTTGACCGCGGCACCATCAGCACTGCCTTGCCCCGAGGCGGCGGGGCGCGCCGGCTTGGGCACCGACACCACCGTCACCGGCGAGCCCTCGATCGTGCGGCAGCCCTTTTCCTGGGCCTCCTTGGGCGAGAGCGAATCCGTGTAGAGCACCGGCGGGCCGGGGCAGCGGTAGACCTGGGAGCCCTGGCTCGCCTGGGCCGCGGCGCAGAGCGGGGCGCTCAGCGCCAGCAGTGCGGCCAGCAGGGTCAGGCCGTGCGCGACCGGGCGGCGGAAGGAGAAGGTGGTGTTGCTTTGCATGCAGCGGGGCGCGTTCGGAGCCAAGAGCAGCCATTGTGGCGCATCCCGGGCCGAACATCGCGTCGGAATGACGCCTGCAAACACCCCGCAACAAAAGAAAAAGGGACGGCAGTTGCCGTCCCTCGTGTTGCGCGGTCTGTGCAGACACCCCGCGCATCCCCATCACAGGGCGTAGTACATGTCGTACTCGACCGGGTGGGTGGCCATGCGGAAACGGGTCACTTCCTGCATCTTCAGGTCGATGTAGGCATCGATGAAGGCATCGGTGAACACGCCGCCCTTGGTCAGGAAGGCACGGTCCTTGTCCAGGTATTCCAGAGCCTGATCCAGGCTGTGGCAGACGGTCGGGATCTTCGCGTCTTCTTCCGGGGGCAGGTGGTACAGGTCCTTCGTGGCGGCTTCGCCCGGATGGATCTTGTTCTCCACGCCGTCCAGGCCGGCCATCAGCAGAGCGGCGAAGCACAGGTAGGGATTGGCGCTGGGATCCGGGAAGCGGGCTTCCACGCGACGGCCCTTGGGGTTGGCCACGTAGGGGATGCGGATCGAGGCCGAGCGGTTCTTGGCCGAGTAGGCCAGCTTCACCGGGGCTTCGAAGCCGGGCACCAGGCGCTTGTAGCTGTTGGTGCCGGGGTTGGTGATGGCGTTCAGGGCACGGGCGTGCTTGATGATGCCGCCGATGTAGTACAGGGCGAAGTCGCTCAGACCGGCGTAGCCGTCACCGGCGAACAGGTTCTTGCCGTCCTTCCACACGGACTGGTGCACGTGCATGCCGCTGCCGTTGTCGCCGACGATGGGCTTGGGCATGAAGGTGGCGGTCTTGCCGTAGGCATGGGCCACGTTCTGGATCACGTACTTCTGCAGCTGCGTCCAGTCCGCGCGCTCGACCAGCGAGCTGAACTTCGTGCCGATTTCCATCTGGCCGGCGTTCGCCACTTCGTGGTGGTGCACTTCGACGGGGATGCCCAGCGATTCGAGGATCAGGCACATTTCCGAGCGCATGTCCTGGCCGCTGTCGACCGGGGGCACGGGGAAGTAGCCGCCCTTGACGGTGGGACGGTAGCCGCTGTTGCCGTGCTCGTATTCCTTGCCGGTGTTCCAGGCGGCTTCTTCGGATTCGATCTTGAAGAAGCAGCCGGACATGTCATTGGCCCAGCGCACGGAGTCGAAGATGAAGAACTCGGGCTCGGGACCGAAGAAGGCGGCGTCGCCCAGGCCGGAGGCCTTCAGGTAGGCTTCGGCGCGCTTGGCCAGGGAGCGGGGATCGCGCTCGTAGGCCTTGCCGTCGGCCGGATCGATGACGTCGCAGGTCAGGATCAGCGTGGGCTCTTCGAAGAAGGGGTCGATGTTGGCCGTGTTCGGGTCCGGCATCAGCAGCATGTCGGAGGCTTCGATGCCCTTCCAGCCGGCGATCGACGAGCCGTCGAAGGCGTGGCCCGACGTGAACTTGTCTTCATCGAAGTGAGACACAGGCACGGACACGTGCTGTTCCTTGCCACGGGTATCGGTGAAACGGAAGTCGACGAACTTGACTTCGTTCTCCTTCACCATCTTCATCACATCAGCGACGGTCTTGGCCATCAATCACTCCTAGCGGGTAGCAGGTATGGGGGTCTCGGAATTCGGCGGGCGCCTCGGCTGATCACAAGCCGGCGGCGCATGCACCAAAAACAGAGCAGGTTTCGTGCCAAAGCGTTGCAGGGCGCCCCGCGCCCCTTCGGGCGGCGGCCCAGCCCGGTGCACAAGCCTTGGCGACGCGGGATTATGCGCCGCCGCCCCTTGCCGGGACATGACGCCGATCGACAAGCCAGCATTCAGGCCGCCGCGGCAGCGCACCAATCTGGAGCTATCAACGCCCCATCATCGCACCATTTCGGTGCCAACGACTGCACCAAGTTGGACAAGGCCCGCCTTCATCGCCGCAAAGGCGGCATCGAGCGAGCCTGCGTCGCCCTTGACGCCCAACTCCACATGCCGGCCCCACTGCGGGTGATCTACGCTCGGCAGGCTGAAGACCTTGATACCGGGGAACTCCGCCTCGAGGCGCAGCATCAGCGGCGTCAGCGTGCCTTCGAGAGCGCCCGGCAGGATCACCGAGCGCTCCCGGACGGTGCGCTCGCGCCGGAGCTGCGGATAGCGGGTGTCCAGCACCCACTCCATCATCGGGTGGGCCATCACCGGGAAGCCCGGCACGAAATGGACGTCGCCCACGAAGAAGCCGGGGATGCGGTTGTAGGGATTCGGGATGAGGCCGGCGCCTGCCGGGAACTCGCCCATCTGGAAGCGGCGCAGCGTGTCCGGCGCGTGCTCGTCGGCCGTGGCGCCCTGCTCCGTCGCCATCTCCTGGATGCGCTGCCAGATGAGCGCCCGCGCCTCGGGATGCAGCACGAGCGGGCGCCCGAGCGCGGCGGCGGCGGCCTGCCGGCTGTGGTCGTCGGGCGTGGCCCCGATGCCGCCACAGCTGAAGACGAGGTCCCCGCTGGCGAAGGCCTCGCGCAGCACCGCCGTCTGCGCCTCGCGGTCGTCGCCGATGTAGCGCGCCCAGGCGAGCCCCATGCCCCGCGCGGCCAGGCGCTCGATGGTGGCGGCCAGGTGCTTGTCCTGGCGCTTGCCCGAGAGGATTTCGTCCCCGACGATGATCAGTCCGACCCGCATGGCAGCACTCCGGTCATTGGGGTGATGAGGGCGAGGGCAGCGCGGGCGGCACCGCCGGTGCGCCCTCCTGCGCGCCCTCGAGCGCGGGAGGCGCGGCCTCGTCGGCCGGCCGCGGGTCCAGCAGGTCGCCGGGCGCCTCGCTGCTGCGCGACATGCGCAGCTCGTGCAGCGCCTGCAGGCAATAGTGGGCGAACCACAGCGAGCTGAAGGCGAACACCAGGGTGTAGAGGAACACCGAGGCCAGGATCAGGAAGGGCGCGAGCGCCAGGCTCAGCACGCCGAAGGCCCAGATGGCGGTGGGCGCGGCGCCCAGGAAGCCCGTCAGCACACCCAGCCCGAGCAGCGGCATCTTGTGCTCGGTGAGGATGCGGCGCCGCTCAATGCGGGAGGCGTGCTCGGCCAGGGCATCGAAGCCGAAGACTCGGTAGCCCAGCCAGCCCCAGATCAGCGGCGGCAGGAACAGGGCCAGCGGCGGAATCAGCCAGAAGGGCATGCTCAGCAGCAGCGCCAGCACGGCCAGCACCGTGTGCCCGAGGGACCACAGCACGCTCAGCCAGAACGGCGCGCCGCGCTTGCGCTCGAGCCCGGGAAAGCGGCGCTGCGCCACCAGGTTCGTCATCGCGGGGGTCATCAGCACCGCCACCAGCAGCAGGCTGAAGACCAGCAGCGCCGGCACCGCCATCGCCAGCAGCACCAGCGGCGCGATGGCCGTGCGCAGGCCCTGCAGGCCGACATGGTCCAGCCACGTCAGCACCGTCTCGATCAGGCGCCAGGACTCCAGCGTCGCCCGCACGTTGTCCACGGCCGGCTCCCAGAAGAAGTACATCAGCCCCCAGGCCAGCGGCCCGGCGATCAGCAGGGGCAGCAGGGACAGCGCGATGACGCGCGGGTGCAGGCAGTAGGCCGCGGCACGCCAGAAGGCGTCTGCCACGCGGGACAGGGTGCTGAGCATGGATCTCCTCGACAGTCAGCGCCCGGTCCGTGGCCGGAGGCGCTGGGGGCCTCAGCATAGCAAGGCCGGGGCCCGCGCCCGCCGTGCCGAGGGTCAGGGGTCAGGGGCGCTCGGGCTTGCCCTGCAGAGCCGGCCTGGCGGTCGGTCGCAGCGCCCCGGCGAGGCGCTTCAGGCCGAGCCACTGCTGGGCCCAGAAGCCGCGGCCGTAGTCGCGGGCGCCCTCCCCGTCGAGCTGGTCGCGCACGCCGGTGGCGTCGTAGCGCAGCTCGAAGTTGGCCGTGCGGAAGAGGATGTCCCAGACCGGGAACAGCACCGCGAAGTTGTGACCGCCCAGCGTGCCCTTGCCGCCGGACTCATGCCCGATGCCGATGGAGTGGTGCAGGCGATGGAAGCGCGGGCTCACGAAGACCCGCTCCAGCACCGGGCCGAACCACAGCCGCACATTGGCGTGCTGCAGGTTCTCCATCAGCTGCGAGAAGGCGACGAGCGCCACGAACTGCCCCGGCTCCACGCCGATGAAGCGGGCCAGCAGCACGAAGAAGACATCGCGCAGGACATCGTCCAGCAGGTGGTTGCGGTTGTCGCTCCACATGCTCATCGAGCGCTGGCTGTGGTGCAGCGAATGCAGGGCCCACCACCACTCGAACTGGTGCTGCGCGCGGTGCAGCCAGTAGTTGCAGAAGTCGAAGACGAGCAGGTAGAGCACGAAGCTCACCCAGGGCAGGTCGGTGACGCCGGGCCACAGCGCGTCCAGCTGCCAGGTGGGCAGGCCGGCCAGTCGCATCTCGCCGGAGACCATGTCCAGCAGCGGGTCCAGGCTGAAGAACATCGCGAGGCGGAAGAGGCCCAGGCGATGGATCAGCGTGTAGAGCACGTCCACCCGCACGGCACGGCGGTCCTGCTGTGGCTCCACGGGCCGCCAGCGCTCCAGGCTGCGGATCACCACCAGCATCAGCAGCACCTGGATGAGGCCGACGAGCAGCCAGCCGGTACCGTCATAGGCCTCCTCCAGCCGGTTGCCGAGGCCGAGGCCGAAGCCCAGCGGCTGCACCACCAGCTCGAAGAGCCATTGCTGGGCTTGGGCGAAGAGATCGGTGAACGAGTCCATGCGTGCGGTCGTCGTTCCGGTGGGGTCAGGGCTTGCGGGCGGCCAACGGGCGCTCGGGGCTGCCGCCCTTGAGCAGGCCGGCGTATCGAGGATGCTCGCGCAGCGGGGCGAAGCAGTAGCCTTTGTCCTTGAGCCCCTTCATCAGCGGCTCGAGCACGGCGGGCGCCCACGCGTCCTGGCGCGACCAGATGCCCAGGTGGGCCATGAGGATGTCGCCCGGCTTGACGTTCTTCAGCGCCCGGCTGAGCAGCTGCTCGTTGGAATAGCGCTCCGAGGGCAGCTCGTCGCCCAGGAAGCCGGCGGGGCTCCAGCCCACATGGGTGTAGCCGCAGGACTTGGCCGCCGCCAGCAGCGCGGGCGAGGTCCGGCCGGCGGGCGCGCGGAAGATGGGATCCAGGCGCTGGCCCGTCATCTCGGTGAAGCGCTGCGCGGTGCGGTTGAGCTCCTCGCAGTACTCGGCGGCGCTGAGGTCGCGGATCTTCGGCGGCTCGATGCCGGCCTGCACCTTCATGCGGAAGCGGCCGTCCGGCAGGTCCTCCAGCCAGATGTCATGCGACCAGGTGTGCGAACCAAAGTCATGGCCTTCCGCCGCGCGGGCACGCCACCACGGCGCCCATTCCTCGTCCAGCGTGCGGCCGTCCGACAGCGTGGGCTCGTTGGCGAGGAAGAAGGTGGCCTGCGCGTCGTAGCGCTTGAGCAGGTCCGCCACCAGGGGCGCGACGCCCATGTGGCCCGTGTCGAAGCTCAGGAAGACCGGCTTCTCGTCAGGCTTGCAGGCCGCTTGCGCCGCCACCACGGCGACGGCCAGGGCCGGCGCCACCATCCACTGCTTCATCACTGCCTCGACACATGGTCCAGGGTCCAGACCCCGTGAGGCGACTTGCCCACGTTCACCTGCTTGACGACTTTCTTCGTCTGCAGATCGATCATGGTCAGCTTGCGGGCCCAGCGCGAGGTCACGAGCAGCGTCTTGCCGTCGGGCAGGATCTCCATGTCGTCCGGGCCGCCGGGCGCCTTGAAGGTCTCGGCCACGGTGAAGCTCTGCAGGTCGATCTTGCTGATGGTGTTGTTGGCGCGGTTGCTGACCAGCACGTGGCGCTTGTCGCCCATCGAGCGGAAGCTGTGCGCGCCTTCGCCCGTCAGCAGGCGCTTGACCAGCTTCGGCGCGGGGCCGCTGACGTCGTAGACCTCGACGTGGCTGTCACCGGTGAGGGCCACCAGCAGGTGCTTGTCGTCCTGCGTCAGGAAGATGTCCGCGGGCATCTTGCCCACCGGCACCTTCCAGCGCGGCGCCTGCGTGGCGAGGTCGATGGCGGTGATCTCGTCGGAGTCCTGCAGGCTCACGTAGACGACCGAGCTCTTCGTGTCGACGTAGAGGTGGCTCGGCGTCTTGGGCGCCGGGATGCGCTTGACCAGCTGCAGCGGCTCCTTGGCGTTCTGCGGCTGCCAGCGGTACAGGGCGATGTGGTCCAGGCGGTTGCCCGCCGTGATGAACCATTTCATGTCCGGCGAGAAGCGCAGGTGGTAGGGGTCGGTGATGCCGTGCAGCACGCGCTGCACCTGCGCGGTGACCGGGTCGATGAAGGTCAGCGAGTCGCCCAGGGCGTTGGCGACGATCATGGACTTGTCGTCCGGCGTCAGGTAGAGGTGGTGCGGCTCCTTGCCCGTCGGGATGCGGCGGATCTGGGTGAAGCTCACCGGGTCGATGACGCTGATGTCGGCGTCGAGCGAATTGAGCACGAACAGCGGGTGCGGGGCGGCCTGGGCCGGGGCCAGGGCCGCGCTGGCCAGCAGGGCCAGGGCCAGCAGGGGCCGGCAGAAACGGGACATGTGAATTCCTTGAACCGGGGGCGCAGCGATCGGCGCTGCCATCACCCTCAAGTGTATTCGCCCGCCCGGATTGCCGGCCGCGCGGCCAGCTGCGCTGGCTCAAGCCGGACGCAGATCGCCGGGACCGGCGCCCTGCGCCCGCGGGTTACGCGACGGTTGATCCGTCAGCTTATTCGTCGTCGCCGCCCAGGATGGAGCCCAGCACGCCACCGGCGCCGAAGCCCCCCAGCAGCGAGCCCTCCTCCTTGCGGCCGCCGTTCTGGGGCGCCGCCGCGAAGATGCGCGAGGCGAGGCGCGAGAAGGGCAGGCTCTGAAGCCAGACCTCGCCGGGGCCGGTCATCTTCGCCAGGAACAGGCCCTCGCCGCCGAACAGCGCCGTCTTGATCTTGCCGACGTACTGGATCTCGAAGTTGACGCTGGGCGTGTAGGCCACCACGCAGCCGGTGTCGACCAGGACCGTCTGGCCCGGCTGCAGCGTGCGGCGCACCACCGTCCCGCCGGCGTGCACGAAGGCGAGGCCGTCGCCGTCGAGCTTCTGCATGATGAAGCCCTCGCCGCCGAAGAAGCCCGTGCTGAGCTTCTGCTGCACGGCGATGCCCAGCGACACGCCGCGTGCCGCGCACAGGAAGGCGTCCTTCTGGCAGATCAGCGTGCCGCCGAGCTGGCGCAGGTCCATGGGCAGGATCTTGCCCGGGTAGGGCGCCGCGAAGGCCACGCGCTGCTTGCCGCTGCCGTTGTTCGTGTAGATCGTGGTGAAGAGCGACTCACCGGTGATGAGGCGCTTGCCGGCGCCGAGCAGCTTGCCGAAGAAGCCACCCTGGTTGGCACCGCCGTCACCGAAGACGGTGTCCATCGCGATGCCCGCATCCATGAACATCATGCTGCCGGCCTCGCCGATGGCCGCTTCGCCGGGGTCGAGCTCGACCTCCACGAACTGCATCTCCGCACCCTTGATCTCGTAATCGACGACGTCCATGGCCATTGCAGGTCCTCCTCAAAAATTCAAATAAACCTTGGCGGCGTGATGTTAACGAATGAAAACGGCTTGGCACCGGGCCTCTGCCTATACTGCGCCGCATGGATGAGCCGACGACGCAGCCCCAGGGGGCGACCGCCTTGAAGCCCGGGGACAGCTACGTGCAGTCCTTCGCCCGCGGCCTGTCCGTCATCCGCGCCTTCAGCGCCGAGGCGCCCGCCCAGACGCTCACCGAGGTCTCCCGCCGCTGCGGCCTCACGCGGGCCGGCGCGCGCCGCATCCTGCTGACCCTGGAAACACTCGGTTATGTCCGCACAGAGGGCCGGCTCTTTTCGCTGACGCCCAAGATCCTGGACCTCGGCTTCGCCTACCTGTCCTCGCAGCCGCTGTGGCAGTTTGCCGAGCCCGTGATGCAGGTGCTGGCCAGCGACCTCAAGGAGAGCTGCTCTGCCGCCGTGCTGGAGGGCCAGGACATCGTCTACGTGCTGCGCGTGCCGGCCCGCAAGATCATGAGCGTCAACCTCGGCGTCGGCAGCCGCCTGCCGGCGTGGTGCACGTCCATGGGCCGCGTGCTGCTGGCCGGCCTGCCGGAGGCGCAGATGGAGCAGCATCTGGCCCAGGTGAAGTGGCAGCCCTACACCCAGCGCACCGCCATGAACATGGACGAGGTGCGAGCGCGCATCGCCCAGGCGCGCGCCCAGGGCTGGTGCCTCGTGAACCAGGAACTCGAGGACGGCCTCGTGTCCCTCGCCGCCCCCATCGTCGACCGCCAGGGCCAGACCATCGCCGCGCTCAACATCGGCGCCCAGGTCAACCGCACCCCGCCCGAGCTCCTCCTCGAGACCGCCCTGCCCCGCCTGCTGGACTCGGCGCGCAGCATCTCTCGGCTGCTCCAGATCAAGACGTGACCAGGACTGACCTGCCCCCCCCTACCGGCTCCGCCGGCCCCCCGAGGGGGCGAGCTTGAGGGCCCGGCAAAGCCGGATCCCCAAGCTCCGTGCCTGAAAAACAAAACGGGACTCGTTGGTCCCGTCTTGTTTTGTCGGTGTGAAGCGCACCGCATTGATGGCCAGCCGCCGGTTTCCTTCGAACCGCCTTGCTCGCTCCCCGGAGCGCGTGACCTGATAACAAAACGGGACCCGAAGCAGGTCCCGTTTTGTTCCCCAGCGGAGCTTGGGGATCCGGCTTTTCCGGGCCCTCAAGCTCGCCCCCCTGGGGGGGGGGCCGGCGAAGCCGGTAGGGGGGGACCCCATCACCCCATATGCAATCCACCGTTGCAGGAGAAGTCCGCGCCGGTGGTGAAGCCAGAGTCCTCGCCCGCCAGCCAGGCCACGATGGAGCCGATCTCTTCAGGCGTACCCAGGCGTTTGACGGGGATGGTGGCGACGATCTTCTCGAGCACCTCGGGCTTGATGGCACGGACCATGTCGGTGCCGATGTAGCCTGGGCTCACGGTGTTGACCGTCACCCCCTTGGACGCCAGCTCCTGCGCCAGCGCCATGGTGAAGCCGTGCATGCCGGCCTTGGCGGCGGAGTAGTTGGTCTGGCCCGCCTGGCCCTTCTCGCCATTCACCGAGCTGATCTGGATGATGCGGCCCCAGCCCTTTTCCACCATGCCCGGCACGACCTGCTTGGTCACGTTGAACATGGAGTTGAGGTTGGTGTCGATGACGGCCTTCCAGTCCTCCGGCGTCATCTTCAGGAACATGCGGTCCCGGGTGATGCCGGCATTGTTCACCAGCACGTCGACCGTGCCGTGCTCGGCAATGGCCTTGCCGAAGGCGGTGACCGTCGAGTCCCAGTCGGCCACGTTGCCCACCGAGGCGTGGAAGGTGTAGCCCTCGGCCTTCTGTTCATCCAGCCACTTCTGGAAGTCCCGGCTCGGGCCGCAGCCCGCAATGACCTTGTAGCCGGCGTTGTGCAGCTTGCGGCAGATGGCGGTCCCGATGCCACCCATGCCGCCGGTGACGTAAGCAACTTTCTGTGTCTGAGTCATGTGAATCTCCTTCGCCTCCATGGCTTGTCAGGGGAGCCCGGTGTCGGCGCCGCGTCCTACGCGCCATCCGGGCTGCTGTTGTCATTCGAAGAAGACGCGCATTGCCGGTCCTCAGGCTCGCCGAGCCCCGGGATGGGGTCAAGCGGGTTGGCCCTGAGTCCGTTCCTGTCAACTTTCGCGGCTCAGCGCTCCACGCAGAGCGCCACGCCCATGCCACCGCCGATGCACAGCGAGGCGATGCCCTTCTTCGCATCGCGCCGCTGCATCTCGTGCAGCAGCGTGACGAGGATGCGCGCGCCCGAGGCGCCGATGGGGTGGCCCAGGGCGATCGCACCGCCGTTGACGTTCACCTTGCTCAGGTCCCAGCCCATCTCCTGATGCACGGCGCAGGCCTGGGCCGCGAAGGCCTCGTTGATCTCGAGCAGGTCCAGGTCCTGCGGCGTCCAGCCGGCGCGCTGCAGGGCCTTGCGGGCGGCGGGCACGGGGCCCATGCCCATGGTGGCCGGGTCCAGGCCCGCGCTGGCGTAGGACGCAATGCGCGCCAGCGGCGTCAGCCCCAGGGCCCGCGCCTTGTCGGCACTCATCAGCAGCAGGCCCGCGGCGCCGTCATTGAGACCGGAGGCATTGCCCGCCGTCACGGAGCCCGCCTTGTCGAAGGCCGGGCGCAGGCCCGCCAGCGCTTCGGCGTTCGTCTTGCGGTTGATGAACTCGTCGGTGTCGAAGACGATCGGGTCGCCCTTCTTCTGCGGCAGGCTCACCGGCACGATCTCGTCCTTGAAGCGGCCGGCATCCTGCGCGGCAGCGGCCTTCTGCTGCGAGGCCAGGGCCAGCGCGTCCTGCGCCTCACGGCTGATGGCGTACTGCTTCGCCACGTTCTCGGCCGTGATGCCCATGTGGTACTGGTTGTAGACGTCCCAGAGGCCGTCCACGATCATGGTGTCGACGAGCTTCCAGTCGCCCATGCGCTGGCCGTCGCGCGAGCCCGGCAGCACATGGGGCGCGAGGCTCATGGTCTCCTGGCCGCCGGCGATGACGATCTCGGAGTCGCCGTCGCGGATGGCCTGCGCCGCCAGCATCACCGCCTTCAGCCCGGAGCCGCAGACTTTGTTGATGGTCATGGCCGGCACGGCATGCGGCAGGCCGGCCTTGATCACGGTCTGGCGCGCGGGGTTCTGGCCCGAGCCGGCGGTCAGCACCTGGCCCAGGATAACTTCGCCGATCTGTTCGGGCGCGACGCCCGAGCGACGCAGCAGCTCGCGCACCACGGTGGCGCCCAGTTCCGGGGCGGCGGTCTTGGCCAGGCTGCCGCCGAACTTGCCGATGGCCGTGCGGGCCGCGGCGACGATGACGATCTCGGTGCTCATGGATGGGTCTCCGATGATGGGTAGGGGGTGCGAGGCGCAACCGCCCGGCGGGGGCCGCGCCGGGGCGTTCTCAGACCTTTTGCTTGACGTAGCGGCCGGGCGCGGGCTCGATGGCCTTGTGCTGGCGATTGCCCGGCGTCTTGGGCGCAGGCTTCAGGGCGCCGGCATGACCTGCCAGCCAGTGCGACCAGTCGGTCCACCAGGAGCCCGGATGCTCGACGGCCGTCTCCAGCCACTGGCCGGCCTCGGCCGGCAGCGCGGCCGTCTTGCCCGTCCAGTAGCTGCGCTTCTTCTTGGCCGGCGGGTTGATCACGCCGGCGATGTGGCCGGACGCGCCCATCACGAAGCGCTTCTTGCCCCTGAAGACCTGGGTGCTGCGGTAGGCGGCTTCCCAGGGCACGATGTGGTCCTCGCGCGAGCCGTAGAGGTAGACCGGCGCCTCGATCGCGCCGAGGTCCAGGCGCTCGCCGCAGACGGTCAGCGCGCCGGGCTTCTTCAGCTCGTTCTGCAGATAGGTGTGGCGCAGGTACCAGCAATACATCGGGCCCGGCAGATTGGTCGAGTCCCCGTTCCAGTACAGCAGGTCGAAGGCCGGCGGGGCCTCGCCCTTGAGGTAGTTGCCGACCACATAGTTCCAGACGAGGTCGTTGGGACGCAGGAAGCTGAACGTGGTGGCCAGCTCCTGGCCCTTGAGCAGGCCGGGACCCTTGGGGGCGTCCGGGCCGATGCTCATCTCGCGCAGGCGCACGGAGCCCTCGTCCACGAAGAGGTCCAGCACGCCGTTGCTCGCGAAGTCGATCAGCGTGGTCAGCAGCGTGACGCTGGCCGCGGGCTGCTCGCCGCGCGCCGCCAGCACGGCCAGCGCCGTGGCGAGGATCGTGCCGCCGACGCAGAAGCCGAGGGTGTTGATCTTCTTGCTGCCGCTGATGGCCTGCACCGTGCGGATCGCCTGGATGGCGGCCTGCTCGATGTAGTCGTCCCACGTCCAGTGCTTGCAGGACTCATCAGGGTTGCGCCAGCTCACGACGAAGGTGCGGTGGCCCTGCTCGACGGCGTAGCGGATCAGCGAGTTGTCCGGCTGCAGGTCGAGGATGTAGTACTTGTTGATGCAGGGCGGCACCATCAGGAAGGGCAGCTCGTGCACCTCCTTGCTCAGCGGGCGGTACTCGATCAGCTGGAAGAAGTCGTTCTCGAAGACGACGTCGCCGGCGGTCGTCGCGACGTTGCGGCCGACCTCGAAGGCGGACTCGTCCGTCTGCGAGACATGGCCGCGCTGGAGGTCGGCCCACAGCAGCTGCATGCCGCGGGCGATGCTCTCGCCCTGGGTCTTGAGCGCCAGCTCCTGGGCCTCGGGGTTGAGCGCGAGGAAGTTGCTCGGCGCGGAGGCATCGACGAACTGCTGCACGGCGAAGCGGATGCGGGCGCGGGTCTTGTCGTCGCCCTCGACCTGCTCGGCCATGCGCTGCAGGGTCTGGGCGTTGAGCAGGTACAGCTGCGCGGTGAAGGCCGACACCGGATTGCTGCCCCAGGCCTCGTTCGCGAAGCGCCGGTCCGGCAGCTTCGCAGGATGACCGGCGGACGCGCTAACCGCCTGATTCCACAGCCCGCTGGCCTGCGCAAGATAGTCCTTCTGCAGGGCGGCCCAGGCGTCGACGGGCACCTTGAGCCCCGCGAAGCTCTTCATGGCTTCGCCGATGCCAGCCTGGAAATCGCTGGCCATGTGCTCGGCCATCTTGCCCGCAGCCTCGGCAGCGGCACCGAGGGAAAAGGGGTCGTTGGCGGATGCGTTGCCCGCACCCTTGCTCTTGGAATTCATGTGTCTCCTCGCGGAATGAACGGCACCCGGGCACCGTCCGTGGCAGGTTCAGGCCGGATGCTCCGGCGCTGGCTCAAGCCTTGAGCCAGCGTCTCACGATGGCTTCACAGCATACCCAGGCAAGAAGCTTGCCACAGTCGATGTTGTACGCTTCAAAACTTACCTTCTTATGACGCTCGCGATCCGAGGATCGCGGCCCCGCCCGTCCGCATGTACCTCATCGCCATTGCCTGGCTCTACGTCGCCCTCATGATGGCCCTGGCCGAAGCGAGCAGCCCGCAAGGCAGCATCCTCGGCGCCGTGATCACCTTCCTGCTCTACGGCGTGGCGCCGATGGCGCTGGTGATGTATCTCGTCGGGACGCCCGCGCGGCGCAAGGCGCGGCGGGCGGCCGAGGCCCAGGCGGATGCCCAGGCCCAGGCGCAGGTACAGGCTCAACCCGCGAGCCACCCGCCGGCCTCAGGCCAGGGTGATGGCCGCGACGAGCCGCCCGCTGAGGCGCTCCCGACGGTAGGAAAAGAACCGTGAGGGATCGCTGTACGTGCACCAGCGCCCGCCGCTGAGGCGCGTCACGCCCGCCGCGCGCAGGCGCAGTGCGGCCAGCGCCGGCAGATTGGCCCGCCAGCGCGGCTCGCCGGCCGCATTGGGCTGGTAGCGGAAGAGCTGGGACTGCGCCGCGCCGAGGTCCGCGCGCGGCTCCACGCCGAAGGCGGCCAGCACGTCCGCGCCGACCTCGAAGGCCTCCGGCCCGATGCTCGCCCCGAACCAGGCCTGGACCTCGCCCGGCTCGCAGGCCGCCGCCTCGCAGAGCGCCTGGACGGTGTTCTCCAGCACGCCGTCGGCCAGGCCGCGCCAGCCTGCATGGGCCCCGCCGACCGCCTTTGGTGCAGCGAAGAGCACGGGCAAGCAGTCGGCCACCTGGATGGCGCAGCCCAGCCCCGGAATGGTGCTGACGCAGGCGTCAGCCTTGGGCACCTTCGCGTCCGGCCTCGCCCACTCCGGCTTCAGGCGCAGCACCTTGCTGCCGTGCACCTGGGGCAGGAAGACCAGCGCGGCCCCGAGCGCCTCGGCCACGCGACGGCGGTTCTCCTCGACGGCCGCCGGCTCGTCCTGCACCGCCGAGCCCACATTGAGGCTGGCGTAGGGCCCGGTGCTGACGCCGCCGGCGCGGGTCGTCATCAGCGCGCGCACCTGCGGCGCGTCCCACTCGGGCACGAGCCAGTCCGGATGCGGCGCGGCGCTCATTCGGCGTCCGGGCAGGCGGAGGGCTGGGTCTTGGCGAAGGCGTCCAGCTTCATGCAGGCCTCGTGGATGCGCATGACGGTCGGCACATGGTCCAGCCGCGCCTTGAAGCGCTGGGCATTGAAGATCTGCGGCACCAGCAGGCAGTCCGCCATGCCCGGGGTGTCCCCGAAGCAGAAGGTGCCCGCGCGGCCCTCGCCCACCAGGCGGCGCTCAACCACCTCCAGGCCCGTCTCGACCCAGTGGCGGTACCAGCGGTCCTTGTTGTCGTCGCTGACGCCCAGCTCCTGCGTCAGGTAGCGCAGCACGCGCAGATTGTTCAGCGGATGGATCTCGCAGGCGATGTCCTGCGACAGCGCGCGGACGTAGGCGCGGTCCAGCGGATCACGCGGCAGCAGCGGGGCGTCGGGGTGCGTCTCGTCCAGGTACTCGATGATGGCCATGGACTGCGTGACGGTGGCCTCGCCATCGCGCAGCAGCGGCACCAGGCGCGAGGCCGAGACGGCGGCGTAGGACTCGTTGAACTGCTCGTTCTTCGCCAGGTGCACCGAGCGGTAGTCGTAGGCCAGGCCCTTGAGCGCGAGGGCGATGCGCACGCGGTAGGACGCGGAGGAGCGGAAGTAGTTGAAGAGTTCCATGGCAGGTTCGAGACGAAGTCGGAAGACAGTGGCGACAGGTCGGCCGCAGGCCGCTGGCGGTATGTTGCCACGGCCCCGCTACACTGGACCGATGTTCCTCACCCGACGCTTCAAGCACTGCCCCAGCTGCGGCAACCAGGTCGTCTACCAGGTGCCGGCCGACGACAACCGCGAGCGGGCCACCTGCACCGGCTGCGGCGCCATCCACTATGAGAATCCGCTCAATGTGGTCGGCACCCTGCCCGTCTGGGAAGACCAGGTGCTGCTGTGCCGCCGAGCCATCGAGCCGCGCCACGGCAAGTGGACGCTGCCGGCCGGCTTCATGGAGCTGGGCGAGACCACCGCCGAGGGCGCCGCACGGGAGACCGATGAGGAAGCCGGCGCGCAGATCGAACTGCAGGGCCTCTACTGCGTGCACAACGTCGTGCAGGTGGGCCAGGTGCATCTGTTCTACCGGGCGCGGCTGCTGAGCCCCGTCTTCAACCCCGGCCCCGAGACGCTGGAGGCCCGCCTCTTCCGCGAGGACGAGATCCCCTGGGACGAGCTGGCCTTCCGCACGGTGCGCGAGACGCTCGAGCGCTTCTTCGAGGACCGCCGCCGCGGAGAGGGCTTCGGCCTGCACAGCGCCGACATCCGCTGAGGGCGGCCCGCGGGGCGCCCCTCAGGGCTTGATCATCTGCCCCGTGGCCCACGGCCCGGTGATGCCGTCGACCTCGATGTCCCACAGCGCTTGCGCGTCCAGGCCGTCGTTGACGCCCTCGGCGTAGACCTTCAGCGCCAGGCTGCGCAGCATGATGACCAGGCCGCGCACGAAGGCGGCCCGTGCGGCGTCCGCCGCGATACCGGTGACCACCGCCGCGTCGAGCTTCACGTAGTCCAGGCCGGCCTGGTAGAGGCGGTCGACCTGCGCCAGGCCCGCGCCCGCATGCTCCAGGCCCAGCGCCACGCCCAGAGGACGGATCTGCCGGCCGAGCTCATGCAGCAGCTCGAAGTGCACCAGTGCCGCCGACTCGCCCAGCTCCAGCCCCAGGCGGCGCGCCGACTGGGGGGACTGGAAGATCACTTCGCGCAGGCGCGCCACGAAGCTGCCCTCCTGCAGCGAGGCCGGCGCGAGGTTCACGCAGCGGGGCTGGCCGTCGTCCGCGATCGCCGACAGCGCCAGCTGCACCGCCCGCAGGTCGGTCTCGGCGCTGAGCCGGCTGCGCAGCGCCAGCGGCAGCCAGCGGGTCGCCGGCAGGAATTCGCCCTGGGGCAGCAGCTGCAGCTGCAGCGGGCATTCCCAGTGCAGCAGCAGCCCCTGCCGGTCCATCACGGGGAAGGGCTGCAGGCGCGCACGGCCGGCATCCAGGCAATCGCCGATCTGCTGGCGCCACACCCGTTCGCCTTGCGCGGGCAGGTCCTCGTCCTCGACGCGCTGGAAGGCCAGGCTCACGCCGCCGCCCTGCTCGGCCCGCGCCAGCACGGCGTCGGCCTGCGCGAACCACTGCGACATCGGTCGCGTGCGGGCCATGTCGATGGCGGCGATCGACAGCTGCACGACGCCCTCGCCCGCCGCCCCGGCGCCGGCGCTTGCGCCTGCCGGGAGCGCCGAGCGCAGCGCGTCGGCCAGCGCCTGCGCGGTGTCCTCAGCCACATCGGGAGCCGGCAGCCACAGGGCGAGGTCGGTGCCGTTGAGGCGCCCGGCCAGGCAGCCGCGCACGCGGTCGGGATAGGCCTTCACCGCCCGGGCGATGGCCTGGATGAGCTGGTCCACCTGCGGGTGCCCCAGCCGCTGGTTGAGCGCGGCCAGCGACCCGAGGCGCAGCAGGATGAAACCGCCGCGCACGGGGCCGTCGTCGCGCCCCAGCGCGGACTCGAACTCCGCCAGGAACTGCTTGCGAAGCGTCAGCCCCGTCAAGCTGTCGCAATAGGCCTGCTGCTGCAGCACCTGCAGTTGTTCGGCCTGGGCCTCGAACAGGGAGCGGACCTTGACCACCATGGTGTTGAGTGCCCCCGTCAGGCGGGCGAGCTCGGGCACCCGGGCCTCCTCGATGGTCATGAACTGGCCCTGGACGAGCGCATTGGCCTGCTGCACGGCGGCGTCCAGCGGCGCGCGAATGCGGCGCAGGCCGACGGCCGCCAGCCCGGCGGCCACCAGGCCCACGCCCAGCAGCCAGGCGGCGATGCGCAGGAAGCTCTGCCACAGCGTCTCGTGGGCGTAGGCGCTCTGGCTGCGGACCTCCACCGTGCCCAGCGCCTGCCAGCCGTTGGACACCTGCGCCATGCCCGGCTGCACCTCCAGCGGCAGCCAGCCCTTGAACCAGTCCGGCGCCTGGCCCGGTGCGGGCGCCGCGCTCTTCTCGAAGGCCACCGTGCCGTCCGCACGCCGCCAGCGCAGGACCTCGTAGGCACCCGTGTCGAACTGCGCCGAGACGAGCAGGCTCATCAGGCTCTCGTCGCCATGCTGCTGGGACAGCGCCAGGGCCAGGGCACCGGCGTTGTCCTCGTTCTTCAGTTGCAGCTGGGTCTGCAGCACCTGGCGGACCGACCCGGCAGACACCGCCACGCTGGCCAGCAGAGCCAGCAGCAGCACGGCGAGCAGCAGGGCCGCGACTTGACGCATCAAAGACATGGTTGGTGGTTCCCCTCGGCGATATTCATTAGAAGCCCTCGGCGCGGGCCTTGCCCAGCGCGTCGCGCCATTGCGACAGCCGGGCAGCCGGATTGCCCGCGGGCGCGCCCGCGACGCCGCTCCACAGCCCCTCGCTGTTGAAGCTGAACACGGGCGACAGGTCGGTCCGTGCCGACGCCGGCCGGATCTGCGGCTGCAGGTTGTCCAGGATCAAGGGCTCGGCCTGCGGCTGCGCATAGTAGGCCAGCACCATGTGGGCCTGCGGCCGGCCGTCCAGCATGGCGCGGACGTAGACCAGGCGCAGCCGGGCCGGCTCCACACCCAGGGCGAGCAGGCTGAAGTACTTGGCGATGGCGTAGTCCTCGCAGTCGCCGCGGCCCTTCTCCAGCGTCTCGAGCGGGCTCGCCCAGTAGTCGACGACGCCCCAGACCTCCTGGTCGTCGCGGAACTGGATGCGGCGGTTGTAGAAATCGTTGACCGCGGTGAGCCGGGCCTCCTCGTCCAGCGGCTGGGCCTTCTCCAGCAGCTGCACCAGCGCGCGGGCCCCGTTCAGCGCCTTGGTGGAACGCGAGGTGGCGACGTCCAGCAGCTGCTGGGTGTCCAGCGCCCGGCTCCACAGGCTCATCCCCGCCATCACTGCCGCCAGCAGGACCAGACGCGCACGCCGCAACCGCTGCCGGGGCCGGCCCGGCCGAGGCGGGGCCGCCCCGGGCCGGCCAAGGGCAGGAAGGGCGTTCGGCAAGCGCAAGGGGGACCTGGGTCGCTCTGGTGGGTGAGGGGTCGGAATCCGGGACCGGGCCAGTATCGCTCCACCCTCCCGGCCCTTGCCCTGGATTTGCCGGGCGGGGCCCAAGGCGTGCCGCGCAATGCCGCCAGAGCGGGGAATTTCCACAGTTTGCGCCCCGTCGCCGGCGGGTGAGCCACCGATAATCGACAGCGTCACGGCCGCTCCCGGCCAGCCCTCGCCCCCATGAATTCGCAAGCCATTCGCCAGGAACTGGACCAGGCCCGCGCCCACGGTCCCCTGCGCCAGATCGTCATCCCCCCCTGCCCCGACCTGCTGCAGCGCCTGCAGCACGCGATGAAGGAGGCCGAGCCGGACCTGACCGAGGTCGCTCGCATCGCGGCCAGCGACGTCGCCATGTCCGCCACGCTGCTGCGAACGGCCAACAGCCCGCTGCACCTGGCCGACGGCATGCCCTGCAGCACGGTCGGCCAGGCCATGAACCGCCTGGGGCTGGAAGAGACCGCGGCCATCCTCACGGGCTTCGTGCTGCGCAACGCCATCCCGGTCAACAGCCCGCATCTCACGCGCTTCTGGCAGCGTGCCGCCAAGCGCGCGCATGCCATGCGCTACATCGCCCGCCAGCTGCCGGGCCTGTCGCCCGACCTCGCCCATACCTACGGCCTCTTCTGCCATGTCGGCATTCCCGTGCTGCTGCAGAGCGTGCGCGGCTATGGGGCCACGATGGTGGAGGCCGGTGCTCGCATCGACCGCCCCTACATTGCCACCGAGAACGCCAACCACAAGACGGACCACGCCGTGGTGGGCGCCCTGCTGGCGCGGGCCTGGAGCCTGGCGCCGTCGCTGATGGCGGCCATCCGGCTGCACCACGACTTCGAGTCCCTGGGCGATGCCGACATCGAGCCCGAGGTCCACACGCTCGTGGCCGCCGGGCTGATCGCCGAGCAGCTCATGCGCCGCCACGAGGGCCTGCCCGAGGACGCCGACTGGTCCAGCCACCACCAGCGCGCCATGGACTGGCTGCACATCGGCGAGGAAGACCTGGAGAACTGGAACGAGGCGGTGCAGGACCTGCTGAGCGAGGAGTAGCGCCAGGGCGCCCCGCGCCGCACGGTTCCACAAAGAAAAAGGCAGGCCCGCGGGCCTGCCTTTCTTGTTGGCGGCGCCGCGAGCCGGCGCCGCAGAGTCGTGCCCGCGCTCAGGGCTGCACGGGGTTGTTCTCGGCGAAGTACTCGTGGCTGTCGGCGTTGTCCAGGGCCTTGGTGGGATTGGAGAGTGCCAGCGACTTGGCCGCGCTCTGGCCATAGGCCCAGTCGTCGGTGCCGGCGACGACGGTGAAGTGCGTCATCTCATGCACCAGCGTGCCGCCCTTGGAGTCCGTCCCGGTCATCGGGGCCGACCAGAAGGCGCCGCAGACGTAGATCTTGTACGGCTGGTTCGGGTAGACGTAGGCGTAGGTGCCGGAGTCCTTGCAGCTGCAGTCGAGCGTCAGGGGCTTGTTCTTGAACGCGTCCAGGGCCTTGGAGAAGTGCGACTTGGCGGTGTTCCAGCCCGTGGTGCTGAAGGCGCCGAACCAGGTCTTGTAGCGCGTCGTGGCCGAGGGCGTGGCGCTCAGGTAGTTGTACGAGGACTGCGAGTAGTTCGTCGCGGCCGTCACGGCGCTGGCCAGGGTGGTCTTCTGCGTGGCCGTGCAGTTGCCGGTGTAGGAGATGGAGGCGGCCAGCGACGGGGCCAGGGCGGCTTGGGCCTGCGGCTGCGGTGTGCGGCCTTCCAACCAGAGGTAGGTGGGCGCGGCGGCATCGGCAGCCAGCAGGCCGGTCTGGCTGGACTGCTGCTTGGCCAGGCCGACGTACTCGATGGCATAGCGGCCGTTCTCGCTGAGGTCGTAGCCGCCGGTCAGCTCGACCTGGAAGCTCATCGAGGCGCCGGGGGCCAGGCGCACGACCTCGTGCTCGGCCGCGGCGGTGCGCTTGACGAGTCGGCCCTGGTAGGCCACCGGCTCGCCGTCACGGGTGATGCGGAACAGCGCGGCCTCGTGCACCTCGCCCGGCAGCTGGGTCTTGGGCAGGAACATCGGCGTGCGCGAGGTGTTGGTGAGCGTCAGCGTGACGTGCACATCCACATCGCCCTTCAGCACCGGGCTCGCGACATCGAGACGGACGGACAGACCTGCGGCCTGGGCGGAAACGGCTGCGGTAGCAGCGCCTGCCATAACGGCCCACTTGACCAGGGAATGGTTCATTGGAGACTCCATCGAGTTTGAGGGGCGCCGTGCACCACCCCCGCGGCGGTGCACCAGCTGCCAGCGACTCTAGGAACCCCCTCCCGGGGCGCCAACTGTCAGGCCCTACAGGGCCCCGTCCGGTGTGCAAGGGACAGCGGAATCGGGAAAACAAGGAGGCACGCCGCGCGATTTCGTGGCTTCGCGCGGCGTGCGGGCGCGAGGGCCAAACGCCAAAAGAAAAGCCGGGCACACGGCCCGGCGATGCGAGGAAGCGCGGCCCGCTCAGCTGCCGGCCGACTCCACCGGCAGGCCCTCGGCCTCCCACTCGGGCAGGCCGCCACGCAGCCAGTAGACCGTCTTGAAGCCCTTGGCCTGCGCCAGCTTCGCCGCCTTGTACGACTTCCAGCACTCGGCGCCGTTGCAGGCGAAGATCACCGGCTGCGTGGGCTTGAGCTTGTCGGCCTTGTCGAGCGCGCTGAAGTCGTCCATCGCCGGATTGAAGGCGACGTCCTTGAGGCTCTTCTCGACGTAGGGCACCCACAGCGCCCCGCGGATGTGGCGTGAGGCGTATTCCTTCTCGATGCGGGTGTCCACCAGCACGGCGCCCTTGGCCTGCAGCTGCTGGGCCTCGCGCGCCGTCACGCGGGTCACGCCGGGCAGCTGCGTGGGCGTGAAGTGGCCGAGGTCCGCCACCCGCTTGTACTCCTGCATCTCCGGCTTGAACTTCGCCTGGGTCAGGCCGGTGCTGGCGGGCACGGCGGCGAACCACTGCGCGAGGCGCGCGCGCGCATCGGCCGGCATGTCCTTCTTGACCACGACGCTGAAGCCGCCCGGCACGGGCTCGGAGCTGGCCAGCACCTTGGCGGCGGTGCCGTGCTGACCCTGCCAGTCCTTCCACTCGCTCTGGCGCACGACGGTGGCATCGGCACTGCCCACCAGCAGCGCGGCCAGCCCGGCCTGCGGGTAGCGCTCGTGGGCCACGCGCAGGTCCTGCATCGACAGCCCGCCCTGGGTGAGCAGGCCGCGGGCCATGTAGGTGTAGATGGAGTCCTGCTGCGGCAGGTAGAGGCGGCGGCCGCGCAGCGCGCCGAGGTCGCTCACGTCGGCGCGGACGACCAGCACGAAGGGCTCCGAACTTTGCGTGGCGCCCAGCAGCTCGTAGCCGCGGCTGAGCGCCGAGGCGGCGATCTGCGCCGGACCGATGAAGAGCTCGTAGCCGCCGCTTCGCGTGGCACGCATCATGTCGGTCAGGTCCTCGCTGGTGGCGAGGCTCACCGGCTGGCCGAGCACCTTGCCGAGGCCCGCCTCGACGCCCTGCTGCGAGACCGTCAGCCCCGCCTTGCGGGCCGTGGGCTCGACCACCACCATCGCGTTCACGGCCGCCTGCGCCTGCCCCGCGAGCAGTGCGCCCAGCACTGCAGCGGACACCCGACCCACGCCCCTCGTGTTGCCAGCATTCCTCATGACTTTCCCCAACTGTTCTTGATAGACCTGAAGCGTAGTGCGACAGATGCTCACTCTCTGTCGAATGTCGGTGAGTTTTGTTTCAGATCGTCACAGCTACGTCCTGTGCAGCAGGGACTCGCTGTCATCGGCTGCCCTCACAATGCGCGCAGCGCCCGCCGGGCCACACCAACACAAGAGGAGCCACCATGACCACCAAGAGCCACGACGACCTGATCGCCCGCCGCCGCGTGCTGGGCGGAGCCGCGACCGCACTGGGCGCCCTGGGCCTCAGCGGCTGGGCGCAGGCCCAGACCTCGGGCGCCACGCCGGTCGCCGCCCCGGCCGCCAAGCCGCTGCCGGCCTACGCCGCCTGGAAGAACCCGTCCGCCCTGGTGGTCCACAGCGCCACCACCATCGAGACGCGCCGCGGCGCCTTCGGCAGCAGCGTGATCACGCCCGCGCAGCAGCTCTACATCCGCAACAACCTGCCCGCGCCCGACGCCGCCATCCTCGAGAACCGCGACGCCTGGACGCTGGACGTCGAAGGCGTGAAGCGGCCCCGCTCGCTGACGCTGGCCGAGCTCAAGACACTGGGCCTCGAGACCGTGGCCACGGTGCTGCAGTGCTCCGGCAACGGCCGCGGCTTCTTCCCCAGCAAGCCCAGCGGCACGCCCTGGACCGTCGGTGCGGCTGGCTGCGTCCTGTGGAGCGGCGTGCCCGTGCGCAACGTCGTGGCGGCCCTGGGTGGGCTGGCGGATGGCGCGGTCTTCATCACCGGCACCGGTGGCGAGAAGCTGCCCGAGGGCGTGGACCCGCTGAGCGTGGTGGTCGAACGCTCCGTCCCCATCAAGGCCCTGGGCGACTGCCTGCTGGCCTGGGAGATGAACGGCGAGCCGCTGTCGCTCGCGCACGGCGGTCCGCTGCGGCTGATCGTGCCGGGCTACCAGGGCGTCAACAACATCAAGTACATCAAGCGCCTGGCCTTCGGCGCCACCGAGTCCAAGGCCAAGATCATGGCCCACGGCTACCGCATGACCCCGCCCGGTGGCCAGAGCAGCCCGGACCAGGCCTCCGTCTGGGAGATGAACGTCAAGTCCTGGATCAACGGCCCGCTGTCGGACGGCGGCCCGGTGAAGGCCGGCATGGTGCAGCTCCACGGCGTGGCCTTCGGCGGCACGCGGGCGGTCGAGCGCGTGGAGATCAGCACCGACGGCGGCCAGACCTGGCAGGCGGCCCGCCTCATGGGCCCGGACCTCGGCCGCTTCGCCTGGCGCCAGTTCAGCCTCGCGGTGAAGCTGGCCCCCGGCAGCTACCAGGTCGCCAGCCGGGCCGTCGACTCCGCCGGTCAGGTGCAGCCGGCCGAGCGCGTCGAGAACGCCCACGGCTACAACAACAACAGCTGGCGCGACCACGCCATCCAGCTGGTGGTGGCCTGATGGCAAGACCTGACCCCGCGCCGTTCCCGCGGCGGGCCCCACTGGCGATGCTGATGGGGCTTTGCATCAGCGCCGGCGCCCTCGCCCAGGGCGGGGCGAACGGGCTCGACGCCCAGATGCAGCGCGGCCGCGCCCTCTTCACGGGCAAGGCCGCCCCGCCCTGCGCCCTGTGCCACACCCTGGCGGCGGCCGGCAGCGACGGCCAGATCGGGCCCGTGCTGGACGAGCTCAAGCCCGACGCTGCCCGCGTGCGGCGCGTGCTGCAGAGCGGCCTGGGCGTCATGCCCAGCTATGCCGGCAAACTGGACGCAGCCGACATGGAGGCCCTGGCGCAGTTCGTCTCCCGCTCGGCCGGCGCCGCCGCACCCTGAGGTTGGGGGCCCGAGCCCCGGGCGACGCCCGGGCGCCGGCGGGGTTTCTGCAGGATTTGTGCGGGCTATGTGCCCGCCCCGCGTCCGACGACATCGACACCATCCCGCGCTGAACGACCGTTCGTGCACAAGTGCACGTCCGGGCGCGTGGCGCGAGTGCAAACCCTGAGCGTTGCCACGCGCCGGCTCCCTAGGATGCGCGCACTCGGGGAGAAATGACATGTCACGACGCTGGCGCCTCGCGCTGCCCCTGCTTGCGATGGCCGGGCTGCTCGGGCTGAGCTTCCACCAGTACCAGAGCCTGCAGGCCGCCTTGCCGCTGCCGCTGCAGCCGGACCCGCGTGCCGCCGAGTACCAGGCCCTGAAGAAGCTCGCCGGGGCACTGAGCAGCGCCTTGAGCGAACGCGGCGTCGCGCAGGACGAGGTCCTGGAGTTCCGCGCCCGCCAGCGTGCACTGGGCCTCTTCTCGGCCTATGTGAACAGCAGCCCCTTCCGTTCCGAGCTGCTCCTGGTGGCCGACCGGCCCGCCTGGACCGAAGGCTGGCTCAGTGCCGCCGCCCCCACCCGCCTGCACGAGGGCCTGTCGGGCGAGGCGAACTGGATCCTTCCCGTGCAGACCGGGCTGGTCGGCCCCAACGGCCCGGGCCTGCGCTGGTCTCTGCAGGTGCGCTCCCTGGAAGCGCCCGTCCCGCCCCTGTCGTCCTCCCACCTCCAGCGTCACCTGGGCGCCCTGCTCCTTTGCAGCAGCCTCGCGGCCCTGCTGGGTGGCCTTCTGCTGGGCCGTCTGTGGCGCTCGGGCCATGAGCGCGGTGCGCGGCAGCTGGGGCCTGCGCATCCTGCCTGGGACACGGTCCGCACGGACCTCGGCCCACTGGACGAGGCCGTGAGCGACCACATGCGCCTGCGCGGCGAGCTGGCCCGCCAGAGCGAGGAACTGGCCGCCGTGACCGAAGCCGTGCGCCTGCGACGCGAGCAGCGGCGTCGCGAAGGCCAGCCGGCCTGAGCCGCCACCGCCCCAGGACCGGGCGCTGCCCGGCACCCATGCGTTTCCCCACGCCGGCCGGCATCGGCGCAGCCGCGACAATTGCCGCATGTCCGCCCGCCTCGACTACCTCTCCAACCGCGACCGTCAGCACCGCATCGCCGCCCTGGTCATCGCGCTCCTGTTCGCGCCCCTGGGCTGGAAGCTGTTCGGCCCGCGCGGCGAGTGGGTCACGATCCAGACGCTGCGCTGGCAGCGCGACATCGAGATCGAGCGCCTCTCGGAGGTCAACGACTCCAGCTGGTGCGACGAAATGCCCGAGGGCGTGCAGGAGGTCCAGCGCAAGCTGATGGAGGACCCGACCGGCCAGCGTCCCGAGCCGAGCCCGCACTGCCGCTACACGGGCCTGCAATGGCGCACGCTGCGCGCGGTACGCGAGCAGGGGGAGCATCCGCAGCCGCCGCGCTGGGGCTCGCCGGTGCTGGCGGCCGTGCCGCCGGGCCAACCGGGTGCCGAGCGCATCAGCAAGTACAAGGGCATCTACGAGGTCGTCATGGTCGACGGCAAGGAGCGCGACTGGACCTGCCGGCTGACGTTGCAGCAGTGGTCGGCCCTGAAGCCGGGCCAGGAGTTCCGCCTCTTCGTCGACCGCTTCGGCGTGGCCAACTGCAGCACGGTGCCCGGCGTGCGCTGATTCCGCTGACTCCGCCGATTCCGCTGATTCAACGGCGCCCGGCGCCCCGCCCTCCCGGGCAGGTTGCCAGGCGGGCCGGCGCGGTCAATAGCGGACGGTGATGCCCCCGAGCACCAGCGAACCGCGGACTTCCAGCTCACGGGCCGCCGCGAGCGGCGGGTGGGTCTTGTCCTCGACCTGCCCCAGCACCGACGAGGCCGTGACACGCACGCGGCAGTCCGCCGGCACGCGCAGCTCCAGGCCGGCCATCACGAGGGACACGTCGATCACGGCTCGCTGGAAGCCCGCCTGGCTGAGGTCCAGCTCGACCCCGCCCAGCGCCACCTGGACCTGCCCGCCGGTGAAGTCCTGCGCCTGCACGCGGACCTGCTGCCCGCTGAGCACCGCCTTGACGTCGAGCGGGCCGCCCGGGTGATCCCGCCGGCCGTGTCCAAACAGGCCGGCCGCGCCGGGCACGCCCGACGAACCGGGCCGACGCGTCAGCAGCATGCCGCCCACGCCGATCAGGAACAGCGGCCAGAGGTCCCGGAAGTCCATGTGCAGCCAGCCCAGCCGGCGGAACAGCAGGAAGCAGCCGATCGCGAGCAGCACGCCGCCCACCACCTGCTCGCCCTTGTCGTTCGGCGCGGCTGTCAGCAGGCGCGCCGCCCCCAGGGCGATGATGAGCACGGGCCAGAACGGCAGGTAGCGGCGCAGCTCGACGAGGTGCAGGCTGTCCAGCAGGAAGGTGCACCCCGCGAGGACCAGCGCCAGGCCCAGCCACAGCTGGTGGCTGGGCGCCCGCCGTGCCGGGGTCGTGCCCGTGGTCGAGGGGTCCTGCGGGCCCGACGGCGGGCTGGACGGGTCGGGCATGCTCATGCGGCCTCCTCATCAAATCGGTCAAGCAGGAAATGCAGGATCTTGGCGACGCCCAGCGCGATCAGCAGCCAGGGCCAGGACTCGCGGAAGCTGAAGTCGGACCAGCCCGTCTCGCAGGCATAGAACCAGGCGGCGACGGCGCCGAGGAAGAGCGCGCGGGTGAGGCTGCGGGCCGTGCGGGCCAGCACCAGGCTCAGGGCCGCGACGGCCGCGATCACGAGGGACCACGGCGCCTCGAACTGGAACCAGCTGGGCCAGCCGTGCCGATGCACCAGCAGCGCCACGCCCGCCACGATCAGGAAGAGGCCGAAGCCGCTGCGCCCCTCGCCTCGCGCATAGCGGCGGCGCCGCTCGGCGCGGCGCAGGGCCCGATCCTGCTGCTGTTCGATGTTCATCACGTCCTCCGGTCGTCCGCGGCACGGACGGCAGCGGATCTGGCGGCACCATAGCGGCCCGCGCCGACGCTGTCTTCAGGGATGTTGCCAAGTGGCGCCCAGGCGTGACGAAACGCAGGGGCGCCCGATGAACGGCAGGGCGCGCGGCCCGCCTGCCCCTCGGTCCGAGTCGCCCGGCCGCTCAGGCGGGGTTGTACGGGCGATAGCTGAGGTGCTGGGGCAGCTGCACGCGCACCAGGCCATAGCGCCCCGGGGACTCGTGCCAGGTCGAGGGGTACTGCTCCTCCGGTGGCGAGCCCATCGCCTTGACCAGGGTGTCCTGGATCAGCCCTTGCACGTACTGCTCGCCGGCCGCGCCGACGAGGTTCGCCACGTTCGCGTTGTTCAGGGCGCGCGTGACGTCGCCCACCAGCAGCTCCCGGTTCTTGAGGAGGTAGCTGCGCAGGGTCTGGGCGTCGAAGCTCCCGAGGACCAGCTCGATCTGCGGGACAGTCATGACGCCCGTGCCCAGGTAGATCTCCAGCTTGGCATCCAGCAGCTGGACCGTGCGTGCCTCGAGGTCCCGGGCTCGCTCCGCGTCATCGCGCTCGCGCAGCGTCGGGGACTGCTGCAGGAGCGCCTCCTTGCGGCGCAGCAGTTCGCGCAGCTCGTCCTCCGTGTGCCCGCCGGCCGAGAAGCGCTGGCGCAGCGTGGCCCAGTCGTCGCCCTCCGCCGGCCGCTGCGCGCCGTAATGACCCACGAGCACGGCGGCCCCCAGGGCGAGCGCGAGCCCGAT
>JAYRJQ010000039.1:0-4431 GCA_041906185.1 Burkholderiaceae bacterium
CGAGCTGCGGGAGAAGCACCGCCTTCCGCTGCCCATGCCCACGCTGGCTGCCGCCTGCGAACAGGCGCTGCAGCTGGCCGCGCTGCGCGGCCGGGAGGCGCCGCTGCGGGCCGACGTGCTGGACGCCGTGACGAGCTGCTTCGTGAAGGGCGAACTGGACGCCGAGGGCGCACTGATCCTGGACGTCACGCGGCGCCAGCTGTGCGGCACGCTCACGGGCCAGCTGCCCCCCGGCACCGACCGCCCGCCCCTGCTGCGAGACGTCGAGGCCCGCGCGCGGCGCCAGCGCCTGAAGATCGACGATGCCCAGCCGCGCCGCTTGGTCCTGGACCTCTACCGCCGCCAGGACCACCGCGTGACGAGCCGCCTGCTGCACGGGCTGGACCTGCTCGGCGTGCCCCTGGCCGTGCGCCAGTCCGGCCCCGACTTCGTCCATGGCCTGGGCCTGGCGCGTCTGCAGGAGCACTGGGACTACACCTGGTCGGCCGTGACGGAAGGCGCGCTGGTGGAGGCCGGTGTCTACGGCACGACGCTGCCCCTGGCCGTCGCCCACCGCTTCGAGGCCCGCCTGCAGCGGCTGGCCGACGGCACCGATCCGCGCCATGCCGGCGCCGCCGCCGCACTCCTCGTGCAGGCCTGTG
The DNA here is from genome assembly GCA_041906185.1 of Burkholderiaceae bacterium. GTDB lineage: Bacteria > Pseudomonadota > Gammaproteobacteria > Burkholderiales > Burkholderiaceae_C > Roseateles_B. Next base: position 642 of record JAYRJQ010000039.1, read on the forward strand.
TGCTCGGCCTGCACGACCATGTGCGACCCGTGGCCGCCACGCTGGCCGAGGTGATGCACGAGGACGCGCACTTCGAGTCCGTGGCCGCGGCCTGCGGCGTGCTGGGGCTGCTGTGGGAATCCCGCGAGCCGCTGGAGGCGCGCCAGCTCGCCGAGCTGCCCGCGCTGCTGCAGGCCGCGTACCAGCGCACCATGTACCTCGGCCGCGACCTGCGCGGCGCCCAGGGCGACGGCAGCGCGCTGCTGGACAGCCTGAGCCGCCTGCGCGAGCTGCTGCTCAGCGAGGCCGGCGAGGCGCTGGACGCTTCGCTGTTCTGGGCCCTGCTCGAGCATCTGCAGGCGGCTCATGCGCTGAGCCTGGTCCGCGGCGCGGCGGCCGGGCTGCGCTACTGCGCCGGCCATCTGGACGAGCCCGGCCTGGAGCGGCTCGTGAGCGGCCACCTGCAGGGCGGCCTGGGCCCGGCGGAGGCCGTCGCCTTCCTGCGCGGGCTGCTGAGCACGGCGCGTGAGGCGGCCTGGCAGCAGCCCCGTCTGCTGGAGGCGCTCGACGCCCGCCTGCGCGACTGGCCGGACGCCGAGTTCGTGGCCGTGCTGCCCGAGCTGCGACTCGCCTTTGCCGGCATGACCCCGCGAGAGACCGACCGCATCGCCGAGGCCGTGGCCGGCCTGCACGGCCAGCGCGACCTCGGCCGGCTCGTACAGCACGACCTCGATGCCGAGGCCGTGCAGCGGCACCTGGCCGCCTCGACACAGCTGCTCGAACGCCTGCGCGCGGACGGGCTGGAAGGATGGCTGACCCCATGAGCACCCTGGAACGCTGGCGCCTGGTGCTGGGCCGCTACGCCGAGCAAGCCCTGACCCCGCAAGGCCTGACGGGCGATGCCGGCCGGCGGGACCGCGCCCTGGAGCACCTGTACGGACGCGAGTACAAGGGCCGCGGCCTGCGTGGCGACGGTGCGCGCGGCCCGGGTTCGCTCGACGCGTCGCAGCTGCAGCTCGTGACCTGGCTGGGCGAGGTCCGCGAGCTCTTCCCGCAGGAGACCGTCGAGATCATCGAGCAGCACGCGCTGGACCGCTACGGCCTGACCGAGCTCGTGACCGACCCGCAGACCCTGGAGCGCCTCGAGCCCAACCAGCAGTTGCTGCGCACGCTGCTCACGCTGCGCGGCCACCTGCATGGCGACGTGCTGCATCTGGCCCGGCGCATCATCCGCCAGGTCGTCGAGGCGCTGCGGCGCCAGCTCGAGGCGGAGGTCCGCCAGGCCTTGTCGGGCCGGCTCAACCCCCATCGCCACTCGCCCATGGCCGTCGCCCGCAACTTCGACGCCCTGGGCACCGTGCGGGCGAACCTGCGCCACTACGATCCCGAGCGGCAGCGCCTGCTCGTTGAGCAGCTGAAGTTCTTCGAGCGCAACCAGCGGCGCCTGCCCTGGGACATCATCCTGTGCGTCGACCAGAGCGGCAGCATGGTGGACTCCGTGATCCACAGCGCCGTCATGGCGGGCATCTTCGCGGCGCTGCCGGCCTTCCGCGTCAAGCTGGTGCTGTTCGACACGAGCGTGGTCGACCTCAGCGAGCATGTGGACGACCCCGTGGAGGTCCTGATGCAGGCGCAGCTGGGCGGCGGCACCGACATCGGCAAGGCCCTGCGCTACTGCGCGCAGCGGGTCGAGGTGCCGCACCGCACCGTGCTGGTCCTGGTCACCGATTTCTGCGAGGGCGCGGCGCCGGCCGAGCTCGTGCGCCAGGTGCGGCAGCTCGCCGAGGCGCGGGTGCGCATGCTGGGCCTGGCCTCGCTGGATGGCAACGCCCACCCCGTGTACGACCGCCAGATGGCCGAGCGGCTCGCGGCCTGCGGCATGGAGATCGCCGCGCTGACGCCGCAGCGTCTGGCGCAATGGCTGGTGCAGGTGATCTCGTGACGTCCCTGCGCACCCGCCTCCTGGCGCAGCTCGCCCGCTACGACGACGAGAGCTTCGCCGCGCTCGCCAACCGCGGCCTGCTGCGCCGCGCACAGAAGGACCTCGAGCGTCTGAAGCTCCAGGTGAGCGAGGACGGGGACGCGCGTGTCGTCGTGACCGTCGGCGAGCAGCAGGTCGCCTTCGACGAGGGCGGCCCGGCCAAGGCCCGCTGCGACTGCCCGGCCTCCGGCATCTGCCAGCACATCCTGGCCGCGGCGCTGGGCCTGCGGCAGCTGTCCGTGGCGGGCTCGGAGGCCGCGTCCCATGCCCCCGCCGCCGCAGAGCACGCGGGGGATGCAGACGAGGCGCCCACCGCCCCACCGACCGCCCCACCCACTGACGCGCTCGCCCCGCTGCGCGAGGCGCTGCTGGCGATCGACACGAAGGCGCTGGTCCGGCATGCGGGCAAGGCCGGCTACCGCTGGGCCTGGCAGTGCGTGCAGGACCACGACGACGCCTCCTGGCTGCGGATCGGCGGCAGCAGCCACCTGGTGCTGACCCTGCAGCAGCCGCGCCTGACCTTGCGCTACATGGGCGGCGGGCTGGAGCAGCTCATCGCGGACGTGGCGCTGGCGAAGATCGAGAAGTACCAGGTGGCCGCCGTGCTGGCCTTCCAGCGCGCCCACGGGCAAGCCCTGACCCCGCCCGAGCCCACCGCGGCGCCGCGCACGCAGGCGCTGGACCTCGGTATGGATCACCAGCGGCCCGCCACGGGCGCCGACTCCCTGAACGTCTCGCGGGAGCGCCTGCGCCAGAGCGCGCGGCGCCTGTTCGCCGATGCCGTGGAGCTGGGGCTCTCGCACCTGTCCAGCGGCATGCAGGAGCGCTTCACGACGCTGGCGGTCTGGGCCCAGGGCGCCGAGTACCCCCGCCTGGCGCTGCTCCTGCGGCGCCTGGCGGACCACATCGAGCTGCTGCTGGAACGCGCCGGCGGTGCGGACGAGCACCGGCTGCTCGACGAGCTGACGCTCGCGCACGCGCTCGTCGAGGCCCTCGGTGCCGCGGCGGCGCAAGACCTGACCCCGGCGCGCCTGCTCGGCCGGGCCCGGACCCGCTATGACGAGACCGGCACGCTGGAGGTGCTGGGCCTGGGCGCCCGCCCCTGGCGCTCGGCCAGCGGCTATGTGGGGCTCACGATGATGCTGTGGTCGCCGCAGGAGGGCTTCCTCTCCTGCACCGACGCGCGGCCCGAGTCGCTGCGCGGCTTCGACCCCGTCGCCCGCTACCGCGCCCCCGGCCCCTGGAGCGGCCTGAGCGCCCCGCAGCGGGCCACGGGGCAGCGGCTGGCGCTCATCGGGGCGCAGCTCAACGAGGCGCAACGCCTGTCGGCGCGCGAGAGCACCAGCGCGACGCTGCTGCCGGCGCAGGCCGACGCGTGGTCCGCTGAGCGGCTCCAGCCCTGGACCGACTGGGCCGCCCTGGCCGCCTCGCGGCAGGCGGGGCGCAGCCCGCTCGACCGCCCCGGGCCGATGGAGGCGTGGGCCTTCCTGCAGCCCGCACGGATCGGCCCCTGCCGCTTCGACGACCATCGCCAGACGCTGCTGTGGCCCCTGTGGGACGCCGAGGGGCGCGAGCTCGTGGCCGAACTGCCCTATTACCGCTTCAATGCGCCGGCGTTGGCGCACCTCGAGGCGCTGCCCGCGGGTCTGGTTGCGGACGGGCTGATGGTGGTCGCGCAGGTGCAGTCGCTGGGCGGCCGCCTCGTGGCCGAACCGCTGAGCCTCATTCGCCCCGGGCAGGCGCAGCCGGTGAGCTCCCTGCATTTCGATGCGCCACCGGCGGCGCCGGGGCTGCTCGCGCGCTGGCGGCAGGCCTGGGCCTCGCGGGGCG
>JAYRJQ010000031.1:0-31766 GCA_041906185.1 Burkholderiaceae bacterium
CAGACGCAAGAGCGCACCGGCCAGTATGGGGAGTTGCTCGCTGCTCAAGGCAGACATGTCGGCCTCCAAAAGAATCACAGTAAATCACTATAACCAAGACCAACGCAGCAAGCGGACACTGGATCACCGCGCCTTGCGTTGTTATAGTAATTTATAGTTAATCAAAAGAGACCGCCATGACTCGCCCCAACAGCCGTCGCCCCATGAGCCGCGCCGCCTACCAAAATCGCGTGGCGGCCTTGAAAGCCGAGCACCCATGGCTGGCCAAGCAGGTCGTGGAGCCCTCGCCTGGCCACTTGGCGGTGCTGGCCCATTTCGTGGGCCAGTGCGAGCTGCTGATGAAGCCGGCCGACTACCGCCACCTGCCGCTGTTTTGCGCCACCAACCAGCGCGACAAGCTCAGCCTGCGGGTGGAACTGGTGGGCGCCAGCATCAACAGAGACAGGGCTTTGTTGGATCTGATCGAAGCCGCCCGGCATGCCGCCCAACAACACTGCCCAGTTTGCTCGGCGCCGGTGATTGGTGGCGATGCGAACGCAGGCCAGGGAGTACGCTGCAAGCAGCACGAGGCCACCATCGGGCTCTTCGCCGAAGACCTCAAGCGCAATCACAAACTGGCGGTAGCTGCAGGACTGCTGCCGGCCGCCACCAAGCCAGAGAAGTCGGTGCGTGGCGAGCCGCTCGATCCGTCCATCGACGATGCCGTAAACGCGCTGGTGCAGTCGCTGCCCGACATGAAGCCACCGGCAGCGGCGCCGGATCAGCCCGCTCCGCAGGCACCTCGGGCAACACCCCAAGTCGCGTTTCTGGACGCCGCAGGCCTGCACAGCTTTGTCGAGCGCCACCGCTCCAAGCCCGACGAGAAGGCCAAACGAGCGCAGTACATCGCCGAGCGCATCCGGGCCGCTGGCCACGAACGCCGCCAGCTGGGTGACCTGCCCGATGACTGGACACAGCTGATTAAAGACTTCCAGCGCGATTTCCCCAACTTCGCTGAGCTGGCCGAGGTACTACATGACCACTTTGCCCTGCATGCAATTGGCGACGGCCGTGTCGCATGGTCGCCCATCCTGTTGGTCGGCCCTGCCGGGATTGGCAAGACCGAAGCAGCGCGCTGGCTTGCGGCTCGCCTAAGCCTACCTTTCCGTGTGATCGACATGGCCAGCACGCAATCCAGCTCACCGCTGGCCGGATCGGAATCGTTCTGGTCGAACTCGGAGCCCGGCGTGGTGTTTGAGCTGCTGGCCTTCCAGCCGCTGGCCAATCCGGTAATCGTGCTGGACGAGCTCGACAAGACCGACCAGCAACGTCAGTACGACCCGCTCGCGGCGCTCTATACCCTGCTGGAACCTCGCAGCGCGCGTGACTTCATCGACCTCTCGATCCGAGACTTCTCCATTGACGCCAGCCACGTGAACTGGATCGCCACAGCCAACAGCATCGAGGGCATCCCAGCACCGCTGCTATCGCGCATGACGGTGTTGCACGTGCAGGCCCCTACGCCAGCGCAGGTGGCTCACATCGCTCGACAGATTTATGGCCGCATGCGGGCCGAAAGCCCGTGGGGGTCAGGTTTTGCGCCTACGCTGGACGACCAGGTAGTGGACAAGCTGAAGAACATGCCGCCGAGAACCCTGGGGCTGGCGTTGAAGCGTGCGCTGGGGCGTGCTGCGCGGGAGGAGCGGGATCACATCCGCGTCGGCGACCTGCCAGACCAAGTCGCCTCAACTAGGAAGCCCATGGGGTTCCTGGCATAGCGGCCCCAAGAGTTGAACGCCCCGTACGCCTGTGAGCGTTTCAGCGTACCCGCTGCCACCGAGTGCAAATTCGCGAGCATGAATCCACAAAGTGCTGGCATCATCCAAGCCATCCGCGAACGGGTAGTTGATCAGGTCAGCGCGCAGCTCGTGCCCGCAGATGGCCCCGGCGTACTCAGCTGCCGCACGATTGAGTACAAATCGGAGTACATTTTTCGCCATGAGCCGTCGAACCAACGATAAATCAATGGCTTGCCAATGATCTTCTGGTTCAACGTCTGATTCGCCCCCCCCGTGGCGATCGCGCCGGGCCTCCCGGCGCTTCGCCCGGATTGGCGCAAGGCCCCGTGAAGACGGGGCTTTTTCATGCTCGAACGGCGGCCGCCGGGCCTTCGTGTGCGCTCTGCGAATGAATCAAAGCGTGCATAGTTGACTTGTCACCGGCTGACGATTGTTCCTACGATGGGCCTCCGGAGACCTTCAGGAGCGCCTCATGATGCAGAGATCGAGGTTGTCGCCCCACGGGCCCAGATCGACGCGGTGGCGCCATGCCTCCGCCCTCCCCGTTCCTCCTGTCTGACGCGCGAGCGCCCGGACCCGCTCCGCAGCCCGCCCGGCGGGACGGCAGCACTGGCCCCGCCGGCCGGATCCCGAGACCTCGCGACGATCCGCCACGCCGTGGCCCTGTTCAACGACTTGAAACGGACGAACGACCCATGAAGCTCGCCATCCCTGTCGTCGAGACCGCTGCCTCCGCCGCAGCCCCGCATGTGCACACCGCGGCAGCCGAATGGGCGCCAGAGGCGGGCGCCGGTGCCGCCCCGCGATCGGCCGCCCTGACGCGCGGCCACCCGGACGGCCGGGTCACGCGGCGCGTCGCCTTGCTGGGTGCACTGACCGCCTGCCTGGACGTGCGCGCCCTGTCCTCCGCCGACGCCGACGCCCTTCAACAGCTGGGGCGCGTATGGACCGTCCCGCAGCAGACCCATGTCGTGATTCCGCTCGGCGCGTCCTCGCTCGAGCTGCCGATTCTTGTCGACGCCATGGCCGACTGGCTCATTCCGCTGAGCAGCAGCGTGACCGTGCAGGTCCCGAACGGGCGCCTCGAGATCTCGCGGCACGTGGCCTATCGCGGGCGCGACGGGGCGCGCTTTCGCATCATCGGCAACCCCGCGGCCCCCGAGTCCTGCGTACTGGGCTGGGCCCAGTCGGGCGATCTCTTCTTCGCGCCGGCCGGCACCGTGCTCGGCCTGCTGGACGGCTTCACCGTGGAGCACTGGGCGTCCGGCACGCGAGGCAATGGCAGCGCCTTTCTGGCGGAGGGCAGCGGCACGCTGTCGGTCGGGCGCGCCGTCCGGGTGCGTGACTTCTACTACGGCTTCCAGGCACGACTGGGCGGCGTGATCCGGTGCGCGGCGACCCAGTGCATGGGCGCCGGCGACGCCGCCTTCTTCGCGTTCAACGGAGGCCACATCGACGCGCCCGGCGCGGTGGCGGTGGGCGCGCGCGACGTCGATCGCAAGCTGGGCTCCGGCTTCGTGGCGGAGTACGGCGGGACGATCAACGCCGAGGGCGCGACGGCCCGCTACAACGATCTCGCCGGCTTCCATGCGCTGTCCAATGGCGTGATCCGCGCCTATCGCGCCATCGCCCAGAGAAACGGTCGCGCCGGGTTTCTCGCGCAGTCCGGTGGCACCATCGTCGCGCACGGAGCGACCGCGACGGAGAACTGCGGGCCGGGCATCGCCGTCGAAGGGGCCCATGCGACCTTCGAGGCGGAGACGCGCAACGAGATGGCGAACCACCGCGACGCAGCGACCTGCAGCGTCGAGCAGTGAGCGCGCTCAGGCGCCGGCCAGGTGGTGGCCGAGCCGCTCGGCAAGCGCCACGAGCGTGAGGGTCGGCGCCACGCCGCCCGCCCGCGGAATGACGCTCGATCCGGCGATGTAGACGTTCGCCGTGCCCCCCAGGCGTCCGTCGTCTTCCATCATGTTGAAGGCGGAGCGGCTCCAGTTGGTCGTGCCGACGAAGTGGTGGCCGCCGTAGCCCTCCCGGAAGTAGCGCTGGGTGCCCAGCACGCGCACGCCCTGGCGCGCCAGAGTGCTGCACATGTCGTCGGTGATGCGCTCGAAGTGCGGGATCAGCTGGCGATAGCCGTCGTCGTGCAGCGCCGGCACCTCCGACTCCAGATCGACGCGCGCGTCGATCTGACTCAGGGTCTCGAGTTCCACGAAGATCTTGAACGTGCCGGCCAGCCCTCGCCGCACCGCCGCGGCACCGCCCTCCAGCGCCCAGCGAGGCTGCAGCGCCTGGGCCAGCGCCGCGTGTCCGGGACCATGCGTGAGCGCCAGCGCGGAGGTCTCGATCGAGCCGATCGGGGTGCTGTACATCCTCGACAGCTCCTGCACCTGGACGTGGCTCAGTGCACCGACCGCGCCGTGCGGCAGCGGCTTGGGGATCCAGCAGTCGATCTCCAGATGCGCGTGATCCTGGCAGAAGCGGCCCAGCGAGGCCGCCTGGACGCCGCCGGGCAGTGTCGACCGCGCCAGCAGCCGGGGCGTCTCCACCCCGTTGGCGGCCACGACCACTCGCTCGCAGGCCACCCGCAGCAGCTGCCGGCCGTCATAGAACACCACGCCGGTCGCGCGGTCTGCGCTGAACTCGATCTCGAGCACGTAGGCCTCGTGAAGGATGTTCATCGGTGCGAACCGGTTGTCGGGCCGGGCCTTCGCGTCTTCCTTGCACACCGCGCAGTGGCCGCGGCCGCGACACAGGCCCTGGCCGGTCTCGGCGCCTCGCGCGGGCTCCTTGCCGACTGCCACCGCATACAGGCCTGACGGCTGCAGGAAGGGGCTGAAGGCCGTGCGCCAGAGGGCCGCGCCCTCGATGCTCGCCGCTTCGCGGGACGGCCCCAGCAGTGGATCGCCCGCGATGTTCAGCCGTGCCTCGGCGGCCCGGTACCACGGGGCCATTTCTTCGCTGCTCAGCGCCCACGGCAGGCCCTCCTCGCTGGCGAAGACGGCCTCCGAGAAGCGGCTGGACTTGCCGCCCCACCAGTTCGAGGCCCCGCCCCTCACCATGGCAAAGCGCGAATAGCAGAAGGGGGACAGCCGGTCGAGCCGGTTCCAGGGCCGGTCGCTGGCGAAGGCTTCGGCCTCCGCGTCGAAGTCGCGCAGGCCCCGGTCGCGGGCCGCCTGGTAGCGCTTGAGCGTTTCGCCGTGGCTGCGATCCTCGCCACGTTCAAGGATGAGGTAGCTGCCCTCTGGCAGGTGGCTGGCCACGGTCCGGCCCGCAAAGCCCGAGCCGATGATGACGGTGTGGAATTCCAGGGTCTGCATGAGGACTCCGTCAAAGCGGCATCGCGGGGGCCTCGCCGTGCCACTGCGGGCAGCTGACAGCCAGGGAGAGATAACGCGTATCGGCAGCGTCCGGATGGACCTCCTTCACCACCTGGGCCCGCGGGCTGATCAGGTCGATACGCACCCGGCCCGGTCGGACGTCGAGGCGGCGGAATCGCAGGCGGACCACGCCCGACTCCGCGGTCTCGGCGGCCACGCGCTCCATCGGCACGCCGTCGGCGAGCACGCGCAGCTGCCACAGCGCGTCGGGCTCGATGGCATAGGCCGCCAGGAAGCTGAGCTCGGCCTGGTGCGACGCCGCCTCCAGGCCCAGCCAGGCCTGGCGTGCGAAGAAGCGGATGACGGTGCCGTCCGGCAGGGTTTCGGGCGCGTGCCACCAGGCGCAGTCCCCGGGCACCGGGAAGGCGAGTTCGGCCGCGGAGATCGCGGCGCCCGCGGCATGCAGCGCCTGCACGGACAGGGCGCTGAGCCAGCCCGGCTGGTCGTGCCGCTGCTCATCGGGCAGATGCAGCGAGCCGGCCGCGGCCTGCACCTGGTGCACCCAGCGGTCGCACAGCGGAAGCACCTGCTGCCGGAACTCCTCGGCGAGCCGAGCGTCCAGGTCGCCCGCACCGCCGGTCCTCGATGTGTCGCTCATGACAGCTGCTCCCGGACGCCCGGCTCAGCGCCGTCGGCCTTCGTGGCCGGCGGCTGCCAGCCGCCTTCGTTGATCGTGCTGGGCCCGGACAGCGGGCCTGCGTAGAAGTTGTCGTTGATCTGCGTGTGCCGGATCACCCAGCGGCGATAGGCCAGGTACAGCTCGCGGTCCGGCTTGCACGCGGGCGCCGAGCGCCAGAATTCGTCCAGCGGCAGCCGGCAGGTCAGGCCCTCGAAGTCATAGAAGGCATTGCCCAGGGTGATCGTGGGCACCCCCTGGTGCAGGGCGCTCAGGCCCGCGGTGCTGTTGATCACGACGACCCCGGCGGCATGGTCCAGCAGGGTGGGCAGGTGCTGGTCATGGATGTAGACCAGCCGGTCCTCGATCCCGAAGGCCCGGCCCAGCTGCCGGAGGAGCCGCGCATGGTTGCAGTAGGCGCGGTCCATGGGGTGGTGCTTGAACACGAGCCACTGCTCGCCGCGGGCGCCGCGGGCGAAGGAGCTGACCACCTCCTTGATGAAGGCCTCGACGGATCCGAACCTCGAGTTGTGGATCACCTGCGCGTCGTTGTGGACCTGCAGCGGGACCAGGAAGAAGCGGCCCGACAGCGGACCCGCGAGTTGCGCCTCGACCCCGCGCTCTGCCCACTTGCGCCACCACTTGCGCGCAGACCCCCGGAGCCAGCGCAAGGACTCGCTCAGGCGAAGCGGCCGATGGTGGCGGTAATGGCGGTAGCGCGGCCACAGCAGCGCACTGAAGAAGTAGTAGATGCAGGTCCACAGCACCATCGCCCAGTAGGCATGCCGGGGCGGCTGCATCTCACGCACCGGCTCCTGTTCCGCCTGTGCGCGGTAGAACGCGGCATCGCGGGGAATGCCGGAGCGGGCATTGACGCCGCCCAGCTCGCAGGTGATGTAGGCCGGCCGGAAGTAGCCCTCCTCGAAGACATAGCAGCGGATGCCCTGCGCGCGGCAGAGGTCCGCGATGCTGTCGTGGATCGGTCGGCGGTCACCGAAGAGCGCCACCGTGGTGATGCGATGGCGGACGACATGCTCGGTGAAGCAGGACGCCCAGTCCGCAAGAGTCCCGGTGTAGGGCGTGCCGCCCGGCGAGAAGACCTGGTCGCCCCCGTTGAAGTTGATCTTGTGCACCTCGGCGCCACGCTGCTCGAGCGCGCGGGCCAGCCGGGCGAAGTAGGGCCCCAGCGGTCCCTGCAGCAGCAGGAAGCGCTCGCCCCGCCAGTCCTGTCGGTCAAGCATGGCGGCTCCTGGCGCGCTGGGCCCGGCGGGCACGCCAGGCATCGGCGATCCGCGCGACACGGGCGAGCAGCGCCTCCCGCAGGTCCGCCCACGGGCCGGCGCCGCGCCGGGCGTCCCGCATCCGGGCGAGCAGCGCCACGGCGTCCTCGGGCTCGATCGCGTCGCCCGTCTCCGGATGCCGGTACCGGGGGTACAGGATCAGCGCCCCGGCCACCAGCTGGTCCAGGGAGGCGCTGGTGCGACGCTGCGGCGGGTGGCAGTCGGTGGTGAGGCCCCAGCCGGCGTAGAAGGGCTGCGCATGGCAGACGACGGGCACGTCACGGAGCACGGCCTCGAAGCCCGCCAGCGAGTTCATGACATGGACCTCGTCGACAAGGTCCAGCAGCGGCACGAGACCGCCCGCCGTCACGCGCTGATCCGCCAGGGTCTGCCACCCCGCGTCCCGGCCCTCGCGGACACCGGCCACCACATCGGGATGGGGCCGGTAGATCAGCTCGGCGTCGGGGCGCATCTTCCGGGCAGCGGCGAGCAGGTCCAGGTTCGTCTTCACCGGCGTCCGGATGCCCCGCAGTGCCGCATCGTCGGCCACCTGGCCGATGACCAGGACGCGCGCCTGCCCCTCGCGCCGCGGCTTCAGCGCCAGCGGCGTTTCCTGCAGGTTGTACTTGGTGACACGCAGCCCCACGAGCCGCTGGCGGAGCCTCGCCGCCCGCTCGAGAAGGTGCGCATCGGCGGCGCAGTCCAGGATGAGCCGTTCCAGGTCCGTCGGCTGATGGCCCCAGTGGTGCAGCCCCTGGGCATCGAAGGTCCAGGACAGCGGCGGCGCGAACGTGACCCCGAGGCCGGCGGAGCGGAGGAAGCCATCCTCGGCACGCACGATCGACACCCCCTCGCCCACATCGGACGGGGCGGGAAGATCGCCCCAGAGATAGAGCACGTCGCCGGCCTCGAGCGGCCGGCGCGAACGCGCGCGGACGCCCCCGCCGACGAAGTCCGCGAGGAACCGGGCCTTGCGCCGGGTGAAGCCGTGGTGGTAGGCCGTCATCGAGAACTCTCGGATCAGTTCGAGCCGAGGTTCCGGGCGGCCGCGTCGATGGGGTAGACGGCAGCGCCCAGCAGCCCCAGGAACTTCTGCAGCTCCGCCGCCGTGGCGTTGGCCACGTAGATGATGTCCTGGTCCCGGACCTTGAAGTCCCGCATGACGAACAGGCTGCCCGGCGCGCGCAGATCCAGGCGGTAGATCGTGGGACGGTCACCGACCTGGCGTGCGATGAACACGCCGCCGGCATCGGCGCGGCTGTCCAGCGTGCCGCCCGCGCGGGCGATGGCCTGCGCGAGGTCCAGGCCCGTCGCCTCGAAGGCGACGTCGCCGACCTTGGCCACGGCACCGAGCGCGACAAAGCTCCGGGGCTGGTGATAGACCGTGACCACGTCGGCCGGCGCCAGCACCACGTTCTGACGGGGGTCACGCACGACCGTGTCGAGCGGGACGCTCGCGTGCGCACCGCCCCGCGTGACCTGGACGACGCTCTTCTCGATCGGGAACGTGCTGCCGCCCGAGACGGCGATGGCATCGAGCACCCGCTCCCGGCGGGCGGTGAGCCCGAGCCGCAGGTTGTTGCGCACGCCGCCCACCACCGTGACCTCCTGCCCGACGGCCGACCCGGCGCGGACCAGGGCCTGGGGACGGTTGGCCCGCCCCTCCAGCGCCTTGACGATCTGCGCCTCGATGAACGCGGGGGACTGGCCGGCGACGGCCATGCGGCCCACGAAGGGCATGGTGATCGACCCGTCCAGGCGCACCACCTGGCCGGGCACGGCGAGCGATCGTCCCGAGGCCTGCCCCGTGGCATCGGGCCCGCCCAGGAGCATCGCCGGCGCCGTCTCCCAGAGCGCGATCTCGACGACGTCGCCGACCGCGATGGTCTCGTTGAAGGCCGTGGGCGCCGGCAGGCTGGCGAACGTGCTCTCAGGCTCCGCGCGGGCAATGGCCTGCGCCAGTTCCCGGGTCAGCGTTGCGACCTCGTAGCCGCCGGTCTCCTGGACCTGGCGCGTGGACGGGCCGCTGGTGGGCACGGTGGTGAGGGGGGCGCAGCCCATGAAGGACAGGCATGCGGCGGCGACAGCGGCTGCGCTGGCAGCACGAACAAACTTCATCTTGGATTCCGATGGTTCTTCAGGTCAGGTCGACCTCGTCCTTGCCGGTGAGCCGCATGAAGCGGCGCGACAGGTTGTCCTTCAGCGTGAAGGCGCGCTCGGTCGCGGTCTGGGACCAATTGAAGACGCGGGCCATGGTGGCGGTGCGATGCACGCCGTGGGCATAGGCCGCGGCCTCCTTGAGGCTGGTGCGCGACGGGGTCGAATAGAAGGCCCGGGTCAGCAGCGCCGTGGCCTCGTCCAGCACCTCGTCACGTACCACGACGGCGATGCTGCCCGGCCACTCGCTGGCGGCGAAGAGCACGCGTCGCATGTGGTGGAGCACCGTCAGCAGGACCTCCACCTTGAAGGCGCTGGCGTCGACGACGAGCAGCTCCGTCGACGTCACGCCCTCCATCTGGTCGGCGATGCCGGCCTCGTCGGGCATGTAGTCGCCCGCCTCCTGGCGGACGAGGGCCTTCATGTTCACCACCGGGCGGACCCGCAGGGCGGCGGCGTCGACGCCCTCGGGCGCCACCGGCAGTCGTTTGCCGATGATGGTCTGGTCAACCTTGAGGGTCAGCCGCTGCGACGCGGCGCCCACCCGGGCCAGGGAGGACAGGACCTGCGCAGGCTCTGCCCGGTATGCCGCCAGCGAGACGGCCATCACGCTCATCTTCATGCCGGGTCTCCCGAGTGGCTGGCGCTGAGGATGTGACCGCGGGGGGTCACGGTCCGGTCGGCGTAGCGCCGGTAGGGTGTCGTGCCGAGGATCGCCCGCAGCTTCGGCAGGAAGCCGCGAGGCAGGACGAAGAGCTGGTGCTGCTTGCGCATCAGGTAGACCGTGCTCAGCAGCGTGCCCGGCAGCACGCTCCACCAGCCGGACGGCAGGTAGTCCGTCAGGGCGTTGGCGAAGACGCGCTTCTTCGGGCGCTGGGCCGCGTGGTTGAACAGCTCGGTCAGCGTGTCGAAGAAGCGGTGCATGCCCTTCTCCGGCCCGTGCGCGAACTCATTGACCGTGGCCGTGTGCCAGCCGTAGGGCACCTGCTCGCTCATCACCAGCCGCTCGAAGTCCTGGGTGAACTGCCGCAGCGTGGCCCGGTGCAGCGGCAGCTGCACCGCGGCCACGACCTGGCGGATCCAGCGCAGGCGTCGCTTGGTGCTGCTCATGGCGGAGGTCAGCGGCTCGATGCTCGGGTCCTGCGCGACGCCCCAGGTGCGCATGAAGCGGGCGCCATCCAGGATGGCCTGCTCGCGGGTCTTCTTGAGCAGGGGCTTGCGGGGAATGAAGGTCAGCATCTCGAACCATGTGCGGTGCATGGACTCGTTGCCGTTGAGGCGCTCGGCCAGCGTGCCGCCGAGCCAGGCCAGGATGGGTCGGGAAATCATGGACTGCGTGAAACCATGGGGATTCACGCGGGACGGGATGCCGAGCCGCGCCGCGCGCTCGCCCTGCTCGATGTCCTCGAACTCCGTCCACACGAGCGACTCGTCCTGCGGCGCGCGCGCCCAGACCTTGCGCTTCACCAGGTACAGGCTGCCCGTCGGGTAGTGGTTCTTCGTGTAGCGGTGGGCGTTCGCGAAGACGAAGCCCGTGGTCTCGATCTCTGACAGCACCCCCGTCGCGTAGCGGCTCGGGGTGAGCGTCTCCTGACGGCCGATGCCGTGGGCGATGTGGCTGTCCAGGCGCAGGCCCACGCCGAAGTCGCTGTAGCGGCGCAGCGCGAAGTTGTGCCGGTCGTCGAAGTAGACGCTCTGCATCGCCGTCAACGGGAAGGCATTGCCGAAGCGATGCACGACCTGCCGGAAGTTGATCGGCAGGAAGACGCGGTCATGGATGATGCAGAGGTTCTCGTAGCTCGCCTCCTCGGCGAGCCGGTTCTTCTTCTTGCAGATCTGGACCGGCGGCGCGGTGATGTCCTCGCCGACGATGCGCACCTGGTCCCAGTACTTGAAGTTGGTGGACGGACGGCCGCACAGCAGGATCTCCTTGCGCGGGACGTCCAGCTCCAGAATGCGGGCCACGCAGGCGTTCAGCAGCGTGGCGTCCTCCGGCCCGGCGGGGATGGCGAAGGTCCATTCGTCCAGGTCCCCCGCTTCCGCGTCGAGCGCGGCAACCTTGCGGTAGACCGAACGGGCGCCCGTGCTCGAGAGCTTCTGCAGGCCGTCGGCAAAGTACGGACGGTCGTAGTAGCACGGCATCGGCAAGGATTCCTGCACCACGATCTCGGCCCCCACCGGCGCGAAGTGGGCGATGTCCCACAGGAACAGGGGCGCCAGCGGGCTGTCGGACTCCAGTCCGTGCAGCACGATCCGCTGCGTGCCGCGGGGCACGTCGAGCCGGGTGGTCGCGCTGACCTTGCGCTGCACGTGCTCGGCCGCAAAGAGGCCGTCCTGCTCCCGCAGCGTGTACACGAGCGCATCGCCGAAGGCCTCGGCCTCGGCCGCCGTGATCCTGGGCAGCATGGCCGCCCCCGGGTAGCCGAGCTTGCGCCGGTACTTCAATCGCGTGATGGGCATGCGCGTCCCCTCAGGCGGCCGAGCCGGCGGACGGTTCCGCGCGGCCGGCGCCTTCCAGAGCCAGTCCGGGCGGAGCTTCACCCAGGTACTTGTCGTTCGAGGCACCGGGGAGCTTCACGACCACATTGCAGGCGTCCGTGAGCGCCTCGAAGGCCGTGGCCTCGCCGGGGTGCAGCACGATGATGTCGCCCGGCCCCCATTCCTTCCCGCACATGCGCACACGGCCGCTGATGACCGCCGTGATCTCGGTGGCCACGCGGTGGTGGTGCAGCTGCTCGCTGTCGCCCGCCTTGTAGTGCTTGACGCCGACCTCGCAGGCCTGCGTGCGGTAGAGCGTGGGCTCGAAGTTGCCCACGAACCACCCCTTGACCATCTGCTCGAGCTTTCCCGTTTCCATCTCAATTCCTGTTGTTGCTGGCGGCGCACGCCGCGCGGGGCAGCCGGCGGCCAGCGGCCGCCGCTGCAGTTCCGATTCCCGTCAGAACGAGCTGTCGGAATGCACGAGGTCCAGCCTCGTCAGCTGCCGGTCGTCCTTGATCGGGTGGTAGTTCTTCGCGTCGATCTTCATGACGCCGATGCGCGCCTGCTTGAGCAGCATCTCGTTGAGCGCCGGCGCGACGAAGAAGCCGCCGTCGACATGGGCGTCCTTGCGGATCATGGTCTGGACCGCCTCCATGATCTGGGCCGTCTGGCGGAACCAGAAGACACCGGTGGTCGCGTTGGCGCTGATCGGGTTGCGCTGTGCGGCCTCGGTCACCAGGCCGCTCTCGTCCAGGCGGACGTAGGAGTAGCGCGGGTGGACCGTGTGGAAGGTCAGCGTGCCGGCGTCGAGGTTGCGGTCGCGCATCTCGCGCACGAACCCCATCAGGTTCTCCTTGACCCATTCATTGGCGCTGACGATCAGCAGCTCGCTCTCCGGGTCCATGCCGGCCATGGCCATGAGCGCCGTGGCCGCCGAACCCTTGGTGCCCTTCTGCACGTTGATGATGCGCGCGCCGGGCGTGAGCACCTGGACGAGGTTGTCCAGGTGGAAGCGGCGGACTTCCTCGGCCAGGAAGCAGTAGTGGAACTGGGCGGGCGGGATGCCGCTGATGCCGTTGACGATGCGCTCCAGCAGGGGCGTGCCGTCGATCTCGGTGACGCAGACGGGATAGGGATGCCCGCCGGCGGCGCCGTCGGCGATGTTGGCGCCCGCGGCCAGGATCAGGACGTTCAGGTTGGACTTGCTCATAGACGATAGGACGGATTCGCAGGGGTTCTCGGGATCAGCTGCCGACGGCGACGCGCGCCGGATCGGCGGCCTGGGCGGCGCGCAGGAAGGCCGGCGGCTCCGTCGCCGAAGCTGGCGCCGTCAGCCCGCACTCGATCTGGGCGATGCGCGAGCGGATGTTCTGGATGTTGGTCTGGCGGACGTCCTCGACGATGAGCAGGTGCGCGCCGCTGGCCATGGCCGCCTTGATGCCGTTCTCGTTGTCCTCGACGATCAGGCACTGGTCCGGACGCAGCCCGAACATCTCCATGGCCTTGAGGTACATGTCGGGCGCGGGCTTGGGCTTGGCGACGTCCTCGTTGCTCACCATCGCGTCCAGGTAGGGCGTCAGGGCCGCCTTCTCCATCATCAGCTCGACCGTCGAGCGGATGGAGTTCGAGCACACCGCCAGGCGGTAGCCGTCGCTCTTCAGCGCCGACAGGGCGCGTTCCTGCGGGAACTGCGGCTTGCACAGCGTGTGGACCATCTCCACCGTGTACTGCTGCTTGATGTCGTTGAGGAAGCCGTGCAGCTGGCGCGGCAGGCCGCGCTCCACGCTGAGGATCTCCAGCTTGCGCTTGGTCGGCAGGCCGTCGAAGGTCGTCTCGTGATCGACGCGCGAGATCGGCATGCCGAAGATGTCCAGGGCGCGGTTGAGCGCCTCGTAATGCCAGTCCTTCGCCTCGATCAGCACGCCGTCCATGTCGAACAGGACGGCTTCGATCTTGATGGGGCCCGGGGTCTTGTTGGTGGTCATGGGCTTTGCCCTCCTCTGTGTAGAAGCTGGATGGGATCAGGTAAGCGTCGCCGGCAGCGGCAGGCCAAGGGCCTGGACAGCCTCCGTGGGGAGGTCCGTGCACAGCGTCAGGTTCGTGTGATGGCGCAGCGGCTGCAGCGCCGTCCACAGGTCGGCGTAGTCGGCGCGCCGGTGCAGCTCGGGCGAGACGATGCACACGCCCAGGCCGCGATCGAGCAGGCTCTCGACGTCCCGAGGGCCGAACCAGGTGCCGTCGAAAGCATCAAGCCAGATGCCCTCGATCCGGCCCTGCAGGGTCTCGGGGAAGGGTTCGTGCTCGCTCATGCGGGCATAGACCGGGTTGCCGGCCTTCAAGTGCTGGACCATGTCCGGCACCGACATGTCGAAGACGAACCAGGGATGCTCGAAGCCCTTCATGGCCGCGGCCAGCGGCTGCGCGAGGCCGTCCGCCTTGATGTTGAGGGCCTGCAGCAGGTCGGGCTGACCGCTGTCACGCACGATGCCGAGGTAGTCCTCGAGCGTCATGGCGCCGTCATCGGCCGGGTCGTGGCTGATGACGATGCGGCCGGCGCGGTCCCGCAGGTCCGTCTCGGTGCCGAAGCCCAGGCCGAAGCTGCGCCGAAAGGCCACCGGCTGGTTCTTCTCGTCCGCACGGGTCCAGAACCCGCGATGGGAGATGACGCGCATCACAGGCAGGGCTCCAGCGCCTTGCGCATGACGGGCAGCGACATGAACAGCTTCAGGTCGCTGGGAATGCCCAGGCCGTACATGCCATCGGCCTCGGCGCCGATGTTGTAGATGCCGACCTTGGCACCGCGGGCGATCATCCGGTCGTAGGCCGGGGCCACGTAGAACTCGTTGTTCACGCGCTCGTCGGCCGCGATCATCTCGTCGGCGGCGCGGACGAAGTCGCTGCCACGCTGGTAGTTGTAGATGCCGACCGTGGCCTCGTTCGAGATGACCTGCTTCTCCACGACGCGGGTCACGTGGCCATGCTCGTCCAGGCCGACGAAGCTCCACTTGGGATCGTCGGCGCGCATCGTCATGATCAGGGCGTCGAGACCGCCGCGCGCCATCGTGTCCAGGTAGGCGTTGATGTCGCAGTCCACCCACTGGTCGGCGTTGGCGATCATCAGGGGCTCGTCGGCATCGATGTGCTCGCGGGCCTTCAGGACGGTGCATGCCGCGCCCTCGGTCAGGCCGTCGATGCCGATGACGATGGCTTCACGCGCGTGGGGCGTGGCCTGGGCCCACTGCTTCAGCTTGGGTGCGAGCTGGTAGGCGGCCAGGTGGGCCTCCTGGCAGATGAAGATGAAGCGGTGCTCGACCTGGGGACGCAGGTTCTCGATCACCAGACGGATCATGGGCACGCTCTCGACGGGGATGAGCGGCTTGGGATCGGTGTAGCCTTCGCGGGCGAAGCGGCTGCCGGCGCCGGCCATGGGAATGACGATGTTCAGCATTGCGTTCTCTCCTGAATCTGTAGGTATGGGTCTGGGGGGATGCGGTCGGAAGGGTTTCAGCCCGGAAGCGCCCCTGTCGGCGGTCCCGCGGCCGTGGCGGGACGCCGCGTGAGGGAGGTCCAGCGGGCGACGAGCCATTTGCGGCTGAGGACGCCGCGGGCGATCAGGTGCCGATGGCGCCGCGCGAGCGCGCGAAGCCGGTCGCGAGCGCGGTCGGGCACTGCGTGTCCGGCGATCACCTGCCAGTCGTGCAGACTCACGCAGTCCAGGTCCTGGAACCGCGACTCGCGCGCCCAGGCCTGCTTCGGCACCAGGAGCTCGATCTCCTTCACGCCGAGGATCACGCACTCCCTGGCCAGGAAGCGTTCGTAGTCGCGCACCACCTCGGGCCGGCGATCATGGATGGTCGAGGGCGTCGCATAGCCCTGGCGGCGCGCGTAATGGACGCACACCCACTGCTCCTGGCTGAAGACGGCACGGAAGCGCCGCGCCGTCGCGGTGAGCCCGCCGGGCGGCGTCTGCACGTCGAACCAGACGGCCTCCTCCACCGTGAAGGGCGGCGCGGACCAGTACGCCGAGACAACCTCGGCGCGGCCGAACGTCAGCCAGTCGGACACGTGGAAGGTGTAGCCATTGATGCCCTGCGGATGACGCGTGAAGTGCGAGGCAAAGCCCAGGCGCGCCGTCTCCAGCGGGTGCTCGCCAGCAAGCGCGCGCTCCCAGCCCTGAACGATCGCCACCGCGCTGCACTCGGCGTCGGACCGCAGCTTGAGCACGAAGGGAGTGGTGACGCACGAGAGCCCGCGCTGCGTCGAGCGCAGCATCCGGTTGATGTTGTTGGGCGGCGCCGTGGGCGAGCTGACGGTGGGCGGCATCGGGCCCGGGTCCTCGGACAGGCACAGGCGGTCCACGACGATGCCCTGCGCACGCACGGCGGCCGCCTGGTCGGCAAAGGTCGACAGGACGAACTGCGCCTGCGGCAGCTGCAGGCGCAGACCCTGCAGGAGGCGTCCCGTGTTCGGGCGCACGTCGCCCTGCAGGACGACGGTGATGTCCTGGGAGCGGATCATGGCAGGGCCTCGTAGATCCGCACGGCGTCTTCCACCGAGTCCGCCACCTGCAGCCGGCCGGCCTCGATGACGCAGGCATGCGTGCAGTGCTCCCGGACGTAGTGCGCATCGTGGGACACCAGCACCCAGGTCTTGTGCGCACGCTTCTCGTACAGCTCGACCTGGCACTTCTCGCGGAAGCGGTGATCGCCCACGGCCGTGATCTCGTCGATGAGCAGGGCGTCGAAGTCGATCGCCAGGGACAGGCCGAACGCCAGGCGGGCCCGCATGCCGGACGAGTAGGACATGACCGGCTCGTAGAAGGCCGGGCCGATCTCCGCAAAGCCCTGGACGTAGTCCACGACCTGCTGGATGGGCTTGCCGTAGATGCGGGCGACGAACTTGGCGTTGTCCAGGCCCGTCAGCCCGCCCTGGAAGCCACCGCCGAAGGCCAGCGGCCACGACACGGACATGTCGCGGATCACCCGCCCCTCGGACGGCGTCTCGGCACCGGCCATGAGGCGCACCAGCGTGGACTTGCCGCTGCCGTTGCGTCCCAGGATGCCCCACTTCTGGCCCGGGTGGATGTCCAGGCTCACGCCGGACAGCACGGTGCGGTCGCCCCCCTTGGCCGGGTAGCGCTTGACGACGTCGATGAGGCGAAGCATCAGTGCGGCTCCACCCGGCGACCGCCCTGGCGCACCAGCAGCAGGCCGGCCGCGGCCAGGACGAGCGTGGCGCCCAGCAGATAGACCGGGTCCTCGTAGGTCTGGACGGCCGCGCCGAACCAGCCGCTGCGCAGCATCTCGACGCCGTGCACCATGGGCAGCCACAGGACGGCCTCGCGGGCGGCGGGGGTGAGCCAGTGCACCATGAACACGGCCCCGGACACGGGGAACAGCAGATAGGTCAGCATGTGCCAGAGCCGCTCGAACGCTTCCGAGCTCGCGGCCAGGGCCCCCACGAAGAGGCCGAAGGCATAGGCGTAGCCGCACAGCAGCGCCCACGCCAGCAGCACCTTGAAGAGATCCGCCGGCGGCGCCATCCAGCCCGCGAGGATGAACAGCACGCTCAGCCCGAGCAGGCTGCCGGTCGCGGCGACCACCTCCAGGGTGATCCGGGCGATGTAGAGATCCAGCGGCGTGACGATGCGGTGGTACAGCAGGGCCCAGTTCGTGGAGAGGGCCTGTGTGGCGCGCGTGGCTGCATTGCGCCAGACCAGCACGCTGGAGTAGCCCGTCAGCGCGAAGGCCGCGATGGACACGCCGGGCATGGTCACGGCCTTCACCATCGACCACAGCCAGGCGATGCCGAGCGTGAACAGCATGGGCTCGGCGAACACCCAGGCGAAGCCGATGTTGTGCCGGCCGTAGCGGGTCAGGATTTCCCGGGCGAGCAGGGCCTGCAGCACCCGGGCCTGCACACCGGCAGCGGCCAGCAGCCCCGCGGGCTGGCCGCGGGTCGACGGGGTGGCGTGGGACATCATGCGGACTCGAACCCGGATCAGACGGACTGCCCGTGCTCGCGCATCCCCGCGCGAATCAGGCTGAGGACGGCGAACACGGCCAGGCTCATGAGCATCACGGCCGCAATGCCCCGAAGCCGCCGGGGCTGCAGCGCACTGTCCGGCAGACTGGGTGCCGATACCGCCTCGAGGTAGAGGTGCTGCCGCTCGAGGTCCACACGGGCGCGCAGCAGGGCGTCGTGCGCCGCGGCCAGGTTGCGGCTGGCAAGCTCGCGCTCGAGCTGCAGGGCCTGGAAGTCCTGCGCCGAGCTCACGCGGCTGTCGGCCCCGGCGCCTGCGACGGTCGACTTGATCTGGGCGGTGGCGCGCTCCAGCGTCGCCACCTCCGCCTCGAGCGAGCTCACCTGCGGACTCAACGGAGCGATCCGCCGCGCCTGGTCCAGCCGGGCCCGCGCCGCGACGAGCTTGCCATTCAGCTCCTGCGCGCCCTGGAGTTCGAGGGCGGCCTGCCGCTCGGGATCCAGGATCCCGCGCTGCTGGCGGAACTGGGCCAGGGCGGCATCAGCCTGGGACAGGCGGGTCTTGGCGCGCGCCAGCTCCCGGTCCGCGAGCTCCTGCGTGTCCTGGCGGATCTTGGCGTTGAGGGCCGCGATGCGCTCGCGCGCCTGCGCCAGCAGGGCGGTGTTGACGGCATGGGCCTGCCGAGGATCGAAGGCCCGGACCGTCAGGACGCCGACCGCCGAGTTGGCATCGACCTCCAGGCGCACGTGGTCCTGGTAGTAGTCGGCGAATTCCTCGAGGGAGGGGCGTTGCCAGGGCGCCGGGAAGCGCGCCAGGACGTCGCCCTGGGCGTAGAGGTCGCGCAACTTGAACTTCGCGTCCATGGCCTGCATGACCTCCCGGGCGAGGACGTAGTCCCGCACGAGCAGCACGTTCTCGGAGCCCGTCGCGGCGAAGCCCTTGAACAGCTCGCCGATGGCGGCGCCCCCGTCGGGCTTCTGGGACGAGCGCACCACGAAGCGCGACTCCGAGACATAGACGTCCGAAGCCAGGGCCCCGTAGTAGAGGGCCGCGAGCGTCGAGGGAATGACAACCGTGCCAAGCAGCAGGCGCTTGGCAGCGATCATGTGGAGTACTTTCATGTCGTACAGGCGTGAGTCAGGCAGGCTGGCGCCTTGCCTGTTGGCATTCAGCGGGCGGCGTGGTGCCGGCGCAGGGCCGGCCGTCAGGCAGGCTGCTGGTGCTGGGCTGTTCGCGTGATGGCGGGGCCCTGGCTCACTGCCAGCGGCCTTCCCCTAGGGGCGGCCCGCCACGGAACGGCGCCTTCCTCGTGGAGGAAGAGCGTTCGTGCGACGCGCACCCAACGGTGCACGTCAGTGCGCGCACCCTCTTTTTGATTTTTGTCAAATTGCTTCAATCCACTCCCCTTCGGAGGCGGGACGTGCTTCGGCTGTCGCCGAATGGGCGTGGCAGCCCTCATGCCGAGGCTGCACACCCTTTGTTTTCATCCCACGCTCCTGATCTGGACCCGCGACGGCGGTTCCGCAGGCGTCCAAGAGCCCGACGTCGCAGGAGATGTCTCCCTCCCGGCAACGCCCGTGATCTGCAATCGCTTGCAGGCCACTAGCCTCATTGGTGCGCGGCGTCAATGTATGCGCCCGAGGACACGCCTCTTTGTCCGGCACCCGCGCACGCCCGCCGGCGCTCGCCAGAAGATGTCAATTTCGTGACGTGCGGCGTCCCGCCTCGCAAGCCGTGCAATGGCGTCGCTTCACGCGCCCTTCTATGCGATTAGCTGCGCGGTCGATGAACAAGTTCATGGCGCGTTCACATCGATGGCAACGCTCATCCAGCAGATCAGCGCATCGATACCATGCCCTTGATCTTCCGCGTTATTGGCACGCCCACTCTGCCGCCGCAATCGGCCGTCGCAGTCGGCCGCGGGAGCGCCGTTCGAGCCCCCTGGCAGCAGAGGCCCCTCCGCACGCAGCGCGACACGCCGCCGCCCCTGCCTCCCCCCACCTCACCCTGCGATGCGTCAGCCGACCCCCTCGGCACCCTCTCAGCCCCCCCTCGGAGCCGCCACCTTGCCGCGGTCCGGGCGCCGGGGTCGCCTCGGGTCGCCTCGGGTCGCCGCTGGCCGGCCACGCGGCCACCCCGCCACGGCGGACCGCCGTCCGCTGTTGCAAAGGCTTTCGGCGAGTGAGAATGCGCTAAATTCGCACGGAGCCCCCATTGCCGGAATCGTCGATGCCAAGCAGGCCAGTGAGCAGGATTGCCCCTCGCGCGTGCGACGCCGGACCGTCGCGCGCATGAAACCGACCTTCTCTCTCAAGGACCTGCAGCAGACCGCCGGGCGGATCCTCGCCCTCACGCTGGGCTATGCAGGGGTCGGCCTGCTCAGCCTCAAGCTGGCGATGGCGCCGAACTACGCCATCCCCCTCTTCCCCTCGGCCGGGCTCGCCCTCGCCGCGCTGCTGTGCTGGGGGCTGCGCGCCAGCCCCGGCGTGCTGCTCGGCTCGCTGCTGCTCAATCTGGTGCTGGGCGAGGAACGGGGGCAGATGTCCTGGCTGAACTCCAGCGCCATCGGCCTGGGCGCCATGGCGCAAGCCATGGTCGGGGTGCTGCTGATCCGCCGCTGGCTGCCGGGCACGCTGGTGCTGGTCGACCCGCGCGACCTGCTGCGCTTCAACCTGCTGGGCGCCGGGGTGGCAGGCGTCATCAGCGCCAGCGTCGCGACGCTCACACTCAGCAACGCCGGGGCGCTGGCGCCCGACCAGGCCCTGGACAGCTGGCTGTCCTGGTGGATGGGCGACGCGCTGGGCGTGCTGATCGGGGCGCCCATCCTGCTGTGCCTCATCGGCCGCCCGCACGCCGTCTGGGCGCCGCGCCGGCTCAATGTCGCGCTGCCGCTGCTGCTGGCCACGGTGCTGATGTCCTACGGCACGCAGGTGGTGCAGTCCTGGAACTACGAGGCCGCCCGCAACGCCTTCGAGCGCGAGGCGGACGCCCTGCTCGCGACGGGCCGGCAAGCCCTTCTGCAGCCGCTGGTGCCGGTGCAGGCGCTGGCCCTGCAACTGGAGCAGGCACCGGGCATGGGGCAGCAGACCTTCCGCCAGGTGGCCAGCCCCTGGCTGACCCCCAGCGCAAGCGCCCTGGGCTTTGCCGCCCGCGTGGACCGCCACGAGGCGCACCGGCTCGACGAGGCCGCCGCGCGGGACGGTCTGCCCGACTTCCGCAGCCGCGACCGCCAGCGCACCGGCGACCTCCGCCCGCCCGCTGCCGAAGCCATGATGGTGATCCGGCACATCGAGCCCCAGCGCACCAACCAGGGTGCCCTCGGCATGAATGTGCTGAGCATCCCCGAGGCCCGCCAGGCGGTGCTCGCCGCCATGGAGGGCCGCCAGCCGGTGGCGAGTGCCGCCTTCATGCTGAGCCAGTACGCCCGCCCGACCCTCGGCGTCGTCGTCTACCGCGCGGTGCGGCCGGTGCAGGCGCCGGCGGGCCGGGAGCCCGTGGGCGTCGTCTTCACGACCCTGCGCCCCGACCTGCTGCTGAGCCAGGTTCCCCATTCGCCCAAGGGCCTGCTGCTGTGCCTGATGGACCGCTCCGAGGGGGGCGGGCGGCAGCTGGCCGGCGCACCGGACTGCGCCAACCGCCGCGCCGAGCTGCCCGAGCGGGAGGTCCAGTTCGACTTCGCCGGCCGGCGCTGGACGCTCACGGCCTACATGCCCCGCAACGACCTCGGGACGCTGGCCAGCGCCAGCAGCCTGCCCTTCGTGGTCGTGGCGCTGTTCAGCACGGCGCTGCTGGGCGCCCTGCTGCTCAGCGTGACCGGCCGCACCAGCACCGTCCAGGCCCTGGTGCGGGACCGCACCGCCGCCCTGCGCCATGAGATCGCCGAACGGGAACGCGCCACGGCCGCCCTGAAGGACCGCGAGCGGCGCTTCAGCAACATCTTCGAGAACGCCCCCATCGGCATCGTGTTCACCGAGCTCGACGGCGCGGTGCGCGAGGCCAATCCCCGCTTCTGCGAGATGGTGGGCTACTCGCTGCAGGGCCTGCTCGGCCGCCGCACCCTGGACATGACCCACCCGGACGACCGCGCCCAGGACAAGCGGCTCGGGCAGGCGCTGCTGCGCGGCGACATCAGCAGTTACCAGCGCATCAAGCGCTATCTCCACGAGGACGGCTCGATCGTCGACGTGCGCGCCCTGGTGAGCGTGTTGCGCGACGAGGACGGCCAGCCCTACAGCCTGCTCGGGGTGGTGGAGGACATCGGTGACCAGCGCCGCCTGCAGGACCTGGAGCGCGCCCGCGAGGCCGCGGAGGCCGCGAGCGCTGCCAAGAACGAGTTCCTTTCCCGGATGAGCCACGAGCTGCGCACGCCGCTAAACGCCATGCTCGGCTTCGCCCAGCTGCTGGGACTGGAGAGCCAGCCGGGCGGGCTCTCGCCCCGCCAGCAGGAATGGACGCGCCAGATCCAGCAGGCCGGCTGGCACCTGCTGGAGATGATCAACGACACGCTGGACCTTTCCCGCATCGAGTCGGGGGACATGCGCCTCACGCTGGACCGCCAGGACGTGCCGGCGCTGCTGCAGGAGGTGTCGGCGCTGCTGCAGGGCCAGCTGCGGCAGCAGGAGGGCCGCATCGTCGTGCAGCTCGCCCCCGAGGCACAGTGGGTGCATGCCGACGTCACCCGGCTCAAGCAGGTGCTCAGCAACCTCCTGAGCAATGCCATCAAGTACAACCGCCGCGGCGGCGAGGTCCGCATCAGCAGCCGGCTGACGCCCGAGGGCCTGACGGAGATCCGCGTGCAGGACCAGGGCCCCGGCCTCACGCCGGCCCAGCAGGCCCAGCTCTTCCAGCCCTTCAACCGCCTGGGCCAGGAGAACGGCACGATCGATGGGACCGGCATCGGCCTCGTGATCTCCCGCCGCCTGGCGGAGCTGATGGGCGGCAGCCTGGACTTCGAGCCCCCCGAGGGCGAGGGCGCCTGCTTCGTGCTGCGCCTGGCCACCGCCGAGCCCCCGCCGCCGGCCACGCAGGCCCCACCCGTCGTTGCGCAGCGGCTTTACGGCCACACGCATGCCCTGCTCTACATCGAGGACAACCCGGTCAACGCCGAGCTGATGCTGGCCATGCTGGCGCAGCGCCCGTCCCTGCAGTGCGAGATCCGGGAGGATGGCCACAGCGGCCTCGCCGCGCTGCGCGAGCGCCGTCCCGACCTGCTGCTGCTGGACATGCAGCTGCCGGACATGGACGGCCTGGAGGTCCTGCGCGAGCTGCGCGGCGACCCGGCGCTGGCGGACCTGCCGGTGCTGATCGTCTCCGCGAACGCCCTGCCCGAGCAGCAGACGGCCGCGCTGGAGCTGGGAGTGCGGGGCTATCTGACCAAGCCCCTGGACCTGCAGGCGCTGCTGGCCCAGCTCGACGCCCTCTTCGGCACCCCGGCGCCGACCCCCTCCCCGGTGGCGGGCGAATCGGAAGTTCCCTGAGGGAGCGCGCATTGCGTCTCACCGAGTGGGAATTCGTCACGAGGGGCTTTCGGCGCCTGTGCACAATAGCTGTTGAACGGCGCTTACGCCTGCACCGCCCCGAGCACATCGTCCATGACATCGACCGAACTCGCCCACGCCCCCGGCACCGCCCTGGTGGAAGTTGAAGCACCGCCCGCTGCCCTGCAGTTCCTGACCTTCCGCATCGGTGCGGAGGAATACGGCATCGACATCCTCAAGGTCCAGGAGATCCGCTCCTACGAGGCCCCGACCCGCATCGCCCACGCCCCGCACTTCGTGAAGGGCGTCGTGAACCTGCGCGGCGTCATCGTCCCCATCGTGGACATGCGCATCCGCCTGGGCTGCGATGCCGAGATCAACGCCTTCACCGTGGTGATCGTCCTGAACGTGGTCGGCCGCGTGGTGGGCATGGTGGTGGACTCGGTGTCCGACGTGCTCGAGATGGCCCGCTCGGCGATCCGTCCGGCCCCGGAGGTCGGCTCCTCCATCGACACCCGCTTCGTGACCGGCCTGGGCAACGTCAACGACCGCCTGCTGATCCTGCTGGACATCGAAGCCATGATCGCCAGCCCGGACTTCGGCTTGATGGACTGAACAAAGCTCAATCAAATCAAGCACTTAGGGATTTTTCTCGACGATTAGCACTCCTCTCGATTGAGTGCTAATATGAGTGGGTCGAAGCCGGCAAAGGCTTCACCGAAAGCGAGAACCATCCATGTCCAACCAAGCACTGACTGTTCGCGATCCCTGGGCCCTGCTCCCGTCGCTGGGCAATCTGGACGCGTATATCTCTGCCGTCAACCGCATGCCCATGCTCACCCCCGAGGAAGAGCAGGGCTTTGCCCGCCGCCTGCGTGAGCAGGGCGATCTCGAGGCTGCCGGCCGCTTGGTGCTGTCGCACCTGCGCCTGGTGGTGTCCATCTCCCGCCAGTACCTGGGCTACGGCCTGCCGCAGGGCGACCTGATCCAGGAAGGCAATGTGGGCCTCATGAAGGCCGTCAAGCGCTACGACCCCGAGCAGGGCGTGCGCCTGGTGTCCTATGCCATGCACTGGATCAAGGCCGAGATCCACGAGTACATCCTGCGCAACTGGCGCATGGTCAAGGTGGCCACCACCAAGGCCCAGCGCAAGCTCTTCTTCAACCTGCGCTCGATGAAGCACAGCCTGAAGAGCGACGCCGCGGACGGCCACGTCCAGCGCGCCAGCCTGAGCGAGTCCGAGATCGAGCACGTGGCCCGCGAGCTCAACGTGAAGCGCGAGGAAGTCCTCGAGATGGAGACACGCCTGGCCGGTGGTGACATCGCCCTGGAGCCCCAGACCGACGACGACGGCGAGAGCTTCGCGCCCATCGCCTATCTGGCGGACGACACCCAGGAGCCCACGCGCGTGCTGGAGGCCCGCGGCCGCGATTCGCTGGCCGGTGACGGCATCACCCGCGCCCTGGCCGTGCTGGACGACCGCAGCCGTCGCATCGTCGAGGAGCGCTGGCTGAAGGTCAACGACGACACCTCGGGCGGCATGACCCTGCACGAGCTGGCCGCCGAATACGGCGTCAGCGCCGAGCGCATCCGCCAGATCGAGGTCGCCGCCATGAAGAAGATGAAGAAGGCGCTGACGGAAGCGGCCTGATCAAGCCGCCCCGCGTCCCTGACCGAAGGCCCCTTGCGAGGGGCCTTTTTCATGCGCGCTGGGGAGCGTCGGGGATGGGTCGACTTGCTGGTGGCTGGTTTCGACCCATCTCGGCTGCTCGTACGTATCGACTCAACGGCAGCTCTGCAGCGATCGCAGTCTCTCACTGGCTCCAGCGCAAGACCGGAAAGCTGCCGTTCAGCGTGGAGCTCACCGGCACCGAAGCGCAGCAGAGAGGACCCCACAGCGCAGCGGTGGGGCGTCAAGGTTGAGCGCAGGGCAAGACATTTTCATACTTGACACTGCTGTTTAACCTTTCTGACGTAATCAGAAAATTGCGAGTTATTCGATGGCCCGATGCATGCCTTTTCAAACAGGCGCCGTGACTCGTTGGCTGCGCCGATGGACCACTGGATGATCGCAACCGCAAGCATGCTGCGTTTTGAGTTATGGAAAGGAAGAAATCCCTCACGCTCGAAGCAATCAATGATGGCGGCATTGCTCGCATACCGTTCAAGAAACGGCACGCCGTGACTCAAGAGTACATCGGCAACAACCTCCCCCGATTCAGCAGCAGATTCATCCAGTTGCCACCACTTATCTCTTCCAAAACCGCACACCTCGCTGAGGCGCGACCGAATTTCGCAATGAGCGTCCGTGACGCATCGACCGGTGGCGGCATTGCCTTCAATTTCAGCTATGCAGGGCACATACACGCCGAGATTGATCGTAAATTTCCCGTGAACAGTGGAGCCGGCTTGCCCAGATTGGAAGCCAACCACTTGGACCAAGCCATCCTGAACGGTTCGATTGTAGTAATTGCCGATCTTTTTGAACCCCAAGCTCTTTAGGGCCCGAGTTACAGGAGCCTGGGCCTCACGCAGCGCCAGTTGCGAAGGAGTTGCGGGCATGGCAAATACCTAATTTTGAAGCTGACCGGCAAGCAACGGCATGACGCCAAGGGGCCAGAACGAAATATGGCCCGCAGGCGGCATGCCGTTGTGGGTCCGGTTGAGTGGTGGGATGGATTTCCCCGTTTGTTTGCCGCGCCAGATCGTGGCGCTGATTTTCATGGTCATGGGAATCAGTTTCACAAACACGAGGAGTCCAGCTTGCATGCTACGACGTCGTCCATGGATTTGGCCAAGCTTAGTTTCCTGACCTGACCCCACCCATGCAGCGCGCCCGCACTCGCAACGCTTCGTCTCCTGCAGCCGTGCCCACCCCGCGCGGCGACATCACACGCCTTGACCTTACCCGCCACGTCCTATTGAACCCACAGCACCTCCCACCGCTGCGGGCGGGACGCGATCAGCAGCGCCACCTCATCGCCCTCGCATTTCCCCAGCATGGCCCGGCACAAGGGGGCTTCGCTGCTGATGACCTGCACGGGCTGCGCGCCGCAGAGCAGTTGCATGCTGCCGCCGTCCGGGCCGATGAAGAGCTGTTGCTGCTCGTCGTTCGCGTCGACCAGGCAGACCAGCGCGCCGAGCTGGATGCCCTTGCTCGGGTCGTAGGGGCGCGGCCGGAACTGGCGCCACTGGGTCATCGCCTGACGGATGGCGTCGGCGCGGCGGGCCTGACCGGTGGCCAGGTAGGCCGCCTCGAGACCCAAGGTGTCGTACTTGTTCTCGGCGATGTTCTTTTCATGCGTCGCCGTTTCATGGGCCACCCGCGCGGCCTGCTCGACCTGCTGCAGGTCGGCGGCAAGCTGGTCCAGCACCCGCTGCGGCAGCAAGGTCTTGTCAATCACGAAGGGCAGGCGTCTCGAACGGGCGGGGGCAGATCTTAAAGCTTGAGCGCCGGGCCGGGCCGGGCTGCACATCGGACGCACGGGGGGCGCAAGACCTGACCCCGGTTTCCGCGTTGACCCACGGCACCGGGCCGGCAGGGTGATCCGGAAAAGGGACGCCCATCGAGGCAACCGCGCCGAAAGGGTCAGGTCTTGATCGTCACGGCCTGGGAACCAGCCGCGCCAGCGCACGGGACTGCGTGCCAACGGAGTACACATGGCCGACGCCGCACGTGCTCAGGGCGTTCACAGCGTCATCTTTGAGGTACAGGATCCGGCGCTGTCCGACCAATACCGCCTCCCCGCACGTGCAGCACAGCACCCGCGTATCGGTTTCCAGCGTCATCCCCGGTCGGGCGTTGCCCTTCCAAGTTCGAACAACGCGCCACTGAACGAGCTGCCTCACGTTGAAGACGGCCTCAGGGTCCTGATCCTGCATCGCCTGAGCCCGGTGCCGGGCGTCGAACTCGGCCTGAGTCACGCGCTGCTCGTTGATCGTGTAGATCTCGTCAACCGTCACCGCCTCGGCCAACACCACCTTGTCCACCGCCAGCACGGC
Source organism: Burkholderiaceae bacterium (assembly GCA_041906185.1). Lineage (GTDB taxonomy): Bacteria > Pseudomonadota > Gammaproteobacteria > Burkholderiales > Burkholderiaceae_C > Roseateles_B. The sequence goes on from JAYRJQ010000031.1 coordinate 27,152, forward strand.
CCTGCGGACGGCCTGAAAGGCGGGCTCGGGCCTGACGCAGGAACATCCGTGCGCCGTGTGCATCGTGGCCAATAGAAGCGCTGCGGCGAAGAGGAGTTTCACGTCGGGGTCCCTTCCAGATCGGCGTCATGGGTGCGGGTCAAGGCCGGCAGGCGGCCCTTGTCGCCGCCAGCCTCAGCGCTTCGCTTCCGCCAGCAGCGTCTGGATGTCCTGGCTCAGTGCCTCGGCGCCGCTGCCATAGCGCGAGAAGATGCGGATACGGCCCTCGGTGTCGAAGATGAAGCTGGCCGCGGTGTGATCCATGGTGTAGGTCTCGGGCGTCTTGCCGGGCACTTTGGCGTAGTAGACCTTGAACTCCTGCGCCGCCGCCTTGAGCTGATCGGCGGTGCCGCGCAGTGCGACGAAGCTCGGGTCGAAGCTGCCGAGGTAGGCCTTGAGCAGCTCGGGCGTGTCCCGGTCCGGGTCCACGGTCACGAACACGCCCTGCACCTTGTCGCCGTCGGCGCCCAGCGTCTTCTTGACCTGGGCCAGCTCGGCCATCGTGGTGGGGCAGACGTCCGGGCACTGCGTGAAGCCGAAGAAGACGACGACCACCTTGCCCTTGAAGTCGGCCAGGCTGCGGCTGCGGCCGTCGATGTCGGGCAGCTGCAGCTCGCGGGCGTACTTGGCGCCGGTGAGATCCACGCCCTTGAAGCTGGTCTTGCCGGACGAAGTGAGGTCGCAGCCGGACAGGGCCAGGCCGAACGCCGCGCTGGCGGCGCCAAGGAGCAGGGATCGTTTGGTGATCATGGGGTCAGGCCATCAGGGGCAGCAGGTAGTGGTCCAGCAGCAGGGCCGCGAACAGCAGCGACAGATGCAGGATCGAGAATCGGAAGGTCTTGCGCGCAAGGGCCTCAGAATACTCGCGCCAGAGCTGCCAGCCATGGAGGCAGAACAAGAAGCCGAGGATCACCGCGCTCGCGAGGTAGAGCCAGCCGCTCATGCCGATGAGGAAGGGCAGCAGCGTCGCAGCGAAGAGGATCCAGGTGTAGAGCACGATCTGCAGCCGCGTGAACTCGTTGCCGTGCGTGACGGGCAGCATCGGCAGACCGGCACGGGCGTAGTCCTCGGCGCGGTACAGCGCCAGCGCCCAGAAGTGCGGCGGCGTCCACAGGAAGATGATGAGGCACAGCACCAGCGACTCCGGCCCCACGTCACCCGTGACGGCCGCCCAGCCCAGCACCGGCGGCATGGCGCCCGAGGCGCCGCCGATGACGATGTTCTGCGGCGTCATCGGCTTGAGGATCACCGTGTAGATGATGGCGTAGCCCACGAAAGTGGCGAAGGTCAGCCACATCGTCACGACGTTCGCGCCGAAGGCCAGCAGCGCCATGCCGAGGCCGCACAGCACGGCCGAGAACAGCAGCGTCTGCGGCCGGCTCAGCTCGCCCTTGGCCGTCGGGCGCCAGGCGGTGCGCTTCATCTTGGCATCGATGTGCTGCTCGATCAGGCAGTTGAAGGCCGCCGCCGCGCCGGCCACGAGCCAGATGCCCAGCGTGCCGGCCGCGATGGCGCCCCATTGCGCGGGGCTCGGCCAGCCCGGGATGGCCAGGGCCATGCCGATCACGGCGCAGAAGACGATGAGCTGCACCACGCGGGGCTTGGTGAGCTGGTAGTACTGCTGCCAGCGCGAGAGCGATGCAGCGGGAGCGGTCGTAGCGGCCATGTCAGGCTTCGGGAGTCAGGCGCTGCGCGCGGGCGCGCAGCAGGGTCAGGCAGAGCAGCAGCGCCGCGGCGCCACCGGTGTGGGCCAGAGCGGCCGCGAGCGGCCAGTCCAGCACGACGTTGCTGAGGCCGCTCAGGAGTTGCCACAGCAGGATGAGGAGCAGGCGCCGCGACCACGCCGCGAGGCCGGCATGGTGCAGGCGCCAGGCCAGCAGCAGCACCGCCGCGGTGGCGACGACGGCAAAGAGGCGGTGCGTCCAGTGGATGGCCACGAGCGCCTCGAAGGGCAGCACGCTGCCGTCGTGGTGCAGGCCCAGCTCGCGCCACAGCGTGAAGCCGCGCGCGAAGTCCATGGCCGGCCACCAGCCGCCCTGGCAGGTGGGGAAGTCGTCGCAGGCCAGCACGGCGTAGTTGGTGCTGACCCAGCCGCCCAGCGCGACCTGGATCAGCACGACGGCCAGCACGGCCACGAGGCCCGTGCGCAGGCCAGGCGTCATCGGTTCGCGCCGCTCGCCCAGGCGCTGCGCCTGCCAGCCCAGCAGCATCAGCAGGCCCAGGGCCAGCAGCAGGTGCAGCGTGACGATGGCGGGGAAGAGCTTCATCGTCACGGTCAGCGCGCCGAACAGGCCCTGCACCAGCACCCAGGCCAGGCTCAGCCAGGACAAGGCGGGCGACGGCATGCCGGCCTCGCGGCGCCAGCGCGTATGCAGCACGGCCGTCGTGAGGATGAGGAAGCCGACGGCGCTGGCGAAGTAGCGGTGCAGCATCTCCACCCAGGCCTTGCCGTGCGTGACCGGGCCGGTGGGCATGGCCGTCTGGGCCTGCTGGATGTCGCCGTGCGCGCCCAGGGGCGAGGCGTGGCCGTAGCAGCCGGGCCAGTCGGGGCAGCCCAGGCCGGAGTCCGTCAGGCGGGTGAAGGCGCCGAAGAGGATGAGCTCGAAGGTGAGCGTCATGGCCAGCACCGTCAGCAGGCGCAGGCGCTCGCGGTGCGGGGCGCCACGGCCGCGGCGCCACGCCCAGGCCAGCGGCAGGCCACCCAGCACGACGGCCATGGCGAGCATCTGCAGCAGCGGGCTGAAGTCGAATCCGATCACGGCCTCTGCCCCTCAGCGCCCGGGCCGGTCCCAGCCGGCATTGGCCTTGACCAGGCGGTCCAGGTCCTTCTTGAACTTGCCCGGATCGAGCGCCGCCGGCGAGCGCATCATCCAGCGCCCGACGGGGTCGATCAGGAAGAGGTGCTCGTTCAGCTGATGCCCGGCCGCGGGCTTGAGCCAGGCCTGCAGCTGCTCGGCCGGCACGCGCAGCGCCGTGACCGGCGTGCCCTGCGCGATCAGCGCGCGCAGCTCGGCCGAGACCGGCTCCTGGTCGGGGATGAGCCAGAGCTTGTCGAACTTGTCGCGCTCCTTGCCCTGCATCTCGCGCAGCTGGCGCTGGGCGAACATGAGGCGGTCGCACTGCGCGTCGCAGCGGCTCGGCTGGACAACGGTCAGCAGCCACTGGCCCTTGAGCGACTCGGGGCTCACCGCCTTGCCGTCGAGGTCCTGCAGCGTCAGCGCCGCGGGGAGCTCCACCGTGGGCGTGATGAGGTCGGAGTAGGCGCGGCCCTGCAGCTTCAGCACGTAGAAGCTGAAGTAGGACGCCACCACGGGCGCGGCGCAGACGGCCACGACGCCCAGCATGCGCAGGCGGCCCGCGCGGGTGCGCTGCTGTTCGGCCTGTGCGGCCAGCGCCGCGAGCTCGGCGGGCTGCGGTTGGCTGTGGATGGTGAAGGACAGCGGACTGTCGCCCGCGCCGCCGCTGGGGATGTCAGCGTGCGCGTCGGGGGCGGAGGACTTGGAACCAGACATACAAACCCAGTTGGAGGACCGAAAGCGCGGCCCATTGCGCGGCATAGCCGTAGTGCTTGTGGATATCGACGGCCGGCGCCGGCCAGTCGCGCTGAAGACCCGGCGTCGCGCCGTCATGCGGCGTCTGCAGCACCGTCAGGGGCAGCAGGGCCAGCCCCGTCTCGCGGGCGTAGGCGGCCGGGTCCAGATTCTGCCGGATGCGCCCGCTGCCCGCCTCGCCCAGCTGGTACAGCCGCGAGGGGGATGCGGCCATCCGGCCTTCGATCACGATCTCGCCCGCCACTTGGCCCGTGTCCTCGGCCAGCACCGGCAGGCGGCTGCGGTCCGCGGGATCGCGGGGCGCCCAGCCGCGCTGCACCAGCACGGCCTCGGCCCGGCCGCTGAGCTGCAGCGGCGTCACGAGGAAGAAGCCGACGCGGCCGTCCATCGGCCGGTTCTCGAGCCACACGCTGCGATCGGCCAGCCAGTGGCCCTGCAGGCGCACGCGGCGGTGCAGCGCCTCGGCACCTGCCCCGGCCAGGCCGGCGTTGTCCAGCGCGGCGGCGGAGGCCCGCGCGGTGATGGCAGCTTCGAGCGCCCGCTTCTGGCCGGCGCGATCCAGCTGCCAGGCGCAGAGGCTGGCCGTGAGCGCCACGCCCGCCAGGGTCAGCGGCAGCAGCCAGCGGCGCTTGCGGTCGGCGTGGGGAGCGGGCGAGTGCATGTCAGGGGGATTCACGAGGGCAGGCGCGGGAGCGAGTGGAATAATCGACGGCCATGAAGACTCTCATCATGCTCGGCTTCGTGGCCATTCTCGGCGCCCTCGCGGCGGCCGGCCTCTTCATGCTCCGCCGCGGCGGCGACCGCAAGAAGCAGGGCCCGCAGATGGCCCGCGCACTGGCCGTGCGCGTGGGCGTGTCCGTCGCCCTCTTCCTCTTCATCCTGCTGAGCCACCAGATGGGCTGGATCCAGCCCACCGGCATTCCCATGGGACGCTGAAGGCGCGCGAGGCCTCGCCCAAAGACAAAGCGCCGCGGCATGCGGCGCTTTTTTCATGGCCGCACGCAGCGGGCCGAGGGGCGCGCCGC
>JAYRJQ010000032.1:0-30309 GCA_041906185.1 Burkholderiaceae bacterium
GTCGGTGCCGGCCTTGCCGTCCAGCACGTCATTCAGCCCCGTGCCCTGCAAAATGTCATCGCCGCGAGTACCGCTGGCCATCCCATTCACCATCGCCTGGTCCCAGGTCGCATCAGTAAACTGGATCTGATTGATCTTGTACTCGGGGAAATTGTCGGCGTAGAAGTACTTTGCCAGCGTCAGGCTGTCACCTGACTTGAACGTCAGCACCAGATCCGATCCGCGTCGCTCAAACGACTCGATGTCGGTGCTGGCCAGGTCCGTGAACTTCACCACGTCCACTCGGCCACCACCCCAGTCGTTCTCGTTCAGCACGTCCTGACCGAAGCCCGATGCGAACACGAAGGTGTCGCTGCCGAAGCCACCGTCCAGCGTGTCGTTGCCGACACCACCGTCCAGCGTGTCGTTGCCTTCGCCACCCAGCAGCTGGTCAGCGCCTTCGCCACCCTTGAGCAAGTCATTTCCCGCATTGCCGTTGATCACGTCGTCGCCGGCCTTGCCGTCCAGGACGTCGTCAATCGCGTAGCCGGCGATGACATCGCCGTTCGGCGTCCCTGTCGCGTTGCGCAGAATCGTCGACTGATCCCAGGTCACGTCTTTGAACTCGATCCGGTCGATCTTGCGCTCCGGGAAGTTGCTGGCAAGGTTGAAGTCAACCAGCTTCAGGCTGTCACCTGACTTGAACGTCAGCACCAGATCCGATCCGCGTCGCTCAAACGACTCGATGTCGGTGCTGGCCAGGTCCGTGAACTTCACCACGTCCACTCGGCCGCCGCCCCAGTCGTTCTCGTTCAGCACGTCCCGACCGAAGCCCGACGCGAACACGAAGGTGTCGCTGCCGACGCCTCCATCCAGCGTGTCGTTACCGGCACCACCGATCAGCGTGTCGTTGCCTTCGCCGCCGATCAGTGTGTCGTTGCCCGCTCCTCCGTCCAGCATGTCGTCGCGATTGCTGCCCTGCAGTACGTCATCACCGCCCAGGGCTTGGACCGTGTTCGGCCCCAGGTTGTAGCCCGTCAGGCTATCGTTCCCGTCTGTTCCGCGCGTGATCGTCTTTGCAAAGATCGTCGCTTGGTTCCAGCTCACCCCATCGGAGAACGTGATCTGGTTGACTTTGTATTCCGGGGAGGTGTCCGCGTGATAGAACTTCGTCATCGTCAGGCTGTCACCGGACTTGAACGTCAGCACCAGATCCGTTCCGCGCCTCTCCAACGATTCGACATCCGTACTGGCCAAGTCCGCGAACTGCACCAGGTCCACTCGGCCGCCGCCCCAGTCGTTCTCGTTCAGCACGTCCTGACCGAAGCCCGACGCGAACACGAAGGCGTCGCTGCCGAAGCCGCCGTCCAGCGTGTCGTTGCCGACACCACCGATCAGCGTGTCGTTGCCTTCGCCGCCTAGAACTTCGTCGCTCCCCCCACCCCCGAGGAGCAAATCGTCACCGGCATCTCCGCTCAGGGTGTCAGCGCCAAGTCCGCCAGCCAACACATCGTCGCCGCCAGCGCCGTTCAACTTAGCTGCCATCGAATTGGCAATATATAGATCACTTGACGCGGTGGGCGCTAGGTCAACGGACCGCTTAGCGCTGTGCATGCGAGCAGTCAAGGCGATCAGGACGTCCCCGTCATCCGAGGCAGCTGAATACACCTGCCCAAGAGCGCGCTGCATGTCAAACCCAAGGCTGCTGAGTGTCTTTCCATACGCCTTGTTCAAGTCCATGATCAATGCTGCGCACTCTGGTTTGTTGCTGCTCCAGAGCTTTTCCAACTCAGACTGAAGCGCATCAAACTTGAAGGAAATTCCCCCCTCGGAGATATCCAGCGCAATCAAGTCGATGTAATTTTTCAGATAGGTCTGCGTGGCGAGTGCGTCGTAGACGCCATCCAGGAGCGCTACATAGGCCGCGTTCAGCAAGTCCGCAAGTTGCATGTTTGGTGGAACACGCTCGTAACGAGGCCCCAGATTGCCCGGAAGAGTCGGGCGGAAGAATTCATTTAGTGAAGGGAATGCGGCGCCATTAAAGCTCTCGAGAACGGTCAACTGGTTGAGGTCGGTATCTAGAGCGCTTCGATCTTTACCGGGAATGCCGTACCAGGCTTCTCCGAGCCTCCCCTGTCTGAGCTCCAGCACTCCCGCACTGACGGCCGACGCAAGCAGGGCTTGGGTGCCGACGTCTGTCGGACTCATGCCTTGAATGTGTCCGTAGAACTGAAACTCTGCTGACTCCAGCAGGCTACGCCAGCCGGGAACCTTGGAATCCATGGCTTCGCCGCACAGGGCCACAAACATGGTCTTGCGGTCAGCCGGAGTGCCCAGGCTCATGTCAAAGGTCTTGACCATGAGGCCAGCCAACGGGCTAACGAAGTCCGTCTTCCCCGTATCCGCCCACGCCACCACCACCTGCTCCGTGAGTGACAGACGTTCCGCCTGCGTGGTGGCCATAGAAAACTTCTGGACGAGTTCCGCCAAGCGGCGCCCTTGCGCAGAGTCAATGCTCATGGCCTCGCGCAGGTCGCGCAGCTCTCCACTGCCCTTGATCTCGGGCAGGGACTTGGCCAGGTCGGTCAGCGGGATCTTGTCGGTGAACTCACGGTAGAAGGGGTTGTCCGTCAGGTTCAGGTTGGCGGCCGATTCACCGCCCACCATCACAGAGTCCATCTCAGTACTGCCGCCCGTCACGCGGGTCACCGTCGCCTTGCCGGTGATGGAGTTGCCACCACCCAGGTCCTGGCTGGCGGTGTTGGCCACCAGATTGATGCTCACGATGCCGTTGGCCTCAAGCGTGCTCAGTTCGTTGGCTTGAGAGATGCCGTCGCTGTTGAGATCGCGCCACAGTCGTACCTGAGCAAAGGCGGCGTCCTTGGCGTCCAGCATGCCGTCGTTGTTGTCGTCCTGCGCACGGAGGGCCTCGAAGCCGCTGGTGGCGTTCCGCTCGACGGTCACCACGCTGGTGCTGCCATCCGCATTGACGACCGTCTTGCGCTCGGGGATCAGCGTGTCCACGCCGAAGAGTTCGCGGCCTGAATCGATGGTGCCGTTGCCATTGCGGTCCATCACCACCCATGCGTCATCGCCTTTCAGCCAGCCGGTGCCGGTCTTGACGCCATCGGCGTTGTGGTCGAACACCACGGGTTGGGCATTGGCGGCCAGCATCTCGATGCCGTCGCTATCGAGATCGATGGCGAGGGGGTCTCGGGCGCGCCATGTGGAGGCGGAACGATAGTGCCGATTAATTGCATCCGCAATGACCTTTTCCTCTTCGTAGCCGGGTATTAGAAGTTCTCTAGCCTGCTCAACTATTTGCTCCCGATAATAACTGTCCGCAAGAACCTCAAGGGCTCTTCCCATGTTTCCATTCATAACCTGCTGGGCTACTCCGGCTCCCGCCCAAATGGCGAATCCCAACAGTTGGATTTGCGGCAGTGGTATCGCGGCGAGCGCCCCGCCTACAGCGGCGAATGCCCCGCATGTTTTGTCAGCCAAGTTGCTGTAGGCCGCTTCAATGGCAGGTGCGTCTCCTGATTTGATCGCAGATGAATAGGCATTGATTGCGTCCCTTAATTGAATTCCTGCGATTGTTATGCCAAGAACGCCAAAGCCAACCCCCAATCCTGCACTCAGCGCTTTCGTAAAGGGTGGATTATCCTCCCCGATGCCAATCAATCCACTCATGACTCCGGCCAAGCCCAATAGCGCGGCTGCTTGATCGGTAGTGCCAGGTCCGTTTTGCCGAAGATCGAGCCACCCCTTCAACGCTTCAGAAAGAATGTTCCCCCCCTCCAACAGTTCCTTTGCGCCCTCCAATGACTTTGGTATCGTATGTAGTCCATTCAAAGACAACATGTACACATTGGCCATACTCTCTATTTTCACAAAACACTCCCAATCAACTGAGACACAACAACACCAAAGAATGAAAACCCCAATGCCGCAATCGCTCTCTGCCAAAATATGTAGCGATTGGCAAAGGAAACCCATTTCCCTCCCTTTGCGTGAAGTTGATTGCATATGTGACTGTAGTCAAATGATCCATCTGACAAATTCAGTGCAGCCCTGGCTCGCTTTGATAATGCTTTTGCTCGCACAGACGCGAGGTAGGTCACCAAGACCTGGGCGTAGATCCAAGAGGCGGCCACGCTTTTACTGTATCCAGCCTGGATCGCCTGATTAAGTGCGAATCCAAGAAATATGGAGCCTAGTGGAATGAGAATGTTGCCCATGGCATCTCCTTTTGGGGTCATAAATCAAGGCCCTATTTCAAATCTAAACCAACATCACATCTTCAGAATTTCGTCGGTTCTTCGTAACCCCTGCTCAAGAGAGAAGCAGGATCTGCTTTGAGTGCTCGAAATTCCCAGCCCGGAGGGGTGTGTAGCGGGCTCAACGGCATGGAGCAGCCCCGCAGCTAGGTCCAAAGCATTTAAGGGCCTGCACATCCTCAGCTCTGCTGGCACAGCTTCCCTCACCGGCGCCACATCACTTGCCACCAAGCGGCACCCCGTCGCCATCGCCTCCAAACACGACCAGCTCAATACAAACGGGTAAGTCAAATACACATGCGCTGACGACACCTGCAGCACCCGCCTGTAGTCCGCATAAGGCACCTTCCCGAGGAAGTGCGTGCGCGTCGGATCGAGTTGCCGCCCCACCTCGGCGAGCATCTTTTCGCGCCAGTTCTTCGCATCCTTGGGCCGCGCGCCATAGCTGACGTCATCCCCGCCGACGATCACCACATGCGCGTTCTTGTGCTCCCGCTGCACCGCCGGCAGTGCGCGCATGAAAGTGTGGAAGCCGCGATAAGGCTCCAGGTTGCGGGCCACGTAGGTGATGACGGGCTTGTCGGGGTCGTTGGCCTTGAGGATCTCGCCGCTGGGGGTCTTGATCACGGCGTTGGAATCTGGCCCCAGGTTCTCGGTGTCGATGCCCTCGTGGGCCACCGTGATCTTGTCCAGGTAGGCCTTGGGATGCTGGGCCTTCTGCCAGTGGGTGGGGCTGATGCCGGCGTCGCAGTTCTGCAGGTTCAGCAGGTGCAGGGCGTTCCAGCTGCGGTTGCGGGCGAGGTCATCGAAGGTGACGGGGAACTCGGGGTCGAAGCCCACGTCGGCATACGGCCAGATGGCGCGGTCGAGCTGGTCCAGGCGGTCCAGCGGTGGGGTGTTGTAGAACCACTCGCAGTAGTGCACGAGGCGGGTGTGGGGGAAGACGTCCTTGGCGTAGAGCGTCTCGCCCCAGCCGGGGTGGGCCAGGATCACATCGGGCGTGAAGCCCTCCTTCTTGAGTTGCAGCAGCACGCGCGCCACGGCTTGGCCGTGCAGCACGGCGTCCTCCATGCGGCGCAGGTAGTGGTGTTGCTCGCGGTGCACGCCGCGGTGGGGCTTGTAGCGGATTTGGCGCAGCCCCTGCACACCCGGCAGGCCCGGTGCGGTATCACGACCGATGCCGATGACCTGCCAGCCCGGTCGACTGGCCCATTCCGCCGCCACATGGCGGAATTGACCGGGGAAGTTCTGGTGAATGATCAAGATGCGCATGGTCAGCGCTCTCCCATGCTTTCCTGCACATGCTGCTGCAACGGGCTGATCAGGTAGTCGATGACCCGGCGCTTGCCGGTCTTGATCTCGGCCGTGAGGTTCATGCCCGGGGCCAGCTTGATGGTCTTGCCGTCCACGTCCAGCTGGTGGCGCTTCAAGACCAGCGTGGCGGGGAAGATGGCGCCGCGCTTCTCGTCGTTCACCGCATCGGCGCTGATGTGCCGCACCTGCGCTTCCACCGTGCCGTAGCGCGTGTAGGGGAAGGTCTCGAGCTTGATTTCGGCGAGCTGGCCGTCCCGCACGAAGCCCACGTCCTTGTTCTCCAGCACGACTTCGGCGGTCACCTCGGCGTCGTCCGGTACCAGCACCAGCAAGACCTGCGCAGGCGTCACGACGCCACCGGGCGTGTGCACGGCCAGCTGCTGTACGGTGCCGGCCACGGGCGCGGTGAGGCGCGTCAGGGCCTCGCGCTTCTGGGCCTTGATGCTTTCCTCGCCCAGCTCGCGGGTCTTGAGCTCGGACTGCGCCAGGCGGTCGCGCCAGCTGCGCTCGGTCTCGGCGATGAAGCTCAGGCGGCCGTGCTCGCTCTCTTTCAGCGCGGCCTGTGCCTCCTGCAGCCTAGCCTGCGCAGTAGCCAGATCGCGCTCCAGCTCGATGCGCTCGCGCGTGCGGTCCTGGCCGGCGTGGCTGGACATGAAGCCTTGGGTGGAGAGCTGCTGATAGTCCTTCTCGCGGGCCTGCGCGAGGGGCAGCGTGGTCTGCAGCTTGGCCACCGTCTGCTCGGCAGTGCGGATCTCGGCCTGACGGCGCGCAAGCTCGGCCTGTAGCCGGGCCTGCTTCGCAGCAATGTCGGACCAATCACTGCGCAGCTGGGTGCGCGCGGCGGCGAGCTCATCGGCGCTCAATTCGGACACCGGCTGGATCGCCGGCAGCGCGGCACCGGCCAGGGCCTGCAGGACAGCCTGCGCGCGCAACTTCTCGGACCACGCTGCAGCGCGCTCCTGGGCCACGCGAGCCGCGTCGGCCGCGGTGAGTGTGGCGTCGAGCTCGATCAGCAGCTGCCCGGCGCGCACCTTGTCGCCGTCCTGCACATGGATGGCCTTGACGACGCTGGTCTCCAGCGGTTGCAGGGTTTTGCTGCGCTCGCTCACCACGATGCGGCCCTGGGCCACGGCGACGATGTCCAGCCGCCCGAGGCAAGCCCACAACAGCGCGATGACGAAGAGGCCGCACAGCACGAAGGCCGCGCGGCGCGGCGCCGGGTGAGGCGGCGTCTCCTGCAGGGCCATGGCGGCGGGCAGGAATGCGCGCTCGTCGGCCAGGCGCTTCGGGCCGGCCAGCTCCTCACGCATGGCCCAGGCAGCGTGGAAGATGGCGGCGTAGCGGGCGAGCAGCTCGCGCACGGGGTGGCGAGGGGATGGGGTCGCGGTGATCGCTTCGTTCACCGGTCCTTGCGGCGTCATGCTCATGCCGTCCTCCCTTCCACATGCGTGGGCAGGGGCTGCTCCACGACAGGCGCTTCCTCGGCATCGATGCCGCCCTGCGCCTGCATACGCCACAGGTGCGCGTAAAGCCCTTGCGGGCGTTGCAGCAGCTGCTCGTGCGAGCCCATCTCCACGATACGCCCGCGCTCCATCGCGATGATGCGGTCGGCGTGGCGCACCGCGCTCAAGCGGTGGGCGATGATGAAGACCGTGCGCCCCTGGCAGATCTGGCGCATGTTGTGCTGGATGATGGCCTCGCTCTCGTAGTCCAGTGCGCTGGTGGCCTCATCGAAGATCAGGATGCGGGGCTGCGCAAAGAGCGCCCGTGCAATCGCGATGCGCTGGCGCTGGCCGCCGGAGAGCCCCGCGCCCTGCTCGCCCACCACGGTGTCATAGCCCTCGGGCAACTCGCTGATGAATTCGTGTGCGCCGGCCAGCTGGGCCGCGCGCATCACCAGTTCCAGCGGCGCGGCGGGGTCGGCAATGGCGATGTTCTCGCGCACGCTGCGGTTGAAGAGCATGTTGTCCTGCAGCACCACGCCCACCTGGCGGCGCAGCTGCGCGGCGTCGATCAGCGCGATGTCCTGCCCATCCACCAGCACGCGGCCGGCCTCGGGCACGTAGAGGCGCTGGATCAGCTTGGTCAGCGTGCTCTTGCCCGAGCCGCTGCGGCCCACGATGCCGATCACCTCGCCGGGCTGCACCTCCAGGCTCAGCTCCTGCAGCACCGGCGGCGCGTCGGGCCGGTAGCGGAACGTGACGCGCTCCAGCGCCACGCGGCCCTGCAGGCGCGGCAGCGGGCTGGCGCTGTGCGCAGGAAGCTCAGTCCGGGTGTTGAGGATGTCGCCGAGGCGGGCCATGGAGAGGCCCGTCTGCTGGAACTCTGTCCACATATTGGCCAGGCGCATGATGGGCTGCGCGACACGGCCGGCGAACATATTGAAGGCGATGAACATGCCCAGGGTCAGTTGGCCGTCCATCACCAGATGCGCACCCCACCACAGCGTGGCCGCGTTGACCAGCTTGCCGATGAGGTTCACCGCCTCGTTGGCGTACTGGGCCAGGGTCTGCGTGCGGAAGCTCGCCGCCACATAGGCCGCCAGCTGCTCGTCCCAGCGCCGCGCCATCTGCGGCTCCAGCGCGCTGGCCTTCACCGTCTGGATGCCGGTGATGGTCTCCACCAGCAGGCTCTGGTTCTCGGCGCTGCGGGCGAACTTCTCATTGAGCCGCGCGCGCAGCACCGGCACCACCACCAGGCTCACCGCCGCATACAGCGGCAGCGACAGCAGTACGATCAAGGTGAGCGTGCCGCTGTAGGCCAGCATCATTGCGATGAAGACCACCGAGAAGAGCACGTCCAGCAGCAGGGTCAGCGCATTGCCGGTGAGGAACTGGCGGATGTTCTCCAGCTCGCGCACCCGGGCCACCGAGTCCCCCACACGACGGGCTTGAAAGTAGGCCAGCGGCAGGTGCATGAGGTGGCGGAAGAGGCGCGCGCCCAATTCCACGTCGATGCGGCTCGTCGTGTGGCTGAACACATAGCTGCGCAGCACGGTCAGCGTGCTCTCGAACAGCATGATCACCACCAGGCCGATCACCAGCACGTCCAGCGTCGAGAGGCCCTTGTGCACCAGCACCTTGTCCATCACCACCTGGAAGAACAGCGGGCTCACCAGCGCGAAGAGCTGCAGGAACAGCGACACCAGCAGCACCTCGCCCAGCAGCCGGCGGTGCTTGACGATGCTGGGGATGAACCAGCTGAAGTCGAACTTGGCCAGCGCCCCGGCGAGGCTCGCGCGGCTGCTGATGAGGATGAGCTCGCCGGACCAGGCGGCGGCGAACTCGGCCACGGACTCGATGGTGGGCCGGGCGCTGGCCTCTGGGCTGGAGGCACCAGAGGTACCTTGCGCCGGATCCATGAACAGCACCCGCTGCCCGTCCGTCTGAGCCAGCACCACCACGCGGCCGTCCTTCATCAGGGCCAGCGCCGGCAGCGGCACCAGGCCCAGACGCTCCGCGCTGCTGCGGCTGTGCTTGGCGCTCAGCCCCAGGTGCTTGGCCGCGAGCAGTAGATCTTGGGTTGACACCTCCTGGTGCTCCCCCAAGCCCAGCTGATGACGCAAGGCCTGAGGCTCAGCTGCCACCTGATGAAGCCGCGCAATGATGGCCAATGCCTGCAGGCACGCATGCGGCGGCGTGCCTCCCCCTCCCATCGGGTTGGATTCCAACTTGTTCCCTCTGTTCTTCGGGCTCGCTGAGGTCAGCGGCTCTTCCCCAATCTCAAGGGGTGCCGTATTGTTTCATAAGTACATACCCTTATGCGCCCCCCCCCATTTGGGTGGGCTGGAGTGAGCCGCAACAGTTTGCGTTTGCGATCTCAATTCTGAATGGGCACAAGTAAGCGAGCCAGACTGCGATCTGAACTTGCCCAGTGCATGCCTGAATCCGGATCAGGTGCGATTGCGACGAGTCGCCATGCACGTGAGGGCGTCAATGCAGAACTGACGATGAACCCGTGTCGTGTTCAAGCCGGCGCGCAGCAGGACTTCCGAAGGCGTGGGACTATGACCGCCATCGATGAGGCTGCGTGCAGCCCAGAACGCCAAGCGGCGATTCTTGCCAGCGTTGACCCCTGCAATCAGTGCCTCTAGTGCTGGTGTATGGGCAATAGTGTGCTGTGCTTGGTGCATTGAGAGTTGAACAAGCCGTGCCAGCGTGCCAGCGTGAATGCGTGCGGGACGCTCCTGTGTTCGCAGCAGCGAGAAAACTCCTCTGGATAGCGCCACGGCTCTGTCTCGTTGTACCTGCTCAGCCCTGGTTGGCCGGGCGGCATCATTGCGGGCTTGCTCGTTCAGGGTCGCTTCCAGCCATGTGTGATCGCGTACGGACGCGCGAATCAAAGCGCCGCTTCCTCTCGAGAGTCGTACGCCCTGTTGGAGTCGGTGCTCGACCCAAGCGCGATCAGCTTCGATCGCTGGCAGGGAATTGGGATAGGCGTAGCCATGCGCTCGCATGAGGGCAATGTCGCGCAAGCGCAGCAGCCAGAACAGTTGCGGTGAGCTGCTGAGCAGTCGCGCAGCGGCGCGTCCCGGTGACTCGGACTCGAACCGCTTGAACTCGAGGCGCGCCTGCATGAGGCTGAATGGACGCGGTGGTGGCTTTACCATCGGTGTGGCCTCAACGTCCGTCATCGCCACTGTCTGTCGAAACTCTTCGAAGCTTAGCCCCGTGGCGGCCAGCAAGGCGCAGAACTCCGGCGCGCGCAGTCTGGCGACACCCGAGCCTATGTTCAGGCGAAGCTGCAAACTGGCCCCTTCGCACCTGAGGACGACGCCGGTCATGGAGTCGTGAGCAGCCGGACCGTAGACCTCGGTCAGCAGTTGGCAAGCGGTACGCCTGAAAGCCTCCCGGGTAATCGAGCCTCGTTGCCGAAGTACTGCCAGCACCTGCGCGCTCGTCCATGGTGCGTCGTTGCAGGACAGTGAGTCTGCGGCGAAGCGGCTCAAGCGCTGGAACGCTGACTGTTGGGCCGACAGTGGCGCGCCGGGAAGGGACAGGTCCTGTCCACATAGGCACCGTAGGGCCGGCGGCTTCAGCAGTGTGCGGTTGAACGGCAGCACCGTAGTCTTGCAGGACGGGCAGGCGAACCGCAGTGCTGTGGCGTGCAGGGCACACACAAGGGCGACGGGAAGCTGGTGATGCCGATGCACATAGGGCTCGCCATGAGCCTCGATGTCCGCTACCAGGCAGGTGGGGCAGTACTTCGCGCCGGGAAGAACGTGCTTGCGATCTAGCTGCGCCAGCTTGGTGCGTTTATCGTCGAGCGCGTCGATCCTGATGCGGCCTTCGGCGCCTGTGGCGTTGTTGAAGGCCAGCCAGAACGGCAGTGATGTCAGTTCTTGCAGCATTTCGGGATAGCTGTGCCCCAACACGCCCAGCATCCGGTCAATCCTGGCATCGCGCATTGGTGGGCCGATGAACTGCGTGATCGTGCGGCGCCCATAGCCCGAGGCTTCCAACAGGCTGCGCCACAGGCCTGTGCCGTTGTGCAGGACCAGCCGCGTGAGCAGCGACGCCATGAGCTCATCGGGATATGGCGTCGGCACGTAGGGGATTCTGAGCATCTAGTCGCTCGAGTAGACGGTTGGCATGATCAGTGAGGGCGGACGACCAACGGCGCAGGCCCGTCCGGCGCTTGATACGCCATAGTTGAAGTACCCCGCCCTCCCGTAACAAGGTCGAGACAGCGTGGTCGATGAGCCGCATGCCAAAGTTGAGTGCTGACTCCACGGTCTGTGTGAGCAGGGCATCGAGCTTGGGCATGTGGTGCAGATTGCGTCGCACCATCGCTTCGCCAAGCAGTCGTAGCAGGCGAGTTCTCGTCATGCGCCGTGGCGGCGACTCTGCGCGCAGTACAACGAGATGGCGCTGGAGCGCCTGGCAGAGTTCGGTGTCGCGTTGCGCCCAGTCCACTCGCAGCGGCACCGCAAAACGGCAACGGCACTCTTGTGTCGTTGATGCAAGCCAGGCGCGGTCATGCCGATAGAGCCAGGCGTAATCGGCTCCGGCCCGCTTGCGCGCTGCTGTTGCCCCGTCCATCCCCTCAATCCGGCAAGCGTGCAGCGCTTCTGCCCAGTTTGCCCTCCGTCGTGCTCTTACCGAATCGCAATCGTGTGGCGGCCGAGGCCGAGGCCGGGGCGCCGCGGGGTGTCGCGCAAGAATCCGGTACACCGAACTCAGGGACACGCCCGTGGATGCCGCTACGACCGGTAGCGAGCGTTCGAGTCTCAGAGCCTGAAGGACCCGCTCAACCACGGCCTGACGCAGCAACTTGCGGCGCTCCAGGACTGGAATACCCTGCGCACGCCGTCTGGAAACGACGGTGGTTACGCTTAGGCCAAGCTGCTCGGCCACCTGTCGGCACGTCAGTGAGGTATCTCGAAGCGTCTTTTGCGCTCCGGTCTTCTCTATCTTGTCGCGAGCTTCCAGATGGACCATGGCATGGTCACTGCTTGACTGCCCAGGGGGCGGATCGTTGGGGGCTACAGACCGGTCCCCGTAGGCCGCCTTGAAGTTCGCGACGGAGCCGAACAGGAACTCGATCAGCAGCAGGTGGCAGATGGGGTGTGATGCCTGCTGCGGCCTGTCAATCAAGGGGCGCAACCAACCCAACGGATGCGCCGCAGGGGCCAACAGCCGCTCCTGATGCTCGAACCCCTCGAAATCGTCGAATCGCTGCCGGAGTGAGTCAGCGAGAGCCGCGAAGTCAACACAACCGCGCCTGGTGCCATGCCCCAGTGCCAGGGCTGCTGTTCGGTACGTGGCTGCCCTCTGTGCAGGGTCGATGACGGGTAGCGAGGCTGCGACTAGTTCATCCGACAGGCGGGCGAAGCGAAGCTGTCGCTCATCGACATGAATCCGATGTGGCACGCTCTTGGTGATGGCCGGAAGAATCCAGGGCTTTGGGTGGGAGTGGGTCTGCAGCGGCACGGATTGCAAACTGGAACCATGAATCGAGCAGCAATGGACGCCGGGGAGTTGGTGGCGGCGCATCCAGTAGAAGCTACCGTGTCGATGCAGGCTGTCAGCCAAACAGTTGGGACAGCTACGCAGCGGCGGGTGCGCGCCGAAGCGGTTGGCTACCCGGCCCATCAGCGTCTTGAGCCCCTGTCCACTACCCTGCAGCATGATCTGTCGTGCGCGTGTATGGCGCTCCGTTGTTAGGAAGGGTCTGTGATAGGGCAGCAGCGTGGTGCCCTCTATCAAGGCGTCGAGGTTTGCAAGCGGCAGCCAAGGGTGCAGTTGCTCCTGGAGTGCGAGCAGGCGCGTCGGTAGGTCGACGCTGGGCGCGAGATGGCGGTAACCGAAGATCCGCAGCATGCACTCGCGCGACGTGCCCATGGCATTGAGCCTAGATAGTCGAGCCAGCCATGAATAGAGCAGTTCGTCTGGCAGCAAGGCCGGTACGTAGGCGAAGCCAGCCGGCGCCTGTCTCGTATCCATGGCTTTCATGTGAATTGCTTCAAAGAGCCAGCGGATCTTCCTCGGGCAACTCTCCCGGGACCATGGCCCGGGTGCTCTTCCTCGCCTTGCGCTTGACATCGGGTGTCGATGAGGGGAAGGGAGCGGCCGCAACGTCGTCGAACTCGTCGCCCGCTCCCCTACCTGCCTGCTCATCCTTGGCGCCCATCAGTTTGCGAAGCGCGCGGTATCGTGAACTGAACATCAGGTCGTCGAAGGTGCGCAAGCGACGCGGATCGTTGCTGCGAAGCGCTGCTATGGCGGGCTGCAGAAACGCCATATCGGTGGCCGCTGTACGCTCAAAGGCGGCACCGTCGATGACTTCCCGCCCGCCAATCTCATTGCGTTGCGAGAGCATGAAAGCCAACGCTGCAAATGCAGTGTTGCCGGCGGATGCAGCGTGCCAGGCGTCTAGCACTGCCTTGGTCAGCGGCCCCTTTTTCTGGACGTAGGTGTAGTCCCAGTAGGTTTCGCAGAAGTCCTCCCATTGCAGGTCGGTCCTGGCCATTGGGCGCAGGACGGTCTCGCCATAGGAGGCCAGCTTTCGGGCATTGCGCACGCTGCCTTCGATTACAGATTGCACAGCCGGTGTGGCCAGGGCCAGTAAGCTGATACCCAGGCGCTCAATGATCTCACTGAACAGATTCAGGACGAACTCTGCGTTTTCTCCACGGGCGCTGCGCAGGTTCTGGACCTCGTCGACCACCATGAAGCCTAGCGATACGGCCGTCGCAACTCTGTTCATCAACTCCACCATCGGCGCTACGTTGCGGATCCCATTGGCCTGACGCGCGTAGTTGGTGCCCAGCAACCGGTCGATCTCGTCGAAGAACTGAATGCACAGGCTCTTCAACGTGGCGTCGTGAGGCACCCGCAGAACCACATAGACCACCTGGTGGCACTTGAGTGAAATGCCTTGATACTCGGTATGAACGATCACTTGTGGGTAGCGCAGCAGGTAGGCCAGGGCAAAGGTGGTTTTACCCATGCCGCTCACTGCCATCATGAAGTGTCCCTTGGCGGATGATTTCCAGTTGGCTGGGAACGGGAATCCATCCTGGCCCCCGGTGGCCAGGGCGTGACGCCTTTGCCGGTCGAGCACGGACAGCGGGTTGCGCGCGACATAGGTGTCCCGCATCATGGTCGCTAGCGCTAGTCCGGCCTTCTGGTATTCGGGAAACGGGAAGACTAAGTCGTTCACCGCCGACAACTCCATGATGCGCACGACTTCGCCGGCCTTGCGCGTCGCGGCAGAGGGGCGGGGTGGGTAGTGCGACAGCAGGGTGAGGAACTCGAGCTTGGTTTGCTCGATGGGCGGTAGCGCCTCAATGAAGGGATTCCCGGCAAAGCGGGTGACACCAGTGTCGCCGTAGACGGCTGCGTGGACAGCGGGTTCGATCTCTGTCTGACTCAACGTTGGATCCTATGCTTGCGTATCGCGGCGAGGTTGCGCTGGCGCTCTTCGGCTTCCATTTGCACCCATTCCCGTGCTGCTGCCTCTTCCTGTGCGGAGGCATCTAACGGCAGATCCTCCGACTTTCCGCGGAGGTCCGCCTTCATCCGAGCCGTCTCCTTGTTCCTCGCCGCGGCCTGCTGGTCCTGAGGAAGATTGGCTGCAGCAGGCTGGCCGGTGCGGGGCTTGGCGGCTGGGCCGCTGGTCCTGGCATCGATGTCTGCCAGATTCGGTCCTGATGCCGACTTTGGCGCTGCAGCCATCGGCGAGGGAGGTCGCTTGGCATTCCTCTTGGAGAGGCGCGCGATCCGCCCTTCGTGATCGGCGCGTGCCCACAGCAGGGCCGTGCGGCTCGCCATGGCTTCTTCCTCATCCAACGAGATGCCGGCGATTTCGGTGGCAACCCCGGCTGACATTTGAAAGCGCGCCCAAGTCCCTTGCGCAGTCGGAACGTAGATCTGTGTCGGCAGCGTCTTGTCGAGCCTGACATCCACGGACTTCGGTCTCTTTGTTGAGTGGCGCGCCAGATCCGCAGCCTGTTCGTTGTCGGGCAAGTAGGGACGGCTCTTGTAACTGAGCACGCCATTGGCGATGCTGGCCTTGTCGCGGCTCAGAAGCAGGCGCTCATAGTCATCCTCGCTGAGCGGCGCCGACCGCAGGCCGGTAATGTGCTGCAGCCCCCAAAGGTAGGCATCCCGCGGCGTGGGACGAACTCCGGCCTGGGTGAGTGCCCGCCTGCGGCGCAGTGTGCGGTGAGGGCGATTGTTGTGGTCGACAATGATGTCGACCAGCAGTCGGTAGGCGTCAGACAGCGTGCGCACTGCCACGGCGGCTGCCTTGCGCGCCGTCCGCTTGCCCCTGGGATCCAACGGACGATCGGCGTAGACCCCGTTGATGCCACTGGCTGCCATCCGACGCTTGAGCTCGCGGATCAGTCGCTCCACAATGGCTTTGCCATCCGGACATAGCGGCGGCAGTGGGGTTAGGTCGATGCGCAGATCGTTCACAACGCTCTGCTCCATTGACTCGCTCATAAAGTCGGCGCCACGGTCAGGACAGATGGCTGCCGGCATGCGTCCGACGGGCCAGCGTTCGTCATTCACGTTGATGCCAAGCCGATGAAATCGGGCGTCCCTCGATGTAAAGGCGATTAGCAAGGCATGACGCACTTCCTCGTAGGAGGCCGGTCGTAGCGAGAGATACGCTGAAACGACGAAGCGGCTCCAGCGGTCGACGAGCAGATAGATGGTGGGCTTTCCAACCTGCACCGGAGGGTCGTCGCTAGAGACTAGGTACAGCCGCCCGCCGGTAGCGTCGATCTCATAGATCTCCCCCGGGCCGGCTGCACGCACGGAGCCGAGGTGGCCCGGGTTGCGTGCGTGGGTGCGGATGTTCCTGGCCAAGTCCTCGCCAACGCGCAGATGCCCGTCGATGTAGTAGCGGAACTGCCGGGCTGTGACGGGTTCGGGCACTCGGCCGGCAAGGTATGTGTTGTATAGCGCTCGATGCCTGGTACGAAACTCGTTGGCCAAGTAGTCCTCGTGCGCTGAGGTCTTGAAGGCCGGCCCCCTGCCCAGTAGTCGCCTGAAGCATGCGACCATGTCCTCAATGTCCTCAGATCGAACGACAAATTCGTTGCGCCCCAGTTCCTGGGCCAACGAGGGCTGGCGTCCGCGACGCCGCGCGGTAGGGCGGTCTGCTCCAGAACTGTTGGCGTAAGCCCCTTGTCCGGGCTTGCTGCCCGAGGGGAGCCGAAGCAGTGCGAGACGGGTGCCACCGAAGTAGTAGTACCTCAACAAGGTTCGTAGTAGTGTGGACTGGCTCGAGCCCGTCTGCTCCGCGTGTTGGCGAATCAGTGCTGTGAAGAACCGGCGTGATAGGTTCGGCTCACGTTGCAGCGCATGAACCAGTGGCTCGATGAGAGCCCATGCACTCTCGAGCAAGACTGCTTTGTCGGAATCCTTTTCAGGCTCAGTCGATAACGCAGGCGGGAGGGAGATCCGGCCCCACGTAGAGGACGGTGCATTTGCTAGAGCGTGCAGTTCCGTCATCGGTATCGCAGTGGGCCGGCGCGCGTATCTGGCGGCTTCGGGCTCTCCGACCCACATCCCATAGACGCATGTCGTGAAAACGTGAGTGAGCCGCAAATACCGAGGAGATTCCGTCCCGATACGTAGCACCATGCCGGGAACCGGTGCCGGATGATCTGATCGTGCCTGGAACTCAGGCATGCACCAGAGCCTCGGCCAGGATAACGGGTGAGTCAAGCGCCAGCGCATGAGCCAACGAAGGGCGGATCTGGCCAGACCAGGCGCAATAACGGAACACGTCCGTTATCAAGGTCACGGGCTGGCGAAGCAGCCGCGAAAGGTACGCAAGCAACTCGCTCAGCGGCTGATTGGCGGCGTAGTGGAGGGTGAACAGCACCATGAAACGGTTCTCCAATAGCGCATTGGGGGCATACCGGTGCCGGAACCAGGTGCGCAGGAAACGAAGGTTTTCGAGCATCGTCTTGTCAAATCGCTCCGTCTTCACTAGCGTCCATGGAATGCCCCGTTCTTCGCACCAGGCATGCTCGACTGCGAGCCGCTGGCGTACTGCGGGGCTCTTTGCGTCTTCGGGGGACTTGATGCTAGCGGCCCGGTGCTTGAGCTTGCCATCGATCCGCTCGGTAATCAGGAAGTCGATGGTGAACGGCTCGGGAAGGCCATTTCGCATGCGTTGACGCACGCCGAACTGAGCGCACAACTCGATGGTTCGGTCGATGTCCAGGATGGGCCACTGCTCTCGGATCTCGACAGTGTTGGGCCGTCGCTCCAGCAAATAGAAGTAGATTGCCTCGAGCTCTGACAGTAGATGATGCGATCTCTCGCTATGGACCCCACGGCACACGACGCAGGTGCCCTGCGACGGCACGTCTCTAACCTTCAGCCAAGGGACGTAGGCGGAACCGCTCCCGATCCCGCGTCGGCACTTAATGCGGCTTCTGAGATGCGGCGGGTACAAAAGAGGGTTGGACTTCCAGTGCACGCCGCATTATGAGAGTAAATTGCAGAAAATTCCCACAACGTTAGGTATTCAACGTCTTGTTTCTGGCAATTAAAGTCGTAAACAGGCAATTAAAGTCGTAAACACGGGCTGAGTCTCCATGCGGCCTGGCGACCGAAAGCCGGATTGCGGGAACAAGCTCGTCCCTGCGGCCGGTGCCGAACGCCTGCACCGGGAGCTGCTTCAGTGGCTCCCGGGCGAGACCCTCTTCAGCCTTGTCAGCCGGCTCCACCGCCTGTGGGGCCATCGAACGGCAGATCAAACGGCGGACGTCCTGTTCGGGCGTCGTCGGCAGGGCTATCAGCACGACTTCTCGAGCGGCCTGCATGAGTTCGAGCAGAACACGGCAGGACTGCTCGGCGACGTCAAGTCCATCGCGCTCGAGCGAACCCTTCTTCGCTTCTACCGCCCTTTCCTGAGTCCCGCCAAACTGGATGAAGCCATCGCGGCGATGGCCAGCTCGTCAGTGGCGCATCTCAAATTCCGCCTGGGACTTCTGACGAGCCGCTTCCGAGCGCATCACCCGCTGAAGGCATGCCCTGCGTGCATCGCCGAAGACATCGCTACCTACGGATGGGCTTGGTGGCATTTGGATCACCAGTACCCCGGGGTCTGGGTCTGCTTGACGCATGGCGAACGCCTGCTGGAATCCGCAACCAAGACCAATGGCGTGGCGCGATTCCAGTGGCAGTTGCCGACGCTCAATAGACAACACGCTTGGCTGCCCAGGAGTGAAACACCGCGCCATGACGCCGACGAAGGCCTATCCCGGCTCGGCAAGCTTGTCGTCGAGCTGATCGAACAGCGCGAAGTGCTGCACTTGGATGGCGAGGTGCTCAAGCGCATCTATCGCCAGAAACTCATCGCCCGAGGGTTGGCTTCAACCAGTGGTCGGCTGAAACTGGCAGTTGCCGCACAAGACTTCCTCGAGCACGTGCGGCCACTGAGGGCTACGCAGGAGCTGATGGCGTTGCCGCGGAACCTGGACGAGTCAAGGATTCAGCTGACGAGCATGCTCCGTGTAGATCGAGTGGGAGTCCACCCGCTGCGTCACTTAGTGATGATTGACTGGCTGGTCGGGCTGACCTGCCACTTCCCAAGGCCAAAGCCCGACCCTCTTTACGCAATCTTTATACCCACCCTCCGACCTTCTACACCGCCTTGACGCCCCCAAACCTACCCTCCTGACATCACACAACCCCTTGTTGAGAGTGTCTATGGACGGAGTGTTTTTGGGCCTGAGCCTGGCGCTGTTCGCGCTGGCCGCTGGCCTCGCCCTGGCCAGTCATCGGCTGGAGAAGAAGTCATGAGTGCGCTGTACTGGATCAGCGGCCTGCTGGCCGCGGCCTTGTTCGTCTACCTGGTCTATGCGCTGTTGCGCGCGGAGGAGTTCTGAATGAGCACCTCTGCCTGGATCCAACTTGCGCTCTACATGGGCGTCCTCCTGGCGGCGGCCTGGCCGCTGTCGCGCTGGCTCTCGGCCCTGGCCGAGGGGCGGCTGCCGCGCTGGATGCTGCGGGTCGAAGGCGGCCTGCTGCGCCTGGCCGGCGTCAAGCCCGACGAGGGCATGCACTGGCGGCACTACGCCCTCGGCCTGCTGGTCTTCAGCCTGCTGGGCGTGCTGGCGGTCTACGGCCTGCAGCGCCTGCAGCACCTGCTGCCGCTGAACCCGCAAGGCATGGGCGCCATCAGCCCGGACTCGGCCTTCAACACGGCCATCAGCTTCGTCACCAACACCAACTGGCAGGGATACGGCGGCGAGTCCACCATGAGCTACCTGACCCAGATGCTGGCGCTGACGGTGCAGAACTTCCTGTCGGCGGCCAGCGGCATCGCCGTGGTCTTCGCGCTGATCCGCGGCTTCTCGCGCAAGCTCAGCGGGGACGTGGGCAACGTCTGGCAAGACCTGACCCGCATCACGCTGTGGCTGCTGCTGCCGCTGTCCTTCGTCTTCGCGCTCTTCTTCGTCAGCCAGGGCGTGATCCAGAACCTGGACGCCTACCAGGACGCCCACACGCTGGAGGTCAACCACTACGACGCCCCGCGCCTGGGCGCCGACGGTCAGCCCTTGAAGAACGAGAAGGGCGAGCCGCTGACCGAGGCGGCCGAGTCTACGACCCAGCAGCTGGCCATGGGCCCGGTGGCCTCACAGCTGGCCATCAAGATGCTGGGCACCAACGGTGGCGGCTTCTTCAACGCCAACTCGGCCCATCCCTTCGAGAACCCCACGCCGCTGAGCAACTTCGCCCAGATGCTGGCCATCTTCCTGATCCCGGCCGCGCTGTGCTTCAGCTTCGGTCAGCTGGTGGGGGACTGGCGCCAGGGCCTGGCCATCCTCGCGGCGATGAGTCTGCTCTTCATCGCCGGGGTGATTCCCGAGACCGCCGCCGAGCAGACCGGCAACCCGCGCCTGCAGGCCCTGCAGGTGGACCAGCGCCTCACCGCGGAGCAGTCCGGCGGCAATATGGAAGGCAAGGAGACACGCTTCGGCATCAACGCCAGCAGCCTCTTCGCCGTGGTCACGACGGCGGCCTCCTGCGGCGCCGTGAACACCATGCACGACTCGCTGACGCCCATCGGCGGCATGGTCCCCCTGGTGATGATGCAGCTGGGCGAGGTGGTCTTCGGCGGCGTGGGCACGGGCCTTTACGGCATGCTGGTCTTCGCCATCCTCGCGGTCTTCATCGCCGGGCTGATGATCGGCCGCACGCCCGAGTACCTGGGCAAGAAGATCGAGAGCCACGAGATGAAGATGGTTTCCATCGCCATCCTCGTCACGCCGCTCGTCGTGCTGCTGGGCACGGCCGTGGCGGTGCTCGCGGCGGACGGCAAGGCCGGCATCGCCAACCCGGGCGCCCATGGCTTCTCCGAGGTCCTCTATGCGCTGACCTCGGCCGGCAACAACAACGGCTCCGCCTTTGCCGGCCTCTCGGCCAACACACCCTTCTACAACACCCTGCTGGGCGTCGTGATGTGGCTGGGCCGCTTCGGCGTCATCGTGCCGGTGCTGGCCCTTGCGGGCAGCCTGGCGGCCAAGAAGCGCATCCCCACCGGCAACGGCACGCTGCCCACTCACGGCCCGCTCTTCGTGGCCTTGCTGATCGGCGTCGTGCTGCTGGTCGGCCTCCTCAACTACGTGCCTTCCCTGGCCTTGGGCCCCATCGTCGAGCAGCTGATGCTCTGGACCGCCTGAGGAATCATCATGAGCAATTCGACAACTGCAACAAGCTTAACAACGAGCAGCGCCTCCCTGCTGGACCCGGCCCTGGTGAAGCAGGCCCTGGGCCAATCCATCGCCAAGCTGGACCCGCGCATCCAGTGGCGCAACCCGGTGATGTTCGTGGTCTACGCGGGCAGCCTGCTGACCACCGGCCTGTGGCTCGCCAGCCTGGGTGATCCGGCCGTGGCCGGTAGCGAGGGTTCGGGCTTCATGCTGGCCATCGCCCTGTGGCTGTGGTTCACCGTGCTCTTCGCCAACTTCGCCGAAGCCATGGCGGAGGGCCGCTCCAAGGCTCAGGCCGCCTCGCTGCGCGGTCTCAAGACCAAGGCCTGGGCCAAGAAGCTGGAGGAGCCGCGGCATGGCGCGCGCTGGCACCCGGTCCAGTCCGACGAGCTGCGCAAGGGCCATGTGGTGCTCGTGGAGGCGGGCGACCTGATCCCGCTGGACGGGGAGGTGATCGAAGGCGTGGCCTCGGTGGACGAGAGCGCCATCACGGGCGAATCGGCCCCGGTGATCCGCGAGTCGGGCGGCGACTTCGCCTCAGTCACGGGCGGCACCCGCGTGCTTTCGGACTGGCTGGTGCTGCGCATCGCGGTCAACCCGGGTGAGTCCTTCCTGGACCGCATGATCGCCATGGTGGAAGGCGCCAAGCGCCAGAAGACACCCAACGAGATCGCGCTGACCATCCTGCTGGTGGCGCTGACCGTGGTCTTCCTGGTCGTGACCGTGACCTTGCTGCCCTTCTCCATCTTCAGCGTGGAGGCCGCGGGCAGCGGCACCGTGGTGTCCATCACCGCGCTGGTGGCCCTGCTGGTTTGCCTGATCCCCACCACCATTGGCGCACTGCTCTCGGCCATCGGCGTGGCAGGCATGAGCCGCATGATGCAGGCCAATGTCATCGCCACCTCGGGCCGCGCCGTCGAGGCGGCGGGCGACGTGGATGTGCTGATGTTGGACAAGACCGGCACCATCACCCTGGGCAACCGCCAGGCCAGCCGCTTCCTGCCGGCGCCGGGCGTGACCGAGATGCAGCTGGCCGATGCCGCTCAGCTGGCCTCGCTGGCCGATGAGACGCCGGAGGGCCGCAGCATCGTCGTGCTGGCCAAGCAGCGTTACGGTCTGCGCGAGCGCGAGTTCGCCAGCCTCGGTGCCCAGTTCGTGCCTTTCACAGCCCAGACCCGCATGAGCGGCATCGACCTGCAGACCGCCAGCACCCCGCTGCGCAGCATCCGCAAGGGCGCGGCCGATGCCATCCGCCGCCATGTCGAGGCGCAGGGCGCGCGCTATCCCGCCGAGGTGCAGCAGGCGGTGGACGACGTGGCCCGCCTGGGCAGCACGCCTCTCGTCGTGAGCGATGGTTCCCGCGTGCTGGGCGTCGTCGAGCTCAAGGACATCGTCAAGGGCGGCATCAAGGAGCGCTTCGCTGAGCTGCGCCGCATGGGCATCAAGACGGTGATGATCACCGGCGACAACAAGCTCACTGCCGCCGCCATCGCCGCCGAGGCCGGCGTGGACGACTTCCTGGCCGAGGCCACGCCAGAGGCCAAGCTGAAGATGATCCGCGACTACCAGAGCGAAGGCCGCCTCGTGGCCATGACCGGCGACGGCACCAACGACGCCCCCGCCCTCGCGCAGGCCGACGTGGCCGTGGCCATGAACAGCGGCACGCAGGCAGCCAAGGAGGCCGGCAACATGGTGGACCTGGACTCCAATCCCACCAAGTTGCTGGAGATCGTGGAGACGGGCAAGCAGTTGCTGATGACGCGCGGCTCGCTGACGACCTTCTCCATCGCCAACGACGTCGCCAAGTACTTCGCCATCATCCCGGCCATGTTCGTGGGCGTGTACCCGCAGCTGCAGGCGCTCAACGTGATGCAGCTGCACAGCCCGGCCTCGGCCATCCTTTCGGCGGTGATCTTCAATGCGCTGATCATCATCGCCCTCATCCCCCTGGCCCTGAAGGGCGTCAGCTACCGCGCCATCGGTGCGGCGGCCCTGCTGCGCCGCAACCTCGCGATCTACGGCCTGGGCGGCCTCGTCGTGCCCTTCATCGGCATCAAGGCCATCGACCTGATCCTGGTCGGCCTGCACCTGGTCTGAGGATATCCATCATGAAACAACATCTGCGACCTGCACTCGTGAGCCTGCTGCTGCTCTCGGCCGTGACCGGGCTGCTCTACCCGCTGGCCGTGACGGGCA
Organism: Burkholderiaceae bacterium; assembly: GCA_041906185.1. GTDB lineage: Bacteria > Pseudomonadota > Gammaproteobacteria > Burkholderiales > Burkholderiaceae_C > Roseateles_B. The sequence continues at coordinate 22,957 of JAYRJQ010000032.1, forward strand.
TCGCCCAGCTGACCATGCCCAAGGAGGCCAATGGCTCGCTCATCGAGGAGAAGGGGCAGCTGATCGGCTCCGAGCTGATCGGCCAGTCCTTCACCAGCCCCAAGTACTTCTGGGGTCGCCCCTCGGCGACCGGGCCGATGAGCCACAACGCGGCCAACTCGTCCGGCTCCAACCAGGGGCCGCTGAACCCTGCACTGGAGGAGGCCGTCAAGGCGCGCGTGGAGGCGCTGCGTGCAGCGGATCCAGGTAACGCCGCGCCGGTGCCGGTGGATCTCGTCACCGCGTCGGCCAGCGGCCTGGACCCGCATATCAGCCTGGCCGCTGCGCGCTACCAGGCGCCGCGTGTGGCCCGCGAGCGCGGCCTGTCCGTCAAGGAGGTGCAACGCCTGATCGAGGCCCACACCGAGCCCACCGACCTGCGCGTGCTCGGTGAGCCCCGGGTGAATGTGCTGAAGCTCAACCTGGCCCTGGACCGTGCCAGGCAAGGCTGACTCAGCTCCAGCTCCCGCGCCCTTCATCGAACCCTCTTTTTCTGAACCCCTGGCGGTGCCAGCGGCCTTGCGTCGCTGGCCGCCGCGCTGACTCTCGATCTGACATGAACAAGCTTCCCCTTCTGACACTCGGCCTCCTGCTCTCGACCTCGCTGGCCAGCCAGGCGCAAGGCAACGATTCCGCGCCCACGCCCGAGCACAGCCTCACCGGCAACCTGAGCCTGGTCAGTGACTACCGCTTCCGCGGCATCAGCCAGACCTGGGCCCTGCCCGCCGTGCAGGGCGGCTTTGACTACGCACACAAGAGCGGCTGGTATGCCGGCACCTGGGCCTCCAACGTCTCCGGCAACAGCTACAACAACGGCGCCGGCCTCGAGCTGGATCTCTACGGCGGCTTGAAGCTGCCCGTGATAGGCGACGCCACGCTCGATCTCGGCGCCCTGGCCTACGTCTACCCTGGCGCGCGTCTCAACAGCGCGCCCGGCGTCGCCACGGACAAGCGCTATGACAACCTGGAGCTCTACGCCAGCCTGAGCCTGGGCGCCTTCAGCGGCAAGCTCTCCTATGCCGTGACCGACTACTTCGGCCTAAATGGCGATACCGCCGGCTACACCTACTTCAGCGCCCTGGATGCCAACGGCGCCTCCAAGGGCACCTTCTACCTGGATCTGAACTACACGCTGGACCTCGGGCAAGGCCTGACCCTCGGCGCCCATGTGGGTCGCACCGAGGTGCGCCACTACGGCGACCTGTCCTACACCGACCTCAAGCTCTCGTTGGCCAAGGAGATGCTGGGCCTGAACTGGACGGCGGCCCTCATCGCCACCGACGCCAAGAAGGCCCTGTACCAGGTGGGCAACGCCGCCGGCCAGGACGCCAAGCGCATTGGCAAGGCGGGGCTGGTGCTCAGCGTAGGCAAGACCTTCTGAGGCAGGGCGCAGGATGAAGGACGCCCCATCGACGCACCGGACGGCCTTCGCCGACTGACAATGCAACCATGCTGATCAACTGCGCCGCCTACCGCTCCGGGGTGAAGGTCGAGGACTTTTCGCCCTACGACGAAGCCACGCTGGGCCGGCATCTGTCGGACCACAACACCTTTGTCTGGATTGCCCTGCGAGACGCCTCGGCGGAGGAACTGCAGCCCTTCCAGCGCCTGTTCCATCTGCACGAACTCGCTGTCGAAGATGCCACACATGGGCACCAGCGGCCCAAGGTCGAGGAGTACGGGGAGCTGGTTTTCGCGGTGATGCACCTGGTGGACTGGGTCGATGCCGATCTCAGCATCGGCGAGGTGGCCGTGTTCTGCGGGTCGAACTTCGTGATCTCGGTGCGCAGCGGCAGCCGCCTGCACTTCCTGGGCGTGCGCGAGCGCTGCGAGCGCGAGCCGCACCTGCTGATGCAGGGCCCCAGCTTCGTGCTCTATGCCTTGATGGACGCCGTGGTGGACCGCTACTTCCCCATCGTCGACCAGTTGGAGTCCGAGCTGGAGGAGATCGAGCAGAGCATCTTCACGCCCGGCGCGCAGCTGGACAACATCAAGCGCCTCTACGAGCTCAAGCGCCGCCTGATGCGCCTGCGCCGCGCGGTGGCGCCCATGCTGGAGATGCTGTCCAAGCTGCACGGCGGGCGCGTGCCCCTGCTGTGCAGCCGCACGACCGAGTACTTCCGCGACGTAGCGGACCATCTGGCGCGCATCCATGCCGCCATCGAGTCCGTGCGCGACACCCTGGCCACGGCCATCCAGGCCAACCTCTCCATGGTCGCCATCGACGACAGCGCCGTCACCAAGCGCCTGGCAGCCTGGGCCGGCATCTTCGCGGTGGCCACGGCCTTCGCGGGAATCTGGGGCATGAACTTCGAGCAGATGCCGGAGCTCAAGTGGGCCTGGGGCTATCCTGCGGCGCTGGGCTTGATCGTCAGTGTGTGCGGCCTGCTGTGGTGGCGCTTCCGGCGTGCGGGATGGCTCTGATGAGCGAGCAACGCCCCGACCCCGACGCCCTGCTCGCGCAGATCGACCAGCAGGACCGCGAGGCCAGCCGCGGCCGGCTGCGCGTCTACTTCGGCTCCTCGGCCGGCGTGGGCAAGACCTACGCCATGTTGGCCGCCGCGCGCAAGCTGCAGGCGGACGGCGTGGACGTGCTTGCGGGCATCGTCGTCACCCATGGCCGGGCCGAGACGCAGGCTTTGCTGGAGGGGCTGCCGCAGCTGCCGCTCAAGGCCGTCGAGTACCGCGGCAAGACGCTGCCGGAGTTCGACCTGGACGCCGCCCTGGCGCGCAAGCCCGCCCTGGTCCTGGTGGACGAGCTGGCCCACTCCAATGTGCCGGGCTCGCGCCACCCCAAGCGCTGGCAGGACGTGGAGGAGCTGCTGGCCAACGGCATCAACGTCTACTCCACGCTCAATGTCCAGCATCTGGAGAGCCTCAACGACATCGTCGGCGGCATCACCGGCGTGCGCGTGCAGGAGACGCTGCCCGACACCTTCTTCGACGCCGCCCACGAGGTCGTGATGGTGGACACGCCGGCCGACGAGCTGCTCGCGCGGCTCGCCGCAGGCAAGGTCTACATGGGCGCGCAGGCCGAGCGTGCCGCCCAGCACTTCTTCCGCAAGGGCAACCTGATGGCCCTGCGCGAGCTGGCGCTGCGGCGCACGGCGGACCGGGTCGAGGACGACGTCCAGGCCTGGCGCAGCAACCAGCGGGTCAGCGAGGTCTGGAAGACCGAGGCGGCGCTGCTGTGCGCCATCGGCCCAGACCCCTCGGACGATGGCGTGGTGCGGGAGACGGCCCGCCTGGCGCAGCAGCTCAACGTCAGCTGGCATGCGGTCTATGTGGAAACCCCGCGGCTCAGCCGCCTGCCGGACGCGCAGCGCGAGCGCATCCTGCGCACCGTGCGCCTGGCCCACGAGCTCGGCGCCGAGACCTCGGTGCTCAGTGCCCAGTCCGTTGCCCAGGCCCTGCAAGACCATGCGCGCCAGCACAACCTGTCGACTCTGGTGCTGGGCCGTGCGCAGCCCCTGCCGGCCTGGCAGCGTTGGCTGGGCCACCAGACGCTGGCCCGCGCCCTGGAGGCCATGAGCCCCGACCTGGACGTGATGACGGTGGCTCGACGCACGCCCGCGCGCGCTGAACTGCCGCTGACCTCTGCCGCACAGACCGAGCTCGCCCTGCAGCGCCTTCGCCGCTATGGCCTCACCGCCGCTGCCTGCGTCGGCGCGGCCGTGCTCTGCTGGCCGCTGCAATGGGCCTTCGCGCAGACCAATATCGTGATGGTCTTCCTCCTGGCCGTGCTGTGGGTCGGCTGGAAGCAGGGGAGGGGCCCTGCGGTCCTGGCCAGTTTCCTGAGCGTGGGCCTGTTCGACTTCTTCTTCGTCGAGCCCAAGCTCAGCTTCGCGGTCTCTGACGTCCAGTACCTGCTGACCTTTGCCGTGATGCTGGCCGTGGGTCTGCTGACCGGCCAGCTGACTGCCGGCCTGCGCTACCAGGCCCTGGTGGCCTCCGAGCGCGAGCGCCGCGCGCGACTGCTCTTCGAGCTGACCAGCGACCTGGCCGGTGCCCTGCAGACCGAGCAGGTGCTGGAAGTGGCCGAGCGGACGCTGGCGCGCGAGGTGCAGGGTCAGGTCTTGATCTACACCTTGGACCTCCACGAGCAGCTGAAAGCCTCGCCGCGCGAAACGGCCTTGGGTGAGGCCGAACGGCCGGACGCCGGCACGGCTCGCTGGGCCCTGGACCACCGCCAGGCGGCCGGGCTCTCGACCGATACCCTGCCCGGCTGCCCCTGGCATTACCTCCCGCTGGAAGCCCCCATGCGCCTGCGCGGCGTGATGGCGCTGAGGCCGCGCGCGCTGGGCACCGTGCTGCAGCCCGAGCTGAGCGCCCAGCTGGCCACCTGCGGCCGCATCATCGGCCAGGCCCTGGAACGGGTGCACTACGTGGAGGTGGCCCAGCAGGCCCTGGTGCAGATCGAGTCCGAGCGCCTGCGCAACTCCTTGCTCTCGGCGCTCTCGCATGACCTGCGCACGCCCTTGGCGGTGCTCTATGGTCTCTCGCAGACCTTGGAGACCCTGCCAGGCCTGCCGATGCCGGCCCTGGAGCTGAGCCGGACCCTGCAACAGCAGTCCAAGCGCGTGGGCGCGATGGTCAACAACCTTCTGGACATGGCGCGCCTGGAGAGCGGCAGCCTGCAGCTCAACCGGCAGTGGCAGCCGCTGGAGGAGGTCGTCGGCACCTCGCTGCAGATCCTGGGCGACAGCCTGGCCCGGCATCGCCTGCAGATGCGCCTGCCGCCGGACCTGCCGCTACTGCACCTGGACGCCGCACTGATGGAGCGGGTCCTATGCAACCTGCTCGAGAACGCGGCCAAGTACACGCCGCCTGGATCACAGCTCATGCTGAGCGCCAGCGCCGACCCGGACCAGGTCGTGCTGAGCGTGGAGGACGACGGCCCTGGCCTGCCCGCGGGCCGCGAGGAGCAGCTCTTCAACAAATTCAGCCGCGGCGAGAAGGAGTCCAGCACGCCCGGCGTGGGCCTGGGCCTGGCCATCTGCCGCGCCATCGTCGATGCCCATGGCGGACGCATCTGGGCCGAGCGCAGCGCGCTGGGCGGCGCCGCCTTCAAAATAGCCTTGCCCCGTGGCACGCCGCCTTCGCTGGAGGCCATGGAAGCTGACCTGCCTGAGCACCATGAGTGAACCCCATCCCGTTGCCCTGATCGTTGAGGACGAGCCCAGCATCCGACGCTTCGTGCGTCTGGCCCTGGAGACCGAGGGCTGGGTCGTCCATGAGGCCGAGACCCTGCGACAGGGCCTGATCGACGCCGGCACGCGCCACCCCGACCTCGTCATCCTCGATCTGGGCCTGCCCGATGGCGACGGCCTCAACTACCTGCGCGACCTGCGCAGCTGGTCCCACGTCACGGTCATCGTGCTCTCGGCTCGAAGCAACGAGGCCGACAAGATCGCCGCCCTCGATGCCGGCGGCGACGACTACCTGAGCAAGCCCTTCGGCATCGGCGAGCTGATGGCGCGGGTGCGCGTATGCCAGCGTCGCCTGGCGACGACCACGCGTGGGCAGGAGGCAGCGCTCCCTGTCTTCCGCTTCGGCGAGGTCGAGGTGGACCTGGTGCACCGCCGCGTGCTGCGCGCCGGCCAGCCGGTGCACCTGACGCCTACCGAGTACCGCCTGCTGACGCACCTGGTGGCCAATGCGGGCAAGGTGCTTACGCACGGCCAGCTGCTCAAGGCCGTCTGGGGCCCCAGCCACACCGACAGCAGCCACTACCTGCGGGTCTATATGGGCAATCTGCGGCAGAAGCTGGAGGCGGAGCCGGCGAGCCCCAAGCATCTCATGACGGAGACGGCGGTGGGGTATCGGCTGGTGCCTTGAGCGGTCGGTACTGGCCTTGACGACATCTTGATGGCCGTGGGCCCAATCTCTGCAGGGCCTTGAGGGCGCGCTCGATAGATTGCTCCTCATCGCAACACCGCCCGCGCCAGGCCCGGGCCGCCCTCATGAGAGCCATCCTCATCCTGCAACACGAAGACCTGCAGGGCCCCGACTTCCTCCAGCAATGCCTCCACGACCAAGGCCTTGAGACGGTGGTCATCCGGCCTGACCAGGGGGACCGAATCCCGGTTGATGTTCGGGAGTTCGCGGGAATCGCAGCGCTGGGATGCGACCACAGCGTGCATGACCCACTGTCATGGATCGCCGCCGAGCGCGATGTTCTGAAGCAGGCGCTGCAACACGAGGTGCCCGTGCTGGCCCACTGCTTCGGCGCGCAGCAACTCGCGATGGCGGCCGGTGCCCAGGTCAGCCGCAACGCCTGGCCCAACGTCGGCTGGTCCCGCGTCTGGGTCACGCCGGAGGGGCGACGCCTTTTCTGCGGGGCGCAGGAGTTGCAGGTGTTCAACTGGCACTACGACACCTTCGAGATCCCCCGCGGCGCGCGGCGCCTGCTCTTCGGGACTCATTGCCTGAACAAGGCCTTCGCGCTGGGGCCGCATCTGGGTTTCCAGTGCCATCTGGAAATCAGCGAGTCGGGCCTGCGACGCTGGTGCGAAGCCGGGCGGGCAGAGGTCGAAGGGCTGCGTGGTCCGGCGGTGCAGCGGTGGGGTGACATGTTGCGAGACCTTCCGGCGCGCACGCTTCAATTGCAGCGCATGGCGCGGGCGGTTTATCACCAGTGGGCCTCTTCCTTGCAAGGGCCTCCCAATGCCCAGCGTGGCGCCGTGTCTTGACGTCATCAATGCGCGTTAGCCTGTGCGATGAACCGGCACGATCGCCATGTGGGCCGATGCCGTAGAACTTGAACGAATTCGAATCGACCTCAGCGCACGATTGATGTGGCGTCGACTGTTGATCCGGCCCCGTAGTCCCGTGCTTTCGCGCATTCAATTGCCCGCTAGCTATGATCGCGCGCCAAAGGGAGGCCCCAGTGGCAAAACGATCAAAGTCAGCAGCGCGCCAGACGCGCAAATTGGAAAAAGCCGGCATCAACATCCTCGGCATGGGTTTGTTGGTGACGGTACTGCCGTTCGCCTTGAAGGCGACGCCGATGGCCGCTGTATTTGGAAAGCTCTTGCCCCTGGGACTGCTCTTGTTGGCTGGCGGTGCCGGTCTCTTGTTGGTCGCTCACAAGATACGAGCCCGCTGCGTGCCGATATCGGCGCCCGAACGTGAATCGGAGGTAGTCGGCCAAGATCCAACTCACTCGAAGCGCTCGCGAAAGGGAATGAATCGCCCCGGATTCCCTAGACACCTTTGAGCCGTTGGGAATGGCGTCGCTCGAACTCTGCGGGCGAAGTATCGCCGGCAGTGCCGTGACGGCGCTTGGGGTTGTAGAACATCTCGATGTAGTTG